>JBFXFU010000047.1:0-2610 GCA_050178755.1 Sulfuricurvum sp. | reverse complement strand
CGGTTGCCGCAATATCACACGCTTCAAGACCGTTATTGGCAATCCGTACGCTCAAACCGCACCCTTCGAGCATCTCTTTGGCAACCAGCTGATTGACGGCATTATCTTCAACCAATAACACTTCTCCACTGTAAACCTTGGCCTCTTCCGCAGTGTTTGTAGAATATTCCGACGACTCTTCATCAACCGTATCCGTCGTCGTTTCCAGCATCAACGTGAAATAGAATGTAGTTCCTTCCCCTTTGACGCTCTCTACCCAGATTTTGCCCCCCATCAGTTCGCTCAGCTGCCGACAAATCGTCAACCCTAATCCGCTTCCTCCGTATTTACGGCTGTTGGATGCATCCGTCTGGGAAAAAGCGCTGAAAAGAAGCGATTGTTCTTCCGGCGTCATACCAATTCCGGTATCACCTACCGCACATTGCATACGGACATTGGACTCGTCGAATTCAATCGGTTTAACACGGATGAAAATTGTTCCGCGTTCGGTAAATTTGATTGCATTCCCCACTAAATTGTTGAAGATTTGAGAGATGCGCAGAGGATCGCCCAAAACGGCATCCGGGGTACTCGGATCGATATCTACGATAAAATCGAGCCTTTTTTCTTCCATTGCGTATTCAAACAAGGTACCGACGTCGCGGACGATACGGCTGATTGAACATACACGATGTTCAAAATCAAGTTTACCCGCTTCTATTTTCGAATAATCGAGAATGTCGTTAATGACCCCAAGTAACGCTTTGGAAGAGTGGCGTGCTTTGATCATGTAATCGCGTTGTTTGTCATTCAGATCGGTTTTAAGGGTCAAATCGATGAGTCCCGTTACGCCGTTGAGAGGAGTGCGTATTTCATGACTCATATTAGCCAAAAATTCACTTTTGGCTCGATTGGCCCTTTCGGCCGTTTCTTTTGCAACCCGAAGATTATCTTCAAGTTTTCGCTTTTCAGTAACGTCTTTGGTTGTAATCAGTATCCGTTGCTTATCAGGCATCATCGATACCGACATATTAATGATCAAGACCATACCGTCTTTTCGCATGCAGGACTTTTCAAAATCAGTCAGAGCTCCCTCTTCCTTGGCGATTTTAATCGCCTGTTTAGAACGTTCAATGTCTTCAGGAACGCTCAATCCGATACATGAGCGGTTTAGTAGCTCTTCACGGCTATATCCCGTCATTGTTAGATACGATTCATTGAAATCGAGAAAATTACTCTCTAGGTCCAAAATAGCAATCCCATCTTTGGAAATATTGAAAATCGTCTCAAATTCCTCTTTTTGTACTTTTATTCGTGCTTCTGCCTCTTTTTGTGTCGTTATATCACGCGCTGACGCATAAATATACTTTTCACCAAGGTAGATAGCCACCGCGGTAATCGATGCATCGTAAATTGTTCCGTCCTTACGCTTATGACGCGTTTCAAACGATATCGGCGTTTCGTCAAGCCCATTGATCAGGTTTTCGATCTCTTTGTCGATCATCATTGCATCCCAATCACCAATTGAGAGGGTAAACATCTCATCAAAATCATAGCCGAGCATTTTGGCGGCCATCGCGCTGAATTCGACCAGTTTTCCTTTTGAATCCATGATGAAAATGCCGTCCGAAGCAAGCTCCATCATCGATTTGTACCGCCGCCGTTCTTCATTCATTAATTCTTGAAGCTTAATCTGTTCGGTGATATCGATACCGATCATGAGCAAATAATCCATTGTTCCGTCTTCTCCAAGGACTAGGGCATTGGACCACTGAAACGACCGGACTTTGCCGCGACGCGATACCCACACACTGTTGAAGTGCTTGATGATATGTCCGTTTCGTGCGTTTTCAACCATGGCCGTAGCATTTAAACGTACCTCATCGGATAAAAAACGGTTCCAGAAATACGGTTCGGACGCGATTTCATCCAATGAATAACCGGTAAAATGCTGACCGTATTCGTTAAGATAACTCATCGTTCCGTCATCACGTATCATAGCGATGATCGAATCGGCATTTCGTACAATCGTGTTGATAAACTCTTTTTCCTTTCGGAGCTGTTCTTCGAGCCGTTTTTGAGGTGTAATATCGTAAAACCAGCCGAGTACCGCCTCCGTACCCTCAAATTCGAATGGCATGTACGACGATAAAGTCCAAATCCGTTCTTCACCGACTTTTAATTCTACGAGTTTGTTATAAATAGATTCTCCGGATTGAATTACATTAACGATGTTCCGATATTCGGACTCATCAATATAAAAATGCTTCACACTGCTACCGAGAATATCTTTACGACTTTTTTTAAGTAAACTGGCGTATGCATCATTGGCGAATACAACGGTATGAGTATCTCTTCGGGTGATCCTTACTGCGATGGGACTTAATTCAAGAATCATGATGAACATATGTTCCGTTTTCAGCAATCCCTCGTTTTGCGTCTGAAGTACCTGTCGTGAATGTTTGATCGTATCAAGCATCGTCACGATCGTGTCGGAAAAATCTTCCAGCTCGCTGATCCCTTCAATATGCGGATGTGAAAGAGGAATACCGTCTTTGTCGGTCTCCCTCATCGATTCGACCATATCGGTAATCGGTTGGAGAACGAAACGTCGAATAGCCCAGAAAAGGA
>JBFXFU010000046.1:0-3130 GCA_050178755.1 Sulfuricurvum sp. | reverse complement strand
AAAAGGGGAGATTTAAACAGCACGTTTGGGGATTATACGTGCTCTCCCACTGGTTAAAACGAGAATTACTTTGAACGTTCCATCAGTAAAGCGAGTTCGAGCGTTCCACTGATGTAATTGGCAAAGAACGTCATAACCCCTTCATCGGTCTCGGTAAAATCGCCGTTATATTTATTCAGCATCTGGATGACCCCGATTACCTCTTGTCGGGAGTTAAAAATAGGGACAGCGAGAATGTTCCGGGTAACGAAACCGCTTTTGGCATCGATTTTAGACAAAAAACGTTCGTCTTCATACGGATCATTGACTCTTTGCGGAGTTTTGGCCTCTACGGTGTTTCCGGCGATGCCGGAATTGATGCTGATTGCGATACGCCCGATTCCGTCACTGAGCTTGGTCCACAGCATCTCGGTGGAATAATCAACCATAAAAATGGAACAACGCTCAGCATTTACAATGGCTTTGGCCTCTTCGGCAATGGTCGGGAGAGCATTTTCCAAATCGGTGAGCGATGCCAGCTTTTTTCCGAAATCGGCGATACGTTTGTAGACTTCGAGACTCATTGGTTACCTTTTTGAGAACCGAATAGAATGGCCAGTTCCAGGTACCCGCTGATATAATGGGCAAAGAAAATCATGTTCTTCGCATCTTCTTTGGAAAATCCGTCAGGTTTATTCAAGAGCTGGAATACCCCGATAATCTGACGTGAAGAGTTAAAAATGGGTATAGAAGCGATGTTTTGGGTGACAAACCCCGTTTTGTGATCGATGGTAGGTAAAAAGCGTTCATCATGGTAAGGATCATTGACGAGAATAGGTTTGCCTTCTTTGAGGGTACTGCCTACGATACCGTCGTCTTTGTGAACGATGATTTGTTCGCTTCCATCGGCAAGAGTTGTCCATAACGTTTGATTCGAAGGGTTGTAGATAAAAATCGAACATCGCTCCGCTCCGCTTACCTCTTTGGCATAACTGGAAATCATCGGTAACCCTTCATTGAGAGAAGGTCGGTGTAACAGGGCACGACCGAAATCGGCTAGTTTGGCATATGAGAAGTTTTTATCCATCCGGACTCCTTGGTCATGTGTCGAAAAGATGGTAACACGCTTTTGCTAAAAAAAAACTCAATAAACGGGTACATCTTTTAAACATCACAGGAGCCAAGGCATACGCGAAAATACGCTCGTCCAATGAAAAACCTAGGCTTTCATGAATGGAAAGGCAGTCGTAAGAATCAAAGATTTATATGTGAACAGATTTTATTTGTCGTGTACCGGTTGATGTTCAACGGTACACGGAGTCAAAGGAGGAAAATTAGAGGTTGTGCTCTTTTTTGTATTGAATAATCATCGCATACGCTTCGTCTTTGAGCAGAAGCTTCTCTTTTTTCAATTTTTCGATTTCCATATCGGTTAATGGAAGTTCACCGTTTTCAGCTTTGGTGATTTGATCGTCGAGCTCGTTATGTTTATCGAAAATTTTCAGAAAGTGAGCGTTAGCCGCACCGTCTTCTTTCATCTGAGTGATGATGTCGCGGAATTCGTGTAGCATCAATGGTTCCTTTTAAGGTAATAAATTTCCGTATTTTATCATTCAACTCCCTCCATTAAGCTTACAAACGCTTAATGTAAAGAGAAGATGTTGTCATTTAAGGATTCGCGGAAGGGTAATCCCCTCTTGACCCTGATATTTTCCGCTTTTGTCTTTATAACTGGTTTCGCACATTTCATCTCCTTGCAAAAAGAGAACTTGTGCGATCCCTTCATTGGCATAGATTTTAGCCGGAAGAGGGGTGGTATTGGATATCTCGATCGTGATATGTCCTTCGAACTCCGGTTCGAACGGGGTGACATTGACGATGATGCCGCAGCGGGCGTAGGTTGATTTCCCCAGACAGATTGCCAAGACGTCGCGGGGAATTTTAAAAAATTCGACTGTCCGTGCCAAGGCAAACGAGTTTGGCGGAACGATACAGACGTCTCCGATGAAATCGACGACGTTGGCATCGTCGAAATGTTTAGGGTCAACGACGGTTGAATTAAGGTTGGTAAAAATCTTAAATTCGTTGCTGACGCGGATATCGTATCCGTATGAGCTGAGGCCATAGCTTACGACGCCTACTCCCACCTGATCTTCACAAAACGGGGAGATCATCTCCTCATTCAGTGCTTTTTCCCGTATCCATCCATCGCTTTTAAGACCCATGCTATATCCGTTGTTAATTTTATTTGTGGTAGTATAGCACATCTCTTACCCTACTTTTTAGGAGCACATTCCAATGGATATGAAACAGATTAAAACCCTTTTGCAAGAGTTTGACGCTAGTTCTCTTTCAAAATTAAAAATTACTGAAGACAATTTTTCCATCGAACTTGAAAAAAACACAGGTGTGGTTGCAGTTGCTTCTGCACCGGTAGCCGCAGCTCCTGTGGCAATTGCTGCTCCGGCTGCTGTGGCGGTAGAAAGTGCACCAGCGGCGATTAGCGGAGATGTTATCGTTTCTCCTATGGTCGGCACTTATTACGCAGCTCCGTCTCCCGATTCGGCTCCATTCGTCAAAGTAGGTGACCGTATCAAAAAAGGACAGGTTATTGCCATCCTTGAAGCGATGAAAATTATGAATGAACTCGAAGCTGAATTCGATTGTAAAGTTGTCAGCATATTGGTTTCGGACGGTCAGGCCGTTGAATACGATATGCCGCTATTTGCCGTTGAGAAGCTTTAATCATGGCCGAAATCAAACGTATTTTAGTTGCTAACCGCGGGGAAATTGCTCTGCGTGCCATCCGAACGATTAAAGAGATGGGAAAGGAGGCGGTAGCCGTTTATTCTACCGCCGATAAAGATGCTTCTTATCTTAAACTGGCGGACGCGGCTATCTGTATCGGAGGAGCTCCGAGTTCGCAGAGTTATCTCAATATTCCATCAATTATTGCCGCAGCCGAAATTAGCGGATGCGACGCCGTTTTCCCCGGATACGGCTTCTTGAGCGAGAATCAGCATTTTGTCGAAATCTGTACCCATCACGGGATTAAGTTTATCGGTCCTACTCCTGAGGTTATGGCGCTGATGTCGGATAAGTCCAAAGCCAAAGACGTCATGATTGCGGCCGGTGTCCCGGTCGTTCCGGG
>JBFXFU010000045.1:0-5527 GCA_050178755.1 Sulfuricurvum sp. | reverse complement strand
TACGTACGGGCATGATGCCGGAGACCACGTTCTTAAAGAGATTGCATCGATTCTGAGCCGTACTGTGCGTGAGCACGACAGCGTCTATCGAGCGGGTGGAGAAGAGTTTGTCATTTTGTTCAACCGCATTACTTTCGAACAGATCGTCCATAAAAGCGAGAAAATACGCAAAGAAGTAGAGAACTATCTTTTCCATTATGGGGAACATGATATGAAAATAACGGTCAGCGGAGGGATTTTTCATTCCGATATGCCGATCGTAAACGGTGTACAGGGGATCATGAAAGAGGCGGACAACGCACTTTATGAGGCTAAACGTGCCGGACGCAACCGTATTGTCAATCTGGAAAACGTCTAACGGTATACTACTCCACAATCGCTCCACAATCTTTCTTTACACTGCTTCTATCAAAAAGGAAATCCGCTAACGGGTTCCTTTCAAGGAGTGGATCATGAAAAAGCTGTTAATGATGTTGGCTTCGGCCGCTTTGATCGCATCGATGGCGCAGGCCGATGCCAAAACCGGGCAAAAAGTGTATTTGAAAACGTTCAAATCGAAATTCGGGATGAACGGTACGAAGTTTGCCGCCGAACACACGGTGGCAGAATGGGAAGATTTGTTTGCGGACAATGCGAAAGGGTTTATTAAAGAATACGGTGAACGTTTCCCCGCCGCCGCACCGATTTTGAACAATCCGGAGATAAAAGACAAACTAAAAGATCTTGGGGATTTTGCAATTGAATACGGCAGCGATTCGGGGAACGTACCGAGCTGTGGATAACGCAGGTTTGGAGCGGTAAATTGTCACTGAGGTGTATGAAGGTACGCTATACGGATCCGAAGTGAGTTCGGATAAATACAAAAAAAGGAATGAAGATGAAAGCGTTTATAACAATATTGGGACTGACGGCGATGTTGGGTGCTTCGGACGGCGGAACACTCTTTCAAAAATGTGCGGCGTGTCACGGCGCAAAAGGGGAAAAATCGGCACTTGGAAAATCGGAAGTGATTGCCGGATGGAAAACCGATAAAACGCTAGATGCTCTGAAAGGGTACAAAGCGGGAACCCGTAATACCAAAGGGATGGGCGCTATTATGAAAGGACAAACGGCAGCTCTTTCCGAGAGCGATATGAAAGCTCTATCGGAATACGTTGCCGGTCTAAAATAAGTTTTCCCATAGAAAGGCTCATCGAGTCGATGAGCCTTTAATCTTTATACTGCTCCATAATCTGTTTGATGCGACCCGTCTCGGATAAAAACGCATCGACCAGTTCCCCGTCAAAATGTTTCCCTTTCTGATCGATGAGATAGCGTGCGGCATCGTCGAATGACCATGCTTCTTTATACGGACGGCGCGAGGTTAGGGCGTCGAAGACGTCGGCGATGGCAACGATCCGGCCGGCAATCGGAATATCGTATCCCCGGATCCCGTATGGATAACCCGTACCGTCAAATTTTTCGTGATGGGTCAGTGAGACGATCCGCGCCGTTTGCAGCAGGAGAGAATGGTGGTTTCCGATGATATTCGCTCCCTGAACGGGGTGCTGACGGACGATTTCCCACTCTTCCGGGGTTAGAGGCCCCTCTTTTTTCAAAATAGCATCGGGAGTGCCGATTTTTCCGATATCGTGCATCGGCGCCGAGAGGTAAATTAACTCGACTCGGGTATCGTCGAGGCCAACCGTCTGAGCAATTTGTTTGGCAAAATGGCTCATCCGTAAAATGTGGGTTCCTGTTTCGTTGTCTTTGAATTCGGCAGCGCGTCCGAGCTGCCGAATCACTTCAATACGGGTGAGGGCGAGCTCTTCGGTACGTTCCTGAAGCTTTTGTTCCAGATCGTGTTGGTAGCGGAGTAAGGAGAGTTGGGTTTTTACCCGGGCTAGCACAATTGAGGTGTTAATTGGTTTGGTAATATAATCGGCCGCACCGAGTTTTAGTCCTTCGGCTTCGTCGGCCGAATCGCTCAATGCGGTAACGAAAATAATCGGGATGTTTTTGGTTAGCGGATCGCTTTTAAGTTTGGTACAGACCTCGTAGCCGTTCATTTCGGGCATCATGATGTCGAGTAAAATCAGATCGGGGAAATTCCCGGAGCCGATAATGTTTAGCGCTTTTTGGCCGCTGTTGGCTATTTTGACGTTATAGAAAGGTTTGAGCGTTTCACTGAGGACGAGAAGATTTTCGGGGGAGTCGTCGACAATTAGAATGGTTTCGGCAAAATTGGTCATCTATAAGGTTCCTTAGAGGCTTGGATAAAGCCGCCGGTGCAAATCGGCGGCAGCACTGTCGAAATCGAATTGGGCGATTTTAGCGTAAATTGAATGAAGCTCCGGATCGTTTGCATGTTGAAGGGGGGCAGCATCGTCAAATGCCGTAGCGTCCGCATTCTTGAGTTTACTCAACAGTGCCGCGAGTACGGCATTGGAGACGGAGGATGAGGGGAGGTCGACGGTCGTGATCGCATTGCCGATCCGCTCAGACATCAGCAGGATCTCTTGATGAATTTCTAATAATAGCGGTGATTCGTCGAGAGGGTGTACGCCGTTTTCCGCTTGCTGAGCGAGGGAAAAGAGGGAATCCATTCCCAGCGTTCCGGCAAGACCTTTGAGGGTATGACAGAGCCGTTTACGGTCTTCATTCGTACTAGAACTTCGGTACGTATCGATAAAAGAGGGCTGTTGCTCTTTGAATCGGAGCAGCAAATGGCGATAGAGATCGGTATTGCCCATCATTCTCTCCAGTGCACGCGCCGTATCGATTCCTTCGATCGTAAACGGTATCACGGAGGCGGAAGTATCCGCCAACGGGACGATATTTTGCCCGCAGAAGCGATTGATGGTTTCAAACAGGTGAACGGAATCGACCGGTTTTGGGACGTATCCGTCCATCCCTGCCGCTCTACAGGTTTCTTCGTCTCCTTCAAGGACATTGGCGGTCATAGCGATAATTGGCAGGGTAACGCCCAATTCCTGTCGCAATTTTCGTGTAGCTTCCAACCCGTCCATTACCGGCATCTGACAGTCCATCAGTACGGCGTCGACGAGATGACCGGCACGGATATATTCATACGCTTCCAGGCCGTTGGAAGCGATAACAACATCGACGCCGACGGAATGGAGTATTTCGGTGGCGACTTCCTGGTTGCTTTCGTTATCTTCGACAAGGAGAATTTTCAGACCGTTTAAGGTACCGCGTACTCTATCGGCTGTTTCGGACGATACGGTACGGTTGGGCCATGCCGTCGATGCTGAGGTATCGACCAGAGCGTCGAAGAGTGAGGAAGGTGTAACCGGTTTGATCAGCAGTCTGGGAATACGGTCGGGATCGAATCGGTCGGAAAGTTCTTCTTTTTCAAATGCGGTGACCATAATGGCCGAACGGATTTTATTAGGATAATTTTGATGGATTTTACGGTAGAGCTCTACGCCGTCCATTCCCGCCATTTTCCAGTCGATAATTGCAACGTCGGCACGATACCCGGTTTTGAGAAGATCGAGTGCTTCCTGGCTGTTCGAACAGATTGTATGGGCGATACCGAAACCTTCGAGCATTTCACGGAAAATTTCGCGTGCCGTTTCGGTATCGTCAACGACCAAGACGTTGAGAGGGGTGACGATTCGTGCCGACTTTGCGTCATCGATGCGTGCATCAGTGAGTTCGATTTCAAACCAGAACGTACTTCCAACCCCAACGCTACTGGTAAATCCGATCGTTCCGTCCATCAGAGTGACCAGTTTTTTGGCAATCACCAGACCAAGACCGGTCCCGCCGAATTGGCGGGTTGTGGAGGTATCAGCTTGTGAAAAGGCTTGAAACAAGGAGTCTTGTTTTTCCGGTGGAATCCCGATTCCGGTATCACGGATGTCAAAACGGAGTCTGGAAGCGGAGGAAGTGGAAGCAAGTTTTCGGATGTGAAGGGATACTTCACCGTGAGCAGTGAATTTGACCGCATTGGAAAGGAGATTCAGAAGCACTTGTTTGATGCGTAACGGATCGCCGATAAAATCCAGCCCCGTATTCGTAGGCATCTGCATCAGAAGTTCGAGATTTTTCTGTTCGGCACGGATTCCGATAATTTCGATAATGGAGGAGACCATCTCTTCAAGATTGAATGGGACCTGTTCGATGCGAAGTTTTCCGGCTTCGATTTTAGAAAAATCGAGAATATCGTTGATAATATCCAATAGCAGATGGGCCGACTCGACCGCCTTTTCGACGAAATGGCGCTCTTTGTACGGAAGATTTCCTCGCAACGCGAGTTCCGTCATTCCGATGACCGTATTCATAGGAGTACGGATTTCATGGCTCATATTGGCTAAAAATTCACTTTTCGCCCGAGTTGCGGCATGGGCGGCCTCTTTGGCTTCGACCAGTTCAGTAATATCGACGATCGAACCGATGAGCCCCGCCGGATTTCCGTCAGGATCGGCAAAACCGCTGACCCAGTAGAGTGTTTGATGCACTTTCCCGTCGGAAAAAGGGATAAGCATCTCTTTGTGTGCCGTTTCAATGTTCCGGATGACTTTTTCGTCTTCAGCTTGATATTCGATCCGGTCTTCCATCGGAAGATATTCCAGATCCAATACCTGTTTGCCGATGAGGTCGTTACGGTGAATGCCAAACGTCGATTCATACGCTTTATTTACACCGATAAAACGGCAATCAGGCCCTTTGTAAAAAAGAGGATAAGGGATGGTATCGATAAGAGCTTGTTCGAAGGCGATTTGCCGGGTAAGCTGTTCGTGCAGTTTTTCCTGAAATTCCAGATGGTGACGATTTTGATTCTCCAGTTCTTTGCTCCGATGGTAGCGACTGAGAAGCATTAAAATGGGAATCAAAAATAGTAAAAACAGGGTACTCATTCCGGCAGCATTGAGCAATACGCTCAAAGAGACCGGATAGACGTTTTCAGCCGATATGTCGGCACCGATGACGTAGCGTACTCCTGATGGTGAGCGTGCCGGGATGAATACCGAGTGAAAAGTTCCCCATTTATCAGTATATTCGGGGCTGTAGGTAATGATATTTTCGTGCAGCGCCTGTAGCAATTCAGCCGGAGGATGGTCGTAAATTTCGCGAAATTTGACGCCTAATCCGCGTGCCTGGTCGTTTGGCAGTTCATTGGATATAAGAAATTGAAGGACACCTTGCTCCTCAACGACAAGGTAGATATAGGTGGCTCCCACATTTTTAGACAGGGCATTGGCTTCGTCGATAAGGGAGCGAAACTCGGTTGAAGTGGGGGAGGTAGTCATTAGACGGTCTACCTTTTCTCCTCCAAAACGACGGTCCGCATTGATGGCTGCGTACAAAAGAGAACTGTCAATTTTCGTAATCCGAAAGGTACTTTCTCGTTCATAAATAACCCATCCGGCTATGCCGACGAGAAGAGTATAGAAAAGAACCGTATAGCGAATGGACGGTTTTTTCAGCAATTCACGAATTGTAAACGGCAGTTTTGACAAGACGATCCTTCTATTCTCTCGGCTGAATTCCGGATTAATGGTGTATCTGTTGGATTATA
>JBFXFU010000044.1:0-5699 GCA_050178755.1 Sulfuricurvum sp. | reverse complement strand
TTGGCAAATTTTCCAAGCCACTCCTCACTCCCTTTAACCTTTACCATCACGTTATTATCGCTTCGTCCGGCAACGTATCCGTCGCTGCGCAACTCTTCAAAATAGACTTTCATCTCTTTGCCCAGTAACGTCGCCGTGATTTCATCGAGAATCGTGTCCTGATACTTCTGCAAATAACTTAAACGTTCCGATGCCAGCTCCGGATTGACCGTAGTGAGCATTTTTTCCGCTTCCGTCATCGGTCTGGGAGAATATTTGAAACTAAATACCTGTTCAAAACGGACCTGCTTCATGACCTCAAGGGTATCGGCAAAATCTTCATCGCTTTCTCCCGGAAATGCGACAATGATATCGGTACTGATACTGACGTCGGGAACCATCTCTCTTAGCTTCGCGGCACGGTTTAAAAACCACTCTTTGGTATACCCCCGCTTCATCGCCCGAAGGATTTCACTCGAACCGCTTTGAAGCGGCATATGCATCGATTTGCAAATTTTAGGGTTTCTGGCGAACTCTTCAAGAAACTCATCATCCATGTGCAACGGGTGCGGGGAGGTGAACCGGATCCGCTCCAACCCTTCTACGGCGCTAACGCGCCGGAGGAGTTCGGTAAAATTCATCTTGTCGTGATCACCGGAAAAACGGCGACCGTAATTGTTCACGTTTTGCCCCAGCAAAAAGACCTCTTTGGCACCGTTTTCAACCGCTTTACGCACTTCGGCCACAATCAGATCGGCCGGAATCGAAATTTCATCACCCCGGGTCTTCGGAACGATACAAAACGTACACTGCTTGTCGCATCCGATCGAAATGTTGATGTAAGCCTTATACGGGCTGCTTCGAAAATCTTTGAACGCAAACTGGGATTCGTCGTAATTTATATCGATTTCGACCGCTTTGTCCCGTTGCAAAACATCGGTAATTTTCGAAACGTTACGCGCACCGAGTACAAAATTGACGTAAGGGGCTTTCTTGATGATCTCTTGCCCTAAATGGGATGCCGTACACCCGCACACACCGATTTTGGCCCCTTCTTTTTTGATCTTGTTGAATCCGCCGAGTTCTGAAAACAGCTTATGCACCGGTTTTTCCCGAACGGAACAGGTATTGATCATAATCAAATCGGCCTCTTTGGGGTTGTCTGTCAAGACATACCCCTCATGCGCACCCAATTCCGCTATCATGTGTTCGGAATCGCGCACGTTCATTGCGCATCCAAGCGTTTCGATAAATAATTTTTTACTCATTGCGAATTTTTGCCCTAGATAAAAATCAAAAGCACGTCAAAGTGCTTTTCAAGCCGAAGAACATCCGGCGTCTTTATGCGAAACCGGCTCACTATGTCCATCAGGGAAGTTTTGTTAGAAACAAACCCGCATTAAGCCTAAAAAGAAACTGCTTTACGCATTTCTCAGGGTAGGGTTACGGGTTTGTAACGAATGCAGAATTTAGAGAATATGCACTTCGTACATGTATTCGTTGGCGGAAAGGCCGAAACGGACTTCACGCATGTAAAAACTTTTTCCTTCGCCTTCAAAATGGTCTTGCAAAGACAACAAATCTTTGTGGGAATTCTCACGGTCGAAATACAAAATGACGGAATTGCTTTTTTCAACCATCTCCGTGATTTTTTTCAGATCGATTTTTTTAGGTTTGGCATCTTGTTCGGTACGAGCAATTTTTAATTCCATAAAGAATTTATCTCCTTTTCTCTTGCGATGTTTTTCTATATATGCAGTTTAAAGGCATTGTACCCGCCTTTCAATAAATATCCTATTAAGAGTAATTCATGTATAATTCTTCCCCTTCATAGAAAAAGCTTCCCCACAATTTCAATTTTTTTTATGAGCCAATTCTGTCTGACAAGGATATTGTTATGGAAAATATTTTAGATATTATCGATTCTATTGCCAACGAAAAAGGCTTAAGCCGTGACAACGTCAAAGAAGCCATTAAAACTTCGTTCGTTCAAACGGCAAAACGTACTATCAATCCCGGTTTTGCTTTTGAAGCCGACATCGATGATCGAACCAAACAGGTCCGGCTGCGTCAAATCATTACCGTCGTTGCCGATGATGCTGCCGAGCTGACAGGGGAAGAAGCGGGGGCCTACATGAGCCTTAGCAATGCCTTGGCCATCGATGACGAAGCGGAAATCGGAGATACCCTCCAAATGGAGCACGATATCGAAAGCTACGGCCGAAGCGCATTCGCTACTTTGCACCGCGAAATCGAATTTCACATCCAACGTCTGGTCGAGAACGAACTGTACGACAAATACAAAAGCAAAATCAATCAGATCGTTTCCGGACGCGTCACCCGCGTCGACAATGAACAGAACACGACCATCGAAGTGGACGAAATCCGCGCGGTTCTGCCGATGAAAAACCGGATCAAAGGGGAGAAGTTTAAAGTCGGAGATATGGTAAGTGCCGTCGTGCGCCGTGTCAATATCGATAAGAACAACGGTATCACCATGGAGCTCTCCCGCACTTCACCTAAATTTCTCGAAGAACTTCTGGCTTTGGAAGTCCCTGAAATCAAAGACGGTATCGTTATCGTCGAACGGTGTGCCCGGATTCCCGGAGAGCGGGCAAAAATTGCTCTTTATACCAACCGTCCCCAAATCGATCCGATCGGTGCTACCGTCGGCGTACGCGGTGTACGGATCAATGCAGTCAGCGACGAACTGTGCGGTGAAAACATCGACTGTGTCGAATACACTTCCTCTCCCGAACTCTTCATCGCCCGTGCGATGAGTCCGGCTATCATCTCCGCCGTCGTCGTTGAGGAAGAAAAAGAGGGTGTCAAAAAAGCCGTTGTCACCCTTCCAAGCGATCAAAAATCAAAAGCGATCGGGAAAAGCGGTATCAATATCCGTCTTGCTTCCATGCTGACGGGATACACTATCGAACTTAACGAACAGGGAACCAGTACCCCAAAATCAGACAAACAAGCCGAAGAGAAAAAAGAGGGGCTCAGTTCTCTCCAGGCCCTTTTCGGAAACTAACCTCTCCTACTGTCTACTTTTTTATTGGAATAAAAAAGTAGGCTCTATCTCTTAACAAACGGGTTCAACTTCAGCAAAACGGCATCAGCGATCTGATTACCCAAGAGGGTCAGAAGGGCACTAATGATCAAGATTCCCATAATCACCGGGTAATCACGGCTCATCGCGCTTGCGTAAAACAACTGTCCCATCCCCTCGATCCCAAAAATCGATTCCAGTATCACCGATCCCCCGATAAGTCCCGGAAGGGAGAGCCCAAGCATTGTCACGATCGGAGGCAATAGATTGGGGAGAATATACCTGCGGATCAAAACTTTTTCGCTCACTCCCCGTGCTTTTGCAAAATAGACGTAATCGCTTTTCAGAATTTCAACGCTAAGCGCACGAATATAGAGCGTCATGCTTCCGATCCCTACAAACACCATAATAACAATCGGCAGCGTCAAATGCCAGCCCATGTCCGCATAATACCCGATCAAGCCCTCAGGAGGCTCTAATGAATGCAAACCCGCTATCGGAAACCATCCAAGGGAGAAGCTAAGGGTCATAATCAGTAAAATGGCCAGATAAAACGACGGCATGGCAAAACTTACGAGTGATATTTGTTCAATCGAGCGATCCGCGAACGTATCGTGGCGCAACGCCGCTTTAACCCCCAACCAAACGGAGACGACAAAGGTGATAATCATCGAGACGATATTCATCGTCAGCGTAATGGGTAGACGCTTGGCAACCACTTCGCTCACCTGTTCTCCGCTGACAAAGGAGACGCCAAAATTCAATACAACAATGTTGGACGTCCAATCCATGTATTGGCGCATCAGCGGTTTGTCCAAACCGTATATTGCACGAAGTTGCGCTATCGCCTCTGGGGTCATGTTGGGATTCAGATCACCCCCCATAAAACTGTTCGGGGCAAGATGGACCGCACCGAATGAGATGACCGATATCAGTAACAACATAAAAAACGTATAAACGATTGAGCGGATAAAAAGTTTCATAGTCAAATTATAACAGATAGAAAAAAAAGAAAGATATTAGGGAAGAGGTTCACCCCAATAGGGGTGAGGAAAAACTTAACTTCTTAGAAGTTGAGTTGGAACATTGCAAGGATTTTATTAAAACGATCCCCACTGTTGATTTCAGTGTTAACATATGCCAAAGTCGCATCAACTGGACCCATTGATTTACTTGCAGTTAGTGCTACTTCATTCATCTCGGCATTATCATATCCACCAAGCGAACGATTCAAAGCATTGGTATTATCAATAGTTACATCTGTGTAATACGCACCGAATTTAGCAATATCTTTCATATCATATTCAGCCGTTACATTCCAAGATTTAGCGCCAGGAGCACCTACATAACCATATTCCCAATATGCTTCAGTATACAATTTTGATTGTGCGCCACCAAGATTATTTGTTCCAACATTTGCAATTTTCAATTGCCCGTCTTCATCTGCTTTTGAATATGCTACAGATACATTCAATCCTGGAATATTTGTGTATGCAGCTTTAACAGCATATGCTTTAGAATCATTTAAAGTAGCAATAATACCTTTTGGTGACATTTCAGCATATTGAGCACCAAGTTTTACACCTTTGACCAATTGGCAATCCCAATCCGCTTGCAGCCAGTAAGCATCCGCAACACTGTCAACATTGTAATACCACGCTTGTGCAACAAGAGGCTTGAAAGAATTGTTAACAATTGCCGCCGCATAAGCACCATTATGTCCAAACGTAACAAACTGAGCATTTGCTCCAACAACGCCACCATCCAATGCAAGACTTGCACCTGCTAATGTAGATGTATTGTTTGTTCCTCCACCAATGCCACCAACTGCATTCGTACCATTTCCTTTACCTACCCATGCACCGACAAGTGTAGTATCTGGAATATCTTGGTTCAAAACAACGGCTGCTTCAAAAGTATTTGGTACAACTGACCATTTTTCAGAGAATGCAAACGGAGTATCAAGCTCCATACGTCCAAGTTTTGCAGTGGTTTTACCCGCAGTCGCTGCGATCCAAGCTTCTCCTAGCCATGATTTGTCATCAACTTCCGGATATCCAGCACCTGTAAAACGTGCTCCATGTGCACCTGTCCATGTAGAATTTACAAGATTATTCTCAAGTCCAAGTGTAGTAACCGCATACCCTGTTAAGCCAAAAGAAATATTTTTAGCCAAATCACCTGTTACACCTGCACGTACTGCTATATCCGCTGCACTACTCGCTTTATCAAATAGCTCTGCGTTACCCCGATCACTAGTTCCGTAATAAAGTTTTGCGTCGCCATTTACTTTTACGTTGTCGATTGCGAATGCACTTGCACCCAACAATACGGCAGCGGCAAGACTCATTTTAACTAATTTCATTGATTCTCCTTAAGTTAAGCTTGACCTTATGTTTTGTTTCGTCACCGACCATTTTAACTACACCTATCTTAAACAATCCTGTAATCGATTCCGAGACTTTTTACAATTAAGCAACCTGTTTCCATTCCCTAAAACAGGAGGATGACATTTTTGTCATGATTCTAAAATGCGTCCAATTCGGCACTGACTGGTTAGGCACATTAGTTGCTTAAGAGGAATATGGAATGTAGAAAGTGTGGATCACGCCATATCGTGAAGGCTGGTATGAAACCGATGGCAGAGGGAAAGGTGCAGCGGTATCGCTGT
>JBFXFU010000043.1:0-6236 GCA_050178755.1 Sulfuricurvum sp. | reverse complement strand
TATCTTAAGAAGAAATGTTAATGAAAAGTAACTTAGTATCGTTATAATCAAAATTAACGGTTTAAAATATAGATAAATTGTTTACATAAAGTAACATATATAAATATTATATTGTTTTATTTTGTTTAATTTTTCTTATCTTCCACGAATGTATATTTTAAGAGAACCTCTAAAAACTCCTTACGGAAGCATCTAAATTTACCTACTTGATTTTTTTGATGTTTTGTTACATCACCTTTATCCTTTGCAGTCTTACCGCTTGTTCATAGCGGTATAGATAGCAGGTCAGATTGAGCAGGCCCGGTCTGTGAGTCGATTCGTTTTTTACCGATACACAGCCATGACGCCGTGTCTGCAGATATATACAACATTTTTACACATTTTTACCTCCGTTTTAGCCATGCGGGGATACACTTTTCGGCGAAAAGAGACGTTAAAAAACGGGGCGCAGCTCCCGCACCCAAGGAGAACGATGAAACGCCCAACCCTGCTGGCGATCGCGGCGGCTGTCGTGCTGAGCGCTTCGGCCTACGCGCGCGATTCCTACCAGACCCAGATGCAGAGTGCCTTGGAGGGAGTGGAGAGACCCGCCGATTTTAACGTCAGTGCGTATTTGACGTTCGAGACGCTCCAAAACGGCGATCCCCGTCTGCTGGATTTTATCACTCCGGGACTGCGCAACGCTCCTCCAAGCGATCTTAAAACCCTGATGGGGGGAGAGACGCGGCTCACAGCCGCCAACTATTCCGCCGTGATCGATCGGCTGTTTCTTGGCGACGACGTCGCGTCGTACAAAGCATTGCGGGGGGCGGAAGCGACCCGGGAACAGACGGATACATTGAAAGCAGAGATAGAGAAATCTTACAAAACCTGCCAAAACCTGCCCGAGACAATGACTCACGAAGCGTTCTCACAGTTTCTGGATATGTTTAATATCATAGCGAATATCGATGGAGCCGGTTTTACGGGAGAAGGGGTTAGAAAATATCTGATCGCTTCGGCATCGTTTGTCCAACTGGAACATGGATCAAAACTTACTCAAGACGGGCTCCTTCAATTATCCGAATTTATTGCCCTCCTTTATCATTACCTGAATACGGCAGATGCGAATCGGTTGGATGCCGGACAAAGAGAGTTGCTGACCCTGCTTAAAGGGAGCAGGATAACCATACTGACATCGTATTCAAATGAAAAGACAACGACAAGGACCTTTCCGGAGATACCGGAAAATGCAGGAAACATAACATCCGGACCAGGAAAAGGGTTACACTCTCTAATACCCGGTATCGACGACTATTTCAGCAGGGCAAGAAAGATATTGACAAAAACTTTAACGTCAAGGGTAGAACTCGAAATGGCTCAACAGAGACTTCACGATGGTCAACAGAGACTTCAGGATTCTCAACAGAGACTTCAGGAAACAAATAAGAGATTTGATGATCTTGGTATAAATATTGCCGAAGAAGAAGCAAAGTCTAAAATCTTGAAAAAACAGCTCAAAGAATCCAATGAAAAACTCAAAGAATCTAATGAAAAACTCAAAGAAAGTAATGAAAAAGTCAAAGAAAGTAATGAAAAACTCAAAGAAAGTAATGAACAACTCAAAGAAGACAAAGAAATAATCAAAGGTTTATTGGTTTTAAATGAATTTGTCGGATTGGCCCAAAAGGAATTAAAAGGGGATGCCGCACCCATGAGCAAAAACCTGATGATCCACTACAAAGAAGCCAAAAAAGCGTTTGAGGATTTGAAAAAATACCGAAAAAGCAATTCTGCCGTTGAGCAGGCCCTATCCTCATGCGAAAGTATTTTTTCCAAATTGGAAAAGATGGAAAAATAAATCTAAAAAAAAGTGACTTTTGCGAGTATGCGCTGTAAAAGCAGTTCAATCCGTTATCGCGAGGTACGCCATCAAACCTGTTTGGAATTTTTATCAGCACCGTATCGGACGAGAGACAATACAACCGACCGGATTCAGGAGACAAACCCCTCAACGTAAAGAAGAGTGACATCATCTTCAAAAGATTCATGATCGTGCACAAGCGTCTGCTCCAACCTCTCTTTTAAAGCGTCAAAGTCCATACATTCGTTGAAATGATTGGACAAGCTACCGTACCCCTTCTCCGTATGTTCGACGAGGCCGTCCGAATACATCAAGAGGCGAAAAGAGTGTTGTAAGGCCCGTTCCTGAAGAATAAAGGTTTTGGTATATCGGGAAAGAGGAGGATTTTTGCATTTAATCTCCGTCACCTGATCGTTTTCATCTCTCAAAAGCAATGGATAAGCTCCGAAGCCTATGTATTTCAGATTCTCCGACTCACGGTCAAAATGGACGAAATGGCAGGAGATCGTTTCAACATCAAGCAGATAGGGTTGAATGTAAGAGCAAAATGTTTCGACAAAATTATAAAAATCAAAATCATTCTTCTCTTTCCCTTTCAGTGCGCTTCGGTTCAAAAAGGCAGCCGATAATACGGAGGTCACCGAAGCGCTCAACCCCTTCCCCATCCCATCGAGGATATACAGCAAGGTCTGCGACCCGTTAATCTTAATAATGCCGTAGATATCGCCACTCAGGATATCAAGCGGTTTGAAATGCAGATGAATACGCATCGAGTCGATCATGCCGGTGTCATTTTGGATGATCAATTTTTCTTTTTTCCATGCGTGCTCGTGTTCCAACCTGTATTTGTCGGTATTGGAACGCAGGGTGTGGATCTGGATCTCTTTTTGAAGTTCTTCCTGCAACAGCCTTTTTTCCATCTCTTTTTTCAAATAGATATTCTTACTGAGATGTTCCAATTCGTTTTTAAAGAGTTCAAAATCCTGAATAGGTTTTTGAAACAACCGATCGATACCGATTTCTATCGCCCGGATCAAATGCTTCGTATCATCATAAGCGGTAAAGAGGATAAACGTTATCTCCGGATAATGGCGCCGAAGTTTTTCTGCCAGTTCCAATCCCGTCATTTTCGGCATCATATGGTCACTGATGATCAAGTCGGGCATGATCCTTTTTGAAAGTTCGTACCCTTCTTCGCCGTTCGTCGCCAAATAAACATTTTTAAACATGTCGTTGAATATTTTGGCAAACTGCATACGGCTGATATCGTTGTCCTCCACATACAGGAGATTGAGCTGTTTCGTGTACTTCAAAACCCCTTTGGTTTTGAGTTGGGTGTTTTTGTCCGGTACCGACAGCCGGATGAAAGCGCTGCTGCGTCTCCCCTGCCGATCAAAATAGAGGGCATCGCACATGTTCCGGACCATCAACAGACCGCGTCCGCGAAAAGCCTTGCTGTCACTGCTGATCTCCTGCGTATAATCGAACCCTTTTCCCTGATCGGTTATACGCAATAGGGCGTAGTTGTTTTCAAACACGTTCAACTCGATATCGATGATATGTTCAACCGATTTTCTTCTCAATTCACGTTCAGAGAGCAAGGCGTCGAAACGATCATGCAGGAGGGCATTTTGTTTGTCATCCGCATTGATACCGAGGGCACCGTGTTCGTAAGCGTTCAGCAGCAGCTCGGTCAGAACCGTGATAAACTTGACTTCGGCCTATTCATCTATGTCACTGCGTTTGATCAACAGCTGATCAAATTCAAGTTGAAACTGCTCGATAGAAATTTTGGTAGCCGGTATCCGGTAACTGAATCTCTTGGAAACCATATTGTGGAACAGGTTGTTGACCATAAAAAACAGGGTGTTTGAAATAGGAGATATTTTTGAATAATGCTTAATGACCTTGTTCATGAAAATACTTCTGGAGGCGTTCATTTTGGCGAAATTGATCAGTTCCGACGTATTGGAAAGGTAAAAAAAAGAAAAATCCTGTTTCTCGAAAACATACTCTACCGGTAACTGGGCCGGATCGGCCTGGGCGGGATATTCCTCAATTTCAAACGTATCGGTGATGACCGTCACCATAAAAAGACGGTTTAAAACGGCTATCTTCTTCTCCGTCACGATGATGACGGCTACCGGCAGTACCTTGGGACATATCATCTGAAACGCTTTGTCTATGTCCAAAACGCTTTCGTAGGGTAGTAATTTTTCTTTTTCACATTTCCTCTGGCTCAGATCCGTTTCGGAAATAATGATGATAAAACGTTCCGGATTCTCCGGATCATTGATGCTGCGATACGAGTAATGACTGTTATTGAACGCTTCGAAAAAAGTATTTTCCGAAACGGCAAAATCGATCATTTTTTACTACTTCGGAGCTTTTTGGACGTTAAAGAGCGACGTTAACGATAACATATTCAACAATTCGAAAAGCTGATCATTGTGCGTAATAATCGAAAGGTTCAAATTATCCGCCTGCACTTTTTTCATCAAATACCCGATGACGCTGGAGGTCAGGGCGAAGGATTCGACAAATTCAATCGTTATATGGTTACTGTTACGCGCAACATTTTCCACCGTATCTTTGATCTGTTGTGAATCCGAAAAACTTTTTACAATCCCTTTTATGCTGATCTTCGTATGATTTGGGTGGTCATTAACAATATCAATATTCATAGTCTCTCCTTAAACTTTAAAAGCATCTAGTTCTTTTTTAAGATGATGAGCCGTTTTTGAAAGTTCGTTTGCAAGCTCTTCAAGGCGCGTTGCAAGTTCGCTGTTCTCAACGGAGGCCATCTTGATACTATTGATTTTGACGACGAGTTCTTTTGTTTTAAAGGCGATTGCCGATGCCAGCGTCGATGATTTTTTAGAGGCTTCTACGGTTTTTTCCATTTTCTCTTTGGACGTCTGTGATTGATGATGAATCACATCCGCTTCGCTGGAAACGTTTTTCATGGTTTCGGCACTTTCATTCATGTGATGGGTAATGGTGACAATGGAATCACTGACTCCGTTAATCGTCGCATTAATGTCCATCAAACTTTTTTGGGTCCGTTCCGCCAATTTTCGTACTTCATCCGCTACTACGGCAAAACCGCGCCCGTGTTCTCCGGCCCGTGCCGCTTCAATAGCGGCATTAAGAGCAAGCAAATTCGTCTGGTCGGATATATCCGCAATGATGGACAACACTGATTTGGCCTCCAACGCTGCATGGTTTAATTCCAGCAATTGCCCGGAAAGATCGTTTTGCGTATGACTTGCTTCATTGATGGCGTTCACAATATTAATGAGCGCGAAGCTCATCTCGTCAAGGACTTTGGCCGTTTCGATGGTGTCTTCGGTCGTTTGAATCGCGGCTTCTTCACTTTCGTCAAGATTATTATAAATTTCGTGAACAAGATTATCCGATTCTTTGGTAGCCTGTTCTTGCTTGATAATCATGCTCCGGATGTTGGTGATAACACCGTTGATTCTCTCATCGGCACTAAAAAGGGTATTCAATGAATTTTTTGCCGTTAAAATCGTGTGTTGCGTTTTTTCAATAAATTCATTGACGTAGCGTGCCGTTGTCCCCAGCTCGTCTTCGCGTTTATGTTCAATTCTCGCCGTGAGATCGCCTTCTCCGTGCGCGATGTCTTTTGCCCTCTCTTGCATATTTGTGAGCGGCATAAAGAGCGTAGACTTCAGAAAAGCCAGCACAAGAACAACCAAAACGATTGATCCGATCAGCATTACAACGACCAGTTTGACGATAGAACTGTTAATCAGTTCATCATTTTTTGCCAGTGAGATATCCATCTCGATGACACCGAGTACATCACCATCCTGAGCGTTTGCATGACAGCTTATGCATTCCTTCGTCGCGATGAAGGGTTTAATCATCCGGATGTTTCGCTGCCCATGATTATCCGTTTCTATAAATCCCGCTTTTTTTGTTTGGAAAGCCATTTTGACCACCTCTGATAACGGCTTATTGTTTTGAACTCCAAAGAGGTCGCTTACTTGTTGCGATTTGAAAACCGTCATGCCGTCCAGGCCGTCAATTTCGCTTTTGGCATCATCGATAATTTCCTCGACAATCGCCGGATCACCGGAATTCATACCGTTTCGCATCGTCTGAAAAATGGAGGTACTGAGCATTTCCAATGATCTTATGGTATTTCGGTCACTTAAATCTTTTAACGTCAACGCCAAATAAGTGATAAGGCCGAAGCCTCCGATCAAGACGACCGATATCAATCCGATAATAATTGAGCCCTCTGAATAAACAAGAGATTTTGGTGATTAGCGTTGATTCGATAAAATAGGAGAAGTATACAAGAGCAGGAAGTGGTTATGCAGCCGAGTTTTTTTGATTACGCACTGGAGTATCAGGGAGGGAA
>JBFXFU010000042.1:0-6545 GCA_050178755.1 Sulfuricurvum sp. | reverse complement strand
GTCATCCTTTTGTAAGCCAGCACAGCTTTTTGGATGACACTCAAGCAATTCCTGAACCTCTTCAACTCCTATTAACCTCATAAAACTTAAACAATCAATTCTCTTCTCTTATTCGAGACTCACGTTAATTAAAAGATATTCTCATGCGGTTTCAATTGTTGCTTTTATCTTCTGCTCTCCTTTTCTCCGTTGCGCATACAAAACCGCTTGCCCAAGATTTAATCGTTTTTAGAAAAAATTTTTCCCGTTTTTCCGTCGAAGAGATCACGCATATGTTTGCCGATGGACTATCGAGCAATACACCACGTCAAACCAATAAATATATAACCTTCAGCAAAGTCAGCTCAAATGCGAATAACTTGATATTTTCTTTACGCATTTCCAAGAAAAATTTTATTTCATCGACAGATATTGTTGATATTGATACGAATAACGACCTGAAATTCCGTTACATCAGAAATGCCACACATCCCCATTTTATGTCGTTATGTTCTACCCCTTCCGTCTATGTAGCACTGGAAAAAGGAATGAGTATCACCTATAACTGCTTTTGGCAAGACGGCAGCTATTTCGGAACGTCCGCGGTATCTCTCCGCGATTGCGATGACGAATAAATTTCATTATAAAGCAATGTAATTAAATAAGCATAATATACTTTTTCACTTTTCACATTAATTTAAAACTTAAAGCAAATTCTTTTTACATCAAGAAAGCTCATTTTAATGGCATTTAATATTCTTATAATACTTTATGATCTACTCTACTGGAAACCTTCCGTAAAGGATTACTATGAATAATCTCAGTATCAAGGCCAAACTCTTTATTATCCCGATCGCTTTAATCGTTGTTTTTGTTATTACTTACATCATTTATGCTAATGCCAACGGTGCAGCGGCTGCGGCGCTCGATCGTGCTTCCGAATCAAAACTCATCCAAAACGAATTCTTGTTAAGCCGTATCTCCGTATATCAATTTTTAAAAAATCCCAACGAGGATACCAAAACTAAAGTCCATACCAATCTTGATGCAAACCGTCAAAGGGTTATTGAGCTGAAAGAGAAACTGACGATGGAAGAGAATAAAAAACTCTGTGATAAAGCGATCGGATTTATGGATCAATACCGTGAAGGATTTGACGCAGTTGCCCCTTCAATCATCCAAAGTGATCCGATTCAACGAAATCAAATCGATCTATCCAAACTGATCGATATCAGTAAACAACTTGAAACCAGCCTTGAGAGCGTTGCGGAAGGTGCAGTCAAACTCAGTAAAGAAAAAGCAGAATCGGT
This sequence comes from Sulfuricurvum sp., assembly GCA_050178755.1. Classification (GTDB taxonomy): domain Bacteria; phylum Campylobacterota; class Campylobacteria; order Campylobacterales; family Sulfurimonadaceae; genus Sulfuricurvum. Next base: position 5,256 of record JBFXFU010000042.1, on the reverse strand, counting down.
TGGAACCTATCTGATGATGTGTTTTCTCCTGGCATTGTTTGTCGTTTTTCTGGTTAGCTATTTGGTCATGCGGGAAGTTCGTAGCTCTATTTCAATGCTAGAGGCCAAAATACATACGTTTATCAAAACCAAAGATCTAACATTACGCTTGAACTACAACCGAAAAGACGAAATTACCGTCATTATCGATAGCTTCAACGACTTGCTCGAAACCCTTGAAAGCACGATTAAAGAGGCGAAATATGCCGCCGATGAAAATGCATCCGTCTCCAGTGAACTCAGTGCCACAAGTATTCAGATTGGTAAAAATGCCGATCAAAGTATCATGATCGTCCAAAAAACCATTACTGAAATCACTGAAATCAAACATTTTATCGAATCGACGGCTGCGATCTCCGATCAAACCAAAAAAGATATACAAATTGCGGGCAATCGCCTAAACACAATGCTCTCGGATATTCAGGCACTTAAAGAAGATGTAAGTGCAGCCAGTGAATCCGAATCGATGCTTGCTACCAAACTAGATAGCATGAGTACCGAAGCCGCACAGGTCAAGAATATATTGACGGTTATCAGCGATATTGCAGACCAGACTAACCTCCTTGCACTGAATGCCGCTATCGAAGCGGCGCGTGCAGGTGAACACGGTAGAGGATTTGCCGTTGTTGCGGATGAAGTGCGTAAACTAGCCGAACGGACGCAAAAAAGCCTGACCGAGATTAATGCCACCATTAATATCATCGTTCAGTCCATTAATGATGCATCCGAACAAATGGGAACCAATGCCAAAAACATCGAGCGCCTTGTCAATATTTCCGAAAACGTTGAAGATGTGGTGGCCGATACGGTACACAGCATGAACGATTCGATTGCCAACGTTGCCAAAAATGCCGACAATTCATTAAAAATTGCTTCGGATTCCGCAAAAATTGTCAACTCGATCTCTCTCATCAACGACCTGACCGGCAGCAATGCCCGAAGCGTTGAAGAGATTGCAAAAGCGGCCGAACATCTATATAAGCTAACCGATGGACTGAAAGGAAAACTCGATCAGTTCACTTCCTAAATGCCGTTTTGCTTAGCAACTGACCTTACGCACTTGATGAAATCAAGGGCGAAGAGGGCAGAGTTTTCTCCCCTATCCGAAAGATAGGGGCAGCTTTAAGGGGTTATGTTGGTGACAAGCGTTAAAAAAGCCAACTACGAGCAAAATCATATTTTAAACTCTCTCTCGGGAAAGAAACTTGCTGACTTGGTTCATAATATTTTCATTTCTAAAATAGATGACATCAACCTACCATATTCTGCAAAAACTCCACTAATTCAAGTACAATGGCACGTTTAATTTCCTCAGTGGAGGGTTGATGTATCGGTTCGTATTTCTCTTAATCATCTCTGTTACCCGTTTTTTTGCTTCGGAACCGCTCCAATGGGGTGAAAACGTCACCGGCGTAGTGACGTCGTTTCACACCGATTCCCCGGAAGTGGCACTAACCTTCGATGCGTGTGGAGGTAGTCTCCGAAGTTCCCAGTTCGATGAAAAGTTGATCAGTTTTCTGATTCGGAACCAAATACCCGCTACCTTGTTTATCAATGCCCGCTGGATCGATTCCAATCCGGACATTTTCCATAAACTCGCATCCAATCCATTGTTTGAAATCGGTAATCATGGCACGCTTCACCGTCCTCTTTCCGTGAATGGCCGAAGCGTATACGACATTAACGGAACCGCGTCCCCCGAAGAAGTCGTCAAAGAAATCGATGGAAACGAGCAGAAAATCGCCAAGCTCACCGGAAAACACCCTTTGTTCTTCCGAACCGGAACCGCGTATTACGATGACGAATCCGTTCGTATCGCCCGATCTTACGGAGTTGAAATTGCCGGATTCAGCGTTTTGGGAGATGCCGGCGCAACGCTTGATTCGATTGAAGTTGCCCGACGTATCGGAAACGCCAAAAAAGGGGACATTATCATCGCCCATATGAATCATCCTGAAAGCGGTACCCGAGAAGGGGTGATTGAAGGGGTACTTCGTCTTAAATTAGAGGGATTTCGTTTTGTCCGGCTCAGCGATGTCAAAGATCGCCTCAATCGTTTCCCCTGATAACCATCAAACAGGAATCACATGAATATATTTTTACTGGCACTGGCACTGGCGATGGATTCCGTCGCGGTTTCCATTGCCATCGGATCAAAATATCGGAAACTGCCGTTACGGCAGATACTTCTAACGGCAGGAATCTTCGGATTTTTTCAGGGGATCATGCCTCTGATCGGTTATCTTGCCGGAATCGGTTTTACCGACTATATGGAAATCTACGCCCATAAGATTGCTTTTCTTCTCCTCGTCGGTCTTGGAGCAAAAATGCTCTATGAAGCCTATAAGAACGAGTTTGACGAGGAAGTGACCGATTTAAGCCGCAAAACACTTCTTTCTTTGGGCATCGCTACCAGCATAGATGCCTTAGCCGTCGGGGTAACGTTTGCAGTCTTACAAACCGACATCTATCAAGCGGCACTGATCATTGCATTCGTCACCTTTGTATTGTGCATCGCGGCCGTGTATCTGGGACAAACTCTGGGATCAATGCTCGAAAGTAAAGCGGAAATGCTTGGGGGAATGATTCTGATCGGACTCGGATGCAAAATCCTCGCCGATCATCTTGGATGGTTTTAACACTCATTTTATCCCCAATGGGTTAGAATACTAAAGTTATTAATAAAAGTTATTGTTATGATTCAAAAACGTTCGAATTATTTTCTTATTGTTTTTTTTCTGGTCGTCGTGGCCGTCGTGTGGGTCATCATTGACTTTTACCGTCAGGAAAAAATAGAGACGTATCAGCGCAATAACTTTATTACCCTCTCCTCCATTGCCAATCAAAAAATCGATACTCTAATCGATGAAAAACGCAATGCGACCCTGGTGATCGCTCTTTCATTAAGTACCAATTACGAAATCAAAGAGGCATTGCTGCATAAAACCGATGTCAAACCGTTAATCACCATGTTCTCCGAAGCGTTAAAAAGCCATACGGATTTTAAAAATGTCTGGATTCAGATCGTTGATCCCCAGGGGATCAGTCTGGCCCGTTCGTGGAACAACAAACGAAATGAGAATTTGGCCGCCTTTCGTTCCGATGTCCGAAAAATGATCGCCTCGCCGCAACCCATGGCTACAATCAGTGTCGGAAAATTCGATATGACGTTCAAAGCAATGGTCCCCGTTTACGATGAGCACAAAGGCTTTAGCGGTTTTGTCGAGACGATCAGCCACTTCAATTCCATCGCCAAAAAACTCGAAGACGAAGGATTTAAAACCCTGATCGTCGTCGACAAGCGCTTCACCAAACAACTCACCAAACCGTTTACGAAAATTTTTGTCAACGGTAATTACATCGCCAATTCCAATGCCGATCCAGCTTTATTGCAGCTTCTGCAGAACAAGGGACTACCCTATTTTACAAAGAACCCGGATCATTATACAGTCGATGAAAAAGATCAGCAACTGATCATCAGATACACCCTCAACGACATCATGGGGAAAATTACAGAAGGGTCTTCCTGGGTAGATGCCATCTCGGAACTGGCCGAATCGGAACGTATAATTATGATCGCCGACCGAAAAGGGGTTAAATACATCTTCCGGATCGAAGTCAACCATATCAGCGATAATTTTAAAGTGGTTTCCCTCATTGATATCACCGAGACGACCGAAGAGAACATTCGTCTGCAAAACAAAATTTTCTATGATCCTCTGACCCATGTTCATAACCGGGATTTTTTCGAAACGCAAACCGGTCCGCTGATTCAGATCGCTGAATTGCAGAAAAAACAATTGGCCCTTACCATTTTCGATATCGACTATTTTAAACTTGTCAACGATACTTACGGACACAATACGGGGGATAAAATCCTCTCCTCCCTCGCCGCACTGGTCAAACAGTCTCTCCGTTCCGAAGACGAGCTTATTCGCTGGGGCGGAGAGGAATTTATTATCCTGTTTATAACCGACTCGCTCCACTCGGCTATCCATATAATCGACAATCTCCGAAAAAAAATCGAAGCCCACCCTTTTGAAAAAGTCCCTTCCCTCACCTGCAGTTTCGGCATTACACTGACCCGAAAAGACGAAGCGTTACTCGATACCCTCCAAAGAGCGGATGAAGCCCTTTATCAAGCCAAAAACGACGGAAGAAACTGCGTACGGGGATTATGATTCATTCCCATCCGTCCTGTCCCCTTCCGGAGACATGTTTCTCTTTTTTGTAGCGTCTGGAATTAACTTTCTTTTCCCACTGATTCTGCGCATAAAAAAGTTCTTCTTTGATGGTGTCGATATCGCTGCCCGAATCACGCAAGTCAAGGATTTTCTGTCCGAGCGCTTCGAGTTCGGTATATTCGTCTTTATACAGGGTCACTGCTTCATTTTTTTCCAGAAAACGAAAATTTGCTTCTACTTTCGCATCGTATTCCTCTTTCGTCGGAGCGTCTGCTTTCGATAGCCATGAGAGGATACCGCTGGTGAAACGCCCCAAAAGCCGAACATAACGGTTCCGCTTTGAATTTTCATATTTAGATGTTGCCATGCCACCTCTGATTAATCATACGTCGATACAATAACGCAATTATACCGAGTAAGGATTTATATGCGTTTCCTTTTCCTATCCGCACTGCTCTTGATCACCTCCGCCATGGCCGATTACATACGTCAGCCGATTGACGAAAAACTGGTTACTTCAAAAATCAAAATCATCGATATCCGCACTCCGATGGAATGGAAAACGACCGGTATCGTCAAGGGTTCTATTCCCATAATGTTTTTTGATGAACTAGGAAAATACGACCTTAACGGCTTTTTGACGCAACTGAACACCCATATTAAAAAAGGAGAGCGTTTTGCCGTGATCTGTAACAGCGGAAACCGTTCACAGGTCCTCGGTAGCTATCTGGGCAAACAAATGGGGTATAACGTCATCGATCTCGAAGGAGGCATCCAATACGCCATCAGTAAAAAAATTCCCCTCGAACCGTATAAGCGGTAATATCCGGACCTTATCAAAAGCCTTAATTTGGCTTTTGAATGATCTCTTTCCATACACTTTCTACAACGCCGTCTAAAACAGCTTAAATAACGTGAGTCTCGAATAAGAGAAGAGAATTGATTGTTTAAGTTTTATGAGGTTAATAGGAGTTGAAGAGGTTCAGGAATTGCTTGAGTGTCATCCAAAAAGCTGTGCTGGCTTACAAAAGGA
>JBFXFU010000041.1:0-6700 GCA_050178755.1 Sulfuricurvum sp. | reverse complement strand
AAATATTCACGTGCGAATTTTTCCGATCTGCTTGCACAAACCAACCAGATTGCGACCGCTCCGCAGGGAAGTCTCGGAGGGAAAAACGCCGTTCAGGTCGGATTGGGTTCGACCGTCAGCTCCATCACGCGGATCATGTCGCAAGGTTCGCTACAAACCACCGATAAAAATACCGACGTTGCGATTCAGGGAGACGGATTTTTTATCGTCAGTTCCGACGGAGGAAACACTTACAAATACTCCCGTTCAGGAGATTTCAAATTCGATGCGGCCGGTAACTTCGTCGATAACAACGGTTACGTCGTCCAGGGTTGGATGCGCAACGAAACAACCGGACTGGTCGATTCGACGTCACCGATCAGCAACATCCAGATTCCTTCGGGTCTGACTACCCCGGCAAACGCCAGTACCCAAATCGTCGTCAAAGCCAATCTCAGTTCAAGCAGCGACATCACCCAGTATTCTCCAACCTATCAGATCGACAGTACCGGGGTCGCGACGACATCCGACGGACGGGCTGCAACGGCGGAAGACATGGGAGTCATGTTTGACGGAAGCGGAACGGCGCTTCAACTCAGCAACGGTCAGGGGATCACCGTCTCATTTGACAACGGAGCCACCACGCGCGAGTTTCGTTATACCGACGATCCTCTCGCCGTGGGTCTGAGCGGGGGGGTATATTACTTCCGCACAACCGAAGACATGCGTTCGGGACTTCAGAATTTCGCGCAGGCTTCTTCGGCGGGAGCGACCGTCTCGATCAATTCTCAAGGAAAATTTCAAATCGATAACTCAGCAGGGGCCAACGCACTGACGATTACGGTTGATGGGATTACAGATGCCACGACGGTAGAGAACACTTTCCTGACCGACACGTTCACCACGATGGCTGGCGCCCTTCCGGTCGGAACTTCGCTCAAACAATCGCAGGCGTTGAATGCGGCTACCCACTCGGCGAGTATCGACGTCTACGATACTCTCGGAAGTAAACATACCGTTAAAATCGATTTTCGTAAAAATTCGGTCAATACCACGTCAGGCATTACCGACTGGAACTATACGGTCAGCGTCCCCTATCCGGGATCGGTAGGGGGAGTCGCTCCGTATGAAAACGTTCTCGAAGGGGGCGTTATCAGTTTCAAAAGCGACGGAGCCCTCGCGGGGTATAACATTCCAAGCATCGATTTTTCCCCTAACAACGGGGCATCGGGCAACCAAACCATCAATCTCGACTTCGGAAGCGTAGGGAGTTTTGACGGTATTACCAGTTTTGACAACGCTTCGGCAACCAGCGGTATCAGTCAGGACGGATATCCTGGAGGAGACCTGGAAGAGATCCGGATTGACCAAAGCGGTACCTTGGTCGGAAGCTTCTCAAACGGACGTTCCTTCGGTCTGGCGCAAATCTCGATGGCAAAATTCGCCAATAACGAAGGTTTGACCAGCGATGGCGGCAACGTTTACCTCCAGTCGGCCAACTCGGGGAATCCGATCATCGGTACGGCGGCAACGGCGGGACGCGGTTTCATGCAATCTTCGGCATTGGAAGCTTCCAACGTAGACCTTTCCAAATCGCTGACCAACCTCATCATCATCCAGCGCGGATATCAGGCAAACGGAAAAACGATCACGACGTCCGACACCCTGCTCGAAACGCTTCTGGGAATCAAACGCTGATTCCCGCCCTTTTGGGCATACCTGAGCTCTTTTATTTTTCTGCTTCTTTTCCAACCTGATAAAACACACGTTTTCATACTGCAAACATACGAATACGATACGACGGGCCGGTATCGGGCCGGACATTGCCCGTTCGCTTCTGATATCCACGCTAAAAACAATACTGATAGAATAAAAAAAAGGAAATCAAGAAGGCATCCTCCTTCCGCGGCAGGAAGAAGGCGCTTTAAACTTAAGGAGTGGAGAATAATGAAAATCGTCCCCTGACTTGCTGCTGTTTCAGGGTTGAAAGAATTATGAGACAAATTAGTAAACCAACAGTAATGTAGCTATAATTGCGCTATGCGATGGCGAACACTCAAGAAAAAAAAGCTTAAAACCCCGGACAATACCCCCAAAATCCTCTATGCCCCTTTCTGGCCCAGAGCGCTTGGACTGGTGACTGACGTCTTCATGATCGGTCTGCCCATATCATTGCTGATGATGGCGATCTTCGGACACGACCAAATGCATTCGGCGACGGCACTCGATCTCCTCTCCCACGATCCGAAAGCCCAGACCAATCCCCCCAATCCCATCGCGTCGTTGATGCAGGTGGGGCTATTCCTGATTGCGTTCGTCGTTCTATGGCACCGCGACGGACAGACGCCGGGGAAAAAGCTGGCCGGGATACGGGTCGTGGATGCGGCAACCTATCAAATAGCCCCCTACTGGAAGCTGATCCTCCGTTTTTTCGGCTACTTCCTCTCCGTCATAACGATCTTTGGATTTTTTATCGGCCTGCTGCGCCGGGACAAACGTACGCTGCACGACCTGATCAGCGGTACGGCCGTAATTCGATAATCCCTCCATGGCCGTCTGGATCTCCCTTTTTTACTTCTTCTATTTTGCCCTGATCGGCGTCCATATCATCTTTGTTCCGAAAATCCTCTCGATGGTCCATTACGATCCGATCCGGATCGGGATCGTTTTTGCTTCGGCACCGCTGGTACGGTTTGCCATTCCGTTTTTGTTTCTCAAGGGGTTCCGGCTCGATCCGAAAACGTTTTTTTCCGCCCTTGCCCTCATGGGACTCAGCGCGGCGGGGTTTTATCCGGCATTGGAGCATTTTGGTTTCTTGCTCGTCGTCAACGTCCTCTTCGGGATAGGGATCGCCCTCGTTCTCCCCTACATCGAAGTCATCGCCCTCGAGCATATCGGAAAAGAGCGCTACGGTCGGATACGTCTGTTCGGATCGCTCGGATTCATCGCCGTCGCGTTGCTGCTGGTCCACTACCTCACTTCGGCCTACGTCGGCATCGGATTTTTGATTGCCATGGCCATAGTGACGCTCCTCTTCGGCGTCCTGATCGGACTCAAAGAACACGGTTCCAAAAACTCCGACTGCGGCGAAACCTCGTGCCAATTCAGTGTCCGCGGCCATGTTCCCCTTTGGATCGGGTTTTTCCTGATGCAGGTCAGTTTCGGCCCTTTTTACAACTTTTTCACGATCTACACGACCGATCACGGCGTTTCGCTGAATACGACCGTCTGGCTGTGGAGCTTCGGGGTCATCGCCGAAATCATCATGTTTTATTTTCAAGGACCGCTGCTGCGCGGAAACCTTCTGCGTCTTCTCCAGCTCACCGCGCTGGTCACGGCGGTACGGTGGCTGTGCGTCGCGCTGTGGCCCGATTCGACCCCGCTGCTGTTCGCGGCGCAAAGCCTTCATGCGTTTAGTTTTGCCCTCTTTCATTCGGCATCGATCGCTACGCTGTTTCATCTCTATACGGCGCGAAAACTTTCGCAACAGTTCTTTTTCGGTATTTCGTACGGTTTAGGGGGATTTATCGGAGCGCTCGGAGCCGGCGTATTGTATCAATACATCCCCTCCTGGCTTTTTGTCGGCGGTTCAATCGCCGCACTGGGCGCGGCCGTCGCCTTTAGCGTCCATACACGCAGAGTGCAAACGATTTAGAGGATATCCTCTTTGCGCAGATGAAGGTCCATCTGCGGGAACGGTATCGAAATTCCGTTTTGGTCAAATTCGAGTTTTACCGCTTCGGTAATCTCGAACATCGTGTCCCAATATACTTCGACTTTAACCCACGGACGGGCGATGATCTGTACCGAACTCTGCGCCAGCGCTCCGACCGCGACCACCGCGGAAGGCTCTTTGAGCACGTTCGGATGGGCATCCAGTACCCCTTTTACCACCTCTTTCGCCAATTTGAGATCGTCTTTGTAATCGATATCGAACGTCAGATCGATCCGGCGCTGCTTGTTGGCGGTATAGTTGATGATGTTTCCCGAAATCAGCGTTCCGTTGGGGATGATGATTGAGCGGTTGTCCGCGGTATTGAGCGTCGTCGAAAAGAGATTGATGGAGCGGACCGTCCCCATAACCCCGGAGACTTCGATGAAATCGTCCACCTTGAACGGTCTGAAAAAGATGATCAGTACCGCCGCACCGACGTTCGAGAGGGTATCTTTGAGGGCAAGACCGATCGCCAGCCCCGCCGCTCCGAAAATGGCGATAAACGAACTCGTCTCCACCCCCAGATTGCTCACCGCGGCGATAATAACCGCGACCACCAGCAAAACGTAGACGGCGTTTCCGGCAAACGATATGAGGGTCGGATCGACTTTCGCCCGATTCATCGCTTTTTTCATCAACAAAACGATTTTTCCGGCGACCCATTTTCCGATCAGAAAAATCAGAAGAGAGACAAGAATTTTAATCCCGTATTCGGTTCCCAATTCCATCAGTTTTTCGACGTGTTTTTCCCAATGCAACATCGGTCACACCCCTTATCGGTATTCGACGATCTGGCCCATATTCAGCCGTTTTTGCTCGCTTTGCGAGTTGATGCGATACCCGAACGCACAGATAAGGGCAACGTTTTGCCCCTCGGGGAGGTCAAGAATCGCTTCGACCTCTTCACGGTCAAACCCCTCGATCGGACAGGTATCGATTTTGAGGGTTGCCGCGTACGTCATCATATTGGCACAGGCGATATAACACTGTTTGGCCGTCCAGTTTTGCAGCAGCAGCTCGTCGCATTCGATTTCGGCCAGATAGTTTTTGTAAACGCCCATATAGGTATCGACGGCTTCAGCCGGAAGCCCGCGGCGATCGAACATTTTTCGGACGTATCCCGTACCGCTGCGGACCGAATCGTTGTCGGTGGTGAAAATGACGAGTTCGGAACACTCGGTAATCTGGTTCTGATTCCAGCACGAAGGTTTGAGCGCTTTGCGAAGGGACGAATTGCGCACGACGATCAGCCGCCACGGCTCCATCCCGAACGACGACGGCGACCGGCGGGCTACCTCCAAAATCGACTCGAATTCTTCGGCCGGGATCGTTTTTTCGGTATCAAACCGTTTGCACGCATGGCGAAACGCCATCGCCTCCATAAACTCCGACATGATTGCCTCCTCTTTGCAAATTCGCGTAATGCGTCTCGATGATTTGCGACATCGTAACATAGAGTTCTTTACGGGGAGTAACGAAGCCTTCGGAAAGCACCGCATATTTTTGGTATGTATTCCACGCTCTTCGGGAGGGTTCGCTCCTCCCCCGCCGGATCAGTTCAAAGCTCACCGCCGCATTGATGAACCCCTTCCACAACCGTACCTCATCGCGATCCTCAAACCGGCTTGGGTGCCAGATCACTTCGAGGTCTTCGTGCGCATCGTAATAGCGCCCTTCGCGTATCGAGCGCTCGTAAGCCGCAAACGCGTTGACTATATCTGCATATTCTTGCGCCAATATCCGCGGCCTCCCCGTAAACTGATACAGACATGATGGGGAAATTTCGCCCGAAACTCCCCCAGACGCTCTTTGGACGACTTCCCCGTATCGCAGTAAAAGACGAATACGCTCCCCTCGGGTTCTTGTTTGAGAAGAGGGGGTGCGTACAGGGTCGTTTCGATTCCGGAGATCGGGTTTAGGATCGTATCGATCAGCAACACTTTGATCCCCTCTCCTTCCAAATCCCGTTTGTTTCGCAAAAACTCTTCCTGCGTCCACTCGTCGACGTTGAGATCCACCATTTTATCCCTCACTTTCCCGCTGCTTTGAATTTTGAATATTTCCATGCAACTGCCGTTCTGCCCTTTTAAATCGGAACGCTTCAAAAATAGGACGCAAGTCTAGCGGCTGAGCGGTTGCACTCCGTTGACACCGCAAACGTAATCGCACGGCTTTAGAATCGGCTCACGCTATTTTGAACGCCAACAGACTCGCGGCCATCACCGCCATCCCGAATGCCACCCCGAAAATCGCCGTGTGGGGATTGCCGTACACCCGTGCCGAGGGGAGAAGCTCGTCCAGGCTGATGTAGACCATGATCCCCGCGATCAATCCGAACGTAATCCCAAGGGAGAGTTCCCCCATCAGCGGCATCAGCAGAAAATATCCGGCCGCCGCTCCGACCGGCTCGGCCAGCCCGGAGACAAACGCATAGACAAACGCTTTTTTCCGATCTCCGGTCGCATGATAGATCGGCAACGATACCGCCATCCCTTCGGGAATATTATGGATAGCGACCGCCACGGCGATCGCCAGCCCCAGCGACAGCCCCTGAAGCGACCCGACGAAAGTAGCGAACCCTTCGGGAAAATTGTGGATACCGATCGCCACCGCGGTAAAAACTCCGGTCCGTTTCAGCAGACGTGCATGAACCGCATTTCCCTCTTCTTCCCTGAGAGACGAAAGCTCCTTGTCGCTGCGCAGTTCATGGGGATTGACATCTTCAGGAATGAGGCGGTCTATCGCAAACGCGATTAACAGCCCGAGAAAAAAACACGCATCGCCCAATCCCTCTCCGATAACGGAACCAAACGGCGCACCAAACGCTCTTTGCGACTGCGGCAAAATCTCGACCAAAGAGACGTAGATCATCACCCCCGCCGACATTCCCAGCCCGATCGAGAGAAAACGGGTGTTATCCCGGCGGGAGAAAAAAGCGAGTACCGCCCCGACTCCCGTCGAAAGCCCCGCTAACAAGGTCAACACAAATGCGGTCAAAACCGCTTC
>JBFXFU010000040.1:0-7242 GCA_050178755.1 Sulfuricurvum sp. | reverse complement strand
GGCTGAAGCCGTAGACGTCGACGACGATTTGGGCATCGGGGTTTGTAGCTAAGATGTTTTGAATATCATTCTTTACTTTTGTTAACATTTTTTCGGCATGGTCTTTGACCGTCGAGCCAAACGCCAAACCTCCGAGATTGTAATAATCCTTGCGGTCTTTATAGACTTCCTCACTTTGGACTGTTTCCAGTTTGGTCAGTCTTGTATCGGGATCGATCTCATCGGCGAGGGTATGCGTTTGTGTATACGCTTCCGTCCCTGCCCCTTCTTCGTATAACGCAATATAGCCTTTTCCGCCATTTTCTTGCGCTTTATACATATCGTACAATTTAACGACATTTGTTTCCGACCCGTCACCGATCAACTTATCATTCCACATGTTATTTCCAGTTCCGTCGAAAAATGCTCCGATTCTGATTACATTTGCCATTTCTTTTTCCTTTTGTATATTATTTTTTTTAAAACAGTGATTTCAATGATTCAAATGACGATGGTGCCGGTTTGGGAAGGGTTCTAAAATAGTCCTTTGGAAGCCCTTTTAAAATCGCCCTACTCCCCTCATCATCAGCGATGATGTCTACATGAAGCGTTTCATTTTTGAGGGTATCGACCCCCAATGCTGAATTTTTTGCATAACTTATATGCGGATCAGGATAGATAAACGCATTGACTCCCGCACCGTCTCCAATCTGCATAATGCAATGAAAATCGGTACTCTCGTCACCTAAAGTTTCAGGAAGTCCTTTTCTCTTATAAAAACGATGCAATTCCAGTTTTCCAGCTTCATCGCTATACTTTGCCGGATACCAATTCGTCCTACATAAAAACCTTGTGTTTTCGGCAATGCGGTAGTAAGTCTTATCGGTTAAGAGTTTCCCCGGCATAATAAGTGATGCTTGACCGCCAAATCCACCCTTACGTCCGTAATAAATTGCTTCTGCTTCAGGCTTTTTGTTTAGGATCATATGCAGTGAGTACAGATCATCGTCATACAGCCGCCGCATTATCAGTTCGATACGTTCAAATCGGTATCCGCAGTTGTTTTCGTCCTCTTCGAGTGCGATAGGAATTTTTATGCTGTAGTTTTCGTCTTTGATGGCATACGTTTTTGATCCGATAGCAGGTTTTTTCGTCCCTGTGGAGAGTTTACGCGTCGTACACTCTTCGGAGGTTCCGGTGCTGACATAGAGGACTCTGTAGACTGCGTCCAGTCTTGGATCTTTTTTCCCTTCGATGGTGTAGATCACTGGATCTTGGGCGAGGAGGGGTATAAATAAGAGAATAAGTAGTGTTAGGGTTTTCATGCGGCAATCCTTGGTTTGGAATAGGGATTATTGAAAGCATTCAGCGGAAAGTTTGCACGAAATTCATCGTTCGCGGTCAGGTGAACTATTTGTTGGGCGGAGTAGGTGTTGAGATTGAGGTTTAGGTTTGCGTTGTATTCATTTGCCAATCCGACTGTTGCGACCGTATCGAACAACCCGACAAACCCTATCGCACTGCCATTGTTTACATCCGCGTACTGGGCATTGAACATATTGATGAAATCACGTGCTTCGGTAGCACCTCGACTGAACCCATAAACATCAACGATGATCTCTTCGCCGGGATGTTGCAAAATATATGCTTCAATCTCAGCCATTTTTTTCTCGACGATCGCTTTGGCACCTTCTCCTACCACCAAGCCTAACGTGCGGTAAAAACTGTTTCGATCGACATTGTTATCCCTGATATCCTTAATCTGAGCATCGGTAAAGGTGTGACCTTCGGTATACGCTTCGGTTCCTACCCCTTCGGCGTAAAATGCTTTATATCCACTGTTGTCATAAAGCTGATACAGTTTCGCCACATTGCTCAGCGATCCGTCCCCGATCGCCATATCGTTCCACATATTGTTGCCCGTACCGTCAAAAAAGACTCCGATTCGTGTTGCCATTGGTTTTTCCTTTTAAAAGAGTTTTTGGAATAAATTCGGTTTTTCAAGTTCTCTGAAATTGTCAGGAACTATTCGCCTGTTTTCCATCATTTTGCAATTTTTTTCATCGACCAAGATATCGATGCGCATCGTCTCATTCTCGATCGCATCGACACCGAATTCGGGATGGCTGAACGAATAAATGAGCGGATCTTTTTGATAATAGAGCGTTCGGTTGACATCATCATCGATTTGCATGGTGCAGTGAAACTGACTATGTGCATCTGCATATCGCCCTTTCTCAAACCAAAATGTTTTACATAAAAATGTGCTCTCTTTGGCAATACGGAAGTATTTTTTGTCGGTTTGTAAGTATGGTGGAGTGTCGGGATATTTGTCCCACATTTCACCACCCTTTGTTTTCCAATAAATAGGGCTTACTTCTTTTTTATCACTGAGGATAGTGTGAATGGAGGAAAGCTCATTGTCGTATTTTCGTCGCATATAGAGTTCCAAGCCTGCAAACCGGTAGCTGCATTTGTTCTCCTCTTTGGTAAGCGTTATGGGCAATTTGAGCGAGTAGTTGCCATCAGGAACCGTCATGCGGCGGCTTGCAATCTTGGGACGTCTGAACCCTTTGTCCCCTTCGTAGTACGAACATGCGTCATCGTCGAAGTTTTGACTCACGTAGGTAGCGGCGTAAGTCGCGTCCAAACGGGAATCTTTCCTACCCGTGATCGTATAGGCGGCTTCGTTTTGAGCAAGTAAAGTTGTGAAAGCAAAGATGGATAATAGAATGATGTGTTTCATTTAGGCTGCCTTTAGGTTGGGGATATACGTATATGGTTCGACTCTCTCACGATGAACGAAAGAGAAATTTGATTTAATATCATCCATGGTGACGTATTTGGGATCGGGTGTGGGATCGTCTGGATTATCAGGGTTTTGATTGGTACTATAGCCATCTTCGATGGTGAAGGGCTGTGCATCGATAAGCGTAAAATCTACACTTTCACCACTGGATGTTCGAACACTCTCTACCAAGGCATAAAACTGCTCCGTCGATTCAGGCTTTTCATCATTTTTAATCCCGATGTTAAATTCCGCGTACATCAGCCCGGCGGGGATACGGATATCGAACGTCGGACGCCCTACGTAGTCCTCCCCTGCCGTTGCCGTATCATCCTGCGTATACATCGTGACGATGATATCTTGTTCATAACTGCGAGAGAGGGTTATCGCACCTGTAGCGATCCCGTTTTCTACGTTTTCACTGACGATCGGAGCAAAAATAGAGAGTTCAAGCTCTGCACCTTCCAGAACGATCCCGAGGTCGTTGTTTTCTTTATGATAACCGTTGATCGTCAAATAATTACCGTTTTTGGAAAAGATCAGTGTTCCATTCGATTGAAGGATGTAAATACCGCCGTCTCCCTCGTAGGTTTTAATGTTTCCGTACTCTCCGCTAAGCTTCCCACCTGTCAATACGGTGTTTTCAAACGAGACGACTCCCAGCCCGTCTTCGTCCATAATGGTGTCACTGTCTCCGGCTATGTATGTATCAAAATCCTTACCGCCGAGCAAAATGTCACTTCCTTGCCCTCCTTCCAAATAGTCATTTCCTGAATCTCCAACAAGCAGATCATCTCCACCCATACCGAAAAGGTGGTCGGCTTTTGACCCGCCGATCAGTTCTTCCGGAGTAGAGGTTTCACCGTCAAAGCCGAACAGGATATTCGGATTATCCCAAATCCATCCATCACTACCCACTTCAACGCCATATCCTCGATCTTTGATATGCAAATCTCCTAAATCACGGTTATCAGGATCGAGCATATGGTAGAGAAGCAAACTACGGTCTTCGATGTAGAGCGATGAATACTCGGCAAGGTTGAGGCTGCTGTAGCTGCTAAGACTTCCTTCTACCGCGAAACCTTTGAGTCTGATAAGTGCAAAAAGAACGGCACGGTCGGACTTAGCTTGCTGTTCGATCTGAAATGCACTGAGATCGTCTAAAAAATTGAATGAGAGGTTGTTGGCATTTTGATCATATACCCCCGCTTCAATGAAAAAGTTTTCCCCTTTTTCGTAAAAATTGTTCTTTCCTGTCAAGTCGCTTAAAACATATGCCATCGTCAAAACTAAAAAATCTTTGTTGTCGAAATGGTTTAACAGTATATTGTAGTGATTGATAGCGGCAATCATATTCGGCATCCGATGCCCGTCGAAGGCATTTAAATCTTCCCCGAAAATCGGCAATACCGCACCCAAAAATTCGTTGAGTCCTAATATGCCGCTGAGGACATTCGAAAGCGGATCGCCGTTGAACATCCCCGAATCGGTGTACGAGAGGTTGAGTATATTGCGCTCGGCAAACGCTGTTGCATCACTACCCCACCCAAGCAACGATGCCACGCGATGGATCAATCCCAGCGGATCAAGGAGGTAGTTGCTGTAATCGATCAGATTACTCGATGCCCATGCGTTAAACGTATAGCCTGGGATTTTGAGAGTCGCACCGACGGATTGGGTGAGGATACCGCCGAGGCTGTGCCCGGTGAGGGTAAGATTAGATGCAGAAATATTGTAATCAGGATTATCCAATGCTTTTTGAACAAATGCCATCGCATCCGAAATCTGCGGATTGTAATTGAGCAATCCCGTTGTCACGTCATACACATAGTCTTCAGCTTCCTGCGTCCCGCGAAAGGCGATGACGAATTGTCCCGTCGTATCATTACGGAGCAAGACGGCTTCCATACCGTGCCCGCCGGTATTGTTGTCATAGTCGATGACAGTATATGTATCTTTTAAATCAAAACTTACATTTTTTCCGTCATATCCAGTTAATGTGAACATTCCATGAAAAGTTCTACCTTTGTATATTTGATCTCCAAAACTAATATACGCCAAATTGGACAGTTGCCCCATTTCTGTAATTGTATATTCCATAGTTGCCATAAGTCATCCTTACCAGTATAGTTTAGTGTGTTTAAATGGAAAAATAGTTGCTCCTACTCTTCCTATAGCCGTAAATACATCTTCATCAAACAACTCTATTCCTGACCTTCCACACAAAGGTTTAGGATAAAATTTTCTACTCCCAATTGCCACATCCGGCATCAATGTCGCCGAATAGAGCTGCATGATCCGCCGGTTGTAGGCGATCACTTCTTTGGTACGGTTGTCGGTGATTTTGACTTCGTCACTATAGAGAACTTTTCTTGCCAGATCAGAGAGATGGACTTCATCGGTCTTGACTGTATAGTTCATCTGAGCCATCTGCTCTTTGGTTGTTTCGGTGATGACGAGATCGAGTTTGGCTTTTTCGGCTTCGATCTGTTTGGTGAGGGCAGATTTTTTCGCATCGATTTCTCTAAATGCTGCACTCAGCTCTTTCAGCGGTGATGAATCACGACTGTAGCCTTCTTTGTATTTCCCTCGTTTTGAATCGTAAGCTGCTTCAAATGCTTGGCTGGATGCAGCTTTCCGGACTTTCCACTCTTTTTCAGTCGCATACCCCTCCTTCACCAAATCAATATAACTCTGCGGAACATTGGCATAACTGTAAACTCTCACCTTCCCATCAGGGGTATTAAGTGCCATCGTTTGCAGATGCACCCCGTCAAGATAGTTTTTCACCATCAGTTCAGCATCGGCATCGTCGAATCCGGGATAGACGTTGTCCTCCCAGTAAATGCTGATCGGCTCTTCGACCGTGTGTTTGATGTAGGTCTTCGGATTGGGTTCCTGCGCGCAGTAGTACGCTCCAAGGGTGTTGGAGAGGATCACATCGGAAGCGTAAAGAGTCATTCCAACTGTTAAGGTTAAAAATAGAGTGAGAAGTGATTTTTTCATTTAGGCCACCTTTCTGTGGACTTGATTATCGGCGATAGCATATCCCGTAGGGGCGAGGTAGAAGTTCTCATTCCCCTCATCGGTATCGTCGTCTTTATAGATCATGACGTTGTAGTATGTCGAGCTCTCTCCCGCTTTATTGTGAGTTTCATTCATTTTTTGCCTCCTTTTGATCTTTATTTGTTATGCATGCACTAATAGTTTTTCTGCTACTCATGGGCTCTCACTTCTATAAAATGACTGATCGTTTTGCTTCAGCAACTTCAAACTGTTGCTTCCATATTTGACGTTTTGCATCGCCATTTCCAAATATCGGATAGCTTGTCTAGGCTCGATATTTTCCAGCTGACAAAACCGCGCCACCGTCTGAATATGTCTCATTCTGTGATAAAACAATGGTTTAGAATTTTGAATCGACGCGGGATGTTTATGATAGATATAGTTGACTGTCGGATGGACGGTATAGGTGTGGTGATGACGTAAGACCCTCAGTGCAAACAAAACATCACCATAAACACTGCTATCTTCTGCCAACGGGTATTTAAGCCATATCTCTTTTTTCGCTACCAGGGCATTACAGATAGCCCGTGGAGCGAGGATCAGTTCTTCTACCGTTATCCCCACAGGTGCTTTAACCCGATCAAGCCGCCCGAAATGGAGTTCAGCTTCCATCTTTTCAGGCAGTTCGAGTAATACATCATCCGCATCGACACGGCAGATATACTCTCCGGTAGCACGTTGTACACCTAGGTTATGAGGCATTCCGTCATGCCCTGATTGATACGGTGTCTTTAAATAAATCCCGATGATTTTGCCATAGCGACACAGCCCTCATCGCTAGAGCAATCGTCCACGAGAATGACTTCGTAGGGATTTAACCGTTTAAATGCACGCAGGCACTCGGCAAAGAGATGCCGTGGAGGGTTATAAAACGGAACGATGACGGATATTTGTATCATCTCACACTCAACCCTTCATCGAGATATTTGATCATGGGATAGATAAAGAACTCGATGACTCTGCGTTTACCGACTTTGAGCTCTGCGGTGACACTCATACCCGGATTGATGGTGAGTTCTTTTCCTTCTACCCTTAGAATCGTCTCTTTGGGCTCGATGGCGATCTCATAGACGGGTCCGAGTTTCTCATCGTCGATCGCATCGTCGGCGATGTGTTTGACCTCTCCGTGAAGCAGTCCGTATTTTTGGAAATCGAACGTGTCGATCTTGATTGCGGCTTCCATCTCTTTGGTGACGAAACCGATATCTTGGTTTAGCACAGTCGCTTTGATAACGAGGGGGACGTTTTTGGGGATCAGGGTGAGGAGTTTCTCGGCGGGGGTGACGAGCAGTTTACCGATATAGCCGTCTACGGGAGCGATAATCTGCTGTTTGGCGTTTCGAAAGAGTGTGGTTTGCACTTCGGTACGCAGTGAGGTTGCCTCTTTGGACTTTTGGGTGAGTTCGGCG
>JBFXFU010000039.1:0-8550 GCA_050178755.1 Sulfuricurvum sp. | reverse complement strand
TTAGCTGTCGGTAACTCATAAGTGCCCTTATCTTGCCGGATAATTCACTTATTCTATCGCAGCTAACCTCTTCTATTATCCGCTACTTCTTTTTTCTTCTGTGTTGCACTTTAAACTTGAATTGGCGGTTTCAATCTTCGGTAATGTACGTTCCAATAATATTTTTATCTCCTATCGGTAAAAGTAATTCCCGATTGTTTCGTTTTAATTTTACATACGAAAAATAATTTTTATGTTTTGTGATCAAGGTATTGAACTCTTCGATAGAATGGATCTCATTGTCATTAATTTCGAGTATTACGTCACCCGCTTTTAATTCTGGCAATGTAGACGATACAGCTGCTACAGTGACCGTATTGGATTGCACGTTTAGTATTATTCCCAATTTCTCCGCAACGTCTGAAGTGCCAACATTGGTTTGGATTTTTTCACTACTTCTTCCTAGTGTTAAAAGCATTTGTTTCTGGATGATTTGGTTGTTGTGTTTTACGGTAAGATCAATCTGTTCACCGGGTGTTTTACGCTCAATATACCGATGGAAATCACCGCCATCACTTATGGATTGATGATCAATTTCTACGATCATATCGCCCTCGATTATACCTGCTGATTCTGCAGGTGAGCCAACGTCAACCCGCGTGATCAAAAGGGCATGTGTATAGCCGTATTTTCTTGCTAGAAACTCTGAGTTAAGCGTTGTAATCCCTAAATATCCCCGTGTTATATTTCTTTCTTCTATCAGCTTGGCTGCGATACGAAGAAAATCGTTCGCTTTGATCGCGAATCCTATATTGGTGTACCCGCCTTGTTTACTGAAATAGGTCGATGCCATGGCGATTACTTTGGCATCTTGATTAATAACAACTCCGCCCGAATTCCCCGGATTAATCGATGCATCGGTTTGGAGATAATGAAGGTAAGGATAGTTTGGTAGATAACGTCTATCCATACTGATAATCCCAGACGATATGCTTTGACCTAGTGAATAGGGAGAACCGATGACATAGACGCTGTCTCCGATTCTCGTTGTTTTGTCGGTTTCGATTTCAACGGGATTTATATTTTGATTATCGATCGAGAGTACGGCTATATCCGTTTTTTCATCTGCCCCTATCAATGTTGCCGGATATTCTTTGTACCCTATATCTATTATCGAGATCTTTTTCGCATCTTTAATAACATGTGCGTTTGTAAGGATATGATTTTCCTTGTCCAGAACAAAACCCGATCCCCCGCCTTCAATTGTCAAAAGTGCGTTTCCATCATCGGCAGTGGTACTTTTTTGTATTTTGATTTTTACAATGGACGGAAGGATTTTTTGGAGTTGATCGCTCAGATTGATATCCGCAGATAGCGGACAGGTCGTTATGAGCGCTATAAGCTGAACAGAAAGATGTTTACGTGAAGAGCCAAACATAAATCGAACATCCCATCAGCGAAGTCACACAGAGTGCCGCAAATATCCACTTGCCAATGCGTCTATGTTTAGACGGATCGGCCAATTTTCCCTCTCTAAATGAGCGTAGAGAGGATATAAGTTGATAGGTCCATCCGCCGACGGCCATGAGTGCAATGAGAATGTGCACGGATAAAAAGAGTACTAAAAAGTCGTATGAGAGTGAACTTCCCGGCGCGTATACACTAAAGCCTCCTGTCATACGAACGCCGGTTTCAAAAATAAGGACCATGAAGATCGTTAGGGTATAAATGAAGAGTTGAGATTTATAGTGCAGGATAAATTGTCGTTTTCGCGCTAAATAGATTGATCCTGCGAGAAGAAAAGGCAGTATGGCAAAATAGAGGGTTACAATGTCCATATAAAATAAGGCTTTAGTGCCCAAAAAACCGGGTTCGAAAAGCATTTACAACCGCCTTGATACAAAGTGGCGTATTATAGCTTCTTTAATTGAATAAGGGTGCGATTTTAAGATGTAAGGAAAAGAAAAAGAAAGAGACGATCCCTTCAAAAGGGACCGTTAAAGAAGAGAGGCTTAACGAATCTCTTCGAAAGCTCCGCCACCGATTACTTTGCGTGAAACGGTGTATGGAACCAATGCGGCAGCACGTGCTTGTTTGATTGCAACGGTTACCATATCTTGGTGGCGTTTGCAGTTGCCGGTAAGCCGGCGTGGCATGATTTTGTAACGCTCAGAGAGCGAGTATTTCAAAGACGCAACGTCTTTATAATCGATATAATCAACTTTTGCTTCGCAGTATTTGCAATAGCGTTTTTTGTATTTTCTTTTTTCTGACATGGTTCTATCCTTGTGCTTTCGTTAAAACGGAATTTCGTCTTCGTTGATATCAATCTCAGGGAGATTGTTTTCAGGCATTCTGGCCGGAGCAGGCTTCGAATATGACGGTGGTGGAGTATAGGCACGTTGCGGAGGGGCATCGTAACCGCCTCCATAACTGTTTCCGGAGTCATAATCGTTAGAATAGGCACCGCTCGAAGAAGCTCCGTCACTTTTTGAATCCAGCATTTGCATGTTTTCAACGATGACAGAGTGCTTTGAACGTTTCTGGCCGCTTTGTTGGTCTACCCATTGTTCAAACTGGAGTCTTCCCTCTACCAGGATTTTACTTCCTTTGCGAAGGTATTGGTTGGCAATTTCACCTGAACGTCCGAAGAACGTAATATCAACGAAACAGGTTTCTTCTTTTTTCTCACCGTTCATGGTAAAACGGCGACTGGTAGCAAGACCTGTTTTGGCGATTGCCGAACCGTTTTGCGAATAACGCAGTTCGATGTCGCGGGTGAGATTACCGACCATTATGACTTTGTTGTACATGAGTGTTCCTTAAAGGGCTTAAGAAGCTGCTTCTTCTTTTTTGTCGGCTACGGCAGGTTTTTTGGTTTTTTCAACCATCTCGTTCCATGCTTTTACTTCGCGTTTGCTATCGTATTTCATGGTTACGAAACGTAAAACCTCTTCGTTAATGCGGAAGCGGCGTTCAATTTCACTAATCGCAGAAGGTGCTGCTTTGTAATACATTACATAGAAATAACCGCGAGCGTTTTTCTCGATCGGGTAAGCCAGTTTTTTCATTCCCATTACGTCGCGAGCGATGATTTCTGCACCGTTAGTGGTGAGGACTTCTTCGATACCGGCGATGGTACTTTTGATCTCTTCTTCTGTAAGAGTAGGTTTGACGATTACTAGGTTTTCGTAATGTCTCATAACGTATGTCTCCTTATGGTGTTCGCCCCTTATGGTATTCGTACAGCACGATCAGTCTCGTGTTGCAAAGAGCAAGGAACGCCGCGATTATACTAAAAAATAGCTTAACTTAAGTTTTTGTTGAAGATTAATATTGTAATGGGGAGACTCCAAATCGCTGTTATAACACACTTTGCAGTTTTAAGAGCGCGGAGAGAAGGAGGGATTCTTGATCGGGAGAGCCGGTCGACTTCATTTTCAGTTCGGTATCCAGGAGCAGATTGATCCCCCGTTTATACCCCTCGGGAGAAATTTTGATCGAGAGGGCCGCCCGCTCTTTTTCGATGAAGCCCGGAAGTTTGTAACCTAGAACCAGTGCCGAATCGGCGATTCCATGAAGTTTAATCGACACATTGAAAAGATAAAGCTGGGTTAAAAAACCGCTGAGTGCCGTAAGGAGCCGGATCTCTTCCTCACCCGATTCGAGCAGGTGGCGTAAAGGCGTGACAAATTCTTTTTTCTCGATCACGAGGGTAAGAAATTTATCCACGGAGATTTCACTAAGACCATAGACCAGTTCATCGATCTCTTTGGGACTGATCGGTTTATTTAAAATCGAAAATTTCGGAAGTTCGTTGCATGCGAGTGCCAGATCACCCGCATGGATATCGAGGAGATGGAATGCCCCCTGGGCATCGAGCTGAACGCCTTGTTGTTGGGCTTCTTGAAGGACGATGGCACGCGCTTCATTCGCATAGGGGTGAAAAAACCGGACCGATCCGGCATCTTTGCCTTTGAACGCGGTATCGGCACCCTTCACGTCATCGCCGTAATAACAATAAATGAAAAAATTATCGGGATTTTTTCCGATCAGTTCGACGTAGGTATCGAGATCGGCTTTGGGGATTTTTTTTTCGCTCTTGATGATGAGAAGATTTTGATCTCCGAAGAGTGAACCCTGAGAGAGATGGGCTTTGGCGGCGGAGGGATCGTATTCGTCGAAATAGAGGCTTAGAACCGATGCTCCGTCAATGTGCGACAATCGTGCGGCATAACGGTCGATGAGAAAATGGCTCTCTCCGAACAATGCCATGGCGCGCGGGGCAGAATTATTTTGGAGATGGCGATCTAAATCCTGTCGAGTCATATATTATTTCCTAAACGCCGGGGGACAAAGTCCCCTCCGGCTTCGCTAACGCTGAGTCCTCTTCGGCAGAGTGCCCATGCACGCTTGCGTCCATTTGAATATCTTTTTCAATTTTACGGACGAACGATGCCGTGATTTTCGCGGTCGCAAGGTCAGATTTTTCGATTTTGACGATGATGTCATCAAACAGCATCAATCCGAAATGGGTCGTTACGGCGACGGAAGCCCCGGTGATGACGTCGTGGATTTCGGCGAAGACGTCGTCTTCGGCTTTCATGACGCGGGCTTTGAACTCCTGAGAGATGACGGTAGCGGCCCAACGGGCGAATTTGCGTTCGTGAAAACGAATCTCAATGTCGGCGGCTTCACGCTCTTTTTCACTGATCGAGGTACAGAGCGATTCGATGTTGCGCAGGACGTAGGAGCCTTCTTCGGTATCGCCGGCTTGGATCGCTTTGAGCAGACGGTGGACGATCAGGTCGCTGTAGCGCCGGATCGGAGAGGTAAAATGGGTATAACGTTCAAATCCAAGTCCGAAGTGGCCGGCATTGTACGGAGCGTATTTCGCCTGCATCTGGGCTCGGATGATGAGGGTGTCGACTTCACTCACGAGGCCGCGGCGCTCCGCTTCGGCCTGAATGGCGGTGATCGTCTCTTTGACCGAAGCCTGAAACTCGACGAAAATACCGATGGATGCCAGTTCGGTGTAGAGGCTTTGGAGTTTGGTAGGGGAAGGGGCTTCGTGAATACGAAAAACACCGCGCTCGTACATCGAGGCGGCGGCTTTGTTGGCCAGGAGCATACAGTCTTCGATCAGTGCGTGAGAAGGGGTTTCGACGGCAAATTCGGTGGAAACGATGTTTTGTTCTTCGTCGATCCGCATCTCCAGCTCGCTCGAGCGGAAGTTGTACCCTTTTTTCATCCGCTCTTCACGCAGTTTTGCGGTTAATACATTGAGAGCCCGAATGTAGGCGAGGGCTTTTTCCTCTTTTTCGTTTTGGACGGTGAAGTTCCCTTCTAAGAAAGCGTCAATCTCTTCATAGGTAAAACGGCGGTGGGAGTGGATGATCGACTCGTACAGATCAAACGACTCCATCGCGTAAGTGGTCGGATTAATACGCATCTCGAACGTATAAGCCAGACGGTCGACGTTGCCTTGAAGTGAACAGAGGGTTTCGCTGAGTTCTCGCGGTAGCATCGGGATGGAGCGATGAGGGAGATAGATCGAAAAACTGCGGTATATCGCTTCGGCATCGATCGCACCAAAGGGTTTGACGTATTCGCTGACGTCGGCAATGGCGACGTAGAGAGTATTGGACTCCGGAATATAACAAATCGCATCATCATAGTCTTTTGCCGTAACGGGGTCGATAGTGCAAAAGGGGAGATGGCGAAGATCACGTCGGCCGGGATAAAGGGATGCATCGACCTCTTTGGGAAATTCGCGTGCCTGATTGAGGACCTCTTCATCGAATGCGTCGTGTTTGTTGTAAAGAGCAAGGACGATTTTTTCATCCACTTTCGGGTCACTGAGATTGCCCAGATACGCTTCTATCTTACCGCTTTGGTTGTTGATCTGATAGAGGGAACCTTCTGCGATTTCCGGAAGGTCGGTGAGGGCGAATCCGGCAGGATGGGATGTTCGGATATCTTGCAATACCAATCCCCCGAATCCTTGTGCGATGACGGCAACGCTGAACGTTTCGCTCCGTCCGGCGATCAAAACGACTTTGGCCTGCGGTCCGCCGCGACGACCGAGGAGACGCTGGGCGATGACGAGGTCCCCGTTTTTGGCCCCCATGAGGTTGGCGGATTCGATGAAATGATCGCGGATGCTTTCTCCGATCGTTTGCAAGTAAGCGCCCCGATCTTGTGCCAGCGAGATAGTACCGGCACGATACGCGGACGCAAAAGTGTATTTTCCATTTTCTTGAATCAGAAATTTCATGGAAAGCCATTGCTTGATCAGCTCGCGTTCAGTTGAAGCGATGTCTTGATCGTAGAGGCCGTGAGTGAGGCGGATTAGGAGTGATTTCATAAAAGATATTATAGTCTATCTATTCTTCTATGCTAGAATAATTCCCCAAATTTTAGAAAAGGACATTTATTATGACGTACGAATTGATTCTGAATCAGCTTGGGTATACCCCGAATGAAGCGTTAAGCCTCCAACTTTCCCGGATTGAAGAAAATACTCACGGGTTTGACAAAATTATCAAGCATATTTTGGATCTTCACGAATCATTGAAAACGGACGAATCGTATGTAGCGATGTCGAATACAAATGATTATTTCAAAATCAAACTGGATACTACCAGTGATACGAGTACAGCGGACGCAATGGAAAAAATCAACCATTTCGCGGACAAATACAAAGTCGAGCTTCAAAAAGTAGACGGGAAACCGACCTATTACGTAATCGGTTTCAAAGGGTAATAAGCAAGGTGTATGGCGTGGGGGTTACCACGCCATGGTATAGATTTCCAGAGCCTCAGCTTTAGTGATCGGCGACATCGTTCCGATATCTCCAAACTCCGTTGCTTTTTCTGCCAAATAGTCAAGTTGCTCTTCGCGGACACCCGCATCTCTCATCCGTGAGGGCATCCCGATACTCTGATAAAATGCCTCCAGACGACGGATTCCTTTCTCTGAGGCTTTTGCATCCTCGGGTTCAATGACTCCGAAGACATTGCGGGAAAAGCGGGCGAACATCGATTGGTACTGCGGTGCTGCCCCCAGCGTGTGGCGCATCCA
This sequence comes from Sulfuricurvum sp., assembly GCA_050178755.1. GTDB lineage: Bacteria > Campylobacterota > Campylobacteria > Campylobacterales > Sulfurimonadaceae > Sulfuricurvum. The sequence continues at coordinate 1,488 of JBFXFU010000039.1, read as the reverse complement.
TGAGGGGGTAATCAGCGCCAGCGTAATACCGTGTGTCATATCGTTCAGGCTTGAGAGTTCATGCCCGAGAGAGTGAACAGGAAACGCACCGAATTGTTTTCCCATCATGAACTGGAATCCTGCAAGCGCCATACTGCTCGCCCACATAATGTTGGCACGGGCATTGTAATCTTGCGGATATTGACGGAGTAACGGTGCATTGTCCAGTACGACTTTCATGACCCCTTCATTCATTCGATCGGGGACGTCAAAACCGATATCCGCTCTCAAGTACTGCTCCATCAAGTGGCTTAGGATATCCGAGCATCCCGCCATCGTATGGTGTTCGGGAACCGTGTAGGTATACTCAGGATCGAGTATGGAGAACTTCGGGTTGAGCAATGGGTGAAGAATCGCGTATTTCTTGTGATTTTCTCCCACGGTGATGACACCGCCCATATCGAGTTCACTTCCAGTCCCCGCCATAGTCAGTACCGTTGCAAGCGGCGTAGCCTTTTTGACTTCGGCTTTGCCGCTGATCAGATCGAATACATCTCCCTCATACATCGCACCGGCCGCCATCGCTTTTGCCGCATCCAAAGCCGAACCGCCGCCTACGGCAACGATGAAATCGAGATTATTTTCTTTGATGAGGCGTACACCCTCATAGACATCTTCGATCGGTGGATTAGGTTTGATCCCCGCAAGTTCTACATAGGTGATTCCTGCGCCGTTCAGTTGATCAATAACCGCCTGATAAATGCCGTTGCTTTTGATACTGCCGCCGCCATAGGCGAGCAGTACACGGCTGCCGCCGAATTCTTTGATGCCGTTTGCTAAATGCTCTATTTGCCCTTTTCCGAAGTAGGCTCTTGTCGGTATGTTAAAAATAAAGTTTTCCATTGATGTGCTCCTTGGGTATGGTTCGAGTATTGTAAAACATCGGAGTAATACTCGATAGACCGATTATCCAGTAAAATTGCCTATTTCTGCAAACACAACAGCGCAATGAACACTTGTATAAATTTTATGCTTTTTACGGTGTTCATCCATGAAGGTTACCGATTACAATGTCATGAAAAAAGAGAGTGTCATGAAAAAGATCTGCATCGTCAAAACAGGCTCAACCTTTCCGGCGACGCAAGCCGATTTCGATGATTTTGAAGATTGGATTATCGGCGGTTTGGATCTGACACAATCAACCCCTTTTACGGTGAATGTGCAAGCAGGGGAGGCATTGCCCGATCTGGGAGCGTGTGACGGTGTAATCCTGACCGGATCGCACTCCATGGTGACCGATGAAGATGAATGGAGTCAAAAAACCGCGCAGTGGCTTAGAGACGCAGTGCATCAGGAGATTCCACTTTTGGCGATATGTTACGGGCATCAGCTGCTCGCTAAATCATTAGGCGGTGTATCGGATTATCACTCCGGAGGAATGGAGATCGGTACGGTAAAAATCCATCTTACGGATGAGGTTCGGGATGATCCGCTGTTTAGTGAACTTCC
>JBFXFU010000038.1:3235-9343 GCA_050178755.1 Sulfuricurvum sp. | reverse complement strand
AAGCAAGCTCCATCATCGATTTGTACCGCCGCCGTTCTTCATTCATTAATTCTTGAAGCTTAATCTGTTCGGTGATATCGATACCGATCATGAGCAAATAATCCATTGTTCCGTCTTCTCCAAGGACCAAGGCATTGGACCACTGAAACGACCGGACTTTGCCGCGACGCGATACCCACACACTGTTAAAGTGCCTGATAATATGTCCGTTTCGTGCATCTTCAACCATCGCGGTGGCATTTGAACGTACCTCATCGGATAAAAAACGGTTCCAGAAATACGGTTCGGACGCGATTTCATCCAATGAATAACCGGTAAAATGCTGGCCGTATTCGTTAAGATAACTCATCGTTCCGTCATCACGTATCATGGCGATGATCGAATCCGCATTTCGCACAATCGTGTTGATAAACTCTTTTTCCTTGCGGAGCTGTTCTTCGAGCCGTTTTTGAGGTGTAATATCGTAAAACCAGCCAAGTACCGCCTCCGTACCCTCAAATTCAAATGGCATGTACGACGATAAAGTCCAAATCCGTTCTTCACCGACTTTTAATTCTACGAGTTTGTTATAAATAGATTCTCCGGATTGAATTACATTGACAATGTTCCGATATTCGGACTCATCAATATAAAAGTGCTTCACACTGCTACCGGGAATATCTTTACGACTTTTTTTAAGTAAATTGGCGTATGCATCATTGGCGAATACAACGGTATGAGTATCTCTTCGGGTGATCCTTACCGCGATGGGACTTAATTCAAGAATCATGATGAACATATGTTCCGTTTTCAGCAATCCCTCATTTTGCGTCTGAAGTACCTGTCGTGAATGTTTGATCGTATCAAGCATCGTCACGATCGTGTCGGAAAAATCTTCCAATTCACTGATCCCTTCAATATGCGGATGTGAAAGAGGAATACCGTCTTTGTCGGTCTCCCTCATCGATTCGACCATATCGGTAATCGGTTGGAGAACGAAACGTCGAATAGCCCAGAAAAGGATGAATATCAAAATTCCGGCAATCGCAATCGTTTTAAAAAGGGTATGAGAAATCAGCTGTCGGATTTCACGATGCATCTCTTCATCGCTCAGATATACCTCGACGCTACCGATCATTTCTCCTCTGCTATTGACGATAGCCTTTTTTTTGACGTCGTACGCGTGATGAAGCAAAGATTGATGGTGAGGATTATTGAGATCGATTTCAGCAATTTTACCGTTTGCATCGCGTATGTATCCGCTGACGAATACGGTACGTCCCAAAATTTTTCCCATATTAAAGTCACGAATAAGGATAGCGGCGATCTCTTCTCTCTCCATCTGTGAGGCACTAAGAGTATCATATTCATGAACCTGATACGCAGCCATGTTCGGCATGATATTTTTTTCAAGCGTTGAAAGTAATCTTTGGCTGTTTTTCGAGAGTTCTTCCTGGTAACGCTCTTTGATAGAAAGATAACTGATCCATGAATCAAAAAACTTTACCAATGCCACACTGGCGATGATAATGACGATCAACGTGCGGTACAACGAGTTTTTTGTATGGGTCATGGTCTCTCTTTTCTCTCACATTTCCCCAGAACGTCACTATCTATGATCTTGCAGTATTTTTGAATGTTCTCCCGCGTCACCGTCAATACCGGTAATACGACCTCCTTTGGAACGGTACGGCCGTGCAAATGTTCATCCATTAATTTCATCGCTTCCAATCCCATCCGGTACGGTTGTTGCATGCCCGAAACGCTTATGACCCCTTTGGGAATCAGCTGAATAAAAGAGGGTTCCGCATCAAAAACAGCTAAAATAATCTTCCCTTTTTTCTTGGATTTAGCAATCGCATCCAATGCCGCCTGATACTGATTCGATCCTTGTAACCATATCGCACGCAGCTGTGGGAACGATTCTATCAGATCGAGTGTATAACGATAGGTCTCTTCATACGTAAACGTCCTCTGCTGCACAATACGGATATTTCGGATTCCGTTCTCCTCCAACGCCCGTAAAAATCCTTGGGTACGTTTCTGACCGTTACCACGTTTTTGCGGTATGGAAACGATCCCTACCATCCCGTTTTGCCATCCGTGCCGACGCAGATCAACGGCCAATGCACGTCCTACCTCATATCCCCCCCGCTCATTATCCGAGGAGACGTACGCCACATAGTCCCTACTTTCACTGCCGATATCCGAAACCACTACGGGGATATGTTCCCCATGGGCCAGTTTGAGAACGGTCGCGCACGCCGATGAATCGGTAGGAGAGAGGATGATCCCTTCAACGTTTTCTTGAAATGCTTTGGCAATCCATTCCAACTCGCGTTTTTTGTCGTTATGCGCACTGTATACTTTCACCTCATATCCCCGTTTTCGCGCTTCATCAAGAATCCCGTTTTCCATAATTTTCCAATACGGGATCCGGTTGTCCGAAACGATATAGGCCAATTTTTTCGGGGCTTTGCATTCACTATTTCCCTCTTCGGAGGAAACTGATGTTTTGGAAACCTCGCCTAATGCCAATGGTCCCTTTTCCTGATCACAACCGTACAGAAATGCCAGCACAACCATCCAGATGATGTAATGAGCTACTCTAATATCTCTATCTCTTCGCTTTGAGTTCATCGTTGCCCCGCAATATTGCTTATTCTTTCAATTCTATCCCAAAAGAGAATTTTTTCGGATTAAAAACCCATTGGATCGTACAATCGGAAGTGAGCATATAAGCATGAGATTTGTAGGAACAAATCACAGAATGTATATGCTATAATAACTAAATTATTTAAGGTGCACAGAAGGGGCGGCGATGGGCGATAAAAACGTCTATGATACGATTATGTCGATTCATGACGAAACAATAAGCCGTCTTCGAACACTGCACATTCCCCCTTATCCGGTCCATTACAAAAAACATTTCGACGACATTTTCAATGAACGGATCAATGAAACGCTCAAAAAATCGATGGATGAAAATGGCAAAGCGATCCAAAACGACCATACGGTAACCCGTTGTTTCGATATTGCCAGCGATTCCATCAATGCCTTCAGCGAAACGCATACCAATATTTCCGAAGCGGTCGAGACCCAGGAAATATTGATCGAATCGACACTGAAGGGGGACTCAATGTTTTGCATCTCCATGATTGAAGAACTCTCGGGTGTGAGCCAGAAAATGTCCAATGAACTTAAAAAAGCCCAAGAGAAAATCAAAAAGCTCAACGGTGATCTAGAAAGTGCATTATCTGAGTTAACGACCGATCCGCTTACCCAAATTACTAACCGAAAAGGGTTAAGTGAAGATCTCGACAAAGTATTATTAGCTGGACAACAAAAGGGTCTTCCGATCGTCATCATGATGATCGATGCCGACAATTTTAAAGAGATCAATGACACTCACGGCCATATAGCAGGCGATAAGGTGCTCTATTTTCTAGCCCAAAGCATGAAAGCCAATATCCGGGGAGGTGACCGCGTATACCGATACGGCGGGGAAGAATTTCTCATCGTACTCAATCGCTGCATTCCCGAACAAGCCTCCGTCATTGCCGAAAAAATACGTTCTAAAATCGAACATAGTCACCTTATCTACAATGGAAAAACCATTGGAGTGACCGTTAGTATCGGGGTTACATTACACCACCAACGCGATACGTACGACTCAATCATCGCACGTGCCGACGATGCCCTCTATCTGGCTAAAGAAGCGGGGAAAAACCAGACAAGGACCATTTATTGAATCGACGACGAACAAAGGTACGGTGTTCGCTTCTGGCGGCCGTGATGATAAGTGTCAATACCGTTTCGGCCCATGCAGACATGGAAACATTGATCGCTTCGCTGGATACCGATATGCATCAAGCCGCTTCCATGGCCGCCAAAACGAATCAAAACGTCGATTACCAACCCTTTATCCTCACGGTTCTCTATTCGGACGATCTGATGAAATTTGGAGTCCGTTCGTTAGGAGAAGCCCTTAATCTTTTTCCTGCCGTCGATATGACGACCGATACGACAAACAACCGTACGCCGATTATCCGCGGTTCCAATCCTCTGGCCTACGGTCAAACAAAGCTTTCAATCAACGGTATCATCGTCAACGACTTAACATTTGACTCGTACAATACCTATCTTGATTTTCCGATTGAACTGATCGAACGGATAGAGCTGGTACGGGGATCAGGCAGTTTTATCGACGGCGTCAACGGTTATGCCGGAACGATCAACGTTGTTACCCGTAACGCTTCGGAAAATGAAAGCGGAAATAACGGAACCCTCTTTGCTTCAACCGGAAGCGACGCATCCTACTCCGGAGGAATCCGCCATCTGTATAAAGGGGACGGGTGGAGTCTCGGTGCCGATCTGTTTTACCAAACCAACGATCTGCATACTCCCGCTTTGGTCACCGATTCGTTGAGACAGACCGGAAACGCAAATCTTGGTTCAGATAATTTTGGAGCCGGATTTATTTTTCGTTCGGATGCACTCACGGTTCAAGGGCGTCTGAACCGTTTTCAGAGTGGAAGTGCTTTCGGAAACCTGAATTATCTCCCAAACAAAGACGGCCATCGGCAAATCGATAGCTGGTATCTCAACGGAGAATACCGCCTTCCACTCTCCGACACCCTAAAAGTCTCCTTGAAGGGAAAAGTCAGCGAAGACGGATGGGAAAGTAACTCACGTACCATCCCGGCAGTCGGCCCCTACGCGCTAATATGGCCAAACGGCTACTGGGGTTTTCTCAGTCTTAAAAACCGCACGATCAAAACCGAAGGGATGGTTCAATATACCGGATTGAATGGCCATACCCTCAAACTTGGGACTTCGGTAAGTTGGGAAAAATCGTACGATATGTCGTCACTAACTACCAACAAAACGGGAGGCACAAGCACCGTTGACTATACGAATACTCTTCCGTTTTTCAATGCCGACGATGCCCGCCGCAGAACCAACGAGTTTTATCTGAGCGATTCGATTGACATCAATCCCCAATGGGCGGTGGTATTGACGGCCGGCGGAATCCAAACGGACACCATAGCGCTCCATAGCTATGCACGGGGGGCCGTCGTTTATCAGCCTTGGTACAATCATATTTTCAAAGTTATGGTGGGAAGCGGTATACGTCTCCCCTCATGGCAGGAGATGTACGTTGCGAATAATCCGGCACGGATCGGCAACCCTTCCCTGGATCCCGAACACGTCAATAGCTATGAAGTACAATACATTTATAAACCTACCGAATTTCTCACGGCTGCCGTCAATGCATTCTATCTCTCCAATACCGATCAAATTGTCCGGGACAGTTCCAATACCTATCAAAATATCGGCAAAAATACGATTCGGGGAGTTGAAGCGGAACTTCGCGGTAATCTAAGCGACAATGATTACCTTCTCTTTTCCTACAGTTACATGGACGGCGAAGCCACCGTTCCCTCTTTGGCCAGCACGGATGAACCGTATGCCGCCTCCCACCTGCTCAAAGGTGCCTATAGCCATGATTTTGATAACGCATGGAGTATCGGATGTGCCGGATATTACGTCGGCGAAAAACTGCGCGACACCCTTCACGGCGACTTACGCCCCCCGTTGGAAGACCGTTTGACCGCTGACGTTTCGCTCAACTGGAATCTCAACACCAAACGAGGATTTTACGCCCAGGGAGTCATTAAAAATATCGGTGATGTCATCGTCTATTATCCGTCGGTACCAAACACCTATGCCAACGATTATCCGGTCTCCGAACGAAGTTTCTGGCTTCGGGGGGGATGGAGATTCTAATGAGAGCGCTTCTCTTTCTCCTAGCCATATGGTGTGTCTCTTTGAACGCCGACAATACGATGCTATTGGATGTTCAGATGCGAATGCTTCCTAAAATTATGGCTCTTGATACGCAACTGCCTTTTCGAAACGGCACTTCAGCCGTTCTGGCCGTCGTCTATAATGAAGGGAAAAGAAACAGCGCTCAATCGATTGCCAATGCAATGAACCGTATGTATGAAGGGAGAGTGGGTTCCGTCCCGTTCACGGCTATCGCCTTATCGACGGATGATCTTAAAAATCGCCGTGATATCACCTTCGTCTATACCCTTCAAACCGATTCATCTTCGCTCGAGCAAT
>JBFXFU010000038.1:0-3135 GCA_050178755.1 Sulfuricurvum sp. | reverse complement strand
TCGAGCAATGGTATTCCGACGTTTTCTTCTACGGTATCGGGACTCGATGCAGGAATTTTTGGATCGATTGCGATCGAACGCAATACGGTTATTTATATCAATAAAAATGTCATGAAAAGCGGAAAATACCGTTTTAACGACTATCTTTACCAAATAGCAAGGTTTGTGGAGTGATCAACTTTCAGAATACACGGCTTTCAACCAAAATATTCGCCATTTTGCTGACGGCGTCGGTAACATTAATTGTTATCGTTACTATTGCAACGTTCACGATCGTACGTGAGCTAACGATGAATTCCCAAAAAGAGAAAGCTTCCCTCCTGATTGATACGATCAAACCAACCGTTTCACTTGCTCTTTTCTTGGGCATCCATGAAATGGGGGATAAACTCTCATCCATTACCCGGCTAAACGAAGTCGTCGCCATTAAAATTGTCGATTCCAGAGGAGCAAACGTTCTGAATTATTCCAAATACCGCAACGTTTCATCTGAAAACTCCATAACGATTACAAAATCAATCTCCGAGCCTTCGTCGTTAACCCCGATCGGAAGTATCACCCTCACCTATTCGGGAGAAGAATTTAAAAATGCCATGAACCGTTTTTATATTCTCTATACCTGGATTATCCTCATGGCGCTCATCATTGCCATATTCTTGCTGGCATGGATTAACGGTCTGCTCAAACCGATCCAAATCATTGCCAAAACCCTTCGTAACTTTCGACCCGGGGAGAGAGTTTCATTTGAACTGACCAACCCCCAAACCGAATTCAAACAGATTATTCAGGCATTCGAAGTCTTGCAAGAACGGGTATTGGAATATTCAAACGAAATTCAATCGATCAATCAAAATCTCGAATTGAAAGTCGCCGAACAAACTAAAGCGGTTACGCATACCCTCTATTACGATAATCTGACAGGTCTACCCAACCGTTTGAAATGTCAATCCGATCTGCAACATGCACCCTACAATACGGCCGCTATCATCAATATCGACGATTTCAAAGAGATCAACGACTTTTTCGGCATCGACGTCGGCGATCATCTTCTCGTTCAATTTGCTTTCTGGCTTGAAGAGATGAAAATATCTCCGTATCGGATCGGGGGGGATGAATTTGCCTTTATCAAATCTGCTAATCACTCCAACGAAACGTTTATTCATGATTTAGAAAAGCTCCTCTCGTTTCTAAGTGAAAAATCCTTTTTGATCAACGATGAATTGGTCCATATCCGGGCAACCATCGGAATTGCTCTCAACAGCGATACACCACTGATCCATGCGGACGTTGCACTCAACAAGGCACGGGAGAAACGGATCCATTCATGGATCTATGACTCCTCCGAAGGGATTGAAAAGCAATACGAAAATAACATCGCGATGTCGTCCAAAATTCGTCAGGCTTTGATCGAGCACCGCATCGTCTGCCAATATCAGCCCATTGTTTCGGCATTAACCGGAGAAATCGTCAAATACGAAACATTGGTCCGTATTCAAAATGAAGACGGTACCCTGATCGGACCGTACGAATTCCTGCCGATTGCCCGTAAAACAAAACTCTATCATCACATCACCCAGGAAGTCGTATACCAGGCCTGCCGTTGTTTTGCCAAACGGGACGAAGAATTTACCATCAACCTTTCCAGCAGCGATATTCTCGATGTCCGTACCGTTATGACGATTGAAAATATCCTTCGTCAAACAGGAACCGCGCATCGGTTGATTTTTGAAATACTTGAGTCCGAAGGGATTGAAAACTTCGAAGAAGTCGCATCGTTTATCACTAAAATGAAGGCGCTAGGGGTCCGTTTTGCCATCGACGATTTTGGAACCGGCTATTCAAACTACGAAAATATTCTGAAACTCAACGTCGATTTTCTCAAAATCGATGGATCGCTGATCCGGTCTATCGATAGTAATCCGCGCCACCGAATCGTCGTCGAGGCAATCGTCGATTTTGCACGACGTATACGCGTTGATACCGTTGCCGAATTTGTCGCTTCCGAAGAGATTCTAACCATCATTAGAACGCTTGGAATCACTTATGCGCAGGGGTTTCATACCGGAAAACCCGCATTTCTCCCCTACAAAGAATCTGCCTCCGCCAATGCGGCTTCCCATTAGGAAGCTGCACCCGTCCGATCGCTAAAATCGTATCATTTAACTTCTAAAACAAATCCGTATCGCTATACTAAGCATATCCATGTTATAATTCCAAAATTTTTCTTAAGGGCTGCATCATGCTAACCGATCGTGTCAATACACTTTCCGAATCGATTACCATTGCCATCTCCACACTGGCACAAGAACTTAAAGCTCAGGGCAAAAACATTCTCAGTTTTTCTGCCGGAGAACCCGACTTTGATACTCCTCAGGTTATCAAAGATGCCGCGATCAAAGCGATCAACGACGGCTTTACCAAATATACGGCCGTCGACGGTATCCCCGAGCTAAGAGCTGCCGTTGCACTCAAACTCAAACGCGACAACGGTCTTGAGTACAAACCCAATCAGATTATCGTCAACAACGGTGCCAAACACTCGTTGTACAATCTATTTGCCTGTACGATTCAATCCGGAGATGAAGTCATCATTCCCGCACCATATTGGGTAACCTATCCGGAATTGGTTCAATACTGCGGCGGAACCGTCATCGAAATTATGACGGACGATGCCAGTGAATTTAAAATTACTCCGGAGCAGCTCCAAGCGGCATTGACTCCAAAAACGAAAATGTTGATCCTGACGTCACCGTCCAATCCGACCGGTTCCGTCTATACCCGTGATGAACTCGCAGCACTTGGCAAAGTACTTGAAGGTACCGATGTGATCGTTGCAAGCGATGAAATGTACGAAAAACTGATCTACGACGGTGAATTCACCTCGGCAGCAGCGGTGAGTGAGGATATGTTTAAACGTACCGTGACCATCAACGGTCTTTCCAAATCGGTAGCGATGACGGGATGGCGTTTTGGTTATATGGCTGCTGCGAATACCGAATTGATTCAGGCAACCAAAAAACTCCAGAGCCAAAGTACCTCGAATATCAATTCGATTACCCAAAAGGCGGCAATCGTCGGATTGAACGGCGAAGCGGATGCCGATATTGAAGCGATGCGGGTCCAGTTTAAAGCACG
>JBFXFU010000037.1:0-11993 GCA_050178755.1 Sulfuricurvum sp. | reverse complement strand
GTGGCTATAGAGAGGGGGAAACGCCCGGCTCCATTCCGAACCCGGAAGCTAAGACCCTCTTCGCTCATAATACTGCATCTTTCAGGTGTGGGAACGTAGGTCGCCGCCAAGCCGCAAGGTTCTTCATCTATCAACCAATCACAAACAATAAACCAACTAAGCAAATACTTCTAAATACTATAAGATAGACCATCGCCTTTTCTATCCTCTCCTATTATCGTTTTCGTATTCTCCCCTATAAGTCGCTCTTTGATACAATTCCGGTTATAAAGATATATCGTTATAAAGATTAAAGAGATGGCAATTTACGCATTACAATCGCCTGCCGGAGGCTTTCTGGACGAGGATTTACAAAATTTCAATAAGGTATTTGACGATTGGTGCGTCCATTTTGATTCGTACGAGGATGCCCGCATAATCGCAGAAACTCTTGATTCAAAAACCTGCGTCGATATTGTTGAAATCACTCCGCTGAGTTATCCAAAATATTTTTTTTCAAATCTTCAGGGCAATATTCATGCGACGCGTGAATTGGGCGGTAAAATAATCTGTATTGTAGAACCGTATATGGGTGCTAATTTTCGCATCGCCGTATGTGATTTAAAATCGAAAACAGTTTTGATCACACCGACGTATTATAAAAATGCCCTCAGCGTTGAAGTCGCTTTTGCCAATTTTACTGTTTAAATAGTTATTGGTTTCTATTGATCTTTCATTCTCATCAACGCCGTTAACATTTCATTTGCACAATCAGCATTAATTTCTTTTATACTATGCTAAATTATATGCAGGATGTGTGTCATGAAAAAAATGGTTTGGTTGAATATTCTCGTTCTTATGTTGAGCAGCGGACTTTCGGCGCAAGAGCATTCTTATGCGTCGATGGGGGTAGAACACAACCAAGACTCCTCGATTCACGCCAGCGGAAAAATCAAGTCGATTTCCACAGACAAAACTGTTGTCCGTATTTTTCATGATCCGATTCCCGAACTGAAATGGCCGGCGATGAATATGCCTTTTAGCGTACAAGACAGCACTCTTGTGAACGGCTTGCAAGTTGGAGATCGTGTGTCGTTTGAATTTATCTCCGAGGGCGGCACGAATACCATTACCAAGATTAAAAAGTGAAACACTATGTACCTCTGATCATTTTTTTCGGATGCACGGTGTGCGGCGCGGGAGAGAACCGCATCGGACCGGACGTCGTCGATGCACAGCAAGGTCAGAGTGTGTACACAGCCCCGGCTGAGTATATCGATGTAGCCGAAGAAGCCCGTATCCAAAAAGCATTTTTCTCCGATCGGGCGACCCCGTATGACGCTAATCAATCCAAAGCGATGCCGTGATGATCGTTAAATATCTTTTTCTACCGTCTGCCATTTTTTTATGCGTCGGGTGTTCAATGCTGACTCAAGAAGAAGCGTTCGAGGATGTGAATCGATTGACCCGTCATAGTGGAGCGGATATGCTTCTATGGGTGCGGACTCCCGACGAATCCCTGCAGGTGCGTCAGAGGGTGGAGCGTTTATTGAGCCTTCCGTTGAGTCTGGACAATGCGGTGCGAATCGCACTCATCAACAGCCGCCATCTACAAGCTGTCTATTCCGAAGTGGGAATTGCTCAAAGCGAATTGGTTCAGGCCGGGTTATTTACCAACCCGATTTTAGGATATTCGCTCGGTCAAGGGAACGGGATGACGCAGAACACCCTTAGAGTGGAATGGGGTTTCTTGGACATCCTCTGGATTCCGATGCGTCAACATCTTTCCGCTTTGGCATTGGAGGAGACGCAATACCGTATCGGCAACGAAGTTCTTCAATACGTGCGCGACACCAAACTTGCTTATCTCGATTTGCAGGTTGCTTTTGCGCGCTTGAAAGCGCATGAGCCCGTTTTGAACTCTTCGGAAGTTTCGGCTCGTCTGGCTGCCCGACAGTACGCGGCAGGGAACCTTCCAAAGCGAAACTATCTCACAATTTATGAAGAGTATCTTCAAAATCATGCGGAATCGATACGCTTGAACCGTGAGGTTGCCTCGGCACGCGAAACCCTGAATCGGATATTGGGGTTATACGGTACCCAAACCCGTTATGCATTGGCCGAATACGATGGCGAATTTGCGTTGGACGCTATGGACGCGGAAACGATTGAGCGCAGCGCCGTTGAGTGCCGGCTGGATGTGAAAGCCGCACGGAAACGGCTTGAACACGATGCCGTACAAGCGGGGTATGCGGTCGATACCCGTTTGTTGTCGGAAGGGTCGCTTGAATTTGACCGGGAAAAAAATTCCGGAGAAGCCGATGCGCTTAAAACGTTCGGGGCCAAAGTCGCTTTGCCGATCTTCGATATCGGTCAGGGGCGGGTCGCACGAACCAAATCGCTTTACCTTCAGAGCCTGCACGGTTTGTATGAGACGACGGTCAATGCGCGGAGCGAAGTCCGTCAGGCGTATGCGGAAGTGCGTTATGCCTACGACATCGCCGCCGAATATCGGGATCGGATAGTTCCGGTCCGCCGCCAGATTCTCGAAGAGACGCAAAAACACTATAACGGAATGCTCGAGGGGATCGAGGAAGTTTTGAAAGATCAGCGTATCCTTGCCGAACGCGAACTCGAATTGATTGAACGGGTGGGTGAATTCAAAAAGGCGACCGCCCGATTCGACTACGTTTCCGGAGGGAAAACAGATGGGACACGATAGACGCGACTTTTTAAGTTTCGGGGCGGCACTGTTGGCAACGGCGGCATTGGGCGATACTTCTAGAAGCACCGATTCCGCATGTGCGCAAGAGGGCGGTGTACGCCGTCTCACTCTGGTGGAGAACCCCCAAAAAGTACTCTCCCCTTCAACGCTCATAACGTCGCCGGAGGGGAAAAGTTATAACCCCGTGGTGACACTGAATGGATGGTCGCTCCCCTATGAACTGCGAGAGGGCGTCAAAGAATTCCGAATCGTTGCCGAACCGGTCGTCCGCGAATTTTCGCCGGGGATGGTCGTCAATTGCTGGGGGTATAACGGTACTTCTCCCGGACCCACGATTGAAGCGGTGGAGGGGGAGCGTATCTGTTTGTACGTGACCAATCACCTCCCCGAACATACGACGATACACTGGCATGGGTTGATGTTGCCCAACGGGATGGACGGTGTCGGAGGGTTGACGCAGCCCCAGATCAAGCCGGGGGAGACGTATGTATACGAGTTTACCCTTCGTCAGAGCGGAACGTTTATGTATCATCCCCATGCCGATGAGATGGTTCAGATGGCGATGGGGATGATGGGAATGTTCATTGTTCATCCCAAAAATCCGAAAGCTCATCGGGTTGATCGCGATTTTTGTTTTTTACTCCAAAGTTACGATGTAGCACCGGGAACCTACACGCCCAATCCTTCCACGATGAGTGAATTCAATATCTGGGCGTTTAACAGCCGTGTATTTCCCGGGATAGACCCGATGGTCGTCCGGAAAGGGGATCGGGTCAGGATACGGGTCGGAAATCTGACGATGACGAACCATCCGATCCACATACACGGGCATACGTTTGAGGTGACCTGTACCGATGGGGGATGGGTTCCCAAAAGTGCGCGATGGCCCGAAGTCACTGCTGATATTCCCGTCGGTGCCGTCCGGGCATTTGAATTCACCGCTACCGAAGAGGGGGATTGGTCGTTTCACTGTCATAAATCGCACCATACGATGGGTCCGATGGGGCATTCCATACCGAATATGCTTGGGGTGAAACAAGACGATTTAACCGAAAAGATCAGCGATTTAATGCCCGAATACATGTATATGCCGATGGGGACATCGGGGATGGCCGAGATGCAGGATATGGCCGAAATGGGGATGAAACTTCCCGAAAATACGTTGGCGATGATGACCGGGAACGGTCCTTTCGGACCGATCGAGATGGGAGGGATGTTTACCGTCGTCAAAGTACGGCGTGATCAAAAACCGGGTGATTATTCCGATCCGGGATGGTATCGCCATCCGGAAGGGACGGTTGCGAAGAAAATATGATCCTGAAATGAGGATGGTTGAAAGGGCTATTTCAGTAGAGCGCGAAAATATTCGAGTGCTTTTTGGGAAGAGGTTTTGTGATCGACCATGGGTTTGGGGTAGCCCGGAATATCGAGGTCTTTAAGGCGTGCTTCGTCGGAAAAAAGAGACGCGGGGACGTCGCGCAGCTCGGGCAGCCACCGTTTGATATAGACCCCTTCGGGATCAAATTTTTTGGTTTGGGTATAAGGGTTGAAAACCCTGAAATAGGGTTGGGGGTCTATTCCTGTGCCGGATGACCATTGCCACGAAAGGATATTGGAAGCGGCGTCGTAATCGAGCAGATGCCGGGCAAAAAAAGCTTCTCCCC
The DNA here is from genome assembly GCA_050178755.1 of Sulfuricurvum sp. GTDB lineage: Bacteria > Campylobacterota > Campylobacteria > Campylobacterales > Sulfurimonadaceae > Sulfuricurvum. The sequence continues at coordinate 7,625 of JBFXFU010000037.1, read as the reverse complement.
ATTGCCACGGAAGAAGAAGGTTTTTGGTGCAAAAACTCGCGACGATCATCCGGACGCGATTGTGCATGGTTCCGTTTTGCAGCAGTTCGCGAATCCCCGCATCGACGATCGGGACCCCGGTTTTTCCTTCACAAAAAAGACGATAGCGTGTTTCGTCCCCGATCCCCGTGAACGGGTAACGGAAATTTTTCCATGCGAGGTCGGGAAAATGGTACAGCAGCATCGCATAAAACTCCCGAAACACCAGTTCCCGAAAAAACGGTTCGGTATCGATCCCGTGACGTTTGTGCTCGGCCATCCATCGCAGTATGCGCCGGATCGAAACCGTTCCGAACCGTAGATCGGTTGAGAGCTGCGACGTCGATTCCAATGCGGGAAAATCACGATTGATGGCGTATTCGGCGATTGCGGGTGAGAATCGCGACAACTTCTCTTCGGCATCGAGACAGGAAAAGGGCAATGGAGTGAAACCGATCGAATCGGGTGTGAGCGGCAACAGGGAATGGTCTTTGCCCTCGATACGGTGAATGTGTTCGTAATCGTAGGGTAGGAAGGTTTGTCTTGCATGGGGATATTCACGCATGTGATCGGGGCGAAACTGTTTTTTGGCCTGCGTATAGTAGGGGGTAAAAACAAGGTAGGGAGAACCGTCTTGTTTGAGAATTTCGTCCGGGGCAAAAAGGTAGGTATCGTGAATGCGGTTGAAGGGGAGCCGGTGGGAGACGTTTCGGTCCCGTTCTAGGGCATAGCCGTCGTAATCCCCGGACGCGGCGACTTCATCAAACCCGTCGCGGCTTAGTATCCAGTCGAAAACGTCGGCGGGATCTCCGTAAAAGAGGGCGATATCGCGTCCGATTTCCCGGAAACGGGTTTTAAGCCGGATGAGGGTCTCGAATATAAAACCCACACGGCGATCGTTTTCCGGCAAGCTCCCCAAAATCGCGGGATCGAAGATGAAAATCGGCAGGATTTCGCCCTCCAGTGCCAGCAGCGGGTGATCGGTGGCGCGAAGGTCGCGACGAAGCCAGAGTATCCGTCTCATTTGCCGCTGTCCAGATATGAACGCAGGGCAAGCTCTTTGGGGTAGGGGTCGATGAAGATTTGTTCGAGCAAGTAGGCCGTACGGTATTTGGAAGCGAAAAGGTGAATCGTGGACAACGGGACGATGAGGGGTACGATTTTTTGGGCGTAGTCGCGTATCTGGCCGTGAAGGATCGTTTTTTCTTCGCTTGAGAGATCGTTTTTGAAAAATCCGCTCATGTGTTCGAGAACGTTTCGGGTCCGCTTGATCGAACTTTTATGGGAAATCGCCGTTTTGAAGAGCGGTTCGTACAGACCGATCACCTCGTTTGCGGGGAGATTGTCGTGATTGGCGATTACTCGCCCGAGTTGACGGTAGAGCATCTCGTTTTTGGACTGGAGCAAAAATTTGTGGACCGTATGAAAACGGACCAGTTCCCCGAAGGAAGGGGCATTTTGTTTGAACGTTTCGAACCGTGCGTAGGCGAAGAGCTGCATGATGAAGTTTTCTCTGAGCCACGGATCGCTTAGTCGCCCCTCCTCTTCCATCGGCAGGAGGGGAAAGCGCTCTTTGCACATTTGCGCGAAGAGGCCGTCTTCTTTCCCTTCACAAAAACCGTTTTCAAGGTAGAATTTGGCGCTTCCCATACCGCAGCTGGGAGATTTGGATTTAAAAATGATGCCGCATAGCCCGGAGAGGGCAATTTTTTCGAGTTCGCGGCGGCTGGATTCGATGAGGGGATCGGTTACGTCGGAGCCGTCTTTGTTGGTATGGGCTCTTGTTGCGTTTTCATGACGGACGAGCCGTATCGAGGGGCGCGGAGTTCCGAAGGCCAGATGTTCGGGACAAAAGGGGAGAAACGAAGCGTAAGAGCCCAATGCGTCCGTGACAAAATGATCGTGTTTATGTCCTCCGTCAAAACGGATTTTTTCACCCAGAAGGCAGGCCGATACGGCAATTTTCATGGCGGTTCTCCTGTAATCGTTGTCAATCGTTTCGGAACGTTCGGGTATCGGCTGTTTCGTCTGAATCCGGAGCGGATTTGACGGACCGGCGTAGATTCCCGATAAAGGGTTAGTGTAACATAAACGACGTTTGAAATCGGCGAGATACGGAGGCGGAGTTTTAATCGTTTTCCCGGAACAAAAGATTAGGGATTGTTAACGAGTCATGCTAAGATTTCCTGATTCTTCAAGACAATATCGCTGTATCTATGGAATCGAGGGTCGTTTATCGAGAACCTTGCGATGAGGTCTGAAAACTTCACGATGACGCGGCTTTGGCTGCGGTATATAACAGGGTAAAGGAGGCCGGTATGTCCGATCTCATAGTTCCTATCGTAGGGCTGATCCAGTCGATGGGGTACGCCGGAGTGTTTGCGACGATGTTTCTGGTCTTCGTTTTTTTCCCGATCCCCTCACAGGTCGTTTTGATTCCGGCGGGGTATCTGGCCCACGGCGGGCACCTGTCGATGACGTGGGTATTGCTCAGCGGCGCTTCGGGAGGATTGGCGGGTGCCTTGGCGAGCTATTATCTGGCTGCATTGATGGGAAAAAGCGTGGTGCTGACATATCGGAAATTCCTATTTATCGACGAAAACAAGCTCCATAGGCTCGAGGGGTTTTTCGAACGCTACGGAGTCTGGTTTGTCGCGATCGGATTCATGACGCCGGCGATAGGGCATTTGGCATCGCTGCCGGCGGGATTTGCCCGAATGGACGTGAAAAAATACATACCGGCCGCATTTGTCGGATCGCTGATGTGGACGCTGCTGATGGCATCGATCGGGTATTTTTTCGGTTCGTACCGCAGCGGGGTTTTCAAGAGCGTCGAAGAGGTCGTTTTCGGAGTGATTCTCGTCGCCCTTCTCATCGTCTATCTCGTGTTCAGGACGCGGCGCGAACGGTGATTGAACATCAGAGCAGTTTTCGGATATCCTCTTCGATAGCGGCAGGAGGAGTGGCCGGGGCGTATCGCCGGATTACGTTTCCGTTACGGTCGATCAGGAATTTGGTGAAGTTCCATTTGATGATTTCACTTCCAAAAAGTCCCGAAGCATGGGATTTTAGGTAGCGGTAGAGGGGATGGGCATCGGCTCCGTTGACGTCGATTTTGGCAAACATGGGGAAAGTCACCCCATAATCGAGCCGGCAGAAGTTTTCGATTTGCGCTTCGTTCAGAGGTTCCTGGGAAGCAAACTGGTTGCATGGAAATCCGAGGACGACGAACCCTTTGTTTTTATGCTCCTGATAGAGTTTTTCGAGCCCATCGAACTGGGGGGTAAAGCCGCATCGGCTGGCCGTATTGACGATCAGCATCACGTTGCCTTTGTACGCAGCAAGGGTTGTGCGGTGTTTGTGGATATCGAGCACTTCGAAATCGTAGACGGTCGGTGCGGACATGAGCAGACTCCAAAAACAGAGGATGGACCAAAAAATTTTCATCGATATTCCTCGAACGGAACTAGGGAAAAGCATTTCGAATACGATAGCCAAATCGCTATTTTGATCGGCTAAAAAGAATTTGTTAGATTGTTCTGGAAAAAAATGCCGCACCGCGCTATAATTAGGATAAAAAAGTCTTAAATAAAAAGGTCTCTTTTCCTTGTTTGAACAAAAAGGGAGCGGAACCTTGTTTTGAGGGTTGGAGAATAAGATGAGGTCGTACCGAAACATCAATCGTTCCGAACTGGTTGAGCGCGGGGTCGAGCCGGATTGGAACCCTCCGCGGCCTGAAGACATGACGTTGCCGATGAAAGCGCTCTGGGTGAATCAGTACCGCGATAAAGCCGATCGCGGAGTAGAAGATAGGCGTCTGATCCGAGAAGTGACGATCAAATCGATACGCGAAGGGATCATCGAAACCGATTTCGGTACATACGCGCTCAGTACGGGACGCTCGATTATGTTTGCCAACGGAATCGTACGGGACAGTTGTCAGGGACGGTTGTATTTGCCTTCGAAAGAGTAGAAAAATCGATTATCGTATAAAAAAAGTATATACTAACGGATAATGCCCCAAAGGAGGGTCCGACATGAAAGTATTGCTTAGCGGAGCCGACGGATATATCGGACGGCGTTTGAAACAACGCCTGATGGGGAAGGCTGAAGTCGACCTTCGGCTGATGGTACGCAACCTAAAAAGCCTCTCTTCCCACGCACGCACGACGTGTGAAACGGTTCAGGCCGACGTCTTGAAACCTGAAACCCTTGATGCGGCACTGGAGGGAATCGACTGCGCCTATTATCTGATTCACGGGCTCTCCAATGCGAATTTCCGAAACATTGACCGAACCGGAGCGCAAAATTTTATCGATGCCTGCGTTCGGCAAAACGTTCGACGCATCATCTATCTCGGAGGGCTTGGAGACCGCATCAGCGGCAGCGAGCATCTGATCAGCCGGATCGAAACGGGAGAAATTTTGAGTTCGCGCCCGGACGCCGTTCAGTGTTTGTGGCTCAGGGCCGGAGTGATTATCGGATCGGGGAGTGCGAGTTTTGAGATCATCCGCAATCTGGTGCAGAAACTTCCCGTCATGATTACCCCCAAATGGGTATCGACACCGATTACCCCGATCGGGGTGGGAGAGGTGATTGATTATCTCGAAGCGGCTTTACGGGTCGAGATGCCGTCCAATCTGATGGTCGATTTGGGAGACGAGGCGATGAGTTACGGCGATCTGATGCTCCGTACGGCGGCCGTTATGGGGCTGAAACGTCGATTGATCCCGGTCAACCTCCTGACGCCCAAACTCTCGTCGTACTGGTTGAGTCTCTTTACCCCGGTTCCCTATTCGATTGCGAGTTCGTTGATTGAAGGGTTGAAAAGCGACGTGTTGGTTACCAACGATCTGCGCAAGCGCTATTTTCACATTCCACCCGGGACGCTGGAAGAAGCGGTCCGGATCGCTATCGGCGAAATCGAGTCGAATCAGGTCTTCAGCCGTTGGAGCGACAGCGGTCAGGGGATATGGGAAGTGGATCATGTGAATGACATTGCGGAGGCCCTTTTCGTCGACCGTCGATCCGTCTCTTTGGGCGAGGTGTCCGACGAAGCCGTATTTAGAAGTTTCTGTGCCATAGGCGGTGAAAACGGATGGTTCGGTTACGACTGGATGTGGAGTCTGCGCGGTTGGATCGATAAACTGGTCAAAGGGGCCGGGATCAACCGGGGGCGGCGCGATCCGTCCCGTCTACGGATCGGGGACAGTCTTGATTTTTGGAAAGTCGTCGATTGGGTGGAAAACGAGAGGCTGTTGCTATTTGCGCAGATGAAACTTCCCGGAAAAGCGTGGCTGGAGTTTAAAATTAAAGACGGAAATCTGATTCAGAGCGCCTATTTTTATCCCGAAGGGGTGAAGGGGCGGATTTATTGGTATCTTTTGCTTCCTCTGCATTATCTGATTTTTACGAATATGGCCAAAACCATCGTTCGGAGGGCCGCTTCGGGGGAGTTTATACGCTAAAGCGTTGCCTGCTTCAACGGTGCCATTGTGAAAACGGTTACTTTTCAAGGTTACAATGGAGCTCTCGCAGCGACAAAAGTCCGTATGCTTGAAGCTTATAATTGAGGAAAGCAGGGATGAACCGATACACACTGATCCATTTTTTCCGGCATGAGTCGGCAACCGGAATTTTGCTGGTTATGGCGACGGTTTTGGCCATGTTGTTTGCCAATACCTTTTTATCCGGGGTCTATGACGATCTTAAAAATATTCCGGCAGTTGTAGGGATCGGCGGATTGGTGATCGCCAAGCCGTTGCTCTTATGGATCAATGACGGTCTGATGGCCATATTCTTTTTTATGGTAGGGCTGGAAATCAAACGGGAGATGACCGAGGGATCGCTCACCGATCCAAAATCGGTCGTCCTCCCGGCCGTTGCCGCGCTTGGCGGTATGGTCGTCCCGGCGTTGATTTACGCCGCGTTTAACCGCCACGATCCGTTGGCCATGGAAGGATGGGCCATTCCGACGGCAACCGACATCGCTTTTGCGCTGGGGGTGTTGAGTTTGCTTGGCGATAGGGTTCCCAAAGGGCTTAAACTCTTTTTGCTGACGTTGGCGATCATCGATGACTTGGGGGCGATCATCGTCATTGCCCTTTTTTACACTTCTGACCTTTCGCTTCTCTCCCTGGCGATTGCCTCTGCGCTGATTTTGACGTTGGTCTTGATGAATTACAAAGGGGTAGTCAATCACACCGCATACGTACTGATAGGAATAGTATTATGGATGGCGGTATTAAAATCGGGGGTCCACGCGACACTGGCCGGCGTTTTATTGGGCTTGATGATCCCGATCCGCAATAACAAAGCCCCTTTTCACGCTTTGGAACATTCATTACATGCTCCGGTCAACTTTTTCATTCTTCCGTTATTCGCGTTTGTCAACACGGGGATCGATTTTTCAAATATATCGGCAAAGGATGTGACGCACGGTCTGACACTCGGAGTGGCGTTGGGACTTTTTGTCGGAAAACAAGTCGGGATCGCCTTGTTTACTTATCTGGCGGTCAAGATACGATGGGGACGTCTTCCTTATGGCGTAAGCTGGCCGATGTTGTACGGTGCGGCGATTCTGAGCGGGATAGGGTTTACGATGTCTTTGTTCATCGGTTCGCTTGCGTTTGAAGAGGCCCGGCTTTCCGGTGAACTTTTTACGGACGAACGCTTGGGAATATTGTTGGGATCGATTGTTTCGGGAATCATCGGGTATGCGGTACTTCTTCGTGTCCTCAGAATATCTTCGTCCTTACAAAGCGAGAAGAATTGTCCCAAAACTTGAAAAATGTACTTTCTCAAAGGCTTTTAAGGCTGTCTGGAAGAGAACATCAAATACAATGTCCGAGAATATTGCCTCCTTTTTAATTATGTGTACGGATCAGCGATATTGAATTGCAAAAAAAGTTTCCAATCGTCAGTTGCGTGATAATTTGATTAATATCAAAACCGTTTTCGATCATGGAAAACAAGGAACGATCGCTTATGATAACCGGTTATCATCTGATCAAAGCGAATAAAGTAGCCTACGATAAAAGAAGGAAAAGGGAGAAGCCTTGGATTGTTTATGAGTCAGAAAATCGTCAAAGAAGTGTTTAAAGGAGATCTGGATTTTAAAAATGAAGCGAATGGAGGGTGATTTTATCTTTCATTGCCAATTATTGTTTAATTAATTATGGAAGGGATTGTAGAGTTTGGAGTGTGTAGAAGAGTGGTTATGGATAAAATTTCAATATTTTTTGCATTTTTTTCGGAAACCTCTTGACATTGTTTTAATTTTCCCCTATAATTCCCGTCCACAAACGATGAGAGGCCTTGAGTTAAGGTTTTGAGTTTGAGTTTGAGATCATTGAAAACTAAGCAGGAGTGGCGGTTAAGCGGTGCTTAACTGACATTCTTCATAATGTCAACACAATACTAACCGTCTATATACTTTAAAAGTAAATAGACACTTTTTACATAAAGCCAATGATTTTATATCTTGGGCTTTGGTATCAAACAAACCAACTATGGAGAGTTTGATCCTGGCTCAGAGTGAACGCTGGCGGCGTGCCTAACACATGCAAGTCGAACGATGATGGAGGAGCTTGCTCTTCCTGATTAGT
>JBFXFU010000036.1:0-14795 GCA_050178755.1 Sulfuricurvum sp. | reverse complement strand
ACGGGCCGTTGACAATACTCGCCGATCGATTGATTGGGCGTTGGAACTTTACATCTCAGTTAGCTACTGTAAAAATCAAGGCTCAAGCTGAAGAAGGAACCACTTAAACCTTTTTCAGGCATGACTAGGTATAAAAGAGATTGTGTTCGTCAAACAAAAAGGTGAAAAGTTCAGGAAGGGTGTAATCACGTATATTGACCATATCCAGCGGCTGGGTTAGGCGCTCTTTGGCACGCCGGTCGTCAAAAACGACGCTGACGTGACAGGTCTGGGCAACGTCGCGTACGAGGTCCATGAGGGTTAAGGCCGAACCGCGGTTTTGTGATGCGTTCAGGGTGAAACGTTTGTTTTCACATTCGTTGGCGTGGAGCAATCCCAATGCCAGCAGCACGAGGATCAACAATTTTTTCATTCACTCTCCTTTATACCCAGAATACGGCGGTTTGAACCGACGGATAACATTTTAAGGTGCGTCCCATCCCGAAAACCGACGAAATCGTTTCGGATGTAGACGATTTCCATCCCTTCTACCCGATCGCCGATCCGGTACCAATGGCCGTTGATGAACGCTTTGTCGTTCATGATCGCCGATACCATAAGGGGTTCCGGGACGGGTGCGCTCAGCATCGGAGGGGGCGGCCGAAGCCCCGATTCGGCAGGTTTGGGTGCCGTTTTGATAAACGGGTCGTACATTCCGGCCCCAGCCGATCCGGTCAGCAGAATCAATCCCGCAAAGAGTGCTGCCGTTTTCACGGGGTCACCCCCATATAGGAGATGTTGGCATCGAAGCGCGGTTTGGCTCCGTCGGTGGCGATCCGGACGCTATCGATTTGGACGAGTACCTTTTGGGATTCGATGGAGGATAAAAATTCGGCGATTGCCGGAAACCGTCCGTTACCGCGGATGGAGAGCTGTTTGAATCGGGAGATTTTTCCGTAATAGGTCGCGTTGCTATCGACCGATTCCATCGATTCGAGATGCAAGCCGAGACTCACGGATCGCTCCAGCAGCCTATCGAGCATTTCGGCGTATTGACGGTTGTCGAAAATCAGCCCTTCGGACATTTTCATCTGGGTCAATACGTCCTCTTTTTGGGTTTTCAGCGAGGCGGTCTGGAGCTCGGCTTTTTTGAGAGAAGCCGTTGTCTGGGCAATGCGGCGCTCGTAAGCCTGCGGCGAACTCTCCGAAATCTGTCGGGTCAGCTGGGCATTTTGATCCTCGATGGCCGAAAGCTCGTCCAGCGCGTCGGAGAGATAAAACATCCACCCCATCAGTAAAATCCCCAGTGCACCGGCAACGTACAAGAACCATCGTGTGGAAGGGGAATAGGGTTCAAGTTGTTCGTCGAGGGTGTCGAGCTGGGTCTGGAAGTCCATTATCGGGTCACCTTTATAAGACTCTGATAGGTCGTCGTATTGGCATCGAGTCTGATTTCATGGGTCTGGACGTTCTGATACCCCCTGGCGTAGAGCCCTTCCATCAGTTTGGCGATGTCGTCGCGTTTACGGTAGTCGGCAACGGCGAGGATACTCATCTCTTTCGAACCGTTTTGCTCGATCATCGCCGCTCCGAGACGATACCTCCCCATCGCATTGGTTGCATCGGTCAGGAATTGTTCCCTGGTACGGTGCATCTGCCGGATCAGAGCCGCCGTATCCTGTGCCCCCTGATAGAGAGAAATCTCTTCGGCGAGGAGGCGGTTCTGGTCGTCTTGACGCTTCAGAAGCTCTTTTTGGGCTTTGAGTTTGGCAGAGAGGGCGGAGGTCTCTTGTCTGATCGATGCGTATTGCGCAGTGAGCTCTTCGTTTTGGGTTTCGGCTTCCCACGTCATCCACATCGTTCCCAGTGAGGCACACAAAACGATGGCGGCGGCTCCTCCCAGAAAACCGATAAAACGGCCGCTCTCCCTGGAATACCATGCCGGTTTTTTCGGAAACGGGGTCAGATTGAAAGGGACGCGGGGGTGGGTGGAAAGATACTCCGCACACAGCGCGTCGTGAATCGTATCGAAAGAGGCCCCCTCGGGATTCAGGGCGACGGCGTCAAGTCCTGAAATGCCGTATACGTCGAAGGCCGATTCAATACCCGGAATCGTGCGGCCGTTACAATCGATCAAGAGGCGGTCGATTCCGTTCAATCCGAAAAGGCCCCGTTTGTGATTGATCGTATGGACGATCCGTTCGATGTTTTTGGCGATACGTTCCTGAATCAGGATGTATTTGTTCAGCTCTTCGGGATCGTAGTTCTCTTCAACGATCCCTTTGGTCGACAGGAGGGTTTTGAGGCGGGGGAGATCGACGCCGGTATTGACCGAAACGGAGGCGAGCGTTTCGAGGTTTCGGTGGGCGATGTAGACGCCGGCCTGATAGATAACGGCGTACGCTTCTTCTTCTCCCCAGTAGAGATAGAGGTCGTTGGAGGTGACCGGTTCGTTGTAGAGGGCGGAATAGACCATGAACCCCGGAACGATTCGGTCGATCGAATCGGTTTTGGTGAGTACCTCTTTGTAATACTCCTGCGCTTTGGTGTGGGAGAGGGCAAACGCCTCAATCAGGACGGAATCGTCGGTAGCGACGTTATGGCGGACAAAATCAATGGCGTATTCGTCGTCGCTGTTGAGATTCCCCTCTTCAAACATCCGTATTTCGACCTGCACGCGCAGCTCTTCATCGCTGAGGCGGTCGGAAAGTTTGAGGGTATGGACGGTGAGCAGCGAGAGGGGGATAACGGCGCCGGAAGGGTATTTTTTCAATTCGGCGGAGGAGACGTCGGAAAACTGACCCTTCTCATATATTCGGATGCGGTCGTGTTCGATGTAAACGGTTCGGTGGTTTTCCATTACGCTCTCTCAGGCCGCTCCGGCCAACAAAAAATGATATATTTTAGTCAGTTACTGCAGGGGATTATAGCATAACCCGTTCGCGGATAGAGGATAATTGTGATGCTTTTTCCACCATAGGCAAACGATATATTGGTATCTACGGTGCGAAGTGACGTTAATGTGATATCGTTTCCGTTGTGAGGCCTTCCCAGCGTGTCAAAACAGATCGTTTGCAGGGGTGTCGTGATCGTGGAGCGGATTTCGTGCGAGGGGGCATCGCCCGAAGAGAGTGCGGCGGCGGTGAGGGTAACGCACCCCTCGGGAAGATTTCCCTCAAAGCCGATGGCGCGGTAGCGGGCCTCTTTGAGTTTGAGAAGGGTGTACTGGGCATCCTGACGGGCGTAATCGGGACGGCTGTAGTAAAACCCGATCCCCGTGAGCACCCCCATCAAGACGATGACGAAAATGAGTTCGATCAGAGAAAAAGCGTATCTGCTCATGGGCGCTGCAAACTCCTTCGGCTCAGCTGTACGGGATGGCCAACCTTGCCCATCTGTGAAGTGACGGTCATGGTCATATCGACCATCCCGTGGGACTCTCCGGTCTGAATCGCTTCGTAGGGGGCATTGGCGCAGGTCGAACCGTCGGCAAGATAATAGCGGTTGATCGTTACGGTTGCTTCGAAACGTCCGTCCGATGAGATGATCGTCCCTCCGGGATAGCAGTTTCCGCCGCTACGGTCGTAAGCTTGTATCTGCAAAATGGCCGCTTCGGTCGCACTTTGCAAGAAGAGTTCGGCCTGTTCGCGGGTAAAACTGTCGGCGTAGTGTTTGGGGCCGATCGAGACGTATTTCATCGTGACGGTGACGAGGCCGCCGATGAAGAGGAGAATCATCAGTACCTGTAGGAGTCCGAAAGCGCGGCGCATCAGAAAACCACCTTTTGTTTGGAGAGCCGGATTGGATTCGGGCTCCCTTTGAGGATATAGTTTTTCTCGATCCCCAGTCGGAGGGTACCGTTGAGGATATGGGCGCCGAAGGCGCTGACGCGGGTATCTAGGAGGGAAACGTCGCCGTTGCACAACGTATCGCCGTTCCAAGGACGGTAGTTGCTAAAAAGGAGCAAATCCCCGTTTTTGTACCCGTCGGTTTTCCCGCCGCAGGAAGGGGCGTTCTCTTTGCGGGTTACGGCATAGGCCGAATCGACGAGATAGTATTTTTCGTAAATGGCGCTGGGAACCGTTCCGGTAAACGTGATTTGATTATCGGCGGGGATGGAAACAGGGTAGGGCTCGGCCGATTCCCCCGTTTCAAAAGCTCCGGCAAAACTCAAGGCGATCTGCGGGGCCGTAAAACTCCCCCATTTGGCGCTTTGGTTGTTTTCCAAATCGGCTTTTACCGTATCGGGAGTGTAGAGCGAAGGGTTAATGGAACGGGCCATGTCGACAAAACCGCTGTAGGCGCCCGCTTTATACGCTTCGCTCGCCGTACCGTACCACTGCAGGATCGTTTTTCCCGTCGTGGTCTCCTCCATGACGACGCAGTCGCTATTGGTCGTACACCCTTTGAGCGACATCGGCGCGCGCTCGTAGAGGAGGGTGCTGAGAACGTCGAGCGCGCTTTGAGAATCGATTGAGAAAGCCGTGAGGAGTTTCGCTTTTTCGCTGCGGATCGTGATCGCTTCGAGGGCCTTGAACATCCCGATGGCGAGGATCGCGGTGATCGCTACGGTGATGATGATTTCGATCAGGGTATAGCCGCGGCGCATCACCAGCTCCTGCTGTTGATATGGGTCTGGCCGATATTGAAGGCGTCGTACCGGAACGCGGCGATGCACCCGCTGAATTTGTTGTCCGCGTGGTATCCGGCCTGGACGACGATGTGTTTGGTATTGCTGCTCTGTCCCGTAGGGATGTCGCTCAGGGCAATCGCATTGCCCGTCCCCGGGTCGTTGACGTAAGAGATCGTAGGATTCAGGGCGTAGAGCGATTTCCCCGCGGCGCGGGAGCAGTTGTTGTCGACATTGATCGTGGCGGTATAATCGTCCAAATCGTTGTAGATTGTCCCCTCGATTCCCAGAGACGATGAAGCGGAAAAAACGGTGCCGTTGCTCTCCGGACGGCACTCTCTTCCGCCGACAAAACCGCCTACGCGGTAGCCCGTCGTCGTATTGCAGTCGTATGCGGCGGCGCCGTTCGTGACGGAGAGGATTTGGCCGTGCAGCGTGTTGTTCTCATCCCAGGGGAGATTGACCATGGCCCCCATCAGGGCGAGGGCATTGTACATCGCCTCTTCCTTGATCGTCGTCTGGGCCCCCTGATTCATCGCCTGGATCAGTTTGGGGATGACGGTGAAGGTGATGCCGATAATGACCATCGAGAGGATCAGTTCGATCAGGGTCAGCGCTTTTCTCATCGGAACAGTTTGACTCCCCGTGAGGAAGTGTTTTGCGATTTGGGGATCGTAAAATCGGCACCGTCGAACGTACCGCTCTCAACGCCGGCGGAGGTACCGCCCGTATTGCTCAACGTATCGCTGCTTCCGGCCGGTATCGGGATATACCGGTAGAGGAAACACGGGTGTGCTTTGCAGTCTGCGGATACATAATCGTAGGCCTTTCCGCTTGGGGAGTACCAGAGCCATTCGGGAATGTCGAGTTTGACGCCGGTCGTATAGGCCGCTGTACTATTATAGGTGATCTGGATCGGGTCTTGGCCGTTCAGAGGCGAAGCGGAGGTGTCGATGGTCAGTGAGGTTCCGCTGCCTGCATAGACTTGGCCGGTACTATTATCATCATGTGCCGTATTGCGGTACCAGTGAAGGACGTTCTGCGGCATTCCGGCGACGAAACCGCCCGATGAGGTACTGTAGATTTCGATCTCGACCGGATTGGGCGTCGTAGCGATATTGGTTGTGATGTCATAGGGGTGGACGCGGCCGTAGACGAATGTAGCGTTGCCGACCGTATCGTCTGTTCCGGTGACACTACTATCTATTGCATCGGTGATAGTTGCGGAAGTGATGTCCATATCAAAAGGATTGATCGGAGAGCTGACACTTCGCTGGAAATTCAGATTGGCCGTGAAGTTGGCACTGCCGTTGTGATCGGTGGAAAAGAGGGTTTTGTTCATCGCATTGATGCCGAAGCTGCTTGAGCTGTATGCAGGGGTATAGGTGTCTGCCGTGTTGGTAATGAAGCTCAGGGAGGCCGTAACCGACGGGCTTGTCGTATACGGAAAAGTGTAGTTGGTGTTTTGGGCATAGCATGCACTATTGTAATTGGGAGTTTTAATGTTGTTTGCTCCCTTGGCAGTAATATTTAGATCGAGTTGCGCTGACATGTTTAGATCGTTAGAGAGGTAGGTATAGGTTTCCCCCTTGAAATTCGAAAGAGTTGCGTTTAAATCGAAATGGTGGGGTTTTACAGTTAGCGTTCCTTGTTTTAGGCCGATCGGGATCAGATCAGCGGTAAAATTGATTCCATCGCTGACATTCGCGTCGTCGCAGTCAATGGCAGCATATCGGTCTTGGCATGATTTTGACAAGTCGGAGACGTTGATGTCGAGTACTCCGACATCATTATAACGCCCTGTTACAGTTTTAAATCCATTCAGAAATGAAAATGGAGTGATCGAAGTACTAAAAATGCCTAGAGGACAAGCTGGCTTTTTTTCTGCAATGGTAACGTCAAAAGTCCCGCCTGTAGTTTCATTATAGCCTAAAGTATCGTTTCCATCGAATCCTGAGGCATGAAAAGAGAGGTTGAAATCAGTTCCTGAGGTTGCCATGGTATCAGTAAAATTAAAAGAAATGGGACGAATGGCCAGAGCATCACTGGCTATTGTAGAATTGTCTTCGTTACCGATACTGAATGTACCGGTGGAATCATTTTTTTTCCATGCAATTCGAACAAGTGCATTTTTGGAAGCTTTGGATGAAATAAAAGTGGAGTTTAAACTTTGTTTTGTATTCCAGAGATTGCAGACGCGATCAAGCTGAACTCCAGAAGCGGTATCGATGAGCTGTGCACAAATGGTTCCGTTGAAATCCTGTAAACCATTATTTGTATCGTTTAATGATGCTATGGTCAATTCAAAAGGTTTGGCAACGATTTTTGTCGATATATTTCGATCTGTTATAGAACGGAATTTATCCCATGCGTCAAATTTGTAAATAGGAGCGTAAAGCGTCCCTTCCGAGATACGAATGTTGTCAATCCAGCTACCGTAACTGTCATTTGCCGATGAAGGTTCTTCAAAAGATAAAACATCTATTCCCGTGCCAATAACTTCAATTTGTTTTGTTTGCCATCCCGAGGTTACCCCTTCAACATTTGCCATTTCTATTCCGTTCCATTTTGCAATGATGACATCGCTATGAACATTGTCACGTTTGCGATAATCAAAATTAACAATGTAATGGATTCCCGGAGAAGTGGAAATGGTTTGAGAAAGTGAATCGACTACAGTGTCGTATCCATCAATTTCAACGAATACATTGCCGTCGCTTGCTGGCGACGTTGTCGTATTTTCCCAGGTTTCCATACCATTGCCGTTCATGCTCCATCCACAGATGTTGCTGCGCATATTGACGGTTCCTCCATTAATATTATTCCATGATTGAATGATATTTGAGCCGCAAAGGATTTCAAAACTAGGATTGGCGATTAGATTTCCTCCATAGGGTAAACAGCAGCACGGTGTGGTTCGAGGAGCACCGTCATAATTGTTTCCGTTGTTCTCATTAGTGTAGATGGTTTGAATCTGACCGGGTGTTAGTGCCTGATCATAAATTTTTATTTCATCCAGATAACCGTTAAAATTTCTAGAATTAGTACTATAGGCCCATTGTCCAAATTGCAGCAGTGCATTGCTTGGATTGATCAATGTGCCGCTTAAGGTCGTATTGGATTCTTCTATACCGTTGATATAGAGGTGAATATAGCTTCCGTCGTACACTCCGGCTACATGTTGCCATGTATTTTGAAGAGGAACCGTCGTAGATTGAACGTACTGTCTTCCACCGGATGTTTCTATGGCAAATTCATATTTTGTATTGGCCTGATTATGTTGAAGAATAAATGGAGATTCGTCCGAGACTGTAGTGGAATTATACGAGACGAGGTTGCTCCATGAAGCTCCGGATGAAGGGTCGATTGCCCAGTTGACCCATCCCATGACGGTTATTTTATCAGAGAGGTTCAAAGTAGGATGGCCGATGTTTACATAATCGTTACTATCGGTAAAGTCGCCTGAATTTCCAAGTTTTCCGTTCGTATGAGTGGTAGCATTATTATAAGCAGTTCCGTTAAGTGCATTGGCACTTACATCGAGAACTTCTCCGCTTAGACCGTTCCATATACATTCATCCATCCGATATTCGGCTATAGGTGCTTCGTTGACGTCTATGATTGAAATAGTGAAATTTTGATCAACATATAATCCGTCTTGATCGGTAGAACGGAGGGTAAGGGTATAGCTATTTTTTGTTTCATAATCAAATGATGCATTGGTAAGTAACTGGTTACCGCTGATTGTAAATGAGGCAGCGTCTCCCACGCCAAGGATAGAATAAGAAAACGTGTTATTGGCATCAGTGTCAGTTGTAGTCAAAGTGCCGATAAGAGTGTTCGTAGGGTTGTTTTCAGCAATCGAGGAATTACTTAGTGATATTGTTGTCGGAGGTTCGTTTACATTGGTAAGAGTGATATTAATATCTTGTGTATCGGTTAAGAAACCGTCACTGACTGTAACGGTTAGAGTATAGATATTATCGTGATTGGTATCGGTCGGATTTTCATAATTCGGAGCGGTAGTAAACGTAATGACACCCGTTGAAGGTATGATTGTAAATTGTGAAGCGTCTGACCCGCTGAGACTATATGTGAGTGTTGCTCCGGCGTCGGGATCGGTCGCGTTGACATCGGTGACGGCAGTTGTATTTTCGGGAACGGATAGGGCATACGTGTTTCCATTGTTGGGTGAAGTAATGACGGGTGTTTCATTGACATTGCTAATTAAAATAGTAAATGGTTGTAAAGCAAAAGTGTCGTCAAATCCGGTCGCTTTTACCGTGATCGTATGTGATGAAGCTATTTCATAATCGAGTGACCCTATCACTGTAACTATCCCTGTTGATGAATCAATGGTGAATTTTCCTCCTGAGTTGTCGGCTAAAGAATAGATAATACCATTGCCGCTTTCGTTGTTATTGACGTAAGCGGTGATCCCTACGGGTGTACCGAGAAAAGAATTTTCCGGAATGCTGTTTAGCGTATTATTGTTATCAACAATAACGGGAAGATCATCGTCCAAAATGGTTATTGTTTCCATGAAAGGAGTCCCAATGGAAAGTGTCAATGTCCCGTTTGCTGGACGCGGATTGGTCAGAGTTATGATAATTGACTCATTCCCTTCGTACAGTGAATCGTCAGTAATATTGAATGGAACATCAACGCTGGTCTCTCCTGCGAGTATGGTTGCCGTTCCGTTTGCCAGATCGTGGTCGCCTGGACGTGAGGCGGTTCCACTGATAGTGTAATCAACCAAGATATTTTTGCTGTAAGTGCTGTTTAGATTGATCGTAAATGATCCGCTTCCGTCACTTTCGGAAATTGTGTCGTAATCCGTGTCCATACTGACTTCACGGTTACCGGAAACATTGATATCGACGCTGTCGGTATCGTCAACGGTTGTACTCTGCCCGCTTGTAGTTGTTGAGAGAGATGATGTATTGGTATAGTTGTTGGCAACGGTAGCGGCTGTGACTAGGTCACAAGACTGGTTGCTTCCAATAGCTAGGGTACCAAAATTTTTGCTAAAAACACGGGTGGTGGCGTTGTACGATCCGCTACAACTGTTGCTTTGATAAGTAAATCCCGATGGAATCGTATCGGTCACAGTAACATTTGAAGCAGTGTTTTTACAGGTATTGGTAACGCTAAGTGTAAACGTTACGGTATCTCCTACTATGGGCGTTGGATTATCAACCTCTTTTTTCATGGTCAAATTGTAAACATTGCTAGAACAGATATTGGAATAACCGATAGTACTATTTGTTCCAGCATACCAGTTTCCGTTTAAATCAGGATTTCGGTAGATATCTTTATTGCTTGAAGAACTATTTGTAATGGTTGTATCGTAAGGTGCCGTACATGAAAAATTGACGGAATAACCGCCGTTTACATACATGATATCGATTGCATTTCCTGAACCATCAAGTAGCACGACAGTAAATTTGCTGGAAGTACTTGGAAAATACATTTTTAAGTTATTGTTATACAAAAAACCGTCAGCTGTCTGCGTAAAACTGTTAGTGGATAATGAATATGTTCTGTAGTAGTTTGAACTGGTGTAAACACGTATTTTCCATGTTTTCCAAACATTACTTGAAATAGCGGAAGTATTATATATTTCGATTTTATTGGATGTACTGCTTCGTTTGCTTCGATTAACAAATATTTCGTTGATTGAGACTTCTCCGCTGTATGATGAACATAAAGCCAAAAGATCGCTGTTTAGGGTAAAAAATAGCACGATAACAACAAAAAAATATTTGAACATAATTTTACCCTTTCCCTGTTTTTGCTATTATAATCTAAATAATATCGATACAAAGCCCGTTTTGCTATAATCACGCCACTCATTTGCCACCAGCAAGGGCAATGGGGAGTTCCAAATAAGAGAGGTTTCCATGATGAAACATGTATCCGCGGGTAAATACCGCCCTTATCCTCAAGTCGATTTGCCAAACCGGGTTTGGCCGTCAAACACTATTACGCACGCTCCGATCTGGTGCAGCGTCGACCTCCGCGATGGGAACCAGGCGCTTGTGACGCCGATGAATCTGGATCAAAAACTCGAACTCTTCACCCTCTTGCTGAAATTGGGATTCAAAAACATCGAAGTGGGATTCCCTTCGGCCTCCAAAGTCGAATTCGATTTTTTGCGTACCCTAGTGGACCGCAACCTGATTCCTGACGACGTGACCGTACAGGTGCTCGTCCAGGCGCGCGAACACCTGATCGACAAGACGTTCGAAGCCCTTTCGGGAGTCAAAAAAGCGATCGTCCACCTCTACAATTCGACGTCGACGGCGCAGCGCAAGATCGTGTTCGGCAAAGAACAAGACGAGATTGTTGAGCTGGCGTTGGCGGGAGTCGATATGGTCAAAGCCCGCGCGCTCAAGCACAACGGAGAGATCACGCTCGAGTACTCTCCGGAGAGTTTCACGGGGACGGAACTCGAATTTGCCGCCCGCATCTGTAACGCCGTCACCGAGCGGTGGGGGATCAGCGCTGAACGTAAAGTAATCATCAATCTTCCGGCGACGGTCGAGATGGCGACGCCGAACGTCTACGCCGACCAGATCGAGTGGATGAGCCGTCATCTGAACAACCGCGAGCACGTCTTGATCTCGACCCATACCCACAACGACCGGGGAACCTCGGTCGCGGCGACCGAGCTTGCCCTTTTGGCGGGTGCGGACCGGGTCGAGGGGACGCTCCTCTCCAACGGCGAACGGACGGGGAACGTCGATATCATCACCCTCGCGCTCAATATGTACACGCAGGGGATCGATCCCGAACTCGATTTCGGGGATCTGACGACCGTTGTCGACGTCGTCGAACGGTGTACCGACATCGAGACGCACGTGCGCCATCCGTACGTCGGCGAGCTCGTCTATACGGCGTTTTCCGGATCGCACCAGGACGCGATCAACAAAGGGCTTGCCTATCAGCGTACCAAGCACGAAGCTTTCTGGGAAGTTCCGTATCTTCCGATCGATCCGCAGGATGTGGGACGCAACTATGAGGGGATTATCCGGATTAATTCCCAGTCGGGCAAAGGGGGAGTCGCTTACGTCCTTGAAGATAAATTCGGCTACGCCCTGCCTAAAAAGATGCACCCTGAGATCGGGCGGATCGTCCAGCAGGTGACCGACGAAGCGGGACGGGAACTCTCCTCCGAAGAGATTCTCGGAATTTTCGAAGCGACCTATTTCGGTGAGCCGCACGACATCGAGTTTGTCGATTACTCCGTCGTCAGCGAGAGCGCCAAAGACAAAAAAGTCCAATGCGTTCTCGAATATACCCATGACGGTAAAACCATCCGCTCCGAGGGGGAAGGTAACGGCCCGATCGACGCGTGCAAAAACGCGTTGATGCAGGCGTACTCGCATCCGTTTAAAATCCTCTCCTACAGCGAACATTCGCACGGAGAACAAAGCAGTGCCGAAGCGATCGCCTACATCGAGATTCAGACCGAAAAACTAGAAAACTTTTTCGGCGTCGGACGGGACAACGATATCACCGTCGCCTCAATCAAAGCGATGTTCAGCGCTCTTAATCGGGCGTTTTCGTAATTCTCTCCCGTCATTCCGTGCTATGACGGAACCTATCCCCACGCCTCTTGTTCCATCTCTGTGAGGTGGAATACATACTTAAGTCAATTTTCCTTACAATCTTTCAAGTAAATAATCTATGTTTAGGAAAAGTGTTTTACCACCTGAAAGGCAAAACGAAATAGGATAGTATGTATGCGAGAAATACATGTTGGATTCAATAATAATTTACGAGTTATTTGTGATGAACATAAGCATATTGGGAATCTTCCATGTCCATGGCCTAAATGTAAAAATGGAATTCTTGAAGATGAATTTATTGACAGTACCTTGAAAGGTTCCAAAGAAATTAAAGGGCAAATTATGCATTATAAAAGATGTAAATGGGAATCACTTGATGGGCAAGAAAGATTTAGTTGGGATAACCAAAATTTCCCTACCTATTATTTTGCAGATAAAATATTAAGAGAAGAAAATCTACGAACAGGTTTAGAAGAAACGGATTATAGTAATTATCAAGTTTATCATTATACAAATATTCAAGGTCTGCAAGGAATCATTGATTCTGAAGCATTATGGATGACAGATTTCCAGTATATGAATGATTCACAAGAAATTAACCATGGCATTCAATTGGCTGAATCAATTTTACGAGAATTAAAAAGTAGTGAAAGATATATAGGTAAAGAAGATTATTTGAAAATATGGGAAAAGTTTGTTGAAACAGGAGTCGATAGGAGAATATGTATTAGTTGCTTTTCCTTAGATAATGGAGATAGTTTAAGTCAATGGCGTGGATACGCTGATAAAGGGGCCGGAATATCTATTGGTTTTAATGTTTCAGAGTGGAAATTTTGGAATAAAGACTTAACAAGATTAGATAAAGTGATTTATGATATAGAGCAGCAACGAAAGATTTTATTAAATCTTTTTCATATTCATTTAACTCTTTTAGATTGGAATTCTGATAAGAATATAACAAACTTTAAAGGCGAAAAAATCGAGCCAAAAAAACCTGAAGAGTTGACAAATTATTTTATCTCACAAGTATATAAGTATATTATTTCATTTAAACATCATTCTTTTGAAGATGAAAAAGAGGCAAGGTGGGTGTATTTGGAGGATATGAATTTTTTAGAAGATATGAGTTTGAAATCACCAAAAAAACAATTCAGGACAGCAGGAAATAAATTGATTCCATATATTTCTTCTAATGAACTACCAAATATATTGGGCTATGGAGAAAAAGAAGTGAAAATGAAATTACCAATTACTGAAATAGTAGTTGGACCACAGAAAGATTCTGATTTAGTCGTGAGTGGAATAAAAGAGTTACTACAAGAGTATGGCTATTCTCACGTGAATGTTAGAAAATCTAAAGTTCCTTTTAGGTCGCATTGAAAAATTTTGGATTCCCAATCAAGTTGAGAATGACGAAAAATTCTACGAAGCAATCAGTGGGAAATTTTCAGGGTGCTCGATAATATCAACGGTGAGGTCAATATCTAAATCCGGCCAGTATAGATGACCGTTTCCATACGTCTCGACATTGACGATTTTCGCTACCGAAGCATCTTTAAACCATGGGAAGATTTCAAAAGACATAAATAGCTCTTTACCCTCGGTCAGAATCCATACGCCGTTAGGGGAAATGTTGGTGATTTCAGTTTCCAAAGTGTTCCTCCCACGCATTTTTAAACGTTTCAAGATTCTCTTTTGTCATTGTTTCAATCTCTTTTAGACGAACATTTGAGAGTTTATAACTTGTTGCAATTTCGATAGTCGGTTCAAGCCAAAGCTTCGCTTCGCCGTCAGGACAGATGACATGGATATGCATACGTACCTCTTCACGAGAAAAAAAGAAAAAACGGTAATCTTTTATTTTTAGAACAGTAGGCACGTTAAATGTCCTCTTGTAAATGCTTATGGAATATAGTTTAGCAAAAAAGTGACAAAACGAGGCTGAATAATTTTATGGATAGGCATGACGAAATCAACTCACCTTATGTGCCTGTTCCGCTTTTAACCGCTCCGCTATCCAAACCTTGATAATCGATTGACGTGTCACTCCGATCTTTTTGGCTTCGATGTCGAGCGCATTGACGATCCATTCGGGAAAATCGACATTTACTTTTTTCGGTTGTGTTCCGATTCGTTTGGCAGTGGTGAGATCGAGATGCTCACTGATATCTTCGCCTGAGTCAAACAGTTCGTCTAATTCTTCAGCTTTCATCTATAAATCCTTTTTTCATTGTCTCGTGTTCGGCGCACTGAAATCAGCTGAACGCTATCGTCGCGATAGGTATAAAACGCGATCGAAATTTTCTCCTCGATCTTACCGAATTAGGGCAAAACGGTTTTCAGTGTCGCTTTTGGCTTGTATTTCAAGTGCATTGGGATCACCCCATAATAATTGTGCTCTTTCAAAGTCGATACCGTACTTGTGTAGGTTGGAACTACTTTTGTCGGGTCATACTCAAAGGTTACGATAAGGTTCTCACTTTATTTGATAGTGTCAAAAATTTTCTGTAAATTCTTCTTCGACAGTATTATCGTGTTCCAGATTTTCCCACGAAACGTATTTTCTATCCAGCCACTTGGCGTTGGTGTCTACAGCCAGCGGCACAAGTAGG
>JBFXFU010000035.1:0-15838 GCA_050178755.1 Sulfuricurvum sp. | reverse complement strand
ATCGACAATCAACCGCTTGTCTACGCAACCGTTCGCGATATCACCACTATCATGGAACAAGAACGGCAGATCCTGGAGAGTGAAACTCGCTGGCGGAGGGTTATTGACGGAATAGGAGACGGACTTTGGGACTGGAATCTCCTCACCGATCAAGTCTATTTTTCCGACCGATGGAAAAAAATACTGGGATTTGAACCTGACGAAATTTCCGATACCCTGGACGAATGGTCTGCAAGGGTTCATCCCGA
This sequence comes from Sulfuricurvum sp., assembly GCA_050178755.1. Taxonomy (GTDB): domain Bacteria; phylum Campylobacterota; class Campylobacteria; order Campylobacterales; family Sulfurimonadaceae; genus Sulfuricurvum. The sequence goes on along the minus strand of JBFXFU010000035.1, from coordinate 15,590 downwards.
CGATCAGGAAAGAGTCGATGCCGATCTTCAAAACTATATGAGCGGTGAAACTCCTTTGTATTCGAACAAACACCGCCTTCTGTGCAAAAACGGAGAGTATAAATGGATTCTCGACCGCGGCGTCATCATCGAACGGACTCGGAAAGGCGAGCCAAAACGGATGATAGGGACCCACACGGACATTCATGAAAGCGAGCGTAATCTTCACCGGCTTCAGCTGCTCCAACGCCGATACGCTTCGATGTTTCACGATCATGCTTCGGTCATGCTTCTGGTTGATCCGCTAAGCGGGAACATTGTCGATGCCAATAAGAGCGCTGAACGTTTTTACGGCTATTCTCATGACGAGTTTTGCGCCTTGACCCTTTCTGATATCAATGCGCTACCTCCCGAGGAGGTAGCTCTTCGCAGACATCAGGTTCTTGAGAGGACGGCGGAATATTTCGTCTTTCCCCATCGCCTTAAAAACGGTGAGTTACGGACGGTCGAAATTTTTTCCTCCCCGATTGCGACGGAAGAGGGAACCTTACTGTATTCCATCATCCGTGACATTACCGATGCCCGATTAAACGAAGAGAGAGTCCAACAACTCAGCGATCAGACCGAAGCGGAAAAACTTCGCTACAAAACGCTGATGAAATACGCATCGGATGGGATCTTCATCATGACCCTCGATACGGGCAAACTGGTCGAATACAATAAAAAGACCCGGGAGCTTCTGGGGTATACGGATGAGGAGATGACGGAGCTGAATATTCTCGACTGGGACAAAGGGCTCACATCACTTGACGAATATCGGCAAATAACAAACCAAATGGGATACGAACCGATTACCATCGAACGCGAGCATACCCGCAAAGACGGCTCAACCTATGCCGCCTCCATCACGATTGTGCGGATTTGGCTGGACAATCAAGAATACGGCTACGCTTCGGTGCGGGATATTACCCATCAGCGGCAAATCCAGAACGACATTCTTCTGGCCAACAAACGGCTCTATTCTCTGGCGCAAAACGTTCCGGGAGTCGTATATACCTATCAGCTTTATCCCGACGGCAGCAGCCGATTTCCGTACGCATCGGACCATATTCATAATATCTACGGGGTACGTCCCGACGAGGTGTGCGAAGACGCATCCATCATTTATTCACGACTCCATCCGGATGATTTGGAACGTATCTCCCAAAGCATCCGGAACTCTTTCGACGAGCTTAGCCTCTGGGAAGACGAATATCGCGTCAACCATCCCCAAAAAGGACTTTTATGGGTCAAAGGGATCGCTAATCCGGAAAAACAAAAAGATGGAAGCGTCGTATGGTATGGGTACATTTTCGATATTACCGAAAGAAAATCGGCTGAAATCGCCCTTCAAAACGCCAAACGCTATTACGAAACTCTGCTGGAAAACGCTTCTGACGGTATTCACATCCTCGATGAAAAAGGGAATATCATTGCTTACAGCCGTTCATTCGCAGCCCATCTGGGATACTCGTACGACGAAATCCAATCCCTTAATATCAGAGACTGGGAGATGGATGTCCCCATAGAGGATCAACCCGCCATCATCAAATCGCTGATCACTTCTCCCCGAGCGTTTGAAACACGACACCGCCGAAAAGACGGAAGTATCATCAACGTCCAGATCAACGCCAAAGAGATCGAACTCGAAGGGCAGCTCTATCTGTACGCTTCGGTACGCGATATTACCGAATCGGTCAAACTCAAAGAGGCCATTATCAACGAACGCAATTTTGTATCGTCGATTATCGATAACGCCAATGCCGTCATCGCCGTCATCGATGCCGAGGGGAGGATGATACGGCTCAATGAATACGGACAAAGATTTGTCGGCTATACCCAGGAGGAAGTTTCGGGCGAACCCTACTTCTGGTCCCGTTTTCTTGACCCCGATATGCGCCATCAGGTCCTCGGTATCATCGAGCAAGCCCAGAAAGGGGAGATAGTAAAAACCTTTCAAAACAGCTGGATATCCCGGGAAGGCTGCGAACGGATTTTCGAATGGTCCAACGCCCTGGTCAATAAACCGGGCGGAGGGCTTGATTTCATTTTTACGATCGGCGTTGACGTTACCGAATCCGAACGGAAAAAAGAGGAGTTCAAAACCATCTTCGACGTTACAAAAGACGGCCTTGCCATTCTCGATCTGGAAAGCAACTTTGTCGAATTTAACGATGCCTATCAAAACATGACGGGCTATACCCGTGACGAGCTACTCAACAGATCGTGCGTCGACATGAGTATTTCCAGCGATATTTTACGGGCGAAAGAGGCACTCAGCGAAGTCCTTTCCACCGGTTCAAAAACCAATTTTGAAAAATCGTTCGTCCGAAAAGACGGATCAATCATCACGATCAATATGGCGATTGCCCTGATGCCGGACAAGGAACATCTCCTGATAAGCACCAAAGACGTCACGGAAGAGAAAAAACGGGAAGCCAGCTATAAAGATCTTTTTAATTCCGTACAGCATGCGATGTACATTCAAGACCTTGAGGGAAAATTCATCGATGTCAATCACGGATTTGTCCAAATGCACGGGTATACCAAAGAAGAGATTCTGGGTAAAACGATTGACACCATTCTCGCCCCGGGCCAAAACGACATCACTAAAATTGAGCGCTATTTCGATGCCGCCAAGCAGGGAATTCCCCAAAGATTCGAATTTATAGCCCAAGAAAAAAACGGCCACACATTTCCCAAAGAGGTATCGATCATCCGGAGCAAATATCTGGGAGAAGAGGCCATTATTTCGGTAGGGATCGATATCACCGAACGCAAACGTCTCGAAGAACAACTGCTTGAAATCCTCTCCGTCAGTCCGATCGCCGTGAGGATCGCCAAAGCCAACGGAACAGAGGTCGTATTTTCCAACAAGGCGTATGACAATTTGCTTCATCTCGACGGCGATTCAGTCATCGGCAAAAATCCGCGGGATTACTACATCAATCCCGGTGACTACGAAGAGATCATCACCCGCGTCCAAAATAAAGAGACGTTCTACCACAAAGAGATCGAACTGATGATCGATGACCAAAAGGTATGGGCTCTCTCTTCGTATATGCCGATCAACTACTTCGGAGAAGAGGCTGTTTTGGGATGGTTTTACGATATTACCCGGCAAAAAGAGCTGGAAGAATCCCTGATGCAGGCCAAAGAGGCCGCCGAACACGCGGCCAAAGCAAAATCGGAGTTCCTCGCCAATATGTCGCATGAGATTCGCACTCCGCTTAACGGGGTGACCGGACTGATCGATCTGGCCCTGAACCTCGAACAAGACGCCAAAATCCGCGACTATCTCGTCAAAGCCCGTCAATCATCGAAAGCCCTTCTGGGCATAATTAACGATATTCTCGATTTTTCCAAAATCGAAGCGGGGAAACTCGAAATCGAATCCCATCCGTTTGTTCTGGCCGATATCCTTCATGACGTTTCGACGCTGTTTGAATACGCCATAGCCGAAAAATCACTTTGCTTTGAGACCCATCTCGATCCCGCCCTGCCCGAAATCGTCTGCGGTGATTCCCTCCGGTTGATGCAGATCTTCAGCAACCTGATCGGCAATGCCGTGAAATTCACCCAAAGCGGTACGATTGCCCTGAAAATAAAAATCATCAAACAGATGGACCATATCCTTAAAATTCTCGGCAGTGTCAGCGATACGGGGATCGGAATCTCCCCGGAAACCCTTTCTCGTCTGTTTCATTCGTTTACACAATCCGACTCCTCAACCACCCGAAAATACGGGGGAACCGGACTGGGATTGGCCATTACCAAGCGTCTGGTCGAACTGATGGAAGGGGACATCTGGGTCGAAAGTGAACCGGGAAAAGGTTCAACCTTCAGCTTTACTTTGGAATTGACACTCCCCGGGGAAGACGATATCGCACGCATCAAACGCGCCAAGAATACCCTCAATGTGAAAGAAAAACCGCACGTCGACGCGCATTCCCTGCTGGTCGATGACAACGACATCAACCTTCTGGTCGCACGGGAGATGCTCGAAGGGTACGGTTTCACCGTCGAAACGGCCAAAGACGGTAACGAAGCGGTCCTCAAAACCATCGAAAACAGGTACGATATTATTTTTATGGATCTGCACATGCCCAATATGGATGGATACGAAGCGAGCCGGCAGATCCGAACCTTTAATAACACTATCCCGATCATTGCCCTGAGTGCCGCCGTCATGGAACAAGACATCCAACAGGCCGCAAACGCAGGGATGAACGACCATCTGGCCAAACCGATCGAAACGGAACAGCTCGAAAACCTCATCACCCGTTATTTCAACGTTCACTCCGTCCAGACCCGGGACGACCGGGACGTTGCACACAAAGACGGACCCCTTGAGAATATCTACGGAATCGACATCCGCCATTTGAAACGCCATTTTAAAGAAAAAACGATTGTCAATTTCATAAAGACGTTTGCGAAAACGGAACGGGATTTCTGTAACCGTCTTCGTATCTCCGACCTCAATTCTCCTGAATTCAAAACCATGATTCATACCCTAAAAGGAGGAAGCGGAAATATCTCCGTTACCAAAGTCTACGAGCTCTGCGTTGCCATTGAGCACTCAGACGCTCCCTCGGCTCTCTCAGAGATGGTTGAGGAATTGTGCCGGGAACTTCAACGTGTCATCGATTCCATCGACAACGTGTTTCCTCCCAAAACATTCAAGGCCTCGACATTGCCGGATAATGAGCTCATTATCCTGATTGATTTGGTCATTGAAGAACTCAAATCCCATTCGATGATAGAAGATGATACACTAGCGAAATTAGTCAGCGCCCTTACACCGATTGCATCCGACAAATTGCTCACGCGAATCGCCGATACGATCGATACGTTCGATTTTAAAACAGCCATATCGTTGCTGGAAACCGTAAAAGAGCAATTGCATGAATCCCGATAAACCATCCATCCTGATTGTTGACGACGAACCCGTTAACCTAAAACAAGCCGGGGCCACACTAATCGACTATTACGAGCTTCATTTTGCCCGAAACGGCGAAGACGCGCTGGAATATCTGGCAAATCGTTCGGTTGATCTTATTTTGATGGACATTACGATGCCGGGGATGGATGGGTTCAGCGTCTCCGCCATTGTACGCAATACCCCCCGGACATCGAATATCCCGATTATCTACCTCACGGGAGACAATTCGGAAGAGACCATCGAAAAAGCGTTCGAATCGGGTGCCGCGGATTACATCACCAAACCGTTTCGTCACCGGGAGTTGCTCGCCCGGGTTAAAAACCGGATTGAAACCGAAAAGCTCAAACGGAATCTAAACATTTCACTCAAAACCAATGAACATTTTCTGGGCATCATCAATAACTACGTCACCTATCTCAAAACCGATACGCAAGGAATCATCACCGAAGCCAGCCCCTCTTTTTACGAAATGTTCAACACCTCGGAAAATCTGATCGGTCAAAACATAAACATCCTAAAGTCCGGGCACACCCCGGCGGAGGTCTATAAAACGTTGTGGGAAACGATCAGGAACGGTACAACCTACTGTTCCGAAATCGAAAACCGCAATTTCGGCGGAGGCACCAACTGGTACCGTTCGACAATCGTCCCAAACTTTGACGACGACGGCACTATCACGGGGTATTTTGCTTTTTATACGAACATCGATGAAAAAATCCGTTACCGTCACGATGCCCAGACCGATTACCTCACGGGCCTTAACAACCGGGCTAAATTTGAAATCGAATTGACCGAAGAGATATACCGCGCTAAACGATACGCACAGCCCTTCGCCCTCATCATGACCGACATTGACCGTTTCAAAGAGGTAAACGATACCTTCGGACATGAGCAGGGAGATAAGGTCCTTATTGAATTTGCCAAAGTTCTTGCCAACAGTATCCGGCAAAGTGATATTCTTGCCCGATGGGGAGGTGAAGAGTTTATTATTCTTTGCCCCCATACCGAAACGGAAGGGGCGGCCATCCTTGCCGAATCGCTACGCGCACGAATAGAAGCCCACCGTTTTGATGCCGTCGGTCAACGAACCTCCAGTTTCGGCGTCGCTTCCTATCTTCCCGGAACGGACAAAGAAATACTGTTTGGCAACGTTGACAAAGCTCTCTACACCGCCAAAGAACAAGGGCGAAACCGCGTCATCGTTTTTCCCGACAAGCCTCCGCAACCCTCCTAATTATTCTCTCTTAGCCCGGGAGACAACAATACACCCATATTCTGGGCCTATGAATCGCGAGAGTGGAGGGGGTCAAGCGCATTGGAATTCCATCCTACCGGTACATCGGTTTAGTAAGCCTTTTAAGCTACAATACACAATGGCAAAGAAAAAGAAAAAACTGATCAAACTCAACCAGCATATCCGGGCCTATTTCGGAGATGACGGATTCGACGAGGGAATCGAGCGGGTCGGAACCTCGACCCTGATCGCGCTGTCCCACACGCTTGGAATTTTCGACGGGACGACCGATAAAGCGACCCTCATTAAAATCTTCCGGCGCCTCTGGTCGGAAGGGGATGCTCCCGTTCGTGCGATGATCGTCGATTTTTTCCATCACGAGGGAAAGACCTATCCCAATCCCACCCCAAAAGAAAAACCCAAAGAGCGGGAAGAGAAACTCGACGAGCTTCTGGATGGGGTTGACCTCACCGCCTCCGAACGCCTTGCCCTTCACGCCGCCTTTATCGACGTACGGACCCGGAAAATCACCCCCGACCGGATCGCGGCCAAACTCGAACATCTGCGCTATCAGGAGAAACGGGAGCTTCTTGAGAAAACGCTGGAAGGAAAATTCGACTACGACGACCGGCTCGAGTTCTACGCCTCGATTCGCTATAACCTGGGCGAGGAGAGCTTTACGAAAATCCACGTCATCAAAACACCCCCTCTGGACAATAAACGGCTTCAGAGCGAAGAGAACGACCTCCTGGCCGCCGAGATTACCGCCCTCAAAAAAGAACTAACGGATCAAAAACAGCTCCAAACCGATACGTTTGTCCAGACGCTCCACCCGGATTCTCACCGCTACCTCACACGAAGCGAAATCGTCTCGGCCCTCAAAAGTGCTCCGCCGAGCGCCCAGATACCCTATCTTCCCCTCCCTCCGGAGAGTCTCAGACGAATCGTCGCGGCGAACGTCACGGGAGTCCGTTTTATCGGAACCGGGGAAGATCTTCTGATCGAGCATGAACACGCCATCATTCTTCCCTACCGGGAAGAGCCGTTTTCGTACACGATGCACCTGCAGCTCGACGTCGCCGAGCTGACCCAAACCGTCTGGAAAGAAGAGTCCATCGACCTGAACACCCTGATCGACACCCAGGGCAGCGAAGAAAAACGGCTGTTTCTCCTCGAACTCGACCATCTCGTCGCCGAATGCCGCGATCGGTCCCGACTCCTCGCGCCGGAAGAGGCGCGCCTGCACGAACTCGTCTATACCCTGCTTCTGCCGTACGTGGGAGATACGCTCCACATCAGTGCCAAAACCTCGCGCCGGGTATTGTTCGCATTCGATCAGCAAATCGCGGGCGAACTGCTCCGACGACAGCGTCAGGAACTTTTGGCCCGTACCGTCCGGGACTTCAAAAATCTCTTTCCCCTCGCCCGCTCCTTACGCCGAAAACTCGTTTTTCACGTCGGTCCGACCAACAGCGGCAAAACCTACGCCGCGATGCAGCACCTCAAAAAAGCGGGAACGGGCTATTATCTCGCCCCGCTGAGACTGCTGGCGCTGGAGGGGTACGAGACGCTTCGCGAATACGGCGTGAATACCTCGCTGATCACCGGCGAAGAGCAGCTTCTCGACGAGGATGCGACCCACATCAGTTCGACGATCGAGATGCTCAACTTCGAAGTTGAAGCCGACTGCTGCGTCATTGACGAAGTACAGATGATCGGCGACCGCGACCGGGGATGGGCATGGGCGAATGCCATCATCGGGGCCCCCGCCCCGACCGTTATCATGACGGGTTCTTCCAACGCCCTCGAAGCGATCCGGGCACTGGCCGAGTATCTGAGCGAACCGCTTGAAATCGTCGAATTTGAGCGAAAAAATCCCCTCGAACTGCTCAAAACGCCCACACCGATCGAGGCCATCGAAGCGGGGAGCGCCGTCATCGCCTTCACCCGTGCCAATGCGCTGCGCCTCAAGCAGCAACTCTCGCGTACCTACCGCACCAGCGTCATCTACGGCAATCTAAGTCCCGAAGTACGCCGGGAAGAGGCCCGCCGATTTCGCGAAGGGGAAACGGACGTTCTCGTCGCCACCGACGCGATCGCCATGGGGTTGAATCTCCCGATCAAAACCCTCCTGTTTTCAAAAGCCGACAAGTTCGACGGTCAAAACCAGCGCTCCTTGAGTGCGGGGGAAGTGCAACAGATCTCCGGACGTGCCGGACGCTACGGTCTCTCCGAACGCGGCTACGTCGGTGCGCTCACAAACGACGTTTTAAAAACGATAACGCCCCTCTTTTCCCGTCCTGCCGACCCGGTCAAAATCCCCTTCAACGTTATGGCCAATTTCGATCACGTCAAACTCGTCTCCACGATCCTCGAGGAGAAATCCCTCTCGGCGATCATTGCGTTTTTCGTCGAGAACATGAAGTTCGAAGGCCCTTTCCGTGCCGCCAATCTCGAATCGATGCAGGAAGCATCGGCCATCGTCGACCGGTACGACCTTGATATGAGGACCAAATACACCCTCGCTACCGCTCCCCTCTCGACCTCATCAATACTGGTGATGGCATCGTTTGAGCGCTACGTACGGGCTCTGGAGCAAAAAAAACCGATTGCCTACATCCCTCCGCGCGTCCTGGGATCGCATGCCCTCTCGATGGACGAACTGCAAGACGCCGAAGACCGGATCAAAGAGATATCGCTTTACCTCTGGCTCTCGTACCGCCTTGAGGAGTATTTCGTCGATGCCGAAAAAGCCCGCTCCTATCGCGGCGAGCTTAACCGGTTCATCGAAAACTCGCTCAAACAGAGCCATTTCGTCCCCCGCTGCAAAACCTGCGGAAAACCGCTCCCCGCTAACAGCGAGTTTGCCATCTGTCAAAGCTGTTTTAACAATCTGAACCGGTCCAAACGCCAAATGCAGCCATCAGGAGAGAAGCATACGTCTGCCCATCCCGGCGCGCACGCCTCAAAACCCTCCGAACGGCACGGTTTTAAAGGAGGTCGGAGTAATCGTAGCGGGAGGGGTTGAGAAAGAATTTTTCTTCGCGCTTCTCGATCCGCTCGTCCCCTTCGACGAATGCGGCGGCAAAACGGCTTTTGACCTCTTTTTTGGCTTTGTCTTTGATCCGTTTGAGTTTTAAAAATGCCTTGAGCGAAAGCCAGGTTTCATGCCCCTCGACGATGTCCGCGTTAATCGCCTCTTCGACGACGGCATCGGCGTTGACGTGGGAGAGGAATTTGGTAGCGACGACGTGCAAAACGCTCCGCAGCTGCGCATCGCGCTCTTTGTAAATCTGTTCTACCTTGATCCGCTCGTCAATCAGCATCTGTTCACGCTGATCGCGCAGGCGCGTCGTCTCTTTTTCAAGAACGTCCACTTTGTCCCGAAGACGGCTGTTCTCCTCTTCGATGTAACGGACGTAACGGCTGTCCGAAGAGAGATCGGCCGTTTTCGCTTCAGTGGATTCCGTCTCTACGGCAACTAGTTTCACGCCGTTTTCGACGATGCAATCGAGCGATCCCCGCCGTACCCGGTTATGAATCGCCTCTTTGGAAACGCCAAAATGTGCCGCCGCTTCGGCAATCGTCATTTTTTTCATTCTCTCTCCTGGTTATTTGTGAAGCATCCGGATAAACTCATGAATCATATGCATATCCAGATGCTCTGACATCGTCTCTTTCATCAGTTTTAATGCTTCAAACGAACTCATTGGATCTTTATAGGAGCGTTTTGTCGTCAAGGCGTCAAATACGTCACATACGCCGATGATTCGGGCAAATTTCGATATGGCTCCGTCTTTGAGATTATCGGGATATCCTCCCCCGGAAATCTTTTCATGATGGTGACGGATTCCGCTAAGGACCCGCTCATCGGTAATCCCAAGCTTCAAAGCGATCCCATGCCCCGATCCGGGGTGCTTTTTCATCTCGTCGAACTCTTCGTCGCTCAACTTCCCGTTTTTGTTGATGATGTCGTAATCGACCTTGCTTTTTCCAAGATCGTGCAATATAGCCGCCATTCCCAACGCTTCAAGTTCTTCCCCATCTATCCCCAAAAAGGCACCAAGGCTTAACGTATAGATGCTGACGTTGATCGAATGGGTATGGGTGTAATAATCGTGCGCCGTGATTTTAAGGAGCGATTCGACGGCGCTTTTGTCGTGCAGAATGATATCGATGAAACTGTTGACGACCGGTTGGGCGTTTTGGACGTTTTCCAGCGCTTCGGGATTGTGAAACATCGTATCGATTACCCGCGAGGCCTGTTCGTAAACAATCACTGCTTTCTCATCGATTGGGATATCGCTGCTTTTGGCAATGGTCTGAAGATGTTGCTGCTTATACGCCTCGTACTGCGCCTCTTCTTCCTCACTGATATAGAGATTTTCAATCTCACGAAGCCTTACTTTTGCTTCGCCGTCAATGACCGTATGGCTTTGGAGAAAAACACTCATGACGGTTTTCGTATCATTCGTGAGAAATACTTTGAAATCGATTGCGCTCCCTTCGGTCAGAAGACGCTTGTCAATACTTTTGTAGCGCTTTTTCACATTCTTGTTCTCCCTTAGCGGAAGTTATCAAACACCAATGGGGCGTCCCATTCCATAGCACGGATCGTTCCCATAATTTTTTGCAGTTCGTCGATCTGTTTGGATTTGACCCGGATATGGTCCCCTTCGATCGCTACCGTCGCTTTGGTTTTCATGTTTTTGATTTCAGCCACGATTTTTTTGGCCTCTTTGGATTCGATCGCGTCCACGATCTTGTAGGTCGCTTTTCGGGTTCCGCCGCTTGCGTCTTCGGTTTTGAGTTCATCAAGCACTTTGGACGAGAGGCCCCGTTTGATCAGTTTGGCAATGACGATGTCTTTGAGCGCATCGAGTTTGTTGTCGCTGGAGGCGACGAGTATCAGCAGTTTTTCTTTTTCGCGGTAGGTTATTTCGTACGTTATCCCTTTGAAGTCATAACGTCCGCCAACCTCTTTTTCGGCCTGGGCCATAGCATCCTTGAATGCCTGAAGATCGATTTTTGCGGAGATATCGAGTGAGTGTTCCGATGCCATGGTACGTCCTGTTTCCGTGGTTTGAAAATTGGTAACAGGTAGTATAACACACTTTACGCGCAGCACACAGCGTGTTATCGTCGAAAACGGAGTTAAAACATCGGTGATCCGAAATCCAGCCCTCCGCCGAACATCGCTGCGGCATTGGGATCGGTATACCCCATCATCGAGGCCTTGGTCCGGAGCATCGTGATGTCCATTTTCGGAGCGATCCCCTGCGGACACACCGGAACGCATTCCCCGCACAGCGTACAGTCCCAGATACCGTTGGTCTGAACAGCGGCCATTTTTCCGGCCGTATCCGCCTCTCTCGGGTCGTTGACGTAGCGCCACACCCGGGTAAGGGCGAACGGACCGATAAAATCGGGATTCACCGCATACACCGGGCAGGCACTGTAACATGAAGCGCACAAAATACAGTCGCTTTGGGTTTCGATGCCGTGCATCGCCTCTTCGGCTACGGCATCCTCTTGCGCCCCTTCACTCCAGGCCGATGCCACACTGTTACAACGCCCGACGTGCGACGAATCGACCACGAGATCACGTACAACCGATGCGTTACGGATCGGTTCGACACGTTCCCCGCCTGCGGGCTTGTACTCGCACATCAGCACTTCCCGCCCGTCCACGCGGACCGCACAACTGCCGCACACTCCGCTGCGGCACCCGTGCGAATAGGTCAGACTCGGATCGATCTTTGTCTTGATGTGATTGAGTAACGTCAGCAGCGTAACGTTTTCGAGTTCGACGTTATAACTTTGAAACTCACCGTTAGACGAACGTTTGATTGTAATTTCCATCAGTTGTACCCACTACTTGTTTTATACGTTATCGATATGCCGTTTTGGCCGGCCGTACCCGTGCTTGGTTTTCTCAGGCGGCAAACCGCATCTGTTTTCGTTCCCATCAGTCGCACCACTCCCGCTCGTTATCCTCATCATCATACGGATCTTCGCAGCAGCCGCCCCAATCGTCCTCTTCTTTCTCCTCGTCCCATCGTTCCTCTTCCAAAGAGGCAACCGAACCGGTTGGCTCCAACCCCACAAAAGTACGCGAGTTTTGTTCATACGGCGTATTCATAGCATAAAATCGGCGCATAACACCCCGTCCTCTTTCCATGCGACCGTATGGGCTCCAAACATCTGGTCGTTGCGCGCCGGAGCGTCTTTGCGATAATGGGCACCGCGGCTTTCAACCCGGCTGATGGCGCTGACGACGATGATTTCGGCCAGTTCGAGTTTGTTTCCGAATTCGATGAATTCGACGAGATTGGTATTGCACCCTTTGGACTTGTCGCGCGGTCCCATGAACGGCAACTCTTTTTGCATCTGGCGAATCGCGCCGAGAACCGCTTTAAGACCCATATCGTCACGTACCAATCCGACGTTATTGTAAAAAATATTGGCCAACATCTCCTGCTTTTGATAAAAGTCGATCTGGTTCGTAAAATACATAACGCCGCGGACAAAATTGGTATCTTTGGCAAACTGATCCTTCGGTGTCTCCGCAAGCGGATGTTTCATTCCGTAATCGGTCGCATTTTTTCCGCATTCACGCCCGAATACCACCAATTCCAGCAAGGAATTTCCGCCGAGCCGGTTGGCCCCGTGCGTTTTATGGTTCGCGCACTCACCGACGGCAAACAGCCCCTTGAGGGCACTCATGCACTTGGCATCGACTTCGATCCCCCCCATGCTGTAGTGGGCGGCCGGCTTGATCGGAATGAGTTCGGAGACCGGATCGATCCCTTCGTAGAGTTTGGCCAGCTTACGCTCCTGCGGCAATTCGTGATCGATAAACCCTTCTCCCAGATGGCGGATATCCAGATAAACCGTACCGCCCTTCGCCGTTTCATCGTGGATGGCCCGGGCGACAACGTCCCTTGGAGCAAGTTCGTCGGTAAAGCGTTCTTCATTGGCATTGAGAAGATATCCGCCCGCTCCCCGCGCACTCTCGGAAATCAGGATGGAGGAGCTTTTTAGGGCCGTCGGATGGAACTGTACAAACTCCATATCGGCCAGCCGCGCTCCCGCACGGACGGCCGCAGCGATTCCGTCTCCGGTCGCCTGAGTCGAGTTCGTTGAGTGTTTTCCGTAAATCCCAGCATATCCGCCGGTCGCCAGAATCACCGCATCGGCACGGATCTCTTCGGTTTCCCCGGAGGCTATGTCCAAAAAGGTCGCCCCCTCTACACGGTTGGCCTCCGCATCGACGATCAGGTTCAGCAAGAAACGTTCGTTCCGAAAATCGATCCCCGCTTTGAGTGCCTGATCGTAGAGAGTATGCAGCAATTTGAGTCCCGTATAGTCTTGCGCGTAACAGGCCCGCGGAGCCGATGCCCCTCCCAGACGGCGCCGGGCGATTTCGCCGGTTTCGTTACGGCTGAAAGGGAGTCCCATGCGGTTGCACCATCGGACCGCTTCGGGGGCATGTTCGCACATGAACGCGATCCGTCCGCTCTCCCCAAGACCCGCCGAGGAGCGGAGGGTATCGTCAATATGGGCTTCGATCGAATCGTCCGTTCCCATAACGGCGTTCATCCCCCCCTGGGCCATCGACGTTTGGGAACGTGTCGGAAGGGTTTTGGAAGCGACGATCACTTGCGAACCCGCTTCGCGCGCCGCCAACGCGGCGACCAGTCCGGCTCCGCCGCCTCCGATTACCAGAATTTTTGCCATAGCCTGCCTTGTCATCGTAATCTTTTCGAGCGATTGTACCCCATGCGCCGTAAGAGGCGACTCAAAAAGATCGACTAATTTTTAGGATAAAATAGCACTCAAAAAAGACTATGCAAACCCTATTCTCGATTTTAGGCATCTATCTCTTCATCGGTGTCGGTTTCAGCGCCAAATATTTCTTCAAAGAGAAAATCGACGACCGTACCATCACCTTGCTCAGCGTCTATTTTCTACAGATTTTCCTTACCTTCTGGGGGTTGCTCAAGCGCCCGATCGATACGGCGCTGATCGCCGCCCCCGTTCTCTATCTCGTCATCGCCCTCGCATCGCTGCTCATCATGATTCCGCTTGCCCGCATCCTCTTTAGCGATCAAAAAGAGCGCTCCATCGCCACCGTCTCCGCCCTCATCGGCAATACGGGAAATCTCGGCATCCCGCTGGGAATCGCCTTATTTGGAGAAGAGAGTATCCCCTATACGACGCTGATCAATCTGATCAACGTTTTCGTCGTCTACACCATCGGCGTCTTCTACTATTCGCGCGGAGAATTCAGCGTCCGCGATTCCCTGCTGAACATCGTCAAACTCCCCGTTCTGTGGGCGGCCATGGTCGCCATTGCCCTCAATCTCGGCGGCTATCACCCTTCCGAAGCAATCGATAAAACCCTGATGATGGGGGCTTATGCTTCAATGACGATGCAGCTGGTGTTATTCGGGATTTATCTGTACGGCACCAAGCTCTCACAGGTCAATCTGAAACTCAGCCTGTGGGTCAACGCCACAAAATTCCTTCTGATTCCGGGAATCGCCTTTGCCGTTTTAGAATATATCGATATGGAAGCTACGGTCAAGGGAATTTTATTTCTGGAGGTGATCGTACCGCTGGCGGTGGCGAACGTCAATCTTGCTTCGCTTTATAACTGCGCACCCCGAACCGTAACGGTAGAGGTCTTTAGCACGTCAACGCTGTTTCTGGGGATCGCGCCGATTCTCCCGGCGCTCTTGCATCTCTTTTAAACGTCCGGATAGCGTCTCTTTTTATCCGCATACATCTCCTGATCGGCAGTACGGAATGCCGTTGCGAATTCCAATGAAATGTTATCAACATACGCCGCACCCAAACTGCATTCAATATTCACGACCCCACCTGGGACCGACAACGGCGTACGTTCTACTTCCGACCGAATCTCTTCGGCCAGTGAACGGGCATCCCCGAGCAACGTCGACGGAAAAATAACCATGAATTCATCTCCTCCCAATCGAAAGAGGCAGTCACGCCCCTTGAGGTTCTGACGCAAAACCGAAACGAAACGTTTGAGCGCTTCGTCCCCGGCATCATGACCGTAAGTGTCGTTGATCGGCTTGAACTTATCCAGATCAAACAACACGATTGAACCGTTCATCGGACTATGTTCCATCTCCATCAGCAGTTTATTCAGTCGTACCCGGTTGTACGCCCCGGTCAACGGATCGACCTCGGCGGTCGTCTGAATCGCTTCAAACGAATCGGCAAGCTGCGAACGTATCTTATTAAATACGTTTTTGAGATGATCGAGCTCTCCGATCGACGTATTGATCGTCAATTCCTTGCGTAAATCCCGCTCGCTCATGATCGAATCGATCTGCAAGACCAGACTGTCCAGCGGATTGATAAACT
>JBFXFU010000034.1:10778-16921 GCA_050178755.1 Sulfuricurvum sp. | reverse complement strand
ATTTCGAGTTACGATTTCGAAACAAAGAAGTTTTCGTTCTTTCGATATGATTTCCGTTATTGTCCTAAAAAGCCGATTGAACGTTTCAGCGTCGATTACTGGTATCAAAATGAACCAAAGCAGATTGGTGAGATATACAAAACGGCGTTAAAAAAAGGGTATAAGCCTCTGGTGACCGATATATCGTTGACTAGATTACCGGTTGTCCGCTGGAACAGCCGAACCGAAACTTTAGAAAGTGATCGTTAGATCTTGGAAAGAGAGTGGATGTTTCATAAAACGGTGTCGATCAGTGTTTGTCTGGCAATTGCCGTTTCTGCCGTTTCGATAGACGGCGATACGACGTTTGGCTACAAATCCCGTAGCACCATTGTTCGTAAAGTTGAATCAATTGATACGCAGGTATCCAAAAATAATTCCCGTCTTTTACCTCCTCCCGCTCTGGAATCGGCGCAAACCCGCAATGTTCCGATGTGGAATCCTACGTTGCTGAAAGCTCCACTGACACGAAACGGTGATTTGCATGCGGTACTGTCACAGCCGCTTTTAACGTTTCCTCGATATCTTGAAATGGTCACTGCCGATAACACGAAAATGATCGGAGAAGATTTTGAATCCCGCATCGAGATGTTACAAAACGAATTTCTCCAAAGCCGATACGATTTTGACGTTTCATTTCAGAGTTATATAGGAGCCAACCAATTGCCGACGGCTACGGAAGGTTTGGCGACAACATTAAGCGGACGTCTTGGTATACAGGCAAAAAAAAATCTCTATGACGGTAATAAACGATATCTTAACGATCAAAAAACCTTGTACGAACGTGTTTCAAAATACAAACAGCTTAGTGCGATGGAAAACGCCAAACTCGTCGGAGCGGAAATATACCTTCAATTGCTCGAATTGCAAATGAAAGGGCAGTTTCTCGCACGCCAGCAGGAGTTGATTGATAAAGTTTATGAGACTACCATGCTTAAAATCGATAAAGGGGTCAGTGATAACGCCTACAACCAGACCAATGCTCAAATGGATAAACTGGCGTTGGATAAATTACGTCTCGGTCTCTCTTTTGATATCCATAAAGCTGCGGTATTGTTTAAACAGGCAGCCAATATGAATGCAGACGAAAACGTGACTCTGGAATGGCCCGACATAGCAATGCAATCCGAATCGGTAGAGCGATTGCAGCAAAAAGCGGTTGAAAACAGTGCACAGGTTAAGATGGCCGATGCAGTACTTCGTCTCAGGAAAGGGGAAGTACTGAGTGAACGAGGGAGCAATGATTGGAATGTCTTTTTTGATTCATTTGCCGGTTATGGGTATTCGACGAGTAAAACGGACATAACGAATCGGACATCGACAGGGGCAAACTGGCTTGTTTCGTTGCAAGCGTCTTATCCGTTAACTCAGAATCCGACGGATATCAATGTTCAAAAAAGGATGGTAGAAGCATTAAAAGAGAAAAATTCACTCTTGCAACTCCAACGTGGAATCATCTTGAGGGTCAATACTCTCTATACCGAATGTCGTCGTAATGAACAAATGTTGGAACTTCTGAACGTTCAAAAAGAGATCGCCGAACGCCAGATCAAAATTGCCCGTTTCCGTTACGAAGGGGGATTGGATCCTTACACCAATTATGCAACGAGTGTTAAAAAACTTTTGGAAACGGAAGAGAGTATGCTCTCTACGCGCATTCGTCAATTACGCGACCTTTATGAACTTGAACTTCTGAGCGGCGGTGAGACTCAATGATGGATTCCGGTCAAAGAATACGTATCGTATTGGCCGGGGAGGGGACATATCCGTTTGAAGTAGGCGGAGTCAGCGTCTGGGCCCACCTGCTGATTCAGAATTTGACGCACATCGATTTCGTTTTGCTGCCGATTATGATGCACCCTTACGTCAAACTCAAATATGAACTTCCCCCCAACGTCGTTGCGATGCATCGGGTTCCCTTGTGGGGTACCGAAGAGCCGACCGAATACGTGCGTAATATCCCGTTTTCGACCATTTTTTACGGGAAACTTAGAACGACCGAATCGATCATCAAGGATCACTTTCTACCGATATTCGATAACCTGGTCGATCATGTTTACAGCGTTAAGACCGACATGGACGAGCTGGGTGAAACCCTGCTCAAATTTTATTGGTATTTTCAAACGTACGATTATTACGTCACGTTTCGTTCGAAGCTTGTATGGAATACTTTCAAAGAAAAGGTGGGGCAGATATACGCGGACGTGGAACATGAAGTCCCTTCGGTCTACGATATCGTTGAAGCGCTGCGGTATATGTACCGTTTTTTCATTACCCTGTTGCCTCCCATCCCACCGGCCGATATTTATCACTCTTCTGCGGCTGCTTTTTGCGGTTTGCCGTGCATTATCGCCAAGAAAGTGCATGGGAGCCGTTTTCTTTTGACCGAGCACGGGATTTATATCCGCGAGCAGCTTCTGCAGGCCTCTCGGATCAAGATGCCGCTGCGTACCAAAGAGTTTTTGATGAATCTGATTACGATGGTTGCCCGGATGAACTATCACCATGCCGACGTTATCTCTCCCGTGTGCAATTATAATAAGCGGTGGGAGATCAACTGGGGGGCGAGCCCTGAACGGATTCATACGATTTACAACGGTATCGACATTGACCGTTTTAAACGTCTTGACGTAGTTCGATCGGATCGGCCGACCGTCGTCATGGTAGCACGGATCGATCCTCTTAAAGACATTGAAACCTATATTCATACGTGTGCCTTGGTTGCCAAAGAGATTCCCGATGTTTTGTTCAAAATGTACGGCCCGAAACTGGACCCGAATTATTACGAGAAGTGTGAGAACCTTGTTGTCGAATTGAACGTTCAGAATAATTTCGTATTTGCCGGGTTAACGTCCAATCCGGCAGAAGCGTATAATGAAGGTGACGTTGTCATGCTGACAAGTATCTCCGAAGCGTTTCCGTTTGTCGTCATCGAGGCGATGGCATGCGAAAAAGTGATGGTTTCTTCGGACGTTGGGGGTACGAAAGAGGTTTTGGAAGGTTTTGGATTCGTCATCAAACCGAAAGATTATAAAGCGTTTGCCGAAAAAGTGGTTTTGGTCTTGAAAGACAAAATAATGGCCGATGAGATGGGGCTGGCGGCACGGGAACATATTCTCAACGGGTTTCGGATTGAAGATATGGTTTCCAATTACCGTGATTTGTATCAGGACCTCCATGACATGGGACCGGTGAATAAGGTTGACAACTCTCTCTATCAACCGTGGGTCAACGAACTTGACGACAGTGAACTTGAAGCGGAATTCTCCGAAATGTTTGGCAGTGAAAATGAATGATATTGTGATCGAGACTTCCTATCCCGGCCCGGCACCCGAGTACCTGAAACTGGTCAAAGAGTGGCGTGAACTGTTTGAAAAAATCACCTTTGATCGCGGTAAACCGTTGAATAAATGGGAATTGACCGCATTATTGGAAATTTACGGACTTCGGGACGTCGATGCGAATGACATGTACGGTTTTGAAGACCTGTTTGAGATGGCACGTTATTTGAGCGTTTTTATTGACGATTATAAATACGGTGTGAAAACGTTTGAGCTAGAAGCGCCTCCGTCGAAAGTGAAACGGATTATCGTCAATTATCTTGAAGGGATGGCGTTTGCGCTTCCGATGTTGCTACAGGTCTTTTTTACCCTGGTTATCGGATATGGGATATGGTCGAGTCTGGATCTGGACGTCCGTACGGCTACGGCCATCGCAATGGGGACGTTTGCGGCGTTGGTCGTCACCGGAGGCCCGGCACAGGCAATCGGGCGTAAAGGACTCTTTTACATCAAGATGGAAGAGTTCAACCTGGCTCATAAAATTACCAAAAAACTCTTCAAACTGTTTTTCGTACAGATTCTGATTGTCGGACTGGCCATTTTGCTCTTCAATCTGTTTTTCGGTCTGATCCCTTCGGACATGTTGCTCTATATGCTGGTCTATTATTTTCTTCTATCCCTGTTGTTTACTTCGTTTGCGATCTATTATATGATGGAGTTGTACGGAACGATTGCGTTTTACGTTTTGATCGGGGTTGCCCTGGTGTATATTTTTCACTCTTTGTTTTTCCACTTCGGTATTATCTATTCGCAGGTCTTTTCACTGCTTATTACCAATACCATAGTCTTTTTCGATGCATTCCGTCGGGTTAAAAAACTGACGGAAAAGAGTCCGGAAAAAGAAGGGGACGCGGAACCTCGTATCTCATTGTTGTTCTATTCGCTCAATGCGTATATGCTTTATGGAACTTTGTATTTTATGTTCCTGATCAATGACCGTTTGATGGCATGGAGTGCCATTCCGTATCAGCCTTATTTTATCTGGTTTAACGTTCGTGATGAAATCGGCCTGGACTGGGCGCTGATCGTATTGATTTTGCTGATCGGAATGAGTGAAGTTATTATTTACGAATTTATGTATCGGGTCAATGACGACATCATCACCCATCGCTATTACGAAGCGGATAAATTTAACCGCATTTATCGACGCTTTTTTATGAAATACAACGTGATCTTTTTTATCGTTTCGATTTTCGTCATTTATCTGGTATATATCGGTATCTATATGATGAAACTCTATACGGAGTGGGATTTTGTCGATGTCTTTTTTGTCGATCCGACGCCGATGATTTATATCGTTGCCGCCATCAGTTATGCGTTTATGTCCAACGCGCTGACAAATATTCTGTTTTTCTTCTCTTATTCCCGCTATAAAGTGGTTTTAAAAGGGATCGGGGTAGGATTGCTTATTAACGTCTTTTTGGGCTTGTTATTAAGCCGATTGTTGGGATATGAATACGCGGTATACGGGTTGTTGGTGGGGGCGGTTGTTTTTTGGGCTTTTGTCATCCATTTCGGTGACCGATTTTTTAAAAATCTTGATTATTATTACTATTCGGCATATTAGGGGAAAACAGATGAAACAAATATACGTAATAAGTGCAGGATTATTGACATTACTCTTGACAGTGGCAGGGTGTACATCCAAAAATGAGGCTCTTTCCAGCATGGAAAAAGAGCTGATGAGCGAAAAACCACTAACGCTTTATACAGCACCGACGGAAGGGGTTTATCTGGCAGACCGATGGAAGCATGCGAATCTTTTCAAGGCTTTTCCTTTTATGGCTCCGCTTGCCCCTTTCGATTTTACCGGGAAATTTCCTTCAAATTTTTACGACGATATGAACCTTTCGGTCCGTTCCGTCGGTTTGGAGAAGGTGGATTGGGCCGCATTATCGGTTGATCCGTCTATATATGATGTCATTTACGTTCAACCGTTCGGGATTGCCGAAGCGGGAAGTTTCGAAAACGATTTTGCGCTGAACGTTGGGAGGGCGTATAACGTTGCCCCGGAGAATATGAAACGGTTGAAAAACTGGATCGAACAAGGGGGTGTGTTGTGGAGTGAAGCCGGGATTACGGCCAGCCGGTTTGAAACCTTTTATCCTCACGGAGGGATCAACGATGCAAAAACTTCCGCTATGTTTACAAGGGATTATGGTCTGTTTTTCGGATTGCCGGTTTCGTATCGAAACTTAAAAAGTATGTCGGTTGATATGGTCAATTACGAAACCGTTCCCCATTTGCTTCATCCTCCCATGTCGGTTACGCAACTTAAAGAGGTGAAGAACGTTTATTTCAAGCCGGCAGCTTTTATCGAATCGTATCCGATTTTACGTTCCGAACCGTTGTTGATCGATGGCGGAGGGACTCTTTACGGCAGTTATGCTGTATTGGGGAAAGGGATGGTGCTGACGATGGTTCCCTCTGCCTATTGGCATGCCGAAGATGACGGTGAACTATTGCGATGGAAACTTTTACAGTGGATTGATGAACGGTTGGGTAGAACCGAGGGGTCAAAGAAAGCGAACCAATGATGAATGACCCAAAGAATGCCAAAAAGAGACGGTAATGGATTATATTGATTATATTGCATTACCGTGGGTAATGGAGGTCTTGATTCCCCAGTTTTTTAAAATGGGGATAATGATTTTATTGTTTTTTTACTGGATCCCCTCAAAAATTTTTCCGCAGATCGGAATGGAGGATTTTCAGGACAAAATCATGTTCAATATCCTCTACATGATCGTTTACGTCGAAACC
>JBFXFU010000034.1:0-10678 GCA_050178755.1 Sulfuricurvum sp. | reverse complement strand
ACGGTAACCTTTTTGTTGTTTGGATTATTCTATTTTATGAAGAAAATGACCGGATCGGTAGCTGCGGGTATTTTTTCCGTTTTTATTTTCGGAGTCGTTTTAATGTCGCCGATGGTCGATTTTTTCCTGGGACGGACCTATACGACTACCAATCCGACGATTACAAATTTTTTCGGTTTGAACCTGTATCTTCCCTGGCCGATCGATTTGGAAAAACTCTCTTCGGGATCGGTCGGGATGGCCCCTTATACACGGAATTCCTGTGGACTTCCATACGAATTAGGTTATACGTTTTTTCTCCCAAATATCTATTTTTTGATTAAGTCATTCGCGAGCGATGAACGCAAATACATCTGGTGGTACGGTATCACTTTGATGATGATGTTTACGTTTCACGGCGGTATTGCGTTTTATCTGATCGCATCGAGTATTCCGATTACTCTTTGGGCCCTAATCAACGGAAAATTAAGCCTGAAAAAATTGGGTCTTGGATTGGTGGCCGTCATATTCGGCGCGGTTGCGGGGAACCTTTGGTTGTTGTCTATTTTCAAATACGGTGGTTTGGGACCGATCGGTGCGGCGGCACCGATTATCGATGCGACGCTGCAGCGTCTAGGGATTATTCAAAAAGGGGCGGACAAGGACATCGAATTTGTTCCGACAGCCGATTTCGATATCGAAGAGCAGTATATTCTGCTTCCGTCCCACGCACTGTTGGCATTTTTAGGGGCAGTTATCGTATTTTTTATCCTTGCACAGTTTGCCCGGAAAAAACGTTTTGAATGGAGTTCGGCCGCTTTGGTTGCCGCCGGGGTTTCTTTCATTTTTACGGCTACCATTTTTGGGGTTACGAAACTCGTCGATGCTACCCGTGCAGCCGAAGCGATGATGCTTTCCTGGTCCATTATTCTTGGATTTTACTTTTACCTGTTGATTGTTAAACCGACATCGCTATTGAGTAAATATTCGTATATCCGGGTGGCGTATGCCGCTGCGGCGTTGGCGGGAGCGATAATCATTGGATGGATCACGCCCAAATGGATTGACAAGACCCTTTTTTGGAAAAATCTAAGCGGTATTGAGTACTCAGATTTTGCGTATTCTGCGTATAAGATCAAACAGGATTATCAACCTTTCACCTGGACGGTTATTTCGTATAACCCCGAATATGCCGAGATTTTAACCAAAGGGTACCACTACAATACTCAGGATTTTGTCGTTGAATACGATCCGAAAGACAGTTTTTTACGCGTTCCGACACCGCATATTTTCATATTTACCGAAACCCGTCCCCATACCTATAAAGGGATGGAAGAGTGGTATTATCGCTGGCGCGGCGAAATTCAGGAGAACCTTCGTACCTGGTTGATGATCTATCAGATGAGTCACCCGGGAAAACTTCAGGTCTGGTATCAATCTCCGCATGCCGTGGTTTATTACATCAATAACGAAGATTATATGAAAGAGTTGTTCCTGGAAGAAAAACGGAAAAAAGAGCTGGAGATGGGAGATACCTTCTATAAGAAAAATAATTTTGGCAAAGATTAGAAAGCGATTAAGTCTGAAAAACGTATAATGGGATGGATGAATAACGAAATGCAAGCTAAAGATTCAGGTATGAAAAAAGGAAATCGGGTGTTGACGCACGGTTTTGTTGAAAAATGGAAATCAGCGTACCGTGAATTTTACGGCTATACGCAAAAAGGTCCTTTTTTACTTGTCCCTTCCTTGAGGGGGGGGATAACCTACAGCTACCTGCCGGGTTTGACCTACTCTGATATGACGCGTGAAGAAGTGGCTGAGTGGAGAAAACAAGTTCAGAACGAACGGTACACCATTCGGGTTTTGGATCCGGAAAAAGAACGTTTTGAACCGAATGAACCTGTTACGATGCGTGTGAGTATTGAGGGGTTGGATCAAGAGGGGATTGTAGCGCAGTTCCATTCGACCAAACGACGCAATCTGAGACGTTCCGATGAATCGGATATCACGGTAAAAATCGGAATGGACGCTGAGCTGATGAAGGATTTTTACGATTTGTACACCTTGACGATGTACAGACTGGGGACTCCGCCGCTTGCGAAAGGATTGTTCGAAACGACTGCACGATATGTTGAGAGTGAAATCGCGATCGCTTACGTCGGCACAAATCCGGCGGCAGGATTGTTTATCGTATACGATGAAGAGATTGCGTGGAATCCGTATGCCGCTTCGGATCGGACCTATGCCGATACATTTGCCAATGAAACGCTCTATCGCGATGCAATGTTTCGTGCTTTGGAAAAAGGGAAAGCAATTTTTGATTGCGGACGAAGCCCTTATGGGGGAGGGACCTATCAGTTTAAGAAAAAAATGGGGGCAAAGCCGGTTGGACTGGCGATATTAAAAGAAAAAGAAGAAAATATCTATGCCAAATACTCGCGTGCCGCAAAAATGTGGCAGCGTCTGCCTAAGCCTGTAGCCGACTTTTTAGGTCCTAAACTTCGAAAATATCTTGCCGATTCATAAAGGAGACGATGGATGAAATACGATTCTATAAAACAGGAACTTCAATCTGTACCGAAAACCTGGCTGGTCACCGGATGTGCCGGTTTTATCGGCTCCAATTTGACCGAAACGTTATTGAAACTTGGTCAAAATGTTATTGGTCTGGATAATTTTTCAACCGGATATCAGCACAATCTGGATGACATCAAGATGTGTGTATGTGAGGAAGCTTGGAAACGTTTCCGATTCGTGAAAGGGGATATTCGCGATTATGATACCTGTATACAGGTATGTGAAGGGGTTGACGTTATTCTCCATCAAGCCGCACTGGGATCGGTTCCCCGTTCGATCGACAATCCGATCGTTTCAAACGACTCGAACGTCACCGGATTTTTGAATCTCCTTACGGCCGCAAAAACACAGGGAGTAAAACGTTTCGTATACGCTTCATCGTCTTCCGTATACGGGGATTCTCAGGAGTTGCCGAAAGTCGAATCACGTACCGGAAACCTCCTCTCTCCCTATGCCGTTACCAAATACGTCAATGAACTCTATGCCGGTGTATTTCACAAATGTTACGGCATCGAACCGATCGGTTTGCGCTATTTTAATGTTTTTGGAAAACGTCAGGACCCTGAAGGTGCCTATGCGGCGGTGATTCCAAAATGGGTCAGTTCTATGATTCGCGGGAGCGAGGTATTTATTAACGGAGACGGAGAAACCAGCCGTGACTTTACGTATATCGAAAACGTTATTCAGGCCAATATTTTGGCTGGGACGACTACGAATCCCGGAGCCTTTGGACGTGCATTCAATACAGCCGTAGGAGGGCGCAATACCCTTAATGAACTGTATCAGGCCATTGCCGAGGGTTTGAACGCACATTTGGACGGTTTCGTTAAAAATGATCCTGTTTACCGCGATTTTCGAGCCGGCGATATTCGTCACTCCAATGCCGATATCGGAGAAATAGTCAAATCGATCGGATATGAACCGACCCACGATATTTTCAAAGGTCTGGAAGCATCCATAGCCTGGTATATCGATAACCTTAAGTAACGTACTAACATCACGAGGAGAACACACATGGTAGAGAATGTAAAAATAGCGATTATCGGTTTGGGATACGTAGGACTGCCGTTGGCCGTAGAATTCGGAAAAAAATACCCGACGGTCGGATTCGATATCAATCAAAAACGGATTGATGAGTTACGTACCGGATTCGACCGAACGTTGGAAATCGATTCCGAACAGCTGAAACAGACTCCTCAGTTGTCCTACACGCATGATATCGACGGTATTCGTGAAGCCAACTTTTATATCGTAACCGTTCCGACTCCGATCGACGAGCATAAAAAGCCTGATCTTCGTCCGGTTTTGTCCGCCAGCCGAACCGTTGGAAAAGTATTGAAAAAAGGGGATATCATCGTGTATGAAAGTACGGTATATCCCGGATGTACCGAAGAAGATTGTGTTCCTTTGCTTGAACAAGAGAGCGGCTTGAAGTTCAACGAAGATTTTTTCTGTGGTTACAGCCCGGAACGGATCAACCCCGGCGATAAAGAACATACCGTAACGAAAATCCTTAAAGTGACATCGGGAAGTACCCCTGAAATTGCCGACCGCGTCGATGAACTCTACCGTAGCATCATTGAAGCGGGTACTTTCAAGGCCAGCTCGATCAAAGTAGCGGAAGCGGCGAAAATTATTGAAAACTCCCAGCGTGACATCAGTATCGCGTTTATTAACGAACTGGCGCTGATTTTCGACAAAATGGGTATCGATACGCAAGACGTTCTTGAAGCGGCCGGAACCAAATGGAACTTCCTGAAATTCAAACCCGGTTTGGTCGGTGGACACTGTATTGGGGTAGACCCTTACTATCTGACGTATAAGGCCGAAAGTCTCGGATATCATCCGGAGGTGATTCTGGCCGGTCGCCGTATCAACGATAATATGGGGATCGTCGTAGCGAACAAAATTATCAAATTGATGATTAAACGGGGAATCAAAATCGAAAGTTCTCGTGTTTTGATGCTTGGAATTACCTTTAAAGAGAATTGTCCTGATATCCGTAATTCACGTGTTGTGGACGTTATAGGGGAGCTAAAAGATTACGGATGTCAGGTCGACGTGTTCGATCCATGGGCCGATAACGAAGAGGTAGAACATGAGTATGCGCTTTCGCTATTGCCCAAAGATATGCAGCTCCGGTTTGATGAGTACGATACTATCGTCCTCGCGGTGGCACACCGTGAATTCCGTTCTTTCGTTTATCCGTCTCCAAGTGAGAAAGTAATTTACGACATTAAAGGGATTCTTGATAAATCGTTGGTAAGCGGGCGACTGTGATGGATGTACGGTTTGGGAATAAAGAGATGAACCATTTTTCGATTGTCATTCCGGTCTATAATGAAGGGAAGAGTATCCGTAAGGTTCTAGAAAACCTTCATCGCGAGTTAAACGCTTTCGGGATGGAGGGGCAGTACGAAATCATTTGCGTCAATGATGCTTCCAAAGACGAAAGTGCCGACGTTTTGCGCAGTATCGATTTTATCCGTCTCGAAGAGCATAAAATCAATAAAGGGTACGGTGCCGCACTCAAGACCGGTATCCGTGCGGCAAGCAACGAAACTGTTATCATCATGGACTCAGACGGTCAGCATTTGGCCGAAGATATTCCCAAACTCCTTCAAGAATACGAAGAAGGTGCTATGGTTGTCGGATCGCGTGGGATTACCCAGACGCAGAAAAAAAGAGTCTTAGGCAAGATCGTTTTGAGTAAACTGGCCAATACCCTTTTTAGTTACGATATTAAAGACCTCAATTCGGGGTTTCGTGTGTTTAACCGTAGCGATGCAATGCGGTATTTCCACGTTTGTTCGGACCGTTTCAGTTTCACGACTTCCCAGACTCTGGCTTACCTTTCGGATGAAAAGCCAATTGTTTATATTCCGATCAATATTCAGATGCGCCAAGAAGGGAAAAGTAGCGTGAATATGAAAGCGGGATTGCGGGCAATCCTAAAAGTACTGCAGATGGGGATGATATTCAAACCGCTTCGTGTTATTTTGCCGATGGTATTCGCTTTTGCGTTTCTGACGGCTATTTCATTTGGACGCGATTTGTTGGCCTTCAATATGACCGATACGACGCTGACGCTGTTTATCGCGACGGTCATGTTGTTTGTGTTTGCTTTACTTTCCGATCAAATCAGTACGGTACGACGTGAGATGTGGAGCATGGTCCCTTCTCAGAAAGAGTGCTGATCCGATGCTAAGCATTACGGTTGATTACGAATTTGATTGGGGCGGGAGGGTCAAAAACTCGCGCGCAATCGAAGAAACGACATTACCGTTATTGGAATTACTGGATCGTTGTAATGCCCGGGCAACTTTTTTTGTATCGGCCGAAACCGTTGAAACGACTAAACCGATGCTTCGTGCCATTGCCGATGCCGGACACGAGATTGCATCGCATGGATTTCATCATGATCTGAAATACGATGAACTCGATGAAACAAAGCTGATTGAAGAGATCCGGAGTTCCAAAGTGCTTTTGGAAGATACTCTCGGTATTGAAGTTGTTGGATTCAGAACGCCGCAATTTCGCAAACATCCCCGTACCGAGGAAGTACTTGCCTCATTAGGATTTACCTACGATTCAAGTTCCGTCAATACCTCATTAAAAGGGAGATACAAAGAGCGCCAGCATGAATTCGGACTGTTGCCCGAAATTCCGGTATCAACGATTCATGGCCGTTTCCCGGCAGGGGTAAAATGGATCAATTTACTGGGCGGACGTTTCGATCCGGCCGATATCCGTGTCATCTATCTTCATCCGTTTGATTTGTTGAGCATTTTTCAGACGGTTTCGGAATATCGCGCCCATATTCCTTTGCCCGTATTGGCATTTTATCTGGCGCGTTTTGGTTCAACGATGGGTACTCTCGAATCGATTGCTCATGGATCGGAATCGTTGGCCCGAATTGTTTCTGAAGGAAAACAGTGATGCATAAAGGGGAAAAAGCGTTTCGGTTGGTACGCCCTTTGTTATCAGTGATAACGTTTGCAGCCCATTTATTGCCCCGGTTCGTCGCATCGGCTTTATTTGATTGGTTCAGAGGGATTCCCGGATACGTCGGTGTAGCTTTGCGGTACGCTTTTTTCAAACGATTGTGCGGAGTCGCAGGGGAAAACATAGCCATTATGCACGGCTCAACGTTTATTGGGGATTTTTCTACGGCCCGTTTTGGATCGCACATCAGCATCTGGTGCAATACGTGGATCGATTGCGACCATTTAAGCATGGGAGATCACGTAATGCTCTCTCACAATGCATCGATCGTTTCGGGAGAACATCGTTACGATTTGCCAGGAGTCATGATGCGTGACGCCGTCGGTTCCTGTCCGGTTACAATCGGCAACAACGTCTGGATCGGTGCGGGTGCGCGGATATTGGGCCCCGTAACGATCGGCAATAATGTTATCATTGCGGCCAATGCCGTCGTTACCAAAGACGTTCCGGATAATACGGTCGTCGGCGGCGTTCCGGCAAAAATCATTAAAACAATGGATTCGGGAACTGGCGTAGCATGAAACACAAATCGTCGGGCAAATGGATTGTTCTTACGATCAAAGGGATATTGATCGCGTTGATCGTATATTATCTATTGGCCGGTATCGAATGGAGCCATCTCGAAAAAGCGGTTTTGGAATACGGAGTAGGAACTTTATGTATTGGCGTCGCTTTGATCGTAGCCAATGATATCGTACAGGCGGCGCGGTGGAGATTCTTAACCCGTCGTATGTGTTCTTTGCAAGGATCATTTGAATCGATTGTGGTCGGCGGTTTTTTGAATATGATACTACCGGCGAAAATGGGGGAAGTTTCCCGATTGGTCTATCTTCGTAACGTGTACGGGTATCCGATTAATTACGGAGTCGGTGCGATGGTCGTTGAACGGGGAGCCGATTTGTTTATGGTTGCCTGTTTTCTAGCAATCGGTGCCGGTGTGGCAACCGGAAACAGCGCTTTGCAGTGGGGAGCGGTTGCAACCGTTTCTGCCATGGTTGGAACGGTTTTTGCCATAAAGCGGGATAAAGGGAAAAGCTTTATGCGTTGGCTTGGCAAACTCCCTTTCCGTTTTATTCGGATCTATTCACGCAAGATCGTCCGATTGATCGTTCGGGATATCGGAGGCGACCGGATTGTTCAGGTATTGCTGTATACTACCGCATTACGGGGCGTTTATTTTATGACGGTCGGATTTTTTTTAAACGGAGTCGCGTCATTGGACCTCTCTGTCGCTCAAATGTTCGTCATCTATCTGGTCAGCTCGATCGCCTTTGCCATTCCGTTGGCACCCGGAGGAGCAGGGACGTTTCATGCGGGAATGGTCATGGCGATGGGATGGTACGGCGTCGGTAAAGAGGAAGCTTTGGCGATTGCCATCGTTTTCCATCTTTTGTTGAATCTTGTACCGGTAAGCGTTGCATTGGGGATCGTTTTATTCAAAGATATCCCATTGTCGTCAATGGTCCGCATGGATGGACGAAAACACAAAACAACTGCTTCCGCTTTGGCGGAAACACATGAGGTGAAACGATGAAATTATTGAAAAAAAGCGCTGTGGCGGCGTTGACCGCTTCTGCGTTGCTGTTAAGCGGATGCGTTAAATCGGCGGAAGAAAAACAGATCAAAGAGGTCAATAACGAAACCGTTTTACGTTTGGAAGGGTTTGTTCGACCGATAGACGAAGCAAAAGTATTAACAACGATTCAAGGAGAGATTCAACACGTTTTGAAGCGAAACGGGGACCATATCCGCAAAGGGGAGGTCATTGCCATTTACGACAAACGTCCCATTTTGATAGAAATGGAAAAAGTTCGGGCAAAAATACGAGCCAAACAAAGAGCCATCGGGTATTTTACGAAAAGCGGCGGCGGACCGGAAAATCAGGCAGTTATCGACAATGCCAAACTACAGCTTCAAAAGATAGCCCAGTTGTATCATATGGGAGCAGCCAGTAAAATCGAATTTGATAATGCCGAAGACCGTTATCTTACGCTTTTGGTCAATGAAGAGGAACGTGTGACGACCGAATCACAGCGTTATAAAATCCGTGCGGAAGACGAAGGGATGCTCAAAGAGTATTATGCAGAACTTGCTCAGCTTGAATACGATCTTCAGCGCACTAATATCGTCGCCGCAACGAGTGGTTTTTTATCGAATTTTAAACTTCAGGTTGGACAACGTGTGTCTGCCAACGACGAAATGGGTCAAATCGTCAATATTGAAAGTATTGTCGTTTACGGCGCTTTGGCAGCCGGGCTGTACCGTTACGTAAAAGTTGGCGAAAAAGTCAAAATTACTTTTATGACAATGCCTCAGATCCAACGGATGGGGATTATCGATCGCATCGTTCCCGTTGTTGATCCCGATATCGGACGTATGATTGTGCAGATTCCGCTGAAGAACCCTGATTACGCGATTCAACCGTCGACGAAGGCGTTGATTGAGGTTACCCTTAGCAAACCTGATCAGGCACGTATCCGAAAAACCTATTACGAATCGGACAAACGGTCTAAATATATTGACGATAAAAGCAATATAGACGGTGATTACTCCAAATATCAGAAATATTAATCTTGAAGAGGAATGGACATGGCAAGTTTTGAAGAGAGCCGCTATATCGCCAATACCGTAATCCCGGATCAAGTGGATTCAGCGGTCGGGGAAGCGGGATCAGCAGCCGATACGGTACCGCTTTTTGTATGGGTAGTGATTATTGCGGTATTGGGCGGAATCATTGCCAAAATAATTATACAGCACAAAAAGGTTGCCCGTATTTTAGGTGAACATGTCGGTTTGGTTCAGAAAATCGCGCGTGCCCAGAGCGGTATGGAGATTGAAAAAGTATTTTCCGAAGTATGTGCGGTAGCGGGTGCCGAGCACTTGGCGATGTACGTCAAACGGGGAGAATGGTACGGTCTTTCTTTTGAAAGCCATACCGGAACCAATCAAAAAAATTCGAGTATTCCCTTGCTGCTCTCTCCGTCCGAAGCGGTTGCGGAAGGGGGTAAATCCGGAAATTTCGTCATTACACCCGTTGTTTGCACGGATGAAAAGTCAATAGCGCGGTTTTATACCCGCAGTGTTTCTTTGGATAAAGGTTCCGAATTGTTTGAGAGAGTTCAAACACTTTGCGAAAACGGGATGAAAATCCATGATCTTCTCTCGAGTGGGCTCTCCAGTGAACGTCAATCGAAAATTGCTAATATAACCTCCAAGCTTTCTTCTTCATTTTTATCCTGGCAATACGATCGTGAACGGCTCTTTTTTTTCATCTCCAATATCATTATCAAGTCCGTATCGGCCGTAGAAGTGATCATTACGGATGAAAAGAATCATTTGAACTACCATTATGGTAAAAAATTTTCGGTTGGAACGGAGAAAGAATTTTATATTCACCACTCCGGCTGCAAAATGAAAGTTATTACTTCCTCACCTCTTGAATCTTTGCAAATCAATACTATTGGTAAATTTGTTGACTCATCGTACTCGCTGTTCATTCATGAAGAAGAGAATGTGAAATATGCAGAACAATTCTTTGAATTTCTGATTCATTCAAACGAAGCCATGGAGCTTGAATTTACCTATTTCAATCATCATTCAGACATGGTTGCAACCGTTGCGGTAGAATTGGCAAAAAGTCTTCAGATGGACGCGTTTACGATTCAGATCATTGAGATGGCCGCTAAAATTCACGATATCGGGATGATCGCCGATGTGAGTTTTTCATTGGATAAACAGGACAAACTGACCGAAAAAGAGTTGGATACCATTCGTAACCATCCGCTTTATGGAAGCATTATTGTTGAACCGTTCAACCAGATTTATCCGATTGGAAATCTGATCAAATGTCACCATGAACGCTATGACGGACAAGGGTACCCTTTGGGGCTTCTAGGTGATGAGGTGCCGCTTGAAGCTTATATTCTCGGATTTTCTGAACATTTTGTCGGTTTGATCAGTGACCGTTCCTACCGTCAGGGACATCCGTTTGATAAAGCGTGTGATGAGGTCCGGAAACTATCCGGACAGGCATTCAACCCTATCGTTGTACTTGCTTTTGAACAGCAGGCAGAAGAGATTTTTAGAGAATTGACACAATATAAACCTAACTTAA
>JBFXFU010000033.1:0-17203 GCA_050178755.1 Sulfuricurvum sp. | reverse complement strand
GGCATCAGCTGCTCGCTAAATCATTAGGCGGTGTATCGGATTATCACTCCGGAGGAATGGAGATCGGTACGGTAAAAATCCATCTTACGGATGAGGTTCGGGATGATCCGCTGTTTAGTGAACTTCCTGAGCGTTTATTTGCTCATACGATTCACTCTCAGACGGTGTTGGAACTCCCTTCGGGCGCCGTAAGGCTTGCCTATAACTCGCATGATGAGAATCATGCCTTTAGGATTGGAAAATGTGCGTGGGGAGTACAATTTCACCCAGAGTTTACTAAAGCAATCATGAACTCCTATATCGAACAGGTCGCTCAAACAGGGAGGTTTGACGAGGATAAAAAACTTCTATTGTTTGAGCAATCGCAGGAGACCGAGGAATCCAATGCATTATTGAAAAAATTTGAGAGCCTCATCGGGCGATATTAGGTTCAGATATTTGACGGTAACGTCGCATAGTCTTCATCCGATACACTCTCAAGCCTTTCTGCACAAGGCAGGAAACTCTTGAGGATTAATCGAGAGGTTGAGAAAAGAGTGCCCGGTAAAATATTGGGCATACTTGCCATTGAAGAGACCCGTCCCGAAAATGTTGGCATCATCGAATGATTTTTTATCTGTGTATTTCATGTTGTCCGTTCCTATTTAAAACGTCGCCGCGTCAATGACGTAGCGGTAGCGGGCTTTTTTATGGACTACGTTAATCCATGCTTCATTGATCTGTCCCGCATTAATGATCTGAATCTGAGGGTGGATTTTGTTATCGGCGCAGTAGTTAACGACTTCCTGAGTCTCCGGCATACCGCCGATGAGGGAAGCATTGAAATTGACCCGGCTGATGGAGAGCATGAGCGCATTCATGGTCACTTCAAAGTGCTCCGGCATACCGACTTGTGTAAATGTTCCATACGGTTTGACGACCGAAGCATATGCCGCAACATCAAACTGATAGGGGATCGTACAGATCATATAGTCCAGCTTCGGACTAAACGCATAAAGCTTATTCAGATCATCCACTACGATGGCTTCTTTTGCACCGAAGGCCAGAATGTCTTTGACCTTGTCCGCAGACGTTGTGAATGCGTAGACTTCCGCCCCTTTGGAAACGGCGATCTTGATCGCCATATGCCCGAGTCCGCCGATTCCGGCTACCCCGACTTTATCCCCTTTTTTCAGGTTGAATTTCATGAGAGGCGAATAGGTCGTAATCCCCGCGCACAGCAGCGGTGCGGCTTCTGCGAAACTGATATTCTCGGGGATATGGACGGCAAAATGCTCTTTGACGACGATGTTGGTGGAATAGCCCCCCTGTGTAATCCCCGTCGGTGAACTTTTTTCCGGATAGCCGTAGGTAAATACGGTATCGGGACAATACTGCTCTTGCCCCTCTTTGAAACTTTCGCATTCGGGATTGCCATCGACCATGCAGCCGACCCCCGCACGATCCCCGATTTTGAATTTGGTGACGTTCTTTCCGACGGCTGTGACGATACCGACGATTTCATGTCCGGGGACTTGAGGATATGGCTGCTCTCCCCAGTGACCTTTCATTTGGTGAATATCGGAGTGGCAGATGCTGGCGTATTTGATCTCGATGAGAACATCGTTATCTCCTACAGGTCGGCGTTCAAATTCCCATGGCTGCAAAATTCCGGATGTGTCTACCGCCGCATAGCCCCGGGCTTTGATATTGGGCCGAGTCGCAGACCAGGCAAATATGCCTGCCGGGATGGTCAGCATTACACCGGTTCCGACGATAGCTGTTTTTTTGATGAAGTCTCTTCGGGTATTTGTATCGTTTTGTGTTTCCATGGTCTTAATCCTTTCTCGTATTGTGTAGAGGAGTCAATCGGTATGATTAAATTGTATCTTGTCGCGGAAAACGGGCATAGCACGATTCTGTGTTTGTCTTGCCTATTTCTGCAAACAATGTATAATGACGGAAAAAAAGGTGAATGATGAATGAAAATCTCGACACTCACCATAGGGAATTGAAACATCGGATAGAAGCACGGTATGCCGGTGACGAGCGCATCGATACCGCGATAGAGGCACTTCGCTTTTACCGTATCACCAACCCGACCGAAATGCTCGCTACGGTCTATAACCCTTCCATTTGTATTATTGTACAGGGTGCCAAAAAGGTAGGGATCGGAGAAGAGCTTTTAGGGTACGATCCGAATACCTACTTGTTGGCCTCTGTCCATATGCCCGCACACGTCCGCGTCTCTGAAGCCTCGCCGGAAAACCCTTATATCGGTCTTACCATCACCTTTACGATGGAGCAGATTTTTGAGGTGCTCAAGGATATCGGACCGGTATCGAAAGGACAGGGGCGTCCGAAGAGGGGACTCTATTTCGGAGAGATGCAGCTGCGGCTGATGGAGCCGATTACACGGCTGGTCCGGTTGCTGGATTCACCCGAAGACATTGCGGTCATGACCCCCTTGATCCTCAAAGAGATACTGTATGTCCTGATGCGTGATGAAGGGGGCGATTTTATTCGCCAGTTTATTATGGACGGCAGTGCGGCTCAGCGGGTTGTACAGGCGATTACAAAGATCAAAGAGAATTTCAAAGAGCCGCTGAATATCAAAGAACTGGCTCGTTCGGTCAGTCTGAGCGAATCGTCACTGTATCACAACTTCAAGAAAATCACGGCGATCAGCCCGTTGCAATTTCAAAAACAGCTGCGGCTTCATGAAGCGCGACAGATGCTGATGTCCCAGGATATCGAAGCGGCTCAGGTGGCATTCGAGGTTGGCTATGAGAGTCCGTCGCAGTTTAGCCGTGAGTATATGAGAATGTACGGATTGCCTCCCAAAGCCGATGCTAAACGGTTCAGAACCGACCGGATAGACGAATGAAAGTAAAAGGATAAATAGATGAGCCATATCGAACCGATGACACCCCGAGGATACGACGAACTTTTGCGCGAGTTCAAATACCTCAAAGATATCGAAAAACCGCGTGTCAATCAGGAAAAACAGCGTGCGGCAGAGCTCGGTGACCGAAGTGAGAATGCCGAATACCATGCCGCCAAAGAGAAACTTCGCCACATCGACAAGAGGCTTTTTTATCTCAATTCCATGATCGAAAAAGCGCAGATTATTGATCCCGCTTTATTAGATCATTCCCGTGTCCATTTCGGGGCCACGGTTGAAATCAGTAATATGGAAAGCGATGAAGAATTTTGTTACACGATTTGCGGAACGTTGGAAAGTGAACCAGAAAACGGATTGATTTCGGTCCATTCCCCGCTTGCGCGTGCTTTATTGGGGAAAGAAGAAGGCGATGAGGTAAACGTCACCCTTCCCGGCGGAAGAAAGGGCTATGAAGTGCTCTCTATCCGCTGCGACGATCTTTTTGCCCTCAAAAAAAATATCCGTACCGAAGCCGATTTCGGCTTTAAATAACGCTATTTGATCTCCACCTTTTTAATCGCTTTTTTGGTACCGTTTTTCGGGACGGTAATTTTCAAAACACCGTTGAGCGAAGAGGCGGTAATCGCTCCTAGGTCCGCATCGTCGGGCAAAAGATAGCTTTGATGAAATTGTGCGTAAGAATGTTTGGAAACTTCTTTGCTTTCGCTCTCTTCTTTACGTTCTCCTGAAACACTTAATCGATTTCCGCTTGTTTCGATGTTGATATCTTTTTTATCCATTCCGGGCAGGTCGATCGTGATGAGATACGCTTTGTCGCTCTCTTTCATGGACGATAGATATCCGTTCATTTTGGGAAAAGGGCGGTTGAAAAAATTTTCCATCTGCTCCATGTCCCAAAAAGGGCAATCCGGATTACATTTTTGCGTTTCCGGCTGCGGAGCCGCCAACAAGGATGCGGCGGTAAAAATCAGACCGGCGGCTAGAGAAAAAACTTTTGAAAACATTTTTTTCATGCCTTTATCCTTTTTCATCGTTTCTAGGCATTGGCCGCAGGGGTAACCCCGGCTACATTGGGCGCTTTTTGGGATTCGCTCGGAAGATATCCGCTTATGCGTCGTTCAAACTCTCTAAACGGATCAAAACGTGTCGATAACATGGGATGCTCCTTTCACGTGAGAATGAATTTTTTCGCTTGCTGGCAAACGTAAAGAAATTTTATCAATTGAGTCATTTACTGTCAAGTGATTTTAGTTAATGAATGGTAACAATGGCGATTCAATGGTGATGGCACGATTTTGTATCCGTTTTAAGAGTGCTCAAGTCCTCACTTGGTATAATCCCGCAATACTAGACAAATTATGAAGGACATCTGCCGTGAGCACTCCCATCCAAGACATCGAGAAAGTACTCAAACAGCACAAGCTGTCAATGGACGATTACGAACATATCAAAAAGATCCTGAGCCGCGAACCGAATCTCGTCGAAATCGGCATTTTTTCGGCGATGTGGAGTGAACACTGCAGCTATAAATCCTCCAAAAAACATCTCAGCGGGTTCCCGACGAAAGCCGAATGGGTCATTCAGGGACCGGGTGAAAATGCGGGTGTTATCGATATCGGCGGCGGTTATGCGGCAGTCTTTAAGATGGAGAGCCACAATCACCCAAGTTTCATCGAACCGTATCAGGGAGCTGCCACCGGCGTCGGCGGTATTATGCGCGACGTTTTCACGATGGGTGCCCGCCCGATTGCGAACCTCAATGCGCTCCGTTTCGGAAATGTTTTAAACAACGATGATATCAGTAAACATCAACGATTTCTTGTACGCGGTGTCGTATCGGGGATCGGCGGATACGGTAACTGTATGGGGGTCCCGACGATCGGGGGTGAGACAAGTTTTGATGAGTGCTACAACGGTAATATCCTCGTCAACGCGTTTACTCTTGGGCTTGCAAAAAGCGACGAGATTTTCTACGGACGTGCTGAGGGGATCGGAAACCCGGTCATCTACGTCGGTTCCAAAACGGGCCGTGACGGTTTGGGCGGAGCGGTTATGAGTTCGGACAGCTTTACCGAAGCGTCCAAAAGCCTCCGACCAACCGTGCAGGTAGGGGACCCGTTCACTGAAAAACTGCTTCTTGAAGCGTGTCTGGAGCTCTTCAAAACCGATTACGTCGTCGGTATTCAGGATATGGGTGCGGCAGGACTCACTTCAAGTTCGTTCGAGATGGCGGGACGTGCCGGAAGCGGTATGATTATGCATCTAGATCGTGTACCTGCTCGCGAAGAGGGGATGCAACCGTATGAGTTCATGCTCTCTGAATCCCAAGAACGGATGCTGATCTGTGCGAAAAAAGGGTCCGAGCAGGCGATCATCGACATCTTCGAAAAATGGGATCTTGACTGTGCCGTTATCGGAGAAGTCACCGCAACCGGCAACATGGAGCTTTTCTGGCACGGTGAAAAATGTGCCGAAGTTCCGGTTGATCCGGTGAGTGAAGAGGCCCCGGTACTGGATCGTCCGATGAGCGAGCCGAAATACCTCTCCGAAATCAAAAACGTTGCCTTGAGCGACTATGAAGCGGTAGCGAACCAAAACGCATTCGAAAAACTGATCGCATCGATGGAAGTGGTAGACAAAGGATGGATCTATCAGCAGTACGATTCGATGGTCCAGACCAATACGGTCAAAAAAGGGGGTGAACTTGACGCTTCGGTCATCCGTATCAAAGAAAACGGCGTAGCGTTGGCAATGAGTGCCGACTGTAACGTCCGTTACTGCTACATCGATCCAAAAGCGGGTGCGGCGGCAGCCGTCATCGAGAGCGGACGGAACGTTGCGATGAGCGGTGCAACTCCTAAAGCGATCACCGACTGTCTGAACTACGGTAACCCTGAAAACCCTGAAGTGATGTGGCAATTTGCCCAAGGATGCTTGGGTATTAAAGAAGCGTGTGCGGAATTGAATACTCCGGTCATCGGCGGTAACGTATCGCTGTACAACGAAACCAACGGGAAATCGGTATTCCCGACACCATCCATCGCCATGGTCGGCGTTAACGAAGACCAGAACAAGGTGCTGATGTCATCCTTCCAAAAAGAGGGAAATACCCTATACCTCGTCGGTGAGACGACGAGCGAGTTTGGTGGATCGCTCTATATGAAAGAACTCTACGGTGTCGTTGCCGGGACGATCCCTTCCATCGATTATAACAAAGAGCGTGCCCTCTGGAATCTCGTCATCGAAGCGAATAAACAAGGGCTCCTCGAAGCGGCTAAAGACTGCAGTAGCGGCGGTGCGGCGATCGCCCTTGCCAAAATGGCGTGCGTCAGCGGCATGGGAATCAATGTCAGCATGAACGTTACCGATACACGCGATATCTTTGCCGAGAGCATGAGCCGCGCGATCATCGAAGTCGCACCGGAAAACTGTGCGGCATTCGAGACAATGGTAGGTGATCTGGCGTGCCAGAAAATCGGTACGATCGGCGGAGACGAATTTATCGTCAACGATGTCAATATGAAACTTGCCGATATGCAGAATATCTATTACACTACCTTCAAAAGCGTTGTCGAAGGCGACCTCTAAATCCTTCTTCCCCTATAAGGGGGAGCTCCCTGATGCAATCTTCCAAACTTGAAAAAATCATTATCGGGCCTGCCCGCGAAACACTTCGATACGTCGATTCCGTAATTGCCGTGCCCGGGCGCGGTCTGGTCGGAGACCGCTATTTTGAAGGGAAGGGGACGTTTAACCATCCCAAACTCTCTACAACCGGAAGAGAACTGAGTATGATCGCTTATGAAGCTCTCGATGAATGCAACGCTCGTCTTGGAACCCGACTCGATTTTCGCGATCTGCGCCGAAATCTGGTTATTTCCAACTGCGATTTCGAAGCGATTAAAGAGAAGGTTTTCTGGATTGGTGAGGTGCAACTCAAAATCAACCGCTCCGCTCCCCCGTGTCGTTATCTTTCGAAACTGCTTGGAGCGGACATGATGGAAGGGCTTAAATACATCGGCGGGTACCGTGTCGATATTCTGAGCGGAGGGGAATTAAGAGTAGGGGATACAATCCGATTTATGGCATAGATTTTGCATATATGATTGTTATGAAAAAGCTAATACGTTTCTTTTTTCGCAAGCGCTCGATGCGTTCATGCGATTACTACATTACCAACCTGCGCTATTATTCGGGGGAGTGAGAGATTATTGTCCCGGAAGATGTTCCGAGACGAGAGGGAATTACTCTTTTAAACGTTCGATTTTTGCACCGAGGGCACATAATTTTTGCTCCAGGTGCTCATATCCCCGGTCAAGATGATAGATACGATGGACATTGGTCGTCCCTTCCGCGATCATTCCCGCGAGGACAAGTGCGCTCGATGCGCGAAGGTCGGTTGCCATAACGTCGGCTCCGAAGAGTTCACAGGGACCGATAACGGTGGCGACGTGACCGCTGAGTTTGATCTCGGCACCGAGACGCTGCAGCTCACTGACGTGCATAAAGCGGTTTTCAAAAAGGCGTTCATCGATCGTACTGGCACCGTTGGAACGGAGGGCCAGCGCCATGAATTGCGCTTGCATATCGGTCGGGAAAGCCGGGTATTCCTGGGTGATGATATCGACGTGCTTGAGTTTTTCAGCCGGATGGATCGTCATGGTATCTTGATCGATATCGAAGGTACACCCCATTTGCTCCAGTTTTGTGGTAACGGCGTCAAGATGGTCGGCCCGTACTTTTTTAAGTGTAATGGTTGAATCGGTGATGGCAGCGGCACACATATAGGTCCCTGCCTCGATACGGTCCGGAATCACTTCGAAATCGACCATATCGATCGTTTTTCCGCCGGTTCCGACGATCGTGATTTCCGACGTTCCGATTCCCTCGATATCGATTCCGCTGTCACGCAGGATTTCGCACAGCTGAACGACTTCGGGTTCGCGTGCCGCATTCTGGATAATCGATTTACCGTGAGCCAGGGCCGCCGCCATGACCACGTTGGCCGTACCGGTGACCGTAATCTTGTCAAAAACGATATGAGCTCCTTTAAGCCCCTCTGGGGCCATCGCATGGACGTATCCGGAATGAATCGTAATGGTGGCTCCCATTTGCTCCATCGCTTTGAGATGCAGATCGATCGGGCGCTGGCCGATAGCGCATCCGCCGGGAAGGGAAACTTCGCAATGTCCGAATCGTGCCAATAACGGGCCGAGGACGAGGATGGACGCCCGCATCGTCCGTACGATGTCGTAGTTTGCCATGGTATGGTGCACGGTAGAGGTGTCGATCTCTAGCGTATGATTTTCCAGACTGGTAGAAGCACCGAGATTTCGGAGCAGTTTAAGTAGGGTTTTAATATCCGCAACTTCAGGGACATTGGTCATGGTGACTTTGTTGTGTGCCAGAAGTATGAGGGTAATAAGTGGAAGTGCCGCGTTTTTCGCTCCTGAAATGGTGACGGTACCGCTTAATTTGGTAGGGCCTTGAATGCGTAAATAGTCCATAATGTTCCCGAATAAAAAAGTTTGACATTATAATTCAATTTTGATGTATTCCCTATAACATAGAATTTAATCAAGCCTCTTTTTTTGCTTTGTATGGATGTTCGTCGTCAAGGGGGAGTATTTTGTATGATGGAATGCAAAATGATTGCGACAAAAGGGTTTAAGAGGACTGGAGAGGTTGAAATCTGGGAATAAGTCAAGCTTTGTTACAATCGGCTTTTATACTCTACTCTCTATTGCTTCAAGAAACGGGGAGTGATGGATAATTTTGAACGCCATCGGAGCAAAGCCCCGATTGGCTACGCTCGCCGCTAAGGCACATGTAGCGAAGCGGAAAGCCTAGCGTAGTGCAGGCAAACGCTTGCCTCTTTGAGGCAGAGGACTTCTTGTAAAACAAGGTTATGCAAGAAGTCTAATTTTAAAATCAAATCAATCGGCGGAGGGGAATACGTGAGTTCGGCACTGGACCGTCTGAAGAACCTTACAGCACAGATTTCAAGCTACGAGCTTGAACGGAAAAAAAACTTCAAAGAGTTGCAGGAGCTTTTTGAAACGCTCGGCATCGGAGCAAAAGTAGAACAATTTGACGATCTGTTTGAATTCAAAGCGATCAACCTATCGGGAATATCGCTATCCGATGAAGACCTTGGGAGCCTTAAAGAGGGAAAATACGTTCAAATCATAGCTATCGCGTACGATAAAAACGCCAAAGTAAAAAATAAAAACATATCGCTCGCGTATTACGGAAGGGTTGAAAAAGTTTCTTCTCAGCGGCGTAAAGAAATCATCGCTTTTGTATTGGGATGGCGTTTCGAAAAAAGTTTCCGCACCCTGGAACATTACCACAACCTGTTGTCGGATTTACGGTCGATTGAGAATGAGTAGATTCGTATTCTCGCTGTGGGGCCGATGGCTGATTCTTTTTGTTTTGCTGGCGGTCGCGTTGGCGGGAGGATGGGCAACGGTAGCGACGCTGGTATCGTACGCAATCAAAGGAGCTGTAGCCCTTGATGCTCAGACCATAGAAGCATTAAAAACGATCTGGCTGTTTTGGCTGGAGATCGGATACGGCGTCGGTATGATCGGCGGACTTGTCGGTGCACTGGGATTAACGTATCGGCGATGCATTGCCGGGTTTACCGTCGTACCGCTTAATTGCAAGGGAGAAATACTCGAGCGTTTGCCGTTGAAAGGTTATTTACGGCTTTGGCGAAAGTGGTTTTTTACCCTTATCTGGGTCAATGCGGCGCAGATTATCCTGTTGACGATGATACACAAAATGCTTTTCGGCGGGACGTTATGGCTGGGATGGTTCACGCCGCTGTGGCTGACACCGCTGATCGCGATAGCGGCTTTACCGACGTTTTGGATCTGGTTTTCACGTTGTAAACGGATAAGGTTGGAACCGTGCGGTTGAGCATCGACGTCGAGACGACCGGACTGGAGCAAAGTGATCGGATTTGTTCGGTAGGGTTGCTGATGGAAGATGGCGTCCATTACGAACTGATTCATCCGGCCAAAAAAATTCCCCCTGCTGCGTCGGCGATCCATCACATCACGAACGAAATGGTCAAAGACTCGAAGCCTTTTGAACGTTCCGATACTCATGCCTTGCTTCAGACTCTTAATGCTCCGGATAATCTTCTGATTTCCCACAACGCCGTTTTTGATCTCGGCATGCTTGAAAAAGAGGGGATCGTGTGGCAGGGAAGGGTGATCGATACGCTCAAATGCGCCAAAGCGTTGATGGAAGATCTGGACGGGTATTCGTTACAGTATTTGCGCTACGAATTGCGGCTCTACCGCGATGAAGATCCCTTTTATAGCGGTTTCGGTATCAATCCCATTCCCCATCATGCGTTAAGCGATGCAATTTTGACGTATAGGGTTTATACGTATCTTCTCGAGTTGGCGGATGAAGAACGGTTGATGGAACTTTCAAGCAA
The DNA here is from genome assembly GCA_050178755.1 of Sulfuricurvum sp. Lineage (GTDB taxonomy): Bacteria > Campylobacterota > Campylobacteria > Campylobacterales > Sulfurimonadaceae > Sulfuricurvum. The sequence goes on along the minus strand of JBFXFU010000033.1, from coordinate 6,866 downwards.
CCGGTTGTTGCTTTTGCGGATGCCTTTTGGAAAATACGCGCAAAAACGGATCGAGGAAGTAGCGATCAAAGATCCCGGATATTTGGGGTGGATGCTTGATAACGTGTTGGACATGGATGAAGATTTACGCTACAGTATCAAACATTATTTGAGGTAAGAAGTATGAAAGTGGCTATTCAATGCGATTCTCCTCTGTTGCAACGTTCGCTTGAACTGTTTTTGGCCGAACATTTGAGTTCGATCCGACAATGCGATATTCTGATCCGGGACAAAGAGATTCGGGACGAGAGACATCCTACTTTTGTCATCGGTTCGTCGGAAGAGACGTCCGATTTGATCAAACCGTTTACCAAAGCGCAACTGATGTACGCCCTGACCCAAAAATTTACGGCGCTCCGTCATGTTCCGGATACATCAGAACGCGAAGAAGAGGTGGATGAGGGGGAACGCGAAACGGTGGGACTGGAAATTTTGGAACGCCGGATTGAAAAACTGACACGGGAATACCAGGAAAATATTATAAAGGCGGTTCGGGCTTTTTATGAACAAAAATGATCCAGTTCTGACAAAAAAAATAATCGCGGGGAAGTTTAAAGGGAAAACGTTGAAGCTTCCGTCCAAAACGACGACGCGAAGTTCAAAAGCGATCGTTCTTGAATCGTTTTTCAACACGATTCAGTTTGACGTCATCGATGCGGTGGTGGTCGAAGTATTTTCCGGAAGCGGATCGATCGGACTCGAAGCGTTGAGCCGGGGGGCCAAAAAAATCTTCTTTATGGAGAAAGACCGATTGGCTATCAAGATGCTTCGGGAAAATATCGCCCAAACCGATCCCTCTGCCTGTGAGGTGTTTGAAGGGGACAGTTTTGAAACCATCGGCCAGGTTAAAAAACGGTTACAAAGCCTGAATGAGAGCGCTTTTGTCTATATCGATCCCCCCTTTGCCTATCGGGAAGGGATGGAAGAGATCTACGACAAAACGATACGAATGATCGAATCGTTTCCGCAATCTTCGGTGACATTATTTATCATCGAGCACATGAGTACGTTGGAACTTCCCGAATCCATCGGAATCTACACAAAAATCAAGTATAAAAAATTCGGTAAAACTTCTCTCACGTATTACGCCTGATTTTCATTCGAACCGCGTGCCGGTTTCGAAACATGGAATGTTCTTTGCTTTATCCATCTATTATCAAAGGATGGATGATGAAATATCTAACGGCTTTCTTTCTTTTATCATCGCTGCTTTACGGTGCCCGCATTGGGGAAATATCCAATATCGTCGGCGTACGGGACAATCAGATCATCGGTTATTCACTCGTAGTGGGGTTGAAAAAAACGGGTGACGGAACAACCTCGAAATTCACGCTGCAATCCATCGCCAACATGCTCAAAGCGATGAACATCGATATGAATCCGGGGGATATCAAATCCAAAAACGTCGCGGCCGTCGTCGTAACGGCGAAATTCGCACCGTTTGCCCGTCAGGGGGACAGCTTTGACGTTACCGTTTCATCGATCGGGGATGCCAAATCCCTGGAGGGCGGGACCTTGCTGATGACTCCTCTCAAAGGGGTGGACGGCAAGATTTATGCTTTGGCCCAGGGGGCAATTACCATCGGTGGAAAAAATGAAAAAGGGGCCGGTGCGGAATCCCACCCGACGGCAGGGATGGTGTACGGCGGCGGAATCGTCGAACGTGAGATCAATCAGGATATGTACCATCAGCAAAATGCGGTCCTGTCACTCAAATCATCCAATTTCGCCAATGCGGTAGCGATCCAAAATGCCATTAACGCCCGTTATCGAGGGGAAGCGGCCGTAGCGGTTGATCCTAGAACGATCAATCTTCGGCTGCCGGCCAATAAGTCAATGGTCGAGTTTCTCGCCGAAGTGCAGAATATGAGTGTCGATTATGCGCCCGAGTCTAAAATCATTATCAATGAGCGCACCGGTACGATTGTCGCCGGAGTCGATATCGAGGTTAAACCCGTTGTGATTACGCAAGGGGACATCACCGTGAAAATTTTGGCTCAGGACAACGTTTCGAAACCCGGCGGAAGCGTCGCACTGGACAAAAGCCTCGTCATCGGGCTGAACGAAAACGAAGTTTATACCGAAAAAGGGACGACGACCGTTGCCAACATCGCCCGTTCCCTCCAAAAAATGGGGGCCAGTCCGAAAGAGATGATCTCCATTTTGCAAGCGATGAAAAGCGCCGGAGCCATATCGGTCGATTTGGAGGTCATCTGATGGACATTTCCAGTATCAATTATCAAAAACCGCTTCCGACCGTCGGTACGAAAGAGGGTGATGCCGCATTACGTGAAAAAACGGATCAGTTCGAGGCCGTTATAATCAAAATGATGCTTGACGAAGCGATGAAAGATGAAAAAAACGTTTTCAGCAGTGCCAATGATCCGGGGGATCGGATTTTCAAATCGATGTACCGCGAAGAGCTCTCAAACGCCAGTGCAGGAGGATTTGGATTCTCGCAAATGCTGTTTGAACACCTCTCCCAAAAAGGGGTGAAACACTAGGAAAAAGCTAAAAGATTCAGAACTTTTGCCGATATTGTTTATGCGACATCATAAACAGACATTGTAAGGATTCACCATGGTTTCAAGTGTGAATAGTTCTCTAATCAAAAGTTCCTACCAGGATTCATCCGTGAAAAATAAAGAGCAGGATAAATCCGTTCAGCAAGTTTCAAAGCAAGGCGACACAAGCCGGATCGAGGATATCAAAGCATCGATCGAAAAAGGCGAATACAGTGTCAATATCGAAGCGTTGGCCAAGCGCATAGCGCAGGAGCTGACCTAATCCTCGAAAGGAGTTTATGATGTTGTCGTACCAATTAGAAAGCGCAATTAAAGATCTCGAAGCCCTTATCACCCTCTCAGAAGACGATATACACGATATCAAAGAGGCCAAACACGATCCTCAATTTGAACGACTTGCGATTAAAGAAGAAAAAATCAAAAGTTTCGAACAGAAAAAAGCGATGATCGACCGTGAAATATCGAAACTGATGACGATGAACCCTTCCAAACCTCTTAATGAACTCTTAGACGAAGAACAGCACCATCAGCTCGATTCTCTGAAAAAGCATTTGTCGCTATTGCGGGAAGTGAATCAGAAATACGCGAAAATGGTGATCAGCGTCGGGGCGTTTTATAACTCATTGCTGGAGAAAATTGTTCCGACCCAAATGCAAGGGTATCGAAGCGTAGCCAGCAAAGACGCATCCTTGCTGGAAGTGCGGGCATAAAATGGCATCGATCTTTAATTCGCTTCATATTGGCTATACCGGTCTTAATGCCGCCCAAATGGGTATTGATACGACCGGACACAACGTATCAAACGCTGAAACCGAAGGGTATTCGAGACAGCGGGTTGTTACCAGTTCGACCAGTTATGACAGCAGTCTGTACGGCCAGATCGGAAACGGTACGCAAATAAGCAATATCTCGCGGGTATTCGATCAGTTCGTATTCAACCGATACAGTTCGATTGCGCAAAGCAAAGAGTATTCGGATACGATGAAAGATACGCTTGAAGAGCTTTCCACCTATTTTCCGGATATCGACAACGTCGGGATTAAAAACGATCTGCAAAATTATTATGATGCCTGGCAATCATTGGCCGACAATCCGACGAACAGCGCGGTCAAAGTGGCGTTGGGGCAGCAGGCCCAATTATTGACGCAGCACATCAACCAGACCCGACAGCAAGTCGCCGACCTGCAAAGTTCGCTCAACGATCAGCTTGGAACCAATATCGATGAGGTCAATCGTATCGCGGAACAGATCGCGGGGTTAAACAAATCGATCAATTCCTCCGAATCGATCGGCGGAGACGCGAACGACCTCAGAGATCAGCGCAATCAACTCGAATTGTCATTATCCAAACTGATCGGATCGAAAGTCTTGGTGGGTCAGATACAATCGAATTCCACCGTCGATACCAGTATCGCCGAAAGTGATGGGAGCTACTCCATTCAGGTCGGCGGATTCAATATCGTCGACGGCTCCACGTTCCATCCGATCGGGATGGATAAATCGAAAAATGCGAACGGTTTTTACGATTTGTATTATGAACGTCAAGACGGAGTGCGTCTTCCGTTTGCCGAGAATGTTTCGGGCGGGAAAATCGGTGCTTTATTGGAACTCCGCGGTTCGACGATGGACGCAAACGGAGATATGCAGAACGGTTTTTTGCAAGAGACGATCAATAATCTCGATTCGTTCGCCAAAGGTTTGATCGAAGCAACGAATAATACGTTTGCCCAATCGGCGACGACCTCGATGCGTTCCAATGCCCTTTCGTTTACCGACAACCAGGTTCTGGTAGGGGGAAGCGGAGAAAATTTTTCAAAAGGGTCGTTTGACGTTGTCGTATACGATATTGACGGCAATGAAGTAGCGCGACGGACCATTACGGTTGATGATTTTACGGTATTGGACAATTCAGGGTCGACACTGAGCGATGGAACCCCGAACAGTATTATCGAACAAATGACCGCATCCAAAGACGATACGGGGGACAATAACGCCCTCAACGATATCAACAGTATGATCAATCCATCTTTCAACACATCGATGGGGATTATGCAAATCGGGTTAAAATCCCCCTACAGCGATAACGGATATACGTTTTCGATCGAGGATAACGGGACAAATTTTGCCGGAGTGACCGGATTAAACCGATTTTTTGACGGTAACAATGCCGATAACATGTCGGTAACAACCAAATTGGTCAATGATCCGACGCTAATCCAAGCATACAAATCTCCGGCGGACGGGGACAATCAAATGGCCCTTGACATGGTCGATCTGCAAAACAAAAGCGTCTCTTTTACGAAAGGGACGACGATATTCAGCGAAAGCATATACGGTTTTTACGACATGACCGCAACAAGCGTCGGGTCAAAAGCCAATGCCGTGATCGCCAATAACGATTCGATAACGGCACAGTTCAACACGGCGCAGCAGGAATTGGATTCGGTCAGCAAAGTGAGTATCGACGAAGAGATGGCCAATCTGATCCGTTACCAGACATCATACGGTGCCGCGGCAAAAGTTATTTCGACCATCGATCAGATGATGACGACGTTACTGGGTATCAAACAGTAATGACTCCTTTTAGTATTGCCTCTATGTTAGGGGTAATCCTCTTTTCTTGGCTCGGGCCGCTGTTTTATTCCGTTGATCCTCTCTATTTTGATTCATCGGCCATTTTAATGCCTCCATCCGCACAACACTGGTTTGGAACCGATCGTCTTGGGCGCGACGTATGTGCCAGGATAATGGAAGGGGGGCAGGTCTCGTTGATTATCGGTTTTGGAAGTGCGCTGGTCGCGACGGTAATCGGACTGATTTACGGTGTTTCCGCGGCGTTGTTACGCGGAGGATTTGATAAAATATTTATTATCGTTGTCGATCTTTTTTTGACGTTTCCGACGCTCTTTTTATTGTTAACCCTTGTCAGCTACGTCAATGCGTCGGTACTGGTTCTTATTTTTATCATTTCGGTGACGGGGTGGATGGGAACGGCACGACTGGTCCGTTCGGAGAGTTTTGCCATTTCGGCCAAGCCGTACATCCGGATTCTCCGCATCGCCCGCGTCAATTCCATCAAAATTATTTTCAAATATTATGCCCCCATTTTGGGTCCGATCGTTTTGGTGAGTTTTACGTTCGGAGTAGGGGGCGCAATTCTGGCGGAATCGGGTTTATCCTTTTTGGGGCTTGGAATTGTGGCACCGCAAATGAGCTGGGGGAGTATCCTCAGCGGTGGTAAAGAGGTTATCGATATTGCATGGTGGGTCAGTTTCTTTCCGGGAATCATGATTTTTATCGTAACCTTTTCTTTGATGAATCTTTCAAATACCTTGCAGCAGCGTTGGACGCAAAAAGAAGCCCGATAAAGGTGATCAGGCATTTACACGAGAAGAGATGGAGATGATAGCGAACCTCTGGATTGCAACGGCAATAATGCTCTCTTTTTTAGGCGGTTTTGTCATCGGTGCGTCAAAAATTTTCCCGTATGATTATTTAAGTTTTTTCGCATTTTCTTTTTTAAAGGAAAGTAGTATGGAACGTACTCCCCATTATTGTCATCAGGAAAATCAGTTTAAAGAACTCTCCTGCAGAGATGCGAAGATCATGATGCTGGGGGATTCGATTACGGAAGACGGGCGTTGGAATGAAATTTTTGAACGTGAAGATATTATCAACCGGGGAATCGGTGGAAATACGGTACATGGAGCTTTGCAGGCATTACAATATTGCCTCAATCCGGGTTTGAAAAAAGCGTTTGTCATGGTCGGCATTAATGATATCAGCCGGGGAAATGATGCCCGGAACATTTTTAAAACCTACCGTTTGCTGTTAGAAACGCTGAACGAGCATCACGTCATTCCTATCGTCCAATCGACGTTATACGTCGGAGAGAGTAAACCGGGGTTTTACAATCATCAGGTTCGGGAGCTGAATGATCTGTTAAAGAGTTATTGTTTGGAACACCGTATCGATTACGTCGATTTGAATCCTTTATTGGCACCGCACGGCTATTTGGAAGGACGTTTTACAGTCGACGGTTTACACATTAACGGTAGAGGATATACAATCTGGGCGGAGAAAATTCGGCACTATTTTTAAGCCGGAAGAGTTATTCGACGATACGGGCCATTTCAAGAAGATGATCGGGAAAAGAGACGTTGTTTTTTTTCAGAGCATTTGCGTTGACAAGAATAACGGGGCTCCGTTCGAGCCGGATAGAGAGTAAATAGCCGCTCTCCTGAAGTTTCGGAGAGTCGTACAACGATGTAACGGTTCCGTCCGTTTCGACCAAAGAACGTA
>JBFXFU010000032.1:0-18650 GCA_050178755.1 Sulfuricurvum sp. | reverse complement strand
GCTTTGGCTTCGTAGAGATTTTTATCGGCTTCTTTATATAAATCGTTCGAAACGGTTTCCATTGTAATAAACCGGTTGGAAAGTCCAATGGAAATCGTGACAAAATCGGAGGCACTGTTGGATGCGTGAGAGATACCCAGACGTTCGACATCCCGGACAAGATGTGTTGCCAGATTCATTATTTCATCATCGCTCATATGCGTTACGATGATGGCAAATTCTTCTCCTCCTATGCGAAAAGCATAATCGGAGGAACGTTTGGCGTATTCTCGGATAACGGAACTAACCCCTTGCAATACAACGTCTCCTGCGAGATGTCCATAGGTATCGTTATAGCGTTTGAAATAATCGACGTCAATCATAATGAGGCCGAAAGTCATGTGATCCCGTCGGGCGCGGTTGAGTTCCCGTTCAAAAATTTCATTGAAATAGCGTCGGTTGTAGAGACGGGTCAGATCGTCGGTAATGGAAAGGCGTTCGATCTCTTTTTGGGCGGTAATGATGCTTCGGATTGCAAAGTAACCCGTTTTGATGCCGTGTTCGTCATAATCGGGGAGAATGACGATATCGGTCCAGAAACGGATTTTATTTTTGGTTAGATTTTGAATCTCTCCGTGCCATACTCTATCGTCGCTGATCGTCTGCCATAACGAATCGTACAGAGATTTCGGTGTATCCGGATGCCGCGTGATATTGTGCTTTTTACCGATAACCTCTTCTTTAGTGTATCCGAGAATGTCAGTATAAGCGGTAGAAACGTCTGTAATGATACCGTTAAGATCCGTCGTCGACGAGATGACGTACCGGTCCATAATCGAAGCATAATGTTCGATTTTACGGTGTGCCCGGTTTAGTTCGGTCATATCGGCGGCATTGATCAATATCGTTTTTTTATCTTCCAAAAGGGTCATTGCAATGTTGATATCGATAATATCTCCATTTTTATGCTTGCACCGCTTTTCGGAATTTTGGATTTTACCGTCCTGGATGATATCTTTGATATTTTGTTTGCTCCGTTCCAAATCATCGGGATGGATTAAATCAAGGCAGTTCGTTTTTAAAAGCTCCTCTTTGCTCAGACCCGTAATACGGGTATAACTTTCGTTAACCAGTAAAAAATCCCCCTGATGATCAATCAAGGCAACGCCGTTGTAGGAGTTTTCAAAGATCGATTCAAAGTTTTTGGTACTCTCCTCCAGCGCTTTGACATTTTCATGGAGTTGACGGTTTGATTCGGACAGAGATTTTTGAAGAGCTTGCATTTTCATATGGGTATGGACTCGGGCTGCCAATTCTTCGAGAGCAAAGGGTTTGGAAACGTAATCGACCGCTCCAGCCTTGAACCCATCCACAACGCTTTGCGTATCGCTTTTGGACGTAATAAAGATAAAAGGGATAGTTGACGTTCTTGAATCTTCTCTCAAGGCTTTGGCAACTTCGTAACCGTTCATTTCAGGCATGACTATGTCGAGTAAGATGAGGTCGACTGAACCATTTTGAGCTAGACGGAGGGCATCATTTCCGTTCATGGCAATTTTGACACTGTAGTCGTTGACAAAAAAATTAGCCACTATGCTAATATTGATCGGTTCGTCGTCAACGATTAGAATGGTCTGTTTCAAACGATCTCCTTCAAAAGGTTTTCAAGATATGTCCGGGCCCTCATATAGTCGAATCGAACCAGTGACTCTTTAAGAGGATTCAGCCGTTCGGATGCAAAACGCGACGATAAATTTTGAATCAATTCGTCGATGAGCTCAGGTCCCATGAAATACCCGCGTCCGAGTTTCTCAACCCATTCAAAGAGGTATCTGTGCAACTCTTCCGTTGAAAGAGGTGGCACGGCAGTCTCTTCTTTTTTATCCGAAAGAATCGGTGAGGTCGCTGTTTCGATGGCCTTTATAACCTCTGAAAGACGAAGCTTCAGTTCCGGAAGATGGGTTATGCGAAACTCTTTGGAACGATTTTCATAAATGCTCCGGGCAAATTCGTATACTTTAGTCAGCGCAAGCGTTCCGCTTGTTCCTTTGAGATTATACATGAATTTTTCAAACGCTTCGGATTCGACGTCTTGTTCCAGATTTTCAAAAAGTTCTTGTTGATTATCGGCAAAACGCTTCAATAAATGGATGACAAACGATTGATCGCCGTCTGCCATATCCAAAAGTTTCTCTACGTCAACGCCCTCGATATGGAGGGTTTCATCTTTGGAAATTTCCGGTTGCTGCGTCAGTTCGTCGGAAGAAGAATGTTCCATATTTAGATATTGAGAAAGGGTACTTTTCAACTCTTCGAGATTAATCGGTTTGGCAATATGGGCATTCATCCCGGATTCGCGCGAACGATCTTTGTCGTGTTGCATAACCGCTGCACTCAACGCGATAATAGGAATATCGCGGTTAAATCGTCGTATTTGACGAGTTGCTTCGTATCCGTCCATCACCGGCATCTGAATATCCATCAACACTATATCGAACGGTTCGCTGCGGAGTTTCTGGACGGCTAATTCTCCATTGGCTACCGCAATGACATCAAGACCGAAATGTTCAAGATTTTGTTTGGCAACGAGCATATTGATATCGTTATCTTCGGCCAGGAGCACTTTTCCCTTGATATGGAAGTCGGTTTTAGGAACGTTGATCTGGTGTAGATGTTTGGTATCACTCGCCAATGCGTCGACCAGAGTGGAAGCGCTGAACGGTTTATACAAGACGTAATCGAGCTGTAACTTATTTTGAGCCGCTTTTTCTTCAAGTTTGAACCGCTTTGTATATTGGCAAACGACAATTAATCGCGCTGCATCGTACACGGTTTTGAATTGCGCAGCCGAATCGAGAACGGTAAAATCCTCTTTCGTACTCAGATCGAGAAGTATAAAGTCATAGTGACGGGCAGTGGCGGTTTGAACGGCTTCTTCGATCGTATGCACACTTTTAGATTCTATATTGAGAGATTCGAAGATTTGCCGGAATGTGTCCCCCTCAGTCACGGAAGGGGAAAAAATGAGTACTGTTTTATCGTCTAGTTTTTCCGTTGCCAGGATATTGTCCTGACGATTGTACTCGAAAGGGACGGTAAAATAAAATTCACTTCCGTTTCCCTCTTCACTTTCAAAACTGATGGACCCTCCCATCAGTTCCACTAGACGTCTGGATATGGCAAGTCCGAGCCCGGTACCGCCGAATACTCGGGTATTGGACGCGTCTACCTGATTAAACGCTCCGAAAATCAGACTCTGTTTGGCCGCGGGGATGCCGATTCCCGTATCTTTGACCGAAAATCTAAGCAGGGTGGTGCTGTTTTCGCGTTGTAGCGGGGAGACGGTGACGTCGACCCTTCCGTGTGAGGTGAATTTAAGGGCATTGCCAATCAGATTCACTAGAACCTGCCGGATTCGAAACGGGTCTCCGATCAGAAGATTGCGGACACGCGGATCGATGGAGGTAATGAGCGCGATTTTTTTCTCATCGGCTTTGAAAATGAAGAGGTCCAGCAACTCGTAAAGCATCTGATCCAGTGCAAACGGAACGTGTTCTATAGAGAGTTTTCCCGCCTCGATTTTTGAATAATCGAGAATATCGTTGATAATATCGAGCAAAGCGGTAGACGAGTTATAGGCTTTTGATAGATAATCGTTCTGGATTGAATTGAGACGAGTTTGCATTGTCAACCCGATTAATCCCATAATGCCGTTGAGAGGAGTCCGGATTTCGTGACTCATGTTCGCTAGGAATTCCGATTTTGCACGGTTGGCATTTTCAGCACTTTTTCGGGCTTCAATAATCTCTTTTTGCCGTTCCTGCTCGTCGGTAATATCGCTGAAATATCCGACGAAATGGGTGATGGCTCCCGATGCGTCTTTTTGGGTCACGGTATAATCGAGAACCCATTTAATACGGCCGGATTTGGTAATGATCCGATAAGGCGGGTGTTTGAAGAAGTCGGCATTGGAAATTCGCGCTTTTTGAATTTCTTCGAATACGCGCTCCAAATCGTCGGGATGAATACATTCGGCATAGGTGATGGAACCGTTGAAAAACTCTTCTTTGGTATATTCCATTAACCGCTCAACGCTTCCGGAAACGTATCCGACGCTCCAGTCCATATCGTTATTCCACTTGAACAGAACCGAGTCCCCTTTGTCGAAAAGCGAGAGCAGTGATTCTTGTTCACGTAAAAGCCGTTCGCTCACCGATTTTGATGCAATGATCTCTTCACGCATTTGTTTATCCCGCGTGACGTTTTTCGCACTGACGAGGAGGTGCTGTTTATCCGGCATTAAGGCAATGGCCATATTGATCGTGATGACGGCGCCGTCTTTGCGATAGCATGATTTTTCAAAATTGGTCAAAAAACCTTTTTCGAGGACGACGTTCATCGCTTCTTTGGCCCGTTCTACGTCTTCAGGGATACTGAGCCCGATGCACGATTTTTGAAGCAATTCTTCCCGGTTAAACCCGGTCATCTCCATGTAAGCGTCGTTGAATTCGAGAAAATTGCTTTGCAGATCAAGAATGGCCAGACCGTCTTTACTTGATTTGAAGATGGTCTCAAATTCTTCTTTTTGTTTGAGAATGGTTTGCTGGGCATTAATTTTGTCGCTGATATCGATTCCGATCGTACAGACGTAATGCATGGAGCCGTCATCGTGCGCTATTAGAGCATTTGACCATTCAAACATCCGTTCTTCGCCTTGTTTGGAGATCCAACTGTTTTGAAAACTGCGGATGATCTCCCCATGACGGGCTTTCGTGATGATTCCTTCTACTTTGTCGCGCATTGAAGGGTGAAGAAACCGGCTCCAGAAATAAGGGATCGAAGAGACCTCTTCTTGCGTGTAGCCGGTAAACTCCTGACCGTAACGGTTCAACAGGCTCATGGTGCCGTCCGCTTCAATGATTGCGATGACCGCACTGGCGGAATCGATGATGGCCGAAATAAAATTTCTTTCCCGTATGATTTCGTGTTCAAGACGTTTTTCATCGGTAATGTCGCGTGTTGAAGAATAGATATAACTGTCGTTTCCGATTTGGACTTTTACCGAATTAATGGCGGCAATGTACGTTGTTCCGTCTTTTCGGCGATGAACGGTTTCAAGACTGACGGGACCTTGAGCGATATTTGCCATGATCTGTGCAATTTCGTCCTCGGAATACTGTATGTCCCAGTCCCGAATGGCAAGATGTTTCATTTCATCGTTCGTGTACCCAAGCATACGTGATTGAATGTCGTTGGATTCGATAACGTTGCCATGCATATCGAAAATGATGATGCCGTCGGAAGAGTATTGCATCAGACTTCGGTAACGCTCTTTTTCTTTTTGCATGGCGTCGGAAAGTTCTTGAATGTGGGTGATATCGTAGATCGTTCCGATGGAATTGACCGGATGTCCGTCCTCATCGTAAAAGGTCTTGCATTGTTCCTGGACGTATTTGATCCTGCCATCACCCAGGAGTACCCTGTGAGTGAGTTGAAAAGGGGTTTTGTTTTCCAGGGACTCGGCATAGGCCGCAACGATTTTCGGACGGTCATCGGGATGAACCATTGCTAGAAAAGTTTCATAAGAGGGTTGGAAGGTTTTTGGATCGTGTTCGACGATTGAGTACACTTCATCCGACCACATCAATTGCCCCGTAGTCAAATCGTATTCCCATATACCCAATCGGGCGATTTGTTTTGCCAGCTGTAACTGCTCAAGCGTACGATTGAGTCGCCGTTTGTTCTCTTCTTCCAATGTAATGTCTTTGATAATCGAGAATAACAAGGGCCCTTTTGCGGTCTGTATAGGTGAAGAATGGACTTCTACGCTTTTCAATTCGCCCGAATGGAGACGGTGGGTGAAGACAAAAATATTTCGCTCTCCCGCAGCCGCTTCGCATCGCATGCGTGAAAGTACCTCTTCTGGAGTCTGATTGATCACCGATATGGGTAAACCGACGATTTGATCGTAATCATAGCCGTAAAAGTCGATGGCTACTTTATTCACATCGACGATCGTACCGCTTTTGGGATCGATGAGCATCATGATGGAGTTATGATTTTGGAAAATATCGATAAAGCGACTCTCCCGTAAGGAAGATTCGGTTTCCGTGTATTCCGGCAAGGGCGTATCTACAGCCATGGCGTTGAGAATGAAACCTCCGATCGACCCGTCAAGACGGTGCCATAACCGGAACTCGTAATGGACGTTTGAAGATTCCGGTTGCATGAAGTGATAGTTTAGAGACGCAATCGTACCGTTGAGAAGAGGTGTTAGCCTTTCTACGTCGAAGTTTCCGATAGTTTCATTGAATGTTGTCTCTTTTGGGACATCGTGGGGAAGGGAATGAAAATCCTTCCAACCCCGGCTGCATAGGATATACCTTAACCCTGCGTCGGTGATGGCGATCGGAGTGGGGAGGTTCGCTATAAACGGTCCGTGAAAATCATCGTGCGTAAGAGTATTCATACGTCAACTTTGCGAAGATTGCCACTGTGTGCGCCGTAGGCTCGAAAAGGGGAAAGAAATAAATGTGTCCCATTTTTCTCTCTTTCTTTGATGTCATGTATGGACGTTGGAATGGATTGAATTTCGCGAAACCAATCTGAATTAAGATTTATTATACACTAATCATTCCCGCAGAAGGAGAATGATGGACGAAAAAATATGGAAATAAAGGAACAATATTCCCCTGTGTAGAGTAACCGGACCTAAAATGTTCCCGAAGCTTTTTCTTTATAAGTGTCAAACGGTTCGTCCGAACCGGAAGTGATCTGGAAAAAACTGTCCAGTTCACGGTGTTTGTTTTGAAGCATATGTTCAAATTCGCTTTGTGAAACGGGGACGTTGTCGTGAAATTTATCCAGCAATAGCGGATTGGGACCGAGAAGAACAAGATAACTCTGGTTGCCGTAATCGAGCATGGCGACGCTGTTGACCGTATCAAGACTCTTTTGGAATCGAACGTTTACCCCGTTCCCTCCGTCTGAAACAGGGAGGGGAGAAGCTGTCTGTACGGTCGCAACGGGCTCGGGAGCAGGGGTTTTGAATAGCCATGGAGAATTATTCGGACGAGACTGAATCTCCCCCGTTTTTTTTGCGATGGAGTGTTTCAGCCAAAAGAGGATGGCGATCCCGATGACCAAGATGGCGATGACGACGTAGTAGCTCTGCTCGAATTCGTTACCGTTTTTGGTCGGGAGGCCTGATAGCGAGGTTTCGTCCACCGGAGGCGTTTTAACGTTTTCGGCTATGCTTCCCGTTTGTAAAAAACGGAGTCGCAGACCGTACGAATCGGATGTTTTGGAAGCTTGCATCGTGACATTTGGGGTGATTTGCGCAACAAGCTCAAGTTGCTCGGATTGAGGGGTAATCGTCAATTTTCGTAAAAAACGGGAATTTATCTCTTTTGTTTTCGGTGCTTCGATCGACGCTTCTTCGAGTTTTACGATGATCGTATCCCCTTGTCGGCTCTGTCGAAGTACACCCTCGTAAGGGGTGTCAAAAGTGAGCATGACGTCGACCCGGTCGTTTCGGTCGTATACATTATAACTGAGTATTTTGGACCCCCATACGAGGGTAGGAAGGATAAGCAGGAGTAACAAATATTTCATAATCTCTCTTTCGACAGGTAATACAAAACGGCGCTTGAATCAAGGACTTCATTAATACGGATGGCGAGGTTTTTTTCGTAAACCATTACTTCCCCTTTTCCGATGATGCGCTGATTGACGTAGGACTCGACGCTTTCCCCGGCTGGTTTGCCCAGATCGATGACGGACCCTTTTTCAAGCTTGAGAATTTCACCGAGCGTCAGCGTCGTTTGCCCCAGATCGGCAACGAACTCGACTTCCATATCGAGCAAACCCTCATAATCCATCCAGGCAAGCTCTTTTTCGATGTCGTAAACTCCCTTCTCCAATAGAGAAGAGATGGTTGCCGAAGCGTCTTCGTTCATGCGTCAAGCCTTTCAATCGCTATGTGCAGTTCTCCCGTTCCGACCGTGATCGTTTGCAGCTCCTCCGGCGAGGAAACCTCAAACGCTTTCTCCAGCAGAAAAGGAGTTTTAATATGCATGTTTGTTTCATACACGTCGGTTGCCAGAACCTTGGCACTTCCGACGATCATGTTGGTCGTTTCCAAAAGCATGTCAATCAGGGTCTGGTCGCTGCTTTGCTCTTCGCCGAGAAAGACTTCGGTGATCGTCTGAATCAATGTCGGATTGCAACCGATAAACGCACGGTACCGTTCACCTCTTTGCGTATCGAAATCGATAAAAGCAAAAAGCGTTCTACCTTCCGGCTTTTTGGCGGAAAATTCATAGGGAAGGCGAATTTGATGGCGGCAGAAATTACCCGCTGCCTCCACGATGATCGGTAACATTCGGCATTATCCCCCATATTGCGTTATTTTGGATTATTATAGCGAAAATGAAAGGGCAAGTAAAAGCGTTGAATCTGTATAATCGCGCGGTATAAACAGCAAAACGGAATCGCATGACACTAGAACTGGCAATATTGGGAATCGGGGTCGGGATGCTTTCAGGATTTTTCGGAATCGGAGGGGGAACGGTAAGCGTTCCGGTACTTTTGTACCTCGGTTTCGGAATTAAAGAGGCAATCGGCATATCGGTGACGCAAATGGTTGCCGGGTCGATGATGGCGGCGTGGATTCATCACAAAAAGCAGACCTACGTGATCGGGGATATCAAATATTTCGGTTACGGCGGGATTCTCGGTGCCATTCTGGGCGGTTTTTTCGTCAAATGGCTCGATGCACAGATTCTGGAGTGGTTTTTTCTCTCGATTGTCGCCTTTACGCTCGGTCGACTGGCGTTTTCGAATCCGACGCCGACCCGTAGCGAAGTGGTGCACCGTCCCCTCTACGTCGCGGTGGGAGCCGGTATCGGTGTCTTTTCCGGGATGCTGGGAGTCGGCGGATCGATTCTGATGACCCCGATACTGGTCAGTTTTATGGGGTTTCATCTTAAAAAAGCTTCTGCGGTCGGTCTTTTTTTCGTCATGTTTACGTCGGTTTCGGCGTTTATCACTCTTCTATCGCTTGGGATCGTCAATGCGTATGCCGGATCGGTTATGGCTCTTAGTTCCGTAATCGGTATTATCATCGGTATTTGGCTGCTGAACCGGGTGAAAGTGGCCCAGTATAAAAAAATACTGGTTATTTTTTACATCATCATTTTCGTCATAACGGCGTATAAACTCATCGGGGAGTAAGGTATGGACACAATCAAAATCATCGGTGCGAAAGAGCACAATCTCAAAAACATATCGCTTGAGATTCCCAAAAACTCTCTTGTCGTCTGTACCGGAATCAGCGGAAGCGGTAAATCGACGCTGGCGTTTGATACCCTCTACGCCGAAGGGCAACGCCGTTACATCGAATCGCTCTCCAGTTACGCCCGCCAGTTTCTTGACCGCGTAGGAAAACCCGACGTCGATAAAATCGAAGGATTGACGCCGGCAATTGCGATCGATCAGAAAACAACCTCTAAAAATCCCCGTTCTACGGTAGGAACCATTACCGAAATTTACGACTACCTGCGGTTGCTGTATGCGCGTGTCGGGGTGCAGCACTGCCATTTATGCGGAAAGAAAATCTCTAAAATGTCGGCGCAGGACATCATCGATCAGGTCTTGAAACTCCCGGAAAATACGAAGATCGTTATTCTGGCCCCTTTGGTACGGGAGAAGAAAGGGACGTTCGCCGATATTCTCGAATCGCTCCGTCACAAAGGGTACGTGCGGGCGATGATCGACGGCGTCATGGTCCGTCTGGACGATGAAATCGATCTGGCCAAAACGAAAAAACATACGATCAAAGTGGTGATCGACCGTTTGGTCGTTCGGAGTGATAATCACGACCGTATCGCGCAGGATGTCGAAAAAGCGCTCAAAGAGAGTTACGGAGAGGTGGAAATCGAGATCCAAAATCCCGACGAAGTAGGGATGGGTGAGAATCTGATCCATTACAGCGAACACAGCGCCTGTTTTGACTGCAAAGTGAGTTTTGAGCCTCTTGAACCGCTTTCGTTTTCCTTTAACTCCCCCAAAGGGGCATGCCCTGAATGCGACGGTCTGGGGATACGTTATGCACTGGATGTGGACAAAATTATCGATTCGGAATTGCCGATTGAAAAAGGGGCGGTCAAAATCGTCTACGGATTCAACAAAGGGTACTATTTTACGTTCCTCAAAGCGTTCTGCGGCGTCAGCGGGATCAATATCTCGGTTCCGTTCCATACCCTCGAAGAACACCAGAAAAAAGCGATCCTCCACGGCAGCATCGATGAAGTGGAGTTCAAATGGCAAGATCACCCGATCCGCCGGACGTGGCCAGGGATCATCCGAATCGCCTACGATATCTTCAAAGACGAAAAAGACCTCGCCGATTTCATGAGCGAAAAACCGTGCAATATCTGCTCTTCGCACCGTCTTAAACGCGAATCGCTGGCCGTGCGCGTCGCCGAAAAAGGGATCGGTGACGTGATCACGATGCCGATCAAGGATTCGTATACATGGTTTGCCGACCCTGAAACATTCGGGTATCTAAACGATCAGCACACGATGATCGCCGCGCCGATTCTCAATGAAATCCGGGAGCGCCTGTTTTTTCTTTACGATGTGGGGTTAGGGTATCTATCACTCAGCCGTGACGCAAGGACGATCAGCGGCGGCGAAGCACAGCGGATACGGATCGCTTCCCAGATCGGGAGCGGTCTGACGGGAGTCATGTACGTATTGGACGAACCGAGCATCGGGCTGCATGAACGCGACACCCTCAAACTCATCCGGACGCTTCGATCGTTGCAGGAAAAAGGGAATACCGTCATTGTCGTCGAACACGACAAAGAGACGATTGAACATGCCGATTTTATCGTCGATATCGGGCCGGGAGCGGGGAAATTCGGTGGAAGCGTCGTCTTTGCCGGGACGCTGGACGAACTGAAAAAGAGTTCCACCCTCACGGCCGATTACCTCTCGGGGCGCAAGCAGATCAAATATTTTTATCGCCGGCCGCAGAGCGAATGGATCAGCGTCAAGAATGTAACTTTAAATAATATTAAAGACCTTGACGTCGCTATTCCGCTGCACAATTTCGTCTGTGTTACCGGGGTCAGCGGGAGCGGTAAAAGCTCTCTGATCCTTCAGACGCTTCTTCCGGTGACGCGCGAGATTCTCAACCATGCCCGAAAAGTCAACCGCGTTGCCGGCGTGGAAGTCAACGGCCTCGATACGCTGGATAAGGTGATTTACCTCGATCAAAGCCCAATCGGCCGTACGCCGCGTTCCAACCCGGCAACGTATACCGGGGTGATGGATGAGATACGGAATCTGTTTGCCAAAACCAAAGAGGCGCAGATTCGCGGTTATACGGCATCCCGGTTCTCGTTCAACGTCAAAGGGGGACGGTGCGAAAAATGTCAGGGAGAAGGGGAGATCAAGATCGAGATGCACTTTCTCCCCGATATTATGGTCAAATGCGACGCCTGTCACGGCAGCCGCTATAACCTTCAGACCCTTCAGGTGGAATATAAGGGGAAAACGATCTCCGACGTACTGAACATGAGCGTCGGAGAAGCGCTGGAGTTTTTTGCGCCGATTCCGAAAATCAAAGCGATTTTGCAGACGCTCTCCGACGTGGGGCTCGATTACATCACCCTGGGACAAAACGCCGTTACCCTCTCGGGAGGGGAAGCACAGCGGATCAAACTGGCCAAGGAACTGAGCCGAAAAGATACGGGAAATACCCTCTACGTCCTTGACGAACCGACGACGGGGCTTCATTTCGACGACGTCAACCGACTGACCAAAGTTCTGCATAATTTCGTCGAACTCGGCAATTCGGTACTGGTCATCGAACACAACCTCGATATGATCAAAAATGCCGATTACATCATCGATATGGGACCTGAGGGGGGAAGCGGCGGTGGCTTGGTCATCGCCGAAGGATCACCCGAATCGGTTGCGTCCGAATGGGAAAAAACCGGCAGTTTCACCGGAAAATACCTCGCCCTTGAGCTTGAAAACATGGAACGTCTTTTAGCGTCTCCACAGGATTAGAATCAAGTATATCCCCTTGCTTCTCCTGAGTAGATAAGGTTGTTTTATAATCAAAGACCAGGGTTAGGGGAGAGAAATCAGAGCTATACAAATATAAAAAGAGTTTTGGAAAAAGTATAAGAGGGTGTTTCCCATTATGAGAAAGCTCTAGAAACGGCTTAAAAAGATATGCATGACGTGTTTCGTATCTTTGACAGATACGAAACGATGTAGAAAGATGATTTGTCGCTTATTTGAATAAAGCGATCATTACCCCTGCGGCGACCGCAGAACCGATGACCCCGGCGACGTTCGGACCCATGGCGTGCATCAGCAGCATGTTGGTAGGGTCCTCTTTCATCCCCTCTTTTTGGGAGACCCGTGCGGCCATCGGAACGGCCGAAACCCCTGCTGAACCGATCAGCGGATTGATTTTTTCCGTGCTGAAGAGATTCATCAGTTTGGCCATCAGGACCCCTGCGGCGGTTCCGGCCGAGAAAGCCAGCAAACCAAGTCCCAGGATCGCGAGGGTATCGACGACGAGAAACTGATCGGCGGCCAGTTTGGAACCGACCGAGAGCCCCAGAAAAATGGTCACGATGTTGATCAGCGCATGCTGCATCGTGTCGCTCAGACGGTCGACGACGCCCGCTTCTTTGAAAAAATTGCCCAGTGCGAAAGCTCCGACTAGCGGTGCCGCATCGGGGAGAATCAGGGCGATCAGAACGAGTACCAGAAGCGGGAAAAAGAGTTTTTCGCGACGGGTAACGTGGCGCAGGGTACGCATCCGGATTTTGCGCTCTTCCTGAGTCGTCAGGGCGCGCATGATCGGAGGCTGGATAATCGGAACAAGCGCCATGTACGAGTACGATGCCACCGCAATCGCTCCGAGCAGTTCGGGTGCGAGCGTCGACGCGATGAAAATGGAGGTTGGGCCGTCCGCCCCTCCGATGATACTGATCGCGGCCGATTGCTGAAGGGTGAAATTGAACACCGGCGTAAAGTAGCTCAGGGCATAGGCGCCGACCAGCGTCCCGAAGATTCCAAATTGTGCGGCTCCACCGAGGAGGGCGAGTCTTGGATTGGCCAGAAGCGGTCCGAAGTCGGTCATCGCTCCTACCCCCATGAAGATCAGCAGGGGGAAGAGGCCGTTGGATATCCCCATATGGTAGATGATTCCCAAAAAGCCGTCCGGCCCGGCGATGTTGGCGATCGGAATATTCGCCAGCAATCCTCCAAAGGCGATCGGCATCAGCAAGAGGGGTTCAAACCCTTTGGCGATGGCCAGATAAAAGAGGATGAAGGTGACGAGAATCATGATCACTCGTCCCCAGGTCTGGTGGAACGGACTCATCGGTTTGCCCGAAGAACTGATGACCCCCTCTTTGGGGGTGATGAGTGCACTGATTCCGGTTGTGTGGTAGAAGTTGAGCATCATCTCATCGAAGCCCATCGGTTTATAGGTCTCTTCGCGGTAGGTCGATTTCGTTGAGACGTCCGGATGAGCGGAAGCGGCGAGGGTAGCGGGCTGGGCATGCGGATCGGCGCTAACCGGGTCGGCAGCTGCGGCAGTAATGAAGCTAAAGAGCATAACGATAACGGCAAAGAGGTGTTTCATGCGGATTTCCCCTCTTGCAGTTTTTGATGGTGCTGTAAAGCGGCGATGATTGCGGCCACTTTTGCTTTTTCATTGGTATTGGCGGATGTGACGGGTACGGAGACCGGTTGAGGCGCTTTGCTCGGTTCCGGAAGATATTTTAGAACAAGCTTTGACATCAGTTTGGTCATATAGACCATAATGGTGAGGAATACGAAAACCGTTCCCATCCCAAGAAGCATAATTTTGATGCTTTCAAAAAACATACAAGCCTCCCTTTTGCGTTAGTATGTGCTTTTCCTACCAAATACCACCAGACATACGCACGCAAGCGTGCGCACAAGACTGCGTTCCTTCTGACTTGCGGTGGGGCAGAAAGGGTTCAAGAGGTTGCGGCTGCTCTTGAGGGCAAAGTGATTTTTGTATCAACTCTTTTCAATCGAATAAAAAGACGGTTTTTTTACTTCTATACGCATGGCTCGTGATATTTGGTATCGGCAGGATATTGTAACCAAAGAGTCTTTGAGGCAATTGAATCATGATCGTCCCCCCTTAAATCGGGGAATGCAAAGAGATTATCTATTTTGAATTGTTATATTATTGAATCTCTTCAGAAGCATTTTGGGGAACGGAAGCCGCGGTTTTTGCCGCTTTGGCCGCTTTTTTGGCAGCGGCGTAGTTCTCCCGGCTCTCCCGGCACGATTGTTCCCACTCGAACCACCCTGCGTTGGCCCGGTCGTCACTTACCGCACATTCGGGTTTCTCTTCGCTTTGCCACAGGGCCTCTTCGGGTTTTGGGCATGCACGGACGCATTCGCCGCAGTAGATGCATTGCCAAGGGTTATAGCGGTAGGTTTTTGAGCCGTCTTCGTGCTGGAAAAAGAGGATTGCCCCCGGCGGGCAGACGTTTTCGCATTTGTCGCAGAAAATACACGCTTCGTCGTTGTGTCGGATCAGTCCGCGATGCCCCGGCGGCGGCGGAATCGTTTCGGCCGGATAGCGGAGGGTAAGAGGCGAGCGAAACAGGTTGGCAAAGGCATTGAAGATCGCTTTGAACATCGCTTTCTCCTATTTGGCCGTACACGACATGCACGGATCGAACGAAGCGAGGATGGCCGGAGCGTCGGCGTACCGTGAGCCTTTGAACACTTCGATCATAGCCGGAATTCCCGAAAAGGTCGGGGTCTTGATCCGAACCCGTTCCAGAACGTTTTTGCCGTTTCCGCGCACGAGGTAAAACAGTTCCCCCCGCGGGGCTTCGAGGCGGACGATCGTCTCGCCGCTCGGTTTGCCTTTGGTTTTGAGGACGATGTCTCCGGCGGGGAGGTTGGCGACGATGTTGTTGCACATTGCGATCGAATTGATGATTTCACGCAACCGGACGAAATTACGGGCGTGGATGTCGCCCCCTTTTTCGAGGATCATTTCGTACCCGATCGATTCGTAGGGAAGATCGCCGCTCTCGGCGCGCACGTCGGTCGCCAGTCCGGCGGCCCGTGCGAGGGGACCGAGGGCATTGTAGGTGCAGGCCTGATCGTAGCTCAGGGCGCCGATCCCTTTGTATTTAAGCGAGAGGGACCAGTTGGAGTCGAACAGATCGATCAAGGCGGCGATTTTATCCGAGAGGATCGAGAGCGTTTGGGTGATGTGAACGGTCAGTTCGGGAGTGATGTCACGGTTGACCCCGCCGATGCAGATGTAGTCGAACTGCACACGGTTGCCGCTGATCATCTCCTGAAGTTCCATGATCGGTTCGCGCTCTCCCATGATCTGCATAAACAGGGCTTCGAAGCCGGCATTTTCGGCGGTATGGGCCAGACAGAGCATGTGCGAATGGATCCGGTCGAGTTCGACCATCAGCATCCGGAGGTATTTGATCCGGTCGTTGGCCTCGAAGCCGAGCAGTTTCTCGGCGGCAAGAGTATAGGAGAGGGAGTGGGTGATCGCACACAGCCCGCATACCCGGGCAACGACGTAGCCCACCTGTTTGAACTCGAAATTGCGGGTACACGCCAGCTCAACGCCGCGATGGACAAACCCTACGTCGGCATCGACCCCGACAATCGTTTCGTTGTCGCATTCGAATTGGAAACGTATCGGTTCGAGCAGCGAGATGTGCTGCGATCCGAGCGGAATCTGGATCGTTTTTTTCATAGGGAACTCCTCAGAGGATGGGGAAGGGAGTCGTCGTCGAGGTAGAGCCCTTTTTCGGCTCCCTCGATGCGCAGACCGAACATGTCGACGATTTCACGCTCGCTCATAAACGCCGAGGGGATCAGGGAAACGACGGAAGGGACGGGGGTGTCGTAATCGCTGAGGCAGAAATAGACGACGATCGTGTCTTTGACGCCGTATCGGGAAAATATCCATTGCAGTTCGATTTTTCCCTCCCCCGCATCGATTCCGTTGACGGTGATAAAATGCCACTCTTTGGCATTGTAAAAAGCCTCAAGATCGTTTAGAAGCGTTACGAACGAAGTTTCAATTTTCTGCATCGTTTACCTTTTTGGCCATATGAAGACGGCTGAGTTTGTGGGCGACCGTCTCGATCGCGCCGAAGAGCCGAAACGGTTTTTCGATCTCTTTGCTTTTGGTTTCGAGGATATCGAGAGCCTTGATCACCCCGTCGATAATCAGCTGCGGTGACGATGCGCATCCGGGGACGTAGACGTCGACGGGGATGTAGCGGTCGACGCCGTCTTCGACGTTGTACATTCCCCGAAATACCCCTCCCGCACTCGTGCAGGAACCGACCGCCACGACGGCTTTTGGTTCGGGCATCAGCGTATAGAGCTCGACGAGCCGCTCTCGGGAGCGGTAGGTGACCGGGCCGGTGACGAGGAGGATATCGGATTGTTTTGGATTGCCCGTATTGATGATGCCGAAACGTTCCAGATCGTATTTCGGACCGAGGGCGGCGAGGATTTCGATGTCGCAGCCGTTGCAGCTGCCGGCATTGTAATGGAGAATCCAGGGGGATTTTTTACGGAACGGAGCAAAGAATTTCATAGGCTTATCCAGACGATATTGATAACCGCAAGCGGGAGGGCGAGGGAATAGACGATTTTAAGCAGATGGTCGATCCGAACCCGCGCCGTGGCGTTGTCGATTAGATTGACCGCCAAAAACGCCCCCGCAACCAGCAAGGCGCCCAGCCACGGAGAATCGCCGCCGAAGAGGTAAACGAAGCCGTAGATGAACAGGTACTCCAGAAAACGGGCCGCATAGAGGAATTCGTAAAAGATTCCGCTGTATTCGATCTCGACTCCGCCGACGATCTCCTGATGGGCTTCGACCGCATCGAAAGGGGATTTTTTGGTTTTGATCGGGAGGATCAACAGCAGCGCGACGAAGAGAAACGGCATCGACGAGAGGAGCGACGGAGAGGAGAGGACCGAAGCGACGTCGAAGCTTCCGTTTTTCAGGTAAAACGCTACCGCAATCAGGATCAGGATCGGCTCATAGGCTACGAGGGCGAGAAGCTCACGGTTTGCTCCGACGTGGGAGTAGGGTGAGCGGACGCTGTAGGCGGAGAGGACCAGAACGATCAGTGCGAAGAGGTGGATGAACACGATGTAGAGGAGATTCCATCCAAGCAACATGGCCGCAACCGTCCCCCAGAGGATCAGGAAATGGGCGATTCCCCCCATCGCATGAGCCGAATGGACGATCATCGGACGTTTGTCGGCCAGTTTGGCCATGTCGTAAAACGGTTGCAGTACCGGAGGCCCGACACGGCGCTGCATGCGGGCTCTCAGTACCCGCTCGATTCCATACACCACTCCACCGAGCAACGGGGCAAGAAGAATTCCAAGCCAGATCATGAGAGAACCCCCGACGCGATAAGAAGGATGAAGAGCGAGGCAAAACCGATCGCCATAAAGGTTTGGAGTCTCGCTGAAGCTTCAAAGCGGACCGGAACCGTTTCAAAAGGGGCACTTTCGCCGCATTGGTAGGTTTTGACGCGGTCAAGCCGTTCCATCGACCGCTTACCGTAGAGTGCTGCGAGCATCAAGACCGCCGGCAAGAAGAGGTAGAGTGCATTTTCGACGAGGGTGAACCATACGGCAATACCGATAATGGCCAGGCTCAAAAGCGCCATCGGGATCATGAACCCTTTCTCCATCGGCGCAGGATTCAGCGTGAGGATATCGGATGGGGCCGAGAGGAGGGCCGAGGCGATTTTAAAATAGAGCAACACCAGCAAAACGCTGCCGATAAGCAAACTGAGTAGCAAAACGATCAGCCAGGGCTGGGACGGGAGCTGTGAGGCGACCGACTCGATCGCCAGCAGCTTCCCGACGAACAGACCAAACGGGGGGAGGGTAAGCGAAACGAATCCGAAGATGATGAAAAAAGCGCTCTTGGGGTCTTTTTCCACCAGTCCGGCCATATCGTCGACGTATTTGAGACCGTGATTTTTTTCCAACACTCCGGCGCTGAGGAACAACAGCGCTTTGGAGAGGGCATGAAATCCCATCAGCGCCATGACGATGTGGAGGCTCTGAATGTTCCCCAGCGTTGCCAGAGCCGCCATCAGTCCGAGCAGGGCAATCGTCGAATACCCGAGAATCTCTTTGAGCCACGTACGCGAGAGGGCCAGATACGCCGCGGCGGCGAAACACAATCCTCCGGCGATCGCGATGATCGCTCCGCCGGGGGTTCCGGCAAGAAGGGGGGAGAGTTTGAGGATCACGAAGGGGGAGAGTTTGACCATTGTCGCCGAATGGAGCATTGCGCTCACCGGGGTCGGAGCGACCATGGCTCCCAACAGCCAGCGTTCGAACGGGATCATCGCCCCTTTGATCAGTGCGGCGGCGGCGATACATACGGCGCCGAGGGAGACCCACCCTCCGCCTGAGGCGATCATTTCGTGCAGGGTAAGGGGGGAAGAGCCGTACAGGGCGCTCAGGACTGCCGCCAAAATGGCGATTCCGCCGATCTGGTTCATCCACAGCGCGCGCAGGGCGTTGTCGATCGCGACGCGGTCCTGACGGAACGCGATCAGCACAAA
>JBFXFU010000031.1:0-19493 GCA_050178755.1 Sulfuricurvum sp. | reverse complement strand
CTCTATACGTTTCTCGCTTAGGATACGGTATGCTTCGCGCTTGACCCGGTTGTTTAGGGTTGGATCGTTTTTGATCTCTCCTCGTCTCCGGGCGTAATCGTCCCGGAGGTGTTGAAACGCTTTGTCCAATTTCTCGGAGAGCGTTGAAAGTAGCTCTTTTTTGACGGTGCGTTTCTCTTGGGTCTGTTCTTGGTACTCATCCCAAAGAGAGGATCGTTTCATCCCAAACTTGGTGGTCGAGGGTTCATCGATCCGGGAGGGTTTGAACTCTCCGAAACGTTTAGTGAGGTTTCCTTTGGATAATCCCCGATCGACGTCGGAGGCTTTGACATACAACGGCCGGTCTTTATCCGATAGGACGATACCGGCTCCCCGTTCCCTTAGCTCAAGGTTATATTTGTTGAGGGTCTTTTGCAACTCCTCGAGGGATTTGCTCTCGTCTTTGAGAATGTCTTTGATCTCTGCGGCCGCTTCGGTTTTTACCCATGATAAAAAGCTCTGTACCCCCGAATGGATCTCTTTGTCTTTGATCTTTACCGGTTCACGCTCTTTAGGAATGTGATTGGTCGGTTTGAGATTGTATTTCTCCTCAAGCTCGATCGCTTTGTTCCCTAAGATGTGCATATCTCTTAACATCTCTTTGGTGCATGAGAGTGTTTCGGGATCAACCCGGTTGATCGCAATGTGCATGTGTAAGTTGTTGGTGTTGTCATGGATCACGCTAAGGCGTTGATGATCGGCAAACCCGATCGATTTGACAAGCTCCGCTTCGATCGATCGCATGGTTTCCATAGAGGGGTTTTCATCTTCTTGGAAAGAGACGACCAAATGATAGGTCTTATCCACTTTGGCGGTGGAATTGACGAGTTGGGTCGTCGTAATCTCTTTGATGTTCATATCGTATTCGTCACCGCCGTTGCAGTTGGTGAAATGAAACTCCCGGACTTTCTCGTTGTCGTGTTTGACGTCCATCAAATAATCGGCCAATCCGCCGAAACTCCCCCCGCCCTCTTTTTGCATCTTTGCGACTTTTTTAACGATCATTAGATACTCTCCTTTAGCTCCCGGGCGTAGCCGGTAATCTCTTCTTGGCTCTCGTCGATCCGTTTGAGCAACGTTTTCACTTCTACCTCTTCCAATCCCGGCCGCCGGTCTTTGTTCGACAACCACATTTTTAACAGTCCGCCCAACCGGCCGAGATCACCCCGGCACTTTTGCAACTCCAAAAAAGCGAGTTGATCGACCCGGCTTTTGAGGGGATAATTGAGGGCGATATTCCGCAGATAATCGGAGGTCGTCACTCCGTACATTTTAGAGCGGTGATTAACCTCTTCGTACTCGTCAGCGGTCACCCGGGCTTTGATGTATTTACCCCGGATTTCCTCTTGTGATTTTTGTTGTTTTGGTGGCATATTTCCCCCTTTTGTTTTTCAACGTCGAACGCGAAGCGTGAGTAAGTTCAAGATGTCAATGTGAACGTTTTGCTTGCAAAATGTGTCACGTTGGCCTATCTTGTCCTGAGATTAAACGCGATTATCTTATATCATCGTATATCGCCGCTCCAATAAGGGGAGTTTTCGGCAAGAATATAAAATAGAATAAGATAATATATGATCATATATAGTGATATATGATAGAATACGATAATATAAAGTTTTCGAGGAGTTTCCATGAAAACCGCCAAAGGTGAACACAAGGTCGAATTCTTCACGAATCTGTCCTATATCCGTCAACGCTACGAAGCCGGTGCCGTTGTCGCAAAGCTACTTCATAAAGAACTTTTCGAGGCCGGTAAAATCACCATGCCCTACCAAAGTTTCGCTATCTATTTCCGAAGAGAAATCGTCGGTAAAACGACTCCCTCAACACCAAAACAAGAGACACAATCAACCGATATGAAACCGGTCGATACCGTCCAACCCGTTCAAGCTCAAAAGTCAAAATCCGAAACCGAACATGAGCCGCTTTGGTTGACTGTCGGTGAGAAGAAAAAGACCGGCTTTAATCCTCACTCTCGAGACATTGATCCTAAAGATATTTTATAAGGCATCAAAAATGACACCCACAAGTAAATTCGAGTGTATTGCCATCCTCAATGAGTACCGCGATCGACTCACCGCGGAACAGTATCGCGACATCGAACGGGCAATCGGTCACTTGGCCATCGATGGCATGTACCTTGACCGTGAAGCAATTGACCGGCTTTTCCGGTTAAGTATCGGAGAAATAACCGAAGATCAAGCAATGGCTGAAATCTTGGGAAAACCACAATGACCCCCTCAAGCAAAGCCGAATCTATAGCGATACTCGATGAATACCGCGACCAGCTTACACCGGAGCAGTACCGCAATATCGAACGTGCTATTGGCCACTTGGCCATCGAGGGAATGTTTGCGGATCGTGTCGAAATCGATCGATCCGTAAGAGCTGAAACCGGCAAGATCACCCATGAGGAAGAAATTGCCGAAATCTTAGGAAAAAGACAATGACCCCCTCCAACAAAGCCGAGTCTATAGCGATACTCGACGAGTACCGCGACCGGCTCACCCCTGAGCAATACCGAAATATCGAACGGGCAATTGGCCACTTAGCGATCGAGGGAATGTTTGCGGATCGTGTCGAAATCGACCGAGCCGTAAGAGCCGAAACCGGCAAGATCACCCACGAAGAAGCATTGGCCGAAATCTTAGGCCGATAACGCTTCATTCCCCAATTCCTCGATAATTCTCAACGCGACGATTCGTCCCGTCTCCTCGACCGGTTCGATAGACAACCGGTAAGATGTTTTTACATTGATCTCTTTGATTCCGGGCGTGTACGTTTCGATCACGTCTTCTACGTCGTCCGTTTCCTCGATCGGTATCGTCATTGATCCTTCAAAACTCTCGAGTATTTTCAATGCTCCCGGATCGGTAATACCGGCTTTGATCTGATCGTGATAGATCAAAAGACCATAATGCTCGACAATCAACCGGCGGAATGTTCCGCTTAGTTCGATCGAATACGTCTTGAGATCATTTGAAACCCCGATCGACACAAACGGTGTAAACCGCGTCGATCGCTCCGGTTCTCTCAACTCCATAGGGATATTGAGGCTATGGGCGATAAGATCGAAGAGTTGATCGATCATTGCATCCTTTCTCGGATCGCTGTTGTACTCGAAACGCCGTTTATGACGATCGATATACTCTTTCCCCTCGGATACCTCATTAAAGCCGATAAGCCCTTTTAACGTAGCGGTAGCGAAGGTAAAGTGTGTTTGTCCCGGATCGGCTAAAAGCCGCTCTCTGAAATACGCCGCAAGAGCGTAAAACGCCAACCGTTCCCATTCGCCTAAATAGGTGTCATGTGATTCGTGATTTGGATTCATAATAAGCTTCATGGTTAATCTCCTTGATTGTGCATAAATATCTGTTCGTCACGTTGCTGTTTAGAGGTATTTTCTACGGCACCCGATGCTTTTGATTGTGCTTGCATACCCGGAGCCGCTGAATATCTAAATGCCATACGGCCACCCACCGTTCCACCGGTATTCTCACCGGCCATCGATCGTTTCACATCGTTGGCAAACGCAGACTTGAGGTTTTTGAATGTCGAGGCCGTAGAATCTCCCGCCGCTCTTTGTTCTTTGGCGAGAGACGAGGCGGCTTTGACTGCCGCACCGAATCCGGCCGCACCTTTACCCGCGCCTATTGCTCCGCCTACCGCACCGGCGGCAACACTTTGAAATGTCCCAATTCCGGCCGTAGAATTCGAACCAAGTGTACCGGACATAAGCGATTCGACAATACCCGGCACCATGTGAACAACCGAAGCGATCAAAACCGTCGTAACGGCCATAGCAAGAACCGAATTTGTATCCGTATCGACGTTTGCGGCATACTCTGTGAGTTTTGTGATGGCAAGACCCATATATAGTTCAAGTAACAATAATTCCATTCCGGCTTTGATAACCGCAAGAATAGGATTTACTGCAATTTGTCGCGTTTGACTTAAACCCGCCAATGCAAAGACGAGCGGAGCAAGTGCCAAAAGTGCATAAGTCTTGACATAGTTCATAAACAACTGTGCGGCCATGAGACCAAACGCTATCAACATAACCACGCCACATAATGCAAGCATAATAGAATCTCCAATATCCAAAACAGAGATTCCCTCCCATATTTTTTCAATGATAGCGATACCGTTGTTTAGAACGTTATCCGGTGAAACCGATACCCCCGCCGCTGTATTTCCAATTTGTGCAAAAGATTCAGGAATGGAAGCTAACCAATGGCTATATTGGAACAGCATCAAGAAAAACCCAATCATCAGCGTTTTACGAATCAGAAGCGGAATAAAATCACTCCAATCGACTTTCCCACCGGCCGCGATTAATCCAAACTCAAGAACGAAATCTATCGTTGTCAATGCCCAAAATACATACATCGCATACGGCACAATAGTTTCTCGCCAATGCGCACTTGCACTCATAAACGGAGACAAAAGCGAATGAGCTTGATTCGTCGGATCAACACCGCCAAACAAAAATGCCGGTATTAGCAATAGCAAAATTAAATGTTTCATACATCGGCCTTAATGATATTGCTGATATATTTTTCCATCAGGGGCTTTTCCTGGTTCAACGGGGATACCACTGTGGAGTTTGGCTTGTGCCGCATTAACACAATTAGCATCTCCTTTATGACCTCCCGGATCATTCATGCACTCCGAAATTTTTGCATCGCGTTCGGTGGTATGCTCTTTGTAATATTCAACCGTTTTAACATCCTCGCTACAACCGGCGAAACTCAAAACCGTTGCGGTCAATACCGCGCTCAAAATAACCTTTTTCATTGATGCTCTCCTTTTTTTTCTATATACTTTTTGTGAAGATATTGGGAACGCTTAAAGACGATCCAAGCCATCGCCACAACGATCAAAATTGCAATATTTCCCACAATCGGGACAAGTGTGTAAAAAGTTATAAGCAAAATTGAAATGATCGAAATTGCCATAACACCTAAAAAACCAAATACCTTTTTTGGTGGAATATCAGGGTAATTTTTTGCCGCCCATTCATTGAAATTTTGTTCAAGTAAATTCATGTAGCCCCCTAATTCAAATGGGGATATGGTGATGCAAAGGTAACACCACGATCACGCAAGTTTTGTTCAAAAGCCAAAGTTGACGAGCGAACCTCAAAATAGAAAAGCACAATTACCGCAATAAAAAAAGGTAAAACAAACAGAAGCGATCCGAAATAACGGCGTTTATATACAAAACGTTGAAATTTCGTTGCTTCTTTGACTTCGATAAATCCGTGTGTATTGTGGTCAAATTGGTATGACATGGGTACTCCTTTAATGATAATGTTGGTAACTCGTACCGGATGGTGAACGGGCGGGATCAACCGGGATGCCGGAGCGCATTTTTTCCGAAAGCGCACGTTGCGCCGTCTCTTTGTCATTCTGAGCCGCGATCCATTGCGCTTGTGTACTTGCTTGCGTCATAAGCGTGTATTGGAGTTTTTTAATAGTGTCCGTTTGATGCAACGCGATTTCATTCGCCGCTTGGATCGCTTTTAGCTGTCCGTCGGCCGATCGGCTTTGCGCCTGCAACATATTCATCGTCGCCTCGTCCGTTGTGAGAGCGTTCATTTGAGTATTGAGAGCTTTCAACGATCCGTTGACGCTATCCCGGGTCGAAGTGTTTAATAGCCGGTATTGTTGCGCGAACGTCGTTGATCGATCACCGAGCGATTGAGCCGCCGACGTCTCATAATTCGCGTAACCCTTATACATGGCCGCAAATTGCGTGTCGAGGTTTGCCGCCGCGAAGCTCACGGCTTGACCTTGTTGCACAATGTTTTTCAGAGCGAGAACGTCATTGGCGAATTTTTGCCAAACCGTCGCCGGGAGCATTTGGAGGTTTTGAATCATCATTTGAGTTTGTTGAATGTGGTTTGTGAGACTTTGCATTTGTGTTGAGTATTGCTCAATCTGCTTTTCATACTGCAAAACCAACTCAACGTTGTTCAAAAGTTGCGTCGTTTCGGTTGCGTTGTTCACGCCCCCGCCTCCGGCCGAAAGTGTCATAGGCATTGCAGAGAGCAACACCGTCAAGATAATTGATCGAGTTTTATTTTGCATGTGTAGCCCCCGGTATTGTGTATTCGACTCCAATGCTTCGAGAATGCGAAAATTGGAGTTTTGGAATGTTGTTGTTCTCCATCCATGTCGTAATCAGATTGGAGTATTTCTCCTGCATCCGCTGTACTTTTTTGGCGTCTTCGGTCATTTGCAGACCGCTTAGCAACTCTCTCGCTCGATCTAAAAAAACTTCGATCTCGCTAAACGCTTTCATTTGCTCTTCCATGTGAGTTCTCCAAATAATCAAAAATATTGTCATGTCCGCTTGCACGTAAAGCAGCTTGTATCTGTTCTCCCCGTTCCCGGGTCATCTTTGATAACCGGTTACGGATATTTGCCATCGTTCTACCCTTGCCGGAT
Organism: Sulfuricurvum sp.; assembly: GCA_050178755.1. Classification (GTDB taxonomy): domain Bacteria; phylum Campylobacterota; class Campylobacteria; order Campylobacterales; family Sulfurimonadaceae; genus Sulfuricurvum. Next base: position 13,002 of record JBFXFU010000031.1, on the reverse strand, counting down.
AGAATTTCCTTTACAAGAGAACGGAGATATTTTTCATAATCCCCTCCGTTCTTCTTTGCCATTGCCTCGATCTCTGCAATAATGATCGATCGGGATAATCCATCCACTTGATCCGGGAGATTGGCATAGGGGTCAACAACGTTGATGATTTCAGTTGTGATAGAATCATTGTCCTCTTCTTCAAGAATTGGAGGAGACAAAGAGGAGGAAGAATCATTAGTAGGAGGATGAAGATTTGTAGAGTGATATGTCGGATTTTTTTCCGAATGTTTTTCGGATTTTTTTCCGAGTTTTCGCGGATTTTTTTCCGACATAGTATTTTCACCGTTTTCGGATTTTTTTCCGACATAGGGATTTTCACGTTCTTTTTGACCGGCTTTTCTGAAAATAGCTTTGGCTTTTGGCGTTAATCGAACACAATCTTGTTTACCTTTTTTTCTGAAATCAATAAGTCCGTTTCTAACCAATTGTTTCAAAATACGATAAACCGTATCCGGCTTTAAATCCAACGCTTTTAATTCATCGACTATCATTGTCCGGGATGCCCAATAATACACTTCATGATTTATGATAATGCCATCCGCCCATGTTGAAGCTCCCGCAATCAAATCGAGAACAGCGAATTGCGTCACATTCAGGTCATGATCTATCATTGCTTGCTGTTTTAACAAGATGTCGTATTTCATGCTATATTCATTCGACTTTGAACGAATGCGTCCAAATCAGCTACCGCGAAAACAGTCACTTTTGGTGATAGCTTTATAGACTTAATCCACCCTCGACGCACATAGAGCCATAAGGTCGATGGTTTTATTCCGATCCGTTGCGCGGCGGCTTTTTCTCTTAGGAAACGTCTCTCTTCTAATTGCTGTTGATCAGCTTGCATGTGCGTCCTTTCCAATTTTTACTTGACGAATATTTGAATTAATGTATTCCTCAATCCACTCTTTTTTGTACAAAACTTTATTTGCTACAAGTACATAAGTTATCTTTTTACGTGCTCTCAGATTTGCTTGAGTAGTTTTAGATATTTTCGGAAATTCAAATTTTCCTTGCGCCAATTCATTCGGGGTAACCCATATATCCACAGCAACCACCTTTCAAATACAAAGTATTATAATTTATACCAAAATGATACAAAGTATTAAATGTATTATATGTGTTATTTACTTGCTTGTCAGGAATTTTGTATAATTATTTATATTTAGTCTAATGGAGTATCATGAAGAAAGAAGAGATCTATATGCAACTCTTTGAGTTTTCCAGACCTACTTATTACAAGTGGAAAAGGGAAGGTGTTCCAGCATTAAGGCTCATTGAGGAAAATTTTACAGATGATGAATTGATCAACTATCTAGCGACACAAGGTAACAATTTAAATATTCAAACTTTGAAAAATAATATTGACGATTTTTTAATTGATCATGCCATTTACTCTGCAAAAACAAAGTTTCAAGAATTTCAAAAAAATATATTTGATGCAATTTACAATAAAGGTGCGCTAGAGATTTTAAAAGATGTTGTTATGTCAATTGAACTCAATGAGTATGATATTGAGAGTGCTAAAGATATTCTTATTGAAAAAATTAAAGTATATGAGGCTAAATGGCTTTCATTGAAAAATCCGAATAAACAAAAATTGCTTAACGCATATATACACAAGTATTTTTCAAAATTAGAATGTTATTCTATTTGTAAATACCCTGAAAATATATTTGATGACTAATTAATTGTCTTGATCCTCATAGTGAAATAAAAACGGTTGATTTATTTTGTCCGTTATTCTTTAAATATAGATCAATCCTCAAAAAAAATTTCAACTTTGCCTATTAAATATATCGATGAGTTTCCATTCACCCTCATCTTTTTCAAAATTTAATTGTTCTCTCAATTCACCATTTGGAAAACACAAATCCAGCAGTACTTCAACATCTTTGGATTTGAAATATTTGTCTTGTACAAAAAAGTGCTTATTGCCAATCGTGTTTAATGAAGTACCTACAATAAAAGCCTTTTTTTTATTAATAAACCAAAATCTATCATGGAAGTCTTTATCAAAAATCACTTCAATTTTTTGTACTGAATTATCCAGAAAATACTGATTAAACCCCGCGCGAATCTGTTCATCATCTTTGACGGATCGATTGACTAAAAATCGAATTTTCTTCAAGTGTTCTATATGATTCAAACAGTTATTTAAAACGCTTAAAGGATGCTCGTATCTTTGATCGTACTTCAAAGCATACGCATCTGTAATTGCCAATTCTTTTAAAGGATTACCCTTTTTCTCTTCTAACTTTTTGAATTTTTTTTGTATGTGTTGAGCAAATTCATTATGAGAAACACCTTTTCTAAACATTTTTACTCTTCCTTATAGAATATAACAAAAATATTATCATGAAACGATATTTTTTTGTCTATCCAAAAAATCCGCCCACCATTGCATCAGCTCCCGCATCTGCTCGGTGTAATCGGCTTTGTGGGTGTAGGCTCTAACAACTTTATTTTGTTCATGGTGATCCAAAGCACGTTCACGAACTTCAAAGCTCACTCCATGCTCTTTGGCATACGTCTCACTTAATGATCGAAAAGTACCTCTAAAACTATGAATAGTCTGTTTACGTTCCTTAGCTTCATCTACGAATCCCATAATACGCAAGGCTTTATTTCCGGCTTCTTTATTCACGTGTTCAAGGTTTTTTCGGACGCCATGAAAAACCCATTGCCCCCATCCTGTAACTTCCCTCACTTCTCTTAGGATATTGACTGCTTGGGCCGGGAGCGGTAATACAAAATCCGGGAGATTGTGATCTTTGACTTTCATCTCGGATCGGGGGATCGTAATGAGTGCTTTATCCAAATCGACTTGATCCCAACGCAATTTACATAGATTATCGGCACGTAAAGGCATGATAGAGACAAAACGGAGGACATTTCGTACAATCACCCCACCTTCTCCTTTATACTGCTCTATCACCCTTAAAAGCTCTCCTAATATTTTTTCATCTGTGATCTTCGGGATATGCTTCTCTTTATGCGGTAAAAACGCATCATTTGTAATACGATCGGGAACATTCATTTCGGTGTAGCCGTGATTGATCGCATATCTCCAAAGACGTTTACAATCTCTAAACCGGCGTTTGGCAACTTCGGGAGCCGTTCTCTCTTTGATTTTGAGTATTTTCAATAATTCGGGATGGGTGATCTCTTTGATATGCTTCGAGGAAATAATAATGTGCCGTTCGTTATAGGTGCATAAATAGGGGAAAATATCTTTTTCAAACGATGAAACACGCTTGATATGCGTACTATCATCATTGTTAAGAGTAGCAAGCCATTCATACACGACACGATGAAACTGTCCATTAACGGCCGCTTGTTCTTCAATCGCTTTTTCTTCGTTTTTTGCTTTGGATTCTTTGCGCTCTGCCGATGGATCTATCCCTTTGGCGATTTCTCGTTTGTATTCGTCTCGTTTGGCTCTCGCTTCTGCCAACGTCGTTTCGGGGTATGTTCCTAATGAGATGAGTTTTTCTTTCCCCTCAAAGAGGTATTTTAAACGCCATAATTTGCCGCTGGAGGGTTTAATCAGCAAAAACAACCCGCCGCCATCGAAGAGTTTATAGTCTTTTTCGGCTGATTTTGCCTTTTTTATCTCGGTATCGGTTAGGGGTGCAGCCTTACGAGCCATTGTAAAACCTCACTTTTTAGGGGTATTTTTTTAGAGGTTTTGATACCCCTAAACCAAATTACCCCTAAATGTACCCCTTAAAATCTTAGTTTGTGTTGAAATAGCTTAACGGACATTAGAGGATAAAAAGCTGAAAAAGTGGCTATTTTGTGGAGTTTTTAAGGATTTTTTGAATGAATTTGAAGTGATTTAAATGAATAGATGGTGGCGGGGGGGGGACTCGAACCCCCGACCTCCGGCTTATGAGACCAGCGCTCTAACCAGCTGAGCTACCCAGCCATCTTTTGTATGAAGACTGGAATTATATTCTACAAAAGCTTATTCCAAACTAAAACATAAAGCAAACCACGGCATAAAATCACATACTCATAAGATCAGACTTATATTAGCTCATAATTATTGAGCCAATATGACTAAGAGCATTGACAATTAACGTAAACTCCTGTACAATCACCTCGCAAAATTTCATCATAATACAAAAGGAAACGCCATGAACTTCCAACCGCTTGGAAACCGTGTATTGGTAGAACGTCTCGAAGAGGCAACCAAAACCGCTTCGGGAATCATTATCCCCGACAACGCCAAAGAAAAACCTTCCCAAGGGACTGTCGTTGCCGTAAGTAGCCAGGTCGAAAACGTTTCTACAGGTGATACCGTCGTTTTCGGCAAATATGCCGGTAATGAACTCACCCTCGATGGAAAAACCTATCTGGTGATCGATGCAGACGATTTACTTGGAATCATCAAATAACTATAACGAAACCAACAAGGAGTAAATAGATGGCAAAAGAGATCCATTTTTCAGACGAAGCACGTAATAAATTAGCCGCAGGCGTTCAAAAACTCACCGATGCGGTCAAAGTAACTATGGGACCACGCGGACGTAACGTCTTAATCCAAAAAAGCTACGGCGCACCGACCATCACCAAAGACGGTGTTTCGGTTGCACGCGAAATCGAGTTAAAAGACGCTCTTGAAAACATGGGAGCGCAGCTTGTTAAACAAGTCGCATCCAATACTGCCGATGAAGCGGGTGACGGTACCACAACGGCAACCGTACTGGCAAATGCCATTTTCAAAGAAGGTCTTCGTAACATCACGGCAGGTGCGAATCCGGTGGAAGTCAAACGGGGTATGGACAAAGCGCTCGAAGCGATCCTAGAAAATCTCAAAGCCTCTTCACGCGTTATCAACGATAAAAAAGAGATTGCACAGGTCGCAACCATTTCAGCCAACTCCGATGAGCGTATCGGTGACATGATTGCCGAAGCGATGGAAAAAGTAGGCCGTGACGGTGTCATTACCGTCGAAGAAGCCAAAGGGATCAACGACGAACTTGATGTGGTAGAAGGGATGCAGTTCGACCGCGGTTACCTCAGCCCGTATTTCATCACCAACTCTGAAAAAATGACAGTCGAGCTGGATCATCCGTTTATCCTCCTTTTCGATCAAAAAGTCTCAAACCTTAAAGACCTTCTTCCGATCCTCGAGCAGGTTCAAAAAAGTTCACGCCCGCTTCTCATTATCGCTGAAGACGTCGAGGGTGAAGCGTTGGCGACACTGGTTGTCAACAAACTTCGCGGTATCCTCAACATTACTGCGGTCAAAGCACCGGGATTCGGTGACCGTCGTAAAGCGATGCTCCAAGACATCGCGATCCTCACCGGTGGTCAGGTCATCAGCGAAGAGATCGGACGGACGCTAGAGAGTGCAACCGTTGCCGATCTCGGACATGCCGCGCGTATCGTGATCAGTAAAGACAATACGACCATCGTCGACGGTGCCGGAGACAAAACGATGGTAGAAACACGTATCAAAGAGATTCGTACCCAAATCGAAAGCACCACCAGCGAATACGATAAAGAGAAACTCCAAGAGCGTTTGGCGAAACTGGCCGGCGGTGTAGCAGTCATCAAAGTCGGAGCAGCTACTGAAACCGAAATGAAAGAGAAAAAAGACCGTGTTGACGACGCCCTATCCGCAACCAAAGCCGCCGTTGAAGAAGGAATCGTTATCGGCGGCGGTGCCGCGCTTATCCGTGCGGCAGCGAGTGTAAGCTTGAATGATCTTCCACACGATCAAAAAATCGGGTGTGAAATCATCCTCCGTGCGATCAAAGCACCGGTCAAACAAATTGCCGAAAATGCGGGTTACGATGCCGGTGTTGTCGTCAATACCATCGCCAGCGCCCCGGATGCGAATACCGGTTTCAATGCGGCAACCGGAGAATACGTCGACATGTTCGAAGCGGGGATCATCGATCCGCTCAAAGTCGAACGGGTAGCCCTTACCAATGCCGTATCAGTCTCAAGTCTCCTTCTGACCACCGAGGCAACGATCCACGAGATCAAAGAAGATAAACCAGCTATGCCAGATATGGGTGGTATGGGCGGTATGCCCGGCATGATGTAATCACTTCTGATTACACCCCCTCTAGGGCTTTCCCTAAAGGGGGAAGTCGTATATTTCAACCTCAACCTTAATAATCATCAATCTGTTACTTTCGATTTGTTTTTTATTCACAATTAATTCATACTTGCACGTTATACTGTTGTCAATTACCTAAAAAGGATTTTTCCATGAAAACCGTTGGCTTGATTATGTTGGCCTCAACTCTAATGCTGGCAGATTCTATATCCGACGCGACGTACGCAAACGTTATTACAACCGATGTCGAATACGTTCCCGTTATCCGTTCAGAGCCGGTCTATTCCAAAATAACCCGTAATATTCCGCGGGAAATCTGTAACGACAACCAAGTGGAAGTTCAACAACGCAGTAGCGGTGACAACGTCATCGGCGGACTCGTAGGAGCGGCAATAGGTGGTGTTTTAGGACATCAGATCGGTAAGGGAAGCGGTAACGTCGCTGCGACGATCGGTGGAGCCGCCGTCGGTACGATGGTCGGACAAAATGCGGGAAATACTCCGCAAACTTCATACCAAACCGTCAGACGCTGTTATACGCAGTATGATATGCAAGTTGACAACGTGGTAACGGGTTACATCAATTACGCCAAATTCCGGGGACGGGATATTGCCAAAACTTCCAGAGAGCCGCTGAAAGAGATCAGAGTAACCAACTCGTTTAGTTTTTGATCGCAAAAGGAGTTTTCGATGAAAAGGAAAATAAGTTCGTTCATTTTGGTACTGCTTGTCAGCGGTACTCCAACACTTGAGGCGCATGATCGTGATTACTATCGACCGGCTTATCATCATAGTGGAGGAGGATGGGTTGTCCCCTTGATTATGGGAGGGATGATTGGATATGCGGTCTCACGTCCTAATGTTGTTTATACAACAACCTATCAACCGACGGTTTATACGACAACATCTCGCCCTTATATCATTGAATCGGAGCGAAATTACGTCAGTCCATATCCGATTTCAATGCCAGCCGGAAACGTCTATGAAGAAAGAATAGTCTATTTTGATGATTGCCAATGCGAGCGGAAGGTATTAATTAACGTCCAACCCTGACAATTCAGGCGTTGGCTTTTTTGTTTTCCCAGAGAGAATGGACAAAGGCCAAGGCAATAAGCCCGACTCCAATCGTTCCGGTGACCAGTTCACTGACTTCCGTATTGATTTTCATAAGCATGATAAGGGCCAGAATCCCGATCGCATAATGGGCTCCGTGTTCGAGATAACGGAACTGCGAAAGGGTTTTATGCTCGACAAAATAGAGAGTCATACTCCGTACAAACATAGCACCTACCCCTAAACCGATCATGATGATGAAGATGTTCGACGTCAACGCAAATGCCCCGATGACCCCGTCAAAACTAAAACTCGCATCAAGCACTTCCAAATAGATGAATCCCGCAAGACCGCTTTTTACGGTGTCGGCAGATAGAAATTCATCCAACATTCCAAGAAGCGAGTGGAGCAAAACTCCATACATAAAGGCCAAGACTACGTTAAAATCTCCGGTTAGATGTCCCATCCCGATTCCCACCATAATGGCAGTGATCAATTCGATATGGTTGACGGAAGAAGCTTTTTCCACAAACTTGGACCCTTCGACGATCCGAACCCATTTGATGTCTTTTTCCTCAAAAAAGAAATCCAAAAATACCATCAGCAAAAACGCTCCACCGAACGCAAAAATCATCGATTCCGTCGACTTCAAAATCGCTTCGTATCGATGCGGATCGTTCATGGCGACCTGAAGTGTTTCGCCAAGTCCCATCCCCGTAACCAAAGCCACGATGGCCAAAGGAAATACCAAACGCATTCCGAAAACCGCAATCGGAATACCAAAGATGATAAACCGTTTCTGCCATACCGGGTCAAGTGTTTCGAGCACTTTGGCATTCACTACAGCATTATCGAATGAGAGAGATACCTCCAAAACAATCAGCAGCAACGTGATGTAGATTCCGGAAAAACTGCCTAGAAAATAGGCTGCGACCAAACCTATCAGCATAATGACAAATGAAGATGCAAAATAACGCACGGAAATAACCCCTTTAATGCATCCGCATTAATTATAAATGCGCCATTATATCCTACATCACCGCATCATGCCACTGTACCAGCGAGAGACGAAAGCCACCCTTGACAGGAAGAACCTCGTGCGAAAAACAAGGGTTCGAGAGGAAAACAACCATATCACCCGCTTCGGGGCGCAACGTCACGGTATTCCCATGCTCGTCACAAAGATAATTAAATAAGAGTTCACCACCGCTAAAATGGTCCGTATCGGTCGGATTGGGGGTATACGATGTCGTGAACAGCACCGTGGTTACTTTACGTTCCGGGGCTACCGCTACGAATCCGATCGTATTCCCTTCCTTGTCCCGCAATTCGCTTGAATCGTCACTGTGCTTTAAATAAAAAGAACCCTTTTCATAACCAAGCACCTGAACATCGGTCGCCCCCGTCAAAGAAAGGGCAAAAAAATCTTCGATCTCTTTACGCACCGATGCAAAACGCTCCTTGTACCGATGAAGATGCGACGGGCTTAAACGGTGAATATCGGTTTTACGTATTGCCGCGTCGAGGGATTTTCCGCGAAGTTCAGCGGCAACCGCTGACGTGTCGTTCAACGCCTGAGCCGTAATTTCACGGCATTCATCAGGACTCAATACCCCTTCGAGAACCATATAGGGAAAATCGTGATAGGGATTCGGAAACCTCCGGGTAGGAATATCCCATCCAAAAATTTCATCGTGTGCGTAAACGTAATTGCTGATCCGTTGCATCAGTGTTTATCGGTGACGATATAGAGTTGCTCGTGTCCAAGACGTTTTAAAACGTCCATAACACCGACAAAGTTTTGAAACTCCGCTTTTTTGTCACTGTACAACACAACCGTCATCTCTTGTCCCCCTTCGACGACTTTTTGTTCAAACTGTTCCAACGTTATCGGGTTTTTGTCTTCACCCAACAACAACGTACCGTCTTTTTCAATCGTCAGTTTCAACTCCGAAGGTTTATGCTCGGCTGCCGTCCCCTTGGCTTCGGGAAGATCAACGGGGATAAGCCCGGTTTTAACAAATGTGGCCGTAGTCAGTACCATAACGAGAAGGACCAGCATAATATCGATAAACGGAATAACGTTGATCGAATCGATTCGTTTCATTTTCATCCGTTTTCCTTTAACGTTTCGTGTCAATGTCCCACTGAATTAAAAATCGTTCCATTTTACGCAATAAAATATTATAGAAAACAATTGAAGGAATTGCGACGATCAGCCCCATGGCCGTCGCTTTCAGTGCCAATGCCAATCCCATCATGATTTTTTTCGGATCGACGGCACCAACATCCCCGAGACTGTAAAACGTTATCATAATTCCTAAAACCGTACCAAGCAATCCGACGTAGGGGGCATTGGAACCGATGGTTGCAATGGTACTGACGTTGTTTCCAAGGTCAAGTTCAAGTTCGTCTTTAGACGCAAAATCGGCCGGGCGGACCGTACGGTAATACATCATTCGCTCAATAAAAAGCCATAAAGAGACAATGCTCATCAATACCAAAATTCCGATGACTCCATAATCGAGCGCACTTTCGGCCCACGTTAGCCAACTGCTGTTATCCATTCTTTTTCTCCTTTTTCGTAGTGAATTCCAGGGTGACGCACGTCCCCTCTCCCGGTTTGGAAGCAACGTGCAAACCGATATGATGACGATCACAATAACGTTTGACCAATCCAAGACCGATTCCATACCCGGCCATCGTAGCATCATTTTGATAATAGCGGTCAAATATACGCATTAAAGCGATCTCATCCATTCCGATTCCCCGGTCGCAAATACTCAAACGGTTACGATCGAACCGAATAAAAAGTACCGGATCACCGGAAGAGTACTTCACCCCGTTTTCGACAATATTATCAATCACCTTGCCAAGGCCGATTCGATCCAGTTCGATCTCAAAAGCAACAAGATCGATAGTCCATTCGACGTTACCGTACAGCGCCCGGAGAAAAACCAGTCGTTCTTCCAACAGTTCTTTGAGATCAAATCGCTCGATCGCCTCTTTTTCCATCTGTTTTTTAATCAAATAATCGAGTTCATCGTATCGTTGTTTGAGCATCTCGGCCGCCATACCAATCCGGTCAAGCCGTTTAAGGCTTTTTTCGTCATTGTGCGCCTTACGCAACATGGCAACGTTGGCCGTAATGGTATTGATGGGCAAATTAAGTTCATGCAGCGTCTCTTTGGAAAGACTTTCCAAATGTTCGAAATGTTCTCTAAGCGGTGACAGGGCCACTTTGGCCAACCCTCTTCCGGCAATAAATGCGATGACGAGAGAGACCGACATGATGATGCCCCACTCCTCTACCCCCGTAATCTGATGTACGTAATACACTGCTCCGATCAAGATGGCCGTAGCCGCCATATAAAGCGATGTCAACGCGATTTCGACGCTACGGAACAAGACGGTATCCTACCCCTCGTACGTTTATTATACGGTCACTGCCGATCTCTTGTTTTAGTCGGTTAATGTATACTCGGATTGCACCGTCACTGATCATCTCAGAGGGAGTCCATAATGTATCCATAATCATCTCTTTGGTGACGGTTTCTCCTATATTGCGAATCAAAAGCGCCATTAGTTGAAACTCTTTGAGCGAGAGCGATAGGATTTTTCCGCCCAGTTTGACCGATTTATGCTCCTCATCCAAAAAAAGATCCCCGGCTTCAATGCAACCGACGGCTTTTTTACGGCGCAAAAGAGCATGAATACGGATCAATAATTCATCCGTATCAAACGGTTTTTTCAGGTAATCGGCTGCCCCTATTTCAAAAGCTTCGGAAAGGATATCCAGCTCTTTATGTGATGTTAGATAAATTGCCGGGGTTTCATCATTGGCCCCTCTGAGTTCTTTAAGCAAGGAAAGACCGTCCAGCAAAGGGACGTTAATATCGAGTAGGTATAAATCAAAGCGGCTTTTAAACGTTGCGTCCAACGCCTCGTGCCCGTTACGGCACAAACGTACTTCAAAACCTTCCTCTTCCAGCACATCTACCATCGATTCGCCGAAAAGAAGATCGTCTTCAAGTACAAGGATTTTAATCGACACGCTCAATAGACCATTTCAGCGTCTCTTCGGCTTTCATCGGCACGACGCTTCCATAGATTTCCGGAACAACAAACTCTTTTTCGATTAGGGTGACCTCTTTATATTCCGCACAAATTCCATAAATACTCTGGGCATTGTCACTCACAAAAGCCTGTAAATTATCAAGTTTTCCATGAGAATCGAAAATTTCGCACAGCAACTGCAACGCTATCGGTGCCGTAAAAACTCCGGCCCCGCATCCGCACGACTCCTTGGTATGTTTAGGATGGGGTGCTGAGTCAGACCCGAACATGACTTTCGGATGGGCGTTCAAGACAACGTTCAAAAGTGCTTCACGGTCATGCGGGCGTTTGGCGATCGGTTTGCAAAAAAGATGAGGACGAAGCAATCCGCCCGCCACATCATCCAGCGTGATCATTAAGTGGTGTACCGTTACGGTTGCGTATAAGTTATCGTATTTATCCAGCATCTCGACCGCATCACATGTCGTAATATGTTCCATAACGATTTTTAGTTTCGGAAAAGTTGTGGCCAGCATCTCGTATACGTTCATGAACTCCGCTTCGCGGTCCATCACGAATCCGTTGGTTTCACCGTGAACCGACAAAACAATGCCCAAATCGCTCATGGCGTCGAGCGTTTCGCGCATCGATTCGACGTCAAAACTGGCGACTCCACCTTCCGAGTTCGTTGTTACACCGCTAGGGTAAAGTTTTATGGCGACAATCTCATCTTGTGCCTCTTCCAAAAACGCACGGGTATAGTTTTGATAGAACAACGTCATATAAGGTTCAAAATCATCCCGCCCTATGGCATGTTTGATACGGTGCCGATACTCTTTGACCATCTCTTTTGTGGTGATGGGAGGGACGAGATTCGGCATGACCAATGCTCCGCTAAACGTATACGACGTCAGCGGCGCCACCGTTTCGAGCATTTCACCATCCCGTAGATGAAGGTGCATATCCAGCGGCATCGTCAGTGTTATCGATTTCATACTATCCCCTCCTTTTACAATTGTGCTTGCGCCGACTGAATCAATGCATTCAGGGCGTGTTCATAACGTACAACTTCTTCCGGATCGGTTGATTCAAAACGGGTGACCAATACCGGAGTAGTGTTACTGGCCCGTACAAGTCCCCATCCCTTATCGAAAATAACCCGCACGCCGTCAACTTCGATAATTTCCCGGATCGCCGGGAAATCGGCAGGAGGATTTTTTAACAACTCCTTGAGTTTATCAATCAGTGGAAACTTCTCTTTTTCCGTCGTTTTCACTTTGATCTCTTCGGTAGAATAGACAATCGGCAATTTCGCAATTTCTGCATCAAGATCAATCCCGTCATTAACGAGTTCAAGCATCCGCAGCGTTCCGTAAATCGCATCGTCGTATCCAAAATAACGATCGGCGAAGAAAACGTGCCCGCTCACTTCACACGCGAGATCCGCATGCAGTTCTTTCATCTTGACTTTCAGATTTGAATGCCCGGTTTTGTACATGATTGCGTTCGCACCGCGCTCACGTAGCGTGTCGTACATCACTTGTGAACATTTGACTTCCCCGATAACGGTCGGATTTTCCATCTTCAACGAGTACAACAGGGCCATCATGTCCCCTTTGATGTTGTTTTGATGGGTCAAAACGGCAATTCGATCGGCATCGCCATCGTAAGCAAACGCGATGTCTCCTTCCTTCGCCAACAGTTCTTTGATGTCTTCAAGATTGTGTTCTTCGCTAGGATCAGGGTGATGATTTGGAAACGTTCCGTCCGGGTCGA
>JBFXFU010000030.1:0-21752 GCA_050178755.1 Sulfuricurvum sp. | reverse complement strand
AGACTTCTCGGAGGACGGTTCCGTCCGCGGGTCTCGACGCGCGCTTTGACTTTACCGCGGCGGCTTTCAACCCATACGAGTTCACCGTCTTTGACCCCGAGGTCTTTCGCGGTGCCCGGATTCATATAACACAATGCCTCCGGTACGGCGCGGTAGAGTTCCGGAACCCGCATCGTCATCGTTCCGGAGTGCCAGTGTTCAAGAACACGACCGGTACAGAGCCAGAGCGGATAATCTTTGGTCGGAACTTCCGGCGGATCCATATACGGGTGCATACAGATTTTGGCCTTGTTGTGCAGATCGACTTTCGGTTTACTCTCGTCCGGACCGGTGAGAGAGCCTTGTTGGATCACTTTGCCCGCTTCGCCGTAGAATGCGAACTCACGACCTGTTTTCTTCGCGTACGGGTCGTATTTGGCATTGAAACGCCATTGGGTCTCTTTACCGTTGACAACCGGCCATTTCAAGCCGCGTACCCGGTGATAGGTATCGAAATCGGCCAGATCGTGCCCATGACCAAGACCGAATTTACGGTAATCTTCCCACAAATATTTGTGGATGAAGAATCCGTACCCTTTGAACGCTTTACCGTCACTTCCGATGACGTTACGTTTATCGCCGCCCGCTTCGGTATTATCAAACCCTTTTCCGATCGGATCGGGCCATTTATAGCTGCGGGCCTCGGGATTGGCGAACAAGACGTCAAAAAGCGTATCGGTCGGTTTGTACCCCATTTTCTGCGCTTCGGCCATAACGTTCGGCAACGCAACTTTATCGTTGATCTTCCACTCTTTCCACACTTCGGCCAGCGTAAAGCGTTTGGCAAATTCTGCCGTCTGCCACAAATCTCCCATCGCCTGACCGACCGGAGTCACCTGTTGACGCCACTGCTGGGTACGGCGTTCCGCGTTTCCGTATCCGCCCCATTTCTCATAGATCATGGCCGATGGCAAAATAAGGTCGGCGACTTTGGCGCTGATACCCGGATAACCGTCCGAACAGACGATGAAGTTATCCATTTCACGCGCTGCTTTGATCCAGTGGTTCGCATTCGCCGTATCCTGCCAAGGATTGTTGACCTGTACCCATGCCCATTTGACTTTACCGTCTTCAAGGTCACGCATGATCTGGACGAAGTGGCTCCCCGGAACCGGATTAAGCGTACCGGCCGGAACTTTCCAGATCTCTTCGGTATGTGCTCTGTGTTTCGGATTGGCGACGACCATGTCCGCAGGCAGACGGTGGCTGAACGTACCGACTTCACGCGCCGTACCGCACGCCGATGGCTGACCGGTAAGCGAGAACGCTCCCATACCCGGTTTGGATTGTTTACCGAGGAGCATGTGAACCATATACGACTGGCTGTTGACCCAGGTACCGCGGGTGTGCTGATTGAATCCCATTGTCCAGAAGCTGACGACTTTACGCCCTTTTTCGATATAGAGATCGGCGAGGGCTTTGAGTTTTTTCTTGAACTGCTCGGTATCTTCGTCCGGATTGCCTTTGGCAACGGAAGCGACGTAATCAAGCGTATACGGTGCAAGACCGCGTTTGAACTCTTCGAAGCTGATCGCCCAGTTGTCAGCGGATTGTTTGGCGTGTTTCATCTGCATATTGTCGCCGGTTGAATATCCGAACGGTTCCAGTGCAGGCCCTTCCAGACCGCTTACCTGTTTTGCAAGCTGCTTGGCAACCGTATCTTTTTCGGAAGGTTTGAACTTCGGATGGTTCGGATTGTCACGCATACCGTAGCCGGTATCGACCCAGCTGGTGATAAATACGCAGTTGTCGTTGACGTATTTCCAGTCGATCGATTCAGGATGGTTGTAGACGATCTCACGGGCGATATAGTTCCAGATTGCCAAATCTGTGTTTGGACGGAAAATGATCTCGATATCGGCCAAATCCGACGTACGGGTCGTATAGGTCGAGAGGTTGACGACTTTGACTTTATCTTTATTGGTCAGTTTACGGTCCGATACCCGTGACCAGAGAATCGGGTGCATCTCGGCCATGTTGGCCCCCCAGGTCACGATCGTATCGGTAAGCTCGATGTCATCGTAACATCCGGCCGGTTCGTCGATCCCGAAGGTCTGCATAAATCCCGCAACCGCAGAAGCCATACAGTGACGTGCATTGGGATCGATGTTGTTGGAACGGAATCCCGCTTTCATCAGTTTAAGCGCGGCATACCCCTCGTGGATCGTATATTGACCCGATCCGAAAATCCCGACCGACGTCGGACCGTTTTTGGCATAGGTTTCTTTGAATTTGTCACTCATGACGTCAAAGGCTTTTTGCCAGCTTACCGGTTGGAATTTCCCTTGTTTGCTGAAGTTTCCGTTGGCATCGACGCGAAGCAGCGGCTGAGTCAGACGGTCGGCACCGTACATGATTTTGGCCAGGAAGTACCCTTTGATACAGTTAAGCCCCTTATTGACCGGAGCGGCCGGGTCCCCTTTGACCGCAATAATCTTGTCGTTCTGGGTCGCGACCATGACACCGCACCCCGTTCCGCAGAAGCGGCAAACGGCTTTATCCCAACGCCATCCGGCTTCTCCTTGTTTGGAAGCTGCCTGAACTTCGCTCGGCAAAACCATCCCTACTGCCGATGCGGCGGCGGTAGCGGCGGTTGCTTTTAGAAACTCTCTACGACTCTCTTGCATTTTCGATCCTTTTACATGGATTGTTTAGAGGACACCTCTGGAGAACTTTCATTCAAACGCTCTCCAGAGGCGCCGTCTTAACGGTTTACGCTGATAATCGTAACGTAATGGGTAGATTTAAAAATTGACTTGGGTCAAGCGGAGGTAAAAAAAACAGATTTTTTCGTAAGAAATGATCGATTCGGTTCAGACAGCCGGTCGATTTGAGGAGGTCAAGAACAAAAGGAGACACTGTCTGAATAAAATGCCCCGAAGGGCATGGAGAAAAGAGGAGTTATTTACCGATCAATTCGGCAATGGCGGAGATTTTTGCGTCGTCGAGTGTCGCTACCTGCCCTTTCATCATCGCTTTGGCAGCACCGCCGTAGCTACCGTCTTTGTACCCTTTGAGCGCAGCGGTGATCTCGGCTTTGCTCATATCCTTGATCACTTTGCTTTTTCCAAGAGCCGGTTTTTCACCCTGTGCACCATGACACGCAGCACATTTTTTAAACAATGCCGCTCCGTCTTCGGCAACGGCATTCGTCCATATCCCGGCAATGACACTTGCTACAATCAACATTTTTTTCATGATCGATCCTTTTTTGTGTTTAAGTATGAAGAATTGTAAAACGTTTTGAGAGCGATGTCTTTGACTCAGGTCAAGAGCGAAATGAGACGAAAGCTTTCAGACGACGGTAATCGGCCTGCCGTATCGGAGAACCCATATTCCCCAGTGTCGGGACATTCTCTTTGAAACGCTGAACGTACAACGGAGCATAACCGTTGATTGCCAGTTTAGACGCCGTCTCGATCAGCTCGTCATCATCCATCAGGTCGGGGTGAAACGTTGTGCGTACTTCAAATTCAATCCCCGATAAACGGAGGATGTGAAAGGTTTCCCAAAACGTCTCTTCTCTCCATCCCCCGATCCGGTCCGTTTTGTAATCGAGCGCGACGTAATCAAGCAACCGTTCTTCCGCCAACCGCAGTACCACGTCCGGACGCATTGCGTTTGTATCCAGCTTGATCTTATACCCGAGTGCTTTGATTCGACGGGCAAACTCAACCATTCGTCCATACAGGGTCGCTTCGCCGCCGCTGAGTACCACCCCTTCCAGGAGTCCGATCCGTTTTTCCAGGAAGGATATTACCCTCTCTTCTTCCACCTGTTCTTTGGAATAAACAATCTGCGGATTGTAACAATACCCGCACCGCAGATTACACCCTCCAAACCAGACGATCGCAGCGGGAATACCCGGATAATCGAGCAGACTAAACGGAGTGATGTCGCAAATGGCGCTCATCGAAATACCTGCGCTCTTTGTGTTCTTGTTTTTTGCCTATATTGAAACTCTCTACCGGACGATGGTACCCCATGACACGCGTATAGACGATGCACCGGGTACGTTCGGCTTCATGTTGTTTGAGTATCTCTTCAGGTTTCATCCTCTCTCCTTGATCAATATGATTTCGTCGCACTTGGGACAGAACTCGTATTCTCCTTCCAGATAGCCGTGTACCGGACAAACCGAAAAGAGCGGAGTCACCGTAATATAAGGGAGTCGAAAACGTCCGAGGACGTTTTGGATCATCCTGCGGCACGCTTCCGGGGAACTCAGTTTTTCATTCATATACAGATGCAGCACCGTCCCCCCGGTATAGCGACACTGCAACGCGTCTTGGAGTTCAAGCGCTTCGAACGGATCGTCGGTCAATCCGACCGGGAGCTGGGAACTGTTGGTGTAATAGACGTTCTCCCCTTCTCCGGCCTGCAGGATCGGGGGGTAGCGTTTTTTGTCTTCTTTGGCAAAACGGTACGTTGTCCCCTCCGCCGGGGTCGCTTCGAGGTTGTAAAGGTTTCCGGAACCTTCCTGAAACTCCCGTATCCGCTCGCGCATAAAATCGAGAATACGTGTGGCAAACGCGATCCCCCACGGAGTCGAAATATCCTCCCGATCACCCGTAAAATTACGGGTCATCTCGTTCATCCCGTTGACCCCTATCGTCGAAAAATGGTTGTGAAATCCTTTGAGATACCGTTTTGTATACGGATACAGTCCCCGCTCGAACATCTCCTGAATAAATAGGCGTTTTTTCTCCAAGGTCGAACGGGCAATCGACATCCGACGATCCAGTGCGCGAAGCAACCCTTCTTCGTCCGCAGCGTACAAATACCCCAGACGCGCCATATTGATCGTGACGACACCGATACTTCCGGTCATCTCCGCACTGCCGAACAAACCGTTTCCCCGCTTGAGCAGTTCACGCAAGTCGAGTTGCAACCGGCAGCACATGCTTCGAACCGCTCCGGGTTTATAGGCATCGGGATTTTCTATTTTCTCCCCCTCGTCGCTGGTCATATACTGACTGCCGATAAAATTTTGAAAATAGCTTGACCCGATTTTGGCGGTGTTTTCAAACAATACGTCGGTATTCGTACCGTACCAGTCAAACTGTTCGGTAATATTGACCGTCGGGATAGGAAACGTAAACGGAGCCCCCATCGCATCCCCTTCACTCATCACCTCATAAAACGCGCGGTTGATCAGATCCATCTCCGATTGAAAATCGCTGTAGGTCAAATCGGACAATGCTTGTTTTCCCCGTTCTTCCAATTTACGCCGATAATGCGCCTTCATTGGAAAATGGCTGAAAAGATGGCGGTCGCTACGGGTAGGAAACTGTCCGGCAAGGTCCGTCGGAACGTTCCAATCCAATGTGATGTTCGTAAACGGTGATTGTCCCCACCGCGCGGGGACGTTTAGATTGTAGACAAAACTCCGAACCGCTTTTTTGATCTCCGAATACTCAAGGGCATCGGCAAATACGTAAGGCGCCAAATAGGTATCGAATGAACTGAATGCCTGCGCACCGGCCCATTCGGACTGCAAAATTCCGAGAAAATTGGCCATCTGCCCCAATGCTTCGCGAAAATGGCGCGGCGGAGCGCTCTCGACGCGACCGCGAACCCCGTTGAACCCTTCGTTCAGCAACGCCCTTAAACTCCATCCGGCACAGTATCCGCTCAGACAATCGAGATCATGGATATGGATATCGCCGTTACGGTGGGATGCCCCCTCTTCCGCCGAATAGATCGTATCGAGCCAAAAATTGGCGATCACCTTTCCTGCTAGATTATTGACCAATCCCGCATTCGAATATCCCGTATTCGCATTCGCATTGATCCTCCAGTCATTTTTGTTGATGTACTCCTCTACGCTCTGCGTCGAGTTGACGTAGGTGGTATCTGATTCGATCCCCAGCCCCTTTTGGCGCTGGATTTTATGGATGAAACGGTAGGTGATAAACGATTTCATGACAGCGAAGGCACCTGCTTTGTGCAGCTCTTCTTCGATCACGTCCTGAATCGCTTCGACGCTGTCGTCCCCTTCTTTCGCGATCCGCTCCAGAACCTTTTCGTAAACGGCATGATCAAAACTTTTTGATACGCTCTCGTACGCTTTTCGGATTGCATCGGCGATCTTATAGGGATAAAACGTCTCTTCCGATCCGTCGCGTTTAATGATGGTCCGCAGTGTCTCCATGATCTCTCCTGTCATCCGGATCGCACCATTGTAAACTTTATTGTCTCCGATGTCTTTGATTTCGATCAAGCGTCGTTTTAATCGGTAAATATAGAGCGATATTTGCCGATTTACCGTTATACGATGAACCAAGGACGGAACTCATGAAAATTGCATCTTCTACGATAAGTAACAACGCAGCGGCCTATTATGCAAAAAAAGAGGAAGTGAGCCAGAATATACGGTTCGAAAAAACAGACGGTACCTCACGTACTTCCAAAACCGATGAGGAAGCCTCACAGGAGGAGCTTAAAAACAGTCTGGACCCGAAGCTGAGAATGATGGTCGACATTCTCGAACGGCTGACGGGGAAAAAGATTACAATCGCATCGATGAGCAGTAGCGGAAATGCGTCGCTTCAGATAGACTCATCGGGGGGAAATACGCAAATGCGGGTCGGATGGGGACTCGAAATATCCACGACCTATACGATGCAAGAGCAGCAGGCTCTGAGTTTTAGCTCCTCCGGAAAGGCTCTCACCGAATCGGGACAGCAGATCGAATTCTCCCTCAATCTGCAGTTTAGCCGGGAATTCGTCATGTCTCAGAGCTCCATGTTCCGTGCCGGCGATGCGCTGAGCGATCCGCTGGTCATCAGTTTCGACGGTTCATCGCCGATCGGGGATGGAAAATTCTCTTTTGACCTGCTCAAAGGGGGAGCCGAAGAGAACATCTCCTATCTCTCCGGAGGTTCCGGCTTTTTGGCGCTGGATAAAAACGGCGACGGACAAATCAATAACGGAACGGAGCTCTTCGGTCCCAAAAGCGGAAACGGATTTACCGAACTGGCCGCTTACGACGATGACAAAAACGGCTGGATCGATGAAAACGATTCTGTATTCAAAAGTCTCAAGCTCTGGGTGAAAACCGCCAACGAAGACAACGTGATCTCTTTGAAAGAGGCAGGGATCGGCGCCATTTCGCTTCAGGCGGTGGCCGGAACCTTCGATTTCAAAGATTCTCAAAACTCGACCCTCGCACAGATCAAAAACACCTCCGTAGCCCTCAGCGAATCGGGGGAAGCGTTGCCGGTCTACGGCCTTGACCTCTCGATTTAACGGATCCGCGTCCCGACGATATCCCCAAAAAGCAGAACGTCTTTGAGGACGGCCTTGCGACAGAGGCCGTCGTCGTCAAGATTGATCATCAGCTCCCCTTTTTCGCTCGAAAAAATACGCTCGTTCAAAATGACCTTGAGAAATTCCCCATCCTCAAGCTGCAACTCCTGCTTCATTTTGGCGAGTGCCTCGTTTCGCGGAAAAATCGTATCGATCCGCCCGTCTTCTTTATTCCCTCCGATCGCATTGAAATAGGTGCTCTGACGTTTGATCGTGTAGAGTTTGAGATTAAAAAAGAGGCTTAGGATATCTTCCGAAGCATAATATTCGTTTGTCTCCCGGTTACGGTTCTCTTCCCCGTCCGCCGTCGTTTTGAGCGTCTCTTTCCAGACGACCCGGTTTGCATGGTCAAACGTATAGGTTTTCAGACTCATTTTTGAGTTGCTCTTGCGCATCGTCGTATACACCGACGGGATCAGTCTGCCGTTACGGACGATACCGCGGCTCTCGTAGAGTTCGGTCCGGTTGTTCGAGAGGGTTTTCGCCCATCCGGTCGTTTTCGCTTCGACCCGTATACGATACGTCTGATCGTCGTTGATCTGCAAGGTCGTTTCGGCAACCCCCAGTTTCTGGAAAATTCCAAACGATACCTCATAGGTCGCACTCAGGGTTTTGGAAAAAAGCATCGGCGCACACAGCAATACGATCCATACGATTCGGGACATACAGACTCCATGAAAAAAAGTGGGATGATTCTAACGTAAAATCGTGAAGGCAATGTGAGAGGCTATGGTATACTTCATCAACAACGCAGTGAAAGGATCGGTATGTCGGACCGACTGTTTCTGGCCGCCCCGGTCAGGCTCTACGACTATGAAAACCTCCGCGCCTCTTTTTCACCGTTATTGCAAGGGCGGTGGCGCGACGAGAAAACGCTGCACGCGACCGTCGCGTTTTTGGGATCGCAATTTGATGCCGATACGCTGATCGAACGGCTAGAAGGGTTCGACTGCTCATTTACCCCCTCTTCTTTTGATCGTTTCGGCTATTTTTCAAACAGCCGTGTTTTCGTTGCCCTTAGCGACAATCCCTCATTTCAGCAATTGCGCAACCGTCTCGAAACCACCCTCGCCCTGACGCATGAGTCGCTGCGTCCCCACGTCACGCTGATGCGGGTCAAATCGATGTTCAACGATCCGTTTGAATCACTGCTCAAAACGCCGCCATCCTCTCCCCTTGGGGTGATGGAACCCTGCATCGCCTTGTACCGAAGTACCCTTTTGCCGGAGGGGGCGCAGTACACGATTATCCGGGAGTGGCGATTATGATCGTCTGTACCCTTATCCTTCGGCTTGAACTCGACGAGGTATCGTCTCTCAAAGGGAGGCGCAGCGTGATCAACAGTCTCAAAGAGAAGCTTAAAACCTTAAACGTCTCGATTCTGGATATCAGCGACGCCTACCCCAAGGAGGCGACGCTTGCACTCGCGTTTCTCTCTCCGGATGCCAAACACTCGGCACAATACCGTGAACGGATCGAATCGCTGATCGAGAGCCGTTTTCCCCAATATCCCATCGACATCGACTACGAAGAATTCTAAACAGGAGAAAGCACGCCATGAGACACCTCTACCTAATACGTCATGCCAAATCGGACTGGAGCGATCCCGGATTGAGCGATTTCGATCGCCCTCTCAATGCCCGGGGAGAAAAAAACGCACCCTTTATGGGAAGCGTACTGCACGCTCGCGCCATCCGTCCCGATCTGATCCTCGCCAGCCCCGCCGTACGGGCCAAATCAACCGCTGTGTCCATTGCCGAAGCCATCGGATATCCCCCCGAAGAGATCCGTTATGACGAGTCGCTCTATCTGGCCGATCCTCTCGCTCTCGAAACCGCTTTGCGACGTATCGACGATTCGGTTCGCTCAGTCTTTTTGGTCGCACACAATCCGGGTCTGACCGAGTATGTCACGTATCTCAGCGGATACCCCATCGATAACGTTCCGACCTGCGGGATCGTTGAAATAGCCCTTCCGGCAAGGTGGAGTGATCTGACCCAAAACTCGGGTAATTTCGTCTCGTTCGATTATCCCAAACGGCACAAAAAGTCCTGACGGATTCACTATACAAGGAGAACAACCATGACCCAACACGAAATCGACCAAAAGATGATGAAACTGGCGTATGAACAAGCGCGTCAGGGATACGAAGAAGGGGGCGTCCCCGTCGGGGCGGCATTGTGTAAAGAAGAAAACCTCATCTCCAGCGGACACAACCGACGCGTTCAGGAGGGGGATCCGATCGCCCACGGCGAAATGGACTGTCTGCGACGGGCGGGACGGCAGAAAAGCTATTCGGGAACGACGCTCTATACGACGTTGGCACCCTGTATGATGTGTTCGGGAACGATCGTACAGTTTGGTATCCCCCGCGTCGTGATCGGTGAAAACCGAAATTTTGAAGGAAACATCGAATTTCTACGCAGCAACGGCGTCGAGGTAATTCTTCTCGACGATCCCGAATGTACCGGGCTCATGGAACGCTTCATCACCGAAAAACCGGAGTTATGGAACGAAGATATCGCCGAAGAGGGATAATCTCATCTTCTGAGAAAACTCACGCTACCGTCTCAGTACGGTTGCGCCCTTTCTCTTTAGCCCTGTAAAGTGTATCGTCAATACGCCGTACCAGCTCTTCGACCCGCATGTCCCGTTTGGCTTCGCCGATTCCGATACTCGCCGTTACCCCATGTTCCAATCCAAAATCAAATTTTTCAATCCGATGCCTTAAATTTTCTGCGACGGTTCTGGCACTGTTCTTATCGGTATGGGGCAGGATGATCATAAATTCCTCGCCTCCCCATCTTCCGGCGATATCGGTCGTGCGGATATGGTCTTTGATCAGCTTCGAAAACGTTTTCAATACCATATCCCCCGTAATATGTCCGTAACGGTCGTTGATCTGTTTAAAATGGTCGATATCGAGAATCATCAGGCTAAAAGAGTAATCGGGATAACGGCGCAAGCGGTTGTCCTCTTCGGCAAGTCTTTCATCAAGTCTCAGGCGATTGAACAAACCGGTCAACGGATCGGTGATCGAGAGCTTCAGAAGTTTTTCATTGTAGCGCTGTAATTCGTAATAACGCCAAAAAAAGACTCCACCGATCAGGACGATTAGGACCAATCCCTGCAGAACCGTTTGACGATTAAATCCGTTCACCTCTTCAACGGTTGGTGCCCATTTATCATATATGGCCTGTACCGACCGTTCATCCCTATGTCGGACAAGTTTTTCAAAAATCCGGTTCAGAATCGGTTCGTCTTTTCGCGTCCCGATTCCCAGGGCGACGTTCTCTTCCAGACGGCTTGAAATTTTCAAAACCCCGGTGTACTCTTTTTGAATGTACGAAGAGACCACCATCAAATTATCGACGTATCCGTACACTTCCTTTTTTTGAACCGCTTTTAGCCCTTCGGATATCGATTTGACCTCTACCAACTCCAGTTCGGGATAGTGAAAACGAAGTTTCTCTCCAATCGCATACCCTTCTACCACCGCGATTTTTTTCCCTTTGAGCTGCTCTATCCCTTCGGTAAAGGGCTTATCCATCGTCGTGACCAAAACGATTGGCAAATTGATATACGGAGTCGTAAACTCCATGTATTTTTCCCGCTCCGGCGTAGACGAAGCGAGCGAAAAGATATCGCATTCGCGCCGTTTGGCTTTTTCAACCGATTCTTCCCAGTTCTCTACCGGAACCATGCGGATTGGAATCCCGATCTGTTTCTCAAACGTTTTCATGACATCTGCAGAGATTCCGATATGCCGGCCGTCCCAAATCGCTTCAAAAGGATACCAGTCGGGATCGACGCACATCCGGATCGATTTTTTCTGTAAGAGATACTGTTTTTCATCGCTCGTCAGACTCAGCGTCGTTTTCATCTTTTCGGCGATTTCATCAAACGTCAATACCCCGAGCTTTTGATCGGGGAGAATCACTCCTGCCTGCATCAATTGTTTGTAGGCACGGACGCACAAATCGGGATTGACCTCTCCGATTTTGAAAAAATCACGCATAAACAGACGCCTGGTCTCTCTGGCTTCAAATTCCAAAGCTCCGGTTGATTTCGTCACGCCGTAACGTTTTTTCAAAATAGTGATTATTTCATGGGGATGTTTAAATGCGTATTCCCATCCACGGTTCGTCGCGTCGATAAAACGCTGTGTCCGCCCGGTATGCTCGATCGCCTCTTTTTGCGATGTGAAGAGATTGGCCCCCGACATCATAAATCCGTACTGGGCCGGATCGATAATTTCATACGGGACATGAAGACGATCCAGTTCATACAGTTCGTTGGAGCTAAACGCGCTCATGACGTCCACTTTTCCGTCTATAAATGTCTGTGTGTTGTACGTATGATTAACAAAACGGGCATTTTTGGCAGTGATTTCGAAATGTTTCAGCAGAAGTCCCAACGAAGCGTTTTTGACTTCGTCCTGAGTTACCATGATCCGTTTTCCGATCATGTCGGCAGGATTGCGTATCCCTTTGCGGGCGACAAAGATCAATGGAGAATGCTGCAGATACGTTGCCATCAGAACAATCGGACGGATAACCCCATCTTCAATTACGAGATTGGCATTGTAAATCCCGTACGTCGATTTTCCCTCGAGGACGTCGGAAACGATATCTACGCCATTGTGGTATTCTCGCAGCTCGACCTCCAGTCCCGCATCACGGTAGTACCCCTTTTCTTTGGCGGCAATGAACCCGGCGAATTCGAACTGATATTTCCAATTCAACTGTACCGACACTGTTTCCAGCGATTGCGAATCAGCAGCCCACATACAGGAAAAAAAGCCGAATACCCATATACTCAGCCAAAAACGAATCTGCACTAATCTTTCCTTATCCTCAAGCCAGACCGGGGAATCCTATCTTCTTGATTATATTATTTATAGTAGCACTTTCTCAATCAATAACGTATAACCCGACAAGAAGAAAACGCTTTCTCCTCACTTTCCAATACGTTCTGCTCGTATTTTCCGGCTTACAGGCTTTTATCTTTAAACGCCTAAAAAAACAATTGTATTTATACGCTTCTATAGAAGAATTTTATACCCGGCACGCAAAAATTCATCTTATCCCATCAATAAAATAAAAAAATACTAAAAATTATTTTTACTATAAATTCACCATAAAACAGAGTTTAATAGGATCTTGACTGCGTAACAATTAAACAATACAGATCTCTTCGATTGCGATGCGAAGATTGATAGGTAAATTTTAAGTATATTAAAGTATCTTATTTTATACGAATTCCAGATACGGATACATTTCTCATGAGCGAAATCCATTTTAAAGAAGACGAACTGATTGTTTCGAAAACCGATACGAAAGGGCGTATTACTTACTGCAACGAAATTTGTCTTAATATTGCCGGCTACAGCGAAGAAGAACTGTTGGGGGCGCCGCATAATATTTTACGCCATCCTGATATGCCAAAAGTAATCTTCAAACTATTATGGGAAACGATTCAATCGGGTAAAGAGATTTATGCCTATGTGGTCAACAAAACCAAAAGCGGTGATTATTATTGGGTCTGCGCCAATGTTACCCCTTCTTTCGATCCCAAGGGAAATATAATAGGTTATTATTCAGTCCGCCGTAAACCGAAACAACAGGCACTCGATACCATAAAACCTCTCTACAAAAAGATGCTTGAAGCCGAAATACAAGGTGGAATCCAGGCCTCCAGAGCCCTAATCGACGAACTCTTGGAAGCCAAGGGAAAACGCTATGACGAATTTATCCTATCTCTCTAGACTGGAGTGGATCGCCGGTACTTTCTTCGGCCTGTTTCTCCTCCATTACGTCATTTTTACCGCTTTCAACGGATTCGATCTTCTTGATACCGCATTTTTATTGGTATATATCTTTTTATCTTACGCATTTACTCTTCAGGTTCGCGGAGTCGAACGGCATCTGAAAAAATCGCTTGCCGTATTGAAAGAAGCCGAAAAAGGAAACTTCGAAATGCGTGCCGTCCACATTCAAGACCGTGGAATGACAGGAGATATCTGCCGGGGCGTCAACAATATGCTCGATCAGATGGAAACATTCATACGTGAAATGAGTGCATCCGTTACGTACGCGGGACGGCATGAATACTTCCGGCGCTTTGATGTACAGGGATTAAATCCGGCGTTTGCATTTGCCGGAGAAAAATTCAACGAAAGCATCGATACGATGGAATCAAACTACCATAATCAAATGCGGACGAAACTAAACGAAGAACTCTCCGAAATCAATCAAAACAACCTCCAGCTTAAAAATCTTCAGGCCAGTTTCCAAAACAACATCTCCAAACTCGAAGAGATCACCGGTCATGTCAAATCCACAGCCAAAATGTCGGTGGAACGTTCGAATGAAGTACAACAAGTGAGTACTCGTCTAAGCCATCTCAACAGCCTGATCGACCTGAGCGTCGATTCCACCAATAGTCTGAATGAACGGACTCAAGAGATCACTTCCGTCGTTAACCTGATCAGTGATATTTCTGATCAGACCAATCTTCTGGCACTCAACGCCGCAATTGAGTCCGCACGGGCGGGAGTACACGGCCGCGGATTTGCCGTCGTTGCCGACGAAGTACGCAAACTTGCCGAACGGACCCAAAAAGCAACCGATCAAATCCGAATGATGGTCAATGTCTTGAAACAAGAAAGTGGCGAAAACTCGGCCAATTCCCTGACGATGCGTGAAACCGTTCGCGAATTCACCGAATTGATGACCATTTTCGGCAGCAGCATGTATAAACTGCTTGAGAGTACCGAAACCATTGATTCGGAAGTCTCCTTCATCCAAGACCGCATCTTCATCAATCTTGTCATGATCGACCATATCGTGTTCAAATCGAATGCCTATACGTCGATCAACCTCGGCAAAAAAATTGCCGAATTTGCCGATCACCACCATTGCCGGTTGGGCAAATGGTATTACGAGGAAGGGAAACAACGCTTCGGCCATCTTCAATCGTATCAGGCGATGGAAAAACCGCATTCCAAAGTTCACGAGTACGTTTCCCGCTCGCTGGAATGCATTGAGCGAACCGACACCTGCGTAGCCAATCGCGATGCGATTCTTGAAAATTTCCGCCGAATGGAAATAGCCAGTGCAGAGCTGTTTGAATATATGGAAACGATGATCGGCGAAAACGTTCCTACAACCAGACACGCCGACATGATTGAAAGTGATGACATATTTTTCTGATCGCTGCGCCACGAACGATCAAAACATGAAGTTAAAAAGGGGAAAAGGTCTTGATACGTCATTTCGCATTTGCAAGCTTCGTGTTGATTGCACAGATCGGATTGGGTGGATGTGCGGTCAATCAAAACGGCCTCAATTACCTCACTGAACCCAATTTGCCGATTACCGGGCGAATCGACGTAGCACCGAGTGATACGGAAGCCTATTCCCTGGCACAAGAAGTTCTCGCATTCGGACGCGTACGTTGGTTTGAAAACGGCGTCGAAAGGATGGAATACCGCAGCGGATGGGGCTGGAATATATGGTTTCCCTACGAGCAGAGTGAAGTACGGCATAGCGGCTTATTCGTTGTCGAAAGAGACGGCACCTTTACGTGGCGGATTCCGAGAGACTTCTACACCCTGACGTCCATCCGATGGCGTGAACCGGTAGACGGACTCCATGCCTACTCTCAACATAATATTCTTTTCGATACCCGCGGCACAAGCAACAGCATCTGTTTGGGAACGCTCAATATCTATCTAAACGCCAAACGCGACCTTATGATTCAAGAGATGGAGCTTCGTATCGACGATGATTGTACGGCTTTGTCGGAACAGTTCCATGCCCGATATCCCGATCCGAGATTCTCAGATTCAAAATCGCTCATGCGCACTCTTTTGCGTCCACAATATGAAAGTACCCCACGATTCTTGTTCCACCCCTCTTTTTAAAACCGCTCATTCTCCCCTTACGAGCATAACCGATTACGGCCTTGCGCTTTTGCTTTGTACAAAAATTCATCGGCATTTTTGTAAGCCGATTCAAAATCATCCTCTTGCAGCTCCGACAAACCGGCAGAAACGGTGACAAAGCCGTATTGGGCATTGTACTCATGCGGCTGTTTCATGTTATACACGTTGGCGACCAATGCCTCACCGACCCGGACCGCTTCGTCTCTGGAAACTGCCGGATAAAGGAGCATGAACTCTTCTCCTCCCAGTCTGAAAGCATACCCTTTTTCACGTACGGCCAGTGCATTGATTTGATCGGCAACGGCAATAAGAATTCTGTCCCCCTGTTCATGCCCGTAATGGTCGTTATAAAGCTTGAAATTATCGATATCGACAAGAAGCGCGTAAAGACTATTGGTTTGTTGCGTCTCTAACTCTTTTTGTTTAAGCACCAGTCCTCTGCGATTGTACAGATTCGTCATCGGATCTTTGATGGAGAGCTCTTCAATTTTTTTCTTGTCGGTTATGTGTTCCCGAATCGCGGTAAACCCGATAACCTCGCCATAGAGATCGACGTTAGGGGTTATATGCGCTTCTACCCAGTAATATGTCCCGTCTTTGCGCAAGTTTTTGATTTCGCCGTGCCAGCTTTTGCCCGCTTGTATATTGGTCCATAAATTTTCGTACAATGTTTTCGGCATATCGGGATGCCGAATGATATTATGGCTGCGTCCCAGTAATTCCTCTTTGGAATATCCGCTGATCTTGACAAAAGCGTCTGAAACGTAGGTTATTTGTCCAAAACGATCTGTTTTGGATACGATGATCTCTTTATCAAAAAGTTCGATAAACGCTTTATTTTGGGATACCTGAATACTTCGGTAAAGATATTTACTGACAATCCCCAGTTTTCGTACAAACAACGACGTATCGAATTTAGTATTGAGCGTCCGCAGATCGATCACTCCGATCATTTCTTCAAAATAGGTTAATGGAGCCGTGATCCCATAACTCCGCGAGATTTCCGCTTTGGCCAGATAAGCGTTGTTTTGCGGATTGAATTCCAGCAATTTCATCTTTTTGCCTAATCCGACCTCACCGATAACCCCTTCTCCGAACTCCAGATGGTGCAAAAGGTTTTTATGATTGATGCCCCACGTCTCTGCCAGAGAAAGACGATGATTATCCCGATCTACAAGATATATAGCGGCATTCAAGACGTCATGATTGTCACATAAATGATCTAAAACCGATTTACACAGCCCTTTTAAATCATCATGCTGATGCGTATCGTTAAACTCTATAAGTTTCGTTTCGGTCGTATTGAGTTGATACGCGACGATTTCACTATAGAACAACTGTTTCATTTTCCGATAGATAAAAGTTGTCATCACAAAAAAGATAATGTTAAATAGGACGTAAACGGTAGTGTAGGAAGCAATATTGGTCTCTTTGATAGATTGTCGCTGACGAATCTTGACATTGATCGTTTTATGAATGGATTCTTGTATATCGTAGAGCGTATCGATATAGGTTGTTGCGTGAACAAAAAAATCGATATGATCTCTCGTATCAGTTCGTGCGGATAAATTTTGTCGAATATAGTAATTAAACTGATTGATTGTATCAATGGTGTGTCCATTGATATTTTCTTCATTAAGAACGCCCTGGCTTATACGGTTGAATTTGAGATCGGCAATCTCTTTCGAATCGTTTAGATTGTTCAAGTAGGTGTCCATCGTTCCGCGGTCATACTCCATTGCGGTACTATTGCTATGCGCAAAAATTTTTGAAGCGTAACCCCGGATTTTGGCCATTTTTTCAGCTATGGACGGCAAATCCTGAGCATACAATACTAAAAAATTGTATACGTCCGAATCGCTTTCATAAATCAATC
The DNA here is from genome assembly GCA_050178755.1 of Sulfuricurvum sp. GTDB lineage: Bacteria > Campylobacterota > Campylobacteria > Campylobacterales > Sulfurimonadaceae > Sulfuricurvum. The sequence goes on along the minus strand of JBFXFU010000030.1, from coordinate 4,578 downwards.
GGTTTTGATCCACAAGTACGTAAATCTGTTTGGTGCATTCATTGATTAACGTTGTATAGCTGTTAAATATTTCTAATGGTGTCAGGGAAGCCTTTGTCGCAAAAAGTGCGTCATAGTCCAACTCTATTTTTTTCATTGGGAAAGCTTTAAAAAGAGCTTCAATCTGAGAGTGTGTTGAATAGATATTTTGAAGTTTCGATTGATGTTCGGTCGTGTGCATCAATATCCCGCGTTCGCGTTGCAAATGCATTTTTAAATTCAATAGATATTGAATTTTTTCGATCCCGTCCCTTTCCATCTTGTCAGTTTCAATCGAAGCCTCAACCGTCTTCACATACTGAATATATACAAATGTAACCGCAATGTATAGCAATGCCGTTAAAACAAACGCAATTTTTTGCTTCAGCAAGATCTCTACACCTTTTTTATTTATCATAACATATAAATCGGCATATTATCTGTTTATACTCGACACGACCCACGTTCGCAACGATCATGTTGCAAGATCGAATCGTCGATTTGAATGAACTTGCTAGATTGCTCGGAGATTCAAGTCCAAAGATTACTTTAGCGCATGATGCAGGTGTCATAAATTCCCTATTTTCCATACAACCGCTGGGCATTGGTATCAACCGAAATAACGAAAATGACATTCAAAGAGTCGCCATTTTTTAAATCGATCATTATTCAAATCTTTTTTAGTTACCTGTATGTACTATGGAAATATCTGTTAAAAAATCAAAGTACATACTCTTGCAAAGGAAAAGTATGAGAAAAGTGAGTCATGATGATTCTGTATCAGCCAAAAAAATACTTATTTACAGTTCCATCTCTCTTGAAGAAGGATTAAAAAGCCTATTTGGCATTTACAATGAAGAAATTGAAATAACCTCTATCAGGGATAATGATGCACTCTCCCGTAATCATGATCACTATGATGTTTTAATTCTGAATCATGACAATATAAGGGACGTTCAAACGGTAAATCAAACACGTATACCCGTTTTATGCCTTTCTGAACATGAAGAACAACTACTGATTCAAATCTCATGCAAAAATAATCCAACCAACACAAGTGTGCTTGAAACACTCCTATTCAACATTAATCATGCTGTGAAAAATCAACGCAGAACCAGAGAGTCTTTTGTTGATCAACACCTTATGAAAGAATATAAAGAGACTGTAGATGCAAGTAATATTGTGTCCAAAACAGATAGGCATGGTGTGATCACCTTTGTCAATGACCAGTTTTGTGAAATCTCGGGGTATGAGTATAGTGAACTGATTGGTAAACCTCATAATATCATTCGTCATCCCGAAATGCCGGAAGAAGTTTTTTCAGAGATGTGGAAAGTCATAAAAAATAAAAAAATCTGGAAAGGCAAAGTCAAAAACCTCAAAAAAGACGGAAGCTCATACTATGTGGACACAACGATAAAACCCATAGTCAACAGGAATGGAGAAATTGTTGAATTTATCGGAGTACGTAAAGATATTACTGAGCTTGAAGAGCTGAGACTACAATTACAGAGTGAACTCAATATAGCTTCTGAGAGCTTGCGAGAAATGATGAAGCGATCCAAAGAGTACCACAAAGCAATGGATGAGAGTACCATATTGACACGGGCTGATCTAGATGGAAAAATTACTTATGTCAATCGAGAATTTACTGAAGCTTTAGGATACACCTCTGAAGAAATCCTCAGTAAAGACCATAGGATTATGAAGCATCCTGATACACCCAAAGTTATTATCAAAAACTTATGGAATACGATACTGAGCGGTAGTACGTGGAAAGGGATGATTCAAAACCTCAATAAAGCCGGAGAGACTGTTTGGCTTGATACCGTTATCGTACCTATTAAGAATATGGAAGAGATAACCGTAGAGTACCTTACCATCAGACACAATGTATCCGAAATCATCCATCTGCATGAAGAGATCGAAACCACACAGGGTGAATTAATTTATACACTAGGTGCAGCTGCAGAAACACGAAGTAGAGAAACCGGTAATCATATCCGCCGCGTTGCTCACTATTCTAGGCTACTTGCTCAATTGGCAGGGCTTAATGAATCAGAGGCAGAGATTTTATTTCAGGCTTCACCCATGCATGATGTTGGAAAATTAGGTATTCCTGATCATGTATTAAAAAAACCTGGAAAACTGACCAATGAAGAGTGGGACATTATGAAAACCCATAGCGAGCTTGGTTATAACATTTTAAATGCTTCCACACGTCCTATCCTTAGAGCAGCAGCTATTTTAGCTTATGAACATCATGAAAAGTGGGATGGCAGTGGATATCCTAGAGGATTAAGGGGTGAAGAGATCCACATATTCGGACGAATTACAGCTTTAGCAGATGTATTTGATGCTCTTGGCAGTGAAAGAGTTTACAAGAAAGCTTGGAGACTGAATGATATTTTAGAACTTTTCATAAAAGAGAAAGGAAAGCATTTTGATCCCGCACTTATTGATCTATTTATGAAAAACCTTCAAAGTTTTTTAGATATTCGAGATAAGTTTCAAGATGAGATTGCTATCCAGTGAATCATTAGTACGAAATCTATCGTATAGCGTGTTGCTTGATAGTGCATAAACGAGGTGGCGGGATTGCTGGGTCATTCGAGTCCAAAGATCACTCTGACACATTACGCGAGTGTCGTTGATTCAAGGAAAATAAATCTTGGAAAAAGCTTTGATTCGTTCGGCTGAAAAGTGGGATCACCATTTGGTCACAGCTAGGCGTTGTCATACGTTCCCACTTACGCCTCCGGCGTTGTTTCATCAGTCGAATTGATCTCCTCTTACGCAATAAATCTCTCAGGTAATATCATATAATTGCCGTTTTTAAATATCTGTATTCTTAGATCCATCAGCGCAGCTCGGCCTGCGCATGATCAAAATACGAAGACATATGCGTTTTACGTGATGAACTGTTCTGATTATTCCGGGGCTTTCGTTCAGAAGGCCTTTGAGTGTTCCTTGCATTATGGGTTTTCTGTTCCGGGCGTTGACGTTGATTGTTTTTTGCATCCCCTTTGGGTTCAGGACGCTTTCGAGCTGGTTTTGTAGAAACTGTTTGATCTTTGATCAATGGGGTGTTGAAACCTTCAACCTCTTCCCGTTTTATTTCGGCCTTGATAAGCTTTTCGATATTCTTCAAAAATGCCATCTCTTCCGGACAAACTAGTGAGACGGCTTCCCCTTCATTACCGGCACGGCCAGTACGGCCGATACGGTGTACATAGTCCTCCGGAATATTCGGCAGTTCAAAATTCACGACGTGAGGCAGTTGATCGATGTCCAAGCCGCGTGCAGCAATATCGGTAGCAACCAGAACGCGGACCTTATTTTCTTTAAATACTTTTAATGCTTTAGTTCGGGAATTTTGGCTCTTATTACCGTGAATCACATCGGCTGTAATACCATCATCTATCAACTGTTTCGAGAGACGATTCGCCCCGTGTTTGGTGCGGGTGAAAACTAGGACTTGCTCCCAATCATTGTATTTGATTAATGATGACAACATGGCTCGTTTGTGCTCAGAACTTACAAGATGTACCTTCTGCTGAATACGATCAGAGGTTTTATTCCGCTGGGCGACTTCGATCAGTTCTGGTTTATTAAGAAGCGAATCGGCCAACGTCTGGATCTCTTTGGAAAATGTCGCTGAAAAGAGTAGGTTCTGTCGATTCTTAGGAAGTAAGTTGAAGATCTTTTTGATATCGTGGATAAATCCCATATCCAGCATTCTGTCAGCTTCATCGAGTACCAGTATTTGTACCGTTGAAAGATCAACAGTGTTCTGATTTACATGGTCGAGCAGTCTGCCTGGTGTTGCAATGACAATATCAACACCGCTGCGAAGAACATTGACCTGAGGATTAATGTTAACACCTCCAAAGATAATAGTTGAACACAACGGTAGATATTTCCCGTAGTTTTTGACACTTTCACCAACCTGGGCAGCCAACTCGCGTGTCGGCGTCAAAACAAGTGCCCTGACAGTGCGTTTGCCTTTTTGTGGAGTGGTTGTACTGAGCAGTTGAATCATAGGTAATGTGAAACCTGCTGTCTTACCAGTTCCGGTTTGGGCGCCTGCAAGGACGTCTTGACCAGTGAGGATCACAGGAATGGCTTTTTGTTGGATGGGTGTAGGTTGAGTGTAGCCGGTTTCAGCAACAGCGCGCAAAATTGGCTCTACGAGGCCAAGTTTTGTAAATGACATGAGTCTTCTTTTTGATTGAGCCTACTGAAAGTTCTAAAACAAGCGGCGATCTAGGCTGAATGATGATAATGTAGTTAAGGTGATCAAAAGAGAGCGGAAAGCAATCGAAGGATAACAAAAACGGAGACAGTCACAGACCGAAATGTGCTGAAAGTATGACATTATAGCATGATTATACGGCGTTTATATTTTTACGGCACTGACCAATTAGCCATATAGGTTTTTATGAATGAAGAATCTGGCGAGTTTATAGTTGAGCCAGTCGACGGATTTGGCATGAGCTTTGGTTCTTCTGACGAGATAAGCGATTTTATCTCTGAGTTGAGAGTTCAGATTTTCAATGA
>JBFXFU010000029.1:0-22987 GCA_050178755.1 Sulfuricurvum sp. | reverse complement strand
AATCCAGCGAAGTCGGGGCATCATTGACCGCGGTGACAGACTGCGTTGCCTTGGTGAGAACCGAGACGGTACCGTCGCTGACGCCATAGACGAGAAGAATCTCCCCATTGGCATTGGCCGGCGGGGTAAGGCTCCAGGTTCCGTCGCCGTTGTCCACCAGAGTCCCCGACGAGGCGACGAGATCGACGACAAAGAGGGTATCCCCGTCCGGATCGCTGGCATGGGCAAGAAGTTCCTCTTTCGTGATCGTGATCGTTCCGCTGTCTTCGGCGACCGAGGGGAGCGTTACCGGAGAAGAGACGACCGGGGCATCGTTGATGTTGTTGACCGTGATATCAACCGTATAAGTATTGTAGGCACCCGTAGTGTCGGTGACCTTGTAGCTGAAGCTGTCGCTGCCGTGATAGTCGGTATTTGGGGTGTACGTATAGGCTCCGTTACCCGCAATACTGAGCGTTCCGTGAGAGGGATCGGAATAAGTGGCGTAGGTGATCGAATCTCCGTCCGCATCGGTCGATACCGGGAGGGTTCCGCCTGCGTGGGAATCTTCATCGAGGGTGATTGCGGTATTCGATGCGACCGGGGCATGGATATAGATATTGCTCGAGATGTCGGAGAGGTTGAGGACGTCGAGGGTGCCGTCAATCTGCGACGTGACCGAGGAGCTGTCTCCCCCACTCGTGGAGCTTCCCCACGTCACGACCGAGCCGTCGGCGCGGAGGGCGGCGAACGCATAAGCGGTCGAAAATACCTGCGTCACGTCGATCGTGCCGTCGAGTTTGGCGGCGACCGAGGAGCTGTCTCCGCTGTAACTTCCCCATGTCACGACCGAGCCGTCGGCGCGGAGGGCGGCGAAGGCATAACCAGTCGAGAAGACCTGCGTCACGTCGATCGTGCCGTCAATCTGCGAGGCGACCGAAGAGCTGTCTGCACCGTTACTGCTGCTTCCCCACGTCACGACCGAGCCGTCGGCGCGGAGGGCGGCGAAAGCGTAATAGGTCGAGAAAATCTGCGTCACGTCGATCGTGCCGTCGAGTTTGGCAGCGACCGAGGAGCTGTCTCCGCCGTAACTACTGTTTCCCCACGTCACGACCGAGCCGTCGGTGCGGAGGGCGGCGAAAGCTCTATAGGCCGAGAATACCTGCGTCACGTCGAGGGTGCCGTCAATCTGCGAGGCGACCGAAGAGCTGTCTCCGCCGTAAATGCTGCTTCCCCACGTCACGACCGAACCGTCGGCGCGGAGGGCGGCGAAGGCGGAGGTATTTCGAAATTCTCCCAGACTGTGCCCGGGATAGGAGGCGCTTGAAGAGGTGGTGAGAAGTCCCGCGTAGTCTTCCACCCCTTCGGCAAAAATCCGGGGATCCGCTTCGATACTCCCGCTGCTCGCTTCGAGGATCCAGTCTCCCCCGAGACTGCTCGAACCGGTGAGATCGTTCGAAGCGGCCACATCCGCCCCGGTATAGGACGCGATGGCGTCAATAAAACTCTGCCCAACCGAACCCTCGGCTACGTTACATCCATAGAGGAGAATGTCACCGCTATCGCTCAACGCATTCCCGATCGTCTCAAGCTGCGCTTGATATGCAACGATGGTTTCAGCGTTATAAACGGTCCCTCCCAGAGTGATGCTGCCGATGGAGCCGTGCGAGAGGATATGGATGGCGTCCAAACCGCTGTAGTTTGAGAGGATAGCCGCAATCTGGCTTAGTCCGTCACGGTTTGAGTCGATCAGGTAATAGGTATCCGAAGAGGATAAACGCTCAACAAGGGTCTGGTAATCGGCGATGTTCGTGTCGATGAAATAGAGGGAAGAAGTCATGAAAAAACTTTTTTTTAATGTCGTAAATAATAAGTATAATTCAAACAAATCGATTTGAGTATAAAAATCATATTAATATTGCGAAAAATGAAATCATAATAGGCGGTATTTGAATGAGCGATAGGTTTGTTGATTTTATTGGATTTTATAAGGATTTGAAAAAAAGAGAAAGTGGCGGGCAGACTGAGATTCGAACTCAGGGACCTATTACAGTCGCCGGTTTTCAAGACCGGTGCATTCAACCGCTCTGCCATCTGCCCGTGTAACATTGGAGTGTATTTTTATAGTGGAGGCGGCACCCGGATTCGAACCGGGGATCGAGGCTTTGCAGGCCCATGCCTTACCACTTGGCTATGCCGCCGTATTGGTGCCCGAAGCCGGACTTGAACCGGCACAGTGTTACCACCGAGGGATTTTAAGTCCCTTGCGTCTACCGATTTCGCCATCCGGGCAACGTGCACAAAAAAATACCCCAGTTCAAATATCTCTTCAATATTTCAACTGGGGTTATGGAGCGGGAAACGAGGTTCGAACTCGCGACCCCAACCTTGGCAAGGTTGTGCTCTACCACTGAGCTATTCCCGCATTTTGTTTGTGGACCGAAAGTATAGCAAAAAAATATGTGCATGTAAAGGGGTTTTGCAATTTTTTTGAATTATTTCTGGAAAAAGGATTTCTGAACCCGGCTTGGGTATAATTTTCACACGTGAAATTATAGAAAAAAGGAGTGTCATGCGTAGTGATACTATAAAACGGGGATTTGACAAAACACCCCACCGCAGCCTTCTTCGTGCAACGGGACTTAAAGACGAAGACTTTAACAAACCCTTTATCGGGGTAGCCAACTCTCATATCGATATTATTCCGGGCCATTTTTTCCTCCAAGAGTACGGCAGAATCGTCAAAGAGGCGATCCGCGAAGCGGGCGGAGTTCCGTTTGAATTTAATACGATCGGCGTCGATGACGGGATCGCGATGGGGCATGACGGGATGCTGTATTCGCTTCCGAGCCGCGAATTGATCGCCGATAGCATCGAGACGGTGATGAACGCCCATAAACTGGACGGATTGATCTGTATCCCCAACTGCGACAAAATCGTTCCGGGGATGTTGATGGGGGCACTGCGCGTCAACGTCCCGACGATCTTTGTTTCGGGCGGACCGATGAGGGCCGGGCATAAAAAAGACGGTACGCCGATCGATCTGGCAACGGCGTTCGAAGCGGTCGGAAAACATGCCGACGGCAAAATGTCCGATGAAGAACTCTATGAGATCGAATGCGAAGCCTGCCCCTCGGGAGGTAGCTGCTCGGGAATGTTTACGGCAAACTCGATGAATACCCTCTGTGAAGCGATGGGGGTTGCATTGCCGGGGAACGGAACGGTTTTGGCGATGACGCCGGAGCGGATCGAAATGGTCAAAACGGCGGCACGCCGTATCGTCGAAATGGTCAAAGATGAGAATTCATCGCAATGGAATATGCGTAACATTTTGAATGATAAAGCAGTCCATAACGCGTTCGTCGTCGATATGGCGATGGGTGGATCTTCGAATACGGTTTTGCACATGCTCAGTATCGCCAAAGAGGCGGGAGTCGATTTCGATATTACCCAGATTAATAAAATTTCTGAGAATGTTGCCCATATCGCTAAAATCTCTCCATCGCTCTCGACGGTTCACATGGACGATATCAACCGTGCCGGCGGCGTCAATGCCGTTATGAAAGAAGTTTCACGACGCGGCGGTGTTTTGCATACCGATGCGATGACCGTTACCGGAGAGACGATCGGCGAGCGGATCAAAGACGCGATGATCAAAGATCCGAACATCATCCATACGAACGAAAACGCCTACTCTCCGGTCGGAGGTCTCTCGATCCTGTTCGGTAACCTTGCCGAAGAGGGAGCCGTCGTCAAAACGGCGGGGATTGCTCCGGGTATGCGTCAGTTCAAAGGGACGGCGATTTGCTTTAACAGCCAGCAAGAAGCGATCGCCGGGATCGTCGGGCATAAGGTCAAAGCGGGCAACGTCGTCGTTATCCGTTATGAGGGACCGAAAGGGGGACCGGGAATGCAGGAGATGCTGGCTCCTACGGCACTCATCATGGGGATGGGGCTTGGAGAGAGCGTCGCCCTCATCACCGACGGACGTTTCAGCGGGGCTACCCGCGGTGCGTCGATCGGGCACGTAAGCCCCGAAGCGGCGGAAGGGGGGATGATCGCCCTGATCGAAGACGGCGACGAGATCGAACTCGATGTCGATAAACATTTGTTGCAACTGAATGTCGGGTATGACGTGCTGGAACAACGTCGGCTTCACTTTAAGCCGATCGCAAAAGAGATCCCATCCAAATGGCTCAAACGCTACAGCCTGCTCGTCTCCAATGCTTCCAACGGTGCGGCGCTTAAAACCGAACTGTAATCCTGCCGTCACCTTCTTGTAATCTTTCGGATTTACACTCTCGTCATAGCATCGGCCTCGATAAGGCCGGTGATTCTTCCGCATCGTAAAGATGCCGGAAACTTTAGGGGGGTGTAGGGATTTTGTCCCTGCCGTTTTATGGGCTTGGCTCATAAAGCGCGTAACAGTAGCGCAATGAACGAGAGTGTATTAAATTATCGAAGTGTTTTCATTTCCGACCTCCATTTGGGGACCCGCGACGCGCAATCCGAACGGCTACTTGATTTCATCCGTCAAATCGAATGTGAAAATCTCTATCTCGTCGGCGATATTATCGACGGGTGGGAACTCCGGCGTAACTGGCGCTGGAGTCAGGCACAATCCGACGTCCTTCAAAAAATCCTCCGAAAAGCCCGAAAAGGGACAAAAGTCTATTACGTGATCGGCAATCATGATGAGTTTTTGCGCCCGTTTATGCCGATGATGATGGGGAATAACATTGAAATCATTCATGAAAAAATACACGTCGGACTGAACGGCAAACGGTATTTGGTAGTACACGGCGATATGTTCGATGCCGTGACGATGACCAAAAAATGGGTCGCTCATCTCGGAGACCGATGTTATTTGTTTATGCTCCGTCTCAACCGACCGATCAATACCGTACGCCGATGGTTTGGAAAATACCATTACTGGTCGTTGTCGAAGATGGCCAAGCAAAGCGTGAAACAGGCCGTCAGTTTTATCACCGATTACGAAGACGTCCTCTCCTCTCATGCCGACGAACACGGATACGACGGGGTGATCTGCGGTCATATCCACCATGCCGAGATACGGACGATCAATGACGTCGATTATCTCAACTGCGGGGATTGGGTAGAGTCGTGTACGGCAATCGTGGAACATCATGACGGACGGTTTGAAATTTATGAATACGATCAAAACCGTTAGTATCGTTTTTTACATAGGACCCGGAACGCTGGCAGAGCATTTGATCCGGTGGTGGACGAAAAGCCCTTATGCCCATTGCGAATTTCGCCGCAGCGACGGATATTGCCATTCGAACGACCGGAAAAATTTTGTTTCGCGCCTCGAATGGATCGAGATGTCCGCAGAGGCGTGGGAAGAGATCCGCATCGATTTGCCCGGTGAGATCGTGGAGCGGATAGAACGTCGGCAGCTTCGTAAGAACGGGACCCTTTATGATTGGAAAGGGGTAATGTTCTCGCAGGTATTCCGTCTGGGACTACATAGCAAGAACCGTTGGTTCTGTTCCAAAAGCAATGCCGATGATTTGGCGTATGCGTGTCGTTTGATGATCAAAAGCCGTTGTCGGTGCTATGAGCCGTTTATTCGTCGGCTTGAAGAATTTGTGCGGACGCCTTCTCAGGAGTTTTCTCCCGCTTCGTTACATCGCGTCTTATCCGTTTCGGACAAATTCCGGGACAATCGTGTGTAACAGTTCGATCCGATCGCTGGTGTCTTGCAGAAGCCGATCGATCTGTCGATCGAGAAGGGTGATGTCGTAAGGGGTAGGACGGGCGATCAGGATCGAGTCGTAGGCCGTTTTTTGTTCTGTTTCGTCGATGAGGAGTTCTTCGTAGAGTTTTTCACCGGGACGAAGACCGGTGTAGACGATTTTGATCGGGCGATCGGCGTAGAGACGAATCATCGTTTGGGCCAGATCGACGATGCGTACGGGTTCGCCCATATCAAGGATGAAGAGCTCTCCCCCCCTGGCAATCGCGGCGGCTTGAAGGACGAGCTGACAGGCTTCGCCGACGAGCATGAAATAGCGGGTGATGTCGGGATGGGTAATGGTGATCGGCCCGCCTGCTTCGATCTGGGATTTGAATTTTGGAATAACGCTGCCGCTCGAGCCCAGGACGTTTCCAAACCGGACGGAGACGATTTCGGTATCTTTTGGAACGACGTTTTGCGCATAGAGTTCGACCACCCGTTTGGTGGCACCCATCACATTGGTCGGCCTGACCGCTTTGTCCGAAGAGATGATAACCAGTTTGGGTACATGGTGACGTATTGCGCCGTCGATGACGTTTCGACTCCCCTGGATATTGTTTTCGATAGCCGCAACCGGATTGGATTCGCACAGCGGGACGTGCTTGTAAGCTGCAGCGTGCACGATCAGATCGACGGACGTGTTTTGGAGAATCGATTCGAATGCATCGACATTGAGAATGCTGCACAGATGGAGTTCGGCTCCGGGGAGCTTTTCACCGATCTGGTAGAGGTTGTATTCGCTATTGTCGAGGAGAATCAACCGGTTTGCTCCGAATCGGCGGCATTGAAGCGCGATTTCACTGCCGATGCTTCCGCCGGCCCCGGTGACGAGGACCGTTTTTCCACTCATGAATTTCTGGACGGTTTTCGCATCGAGGTCTTTGGGATTGCGCGCAAGGAGATCTTCGACCGAGAGGGACGCAATGCTTTCGCGCCCTTCGGATAGCAATACGGAACGTTTGATATCGGTAATGCCGGCATCACTGGCAAGTCGATACGCCTGCTGAAACGATTCTCCCGGGAGATTTCCGTCAATGATGGCGGCGCGGATACCGTGGCGGTGCAGCGTTGCCATGAGGTTATGCGGATCGATAATCGTCAGATTTTGAATGGTCGAGCCGATAAAATGGTGATTTTTTTCCTGCAGGGCGACAATGGCAAGGGGATAGTATTCTACGGAAGGATCAAGGGTGCTTCGAACCAGGTTGGCCGTATGCTCGGAGACTCCGATAATGAGCGCGGGTTTTCGATCAATGTTTTTGGACGATTGTTCGATCATAATCCGCTTGGAAGCTCTCACCCCTCCTACGAGGAGAAAAGAGAGGAGCAGATCGATTCCGATCGCGCTTCGCGGCATCGGTAAAAAAAACTCCGGCATGATGGCGAAAAAGGCAAAAAATATTCCAAAGGCACTGATGCAGGCGAATAGGAGTCGTTTGACGTCTTCGAGTCCGAAATATCTCCATGTCAGCCGGTAAATGCCCAAGAGATAGAAAATGGCGATTTTAATCAGTGCCAGAACCCAAAAGGTTCTGTAGAACTGTAAGTTAAATTCACTCGGTACCGAAAAGTCAAAACGGAGCGCGTAGGCAAAATGGAGGGAAACGTAAAATAAAAAGAGGTCGCTTCCGATAAAAAACATCCCCCGTTTTGTAAAGCTCGGGGTGATGAGATAGTGGTATAGACGGGTCAGTAACGAGTGCATAAGCCGATTAAATTTTGAGTTTGTAGATTTTACTCATCGGATTTGACACGACCTGTTCAAACAAAGCTTTGTCGTAGCGTTCGAAAATAAACATTTGAACGTACATCGAATTTAGGTAATAGTCGTCGATGACCAACATTTTTCCGTAACTGGCCATGAAGACGACGTTCAAACCTTCACTCCCCAACGATTGCTCGTTGATTTGGAGTTTTTGGTTTTGATCGTATCCCACCTGATAAAACGATTTGATCGGAATTTCCCGGTTTCCGGCTTTCAGAACGCTTTTGCTTTTAAGGATGGAAAGTCCCTGTCCGAGTTCAATGCTCTCTCCGGTATCTTGCATGGATTCGGTCGGGAAGAAAAACGGTTGGGGACGCCCCTCTCCCGTTTTGAGATCGAGATTGCTAAACAACGTTACGGTCGGGAAAATTTCCATCATCCGTAACGGCAGATAAAGATAGACATCACAGCTTTTTTTAGGAAGCTTGTATTCGGGTAACGAGAGGGAGGTAAGGAACTCTTCGGGATCTTTAAATCCTTCTTTGGTCATCATGTATTCAAAATCATTTTGGGATTTGTTCGCATCCTGAAACCCCCGCTCGGTATACTCGGTATACAGACGCATCATACGGGCTGCGGCAAGGGGATCGCCGGCGGTCAAGACGAACGAAGCGGGGAAATTGACGTCGCCGGCATGTTTCCCACCGTCTACCCATGTTTTGACGTCACTGTAGTATCGGATCGGATAGCCGTAATCCCACCAGCTGACGACGTAGTCGTTGCGTCCCGCAATTTTTTTAAGATCTTCGAGAGATTGAACTTCCTGTGCGGTAAAGACCGTCGGCGTCAGGTATTCTCGGATATGGGTATAGTTTGGATAAAGGGCCGCACCGGTGAGGAGGAGCAACGATGCATAGCGAAGAAGCGGTTTTTGGATAAAGGCGCTTCCCCACACGATGAGGTACGCATAGCCGATGGCCATAACGGGGACGGCATAAATGGTAAAACGAAGCCCGGATGAGAGCGCGATAAATCCAAGCCCGGCAAGTGGCAGCGTAATGAGCAGCGGACGGTAGGCGATAAGGGCCATAACGTATCCGATGCAGGCGAGTAAAAACGTGATCGTATGCCCGCTGATACGTTCGGCAAATACGTTGAAGGGGATATGCCCCGCTTCTCGAACCGTCGACATGACATTGTAGTAATGCAGTGAGGTTTGTGCGGTATTTTCGGATGATCCGTGGAAGACATAAGCTTTGAGTAAAACCAAAATAGGATTTAATCCTCCGGTTAGAAAATATATTCCTACAATGGAAGCGAAGAGAATCCAGAAAAATTTGTGGGATAATTCCTGAAGAAAATGGAAAAACGCAAAGACGGCAACGGCCAATGCAAATTTGATCCATAGCGGAAGAGAGAGGATCCCGATCAGGATAAATAAGGCGATTTTGTATAAATAGAGATTTTTCCGGTCAAAAACGGCGGTGTATACCAAAACCATAACGAACAGTGCCGAATCAAGGGCATAGGCTTGCGGATACCACCATTGATACAAAGATATGGAGATGGCGATAGGGATCAGAAAACGGTTCCGCTGATGGGTCAAAGCGAGAACCAGCGAGAACATTTCGAACACAGGAAAAACGATATTGAGCATATCGGTATCGTAATATCCCGTCATGGTTCGGTTGTAATAGCTGTTGGCAACAGAAGCGATAAGCGCTGCGATAAATCCCATGGAAGTTTGGTGTAATGCTCTTCCGATAAGAACCAGCGGAATAACAATGAGCGAACCGATGAATGCGGGCATATATAGAATAATCGTTTCGAATGAAAAAGGGAGAGCTTTAGCCAGTAAAGCGGTAATTTGGGCTAAGGGAACATCAATAGGCGAGAGATCGTTATCCTGATGAGTTCCGGCGAGGATATCGCGAGCCCCTTCGGCAAACGAGTAGCCGTCGTTCGTATTGATCATCAGCGTATGGTTCCAATGAAACTGGGGGTATTGGCTGAATTCGCCTACCCAAAAATAACGCATGGCGATCGAGAAGAGATAGGCTATGACGATCAGAGTCATAATAACGGTTGTCGAGGTGTGTTCTTCACGCAGTTTTAGCATGCTTGAGGCTCCCGGTTTTGGTGGTGTATTGTAGCCAAACGGTGTGAGTTTATCCAAATAGGGTCAATGGGTAATCCCCTCTTTGAACAATACTTTTCGAAACGTCAGGATGATGATTTTCAGATCGAACCAAAAGGAGTACCTGGCAAGGTACTCGGCATCCAGTGCGACTTTTTCAGGGATAGGCAACTCATCCCGTCCGTTGATCTGTGCCCATCCCGTCAGTCCGGGAACCAGTATGTGTACGCCTGTTTCGGTCCGTTGCTCAATGAGATCGTCTTGATTGAATAATGCAGGACGGGGTCCGACGAAGCTCATATCCCCTTTGACGATACTCCAGAGCTGCGGAAGCTCATCAAGGCTGCTTTTGCGCAAAAATGAGCCGACAGGGGTGAGCAAGGATTCGGGATTTTGGAGGAGATGGGTCGCAACGGCGGGAGTACCGACCCGCATCGTCCGAAATTTCGGCATCATGAAACGGGTATTGGCTTTGCCGACACGCTCGGACCAGTAAAGGATCGGACCTTTTGAGGTGAGGCGGACCATGATAGCGACCGCGATGATCGGGAGTAAGAGGAGTAGTGCGGCGATTACCGCCAGCAAGAGATCAAAACCCCGTTTGAGCATCGTCGTCTCCTTTGATCATCATTGCGATTCCCTCCTCGATTGTAAAGGGGTTGTGAAAGTTCAGTCGTGAACGGGTCTCGCGGTTATCCACATAAAGATTCCCGAACAGCCGCTGATGGAGAGCCGGTTTAAGTGCCCTCAATATGCTTTCAAAGAAAGGGACAGGTATGAACAGCGGTTTTTTCTCCATTGCAACAGCGATTTGTCGGATGAATTCCGTCGTTGATATCGGCCGGTCGTCGGAAGCCAGGAAAACGCCGCCTTGCTCATCATGCAATACCGCTTTCATCAGTGCGCAGAGGTTTCCGACATACACCATGCTCCGAAGATTTCGGGTATCGTGAAAAGGAAAGACTGCGGGGCCCCGGATCCAGTCGATGAGGCTCTTGATATTCCCTTTGACTCCTGATCCATAAACGACGGGAGTACGGATCACCGATACGACGAAATGTCCATCAGAAAGCGCGAAAAGTTCCTGTTCGGCCCGGAACTTGCTTTTCCCGTACTCGTCTTGCGGACAGCATAGACTAGTTTCAGTATAGGGCTCGTCGCTCTCTTCGCCGTAGACTTTGACCGAACTCATGAAAAGAAATTTTCGAACTCCCGATTGTTTGGCTTTTAATGCTAGTTCGATGGTTCGCGTGACATTGATAGCTTCATACCTCTCCGTTTCGGCTCCGTCCATTTGATGTACTAGGGCTCCGAGATGGACAATTGCATCGATACCACCGAGATACAGAGCATCAATATCACCTTCTGTAAATGAGAACGGTACGAGTGTGAACGGATGAGTGAGATGGGTAAAATGCGAACCGATAAAGCCTGTCGATCCGGTTAAAAGTAGTTTCATTGTAGGTAAGTGACCAAACGGTTTTTGGTTGCTCGATCAACTTCAAACGGAGGGTTGACGAAATCGATAATGTATCGAGTGTTTTTTTCCAAAAATCGGCCACGAAAGATGATATAAGAAGGCTTGTCGTGTATGAAGAACAAATGCATGCCGAAGGCGTCGAACGAGACGTTGATCAACACATTGCCGGCAGCGGCGAGGGCAAACAGGTCTTCGATACTTGTTTTCCCGCGAAGATCCAGATCGACGAACGGATAGCTGTCGGGATCGCTCATTTTTTCGGATTCGGTACCCGTCAAGATCACCTTGAGGTTTTTCTTGCGGGCTAGGTGCTCTGCCGTGGAAGCGAGCATCTGATAGTGGCGTTTGCGGATATGAAACGGGGAGGAATCGAAATAAGGGTTGAAGATCAGATATTGTTCGGTGCGATCGATCAGATGATCTGGATACACCGTCTGAGGTATGAATGCCCGGTCTGATCGTTCCTTTTTGGAAAAGCCGTAGAGTTCGCTGACATGATCCACAAAGTAACTGCATAGTGGGCGGTTGATTCGAATATCCGTCGTATCGATGATCAAGAGCGGTTTGTTCCGGCCTTTGAAAAGGTCGTAAAACCCAATCCATGTACAGATTATATCGTACGTATCAAGATCAGGAGTATCGACGATGATACCTCCCATTTGTTTGAAATAAAATGCCATCGGTTTCAGGGGTGCGATATGCGTTTCAATATCGTTAGCTATGAAAAGTTTAACCAGTGGAGCAAAAAAAAGGTGATCGCCGAAATGAAATCGTTTGGGATCGTTAAAATAGAATAAAACTTTTTTAGGAGTCTTTTTTTCGGAAAGATAAATACCTTCTTGTATTTTCCATTTTTGCAGTTCGATCTTTGAAATAACTCTTTTGAGAAAGCGTTTGATGGGCAGTGCGTACAATGTCAGGATTCCATTTTGTCTTTCATGAATTGTATCAATTTTTCGGCCGATTTGTCCCAGCTGAATTTGTCGAATAGTTTGGGATCGATTTGCGGTGGATGATTCAGAATGTCATTCATCCTCTGTGCGATAGTCTCCACGTTGTCGTATGGAACATAGAAGGCATTTCCCTCGAAAAGTTCATGGAAAACGGGAATATCACTCAGAAGGCACGGTGTACCGAGTTTCAGCGCTTCGAGAGGCGGGATGCCGAATCCTTCGTAAATCGATAAAAACACGAAGGCTTTGGCGTTTTTTAGTAAAACGTATTTTTCTTCGTCTGAAATATACCCGGTAAAGATGATTTCAGAGTGCAAGCTGTTATATTCGATGTAGTCGATAACATCATCATACAACCACCCTTTGCGACCGGCAAATACGAGTTTGATCGGATTGTCTGAATGGCTCTTTTTGAATTCTTGAAACGCTTTAACGGTATTGAGCGGGTTTTTACGTGGTTCGAGCGTTCCTAGAAATAGAAAATATTTATCTATTATATTGAATTTTTGAAGCGTATTTAGAGGATCTGCATTATTATGATTATCGAGGGTGGAGTCACAATAGATATAATCTACTTCTTTTGAGACATTGATGGTCTGAAGGTATGTTTGAATATCTTTCATCGAGGATTCTGAAATAGTTATGATATAGTCAGAATTTTTAATGGATTGTGGGAGAAGAAAACGCCACACGCGTGTCAGCTTTTGCGTCTGTATATTGTCATAGAGGATTAGTCCTATATCATAGATCATGTTGATTACTTTTGTACGGGAAGGGACAAAAATAGGTAAAAAGATTTGTTCGGTTTCGATATAAAAGTCGTATTTCCCGAAATAGAGAATGAAGGGAAGTACAATCATTTTATTGAGATGATATATGAGTTTACAGCATTTGCAGAGGGGGGGAGAGTTTTTACCAAAAAATGAACATGCTTGTAGAGTTTTGCAATAGTTAAACGTCAAATTATAGAGGTGTAAATCAATCTTTTTATTTTGGTGCAATTGCTCTTGTAATCGTAGGACAAAATAAGGAATACCTGAAGGATTGTCTTGTTCTGCTGGGCGAGAAGCATAGAGAACTTTGATTTTTTTCAAACGAAACCTTAACAGATATTATTATCGTTATAGATAGAAGAGAGCGTATCATTCATGGAATAACGTAAATCAGGTGTTATCAAAGAAAACAATTTAGAAGGAGATCCATTAAGTACTTTAATTTCATTAGGCCTGCACAATTCGGGACTGATGCTTATATGTAATTTATGATTAGAAATATCATTCATTAAATTTAGTATATCTGTCAACTTCCAGGTGATGCCTGTACACAGATTGACAATATCAGATATGTTGGGAATCATCATCAGCTGATAATAGGTATCGACTACAAAACGGATATCATTAAATTCTCTAGCAACATCTAGATTGCCCAATTTGATTGTAGGAAATTTTTGTTTATAGTGCTCAACAATTTTAGGAATGAGGAAATGTAGTCCTTGCCCTGGCCCGGTATAGTTAAAAGGTCTTACAATAAGAATATTGAGTTTGTCAAAATAGGTTTGAACAATATGCTCCATGGCCAGTTTACTGACGCCATAATGATTGACCGGTTGAGGGCAAAGATTTTCATGAAGCTCAAATATCTCTTGATTCCCATAGACAGAGGCACTACTTGCAATAATAATTTTTTGTGGAACATAAGAGCTGTTATGTAAAGCTTTTAGAAGATTTTCGGTGCCAATAATATTCGTATCGTAAATAAGTGTACGATCTGTTTCAGCGCTGAATGAAATGGCCGCTAAATGGACAACATAATCAGGAATAACTACTTCCACAATTTCGACTATTTGATCATACTCGCGAAGATCACATTGATAATGGTTGGAAGCAGGAGAAGGAGTTATTGTAGTTCCATAAACCAACATCCCTTTTTTTTCCAAATAAGCTGCCAGATGATTGCCAGTAAAGCCATCAATGCCAGTAATCAATACTTTTTTAGAAGGAAACATTGTTCTCGTTTCTAAGAAGATCTTCTTGAACCATCATAGCGCATAGATCTTCTAGAGTTGTTTTTGCTTGCCACCCTAAAATATTTTTCGCTTTCGACGCATCCCCTATGAGCAAGTCTACTTCAGCCGGACGGAAAAAAGTCGGATTGACTTGAACGATTGTCTGCCCATTGGCTGGATTAACCCCTTTTTCTTCAATCCCTTTTCCTTGCCATTCTATATTGATGCCAGCCGCTTTAAAGGACATGGTAACAAAATCTCTTACGGTTTCTGTCCGATTGGTAGACAAAACAAATGTATCGGGTTCATTTGCTTGCAGCATAAGATACATTCCTTCGACGTATTCTTGTGCATATCCCCAATCTCTTTTTGCATCGAGATTTCCGAGTTCGAGTATGCTGGATTTCCCCAATTGGATTTTAGCTACTCCATCCGTAATTTTTCGCGTCACAAACTCAAGTCCCCGCAATGGGGATTCATGATTGAACAAAATCCCGCTACTGGCAAAGATTCCATAAGACTCCCGATAGTTAATAGTCATCCAGTGCGCATACAGTTTTGCTACACCATAAGGGCTCCGCGGATAAAAGGGAGTGTTTTCTGTCTGTGGGATTTCCTGAACTTTGCCAAACATTTCTGACGTAGATGCTTGATAATACTTTATTTTTGGATTGATGATTCGTATGGCCTCGAGTAGATTGGTCACTCCAAGACCGGTAATATTTCCGGTTGCAATAGGTTGTTCGAAAGAAACTCCCACGAAGCTCTGTGCTGCAAGATTGTAAATTTCATCCGGTTGAATTTTTGAAACGAGTTTTATGATATTTGACAGATCGGTAATATCGAGCTCAATTAAATGTAAATTAGGATGAGTTGTAATCCCTAGCGTATCAATACGCCAGAAATTGACGGAACTTGTACGTCTAAATCCTCCATAAACGATATATCCTTTTTCTAAAAGTAACTTGGAGAGATAGGCTCCATCTTGCCCGGTAATACCTGTTATTAATGCGGTTTTCATTGTTTTATCTTCTCATCTATGATTTTTTGAATCGTACTTAGCATATGTTTTGCAATTGTAGATGATTCATACTTTAAAAAATTAGAATACCCCTCACGTGTCAAATAAAAGCGAATTTCTTGATTGTTTTTTAGAGTATAAATAGCTGCTGCGAAAAGATCATAATCGACTTTTTCATATACAAGTTGCGCTGGTCCTATAGTTTCTTTGATAGCAGCTCGGTCAAGCGCCAAAATTGGAATATTGTGATATTGCGCTTCTAGGATGGGAACACAAAAACCTTCATGCTCACTCATAAGTAAAAAGATGTCTGTACATTTATAAAAAGTATTTAATTCGGGAAAAGAAACATGTTCATGGAAAGTGATCATGTCGTTTAGTTGATATTGTTTTATTAACTGTTTCAATTTTTTGTAATATGGTTGAAGTTCGCAAGCGATCGAGCCAACTATGTGTAAATGAACATTGTTTCCATAAATTCGTTTGTAACTTTTTATGGTTTCTATCAGGTGAATGTGTCCTTTGTTTGGAGCGACTCTTCCCACAAATAAGAGGTTGAAAGATCCATCGCTTAATTGATTGTATAACGCCTCATTGGTTGTTGTTGTTGTAAAATCAAGTACTTTGTGAAATGGCGGAATAATTGTAATAAGAGACTCAGGAACATTATTTCCAATTAATTCTTCTGCATTGTAGTGTGAATCTGCCCAATAATAATCAATACGACTCAAATGAAGAATTTCTAATAACTGATGTCGACTGTTATCAAGGTGCTTTTGTAAGTCTATGGAATATTTTTCGTAAAAATGGCTTGGTGTGATATTATGGTACTTGAAAATAATTGTGCATTTTGCTAGGTTAATATGTTTGATCAACTCACTCCAGAATGCACCGAAGTGAATAAGTAAGATATTTGATTTATCCTGAATTGAAGCGATGAACTCTTTTTCCGAAATAAGTAGTTTTTGTGTATTTTTATCACTTCCATATGCGAATAATACTGTTTCAAAGCCAAAGTTTTGCAAATATTGGTATTGAATTAAGATATCATTTCCAATAGCATCATTGTTAATGATGGAACTACAATAAAGAATTATCTTCATACTTTTCCTAATGTTTTATATATACGGTAAATTTTTTTAAGCCATGAATATTGACGCAAATAGATGAATAAATGTCTTTTAATACATTTTATTTTACTAATATAGTTAGTGTAACTATATGGAATTTTTTGAAGATTTTTTTTATGGATAATATCAGGTTTATGAAGCTGCTCTTTTTCTGCCGCGATTTGATTTTTAATTTCGTTTATGGTCATAACATTATCTTTTGCCGTGATTATTTATAAAGTTTTTCGACTAACATTCTTGTAATACTTATAAGTTGCCGATTCCAATTTGGAAATGTTATTGCATCAATTGAAGGATAAGACATTTATGTAATTCCATTTAAGATTATTTGAATAATTTAATAATGTTTTGTCGAAAAAAATTTAGAATTTTCCATGCCATTAAACTTTTTATTTTATGTTCAAATTCAATAGCATATGTAATCTTCGCAGCTTGTTGCAGAGCCTCAAAATGCGAAAATTGAATAAAATGATCGAAGACATTCGGAGGATATTTGAATGAATCTATAAGATCAGAGTGTTCTTGAGAGACGTAGAATCTATTTAAACCATCTGAATACACAAATTCATAATTGTTATCGAGTAAAATGTATTCCCATTCTTCATGATTTTCTATTTGTGTCAGAGGCTGGGTAGCTTCAACTACTACAATCCAGGGGCGAAATCTATTCCAATCATTGCCAAGTAAAACATTTTTTTCGAGACCTTCAACATCAACTTTTAAAAAATGTATTTCTCTCGCATATGCATACTCATGACAGATTTTAGTTAAAGTGGTAACAGAAATTTTACGACTATATGAAGCAAAGCCCAACGTTTTATGATTGTCAACAATTGATTTATCTAGTGAAGAAAGCCCTAGATTGCCTGTGAGATATATTTCACTTTCTCCTTCGATATTACTTATAGCAACATCCAAATTGATATCTCGTTCTCTTTTGCTAAGATATTGAGTTTGGAAATCAGGGTTGGGTTCTATATTGATCCCACTCCAACCACGTTCATAAAAAGCTTTTGTTACAGAGTCAATATCTGGAGAATAAGCACCTACATCTACATAAAATCCTGTTTGTATGTGGCCTAATGCTCTCCAAAGTATTACATCTTCGAAGTTCTGGGCATAAGATATGAATTGCATTTAAGTTAAACCTTTGAAGTTTGATTGCTTAAAACTATGGTGTTTTTTGATTTCGTATTTAGAAGTACATTTTTCGATTGTGCTAATGCGATGCGCAATAACAATCAATGTTTTATATTCACATATTTTATAGATTTCTTCCATAATCTTTGCTTCCGTGTCCGCATCGAGAGCACTTGTCGCTTCATCGAGGACTAAAATTTCAGGATTAGTGTACAGTGCTCTGGCGATGGCGATACGCTGGCGCTGCCCGCCGCTGAGCTTGACGCCGTTGTCGCCGACGGGAGTATCGATTCCGCTGTGATGGTCTTCGAAAAATTCCAGTATATTGGCTTGGCGCAATACCTCTTTAACTTTTTCGGGATCGATTTTTGAACCAAATGCGACGTTTTCGGCGACGGTTCCGTCAAATAGGTGAATCTGTTGAGGGATGTACCCGATTTGGGAACGCCACGAACGGATGTTGGCATCGGTTAGTTCGACTCCGTCGACGGAAATTTTTCCGGTTTTCGGGCGGTACAAACCTATAATCAGGTCTACGAGTGTCGATTTCCCGCTTCCACTTTCCCCGACAAAGGCAATTTTCTCACCACGATGAATCGTTAGATTGATATGGTTCAAAATCGGTTTGTTATCCAGGTATTCAAATGAAACGTTTTCAAGAGTGATAGCATATTGAAAATTCACCTCTTCGTTGCGAAGGTCTTCGGGGTCGTACATCAGATCATTGTGGATAATGTCGAGCGCACTTTTATTGTAGATGATTTGATTGTATCCGTTAAGGATTCGGTTGGCGGAAGGCATCAGACGATATAGACCAAGAATGAACATGGAGATGATGGGTAATGCACCCGAAATGTCGCTTTGGTATTTGGAGATAATGTATATGACGATAAAAATGATGATTCCGAACCCTACCGCTTCGAGAAAAAGGCGCGGGATATGAAAATAAGTTTCGCTCCGGATAGCTGCCAAGGCAAAGCTGGAGCTGGCTTCTTCGAATGATTTCAATGTGCGGTTGTTTGTGGATGAGAGTTTGATCAGTTTGAAATTTCCGAGTGTATTGTGGATGATATTAAAAAAAGTCAATTGATCTTTTTCACGTTGCACCCCAGCCTGAGCGATTTTACCCGAAACTGTTTTGATGAGAAAAATGGCGTTGAAGCCTAAAAGAAGGGTGATTAATAGGGTGATTTTCCAATTGACGTAAAGCATCGCGGAATAAATCAGGATTACGACGGTTGTTTCGCTTAGCATCAAGAGAAGGCCGGAGAGGACATTGGTAAGGTGATTGGCTTCGCTGATGATTGTTTTGCTGATTTCCGAGCTGCTTTTCTCAATGAAGTCTCGATAATGCATTCCGAGATAATTTTCAAATAGTCGATATGCCAGTAAATGAAAACGCCCTTTTGAAAATTTGGCAAGTAGATAAAAATATCCCATATTTAATAAGGAACGTATCAGGTAGAAGAGTATTAAGATAATTCCAACCACTACGACAAAATCGGGATCAGATCCAAAACTGAAGTAGTTATATAAGGTTTGGGTAAAACGGTTTGAATGGATCGCTGAAAAATTACCGGCAATATTGATAAATGGTAAGACTGCAGCGACGCCTATCATCTCTATAAGTGAGATTATGACAGAGACGATTGCCAGTATGAAAAGAAACTTTTTATCATGAGGTGTCAATATCGAAAAAAGCTTAAAGAAAAAAGAGCTCATTTGAAGACCGTTACTTAATGATCGTTTCTGGCATAATCATCATCAATTCGTATAATGTCGTCTTCTCCGGTATATTCACCTACTTGTGCTTCGATGATAATGAGGGGAATTTTCCCTTCATTTGCCAAACGATGGATATGACCGGCTTTGATATAGGTTGATTCATTAGGACCAAAAATATGGGTATCTCCTTCTACGCTTACGGTAGCTGTTCCACTGAGAATGATCCAGTGTTCGTTTCGATGCATATGTTTTTGCAGTGAGAGACGTTTCCCGGGCTTGACAACTATTCGTTTGATTTTATAGCCGTTGTCTTCTCCCAAAACGGTATAGGTTCCCCATGGGCGATGTACGGTACGGTGAATATGGGTGATATCAGGATTTTGTTCTTTGTGTGTTTTGACAATTTCTTTGACTTTCTGACTAGAGCCTTTTTTGGAAATTAGTAAGGCATCTTCGGTATCAACGATGATAAGATTTTCAATATCAATGAGGCTAACGGCTTTATCGGAAAGAATAAGGTTATTGCACTGATCATTTGGAAGTTCCTGCGCTAAGGCATCGAAACTACCGACATCATTCCAGTTTATATCACTAGGAATGACTTTTACCAATGAGCTTTTTTCCATCACTGCATAATCTATACTATCTTCAGGTATAGCGAGCATGTCATCATACTTGATGCGAATAATCCCATCTTTGGACGAATTTTGATAGGCAGCGAGCGAAGCGTTGTAGATAGCCGGTGAATATTGGCGCAGTTCATCTAAAAATATTCCGGCCTTGAAGCAAAACATACCGCTATTCCAGTAATAGTTTCCGGCATCCAGATAGGATTGTGCTGTCAGAAGATCGGGTTTCTCATGAAACGCTTTAACATTTTCGCCATCGGATTCAATATAGCCAAATCCAGTTTCGGGGAATGTGGGTGTAATACCAAAGGTGACAAGATAATTTTCTTGGGCCAGCTGTTGCGCTCTTTTAATGACCTTTTGATAATTGATCTGGTCTTTGATAAGATGATCGGACGGCGTGATCAAAACGATCTCTTCCGGATCAAGTGTTAGACATGCCAATGCTATTGCGGGAGCGGTATTGCGCCCAATAGGTTCGAGGAGATAATGATTATTTGATTGTCCGATCTCCTTAAGTTGGTCCAGGGCTAAAAAATATTGTTCTGTATTTGAAACGATTACATTCTGAGTGCATTCGGAGAAATTGCGTTCTACGGTTAATTGAAAAAGCGATTTGTGATTGAATAATTTAACAAATTGTTTTGGCATGAGGGTCCGACTGATCGGCCATAGCCTAGTTCCACTTCCACCACATAAAATAATGTTGGTCATATTGTTTGGCCTTATTGAAATATTTTTGAATGGTTACGTATATTATAGCTAACGGTCATCAGGATACTTCATAGATGGACGACCGGATGAGGATGTTTTTGGCCCATTTGTACTGAGTTATTACCTCTACCATCGTACCATTCGACGAAAAGACCGCTGATTTGGCGTTTACTAGTTGCTGTGCTTCGTTGAATTCTTCCGGTGTGACCCGGTAGCATTGTTCGATGATGTCGATCTGATCGGGATGGATAATTGTTTTACCGACAAGTCCTTCAGACAAATCTCTATACACATCTTGTTTAAATCCCTCATGATCCTTGTAGCAGCGGAATACCCCACCGCTGAGTTCAAAACCGTAAGGTTTGAATATCGAAAGGAGCGATCCGAGTGCATACGCCGGAGCGGCCATATCGAAAAGGGAACGGTTGCAGTCTCTGCGAAGTCCAAGTTGTCGAAGCATATCTTCGGCACCGAAGCGTATCAGAGGGATTTGAGTACGGTACGGAATCAGGATGCCGCGAAGCGTTTTAAGCTGTTCGGGATCGAAAAGCTCGCTTCCCTCAATCGAGGGCATAAAACAAAACGGCGTGTCCTGGAGCAGCGAAAGATAGGCATGGGCGTTTTCCAGTCCGAATTTGGGAAGTACGAAACCCTCAACCCTGTCTATGTCGTCCATCTCCAGAAATCGATGGAGAACTTGCGGATTTCTCGGTCGGAGAAACCGTAGTAAAGAGGTTGGCGTCAGTGTGGGCAATAATGCAGAAATACGTTCCATGGAGGACTCCAGTTCCGATTCCGCAATCCCGTCTTCGGTGTCGATGACCATAGAACGCAGAGATGGGAACTTTTCTCCTTGAGAAATTTCTGTAAGGTGTTTGTGCGTTGCCGGGACGAACAATGTGCCGCCGAGTTCCCAGGGGCTTGGGCAGCACATCACATGGGTTCCATATCGTTGATGCTTTTGTACAGGGCTTTTGAAAAATTTCGGGTGAGGTGGGTGATGTTCATGAATACGGCGGTCATCCGTTTCGAAATTTTGTAGTCGGTAATCATATCGCTGAGGATGCCGACACTGTTTTTATAGCTGGTATTGAGTTTGGAAAAAAGGGCTTCGAGCTTTGGTTTCGCTTCGGCATCACCATCCAGCCAATCGACGTAATTCATGCACAAGGCGAGAATTTGGTACCGCAATTCGTGATAAAACGCTTCCATTTCACGGGTATCCGCTTCACTGAGCATGTCAATGTCTTCAAGTAAATCTTTGAGATATTTGGAGGCTGAGGTCAGCTGCGTTGCCATGGAGAGGGTTCGGTCAAAATCGCGGCGGACTTCGGGAAGCTGGATTTTGGAGGAGAGCATGGATGCGTAGTCGAGGATTTCTCCCTGAAGGTTTTGAAGCGTCCGATAGCGGTCCAGAGGGGAAAGATCGAGCGGTTCTTTATGGGTTTCAAGGATTTTGGCGATGGAGGCATGATGCTTTAACCCCTCTTCGGGAGGGATACGGATGGCAGAGACGGCAAATGCGCACACTTCGTGTCCAAGGTGGAGAACTTCTTTTTTGAAGGCTTCCTGGGCCAGGGCCGGTATGGTCAAAGGGACGTTGTGAATAAAATAGGTGGATGTGGGTTTGAGTACTTGAAAGCGTTGGGATAGCCATCCTGAAAGGGGTGTGATGAAGGGGTACCAGATCATTACTCCCAAGAGATTGAACAAGGTATGAAAGAGGGCAAGTCCTTCGACGCTCTGGTCGAATCCGATATGGGTAATTCCCCAAAGGATCGGATTGAGTAGAATGAAGGCCACAGTACCCGTCGAGAGGTTAAAGAGGATATGGGCAAGCGCCGTGCGTTTTTTATCGCTTGATCCTCCGATCGCTCCGAGTACGGCCGTGATCGTTGTTCCGATGTTGGCGCCGATGACGAATGCGGCCGCATGTTCGAACCCGAGGATTCCTGTAAAAAGGGCGCTTTGGGCGATCGCAATGCTCGCCGAACTGCTTTGGATGATGGCGGTCAGGATCAGACCGATTCCCAAAAATACCAATGGGTTGTAATGTTGATAGCGGGCGATGTCAATCTGGGTCGAAAGGGTTGAAAAACTCTCTTTCAGCCCTTCCAATCCAAGAAAAATCAGCCCGAATCCGGCGATTCCGCCAAAGGTATGCCGGGTTTTTCCCTCTCCGGAGAGGACGCTGCCGATCCCGCCGAGACCGACCATTAGCAAGGCGATCAGTTTGATATCGAATTTAAATCCGATCAGGGCGATAATCCATCCCGTCGCCGTGGTACCGATGTTGGATCCGAAGATGACTCCGATCGAGCTTTGCAGGCTCATCAAACCGGCCCCTACAAGTGAAAGGGCCATTAGAGTGACGACGGATGAACTTTGCAACAGTGCCGTTGCGGCGGTTCCGGTCAGAACGGCTTTGGCGTGAGTATCGGTTGAGATTTTAACCCACCGTTTGAACGATGATCCGGCCGCCTTTTTAAGAGAATCTTCGAGATAGAGCATCCCGAACATAAACAACCCAAGAGAAGCGAACGCCTGAATATAGACCGTTGACATATTATCGTTTTGAATGGCGTTCGCAATAGCGTTTTGCGTTGAG
>JBFXFU010000028.1:0-24305 GCA_050178755.1 Sulfuricurvum sp. | reverse complement strand
TTAACAGCAGCGGTACAAACTCCTCCAAATCAAACTCAATCTTCATCCCTTTTAAATCCATCATCGCTATGATCCTTTCTTCTCATCATAGTCGATTCCGAATTTACAGAAATTATTTTACGCTACCCTTTATTTGTGCTTAGATATAAAAATAGTATCATTTCTATACTTCTAGGTCAATGTTTTATCTATTTTTCTGTTTAGTCAAAAAGTACCGAAAGATCATATCCGTAATCCAAAAATACTACGTTCCTTTCGGCATTACTACCTTTGGAACGGCTCTTTCTATCGGATCGCTGAATTTTCATAAAAGTTTTTAGCCCATCTTCGCTATAATCGCGCAATTTTTGCTATTGTGAGTAACCCTATGTTAGACGTCCGCGAAGCCTTTTTGGCCTTTTTTGAATCCAAACAACACGAACGAACGGCGAGTTCGCCTCTGGTTCCCGACGATGCGACCCTCCTTTTCACCAATGCCGGGATGGTCCCGTTCAAGTCGATTTTTACGGGGGATATCCCCGTTCCCGCTAATCCGCGTGCAACCAGCGCCCAAACCTGCGTCCGTGCCGGCGGTAAACACAACGACCTTGAAAACGTCGGTCACACGGCGCGCCACCATACGTTTTTCGAGATGCTCGGAAACTTCAGTTTCGGCGATTATTTCAAAGAAGAAGCGATCGCGTACGCGTGGGAATTCGTCACCGAAGTGATGAAGCTTCCGAAGGAAAAACTCTGGGTTACCGTCCACGAGAGCGACGACGAAGCCGAAGAGATCTGGAAAAAACACATTGCCGCGGACCGCATCATGCGTCTGGGGGACAAAGACAATTTCTGGCAGATGGGGGATACCGGACCGTGCGGACCGTGTTCGGAGATCTTCGTCGACCAGGGGGCCGAGCACTTCAGCGGGCCGGAAGATTACATGGGGGGAGACGGCGACCGATTCCTGGAAATCTGGAACCTCGTTTTCATGCAGTATGAGAAAAAAGTCAAAGACGGCCCGTTGATCCCGCTTCCTAAACCCTCCATCGATACCGGGATGGGGCTGGAACGTGCGACTGCGGTTCTCGAAGGGGCTTTGAGCAACTACGACAGCTCGCTCTTCATGCCGATCATCCGCAAAGTCGAAGCCCTTATCGGCAAACCGTACGTTTACGCGACCGGCGCGTCGTACCGCGTCATCGCCGACCATATCCGTACCGTCACCTTCCTCCTTGCACAGGGAACGAACTTCTCCAATGAGGGGCGCGGTTACGTTCTGCGCCGTATCCTGCGCCGCGCGGTCCGTCACGGATACTTGCTGGGCTTCACCAAGCCGTTCATGTTTGAAGTCGCCGACGTACTTGCCGAGGTGATGGGGAAACAGTACCCCTACATCGTTGAGAAACTCCCGGTGCTGAAAGAGCAAATCATGCTCGAAGAGGAGCGTTTCTTCAAAACGATTGCCTCAGGGATCGAACTGTTTAACGAAGAGCTCAAAAATACCAAGGAAATTTTCAGCGGCGAAGTGGCGTTCAAACTCTACGACACTTTCGGTTTCCCGCTCGATCTGACCGAAGATATGCTTAAAGAGAAAAACATGGGTCTGGATACCGAGACGTTCGAGCGGTTGATGGGCGAACAGCGCGATCGTGCCAAAGCGGCCTGGAAAGGTTCGGGAGATGCTCACGTCGAGGGGGATTTCAAAACTCTCCTCGAGACGTTCGGCGTCAATGAATTTATCGGATACGGCTATACCGAAGCTCCGGTCAAAGTCAGTGCCCTTTTATCGGAAAGTTTTGAGCGGGTCGATCAGCTCCACGCCCATCAAAAAGGGTGGGTGATGCTCGAGCGCACTCCGTTTTATGCCGAAAGCGGGGGACAATGCGGTGATAGCGGAACGCTTGGAGAGAAAGCGGCCGTATTGGATACGAAAAAATTCCACGGTTTGAACTTGTCGCACATCGAAACCAAAGAGACCTTAAGCGTCGGTGAAACGGTACATGCCGTCGTCGACATCAGCCGCGGGGAAATTGCCAAACACCACTCGGCAACCCACCTTCTGCATGCGGCCTTGTACGAAATTCTTGGAGAGCATATCTCTCAGGCAGGATCGCTGGTCGAGCACAACCGTCTGCGCTTCGACTTCTCCCACCCCAAAGCGATGAGCCACGAAGAGATCGCATTGGTCGAAGAGCGGGTCAACCACCATATCCTTCATGCCCTTTCGGGAGAAACGCGTGAAATGGCAATCGACGAAGCGAAAAAAAGCGGTGCAAAAGCACAGTTCGGCGAGAAATACGGTGATACGGTCCGTGTTGTCCGTTTCGGTGACGCTTCGGTCGAATTCTGCGGCGGTATCCACGTTGAGAACACCGCATCGATCGGAACCTTCATTATTTCCAAAGAGAGCGGCGTAAGCGCCGGAGTACGCCGTATCGAGGCGGTCTGCGGCAATGCGGCCTACAACCTCTTCAAACAACAGCGTCACCTGATCGATCAGGTCGAGGCTTCGGTTAAAAACCGCGATCTTCTGGCGGGGATCGAGCGGCTCAAAGAGCAGGTCAAAACGCTCAAAGCCGAGATGAACGCCCTGGCAAGCGCCTCCAAAGAAGAACTCTCCGTAACGATGGTCGGGAACACGGCAGTCGTCGTCGCCGAACTGGGCGCGGGTGATATCAAAGAGCGGATCGATGAACTCAAAAACGCTCACGAATCAATCGCCGTAATGCTGTTCCAGATCAAAGACGACAAAGTCCTCCTTGCCGCCGGATCGAAAAACACCCCGATCAAAGCGGGCGATTGGATCAAGGCGATCGCTCCGATCGTCGGCGGAGGCGGAGGCGGACGCCCTGACTTCGCTCAGGCGGGCGGAAA
This sequence comes from Sulfuricurvum sp., assembly GCA_050178755.1. Lineage (GTDB taxonomy): Bacteria > Campylobacterota > Campylobacteria > Campylobacterales > Sulfurimonadaceae > Sulfuricurvum. Next base: position 21,449 of record JBFXFU010000028.1, on the reverse strand, counting down.
AGAGGTCGCCAAAGTAGCCGAAGCGATGGCATCGTCGCTGGAATACGCTCAATCGGGACTGGCGTCATGAAAGGCGCATTGGTACAGATATTTGCCGATTACCGGACCCTGATCGTCTTTTTGCACGTCATCAGTGCGGTGATCTGGGTCGGAGGGATGATTGCGATCCGTTTTGCGGCCCATTATTCGCTGCAATTGATCACCGATCCGAAAGAACGGTTGGAACGTTCGGCGTATACCCTCAAACGGCTCTTTATGATTGTATGGCCGTTTGTGATCGTACTCATTACGACGGCGGTCATTATGGCGGTAGGACTCGGTTTCCGCGCCGCGGCACTGGATGTAAACGGGAACGTCATCGACACGTACGCAATGAGTATTTACAACACCGTCCATGTCAAAGAAGGGATCTGGTTGATCATGTCGCTGAATCTGGCGGCAATGATGTGGCGACGCCGCAAAGCCGAAAAAGCTCTCCAAAACGGAAATCTTGACGAGGCGAAAAGCCTGCTTGGCCTGATCGCACGGGTGATGGTCCCGGTCAATATCGCTCTGGGGCTATGTGCGATTTTTATCGGCGTCTTTTTGCGGAACGCCTATTAATAGACAGGACATGATCCTCGGCAGTAAACCTGTGCACCCATGAGTGCGTACGATCACAAACACGAGAGGGGATAATACTATGCTGCGATTATGTTCCGGGTCGGTGACCCGCGCCGAGCTCCTCCGTGCCGCAGAAATCCCTTTCCTGCAAGAATGGATCGACTTCGATGAAGACTCCATTCAAGCCACATCTCCCAAAAATTTTGTCTATCAGGCGACGCTCGGAAAATATAGGGTGAATCTTGAACGTTTCGGATGCGAAGAGTATCCTCTCCTCGTAGCCGATACCGTCGTGACCGCACAGGGGAAGATTCTGCGCAAAGCGCGCGATGAAGCCGATGCCAGAGCTATTCTAGCGACTCAGAGCGGTTCGGAGACGGATATACTCACCTGCATGATCTACAAAACTTCCCGGCTTGAACTCATCGACATTTCGATTACCCGCTATTTTTTCGATCCCTTCGATCCGGAAGATATCGACCGTTATATCGGCAGCGGCGATTGGCGCGGTAAAGCGGGGGCATGCATGGTCGAAGGGTTCTGCAAGCCCTATATCCGTGAAGTACGGGGTTTGGAAAGCACGGCGATGGGGCTGTCGGTCGAAATTTTAAAACCCTTTGTGTAATGGGACGTTTTTACCCTTTCATCGGTGAAGAAGCGTACGAAAAAATCAATCTTTGAGGAGTTTTGCATGCGTTACGCAACCCTGTTGGCCGCTGCACTGATACTGGGCGGCTGTACGAAAACGCCGGTGACCAATCGGAGCCAGTTTATCATGGTGTCTCCCCAAGAAGAGATGACGATGGGGGCGACGGAAGCGCAGAAAGTGGTTCAGGGCTCGAAAATCAGCACCGACAAAGTGTTACAGGAACGGATCAAACGGATCGGAAAACGGATCGCCGCGGTGAGCGGCCGGGACGATTTTGCATGGGAATTTACCGTCATCGACGATACGACCCTCAATGCGTTCTGTCTGCCGGGGGGAAAAGTTTTTTTCTATACGGGGATTCTAAAAGTGACGCAGAACGACGATCAAATCGCGGCCGTTATGGGGCATGAGATCGCCCACGCCCTGGCGCGGCACGGAGCGGAGCGGATGTCGATGCAAATGGCGAGCGACGTCGGGGCGCAGGTGCTGGCCAGTGCGCTGGGGGTTCCGAGCGAATACCAGAACCTCTACTCGCAGGCCTACGGTATCACCTCTCAGGTCGGGCTCATCCTCCCTTACAGCCGGAAATTTGAAAACGAAGCCGATCAGATCGGGGTCTATCTGATGTGGAAAGCGGGATACGATCCCAATCAGGCGCTGAAATTCTGGGAGAACATGGAACAACTTTCCAAAGGGAGCAGCAAACCGCCGGCTTTTTTATCTACCCATCCGGCCGATTCGGAACGGATCAAAGCGATTCGCGACTACATTCCAAAACTGACGGGCAAATCGTGAACGGACCGTACGCAAACGAACTCCGGGCGCTGAAACGTTCGGGCCGCTACCGGGAACGTCGATTGGCCGACGAATCGCTGATCGACGCGGCATCGAACGATTATCTGGGCTTGGCACATGAAAAAGGGTTGCACGAGCTGGCATGCCATACGGTTGCTTCCTACGCGTATCACGCTCCCAAAGCTTCCATGCTCGTCGGCGGATACCATCCGATTCACGCCGCATTCGAAAAAGCGCTGTGCGAGGCGAACGGATTTGAATCGGCGATCGTGATGGGAAACGGGTTCAACGCCAATGTCGGACTGATCGAAGCGTTGGTGCGCAAAGGGGATTTGCTGCTGATCGATGAGGAGTACCATGCCAGCGGGATCGTCGCAACCCGGATGTGCGAGGGGGAAGTCGTCTTTTTCCCCCATAACGATGTCGTAGCGTTTGAAACACTTCTGCAACGGGGGGAAGGGAGACGCATCATCGTCGCCGTCGAGGGGATCTATTCGATGGGGGGAGACCGGGTCGAACGAGAGATCCTCGAGTCGGCGATGAAACACGATTGCGTGTTGATTATAGACGAGGCGCACAGCAGCGGCGTCATCGGTCCGAATCTGATGGGGATACTGGATCATTACGGGATTACTCCCTCGGTCAATACGGTCAAAATGGGGACGCTCGGAAAAGCGTACGGCAGTTTCGGAGCCTACGTTCTGTCCTCCGGACATATCTGCGATTATCTGATCAATCGGGGGAAAAACGTCATCTACGCAACGGCACCTTCGCTGTATGATACGGCATTGGCCCATCATGCACTGGAATACATTCTTGCCCACGCCCGCGAACTTCGTGATGCCGTTGACCGCCGGCAACGGATCGTTCGTGAGATGCTCGGTATCGAAGTGGGAGGTCTGATCGTGCCGATCACGGTCGGGGACAACCGGGAAGTGATGCGCATCAAAGAGGAGATTGAAACACAGATGGGGATTTCGGTAGGGGCGATCCGTCAGCCGACGGTCAAAAAAGCGATTATCCGGCTGATTGCGCGGCTGGAATTGAGCGAAGAGACACTGGTGCGCCTATGTGAGCGATTCAGTGCGTTTAAGGTACAATAAGAACCATGAACCGGATCACGATCAATCGGCTTATGATTCGCAGTGCGGAGCGGACGCTAGTGGATATCGGATTGGCGATAAACGGTTCGCTGGCACTGGTCGGCGAGAGCGGAAGCGGGAAATCGTTGACCCTCAAAGCGTTGCTGGGATTGTCCGAACACGCTCTGGAGGTGTTTCTTGAAAAAGAGTCTCCGTTTGAGTGGAGCGTCGGAAAAAACGTTTCGCTCGTTCCCCAGAACCCTTTTACGGCGCTCTCCCCGCTGACGCGGGTACGCGACCAGATGTTTCTTCCAAAAGAGGAGAGTGAGCGGCTGTTTGGATTGCTTGGATTGGATTCGGAACTTTTGAACCGGTTTCCGCCCGAGTTGTCCGGAGGTCAGCTTCAGCGGGTCGTTGTGGCGATTGCGCTCTCGACGACACCGAAGCTTCTGTTACTGGATGAGCCGACGACGGCGCTGGATTCAGCCTCAAAAAAGGTTATGATTGCATTGCTTAAAGAACTTCAGGAAAAGATGGGATTTTCGATGCTGTTCGTGACGCATGACATGAGCGTAGCGTCCGAACTGTGCGACGATATCTGCGTCATCCGCAACGGGACGGTCATTGAAACCGGAAGCATGGCAGAGGTGGTCTCGAACCCGAAAGAGACCTATACGAAGGCGTTGATCGACGCAGAGTTTACCAACCGAGGATTTAGACGTTAATGAACCAATACGAACCTCAAAAAGGGCCCAAAATGAGCGGAATGAAAAAGTTTATGTGGACGATGATTGCCCTTGCGGTCATGGTGCCGGTCGCTTTTTTGGGATATATCATCTACACATTTGAATACGAAACCAAACGTCTGATCAATTATCAGCCGCGCCTGACGACCGAAGTATACGACCGCAACGGTAATAAAATTGCCAATCTTTTCAGTGATCAGCACCGTTATTACGTATCGTACGAAAATATCCCTCCCCGTTTGATCGAAGCGTTGCTGGCGATCGAAGATACGATGTTTTTTGAACACCACGGGGTTAATCCCGACGCGATTATGCGTGCCGTTTTAAAAGACGTGACGGCCGGAAAGCTCAAAGAGGGGGCGAGTACGATCACCCAGCAGCTGGTTAAAAACACCCTGCTGACCCGGGAGAAGAAGTTTTCACGTAAATTCAAAGAGTTGCTCTACGCGGTCCGTATCGAGCAGGAGTTGACCAAAGAGCAGATTTTGGAGCGTTATTTCAACGAAATCTATCTCGGTCACGGATATTACGGGATCAAAACGGCCGCAGACGGCTATTTCCATAAACCGCTGAAAGACCTGAGCCTCAAAGAGATGGCGATGCTGGTAGGTCTTCCCAAAGCACCGAATTTTTATTCTCCGACCAAAAATTACGAATTGAGTCTGGGACGGGCGAACCGCGTTATCGGACGGATGTTCGAACTCGGATGGATCGATCAGGCGACGTACGACAAAGCAACGCAGGAGCGTCCGAAAGTCTACAACGATACCCTGACCCAAAACTCCGGTCCGTATATCATCGACGAAGTTATGCGCGAACTGGGTGAAGCGTTCCCGGATATCCGCAGCGGCGGATACAAAGTCTATACGACCATCGACATGCGTTTGCAGGAAGCGGGGTATAAAGCGCTCCAGTCAGGGCGTGCCGAGATCCTTAAACGGGCGCAGGAAGCGGGAGACCTGGATGAGAACAAACAGCATCAGCTCAACGGTGCTCTCATCAGTCTCGATCCGTACAACGGAGAGATTTTGGCGATGGTCGGCGGATACGATTATTCGCTCAGTCCGTTCAACCGCGTAACGCAGGCTAAACGTCAGCCGGGATCGGCATTTAAACCGTTCATTTATCAGGTAGCGTTGGACAGCGGTATGTCGCCTGCGTCGATGGTTCCCGATATCGCCCGTACCTACACCTATGCCGGTGAAGACGGCGAAGAGAAAACCTGGACGCCGAAAAACTATACAAACGAGTACAAGGGGATGGTAACGATCCGGGACGCATTGACCCATTCGCGCAACCTCGCGACGATCAATATGGTCAGCGACATGGGATTTGCCAAAGTTGTCGAAGGGCTGCGACGCTTCGGTATCACGGAAAATCTCCCTCCGGATCTCTCTTTGGCTTTGGGGACGATTTCCCTCTCTCCGATCGATTTGGCCAAATATTATACGATGTTTGCCAGCGGCGGGGCATTGACCAATCCGATTCTCATCCGTGAGGTGATCACTCCGAGCGGCGAGCGGATCAAGTACGAAAACAAGAGCCGTCAGGTGGATACGCCTCAGCAGATTTACCTGATGGCCTCGATTCTCAAAGGGGTCGTCGGATACGGTACGGGTACCGCGGCACGGGTCAGCGGACTTGACGTCGTCGGAAAAACGGGAACGACCAATAACAACGTCGATGCGTGGTTTGCGGGATATTCGCCGACGGTTGAAACCGTCGTATGGTTCGGTCACGACAATAATACGCCGATGCGCCGTTCCGAAACGGGAGGACGTGCCGCCGCGCCGGTATTCCGCTATTTTTATGAGGATATGCTCCGAATTTATCCGAATACGAAACGCTATTTCGACCGCCCGGCCGGTGTGTACGACGTCTCTACGAATCCGGAGAGCAACAGCAGCGAAAGCTTTACCGATACCTCGCAGGCTCCGGACGTCACCGAAGATCAGGCTCCGAAAACGGAAGAAAAACTGGTGTTCTGACCTTCGGATATCATATCCGAGGGTCGTTTCATCGCGAATCAATATACTCTTTCTCCTTATCGCTTCTTCTTTTTTATCTCTTTTCTGTACTGTAGTGTTATTTCAATTTAGGACAAAATGAGCGTTTGAGGCCAGGTATATTTCTGAAAGTGAAAAAAGCAAGAATGATGGGAAGAGGGGGAAAAGATTTCGGCAAAGAGATGCCGAAGAAAGGGTGTATGGATAAAAAGGGTTAGCGTTTTTTGGTAGCGGCGGAGAGGTAAAGCCAGAGGGTTCCGCCGATGGCAAGGAGAGCGAGCGGGGCCAGCCAGGGTTTATCCGATACCATTTTGTACCCTTCGATCAGCGCACCTCCGAAGAGGTAGCTAATTCCTCCGACGCTGATGGCCCAGATTGCGGCGCCGATGACGTTATAGCCCATAAATTTCCAAAAATCGTATTTGGTGAGACCGACCGCCAACGGAACGAGGGTTTTGAGGCCGTAAATGAATTTTTTGATCATAATGATCCACGAACCGTGCCGTTTGAGCAGCAGATGGGAAAAAGCGAGTTTGCGTTTGTGTTTTTTGAAGTATTCCATCATCTCCGATTTATGATAACGGGAGAGGTAAAACATCAGCGCATCGCCGATGACGTTGGCGGTAAACGCTATGGCGATGGAGAGGGTTAAATCCATTTTTCCCATGAAACTAAGAACCCCGGCACCGATCAGGGCGATCATCCCGCCTCCGAGTGAGTAGAGAAAAACGACGGCATATCCGTACGTCGAAAGGTTGTTGAGCATATCATCCATAGTGGGCGATCCTTTTCGGAAGTTGTTGCAAAAAAGCACGCAAGCGTGCGTGGGCTTTCCGCCGAGGAAAACACAGCGTTAGCGTAGACAAAAGGGACTTTACTCCTTTGGCGTTCTCATTTTATAGCTTTCGTATTTTGGCGATTTCGTCGCGGAGCCGTGCCGCTTCTTCGAATTCGAGTTTTTTCGCCGCCTCTTTCATTTTGGCGGTGAGTTCGTCAACCAGTTTTTTCCGCTCGGCTGCCGGGAGGGTTTTGGCTTTTTTGGAGCGGTTGTAAAGTTCGGCCGGGTCTTCGAGTTTGAGATTCTCATCCAGTGCGCGAGAAGTCGTTTTGGGGACGATTCCGTGTTCTTGGTTGTAGGCTTCTTGTTTGGCGCGGCGCTCGTTCGTGGTGGCGATGGCCCGCTCCATCGATCCGGTCATTTTATCGGCGTACATGACAACCCGACCCCGTTCGTTTCGCGCCGCCCGTCCGATCGTCTGAATGAGTGAAGTTTCGGATCGCAGGAATCCTTCCTTGTCGGCATCGAGGATCGCGACAAGGCTCACTTCGGGAAGATCGAGCCCTTCACGAAGGAGGTTGATCCCGATCAGAACGTCAAAATCCCCGACGCGAAGGCCTCGGATGATCTGGTTGCGCTCGATTGCGTCGATTTCGGAGTGCATGTATTGCACGCGGATTCCCAGGTCGGCGAGGTATTTGGTCAGCGCTTCGGCCATCTTTTTGGTGAGTACCGTTACGAGGACACGATCTCCCAGGGCGACCGTTTTCTTGATCTCGTCGTGGAGGTCTTCGACCTGATTGGCGATCGGTTTGATCGTGATCTGGGGATCAAGAAGTCCCGTCGGGCGGATGATCTGATGGGCGAGCGTCGTGGCAAGTTCTAACTCCTGTTTGGCCGGAGTGGCCGAGACGAACATATAATGAGGGGCTTTTTCGATGAACTCATCAATCATCAAAGGGCGGTTATCCAGGGCGCTTGGAAGACGGAAACCGTACTCGACGAGGACCTCTTTACGGCTGCGGTCCCCCGCAAACATTCCCCGAAACTGCGGTAGACTCACATGGCTTTCATCGACGATAATGAGATACTTGTCATGATGGAGGGCAAAATAGTCCAGCAGGGTATAGGGGGCTTCTCCTTGTTTTTTATCGGTCAGATGGCGGGAGTAGTTTTCGATCCCTTTGCACATCCCGGTCGCCTGAAGCATCTCGAGGTCGAATTCGCACCGCTGTTTCAGCCGCTGGGCTTCGACGATTTTTCCTTGTTGGTCGAGTTCGGCCAACCGTTCGCCCAGCTCGTCTTCGATCCGTTTGATCGCGCGGGAGAGTTTCTCCTGCCCGACGGCAAACTGGCTGGTGGCGTAGATCGTGATTGTCTCGATGTTTTGGACGACGCTGTTGTTCAGCGGTTCGAACAAGGCCAGACGTTCGACTTCGTCTCCGAAGAACTCGATCCGCAGCGCCTGATCCTGCCAGTAGGGGGGATAGATGTCGACGACTTCGCCGTTGACACGGAAATGCCCTCCTTCGAAATAGGCATCGTTGCGGGCATACCCCATCTCGACGAGACGGAGCAGCAGTTTCTTCTGGTTCATCTCATCGCCCAGAGCGATCACCTGCACCATCTTCTCATACTCTTCGGGGTCCCCTAAACCGTAGTTGGCCGAAACCGAAGCGACGACGATGACGTCATCGTAGCTCAGAAGGTTTGCCGTAGCACTGAGGCGCAGACGTTCGAGTTCATCGTTGATCGAACTGTCTTTTTCGATGAAGAGGTCTTGGCGGGGGATATAGGCTTCGGGCTGATAATAATCGTAGTACGAGATGAAATATTCGACGTGGTTTTCGGGGAAGAAACTTTTGAATTCGCTATACAGTTGAGCGGCCAGAGTCTTGTTATGGGTCATGATGATGGTCGGCAACTGCACCTGTTCGATCACCCGCGCCATCGTCATGGTTTTACCGCTACCTGTGACCCCTTCGAGGGCTACATAGCGCTCACCGTTTTTAATACCGTTGCTGAGTGTTTTAATAGCGACAGGCTGGTCCCCGGCAGGCTGATAAGGAGAATGGACTTTAAAAATCGGCAAAGACTGACCCTGTAAAAAATATTTGAAATTATAGCTGAATTACTCTTTTTTATTCGGGATGACTGCCTATAGACTGCTGGGTTAAGGTGAGTTTTGGAATGAGGTTTTTCTGTTTTTTGAACTTATCCCTCTTATCATATAAATTCATATTTGAAGAATAATTATTGTATAACTTTTAATCAATTTATCTGTTTTTGTTCTAAAAATGGATTTATTTTAGATATACTTCTGCACTTTTTATAACAATGGAGAATTTTATGGAGAACACTAGTCCTTATGCTTACCTCAAAACGAATGAGGGAGAAGATGTTAATGAATATTCAAAAGAGAAATTTGAAGTTGTGTTAATGAATTTGAAAACGAAGATGTTAACACAAGGCGATAAGACCGTTTATGTCATTGAAGAAAATACCAAAATTAATGGTATTCAAGTCTATAAAGATGATTATTTCGAAGTTTATACTTCACGAGCGTAGCTATTACATTTTAAAGAAACTGAATGAAAAACCTACTTGAGATCATCAGTTTCTGGATGCCATTCTTGTAACCGCTTTTCTCAAAGGCCTCATAGAAAACCTTATTTTGACCAAGACAACCGCCAATAAGCTGCCAATTTAAAATATTAAAGATTAAAGAATCAGGAGATCCTAGAAGAGTTTGAAGAGAATAATTCTCCATGCCTATAGGCTTTGGGCTGATAATAATCGTAGTACGAGATGAAATACTCGATGCGGTTTTCGGAGGAAAAGCTTATAAACTCGTTGTAGAGCTGCGCGGCGAGGTTTTTGGGTCATGATGATCGTGGGGAACTGGATCGATTCGATCACTTTGGCTATCGTGTACGTCTTGCCGTTTCCTGTGACCCCCTCAAGTGCGACGTAGTGTTCACCCTGTTTTATACCGCTACTGAGGGCCTCGATGGCAACCGGCAGGCTGATAGGGGGTATGGACTTTAAAAATCGGCAATGAATGACCCTCTAAAAAACATTTCGAAATTATAGCGGAATTGCTGTTTTCCAAAGAGGCTGACTTCCTATAGGTTGCTGAGTTGAGGAGTGATATCCCAATAATGGGCTTAGTGATATGTGGAAGGAATATAGGAAGTGTGTCATAAATCAGGTGTTTCTCTTTATGGGTTGTGCACCAAAATATAAAATCATTAATAGGCTGATATTGATAAAAGTCAATCTTTTTAGCACTTTTTTTTGATATTCTTCATTACGACAAAATAAAGGTGATGATGAAGTCGCCGGTTGGCTTTATTACAATTTTATACCTGCTTCTCGGTATCAATAAGTGTTGACAGATCAATCTGCATATTTAAATAGAGATGGATTTCGTTGGCTTGACCGAATTATGATCAATGGTAATATATATTCGAGAAGGGAGTATTGATGAAACGATTCGTCATAACTTTTATGATTTCAACATCTGTCTCAATCGCAGCCTCTTTATCGATCGATGAAGCAGTTCAAATGGCACTTGTCTCATATCCTGACGCTCAAATCGCTTCATTGAATCATCAAAGAGCACAAGCTGAATCAAGGGTACAGCGTGCCGATCTCTATCCCAAAGTTATCTTGAATGGGGAGTACTATCCGACGAAAACATTTGTAATGCCTGTCAACGGGCAGTTTTCGACAAAGCAAAACGATGCGATACATGCAGATATGACAGCGTCATATTCGATATTGGATTTTGGACGGACCCAAAACCGAATTGCAGCTGCTGGGTATGCGCTAGATCAAGCGCATTCACTGAAACAACTGACGCAAAGCGAACTGATCGAACAGGTCTGGTTTCGTTATTACGGAGTGGCGTATGCCGCTTCACTGATCGATGCGGCACAATCATCGGTCACATTTTATGAAAGTGCCTATCAGCAGGCACAGCATATGCGTCTGAGTGGCTTGAAAACGGAGGCCGACGAACTTCGTTTCAAAGCTTCATTGATGGAGGCAGGGGAACGTTTGGCACAGGCACAAAGCGAATATGACAAAGCTTCCCTTTCCTTAGGTGTTTTAATCGGAGAAAACGGGCTTGCAAGAGTCGAAAAGAATGTTTTAGATCGGAAATTGGACGATCTTTCAGCTCACAAAGAGTCGTTAGAATCATTACGGCAAAAATTGAGCGAGAACAATCCTCGCCTCAAAACACTTCACACTGCCATCGCGCAGAATCAGGCATTATCTAAGGCTGCTGAAAATGAACGTTACGGAGAGATCCAACTGCGAGCCGGCGCGGGATATGACAACACACTTTCATCGTATGATACTTATCAGGCCGGCATCGTAGGGAGCATTCCGCTGTATGATGGCGGAAAGCTTTCCGCAGAAGCCCAAAAAAGCCGTATAGCCCATTCACTCGCGCAGCAGGAATTTGACAAAGCCGAACGGGAATTATGGGAAGATCTTTACCGTACGTATCGGGATTTGATCCATTCCGAAGAAACCATCCGTACAAAGATAGGGGTCATCGAAGCTACGACGAAAACACTCGCTCTGATCCATGAACGCTATCGGCAGGGGCTTGCAACCCAGACCGATGTACTGGAATCCCAAAGCACTCTTGAGACGGCACGATTCGCGTTGATCGGAGCAAAATATCAAAAAATACAATTCTATGCCCACATGCAAAAATTACTCGATCAAGGATGTGACAATGACGTTTGCCTACAATAAAAAATGGCTTTTCCTTGGAATTTTGGTACTCATTTCCAGTGGTGTGGTCTATAAAAAAGTTATCGCCTCCAAAACTATTCCTCAAGAGAAAGTCGCACCATCGGTTCCCAAGCCTAGTACGACGGTTTACGGGGTAGGAACGATTGAAGCCAAAGAGATTGTTGTGCTCGCTCCCAAAACCACTTCAAAACTACTACAAGTTTATGCCGACGAGGGGGATATTGTCCATGCAGATCAGGTATTGGCCAAAATGGATATTTCGGAATTAAAGGGTAACCGGGAAGAGAGTGCTGCAGCTATCGCGAAAAGCCGTACACAGCTTTCATCAAGCCAAGCGGCAATTGATGATCTCGAAGCGAAAAAAAATCTTGCCGACATTACATTGGAGAGATACACGACTCTGCTAAAGGGTGGATTTGTCACCCAAGCCGAGTTTGATGCCGCAAACGCAAGTGCACGAAGTGCAGATGCTCAGCTTAAAAGTGCGCGGGACAATCTGAAAATTTCCAGGCATGAAATCGAAAAATCAGAAGCGTCTCTGGCAGCGCAGAATGCTAAAATCGACGATTTGACATTGCGTTCTCCGTTTGAGGGGCTGGTTGTATCGCGCGATGCGGAACCGGGAAGTACAATTTCATTTGGATCTGCAGTCTTTCATATTGCCAATCCTAAAACACTGTGGGTAAAGATTTATATCGATGAACGTCAAAGCGGTGCGTTGAAAATCGGCCAAAAAGCATTAGTCACCCTTCGCTCGTTCGGAGAAAAACAGTTTGAGGGTGAAATTACCAGAATTGGGGTAGAAAGCGACCGGATTACCGAAGAGAGAGTTGTCTACATACGGCTTTTGAACGGACCGGAGTTTTTGCATATTGGTGAACAGGCTGAAGCAAGTATCATAATCCACAGCGATGCAACTAAATGATTAATCTTGCTCAGCGCGACATCCGTCATTCACTGGGAAAATTTATAACGACCGCACTGGGTCTTGGAATGTTGATCGGTGTTGTCCTGAGTATGATCGGGATATACCGGGGAATGGTGCACGATGCGATGATTGTTCCCAACGATATCGGGGCACAATTATGGGTAGTCCAGAAAGATACCTTGGGGCCGTTTGCCGAAAACTCCCGTCTGCATGAAGATTTGAAATACTCGCTTCGGGGATTTAAGGGGGTCAAAGAAGTTCAACCTCTGACTTTTCAAAGTATTCAGCTTCCCGGTATAGATAAGCCGATACGGGTGTTTGCCATGGGCTATGATGCGCTCAGCAGCTATGAACCTTTTAGTCTGAGTGAAGGGCGCTCTATCACGATTCCGCAAAACGAGATCATCGTGGATGACAAAACGGGATTTTTGATAGGGGACAAGATTCCGTTGGGACGTGAGACGTATAGAGTAGTCGGCCGTACCCATAAAGCGGTCTCATCGGGTGGTGATCCGATGGTCTATTTGGACTTGCATGAAGCGCAAGAACTGCAGTTTTTGTTCAGTAATGAACAGATCCGAAACGACAGGATGCGCGGGAATACGAACAATTCGACGGCAACCGTCAATGCATTCGCCCTGAAACTTGATGAAAGTGCAAACGTTTCCATTGTCGCGAACGATATCATGCGATGGAAACATCAGCAGGTCTTTACACAGGAAGAACAGGGCGATATTCTGACCAAAAATATGATCGAGCGTTCGGCAAAACAGATCGGGATGTTTACAGTCATTTTATTGATTGTATCCTCGGTGATCATCTCATTGATCATCTATACGATGACGATGGGAAAAATGAAAGAGATTGCAATATTGAAACTGATCGGCGCACCTAATTCCATCATCACGAAAATGATTGTGCAGCAATCTCTGTTACTTGGGATTTTGGCGTTTATCGGAGGAAATATTTTTGCCCATTCCCTGCATGATAAATTTCCGAAAACGGTCATCTTGTTTCCGATGGATGCGGTGAAACTGTTTGCGGTAATTATTATAGTCAGTCTTATCGGGTCACTTTCAGGAGTCCGATCCGCACTCCGGATTGACCCGGCAACGGCGATAGGGGGATAAATGAGTCATTGTGTCATTCGGGTAGAGAACATCCGTAAAACCTATGGAAACGGCGAAAGTGCGGTCGAAGCGATCAAAGCGGCCAGTTTCGAGATCTGTTCAGGCGAGACGGTAGCTCTTCTAGGACCCAGTGGATCGGGGAAAACGACGCTCATCACTATGATCGGATGCATCACGGAACCCAGCGGAGGGAAGCTGACCCTGAACGATCAGGTGATGTATGACGAAAGACGGATTATTAAGGATACCCGGAAAATACGCCGTGAAAACATCGGATTTATCTTTCAGTCGCATAATTTGATTCCATTTCTGAACGTACTTGAGAATGTAACCCTTGTACCGCATATGAATGGAGTTAATGTAAAAACGGCTAATGCAAAAGCCAAAGAATTGCTTGAATATCTTGGGGTGGGAGATAAGCTGGAAAAGATGCCTTCTCAGCTTTCCGGAGGACAAAGCCAGAGGGTGGCAATTGCAAGATCTTTGGCCAACACTCCAAAGATCATTCTAGCCGATGAACCGACTGCTGCTCTTGATGCCGAACGTGCTCTTTCAGTCATGCAATTACTTAAAAAGTTATCTACCGAGCAGGAAGTAGCGATTATCGTTGTTACCCATGATGAAAGAATGCTGCCGCTGTTTGACCGGGTTTTGCGCGTAGAGGATGGGTATGTTAAGGAATCAATTGAGAAGCCAATTCAATAATTTAAGTATCTGAAATCTCAAAATGCTTCAAGAGTGTATTTAAGTAAACAGTAAAATGGATCAAAAAACTATTTGCACGTTTAGGCCGGATATGCCTTAAAAGCATTGCCGCACCTGATAGTTGGTGCAATAAGGAGTGTTGAACTTTTTTATCAAGAACTGCCAACACATTGCCAAATCAAAAAAATATCCGTTATACGACGATGAGGAAACCCTTTGTTATAGAAGGGTTTGAAGAGGATTTAAGCGGCTAATTCTCCGTGCTGGTAGGCTTCGGGCTGATCTCCCGCACTTTGATAGGGGGTGTGAACCTTGAATATCGGCACTGTGTCTCCCGAATGGATCGTATTTCTAGCGGGGGATTATAGCGGATTTGTCATTTCCGATTGGTTTGGATGTTGTCGGACGAAACGAAGCATTACTGATTTGACGTTTAAATACCTGTCAATAAGTTATTTAAACTGTTTGGAAGCGAAGAGGTAGCATACTAAAATAGAGATGATGGCGGAATGGAAAAATAAGACGCCTAGATGAGTTGTTTTCGTAAAAGGGGAGAGATGAGGATTGGTTATTTTGCAAAAAAAGCAAAGTATATTGTTGTAAACGCAACGCTTTTGTGTTGTATTCCGGTCCAAACAACGTTAAAAGCGGAAGAAGCGGGACAGACGGATTATCTTTCATCGCTCGAAGGGGATATGCTCAAGATCGATGAAGAAGCGTCGATCAATAAACAAAATGTCGATTATAAACCCTACATTATTTCGGTACTGACGCACGAACAGCTTGAAAAGCTGGGGATCACGACGCTGCGTGATGCACTCAAACTGGTCCCGGGGGTTGATATTTCGGTAGGGATGATGGGTGTGACCTATCCCGTCTTTCGAGGTTCCAACCCCTATGCGATGGAATCGCAGCTTTACATTGATGGAGTTTCGGTCAATGATGCAATTTTCAACGCTTATTATCACTCCCTGGATTTGCCGATTGAAATTATCGACCGGATCGAAGTAGTTCGGGGACCCGGATCGCTGCTGAGTCACGAACTGGCGTTCGGCGGGTCGATCAACGTCATCACGCGGGCAGCGAATCCCCTCAACGAGACCGAAGAGACGCGGATTTTTACGGCAGCGGGAAGCAACCGTTACCGTATGGGGGGATTGCAGACGCTTATCAAGGCCGGATCATGGAAAATCGGAGGGGATGCTTACTATCAGGATTCATCGCGTCATGATTGGGAGGGGCCTGATTTTCTAGGTTCCAGCCGGGAAGCGTATTTTGATAATGAAAACTACGCGGTCGGTATCAACGCCCGTAACGGAACCTGGAATCTGGGTGGGCGTTTCGCATCGCAGATCACGGGGCCGAGCTACGGGCAGATGTTTACCCTCTCCCAGGACCCGAGCGATTATCTTGATATCCGGACCGATACCGTGTATGCCGATTACAAGAGTTATATCGGGGCGGATACGACCCTCAAACTCTCCGGAACGGTTGTCGAACAACACCGTAAGCTCAAAAACAAAACCTTACCGGACGGTATAACGTATATGGGGAAAACATTCCCTTTTGGCCGTTATTTTTACGTCGATTATGATGAACGCAGAACAACCGGGATTGTAGAACTCGAAAACGACGGATGGGACAATCTCCATCTGACCGGAGGGATCAAACGGACGGTATTCTCAGTTCTACGCGACAATGCACAAATGACGATGCCCGGAAGTGCTATGTTGATGAGCTCCGATCTAATTTCAACCAATAGCCGCACGATTACGACGGGATACGGGGAAGCGACCTATTCGCCGATGGAAACGACCTCCTTTGCCGCCGGGTTCAAATACGATGACATCAGCGATCACGGGACGAAATTTTCTCCCCGGGTATCGGCCGTGCATCTGCTCGATTCGAACAATATACTCAAAGCGATGTATACCCGTTCGTACCGTCTCCCCTCGTGGCGGGAAGAGTATTTCTACAGTGCGCCGCAAAATTACGGATTCGTCGATATTGAAACGGTAAACAGTTATGAAGTATCTTACATTCGGAAACTCTCCAGCAACGATTCGTTTCGGGTGAATCTGTTTTATCTGCTCAACGAGGGGCAGACCGAACTTGATGCGATCACCAAAGTGGCGACCAGCCGTTACGATACGACGATCCGCGGCGGAGAGGTTGAATGGCAGTATACGCTCGGAGAAAGCGATCAAATCGGGATAAACTATTCTTATGCCGACGGCACGATTGACGGAACCGGGCAACCTATTCCAAATAGTGCCAAACATATGGCGACGCTGACCAACATCTATCAAATCGATGATGCGTGGACGACCGGAAGCGTTGTCAAATACGTCGGTTCGCGGGCCAGAGAGGTGGGTGACACGCGCTCCGCGCTTGATGGGTACGTTACGTGGGATCAGAGCTTGATGTATCACGATTACGGCCGAAAATACTCGGTGTCGCTGACGGTGCAGAATCTGCTGGACGAGACATGGTACCTGCCGGCGGTTGCGGGCACCTATCCAAACGACTTTCAACAGCCCGGACGAACAATCTGGCTCAAATTTGAAAAAAGTTGGCAAAAATGAAACGGTTGGCAATGACAATAGCGCTCATGTTTGCTATAGGGGAAGGGATGCTTTTTGGAGCCGGGTACGACACGATGCTGTTGTCCGCCCATGCGAAACTCTTTCCGAAAATCGTCATGTTGGACAAAAATCTGGAGAAAAAGCTCATTGAAGGGAAAGTACGGATCGTCATCGTATCAGGGAGCAAAGATGTCCAGGCCGCCCAGGAACTAAAATCGATGATCGCAACGGGGTATCAGGGAAAATTGATGCAATATTCTTTGAACGTCGAGACGGTCGATGTCGCGGCGTTAAACGATGCAAACGAGGCCAGTGCTTATTATCTTCTCTCGTTAAGCGATGCCCAGATACAAAAAGTGCTTAAAATTGCTAAAAAAGGAAATTCCATGACCTTTGCCTACGACATCAATGCTCTTTCGGAAGGGGTGCTGATATCCGTACGTGTCGAGACACGGACGACGATCTATTTCAACCGTGCCGCATGGAATCCCGATGCGCTTCCGCTCAGAGCAGAATTTTTTAAAGTGGCCCGTGCTTATGAATAAATTGCGCCTTTCGATTCGGCTGAAAATAACGATATTATTGGCTTGGTTGAGTATTCTTTTTGTGGTCGTGTTCTACGTCACCGTGCATAAGATCGTCACCGAGGATATTTCTGAAATCGAACGCCAAAAAGCGGAAATCATTGCCAAAACGATTGAACCGACGGTGGCGATGAACCATTTTTTGCAATTGGATCAGGATAATCGGGAATTCGCCGAAAAAATTCTGGAAGACAAAGATATTTTGGGACTTTCGATCGTGCTGAACGGGAAGCTGTTTTTCCGGAATGTTTCGATGGCGGAAGGGGACGAATATTACCGTATCGTCTATCCGGTTCGGGACATCATGCTTGAACAAAAAGTCGGACAGATCGAGCTTTTTTATACTAAACGCCACTATGAAGGGCATGTTCATACGTTGTACGAACGCTTTTCCATAATTGTCGTGATGGTTTTTTTGGTAGTCATCGTTATCTATTTTGCGATTCGGTATTTGTTCAGACCGCTGCAACAGATTCGGGAAGTCGTCGAGAATTATCGGATCGGGGACGCTATCGATTTTAGCGGCGTGGATCGGGAAGAAGAGACCAACGGGGTGATTCGGATCATTGGCGAGCTGGTCGAGCGGGTGGATGATTATACGCGTGCCATGGAACACAAGCAGGCCGAACTTCAGGAAGCACGGGTTGCGGCCGATGCGGCCAATCAGTCCAAATCGATGTTTCTGGCCAATATGAGTCATGAAATCCGTACCCCCATGAACGGAATTCTGGGTTTTGCAAAACTGTTAAAACAAAGTAAACTGAATCCGAAACAGCAGCGATATCTGGAAATTATCAACAGCAGTTCGAATTCCCTGCTGGGGATTATCAACGATATCCTCGATTTTTCCAAACTTGAAAGCGGCAAACTGGAGCTTGACCTAACACCGTGGAATCCGTTTATCGAATTTGGAAAAGTTACCTCCTTATTTGTTGCGCGTATGGATGAAAAGAAGATCGATTTTGACCGGGTCATCGAACCGGACGTCCCCGAATGCATCGAAGCCGATTCGCTTCGGCTTCAGCAAATCATCACTAATTTGGTCGGAAATGCGATCAAATTTACTCCGGAAGGGGGATGTATCGTCTTTTACGTCAAAATACTGAGTAAAAGTGAAAGTAGGGCAGTGTTGAGAATCGGGGTGAAAGATTCCGGGATCGGGATTGAAAAAGAGAAGCAAAAGTCGATTTTCGAAGCTTTTTCACAAGCCGATTCGACGACGACCCGGCAGTACGGCGGAACCGGGCTTGGTTTGTCCATCAGTTCCCATCTGGTATCGCTGATGGGCGGAACGATCCGGCTGGAAAGCGCGGAAGGGAAAGGGAGTGATTTTTTCTTTGATATCGACGTCCGGACATGTGCCGTAAAACCTCCACTTTCCGTTTTATTTGAGTCGATCAACGTAATCATTGTTGATAATCCCGAAGATACCCGGGGGCTTAAGTCAAAAGTTTTGGAATATCTCAAACGGCTCGGTATCGCCTATCGGCTCAAAACAATCGAGGATATAAACGATGAGATGGGAGATGAAGACGTTCACATCGTGTTTTGCAACGTCAATTCTATGGCGATGGAACGTTTAACCCGGGTAACGACGATAATTGTGTGTAAAGAAGATTGCGGATTGCCTTTGGAACTTCCCAATATCGTGTGGATCAACGATCTGGAACACAATTTTTCGAGCCTCTACAACGCGCTTTTGGAAACTTCTATGCATCATCACGATGCGATCGGCGATACGCCTGATATTTCTGCGGAGGGGACGATAGTCGGAAAGGTTCTGGCAGCGGAAGATAACGAAGTCAATCAGATTCTCATTGAAGAATTATTATCATCGAGAAATCTTGAATTTAAGATTGTTTCAAACGGCAAAGAGGCATTGGAACAGTTGGAACGTGAACGGTTTGATTTGATTTTGATGGACATCAATATGCCGGTTATGGGAGGGGTCGAGGCGGTCGGAAAGATCAAAGAAGCCGGGATTTCCATACCGGTCGTTGCCCTGACGGCCAATGCGATGGAGGGGGACCGGGAACGGTATATGGGTGAGGGATTTGACGACTATCTGACCAAGCCGATTGAAATGGAAGAATTTGACATCATTTTGCAGCATTATCTGGGGCAAACCTCGTCTGTTGCGGTTCGAGCCGAGCTTTCGGAGAATACGAAAGTCGAAACCCTTTCCGCACTCGTTGATACGGAACGGATCCGTTCCGAACTCAATTTTTCGGAGCGGATTATGAACCGAATGTTCACAGCCTACCGGAATTCGTGTGATGAAGAGATGGAAAAACTGCATCAGGCAATCCGTGACAAAAATCTCAAACAAATTGAATTCAATGCGCATACGATAAAAGGGGCATCGGCCAATTTATGTCTGACACCGATAGCCGAATTGGCCAAAGAGATGGAATTCGCGGCACGAGAAGGGGCCGATATGGATTTTGGAGAGAAATTTGCCCGGCTCGATGCACTCAACCGGCAGGTAAAACAGGAGATTACCGTCATTCTTGGAGAATAGAGAATTTCGGTAGGTTTTTTTCTTCCCCTCGCGGGGGAATGAAACGCTTTGCGTAAGAGAGACGGCAATGGGATCGTGCCCGGAAAGGTTGGGTTGCGCTATTGAAGCGGATTATAGAATTTGTGTTAGAATACGGGATAATACTACTCCCCACCGAAGGTTTATATCATGCTCTTTAATCCGACTCCGATGGAAAAGCTTGCCACGCTCACCAACGATATGCTTACCAATTATACGGCGATGAAAGACGAACTGGAAACTTTGCGTCATGAGATTGTGACACTGCGAACTCAACACGGAGGAAAAGATGAGGAGATAACCCGTCTTGAAAACGAATTGCGTCAAAAAGATACGGAAATTACGGCCAAAAATGCCGAATTGGCGGAAAAAGATGCCGAAATCGAAGCAATCATTGCTAAAATTGAAAGTATGCTGGGCTGAGAATGCCGAAAAAAATCACCCTGACCCTTAATGCCAAACGTTACGATATCGACGTAGAAGAAGGGTTTGCCGATTTTCTGCTCACTGAAATGAACCAGGATTTTCGGCTGGAGGGGAATAATGACGTAAAACTACTCTTGCAAGCCTATGTTCGGAAAAATTTTTCCTTGTACGAACAGGAAAAACAGATTCAGGCCCTGATTACGAGGATGGAACAGGTGTAGGAAACGATGGCCGCAGGAACGATTAAATCGATTTTTACAAAACGTTACGTTATTGCGGTTACTTTGATCGCCATACTGACGACGGGCGCTTTTAATATTCTACAACTGGCATTAAAAACAAGTGATTCAACCGCGCTTGTTGTCAATATGGCGGGAAAGCAGCGGATGCTTTCCCAAAGACTTGCCTCTCTCTCCCAACAATATGTTTTAAGTTCCATTGCAGACCCGGATGCCGCCGCCAATACCCTTGTGGTACGTGAATCGCTTGAAATAACCGTACGGGAGATGCGCAGTGCCAACGAAGCACTATCGTCGGGAACGTTAAACGATCATACGCGGGTCGAACTTTCCAAACCGATGCGACGGATATATTTTGGCGAAACCGACCTCAAAGCAAGGGTTGATGCGTATCTGAAATCGGTCGAGCGATTGATAAAAGAGCACGGAGACACTATATCCGACGAAAATTTGCGTATGGTTTTGTTGCAGGCGGAGAGATTGCTTCCCGATCTTAATGCCGCGGTTCAACAGTATCAGATGGAAGGTGAAGCAAATATCAAGCGGATTGAAGAGCTTGAAACCTATGCATGGGCTTTGACGTTACTGGTTTTACTTCTTGAGATCATTTTTATCTTCCAGCCTATGAGCAACAAAATTCAAGAATTGTTCGGAGCATTGGAAAAAATCCGCTCCGATCTCGAATATCAGGTTCAGGTGCGTACTCTGGCGAATATGAAACTGCAGCATCTTGCGTCGCACGACCCACTAACGGGTCTTAAAAATCGTCTGAATCTTGAACGGGAACTCGAACAGCTGATTGAGCATTATCAGCGTAATCACAGTCCGTTCGGAGTATTGATGCTTGATATCGACTGGTTTAAGCAAATCAATGATACGTA
>JBFXFU010000027.1:0-24484 GCA_050178755.1 Sulfuricurvum sp. | reverse complement strand
CAGGGGGCGTTTTCGATATGCAAAGAAAAAACAGTATTCTAAAACGTCGTGGAATGGCGATGATCATGGCAATCGTCATGATATTGGTTATGGGTGGTATCATGGCAATATCGATGTCAATGACGTCGGAGACATCACGTCGTACCAGTGATGTTTACTTGCATGAACAAGCAGCTGTATTGGCACGAAGTGCTACAGAGTATGCCCTATTAGCTGTATCCGGACATGATAATGCTGCATTGAATAACTGTATTAATCAGATTGACATGCTTTATCCGGATACTGCAAATCCGATTTTTGACGTTAACATTACGCTTCGTTATATAGGTTTTAACGCATACGGAGCTGGTTGTAACCAGTATATTCCAACGATACAGACCGCTGATTCAAACGGTACTATTTTGATGGATATCACGGTTCAAAGTGATCCTTCCCTTCATTTGGATGAACCTATTACCTATTTTCGACGTACTCTCCAAAAAATGTAAGATAAACCAGTCCATACTTTTCTTCTATCAAAAGGGAAATATAGAATTTCTCCTTATGTTTTAGAATTTAATATACTCTGTTAGGGAATTAGAGCGAATAAATTCAAATTTCAATTAATAAAAATTTAGATGAGTTTTATAGTAGCTGTTAAAGAGTATATTGGAGAGATAAAATATTAAAATCCGAGGAAGGCAAATATGCCTTCTCTCACTTAGAGGGCAAGCTGGGCTATTTTACCAAGAACGTCTTTTTCACGTACGGGTTTCATCAAAAATCCGTTTGCACCGCATTCAAGTGCTTCACCTTTTTTCGTTTCATCCGTTGTAAGGACGATGACAGGAAGCTGTCTTAGCGTATCGTCAGCTCGAATAACTTTGAGCATTTCGATTCCGCCCATTACCGGCATGATGATATCAAGCAGTATGATATCGATATCATCATTCGTTTTCAGTACACCGATTGCATCCGCTCCATTCTTCGCTTCAACTACTTGCGATACGTTTGGAGCTTTCATAAGCATTGTTTTTAGTAACTTAAGGTTGATCATATCATCATCAACCGCAAGTATTTTGAGTTTTTTATCGCTCATGGTTTACTTCCCTGTTAATCAGATAAATTTTTCAAAAACGAGACGCAATAAATCTTTGTTTACAATATTGCGAATGATCTCATGCACATACATGGAATCGTTTTTGTCTTCAGACGAATTTGGATCGATCATCATGACTAGCGATGTATTATTTCCGTTTTGAAGGATTATATCATAGACTTCCTTCAGATTAATCTCATTTAGTGTTTTATCAAACAATGCAAGTTTATAACGGTGATTATTGAGTTTGTTTAGGAACTCTTCCGTATTGCCTGCAGTATGGTACGTATACCCTAAATCATCAAGTATACGTGCAAACAATTTCATCTCTAAAGGATTTTGTTTAGCAATCAAAATGTCGGCATCAAAAGTTGAATGCATAATCGGTTCTGGCATTGCTTCTTGGACATAGACTTCTTCTTCATCCACGGTTTCAGGTTCGATTGCCGGATTATCTTGAATGGTTGGAACCGATACCTCTATTTCGTATTGGGTTGAGATTTCTTCTTCGCTTATTTTGGAATGAATATTATTTTCTTCAGGCTCATCGGATTGTGGCATTTCTTGAGGGAACTCAGCTTCTACAATACTTTCTTGCGGTATGGCTTCTTCAATACTCATTTGCACGGATGGAGCGTTGATTTCGGTAGCGTGTTTCGGTACAGCTTTAATATCAATAATTTTGTGAGAAATAAAATTATTAAGTAACGAAATGATTTCCGATCGAACCAACGGTTTAGTCGTATATTCATCCATTCCCGCTTCCATGAATCGCTCCCGGTCCCCTTTGAGCGCATTTGCAGTTAGGGCAATAATCGGGATATGACGTTGCCCGTAATCCTCTTCAAAATCAAGAATCTCTTGTGTCGCTTCCATTCCATCAAGAACCGGCATCTGGATATCCATGAAGATGATGTCGTAATCACCGTTTTTCCGTTTTTCGAACGCTTCAAGCCCGTTATTGGCAATAGTAACTTCTAAACCAAGATCTTCCAATGTGCGTCGGATCAGTTTTTGATTAATAATATTATCTTCAGCGACAAGAGCAGTGGCGGCAAAACGAGAATTTTTCTCATCGAATTTTTTACGACGGGTGGCTTTTTGCTTTCGGGTGCTGAAAGCTTCAACGTCATAGGATTCAAGAGTACTCCGTACTTTAGTACTGTTTAGCGGTTCGTAAAGGACTTTGAAAATATCGATACCCATACCGTCGATCATTTTCATGTAATACGATTTTGTAATCAGGACAAGTTGCTCTTGTGAGGAAGCATAACTAACGAGATCTTCATCACTTGCATAATCTTTATCGATAAGCAGCAGGTCATAGTTGACTTGACGTTCAAGCATCCGTAGTTCATCCATCTCATGGAATACCGTATAGCTGACGCCAAAGTAATCAAGATACTCTTTAAGGTAGGTAGTCTGAACTTTTTTCTTATTACTGCTTTCTAGAATAACGGCATTGATATTAGAAAATGATCCTTTGAGAGGCTCATTGAGTGTTTCGATTTCTTCGAATTCAAGAACGAAAAAGAACATCGTTCCATTACCCGGTTCGCTCTCTAAATCGAGTTTTCCTCCCATAAGTTCTACGAAGCGGCTTGAAATGGTAAGACCAAGACCGGTACCACCGTATTTACGAGTAATGGAAGTATCGGCTTGTGAAAAGGCTTCAAAAATACGGGATTTTTGTTCACTGGTGACACCGATACCGTTGTCTTTAACTTGAAAACGGACACGGGCACGATTTGGACGATCCGACTCTACGCGACGAATATCAACGTTGATAGATCCACCGCTATTGGTAAATTTGACCGCATTGGAAAGAAGGTTGATAACGACTTCTTTAATTTTGGTTGGATCCCCTTTAAGCGGACGTTCCAGACTTGGATCGACAAAACATGCAAGGTCGATATGTTTTTCAGATGCACGTACTGCATATACTTCGACGGCACTTTCAAATTCATCGATTGGATTAAAGACAATCTCTTCGATTTCAAGTTTATTACTTTCAATTTTAGATAGGTCAAGAATGTTATTGATAATTTCCAAAAGATTTTCAGAACTTTTCTCGATAATATCGATAAATTCGCGTTGTTCATCGTGTAATTCCGTATCTTTAAGTAATTCGGTAAAACCGACGATACCGTTCAGCGGAGTTCGGATTTCGTGTGACATATTCGCCAAGAACATCGATTTGGCTTCACTTGCTTCAAGTGCGAATTGTTTATCGTGAAGAGTACGTTCGATAATTCGTTCCAAAAGGTTATAGGCTTGCGCCGTACCTTCAGCGGTATCCAGGTTGATTGATTGACTAAGCTCTTCAGCTTCGATATCATGAGTATCGGTCGCAACCCGTCTGAGTACCGATTCAAGATTTCGAATATTGGAAGTAATCTCACGTGAAAAGAAATAGCCCAATATACCGATCAATACACCGAATGCCCATACACTAAGCGCCGTAATCAAAAGCTGAACGGCTTCGGATTTGACGGAAGATGCACGTTCATCCATCGCATCAACGAGAACTTTTTGTCCTTCAGTGATGTAGTTTACCTTCTCAGAGATCATTGCAAACCAGACACCCGATTGAGTTTGATAAGTTCCTGAGTTGCTGGCTTGAAGAATACCGGTACGCTCAGCTGTAATGTCTTGCATCAATTCAGTCATATCTTCATTCATCATGACCTGTTTGAGTTTATCAGCTGTAGATTGGTTTTCGATACGCATCAAATTAACGGCATCTGCTTTACTGATTAGCGTAATCCATTTGTCAAGTTCATCTTCATTCAACGGAGTTGAACGCGAAAGAATATAGGTAATCAAGTCACGTTCAATACTACTGTATTCATTTGCTTCAACCAATGCAAGGTAGTTAGACGAGAGGGTATTAATCTCTTCATCAAAATGGATAGTTGAAAGTTTGGCAAGCTCTTCGATCAATGCTTCTTGAGATTGTCCATATACTTCGTTAAAGACTTGGTCAAAATTTGCAGTTTGGTTGTCAACCAACGGGCGGGTTTTATTGATCTGCGTTTGCAATTTACCGACGATACCGATAAGAGTATCTGATTTTTCGCTTTCGCTACCACTTTTAATTGTTGAAAGATATTGAACATATTCTGAAATTTTTTGGTTGACCAGAGTACGTTGTGCATTTAATGATTTAAGCGTCGCCGCAGAACCGTTACCCATATACATGACCGTCATACCGCGTTCACGGGAAACGTTATTAATCAAATCGGTCAGCTGTTTGTTTCCGTCCAGACGGACCTGTAACTCTAAAGCCCCTTGATAGCTGATGTACGCTTTGTAAACGTAATACGTTGAAACTGAAAAGAGTATCAGAATCGGTAAGAGACTGATAAGGCGTAGTCGATTTCTAAGTCCTAGTTGCATGTGTTTTCCTACCTGTTAAAGTTGGTCCAGATAGCCATTGAGGCGTTTGGAAGCTTTGTTTGCTTCTTGTGCATCATTGGTTTCTGATAAAATAGCCAGCTCTTCTGAAATTTCATTCAAACGGAGATGATCACTAATCCCCTTGAGCTGTTTGGCTGTATTTTTCCATGAGTGTGTGTCAAAAGCATTCACGGCATTTGTAATCCCTCGGGCAGAATTAAGCGCATCATTTTTATAGTCTGCAATCAGATCATCTAAAAAAGCGACGTCAATACCGAGCGATCCAGCTACTCTCACTTTATCATATTGAATCTGATGTATCGATATGTCTGATGCTATTTCATTGTCATCAGACGTATTTA
The DNA here is from genome assembly GCA_050178755.1 of Sulfuricurvum sp. Lineage (GTDB taxonomy): Bacteria > Campylobacterota > Campylobacteria > Campylobacterales > Sulfurimonadaceae > Sulfuricurvum. The sequence goes on along the minus strand of JBFXFU010000027.1, from coordinate 19,645 downwards.
CTGTAGCTTCCTCAATTTCCTCATGTGTTTCGATGGTCGGCATAGCTTCTGGCATAAAATCGTCTAAAACAATTTCTTCCGTGACATTGTCAAACGTTGGAAAGGTCGTTTCGTTTGTTTTAGGCATAAAAGCATAAATATCTTCGTCCGACTCCTCTTTGATTGGTAGTAGTGACGGTTTGGATGGTTCAGTTTGTCTCGGTTCGAGTACCATGATATCATCTGATGAATCGGAGAAGGTAGATTGAACGGTTGCGGAAGAAGGCTCTTTCCCCTCCAGCTTTTCAATGATGGTATAAAAATGTTTAAGATTAGCCTCCACTTCAATCGTATCATTAGACGTATTAACGGTCGCTAGAGTTTCGAAGGCATCTTCGATTCGCAAATTAGCGGCAACCCCTTTTAATTTGTGGGACAAAATTTTTAGATTGTTCATGTCTCCTTTTAAAAGAGCCTCGAATAATTCTGATTTGAAATCGTAAGACTGTTGAATAAAGTCGCCGATAAATTCCTGAATGAGATCAACGGGAAGTCCAAGCTCATTAGCGGCAATATTTGGATCGAACCGGTAGGTCGCCGGTACTTGCAGATGGTCGATAAACTCTTGCTCTTCAGGCGTATAGCGGCTTCCCGATGAAGGAACAGGTATAGCACTCTTTACTTCTTCAGGTTCACTTCGTTTAAAGATTTCCTCTAATTCGACATCCGGGATTTCAAACGTTTTTGTAACTTCCGGTACCGGCGTACTCTCAGGAACTACGAGGGGCTCTGGCTCGGAATAATCTGGAATGTCAAAGGTTCCTGGTTCTTTGAGAAGAGTAGGTTCTATATGGCCGTAATCGGGCAATATGGTCTCTTCTACCGGATGAGTTTCCACTATTTGAGGGGAGGCCGGTGGCGGAGATGCAACCGGGGTTTCGTAACGAGGAAGCGGCTCTTTCCGAGGTTTAGACGGGGCAATCGTATGGGGTTTGATTTCGTCGCCGCTCAAGGTTTGAATGCGGCTCATTTCAACAATATACCCATTTTGAAACGGATTGTCACACAGATAAAGTTTATGGACTTCAAGGATACATGAAAAGACGCGGCCGTTGGCATGTACGATAGCGGATTTGGTATCGGAGTCCGAATGGAGCAAAAAATCAATCCATCCGAAATTTTTGAAATTGTAGATATATCCTGGCTCCGGAGCAAAGAGATCGGCTACATCACCGCATATACTCAGTAAATCTTGCAGCGATCCGTAATTCAATAATTTTAGGCCTTCATCATCAACACCGATGAATTCCTGATTATGGTTATAAAATAACACTCATCCCCCTCGTTACTTTTCTTGTTGCAACATCTTGGCATATAAAACTGTTGCTTCATCAATATTTTTTCGTGATGCGGGTTTTCGTGCCGCCATATACCCTTTTACTTTTCCGTTTTCGTCATAGGTAGGGGTTACTTCGGTGTCGACCCAGTAATATCGGCCGTCTTTTCGCAGGTTTTTGACTATTCCGTGCCACATGGCTCCCGATTGAATCGTTTTCCACATTTGCGCAAAAGCGGCTTTGGGCATATCGGGATGACGAATGATATTGTGCGGTTCTCCGATTAGCTCCTGAGGAGTGTAGCCGGAAATTTCGCAAAATTTTCGGTTTGCGTACGTAATAATTCCGTTCAAATCGGTTTCACTGACGATTGCACGCCCCTCGAAAAGATATTCCTCGTCAATCGGAACAGGTGTTTCCATACTTTCGACCCCTTTGGCTAAAAAACTTCTGAGCATACTACCCGAGGAATATGGCATAAACTGGATAAAAGATTACTTAGAATCCCCTTTTCCGTAATAACTTTGAACGTTTTTGGCATCTTTCTTTCCGACGACCAAGGCAAGTGTTTCATAATCGCTTTCGGCGATAGCTTCAAAAGTTCCAAAGTATTCAATAAGCTTGTGAATTTTGGCTTGACTGATTCCGGAGATCGAAAGTAGGCGACTTTTCTGGTCTTCTTTTAATTTTGTTTTCTTATGAAAGGTTATTGCGCTTCGGTGCGCTTCATCACGTAAAAACTGGAAAAATTGAAGGCGTTTGTCGGTACTTTCCAGACGAAATATTCCCGCATCGGTATGCAGTATATCCTGCGCAGACCCTTTGGCTCTATGGGCTTTTGAATCGATTTTTTCTTTACTGATTGCGACGACGTCGAGTTGTATGCCAAATGAGAGAAGGAGTTCGCATGCCAGAGAACGAAGGGTGCTTCCTCCGTCGATCACCCAAAGATCCGGAGGGGGATTTTCTTCAAAACCGATGATACGACGGGTTAGAAGTTCCTTCATTTGGGAATATTCGTCCCTTTCGTGTACGTGAAACGTCCGATAGCTTTTTTTATCCAGTTTTCCGTTTTCATAGACAATCATGGCTCCTACGGTCGCGCTCCCCGCATGATGAGAGTTGTCAAAAACCTCTATTCGTCGTGGAAGGATGTTTAATGAACACAGATTTTTAATGTTTACTAGAATTATCTCGTTTTCTATTGGTTTGGCGGTTCGGAGGAGCTCTTTGGCATTGGATAACGCCAGAGAAATCAGTTCCTTTTTTTTGCCCCGCTCCGGTATGTCAATTTGGGCTTTTTTTTCAAAAACGTCACTTAAATGGGCACTGACCCATTCAACGGATTCAAATGGGTGAGCGATTAGAATCGGTGCGATAATCGGTGGTTTAGAGGTGCCGTAAAAAGTCAGCAATGTACGCTCATAGACTTCATCCCGTGAAAATGAGTCATCAATTGATAGAAAATCATGCGTTCCGGAAACAACTTTTCCTTCCCGAATGAACAAACGGACGATGCAGCACCGTTTTTCATCCGATTCGACTGCAAAAACGTCAAAATTTTCGTTGGAGGCAAAGTCAATTTGCGAGATCAATTCACTTTTTTCAATCCGCTCGATTCGATCTCGAAGAACTAGGGCTTCTTCAAAACGGAGCTCTTCGGAATAGGTTTCCATTTTTGATTTTAGTTCCGAAATCAGTTTGCCCTTATGCTGTATCCAATCGATTCCCCGATTGACAAAAGTCATGTATTCTTCACGTTTTACGGGAAATTGACACGGTCCGAGGCATTGGTCCATTTGATAAAATAGACACGCTTTTTTCCCTTTCAGGCAACTTTTTTTCTGAACCAGTTTGAGTAGTTCGTATAACGAGTCGAGTATATCGCGGGCCCCGACGGAAAAAGGGCCGAAATAACGGATACTTTTCCCTTTGACAATTTTACGGGTTAATTCAAAACGTGGGAATTCTTCATCCATATCGATATAGAGATAAGGATATGTTTTATCGTCACGAAGTAGGATATTGTATTTTGGTTTGAGCTGTTTGATTAGTGAATTTTCGAGGATCAGTGCGTCATGTTCATTTCGAGCAATGATGTAGTGCAGTGAAACGGTTTCGCCGAGCATCTTTTGAATACGGGGAGACAGGGTGTTTTTGGGGAGTAATGACGGTGTCAGATTGAAATAGCTCTTAACCCGTTTGGAGAGATTTTTGGCTTTCCCAATATAAAGGATTCTACCTTTTTCATCGAGATACTGGTAGATTCCGGGATTTTCCGGAAGGGAACGAACTTGTTCGATCATTCAAATCACTTAATCAATAATTTATTCAAGCTATTATACCATCCATAAGCAAGACGCGGTTGATGACAGGCGAAAGGGAGAATATGATTAAGATTTTTTTGACCGGATGCGGCATGGCGGCATTGATCGCAATGGTATCCGGATGCGGTTATAAAGCTCCTCCGTATTATGAAAAGCCGGTAAAGAACGAGGGTTGATGATTGCGGTATGATGTTGTAATTATCGGATCGGGTGTTGCCGGATTGTATACGGCTATCGAATTGCCGAAAAGTATGAAGGTCTTGATAGTCAATAAATCGAATCCGTGGGAGTGCAATACCTATTATGCTCAGGGTGGGGTTACGACAGCTTACGATAACGAAGATATCCCGTCGCATATTTCCGATACGCTTATTGCTGGAGCCGGGATGTGCAATGAAAATGCAGTTCGGATCATGAGTGAAAGTTCCCAAGAAGTAATACAAGATTTGATAGAGCGCGGTTTTAATTTTGATAAAGACGAGGATGGAAATCTTCTTTATACCAAAGAAGCGGCACATTCCCGGAATCGAATTTTGCATGCCGGGGGAGACGCAACGGGCAGATACCTCCATTTCTTTTTATTGGGACAAAACCCTCATCCCATGTTGAGCAATGCTACGGTCGTTGATTTACTGGTGGAGGAGGGACGTTGTTGCGGCGTCGAAATCTGGACGGAAGGGGGACGTCGTATCATTTATTCCGATAATGTGGTAATCGCCAGTGGAGGGATCGGTTCATTGTTTGAATACCACACCAATGCGCACACTGTCAGCGGTGAAATGCAGGGGATTTGCATTGAAAAGGGCATACCCCTGGAATCAATGGAGATGACGCAGTTTCATCCGACGGTATTTGTAGCCAATAACTGGGCGCGCAAACTTCTTCTGACCGAGGCGTTGCGCGGGGAAGGAGCCCATGTAGTCGATGAAAATGGTTACCGGTTTTTATTTGAATACGATCCGCGAGGAGAACTTGCTCCCAGGGATATTGTCAGTCGGGCTATTTTTGATTATCGCCAGCGAAAAAATAAACAGGTATATCTTTCATGTGAACACTTCGAGACGGAATATTTCAAAGGAAGGTTCCCGAATATTTATAAAGCTTTGCATGATTTGGGGTTCAACGTTCCTAAAGAGAGGGTTCCAATTTCTCCGGCTTTTCATTATGCTGTAGGTGGTATAAAAACGGAGATGGACGGAAGTATTCCCGGCATGAAAGGATTATTCGCAGTAGGGGAAGCCGCTTCAACCGGAGTTCACGGTGCGAACCGATTGGCAAGCAATTCTTTGCTGGAAGGACTTGTTTTTGCCCATAAAGCGGCGGAATCAATTCAGAAGTCCCAGCCGGTAACCTGTACAGGCCGATTTGATCCAGGTAACGAGCCTCTGGTATTAGAAGGCGATAAGGCGAAAAAAGACCGGTTGCGACAGATTATGTGGAAACATGTATCTATTGTGCGAACTCCGCAAGGATTGCAAGAAGCAAAAGAGGAGGTTGAAATTCTTTTACAATCACCTCTTGGCCGTATGCTTCGTCTTCGACTGCTGTGCGCAAAGGCAGTTATTGAAGGTGCTCTTTCGAGATCCGAATCAATAGGGGTCCATTTTATTACAAAAGGAGTTGAGGGATGACGACAACGGGTACTGAAACAGTAGCAGTCAGTCTGGTACACCATCCGGTTGGATGGATTTTACTGGCATTGTTTGTTATAGGTTATTACTTTATTGCCGCAGAGGAGAAATACCATATGGACAAAGCCAAGCCGGCTTTGTTTACGGGGACATTCATGTTTGTCCTGATTGGTGTTTATTACGTAATCGAGGGGCTTCCGCTAACCCCATTTGAACATGAGATCGATCATCTCATTCTTGAAATTGCCGAGATCTTTTTCTTCTTATTTGTCGCAATGACGTATATCGAAGCGTTAATCGAACGCGGAGTTTTTAGTGCATTGCGTTCGAAACTGATTGCAAAAGGGTACAGTTATCGTGAACTCTTCTGGATAACCGGTTTACTGGCGTTTTTTATCTCTCCGGTTGCGGATAATCTTACAACGGCGTTGATCCTTTCGACGGTATTGCTTACGATTGATAATAAAACGAAGGAATTCCTTGTGCCGGGTGCTATAAACGTTGTTGTAGCGGCAAATGCCGGAGGAGCCTGGAGCCCGTTTGGAGATATCACGACGTTGATGGTTTGGGCCGCTGAAAAAGGGGCATTTTCAGAATTTCTCTATTTGTTTCCGGCTTCTTTCTTGGGATGGCTTGTGACCGCTTATTTATTGGTTCGTGTCGTCCCGGACAAAGATCCGCTGGGAGAAGGCAATCCGGAACAAGCTGCAAAAATTGAAATTTTAAAAGGCGGGAAAATGATCATTGTCTTTGGGGCATTGACCATTGCTTTTGCCGTCGTAGGAAAACAAGTCCTTCATTTGCCGCCGATGTGGGGAATGTTGTTCGGTCTTTCCGTATTGCAGATTTATATGTACTTTTTAAAGAAAAAGCATAATCAGGATGTCAGTATTTTTCACGCTATGAGTAAAATCGAGAATAATACGCTACTTTTTTTCTTCGGTATTCTAGCCGCGGTGGGTGCATTGCACTTCATAGGGTTTTTGGCCTATGCGGCAAAACTCTACGAAATGTTTAGCCCGACGGCCGTAAATATCGGAGTTGGATTCCTTTCGGCGGTTGTCGATAACGTTCCGGTAATGTCGGCGGTTCTTAAAGCGAGTCCCAACATCGATCAGGCCCAGTGGATGCTGGTGACGATGACTGCCGGAATCGGAGGATCTTTGATAAGCTTCGGAAGTGCCGCCGGAGTCGGCGTTATGGGAAAAATGAGCGGTATCTACACGTTTGCGGCACACATGAAACTGGCATGGACGGTTTTGGTAGGCTATTTCGTTTCTCTGGCAGTTTGGTACTTTCAGTTTGAAGTATTAGGCTTTTATTGATACATATCGAAAATTAATCTACTTTTGGATACCCTTTTATTATGCAAAGGGTATTCAGATAAACTGTACCTACCCCTCACCAAATCATCTCTAACAAAAAGGCTCTCCCTTGAAAGATGTAAGTATTGTCATTCTTGATTTTGGTTCACAATACACTCAGTTGATCGCTCGAAGATTACGGGAAGATAGAATTTATTGTGAAATTCTTCCATACCGGACTAGTGCCGAAATTTTAAAAACCAAAAACCCAAAAGGGGTTATCCTAAGCGGTGGACCGTCGTCGGTGTACAATGAAGATGCCTATGAAGTGGATCAAGAGGTCTATGCCATGGGAATCCCTGTTTTGGGAATCTGTTACGGGATGCAGCGTATTGCCGTCGATTTTGGAGGTTCGGTAGTTCGAAGCGATCACCATGAATACGGAAAAGCGGAACTTTCAATCGATGAATCGAAAACATGCCCACTGTTTGTCGACTGCGATAACGACCGTATCGTTTGGATGAGTCATTCGGATAAAGTTGATCGACTACCGGAAGGTTTTGAACCGGTAGCGACTTCTGCGAATTCTCCATATGCAGCCATTGCAGATGAAAACCGCCGAATTTATGCGATGCAGTACCATCCCGAAGTCAATCATTCGGAAGAAGGGTATTTGATGCTGCGCAACTTTGCGCGTAAAATTTGCGGAATCACCGAAAAATGGGATATGGGCCATTTCCTTAAAGAACAAATTGTCAAAATCCGCGAACGCGTGGGCGATGGGAAAGTTTTGTGTGCTTTGAGTGGCGGCGTTGATTCATCGGTTGTTGCGGCGCTGCTTTACGAAGCGATCGGCGATCAGCTCATTCCGGTATTTGTTGATAACGGTGTGTTGCGTAAAGGGGAAAAAGAGTCGGTCGAGAACATTTTCAAAGTTCATCTCAAAGTTCCTCTGGTTGTCGCCGACGCATCTGAAATTTTTCTTAGTAAATTGACAGGGGTAACTGATCCTGAGACAAAACGTAAAATCATCGGGCATACGTTTATCGAAGTGTTCGAGGCCGAAGCCAAAAAACATGACGGCATTAAATTCCTGGCCCAAGGGACGCTCTATCCGGACGTCATCGAATCAATTTCTCCAAACGGCGCATCCGTCACGATTAAAAGCCATCATAACGTCGGAGGACTTCCGGATTGGATGGATTTTGAATTGATCGAACCGTTGCGCGATCTTTTCAAAGATGAGGTACGTAAACTCGGACTCGAACTTGGGCTTCCCGAATCGCTCGTATACCGCCATCCGTTCCCGGGACCGGGGTTGGCAATTCGTATTATGGGAGAAGTGAATAAAGCCGATTTGGATATTCTTCGCGAAGCTGACGTCATCTTGCTTGATGAGCTTAAAGCAAGCGGTTTTTATACCCGCACATGGCAGGCTTTTGCCGTGTTGCTCAACGTCAAATCGGTTGGAGTCATGGGAGATAACCGTACCTATGACAATACAGTCTGTGTCCGTGTCGTTGAAGCGGTCGATGGAATGACGGCAACGTTTGCCCATTTGCCGCACGATCTATTGGAACGGATCAGCCGTCGCATCATTAATGAAGTAAACGGTATCAATCGTGTCGTTTACGATATCAGCTCCAAACCGCCTGCAACGATCGAATGGGAATAAGGCGCTCTTTTGCGCCCCATTTATCTCGCTTCTCTAACCCCTTACGAAGGGGTTTGTCATCTTCCTGTTATAACCGTCCGTTTTTTACATCCGTTGATTGATTTTTCACAGTATATGGGAATAATATTTACCTCCAAACAGGGGATCGAAGCATTCCGGACATATGGGGACACTTATCGGTTGCTACAATGTTTATGTGTATCGGATGCAACGGCCGCACACGCGAGGAAAGTAGGGTTTGAACAGGTTTTTACGGCTTTTGGCAATGGCGATTCGATACCGGATTGGTTTGAACAATATCGTCCGGGAGGAAAATGGCTGTATATGAGGCCAACACAGGTCGCTACCAAGTGGATTTACACGGCGCATTCATTAGGCTATCAGATCGATGAAGCAATCGTATACGAAACCGTTTGCAATCCTGAAGTCGTTTCTACGGATGTGAAAGAAGATGGAATCTTGATTTTTACCTCTCCTTCGAGCGTTCGCTGCTACATGAAATTATTCCCATTGCTATCAACGCAAACAGTGATTGTTTTAGGGGAGACGACACGTCGGTCATTGCCCGAATGGACGGACATCCGCGTGTGCGAAACTCCTCATATTTCTGAAGCTATATTGTTGGCGCGTCAAATTGCTTCGGAAGAGAATATTTCATGACCCTTTTAAGATTTTGGGGGTATAATTCTTCTCTGGGCGAAGCGACTAATCGCATTTGAGGGTTCTACATTTCATTACAGCGAAAGTTGTAGACACCTTGGTGTGTCGGTGATCTCGTTCGAGCCTTTAAGAGGTGAGAGACTGCCGCCGGAAAGGTGCTCGGTTCGCTTTTTTTCGGCTTTGAGAACCAAAGCTATTGCGAAACGCCCGCCCGGGCTTTTATTTCATCTGAATTTTTGAAAACGATTGAGATGAGATAATGACTCTTTCTGACAAAATCTTTCATAACACAAGGCAATAATCTATGCAGGTATTGGTAATCGGAAGCGGTGGACGCGAATTTGCTATCGGAAGGGTTCTTAAAGAAGATCCGGCAGTAACAAAACTCTATTTTGCACCTGGAAACGGTGCAACGACAATGCTTGGAGAAAACGTAGCGATTAAAGATTATAACGAGTTGGCTGATTTTGCGATGGCGGAAGGGATTGATCTGACCGTTGTCGGACCCGAGGGCCCACTAAGCGAAGGGGTTGTTGATGTATTTAAAGCCAAAGGGTTGGTAATTTTCGGCCCTTCAAAAGCGGCAGCACAGCTAGAAGGCTCAAAAGTCTATATGAAAAACTTTTTGGCCAAGTACAACATTCCTACCGCCCGTTATATCGAAACCGATCACATTGGTGATGCGTTTAAATTTATTGAATCTCTTACCCCCCCGATCGTTGTCAAGGCAGATGGACTGTGTGCCGGAAAAGGGGTAATCATTGCTCAAAGCTACGAGGAAGCCAAAGTGGCCGTTTCGGAGATGTTAAGCGGTAAAGCATTTGGAGATGCCGGAAAACGGGTCGTAGTCGAAGAGTTCCTGGATGGATACGAGTTGTCGATGTTTGCACTCTGCGATGGTAAAGATTTTATCCTGCTGCCGGCTGCACAAGATCATAAACGTCTGATGGACAACGATGAAGGTCCGAATACCGGCGGGATGGGTGCGTATGCTCCAACTCCTCTTGTCGATGAAATCATCTATGAAAAAGTTAAAGATCGAATTGTCCGTCCGACGCTGAAAGGGATGCAAGAAGAAGGAGCCCCTTTTGAGGGGGTCCTTTTCATCGGTCTGATGATCGTCAATGGAGAACCGATAACGTTGGAATTCAATGTTCGTTTTGGCGATCCTGAGTGTGAAATTTTGATGCCGTTACTAAAAACACCGGCAAGTGAATTGTTTTATAAAGCGGCTACAAAGCAACTTGATACGTTAAATGTAGAGTTTCATGATAAATATGCGGTAGGGGTGGTTATGGCAAGTCGTGACTACCCATACGGCAATTCTGAACCGGCGGAGATTATCGTCGATGAAATTCATCATGATGAAATTGCACACGATACGCATATCGCTTATGCCGGAGTCGCTTCTGAAGATGGCAAGCTGTACGCGACGGGGGGGCGTGTCCTGGTTTGTGTCGGAATTGGCGAAAGCATCAAAGAAGCGCGTGATCGTGCCTATATGCTGTGCGGACAGGTCCATTTTGCCGGTAAAAAACTTCGTACGGATATCGCGTATCAAGCGCTTCGATAATGGATGAACAACTAGAGACGTTGATTCAGCGCGAACGTCTGGAACTCTCTTCGATACGCGCTCGGGCAGCGGCATTCGGAATCGACGAGTTTTTGTTGTCGGTCCTAATCGTTATTATTTTATGGGATTCGATACTCAAAGCACAGACACTTGAAGCGATGATAGCCGTCACCAATAATTTCTTACTTGAATACATGGCTATTAAAATCGTTTATCAGACGTTTTTTACAATGCAATACGGTGCAAGTATCGGTAAAATCATTATGAAAATACGGGTTATTGAGATATCGACTCTCTCCAACCCGGGACTGTTCTGTGCTTTTAACAGAGGCGTTTTCAGGGTGATTAGCGAAATGTTGTTTTATCTGGGATTCGTTTGGGCCATGATCGATCCGTATCGGCGGGGTTGGCATGACCGAAGTGCAAAAACGCTGGTGATCAATGCCTAAATGGATATTTTTAAGCTGCATCGCGGCAATCTCCCTATATGGAAACGACCGGGTAGAACTCTTTGGTTCGACTGCAGACGTAAACGATACTACCGTACGGGTAAGCGGCAGTCCGGTAGTAATCTATCAAGATCATCTGATGAATGCGGATGAAATGATATATGATCGTGAACATCAAACGATTGAGGCTACCGGATCGGTTAATCTTTTCAAAGCAAATCAATATCATGTCCTTGGTGAATATGCCAAAATCGATCTTGCAAACGATGCGAAACTGATCCGTCCCTATTTCATGTACGATGCTTCAACCGGATTATGGGTCAGTACTCAAACTGCGGAGACATGTAAAAACGAAATTGATTTAACGGATGGGAGTGTTTCAGGATGCGAATCCTCTGATCCTCTATGGAAATTTCGTTTTAGCAGCGGTTATTATGATGAAAAAAAGATGTGGGTCGATTTGTACAATGCCCGTTTGGAAGTTAATGATGTGCCGGTATTTTACCTCCCGTATTTCGGATACCCTACGGATAGGAGACGACGAAGCGGATTGCTGATCCCTTATTTCGGATTGTCCAGCAATGAAGGATTTTTTTACCAGCAACCTGTTTATTTCGCTCCTTCAACATGGTGGGACCTTGAGCTTCGTCCTCAAATAAGGACATCGAGGGGACAAGGGATATATGCCGATTTTCGTTTTGTCGATACCCCTTCTTCTGAAGGGGTTATAAGTCTGGGTACGTTCACAGAGCAGGACGATTACGCTAAAGAGTATCATTTGGCCAATAAAACACATGACGGTTTTGGAATGAAATACCGTCATACGGCTCCTCTTCAAGAGTGGTTCGGAATGAATCTTGAAGGGGAATCGGGGTTATACGTCAACGGGCAGTGGATGAGCGACGTGGACTACATCAGTCTTCAGCATGTCAATCAGCTTCAAAACAATGTCACTTCCAAACAGGTTATTTCACGGGTTAACGCATACTACAATACACAAGACCATTACGTTGGAACCTATTTGAAATATTATCAGTATCTGGATCAAAGCAGCAATACACAGACGATTCAGACGTTGCCGTCTTTCCAATATCACCGGTATCTAAAACCGTTTTGGCAAAATCATCTTCTTTTGAATGCGGATGCCGGAGTAACGAATTTTTATCGGCCTGAAGGGAAGAATGCATTGCAGGGGGATTTTTCGGTTCCTTTGGTATTTCAAACCTCTCTTTGGGACGATTATCTTGAATTTAGTTACAGTGCCGATACTTCGGCAAAAATGATAAGTTTTTTCGCCGATAGGCTTCCCGGTGAGACCGGAAGTGATTATTCGAATGGAGTATACGGTAAAATTGATCATACTGTCGCGCTTTCGTCGACTTTGGTTCGCGGGTATGACGGATTTTCACATGTGTTAAGCCCATTCGTCAGTTATACGGATGCCGGAAACCGTTATTACAGCGGTTATTACAAAACGTATCATGACTCCGGACAATGTTTACCGGGCAGTACCAATCCGGCATGTGATTATTATACGCTGTACGAACCGACCGATACCTTATCGTTAGGGCTTAACAACTATGTGATTGACAATCAGGGGAAGCAAACATTAGCCGATCGGATTTCTCAAAACTTTGTTTACGATAAACAGGCAAGTTATTACGGAGAGTTGCAAAACGAGCTGGAATGGGAAGTCTCCAAAGCCGTTTCGTATTATAACCGTACCGCTTATAATCATGATCGAAACCGTGTTACGAAAGAGCAAAATACACTACGCTATAATGGTGAACAGTTTACGGCCGGTTTGAACCATTATTATACGGACGTATTGCGGAATAATTCTCCCGAATACGCCAGTTATTGGACTGCGGATGCCTCGTATGCTTTTAACTCACGTTTTCGGGTGTTTGGATCGGTTGCGTACGATTCGAGGGAAGATATTTTCAAACGGGGAGAAGTAGGCTTCCTGTATTCGCGAAGATGTCTTGATTTAGGGTTACGTTACGTTCAGAACCGCCGGCCGATACTTACCAATACCAATATTGATTCGGTCGATGAATCGTATCTGTTTATTACGGTCATTCTCAAGCCCCTTGGCGGGTCAGAGTTTAACTACAAACTGACTAATAATTAAAAGAGGCGAGAATGAAACTCGAAGCAAAAATCGGACTGTTTGTCGTCATGGCATTGGCAGCATTGCTGTTGCTTTCGACTCAGGTGACTTCGTTAGGTAAGTTCGGAAACCAAGGTTATTTGATTAATGTTTTTGTCGATGATGCTTCCGGGATCGAGAAACATACGCATGTACTGATGAACGGTGTAACGATCGGGGATGTTGACGGGTTATCGATTGATGGTAAACGGGTTCGTCTGCAACTTAAAATCGATGAGAATGTAAAAATTCCGGAAGACTCGAGCGTACAGGTTATTCAGGAGTCGTTGTTGGGATCAAAGGTGTTGAATATCCTTCCGGGAGATATGCAAGGCGGACTGAAAGCCGGAGGAACGCTTGTGCAATCCAGACGTTATGCTTCCTTTGATCAAACCAGCGATTCGGTGAATGCCGCTGCTAAAGAACTTGAACTGATGCTACATGAATTTAGAGGAACATTAGACGACGAACATCGCAAAGCCATACAGGATGCCATCGTTGCTTTTCGAAACGTCGGTCAGAATTTGGATGGAGTGATTGTTGATAATCGAGAGGACCTCCATGAAGCGATAGCCAATTTCCGGGCGATGAGTGCCGGTTTTGCCACCACGGCCAATACGGTGAATCGGGATCTCCCGGAAATTATGGCAAGGGTTAATTCCTTAACCGAGCGGCTTGATAAGATCAGTGGAGCACTTGAGACGAAATTGCCCGAAGCGGTTGATAAATTTACCCGAATTGAAGACAACGTAAGCGATATGTTGGCAGAAAATCGAAGTTCACTTAAATCGACCCTTTCCAATGCAAGCGATTTTTTCAAAACAGGTGAAGAGGCGTTCGGAAAAGTGGATTCGATGCTTTCAAATTTTACGACCAGCGAATTGCAAGTGGCTATGCATAGTGATTACATGATGCGTGATCAGTATGGAAAAGTTTATTTGGGAGTTACGTATTTACCGAATCCCGAGACTTATTATATGTTTGATTTGATTAGTACGGACGATTATTCGGTATCAAACGTGTTACCAACCAAACATCAAAAAAGCGATACCCTTTATTCTTTGCAGTACGGAAAACGTTTTGATGATATGTTACTTCGTTTCGGTGCTATTGAATCGACCGGAGGGATCGGTATGGATTATTTTATGAAACATGACCGATTGAAATTATCGGCAGAAGCTTTTGATTTCAATGCGGTCAACGACTGGCGGTCGGATCGTGCGCACGTCAAAGCACAGGTGAGTTATCAGATGCTTAAACATCTTGAAGTATACGGCGGATGGGACAACTTCCTGAATTCAAAATCGCAAAATATTTTTGCCGGTGTCGGACTCCGTTTCATTGATAACGATATCAAGTACCTCTTTGGTGCAAGTTCAATGGCGCGGTAAAAATTATGCTGCAACAACGTCATCTGTTCAAAGACCGGGCAGATGCGGCGCTTCAGTTAAAAGAGCTTTTGCCGATCGATCGTATGAAAAATGAGAAATGGAGTCTAATTGCTGTTTCTCGCGGAGGCCTTGCCATCGCTTCGGTTATTAATAGTCGTTTGAAACTTCCGCTCGATTTTATATTTTCAGCATCCATTACCGCTCCGCAAAATCCCGAATGCGAATTGGCGAGAATCAGTGAAACAGAGGAGATTGTTATTCATCAGGCTTTGGTAGATGCTTTTGAAATTCAAGTCGATTACATCTATGGCGAGGCGACACGTAAGCATGAAGAGAAAATTTTAAGTTCTATTTACCAGTACCGTAAAGGGGAACATTTTAAATCGATGAAAGGAAAAAATATTCTTCTGGTCGACGAGGGGAGTGAAACGGGTTTGACACTAATGTGTGCGGTTAAAACGGCATTTTCCCAAAAGGCCAAAGCCGTTTACGTGGCAGCTCCGATTTTACCCGAAGGAGTCGTTGAAGCATTAGACCCTCTCGTAGACGGCATTTTTTGTCTTCAGGAGATTGATGATTACGTCAATACGGGATATTATTATCAAGAATATCTTCCGGTTGAGGAAGAGACTATAGAAACAATTTTGGAGAAAAGTATATGAAATATGATGTTGAGTTGACGTTGGAAAACAAAACAGAGAGTTACGTATTCGGACAGGTTGCTAAACAAGCAAACGGTTCGGCATGGTTAAAATGCGGTAATACGGTGATCCTTGCTACCGTGGTTATCGATGAGACCGATTTTGTGGATGAAGATTTTCTTCCGCTGACCGTACAATATATCGAAAAAAGCTATGCTGCCGGTAAGTTTCCGGGAGGGTTCATCAAACGTGAAACAAAACCGAGTGATTTTGAGACGTTGACGTCACGGATCGTTGACCGTTCTTTGCGTCCTCTTTTTCCTAAAGGATTTGCCAATCCGGTACAGATTACAATCATGGTTTTGAGTGCCGATGCCGACGCGGATTTGCAGGTACTGGCTTTGAACGCCGCATCGGCCGCTTTATTCGTATCGGATATTGATATTTTTACCTCCGTTACTGCCGTACGTGTGGCAAAAATTGACGGTGAAATCGTATTTAATCCTACATTGTCGGAACTTCAGGAGAGTACGTTAGATCTTTATTTGGCCGGTAGTAAAGACGATATGCTTATGATTGAAATGCAGGCTATCGGGTCGGATGAAGTAGAGATCATCGATATCGGTATGATTGAACCGATCGTAGACTCTTCGGGTGTATCGCAAACGCTTCCGTTTCGTAAAAGCAATGCAGTGAATGAAGACGAATTGATTGAAATTTTGGAAGAAGCTCAACGTGTATTGAATGAGGCGAATGCTCAATATGAGGAAACATTTTCTTCTTACGCGGCTTCACCGTTTGAGCTGCAATGCGTTATCAGTGAAGTCAATGGTGAAATGGCGGAATACGTCCGGGCATATCATTCGGATGAGTTGAAAAAAGGGATTAACCAAATGGCTAAGACCGAACGTTCTACCGCTTTACGAACGATTCGAAAATCAATCCTTAAAGAAAAAAGCGATTGGGACGAACATGAGCTGAAAAAAGCGATCGAATCGGTCAAACGATCCATGGTTCGCGAACAGATTTTGGTCGAAAAAGTTCGCGCAGACGGACGACAGCTCAATGAAGTGCGTCCCATCAGTATTGAAACAAACGTATTACCGGGAGCTCATGCATCCGCATTGTTTACGCGCGGACAGACTCAGGCACTTGTAGTCTTGACACTCGGAGGTACCAAAGATGCACAGATGTATGAAAATCTGACAGACGGCGGAACTCAGAACGAATCGTTTATGGTCCATTACAATTTCCCTGGATTCAGCGTAGGCGAACCTTCTCCGGTTCAGCCTCCGCGTAGACGGGAACTTGGGCACGGCAACCTTGCGAAGCGTGCATTGGAAGGTTCGACCGTCAGTAATGGTCATACGATTCGCCTAGTATCAGAAATACTTGAATCGAACGGTTCGTCGTCGATGGCGACGGTGTGCGGCGGTTATATGGCGCTCCGGGCCGGAGACATCGATATGGCCGATCCGATTGCGGGCGTTGCCATGGGGATGGTATCCGAAGGAGAGCGGTACGCAATTTTAACGGACATCATGGGATTGGAAGATCACGATGGAGATCTCGATTTTAAAGTTGCCGGTTCAAAAGAAGGGATCAGTGCGCTTCAGATGGATATAAAACTCGGCGGAATTCGGTTGGAAGTCCTAAGAGAAGCTTTATATCAGGCAAAAGAAGCACGTGCCCATATTATCGACATTATGTTAGCCTCGGAACAGCATATTGAGCTCAATGAAGGGACTTTGCCTAGTACGGACCTTTTTCATATCGATCCGGGCTCTATAGCCGATATTATCGGTCAGGCGGGTAAAACAATCCGTGAGATTATTGAACGTTTTGACGTAACAATCGACATTGATAAGAAAAAGGGTGCTGTAAAACTGACGGGGAAAAATCGTCAGGGAATGAAAGATGCCCGAGAACATATCGAAGGGATAGCGAGCGGATCGACTCTAGTCCAGAAAGTCGAATATAAAGTGGGAGATATCGTGAAAGGGAAAGTGAAAAAGATTGTTGATTTCGGTGCTTTCATTGAACTTCCGGGTGGTGTAGACGGATTGATCCATATTTCAAAACTTTCAGATTCGCATGTCGCACGCGTCAGTGACGTACTTAAAGAGGGTGATGAACTGATGGTAGAGATCGCTGAATTTAAAGGAAACAAAATCGGGTTAAACAGAGCTAAGTAAAGTTTTAGCTGTCGTTGAATATAATTCCATCCACAAAGTGATAAGTAGGGAAACGTATCCGAACGGACTTTGATGTTAAATAGGAGTATTAAATGAAAAAAGTTCTTTTTCTTATGATCGCTCTTGCTGCTGCTGCTTTCGGTGCAGACGGTGATGTAGCGAACCAAACACTTAAAGCGTATTCAATGATCGCTGCAGGTGTTGGTCTTGGTCTTGCTGCACTTGGTGGTGCAATCGGTATGGGTAGCACAGCTGCTGCTACTATTGCTGGTACGGCTCGTAACCCAGGTCTTGGCGGTAAATTGATGACTACTATGTTCATCGCTCTTGCGATGATCGAAGCTCAAGTTATCTATACGCTTGTTATCGCTTTGATCGCTCTTTACGCTAACCCATATTTGGCTGCGTAAGTTCGAGTTTCCCTCTGTCAGCTTCGGCTGACATCTTTTCTTTTTTTGCGATCGTGGTGGAATTGGTAGACACGCTATCTTGAGGGGGTAGTGCCAACAGGTGTGCGAGTTCAAATCTCGCCGATCGCACCATTTCTTTCTTTCCTCAATAAAATACAATTCAAATCACTCTTTTCTAAATGCTAAATTGTATGGATTTTTTTATCATTTTGAGTAGAATTCGTAGCCGTTCTTTTGCTACAATTAAAATATCCAAAACGATAAGGATCTGCTATGGCCTACATTACACAATTAAAACATCTCATTCAAAATGAACTTATTCCTGATGTTGAAGAACACATAGATGATATATTTGAATCAATTGCCTCTCAAAAAGATGCTTCTCCACAGGAACGTGCTCAACTTGAAGATATGCAGGCATTGCGCGACGAATACAAAGAACTCTTAAATGAACTACAAAGCGGTGATATCGACGAAGAAGAAGCCGAGCAGCTGTATACGGAATTAACGTCTATGCGTGAGGGGGAAGAAGATGAAGACGATTTATATTACGATGAAGACGATTTTGACGATGAAGAAGAAGACGATTACGATGAATTCGATTTAGAAGATGAAGACGAACAGTACTAAGAGAATACATGCATTCAATACCCCTGATTCGCTCATTACCCGGTGCAGAAGCAATTAGATTGGCTAATGAGCTGTATAAAATGTACGATGAAAGCGGGAATCCGCGTTTGCGGATACGTCATTCTTTACTATGCCGCTTTTTCGGACAGTATGGGAAAGAACGGTGCGGAGAGAAAATTCGCTCCGTTTTCGCCGAATTAAATGAACCCTGTGCTTTGCGTAATTTTGAGTATAAGGGGGAATTGATTCAGTGGCGAGTTATCCATTTCTGCGATATCCTAACCGAATCGATAGACGAGAACGATTTTATTGATATTCAATTAAACGAACTTTTCATTGAAGCGTTAAAAGCTGAACCTGCCGAAACGCTTTTGAATTTTTCCAACTTCTAATTAATTCCACTTTACCTCAAAAGATTTATCAGAGAGAACATGGCTAAATACATTTTACTAGATACTGAAACAACCGGAACATCGGAAAATGACCGTATTATTCAACTCGGTTTCATGGTTTTGGAAGGAAAACAGGTTACGGTCTATAATGATCTGTGTTCAACCGACGTTGAGATTGCCATTCCGGCGATGGAAACACACGGCATAACTCCCGAAATGATTGAAAACAAACCGGTTTGCAGCGAGACCAAAGCTTTTCAAGTACTATGTACGCTCAATGCACCTGAAAATGTATTGATCATACACAATGCCCCGTTTGACTTGGATATGTTACGAAAAGAGGCCTTTATACCGCAGATGCGACTCATCGACACATTGCGGTGTGCGAAACATTTATTTGACGATGAAGAGGCCCATCGTCTTCAGTATTTTCGGTATCGACTTGGATTGTACAAACTTGAAGGCGACGAGGCAGGCGCACTTGGGATTGAAGTCAAAGCACACGATGCTATCGGCGATGTATTGGTCTTAAAACTGTTTTTGAGTGAATTGCGTAAACGTTTGGAAGAGCGTTTTCCGGGTGCCAATCCGATTGATAAAATGGTAGAACTTACCCAAACGCCCGTGTATTATGCGCGCCCGGTAAAATTCGGAAAATACAAAGGAAAAACGCTGGGAGAAATTGCGTCGATAGACCGGGGATATTTATCATGGATGTTGGGGAATATGGAAAATCTGGATGATGATATGCGTTACACCATCCGAAAGATCCTCGAATAACGTATTAGCCGATTGTAATTATTTTTGAAGGGTCTACGACAAGGCTGTGCATCCCATGCCGCAAAGCGTATTCGACTAAATCGAACAAATCGTGAACCATCTGAAAAATATTTGAATAA
>JBFXFU010000026.1:0-24487 GCA_050178755.1 Sulfuricurvum sp. | reverse complement strand
TAATTAGCAGTACCATAGAAATAACATATAGATATCCATAGTAATACAAAATGCTAAAAATAAGAAAGAATGATGGATAAAAAATGAAAAAGAAAAAGATCCCAATAAATAGGCAAAAAATTTAAAACGAAGGATAAAATTTTATATAGTAGTTAAAATAAGTAAGATTATAAATTCTTATTGTAGTTGGTTGCGGGAGACGGATTTGAACCGCCGACCTTTGGGTTATGAGCCCAACGAGCTACCGGGCTGCTCTATCCCGCGCTAGGTGCCTATAAAAGGCAGTTTGTGGTGGATGGGGTAGAGGGATTCGAACCCCCGGATGACTGGACCAAAACCAGTAGCCTTACCGCTTGGCGATACCCCAATATTATAATCACATTTAATTAAACGATTTGGTTGCGGAGACAGGATTTGAACCTGTGACCTTCGGGTTATGAGCCCGACGAGCTACCGGGCTGCTCTACTCCGCGGTGTGTCTTGGTGTGATTATGTCAAGAAATCAAAGTAAAGTGGATGGGGTAGAGGGATTCGAACCCCCGGATGACTGGACCAAAACCAGTAGCCTTACCGCTTGGCGATACCCCAACCTTCTCCACTTGGAGGCCGAAATTATAGACTTTTTGTATCCTTTTGTCAAGGGAAGTTCGTGAAAAAATTTTAAAACACTTTCCGTATCCTTTTTGAGCAATTTCAAATCTCACTTTGATTATAATTAATCATTAAAGTATGAAAATCTAGAGAAAAGAGTACACACTGACATGTCAGCAACACAACGTGTTTTAGAAGCGATTGAGGAGATCAAAAAAGGTCGAATGGTTATCATGGTGGATGATGAAGACCGTGAAAATGAGGGGGACTTGGTCTACGCATCGGTGTTTTCGACACCCGATCACGTCAATTTTATGGCGACGCATGCCAAAGGATTGATTTGCGTCGCGATCAATCCTACGATAGCAAAACGGCTGAAGCTTGAACCGATGGTACGTTCAAATACCTCTATGCACGAAACCGCTTTTACGATTTCGGTAGATGCGGCGGCGGCGACGACCGGCATTTCGACACATGAACGGGATTTGACGATTAAAATTCTTGCGAATCCTCTTTCGCAGCCATCCGAGCTTGTCGCACCGGGACATATTTTTCCGTTGATCGCCAAAGAAGGGGGAACGCTGGTTCGTATCGGTCATACGGAAGGTTCGGTGGATCTGTGCCGCCTTGCAGGATTGGCCGAATCGGCGGTTATTTGTGAAATCATGAAAGAAGACGGAACGATGGCCCGTCGCGACGATTTGGATATTTTTGCCGAAAAACACGATCTAAAAATCGTTTATATTTCCGATCTGGTCGAATTTCGATTGGCTAACGAGATGCTGGTAAAAGCAGTATCGGAAGAGGAGATCGAATTTTTTGGGGTGAACGTCAAAAAATACGAATTTGCCGATCATCAGGACAATCGCCATACGGCAATCGTTTTTTACCGATCGAGCGAGACGGCGAACGTCAAAGTCCATAACGTTGTTCCCGATATCGATTTGCTGCTGAATCAAAGCAAATACGCCCATCTGATCGATTCGATCCAATATCTCAAACACAACAGCGGGATATTGTTGTTCATCAATAAACCGCCGCATCAACAGATTAATATGAAAGAATATGGAATCGGCGCACAAATCCTCAAAGCGTTGGGCGTTAAGCACATGCGTCTTATTTCCGAGTCGAAAATGTCGGATTTCGCGGGCTTAAGCGGATTTGGACTCGATGTGGTGGAAATCATTAATCCAAACGATTAGAATTTAGACGAATGATTCAATAGACTTCTTGCGTAACCTTGTTTTACAAGAAGTCCTCTGCCTCGAAGAGGCAAGCGTTTGCCTGCACTACGCTAGGCTTTCCGCTTCGCTGCATGTGCCTGAGCGGCAAGCGTAGCCAAATCGGAGCTTTGCTCTGACGGCGTTCAAAAATAGAGTTATGAAAGAACTCTAATAAAAGAGTGAAGGAGAGAAGGATGGAAAAGATTTACAGATCCGTGATTGCCGCCGGATTGCTTGGCGGAGTATTGGTGATGAGCGGGTGCAGCGCCGCCCATACTGCGATCAAAAAACGTAATCTTGACGTGCAAACCCGCATGTCGGAAACAATTTTTCTCGAACCGATGGCCCCTTCCAAACGGATCGTTTACGTGGAGATCAGAAATACTTCCGATAAAGAGATGGAAGTCAAAACGTTGGTAGAAAATGCCCTTCTTAAAAAAGGGTATATGCTCACCGATAATCCTGAAGCGGCGTATTATATGCTTCAGGCGAATGTTTTGCAGGTGGGTAAAACCGATTTACGAAGCTCCCGAGAAGCGCTTGACGGCGGATTCGGAGGGGCGATTGCCGGAGTCGGATCGGCGTACGTCATCAGCGGGGCAAACAAGGACGTCGCCGCAGCCGGATTGATCGGGGCAGCGTTGGGGGTAGTGGGAGATGCATTGGTCGAAGACACCTATTTTTCGATGATCACCGATATTCAGCTCCGGGAGCGCCCTTCGATCGGGGAGAAGGTGATTCAGTCCCAAAGTTCGTCATTGCGGCAGGGGACGTCAACAACGGTTTCTCAAAATGTGACTCCGGTTCTCTCCGATTGGAAAACCTTCAAAACACGGATTGTCAGTACCGCCAATAAAGTCAACCTCGATTTCGACGAAGCGCAGCCGGTATTGCAAGAAGCGCTATCGAAATCGTTATCGGGTCTGTTTTAGTTCGGAAGAATCCACCGGCCAGATAATCGAAGTAGGCCAAACCCTATGGATATGCCGAAAAGATCGGCAAGGATGTCGCTGAGGGAAGCCTCCCGGGTGGGTAGAAAAGATTGTACCACCTCGATTAAAACGGCATAGATAAAAAGTAATAGTAGCGTCGTCAGCGTCGAAGTATGGGTATACGAAAGACGATGGAGTATAAAGAGCGTACAAAAAGCGGCAGAGTGGTTGAGTATATCGCTGATGGATATCACCTCAGGAAGACCGGAATAATCCGGTAAGACGGCAAGAACGCTGATACTACAGAGTGCGGTGAAGAAAAGAATCTTCGTCCGCACGATCAATTTTTCATAGCCTTGATAAATGATTCGTAAATGTTTTCGAGTTGTAGGTCTTTTTCAAGGATTTCGTTGTTGTCTTGCATCATGTAATGCTCAAGTACGGCAACCCGTTTAAGAAGGTATTCGAACATCTCTTTATTGATATCGGGGAGTTTGTTGTGGCCGAGCGGGTCTTTATCCCGACCTTTTTGGATGACGTGGGCCGGAATACCGATCGCCGTACTGTTTTCGGGAACTTCACGGACGACGACCGAATTGGCCCCGATTTTGGAGTTGGTTCCGATGGTGATGTTTCCCAAGACTTTTGCCCCTGAACCGATGACGACTCCGCTTTTGATCGTCGGGTGGCGTTTTCCCGGTGTCAGGCTGACACCCCCCAGGGTGACTCCCTGATAGATGAGGACGTCATCTTCGATGATGGTCGTTTGCCCGATAACGACGCCGAACCCGTGGTCGATAAAGACGCGACGGCCGATCGTAGCGCCGGGATGGATGTCGATATTGGTAACGATCTGATTAACCCCCATGATAATACGGGCAATCGATTTAAAACCGGAACGGTAGAGGCGGTTGGAGATCCGGTACCAAAAGATGGCCCATACTCCGGGATAGTTGAAGAAGAGCTCGATTCTCGAACTGATGGCGGGATCATTTTTGTAAACGTTTGAAAAATCTTCGATAATTTCGGAAATAAGACCCAACTTTTGTCCTTAACGTGTGGTTCGCAAATACCCGTTTTGGTACAGGTACATTTCGAGTTTTTGAAGTGTATCAGTTTTTTCTTCTTCTGTCATAAAATCGCTGGCGGCTAGTTTATTTTTAAGGTTGGTCAGAAGTTTGGATTTATCATAACCGATATCTTCGAGAATGTTCAGCACGTTGTCCGATTCGGTGAAGTTTTCGATTTCATAACCGGTTTCGTTGATCAGGATCGTACACTCGCTAGGATGGGTAAAGAGGTTGTGATTCATCCCGAGCGTTTCCTGATAGGCGCCGACGTTGAAAAATGCCAGAAAGTACTCTTCTTCATCCAGATCGATATCATGGAGATACAGAGGCGTTTCGGGTTTGAAGCGGATCTCTCCGTCGCTGTCGCAGGTGATGTCCCATAAGGATGCGGCACGGATGGCCGGAACGTCGAGGCGATCAAGCGGCATGATCGGAAATTGTTGCTGAAGTCCCCAGTAATCGGGGATACTTTGGAAAATAGAGCTATTGATCAGATAGCGTTCCTGCAGTTTAACCTGAAGCCGTTCGATGTCGGGAAGGGGGTTGTCCTGCGAAAGATAAAGGGATTTTTTGATGATCTGATGCACGAGAATTTCGGCGTTTGAACGGTCAATCAGATCGATATGCCCCAGGTTGAACAAAGTCAGCAACGATTCCATATGATCCAGGGCATCGTGCATATACTCGATGCAGGTACGCGGGGAGAGCAGGGCATTCAGTTCACGCAGTTCTTCGATCAAAGGGGGATTGACCTCTTTGAGCTTGAGCGATTTTTCTTGATAATCGTGGCTGAACAGCTCGAGAACGGGCGCGATGAGGACCGAATGGGAAGCGACGATAAAACGGCCCGATTCGGTAAAAATATCCGGGTGGGCTACCCCTTTGGCGTTCATGATTTCGCGTAACAGGTAAACGACGCTGTTGGAAAACTCTTCGAGGGTATAGTTGCGCATTCGGGTTGCCGGGTGTTGCGAATATTCGACCGCCAGACCGCCCCCGATATTGATGGCCCGGAGACGGTCGGCACCCATTTTTTTAAGTTCGGCGTAGATGTTTCCCGCTTCCCGCAACACTCTTTTGAGTGTGGCGATCTCTTGCATCTGGCTGCCGACGTGGAAGTGGATCATGCTGAAATGTTCAACCATATTGTTTTCACTCAGCATGGACATTGCTTCGATCAGTTCGGTAGATGTGAGGCCGAATTTGGCGTTGAGTCCGCTGCTTTTGGCCCAGATGCCGCTCCCTTCGCTCTGGAGACGGACCCGGATACCGATATTGGGAACTTTGAGATTGCACTGCTGGGCGACGTCGATGATCCATTCAAGTTCTCCGAGACCTTCGATGGTAATGGTAATGTCATGCCCCATTTGCGCGGCCATAAAGCCCATCGTAACCATCTCTTCGTCTTTGAATCCGTTGACGGTAATCGGAGCGCCCATGGGAGTCTTCGCCATGGCAAGGGCAAGTTCCGCTTTGGAACCGGCTTCCAGACCGTAGCCGAATTTTTCTCCGTGTTCGACAATCGCGTCGACCGCTTCGGGAAATTGGTTGACTTTTAGCGGAAAAACGGCACGGAATTTTCCGTTGTAATCGTTTTCAAAAATAGCACGCTGAAAATGGGAATAGAGCGTATCGATCTGTTTTCCGATCAGGTGGGGAAAACGGAGAATCAGAGGACCGCGCAGATTCGTTTTGCGAATCTGTTGAGTAATCTCGAGCAGGGAAGGAGAACTTTTATAATTGATTTTAACGCGTCCTTGTTCGATAATGTAGTTGTTTTCACCCCAGATATCGATACCGTAAGTTTTCACCCTAGCTCCTTAAGTTAATATTGAATAATTTGATCAAACGGAATGGTTGTTTCGCTCTTCTCAAAAAGATCTTTTACCCAGACCGTACGGCTTAATCGTTCGTTTTCACCGATGACGAGACAGTATCGGGCATTGATCCGATCGGCCCCTTTGAGATGGTTCTGGAGCTTTTTGGGCTCATACTCGACAACTGCTTTATGGCGTTTGCGAAGCGATTCGGCCGCTTTGAGAACATCGCCGAGGGACTCGGCGTCCATTGCTCCAAGATAGTACCCCTCACGCATCGGTTCGGGCATGACGATCAGCTCCAGGAGACGTTCGATCCCCAGAGCGAAACCGACGGCCGGAGTCGGTTTTCCGTCTAGAAATTCGATGAGCCGGTCGTAGCGTCCGCCGCCGGCAATGGCGCTTTGGCTGCCGATATCGTCGCTGACGAATTCGAACGCCGTTTTGGAATAATAGTCAAGCCCGCGAACCAGATTCGTATCGGTTTCGTACGCGATCTCGTGATGATCGAGAATTGTCTTAAGGGTGTCGAAATCGGTCGCGCACCCTTCACAAAGGTGATCAAGGAGTTTCGGCGCATTGACATAGAGCTTTTGACAGTGTTCGTTTTTGCAATCGAGCACACGGATCGGGTTGGTCGATTTTCGGCGCTGGCAATCTTCGCAGATCGCATCGCCGCAGCCATCGATGAAGGAGACGAGTTTCTCGCGGTAAGCGGGCATACAGTGTTGATCACCGAGCGAATTGAGTTTGAGGCGGTAGCCGATTCCGAGCGCTTTGAGGATATCGGAAATCATCATGATCATCGTTGCGTCTTCGTAGACCGAAGCGATTCCGAAACTTTCGACTCCGAATTGATGGAACTCTCTCAACCGGCCCTTTTGGGGGCGTTCGTACCGAAACATCGGACCGTGGTAATAGAAGCGGTGAATGCCCCCTTTTTTATCCAGCTTGTTTTGTACGAATGCACGGACGACGCCGGCGGTCCCTTCAGGGCGCATGCAGACGTCATTGCCCCCTTTGTCGGTGAACTGGTACATCTCTTTACCGACGATATCGCTCGATTCTCCTACCGAACGTTTGAATAAAACGGTCTCTTCCAAAATGGGGGTTTCGATGTAGTGAAATCCGTACCGTTTGGCAATGGAGGATGCCGTTTGAATGAAGTATTCGAAACGTTCGTATTCGGGTGCGAGAATGTCGTTCATACCGCGTAGTGACTGAATCATAAAGCTCCTTGAATCAGAGAGGTAATCTCTTGTGTGATAATATCAATAGATTGTGTCGCATCGATTACATGCGTTGTAATCTCCAGTGCGCCGGCCGAAGCGATCAGGGCATCTTGGATCCGGAGCAGGTAATCGATTCCCCGGGACTCGATCGTATCGTGCTCTTTTTGCGAAAGTCGAAAACGGAGCTCTTCAGGGGTAAGTTTGAGGATGAAAACTTTGTCGGGCAATACGTTCCCGGTCGCCATCTTGTTCAGTTGTACCAGTGTTTCCATCGGGCAGATATTTTGAACGGCGGCGTAAGCGATCCCCGATACGGCGGAACGGTCGCTGAGGATCATTGTTTTTATATTTTTTAATATTACATCATTGGTGTGTTCTGCCCGATCGGCAAGAAACAAAAACAGTTCGGTCAGTTTGCTGCTTGGATTGCCGTGGAGTACCATCGAACGGATTTGTTGCCCGAGCGGGGTCCCCCCCGGTTCACGGGTATAGAGCGCATCGGGGAAAATGTTTTTCAGCCGTTCGATCTGGGTACTTTTCCCCGCCGTATCGATCCCTTCTAGAGCAACGTACATGATTTCATGCTCCCGATGACGTTTTGGACGGAAGCCGGAAGGAGATGTTCCGTTTTACCGTTAAATTTGAGCAGGTTACGGACAATGGACGAGCTGATGAAAGCATGCTGCAGCTTGGGCATCAGGTAGACCGTTTCGATTTTCGGATCGAGCGATTTGTTCAGATACCCCAACTGAAGCTCGAACTCAAAATCGCTGACGGCACGAAGCCCCCGGATCAATACCGTCGCGCCGACGGTATGGGCGAGTTCGACGGTAAGGTTGTCGAATCCGACAACCCGCACGCGCTGGAACTCTTCGACCGCGAGCTGGGCCATTTTTACCCTCTCATCAAGGGTAAACATCGGCCGTTTTTCCCGGGATTCCGCAACGGCGACGATCACTTCGTCAAAAAGGCGCAAGGCCCGATCGATAATGTCAAAATGGCCGTTCGTAATCGGGTCGAACGTACCGGGATAGAGTGCGACTTTATGCATGGTTGTCTCCCCATCGTTTGTATAAATCGTTTTGAATGCCCAAGAGGTCGAGCCATTTGCCGACCATGAAGTTTTCCATCGCTTCGAGAGTATTTTGTTCACCGTAATACGCCAGCACCGGCGGGGCGATGATCACCCCCATCAAGGAGAGTTTGTGCATGTTTTCAAGCGCTATGGGCGAAAACGGAATTTCGCGCGGAGCCAGAATAAGGGTACGGCGCTCCTTGATCATCACGGAAGCGGCACGCGTGATCAGATTGTCGGCGATGCCGCAGGCGATTTTTGCCAAGGTATTCATGCTACAGGGGACGATGATCATCGCATCGGCTCCGTACGATCCCGAGGCTACCGAAGCCCATATTTCGTGGTTTTCATGAAGAATGACGTTTTCTTCTTTTTCCAGGACAATCCGGGCATGTTCGGAGATGATCAGATGCTTTTGAATATCGTCCGGAAGGGCCGCTAACGTTTTGAGCCCCAGATCGGCGCCGCTGGCGCCGCTGATTCCCACGACGATTTTCATTCGAGTTCCACCCGTTTTTCTCCGATCACTTTGGCTTTGGCCCGTTTTCCGTCCCTTTTTAGAATCGTAATAATATCATAGAGTCCGCCTTCTTGTACCGCCGTACCGAAATATTCGACGACGACGGGACCGTTATGAACCGAGATGACGATTTGGTCGTTTTGGAGAACCAGAGGGATTTTTTCAACGTTTCGTTCGCTGATGGGGTGTCCTGCTTTCAATGAGGAGCGGTATCGGGTATTTTCTTCTGGAAAACGGACAAGCGGGAGATCTTTGAATACCGTAAACGGAACGTTTTTCGGTTCGGTATTGGACGAATCGAGGGTCTCTTTGCGCGTGACGTCGCGCGTCGTGTACAAAACGCGTAAGGATGCTTCGACGGTATAGTCAAGATAATGGCGCAATCCCCGGCTGTCGACAACGTAGAAGGTCCCCTCGGGTTTGAGAAAACACCGGTCGTCGAAAATACCGGGGGTATTGGCAGGCAGGGAATCCAGATAACCTCTGGGGGTGATGCCGACCCGGTCGATTTGAATGGAAGGGTAACGTTCCTGCAGCGTTGAAATCAGTTGCCGTTTGAACGGTTCCAGATCGATCGGGCTTTTTTTGACAAACGTAATGTACGGGGTTTTGGTAATGTTGATGTCGATTCCGTGCAGCTCGAACGATTTGGCGATGATGCGTGCATCGATACGGTAGAGTGTTTTGTCTTCGGGTATTTTGAGCAGCTCGAAGGAACTCGGAGAATCGGACAGCACATCGGTCGATAGGATAGTCGGATTGCCGAAAAAGTACTCTCTTTGCAACTCTTGTCCCGCTAGCGGCAGTATCATGAGTAAAATGGTGAATAAATAGTGCATTGGCTTATTGTAACATAACCTGATTTTCATATTCGGTCTGTTATTGTATCCTTGAAAATAAAACGGTAATAAAGTCCGTCGGCGTCAGAAAGGTAAACAGGATGATGAATGCGATGTTAAGCGGGGATGATGATATTTAAGAGACAAACGTTTTTATCGGAATTAAGCGGTGACGAGAAACGGGAAATCCGAAACGAGTTGGTTGCCATAGCGTATAAACAGTCTTTTACGTCGGCAATCGGATTACTGATCATCGCTTGTTTTGTCGTGTACATGTTTCACGGGACACCGGTCGAAACGCAGATAATTCTCTGGTTTGTCGCGGCTATGGTCTCTTTGGCAAGCCGGGTATGGCTGCTGAGACGGTATAAAAAAACAGCCTCTGCTTCGGAAGGGCTATGGTGGGAACTCCGTTTTTCACTCGTTTTATTGTTGTCGGCATCGGTATGGGGCAGCCTTGGATTTTTGTTTTTTGATGTCGCCGATCCGGTTAAACAGTATTTCCTGATTTTCGTACTGGCCGGAATTTCGGCAACCGGTTCGGGGACCATCGCCTCGGTCTTATGGATTTCGGCCGTTTTTTCCTTTCTGCTGCTTGCTCCAATGACCTACATGTTTTTTGTTTACGGTACGTTGCAACACCATATCATGGGAGGATTGGCGGTACTGTATTTCGGAATGCTGTTTACGGGATCGAAACGGATCTATTCGAACATTCTCAAAACCCTTCAGTCGAAAATTTTGCATCAGAAAGCGCTGAAAGCTTTGGAGATGTCCGAAGAGCATTTTGAGACGATTTTTAAAGAGGCCCCGGCAGGGATTTTTTATTACGACAACGACTTGATCGTCAGTGATGCAAATACCGAAGTGATGAACATGCTACAGATAGGTCCTGAAAAAATGATCGGCCTGAATATGAAGAAACTTCCCGATCCCAGTCTCTACGATGCTCTGATGGCTCCGATCAACGGTGATAAAGGGTATTACGAAGGCCCTTATACGAGCAAATTCAACAAATTGCAATTGTGGGTGATTCTAAGGACGTCGGTCATGTACGACGAGAAAAGAAACATCATCGGCGGACTTGGAATCGTGACGGACATAACCGAACGTATTGCAGCCGAAGAAAAAATGAAACATCAGGCCTATTATGATGCCCTGACCGATATTCCCAACCGTATTTTGCTGCACGACCGTATCGTCCAGTCTCTGGCCCACTATCACCGGAGTAAAAGCATCGTCGCGGTGCTGTTTTTGGATCTGGATCATTTCAAAACCATCAACGATTCGTTCGGACATCATGTGGGGGATGCCTTGCTGATCGAAGCGTCGAGACGTTTGGTGGGAGCCTGCCGGGAAGACGATACCGTCGCACGATTAGGAGGAGATGAGTTTGTCATTTTACTCAACGATCTTGGACCGGATTCACACGCGGCCGCGTCAAAAGCTGAAACGGTGGCCGAGAAAATTCATCATGTTTTGGGATTTCCTTTTGATCTGGGGCTGGACGATTCGGTATCAACCGGTTTGAGTATCGGAATCGCCATGGTGAACGATGATGAACAAAGTGCCGACGATTTGCTCAAATTTGCCGATACGGCAATGTATCAGGCCAAAAAAGAGGGGCGAGGTACCACACGGTTTTATCAGGAGAAGATGGATCAGTGGATCAAAAAAAGGTTGTTATTGGAAAATGCATTGCGGTACGCCATCACCAATCAAGAATTGGAACTGTATTATCAACCGGTTATTGAAATTGCGAAACGAAAGGTGATCGGGGCGGAAGCGTTGCTGCGTTGGAATCATCCTGAACTGGGGATGATTATGCCCGATGAGCTGATCGGTATTGCCGAAGAGAGCAGGCTTATCATCCCCATCGGGGACTGGGTAATGGAAGAGGCATGTCGACAGTTTGTGGAATGGAAGACGACGCATCCTCAGGGAAAAAGCCTCGAACGGATCGCGATCAACGTCAGTGCCATTCAGTTCCGTCAGGAAGATTTTACCCAACGGGTCATCCGAATCGTTCACGAATCGGGGATTGCACCGTCGATGGTCGAAATCGAACTGACCGAATCGATCATCATCGATCGAATCGAAACCGTTATCCAAAAAATGGAAGAGCTTAAAACGTACGGAATCCGAATTTCAATGGACGATTTCGGGACGGGATACTCTTCGTTGGCCTATTTGAAACGGTTGCCGTTTTCCACGCTGAAAATCGATCGGAGTTTTATTAGGGATATTATGATTGACAGTGGAGATGCGGCCCTGGTGGAGACGATAATTTCGATGGCGTCGATTTTTAAACTCAGCGTCATCGCCGAAGGTGTTGAGACGATTTATCAGCTGGAATTCCTCGAAGGTCTCGGTTGCCGTTATTTTCAGGGATACTTGTGCAGTAAGCCTGTTCCGGCGAAGATGTTTGAATCGTTGTTGAACTACAACGTCAATGAGTGTCCGTCCCGTTTATAAGACGTTCGATCTCTTCGAGGCTCAAGGATCTGGACGTGGAAACGACACGATCGTCGATAACGACCGAAGGGGTGCTTTTGATCCCGAAGGAGAGCATTCGGTGAAGATCCGAGGTTTTTTCAAACGTGACCGGTTCGTCGATTTTGGATAGGACGGTTTCGATATTGGAAGCGATTTCACGACATAAATCGCATCCGGTTCCAAAGAGTATGATGTGCATTAGTCTCCTTTTGTGATGATGGCCTGGGCTCGAAGCAGGGCTTTATCGATATGATCGACGATGTTTTCCGGGCCGATTTTTTGGTCAATATGCGATTGAGAAAGGAATCTTCGGACTTGCGGATTGATACCGGAGAGAATGAATAAAGTGTGGGTTTGCTCCAGCCGTTCGTGAAGCATTTCGAGAGCATGGAGCCCAGCCGCATCGATCAGCGGAACATGACGCATCCTCAGGATAAAAACTTGCGGAGACTTCTCAAGAAGCATCAGCGTATCGATCAGTTTTTCGGCGACACCGAAAAAGAGCGGGCCGTGGATTTCGTAGACTTCGACGTTTTCCGGGACGTTTTTGTTACGGATGGAATCGGGGTCCTCCTCTTCCTCATCGGCAGAATGGATCCGGGTCGCTTTCATCATCGAATCGATAAAGAGGATCGATGCCAGTGCGATTCCGGCCTGAATCGCAAAGTTAAGATCGACGAGAATGGTCAGGGCAAAAGTAACCAGCAAGACGACTCTGTCGGTTTTCGGGGCTCTCATGATCTCATTGACGTGTTTCAGTTCCGACATGTTCCACGCGACGACCATCAAGATTGCCGCCAATGCAGCCA
Organism: Sulfuricurvum sp.; assembly: GCA_050178755.1. Classification (GTDB taxonomy): domain Bacteria; phylum Campylobacterota; class Campylobacteria; order Campylobacterales; family Sulfurimonadaceae; genus Sulfuricurvum. The sequence continues at coordinate 11,883 of JBFXFU010000026.1, read as the reverse complement.
GGGGAACTTTGACGATCAGCGGTGAGAGGAGGAGCATAAAGAGAAACAGCCAGAGTGCGTGCATCATGCCGGCGATAGGTGAACGCGCTCCTGCTTTGATATTGGTGGCCGTTCGAGCGATGGCACCGGTAGCGGGTAGACCGCCGAAAACGACGGAGGCAATGTTGGCGACCCCCTGCCCAAGCAATTCTGCATTGGGATTATGGCGGGTTCCGGTCATTCCGTCGGCAATGACGGCGGAGAGAAGCGATTCTATGGCGGCTAGCGTAGCGATCGTTATTGCATCGGGGAGAAGAAGTCTCAACTTTTCAAACGTGATCTGAGGCAAGACTGGAGTAGGAAGCATTGAGGGGATAGCACCGAAACGGCTTTCAATCGTATCGACAGGGAGATTCAATCCCCAGACAACCAGGGTTGTCAAAATAACGACGATGATGGGACCGGGGATTTTTGGAATATGACGTTTGGCCAGAACAATAATGGCAATCGATGAAAGTGCGATGCTAACGGCTGTAAAATTGGTTTCATGCCAATGGGCAATGTAGACGGTCAGCTTGTCAATAAAATCGGGAGGAACGGTATCTACCCCCAGACCGAAAAAATCCCGTATTTGGGAAAAAGCTATTAACAAGGCAATCCCGGAGGTAAATCCTACGATGACGGGATAGGGGATGAATTTGATCATCTCTCCCGCCCGTATCAAGGCCATTAGGGCAAGAATTGCACCGGCCATTACGGTAGAGAGGACCAGTCCCTCATAGCCGTGCTTCATGGCGACCGTGGCGACGGTAACGATGAATGCGGCGGTCGGACCACCGATCTGGAACCGGCTTCCTCCGTGCGCCGAAATCAGGAAACCGGCTACAATCGCGGTGAAGAGCCCCCGCTCGGGGGGAAGATTCGAAGCGATTGCAATCGCCATAGCCAGCGGCAATGCAACGATCGCGACTGCCAAACCGGCTATCGCATCGGCAATAAAATCTTGACGCGTATACTCATGACGACGCCATGTGTCGACGATAGCCGGTTCAAGTGATTCATGGATAGAGCGGAGCATGGGAAAAGCGATCCTGAAAGAATTTGCACAAGTGTAGCACTTTTTCCTCTGAAGAGGGGTTAACCTTGTACCCATATTCGATTAGACAGGGTTGGCTTAGGATTCTGTTTTAGCCTGAAGTTTTGATTCGAGTTCAACGGTACTGAGCGGACGGTAATAATAATACCCCTGCGCCTCAAAGCATCCGTGACTGATCAGGAATTGCGATTGTTCCACCGTCTCTACCCCCTCGGCGATCAGTTCGAGATTGAGGTTCAGCGCCATAGCGATAATGGTCCGGGTAAGCTGCATATCGTCGTTATCTTCCGTTACCCCCTGAACGAAGGATTTATCGATTTTGAGTTTATCCACAGGGAGACGCTTAAGATAGGCCAGGGAAGAGTGCCCGGTTCCGAAATCGTCGATAGCGAGAGAAATGCCGAGCGTTTTGAGCTGCAGCAGTTTATTGATCGATTCTTCCGGATTTTTCATAATCTGGGTTTCGGTAATTTCAAATTGAAGCTGTTTGGGATGTATCCCGCTCTCTTGAAGGGTGTCGTTAACAATATCGAGAAAATCGCTTTGATGCAGCTGCAGCATCGAGAGGTTGAGAGAGAGTTTACCTGTTTGATACCCCTGATTGCTCCATTCGACAAACTGTTTCATTGCGGTTCGCATCATCCATCGGTCAATTTCGACGATAAGGCCGGTCTCTTCGGCGAGAGGGATGAAACGATCCGGCGGAATTATTCCGGATGGATGGATCCAGCGGATCAGGGCCTCCATACCGACAATGTGCCGGGTTCTCATATCTACCTGTGCTTGATAGTAGACGGCAAATTCATTATTTTGCAGTGCGCCGTGCAGTTTGTTTTGAAGATCCATCCGTGCAAAAGCCTGTTCGGTCATACTTTCCGTATAAAACGAATAGGTATTCCGTCCTTCGTCTTTGGCCTTGTACATTGCCGTATCGGCATTTTTCAGGAGTTCCTCGGCAGAACGGCCGTTTTGGGGATACATGGCGACACCGATACTGGCGGTAATAAAAAAGCGAAAAGGATCGATACGAATCGTCTCCTTGAATTGGAGCATGATGGCATTGATCGTATCGACTACGGGGTGTTCATTTTCCATCCCTTCGATAAGAATGGCGTATTCATCCCCTCCGAATCGGGCTACGGTATCGCTTGGTCGAAGAATTCGACCAAGAAGCCCGGCAACGTCTTTGAGCAGTTGGTCTCCGACCGAATGACCCAGCGAGTCGTTGACCTCTTTGAAATGGTCCAGATCAAGAAACAAAACCGCAATCATTGAACCGTTTTGCTGGGACCGTTTAATGGCGTATTCGAGCCGGTCGAGGAAAAAAAGTCGATTTGGCAATCCTGTTAGGGGATCGTGTTTGGCCAGGTGCTGCAACGAGAGGGAACGTTCATCAAATGCCCGGGCGAGGACTTCGAGTTCGTCATCGCTACCTAACGGAGCGCAGGAGGTATAGTTAATCCCTTCCGTGTTGGTAACCCGGCGATAGAGTTCGAGAATCGGGCGAGTGATCGTATCGGCCAGGATCAGCGAAGTAAGTAGCCCTGCCAGAATAAAAAGCACGCCGATGATACTCAGTGAAATGAGGGCCTCTTTAACGGGACCCATATATGCCGATTCGGGAAGGCCTGCTTCCAATATCAGTTTCAGTTGAGCGAGGAACGGGGTCTTGATGAGGGGCTCGAGCGTGATGTAGCGGTAACGGTTGTATTGGGGATCGGTATATTCGTAGATAGAATGCCCTTCGTTTAGAAGACGCAAAGAGACCGGAAGATCATTGGGAATCGCGTTTTGGGCGATGGCTTGGGTGTTAAAAACGACGACCAAAGCTCCCTGACTGGTTGAATAGTATTCGATCGGTACGACGACGACAATATGATTCGTTTTGCGTTGAAGATACAGCGAGGTGGTCTGCATCGCAAGTGCGGTTCGAAGTTTCGCAGAGGTACGATACGTGGGAATGTCGTTTTGGGTTTTATAGATGGGACGCCCGTCAAAATCAAGGACGCTTAACGAGATGACATCTTTACCTTCTATAAAGTTTTTGGCCAGTGTGGGAAGATAGGATTGACGCCCCTGAAGGTCGAGTATCGCATTAACCAGAAGTTTGTTTTTAGCCAGTACTTCACTGCTGTCGACGAGATAGCGAAGACGTTGTTCAACACGCTGCTGTGTGTTGTAGGCGGTGTTCGTCAGCAACTGCTGCATCTGGCCGCTCATTTGACGGTAGATGAGAAAGGCGACGACGAGGATGATGAAAACCATCGCAATCCCTAACAATCCGGAAACACGGCCGATCACCTTTCCGCGAATACTTTTTTTCCAGGTGATTTTCATTGATTCGCTTTGCACGGCGGTGCTCCTCTTTGTAACTTACGGGACCGGAACGATCGATCCGTCCTCTCGGTAACGGACCATTCGGTAATCGTTTTTATCCAATGCATCGTGGCGGTCTACGGTAAACGGGGGATTATAATAGCGTATCACCCCTTGATAAGGGCCTAAATGCTCCAGAGCATCCCGTACGCGTGAACGATCGCTGCTATGGGCTTTTTCGATGGCTTGGGCCAGAAGCATAATGAGGTCATAGGTCTGCGCGACACCCGATGGGGCCTCGATCTGTGACAGGGAGGTTACACCATAACGTTCTTTATAGTTTTGTATCAGTTGGTTCGAAACCGGATTCGGATTGGATGAAAAGGTATAGGTTTGAAGAAATCGGAGGTTTACATGGGTCAGTGCTTCTTTGGTCACTTCAAAAAAATGGTTACTGGTGACCCCCCAGTGGGAGATGACGGGTAGATCGGCTTTCTCTTTGGCCAGAGTATTGATAATATCGATTGCTTCGATCGAATTGGCGATGAGTAGCAAGGAATCGGCTTTGGAATCGGAAATTTTTTTGATTTCGTTGTCGAAATTTTGTTGTCCTATATCGAAGGAGATGCTTTGGGCAAAAGATTTTTTATGTTCGCGCAGAAGCGGTTCCATGCGTGCCAGAGCTCCCCGTCCCCAGATCGAGTTTTCGTACAAAATAGCGGGATTGCGATAGCGGTTTAAAAGGTATTCACCCATGAAGGCGACGGCGTCCTGATCGTTAGCCGAAATACGGAACATAACGTTTTGAGGAGCCGGTTTTCGGGTCAAATTGGCAGCAGCGGCCCAGGGGATGAGGTAGGGGATTCCGGCTTTTTGCGCATCGTTGATGCTGGCATCGACGACGCTGCTGCGGACACCGCCGATAATCGCGACGACGTCGGGACGTTCGATGAAAGCCCGGGTGTTGTCCACCCCTTTGGAAGCGATACCGCGCTGGTCTTTGGCGATGAGGACCAACGGTTTGCCTAGAACGCCGCCGCGGCGGTTGATCTCCTCGATGGCAAGTTCCGCACCCCGTTTGATCGCCAGCCCGCCCGTTTTCGAACTCATGGAGAGATCGGCATTGAGACCGATAGCGATCTGTTGGTGGCTCTGCGGCGAAGGTCCGTAACGTTCCATCAGGAGTTCTTGCGTACGTGAGAGGATATGCGAACCGATCGTCTCCTCATATCTTGGGGCGATAAGGATGAATTTTCGGGCAAGCGCGTCATGCTCTTTTTGGGTCAGTACATGAATATGCATTCCGTTTTGACGCATATACTCCAGCAGTGCCGCTTCGCGTTTATGGGTCTCTTCCCGTTCGTACGGCGTCAATTCCCGTGCCGTTGTGTAGAGGATGTTTTGCAAGTCGGTCGGTAAATTGCGAAACGTTTTGGCACTGATCGAGAAAACATACCCCATATACGCATGGCTGCTGAGGGTCAGATCGCTTTGAACCTCATTGATCCCCATCGATGTGATGGCGATGAGAGGATTTTCCTGACCGTCGACGATGCCGTCGGCGAGTGCCTGGCGCGTTTTGTGAAAATCGATCGGGAGAGTTTTGGCGCCCAAAGTCTGAAATTGTGACTGTATCAGACGGCTTTTCATGATCCGAAATGTTTTTCCACGAAAATCGCCGGGGGTGACGAGTGGAGAGTTGGCCGTGAAATGTTTGAAGCCGTTTTCCCAGAAAGTCACCCCGACCAGTCCGATTTGTTTGAGTTCATCGAGCAGCATTTGCCCCGGTTCTCCGTCGAGCATTCGATACAGGTCTTCACGTTCCGGAAAGAAAAACGGAAGATCGACGTATTGCATTGCGGGGAGTGCAATACTCATTTTGGCCGTAGGGGTGAGCACAATATCGAGTTTTCCCTCACGGGCCATTTCGACCATTTTATGATCGTCACCGAGCTGTTGATTCGGATAGATGGTGATTTGAATTTTTCCACCGCTCTTTTGAGTGACTCTTTTGGCGTATTCGATAGCGGCTTGGTGCATGGCACTGTCTACGGGCATGTTGTGACCCATACTCAGATGCCAGACTTGTTGGGATGCGTTTTGAAAAGAAGTTCCGTTTTTTGGGGATGTTTCAAAAAGGCGACTTTGCCATGCAACAAAAAGAAGAATTATGAAAACCAGCAATCCGACAAGTCCGGCCATAAGACGATTCATCATTCATCCTCCTCTAAATATTCGATTTAATTATAGCATGTCGATTCATGCAGATTCAATAGTATTGGTTTGATTTGATAAGACGGAGAACTGGTTGATATCTATCGATGAGGCCCTAGCCATCCGGTTTATGAATCGCTGTGCCCGAAGCGGTGGCGCATCCCGAACAAAGCGACAGAGAGCAGCGGTGCCGCAATGCCTGCAACCCAGAAAGGGGTCGTACTGCCATATGAATCCCAGAGCCATCCCGCCAGTGCGAGAGATGCGAGGGTGGCAAAACCGATCGAGGTGTAATAGACGCCATACGCCGTCGCCTTGAGTTCGTGCGGCGCGGTATCGGAAATGATCGCCTTGGCCAGAGCATTGAACCCTCCGGCGAAAAAGCCGTATATCCCGAATCCCAGCCATGTCCCCCACGCCGATCCTGTCGAAACTGCGAGAGCTCCCAGACCGAATGCGAGATACACAACCGCCAGAAGCGAAGCTTTTCCGAACCGGTCGGCAAGACGGCCGATGGGGATCGCGAAAAACGACTGGGTGAAATTGTAGAGGGTATAGGCTAGCGGTATTATCGCCAGGGCGAAACCGTTGTCTTCGGCTTTGAGAAGCATGAACGAATAGTTCATCGCAAACAGGCTAAAAAGGGTCTGGAAGAGGACGAGAAGATAAAAAGGCTTCGGCAGTGCCTCCGGACGGAATCGGCGCGCCGGAGCAGGGGTAAAGGGAGCGTCGGTAACGAGGAAGATCAAAATCGCCATCGAGACCAGTCCCGGCAAGAGGCTCAGGGCGAATACGGCACGAAACGTCGATTCGCGCTCTCCCAGATACCACAGCATGGCAAAAGCCGTAAGTGATCCCGCCAAGGCTCCGGCACCGTCCATCATCTTGTGAAATCCGAATACGAATCCGCTGATCTCTTTGGGCGTCGAAGCGCTGATGAGCGCATCGCGCGGTGCTACCCGGACCCCTTTGGCCAGTCGGTCGCCGATACGGATCATGGCGATCATCGTCGCGCTCTGGGCGAAAAAGGCCAGTGGTTTGATCAGATTGGAGAGGCCATATCCCAAAACGGTCATCCCTTTGCGTTTGCCGATCCGGTCGGAAAAAAATCCTGACAGGGCGATCAGCATCGCGACGCCGAACTCCGCACTCCCTTCGATGAGGCCGATTTCGCTTTTGGACGCGTGTAAAAAACGCTCCAGAAACAACGGCAGGAGAGGGAGGATCATCTCGGTAGAGAAATCGGTAAAAAAGCTGTTGGCCCCGAGGGCGAGAATATTGCGGTTCAAAGAGAAGATATTCATGTGTCGATCACAGCGGTTGGAGCGTTCTAGGGCAAATGGGTTTCTCGGGCGAACTCTTTGGCTTCGTCTCCGCGCAGGTACCCGGCAAGTCCCAGCATTCCGTCCGTCAGATAACGGCTTTTATACCCTTTGAGGGTGAGATAGATGCGGGCCATTTCCGCACGGTCGTAGTGGGGACAGACGGTCACAATCGTCTTGTTTTTATCCAATTCGTTCAGACGTTCGGGCAATTCGTTCAGGGGGATTTTTTTCATAAACGGAAAACTCCAGACGGCCTGTTCCTCCTTAAAACGGATATCGACGAATTCGACCTCTCCCATTTTGTAGAGTTCGACGGCTTCGAGACTTTTGATTTTCATCTCGATCCGTTCGTTGTAATCGAAACGTTTCAGGTAATGCTCGAACGTCTCGGCGTTTAGAATCGCTGAGAGCAGGAGTAGGATTGCCGTTTTTTTCATGAAGGTTCTCTCCTCGATCTTAGTATCGGGCAAAAAAGAGTTTTAGCGCTTTTTACCGACAACGAAACGAGGTGAGAGGAGACCGATCCCCCATCCATGGACAGGATAGGCGCACCGCGTGATGTCGGGAACTCGGTATATTGAGTGCTCATCAGTGCGACTGGATCAGCTCTACGATTTCATTGAGGCTCAATACCCGTCCGGTACTGATGACTTTTCCATCGATTACCAGCCCGGGCGTCGACATGACGCCGTAGCCCATGATTTTTTGCAGATCGGAAACTTTTTCGATCTGGACGAATTTTCCGCTTTGCGCAACGGCCTGTTTGACTTTCATCTCCAGCTCGTTGCATTTGGCACATCCGGTGCCGAGAATTTCGATTTTCATTGTTTTTCTCCTGTTAGACATTCGTTGATCATCGGTGCGATCGAGGCGGCATCGAGTTCCCCTTTGAGAACGAGTATGGAACCTTCCGCATCCGATGAGAGCTCGATCTCCTCGATTTTTTCCATGATCTGTGGATCGCACGTACACTCACACTGCCCGTTTTGGCAGAAGAGGATTTTTTGCTCCAGTTCTTCGGTACTGAAGCCGGTTAAAAAGGCTTTGACACCGCCGGTCTGATTGGTAATATCAATTTTCATAGTATACCCTTATAAAATGGTGTTGAACAGATAGCCGATTCCCATAATTCCCGCTCCGATAATCGCAAAGAAGAGGGCGATCAGACGGATATGGAGAATTTGCTTGAGGATGATTGCCTCAGGCAGCGAGAGAGCGGTGACCGCCATCATAAACGACAGTGCCGAACCTAGCAACATCCCCTTTTGGGTCAGAACTTCGACCAGCGGCATGACGCCCGCAGCGGAGGAATACATCGGAATCCCCATCAATACGGCGACGGGAACAGTGTACCACGCATCACCGCCGGCATACGTCGCGATGAATTCGGCAGGGACGTAGCCGTGAAACCACGCTCCCACACCGACCCCGACCATCACCCACAGATAGATTTTACGGAAGATATCGCTTGTATTGCTCCATGCTTCATTCGTACGCTCTTTAAACGTCGGTGTATAGGTCGGCAATTCGATATCGCCCGAGAGGGGAGGCACGGAAATCAACACGTATTTTTCGACGTTGAAACGCCCGATGATCCATCCTCCTAATATTGCGACGAAGAGTCCAAACCCGATATAGATCGCGGTGATCTTCCATCCGAAGAGGCTAAACAGCATCGCGATGGCGATCTCGTTGTTGAGCGGAGCGCTGATGAGGAAGCTGAACGTCACGCCGATGGGGATTCGCGCCTGCAGAAATCCCAAAAACAGCGGGATCGCCGAACAGGTGCAAAACGGGGTGATGATTCCGAACAATGCCGCGAGGATATTTCCGGTGAACTCCCGTTTGCCTGCCAAATACGCGCGCACTTTTTCGGTATTGAACCAGGTACGCAAAAACGAGACGGCGAAGATGATGGAGAGGAGCAAAAACCAGATTTTGATCGTGTCGTAGAGGAAAAAATGGAGCGCTTCGCCCAGACGGCCGGAAAAGCCCAGCCATTCAAGGACGATTTTTCCGCTGAATTCCTGCCACATGATCAATCACACAACTCGGATTGGACGATCGGCAGGAGGGTCGCTTCGATTAGATCGAGGGTTTTGGCGTACTCTTCGACCGCCTTACCGCTCGGGTCTTCGAACGCGACATGGATCGTCTTGACCGCTTTGGGGAACATGGGACAGGTTTCATGGGCATGATCGCAAACGGTGACGACGAGATCAAAAGGGGTGTTGATCACGGTATCGATCACTTTGGAGTGGTAGTCTGCTCTCCAGTACCCTTTTTCTTCCAACAGGGCTTGGGCGTTCGGGTTGACTTTGCCGCTCGCTTTGACACCGGAGCTTTGGGCATAGACGCAATCGCCCATTTTGGCATTGATCAGCGCTTCAGCCATGATCGAGCGGCAGCTGTTGCCGGTACAGAGGATAAGGACGTTTTTCATAGGGGACAACCTTCATTTTGGGATAGTTTTTTCAAGGGAGGCAGCTCGAGCTGCAGACAGCGGATTTCGGCCAATGCTTCGCTTCGGAAACGGTCCAACGGAGAGCGGATAGAGTAATAGGCCCATGTCCCGCACCGATCGACCCGCAAAAATCCACCGTCTTTGAGGATTTTGAGATGACGGGAGAGGCGTGACTGGATCATTCCGAAGCTCTCCTGCAAATCGCAGACGCATAGCGGTCCATTCCGGTCTAAAAATGCGAGTAATCTGACTCGGGTTTCGTCATTTAAAGCCGATACGGTCTCCAAAAAAACGTCCATGATTCACCTCCGAATGATGAAAGTGTAACGAAATAAAAATAATATATCAAGATATATTGATATAAATAAAAATTGTGCTATCATTTCGCTAAAAACAGAAGGATGGCAATGCTCAGAGTATTGTTCGTATGCAGTCATAACAGCGCGCGGGGTCAAATGGCGGAAGCATTTTTCAACCATTACGCCCATGAAAACGAATTGGCGGAAAGCGCGGGGGTAGAACCGGGTACGTTAAATTCTTACGTCGTTCGCGCAATGGCGGAAAAAGGGTTTGATCTTTCTCAAAACCAGACGAAATGTATTTTTGAACTCTATAAAGAGGGGCACCATTTTACCCATGTCGTTTCGGTATGCGATCCGGAAGTAGCGGAACAATGTCCGGTATTTCCTGGAGTCATGAAAAATGAACATTGGAATCTCAAAGATCCTTCGGCTTTTGTCGGAAGCGATGAGGAGATAATGCAGCAGGTTCGACACGTGCGCGACACGATCGAAGAACACGTCAGAGCGTTTTTAAACATCGTATAAATATCAGGAGATAGCAATGATAACGGCGGTAGTCCTCTTTTTGGTAACACTTCTTTTTGTTATATGGCAGCCGCGCGGATTGCAGATCGGCACGACGGCGGTGATCGGCGCGGTAGCCGCTGTGGCACTTGGCGTTGTCAGCGTTGCCGACGTATGGACGGTCACCTCTATCGTCTGGGATGCGACACTGGCGTTTATCGGAATTATTCTCCTCTCGATGGTACTCGATGAGATCGGGTTTTTTGAGTGGGCGGCGTTGAAAATGGCGCGCCTATCGGGCGGAAACGGCCATCTGATGTTTGTCTATATCCTGATTCTCGGAGCATTGGTCTCCGCACTCTTTGCCAACGACGGCGCGGCACTGATTCTCACTCCGATCGTATTGGCAAAGATGAAGCACCTGAGAATGAACCCGGTAGCCGTTTTCGCCTTTCTGATGGCGGGGGGATTCATCGGCGACAGCGCCTCCAACCCCCTCGTGATCTCGAACCTGACCAATATCGTGACGGCAGGGTATTTTCAGATTGGGTTTTGGGAGTACGCGAAAACGATGGCACTGCCGAATCTGCTCAGTATCATTGCCTCGATTGTCGTACTGTGGCTCTTTTTCCGTAAAGACATTCCGAACCGCATCGACATAGCGCAATTGGCGACGCCGGAGTCTGCGATCAAAAACATAATCATGTTTCGCCTCAGCTGGTGGTTTTTGGCTCTGCTGATGGCGGGGTATTTCATCGGAGACCGCTATCATCTTCCGGTATCGGCATTTGCCCTCGGCGGGGCGTTGGTGTTCCTCGCCATCGCGACCTATTTTAAAGCGACCAAACCGATTATGACGATCAAAGCGGCACCGTGGCAAGTCGTATGGTTCAGCATCGGTCTCTACGTCGTCGTCTACGGTCTCAAAAATGGGGGACTCACGACCTATCTGGCGGGATTGATCACGCAGATGGAAAGTATGGGCAGTATGTATGCCGTTATCGGGACGGGCTTTCTCTCCGCGATCCTCAGCTCGGTTATGAACAACATGCCGACCATTATGGTGATGGATATCGCGATTGCCGAAGCGGGGAATCATGCGTTGGCGTATGCCAATATCCTCGGCTCCAACCTTGGGCCGAAGATGACCCCGATCGGCTCGCTCGCGACCCTGCTGTGGCTCCATGTGCTGGCGCAAAAAGGGGTCAAGATCGGATGGGGCGAATATATGAAAGTAGGATTGGTGATTACCCCGCCGGTACTGTTGGTGGCGTTGTTGGGGTTGATTTAATCAATTATTTAAAACAATGAGATTGTATAAATCTTTTTTGAGTTTATACAAAAGCTCGCGTTTTTTATCCATAAATTCATACTCATAAAATACAAGTTTTTTAATGTCAGAGGTTGATAAACCTATTGTATATTCAGCAATATCTTCAATTTTAGATTGTCTGTATTTTTTATTTTTTTCAAGAATAGTGCTCAATACTTCTGTATGTGAGGCATATATTTCTTGAATTAAAAATGTTTCAAGATGCGTCTTATAAGCTGCATTGGGATAGTGTCAAAAATTTTCTGTAAATTCTTCTTCGACAGTATTATCGTGTTCCAGATTTTCCCACGAAACGTATTTTCTATCCAGCCACTTGGCGTTGGTGTCTACAGCCAGCGGCACAAGTAGGC
>JBFXFU010000025.1:0-26537 GCA_050178755.1 Sulfuricurvum sp. | reverse complement strand
GAACGCCCATACACGTATAACGAAGTCCCGGATGGATTCATCGTTGCATTCACTTCGTCCGTATTATTAACATCTACTTTTGTAACGTCCAAAAGAAATGGCGATACCGGTTTTGCGTTATCCCTGTCAAAATTAAGTTTGAAATGTAATTGTGCCGAACCGTTATGATCTGCAGAAAAAACGGCTATCGGAAAATTCATATTAACTTTAGAACCCACCGTCTGATTAATATCCCCTAATAAGACATTATTATAACCGTATTGGCACCACATTTGCGAGAGATTGTTTACCGACGTAGGCGTATACTCTAAAGACACGTCTTTTGATTTTGCATAACACGACGCATTATAATAGGTCGCTACATTATTCAAAGCTGTTTTTGCCGTAATGTTAACGTCTAATCCGGCACTCATATTATAATCCGAACCTACGATTTTCGGATTGGACAAATAAGAAAACACTCCCTTATTATAATTAAATTGTTCGGCCGCCAAGTCGAAATGATGCGGGACAAAGCGTACCTGCAACAATCCTTTCACCAAACATCCGACCGGAGTAGTGACCGTACTGTCGGTGCCGGGGGTACATCCTCCGTTTGATTGGTCGGTACCCGTCCAGTTTCCGTCTACTACCGTCACATTGATGTCCATGACGTTATCGTACATAAAGTTTCCAAGAGTTGCCTGACCGTTGTTAAATACCAGACTGAGATTTTCGGTTCCACTGACCGGACAAGATGCCATTGTTGGAGATAACACTTTTGTTGCAACGGTATTTGCAGTGAGCGTTCCTAATGTTGTCGTATATCCTGCTACGGCGTTATCGGAGGTCAAAGAATTCGCATTAATGTCCAGCTGATACGTCTGCCCCGCGAACAGTTTCGTAATATCGCTTGCATTAACGTCGAAAATAAATGTATTCGGACGGATTGCAAACGTATCTGAATACGAGGTCATAGCCCCTGTCGTATGTTGTGCAACGACAAATTGCATCATTTGCGCCGCACTGGAATAATTAACGTCAAAACAAGCTTGCGAACTTCCGGCCGGAATTGTCAGATTAGAGATTATGGTCTGATTGTATCCGGCATTATTGGTCAAATTAATATCAACACTCACATCACTCGTCAACGGAGTCGCGCTATCGTTGCCGCTTGTCCCTGCCAGTACGCAAAAGCGTTTAGAATTCAACGGTGCGACCTGCGTATTGATCAGTTTTTTCGGCCATTTAACGTTCCACGCCGAAGCGCTGGTATCTTCCGTTACTCTAAACGCACCAGACATACTGGCATTATAAAGCGTACAGTTACCGTATACGGTCATGTCATCAATTTCATGAATGTTATTACTTCCTCCGGTCGATGCCGTAAATGCGAGACGAACATAAGACGGACTTGCACCCTGTGATGCAATTGCATCAAACTGACTGATGACCGGAACGTAACCCGATCCGGTATCCCGTTCCAATTTAATGTACAAGTGAGCCGTATCACGGGCATCGACCGTCATACGGAATTTATCCCCAGGCTTTGGAGTCGTTCCGGACGCATCGATAGACGGAGTCAGAGTTCCGGTTCCCGCTAAATACTTATAACCGCTTTGTCCACTTCCTTTTCCACGAATCGCTACTGCGTCCGACGTGAATCCAGGACCTCCGATCCGCCCTTCGCTCGGATTGGAATAGTTCCCGTATTCATCGATCCCAAGACCGATCCATCCCCCCTGAAACCCGGGACATCCACCAGAAACCGTACAATCGCTTCCGGGATTGCTTTTCTGTGCATAACCCAACGACCCGCCAAAAGCCCCAACGGTTGGAGTTGCACCGACGGATGAATCGTACAATACCAATGCCATACCATCCGCCCCATTTCCTCCGTAAGCGTAGTGGGTAAATTCGGCAATGATCAGATTCTGCGAGGCACTGAACTCGTAATCTTTGGTAATCGCCGTTGCACGGTTCCCGACCGCATCGGTCAATTGCATCCGATTGTTCACATATCCGGGGGTATACGTTCCGCTGCTCTTAAGGACCCGCCAGTTATTTCCCGTCGCCGTTCCGGAATTAAAATTATCCGAATAACACATCGGTGCCGTATCCTGTGCGCCAATCGTCACCGTCGCCGGATTAATACCAAGCGGCACGGTCGAGGGCTGCGGATTGCTCAATACTACCTGAAATGCTTCGTCAAGCTCGATCGGCTCGTCATGTATAATGTACATCGGAATATCGACAAAAGTTGAATGCGCCGGAATCGTAATCGCAGCACTCTGCGACAGATAATCCGAACCGCCAATCGCTTGCATATCCTGTGTCGCATAATTTACCGTCACCGGATAATCAACCGCTCGCGAAAGGACTATCCGCATCATCAGGGTACTTGCACTCCCAAAAGGGAGGGTCAGATCTTCAAACGTCTGGTAGTCAGCCTGTTCAAATCCGACACTCAAACACACCCCATAATCGTCACCGGCGCCGTTGGTATAGTTTATAAAACTTGGATTTTGCCCGCTGATGGTCACTACACCCTCTGACGTGATTCCTCCTGTCAACATCCAGTTATTCGTATTATTATTAACGGTTGTTGTACCTTTGACATAAAAGTAAGCATTCATACCACCGTTACCACCGCCATTTCCTTCAAAATCAAGATTTCCACCCACATAGAAGATCAAGTTGCTGGCTAACCCGTTTTTATTGATTTCATAACTATTAGCACTAAAAACCAAATCATTTTTGACAAAAATCCGTACTGTTCCCGTAATGACTATATGCGTATTGTTATCCGGAACGCTTAGCGAGTTAAAATAGTAATCCCCCGCTGTAAACGTCACCGTCGTTCCACTGTTTCCGGTAATCGTCACATCACCGAACGACGCATAATCCGAAGAGGAACTCCCCGTATAGGATTGATTCGGTGACAACGTCGTATCGGAAGCAATGATTCGGGGCGACAAAGGCAGAGAAGGAAATGCTACCGTATAACGGGAATTCGGGACATCGGAGCGCTGACAGCTTGAACCGCTAACACCGTTTCCGGTAGGACAAGACGTCTCAAAACACTCCATCGGATCACCGCTAAACGTTCCGCTCGGATAACTGATGGTTGTTGTTCCGCATCCGCGTGAATTAGTATTACCTCCGGTCGATATTCCGCTGTAAGAGGTTAAAACACCCGGGAAAATCCCGCATTGCACATTCGGTTGATCCAACGTCTGTACCGCAGTTGTCTGAATAATATCCGTATTGTCAGCAGGATTATTATCGGCCGAATCGGATATTACAGTAGCACTATTTTGTATGGTTCCAGCAGTAGTTGGAGCAGTTACGGTAATCAAAACGCTTGAAGAAGTCCCAACATCAAGATTAACCCCTGTACAGGTAACGGTCAATCCGCTTTGACTACAACTCCATCCTGTTCCCGAAGCACTTTGTAAGGTCCCACCGGCAGAAACCGTATCGGTTATCCGAACATTATTGGCTCGAGTCGGTCCGTTATTGGTTACCGTCAACGTGTACGTTACCGTTCCACCCGTCGTCACCGGGTCAAGTGAATCAATATTCGTCAGCGTCAAATCCGATACTGCCGGACATGCACTGATCTGTGCCGAATACACGACTCCGTTTTTTGTATACGTCGCATAAAGATTTGTACCTGAAAAAATCGCCATCGATAGCAAAGACGTATCAGAAACAGTATGCGTTTCTCCGCTTGCGTAGTCGGTATCGCTAATCGTAAAGACGAGATTATTGTTTAGTATCCCAAACGGTCCCACATTGACCGCACTGTTTTGGGTACAACCGGAATTGGTCCCATCCACTCCGCATGATGATAGAAAACTACCGCTCGCTCCCGTCGTATCAATCACTGCTTTGACGTTTGAAAGACTTTCAGAACTAACATTTCGTAAAGGAATCGTTTGTTTACAATTGAAGCCCCCCTGAACTAACCCAAAATCCACACAAAAAAGCCCACTATACGATAAACTGTCATAGCAGATATCCGTTCCGGTGGCCGGGTATACACACTCGGTTTGCGTACTACCTGAATCGATATTTTTAACCCGTCCATCATACGTTACAGATGTTCCTGTCGAAAGTATTGTGTTGTTACCTGAAATAATGGCACCATTAACTGCCGCTCCCGTATTTGCCAATTCTACTTGACCTTCTGAAATAATCAAAGCAGAAATTTTGGTATTTCCCATCAATTTAACACCATTTTTTACATACAAGAGAAGTTTTGAAGGGTCTTCTCCTTCATTCATTTTCATTCCGGTCGAGGTACTACTGTCCGTAAATGAGCTGTAAGCAAAAATACGGACGGTTCCCGTTCCGGTCGGAATGACTTTTACATTACTCTCAATAATGAGGTTTTGAAAATAGTAATCCCCGGGTGCGAGATATATCGTCGAGTTTTGACCGAATCGAACATCAGCGTTTGCTTTCATTGTGACTCGTGCAGCACTATTTGGATTGATTGTCGCCGTGCCGCCGTCATTAATACGAAAATTTCCATTGATATTGATGGTATCGGCATGTATATTAAGATTTTGGATTTGCAACCCTTGTGAATAAAACGAATTTGCGCTATCAACTACTATCGATGAATTGGCAATATCCAATCCGCTATCCATATTAATACCGTCTTTAAATCGGAAATCGCCGTCAGTCCCGTTTAGATTTAATGTAGCATTTTTAGTGACCAACCATTTTCCGGCATTCAATGTTGTGACATCCGGTAAATTTACCGTAGAATCTTGAGCTTGTTTTACACCTCTTGTCTTCAGAGAAGTCGCTTTGGTTAATGTCAAAACCGTTCCCGTACTCAATAATCCATAACCGGTATTTGATCCCAAATCTTCAATCTCGACACTATAATTGCTCGATTTGCTTATGGTTAGTTTTGAATTGCTGTCGGTAATTTTAAGGGTTTTGATTTTAAATGGTGTAATATTATTTTTAACGTTCATAGTAACATTAGCACCGCTTTTAATCACTAAATTACCGTATTGCTGGACGTTATTTATAGTCTGTGTAGATGAATACGTTTGATCGCCAGATGGATTTGAAAACGACTGATCAACACTGGGAGCTGAAATGGATACAGACGGCATAAAGCTACTAAATCCTAATGTCCCATTGGAAGTACATCTTGTATTTTGTGTTTGACATGTATTAGCAGCTGCATCTGCAGAATAATTTATTCCGTATGTTGCTAGTGTACTGTCCGGGTTATTGATGATATAGCTATTACCACCCATAATCACTCTTGAAGATTGTCCATATGTGCTTACCGCATCTTCGATACACACCCCAAACCCGCTTGCGGCAAACACCATCGCTATCGTTGAAACGGCAACCAGCCGTGACCATAATCTAAAGGGTTTCATCTTATCCTCCTTGGGATTTTTAATACACATCGTCGTGTGTTCCGATATCGACGAGAATAATCCGCTCATCAACAATCATCAATATCAAAACAATCCGGTATTCGTACGTCAAACGAACCGCGTGAAACTTCTCTAAATTGCCTTGAAGTTTGTGCAATTTTAATGAAGACTCAAACGGGTCGTTTGATAATTTTTTCAGGATAACAACATATTTATCAAGCAGTTCAGGATGTTTTTTAAAGAATTTAACTTCTCTTTTGAGATAGCTTTTCTCTTTATCTAATCGCATTTCTAAGCTCCATGATGTATTCATCAATATCGCCTATCGGCTCAATACCGGTATAATCACCTCGATTGATTCTCTCCAATACTTCCAAACAATGTTTTTCGTCAATTTTAAATTCATCCTCTTCTTTTTGTACTTGAAATTTAGTAATAAGATCACTTTTCAATGAATTTATAATTGTCATAAATTGCTCAAAATTGCTATCTTCAATCTCTATCATTATTGTTTTCATCTTATCCTCCTTGGGATTTTAAGGCACACGCATTTAGGACTCGGTAGCAAATATCACAAAACCCGATACTCCCGATTGATTATTATCGACTTTTTTCCCCTCTTTCTTGAACATTATATGAGAGGAAGCTATATTTTGATTTTATTCCTATCTAGATTAAAATATGATTAAAATACGTTAATAATTATTGTAGAATTATTAAACAAGGGTTGACGTTTGTTTTTTGTATGTTATAATCGACTTTTACTCAATTTAATACAAGGTGGATACCATGAATATCTCTCTCGTCGGACGCCACATCGAGCTCAGCGATGCAATAAAAGATCATCTGATGCACTCTATCGACACTCTTAGCAAATATCACCTCGATCTCATTAGCGTCAATGCCATTGCCAGTTCCAATGAACGCAAACGTGGGGTGCAGATCGAATTTACGATCAACGTCGCCGGTAAAAACACGATTGTCATCACCCAACGCGACGATGATCTCTATGCCGCTGTCGATATCGCCATCGATCGTGCCCAAAAAGCACTCCGTCGTCTACATGATCGGATCAGTGATCACAAAAACGTAGGCTTGAACGAAGCCAAATCGGCAGCGGCGTCAAACGTCGATCTGCACGAGGCAAGCGAAGCCCTGGAAGATGAAATCGTTCCGATGGAGCTGGAACTCTATAAGCCGCAGGAAGTGGCCGAGGTTCTTGAAAAGCTCAAAGAGAGCACCAAACAGTTCGAAGTCTTTTACGACAACGAAGGAAAACTCCGCGTCCTGTTCAAACGCAATGACGGACGGTACGGATTGTATTAATCCTCTACTTCTCACGCACTTTTCGGGCAAAGCCCCAAAGTGGGAGGGGAGCATTTCTCTTGAGTTTCCCGTATCTTCCGGATACGGGAAAACCATTGACTCTCATTTAGAACTCTCTAGGTCTCCAGCCATTCTTTTACTTCCCGCACGATCCTCTCATCGCTTCGTAAATCGACCCAGCGAAACGCTTTTCCGCTTTGGATATTGCCATCGAGCAGATCGCCCGAAGAGCGGAATTTCAGGTCCAGTGCCGCGATATCGAACCCGCTGGGGGTCGATGCGAACGCTTCGAGGCGTTCGTTTTTACCCGCCGCCGAGGTATAAAGATAACAATACCCCTGCAATCCGGTGCGGCTGACCCGCCCACGCAACTGATGAAGCGTCGACAGTCCAAGCCGCTCGGCACCAACGATGACGACCGTCGAGAGGCGGGGGAGCGAAATGCCCACCTCTACGACGGTAGTTGCCAAAAGGATCGCCCCTTTTTCGCGGAACTCGAGCAACACCGATTCTTTTTCCTTATCCCGGCCGTGGGTGACGTAGACGTTTTCAAAGTTCTTTTCCCAATATCCCCGGGCTTCGTCGATGCTTTGGTAATTGATCGCGTCGCTTTGTTCGACCAGCGGATAGATGAGCAGAACCTGATGTTCCTGCGAAAGTTCGGAGCGGATATGGTGCAACAAAGAGGGAAAATCGCTTTTGCCGATCACCTGCGTGGCGATGTTTTTCGTAAACGGGGTCTGGGCAATCAGGCTCACGTCGATGTGGGCCGAATCGATCATCGCCTGCGTGCGGGGGATCGGCGTAGCGGAAAACTGGAGATAATGGGGAGGAGAATCGTTGTCGGTCAAACGGGAGAGGGCGTGGCGCTGGGCCGTTCCAAAGCGGTGCTGTTCGTCTACCATGACCAACCCCGCTTCGGGGAGGTCCCGATATAAGAGGGCGTGGGTTCCGATGATGAAGTCGTACTCCTTGAGAGGACTCTTTTTGGTCTTGTTCGTCACCAGAGCAATCCGAAAACCGGGGAGAAATTTTTGCGCTTCTTCAAAAAGCTGCGCCGCGAGTATCGTCGTCGGAGCCATCAGAATCGAACGGTAAGGACGCATCAGTACGGCCGAAGCCAAAATGACCATCGTTTTCCCCGATCCCACGTCACCGACAATCATTCGCCGCGCCGCATTGGGTGAGGAAAAATCTGCGGCGATATCCCCGATCGCGCGAATCTGATCGTCGGTCAGGCGAAACGGGAGAGAGTTCATCCATCCCTTAACATCTCCACCGGATCGGTAGTGCGTCGGATGATAGCGGCGTTTGAGGCGGAGACGGCGCATGTACTCGTAGAGTTCGGCAAATTTCAGGGCATCGTATTCTTCTTCTCCCAGTAGCGCTCCCCCTTTGGGGAAATGGACCTGCACCATCGTCCGTGCAACCGCTTCGGGGAGTCCTTCGGCAACGAGATTGGGAATGCTCACGTAACGCTCAATCAGCCGCCGCATGACGTCGGCTCGCAACGGCGTTTTGTAGATCGCAACGATGGAACCCACAGAGCCGATTTTCACCGGATGGACGATCTCCCACCGTCCTTGTTCCCACAATGCCCGACCGCTGTAAAATCCCCGTTCTCCGCGTACAAACTGATGAATCATATAGGGTTTCGGATTGAAAATCACTCCCGTAAGCGTCTCGTCAAGATTGTGCGCGAAAAAAGTTATTTTGAGGGTTTTTGGAGTACGAACGACCGATTCGACCGTCGCGTCCACAACACACAGAGCATTATGGATAAGGGATCGGCTTAAACGGCGGTCTTCGAAAGAAGATGGGGCGATGAGGGCCAAGGAGATGACGCTGCCGATGCCGAGACGGCGAAACTTATCGGCATCTTCAGGTAAAACGGCTTCGTTTTTCACCTATTTGGTCACTATGGCAAAGCTCAATTCGTTGATTTCAGGGTGGCGTTTGATAAAGTCGTTCAGATCGTCCAGCGAAAGATTACGAATCTGTTCGAGTTCCTGAAGACTCGATCCCAGCGGTTTATTGGAATAATACTCGCCAAACGAGCGTCCCAGACGCTGAGAAAGGGTTTCGACACGAAGCGGTTCGGACCCGAGGAGAAATTTTTTGGCCTGGTCGAGTTCGTTTTGGGTGACCCCTGCGCGTACAAAATCGGCAATGACGTTTTTCACTGTCGTTCTGGCTTCATCCTGGGATTCGATCTTGGTCTGGAGGTATCCGCTGAAATAGGTGTTTGTTTTGGCGACGCTCAGACGTGAATAAGCCGAATAAGCTAGTCCGCGTTTAACCCGTACCTCCTCCATCAAACGGCTTCCAAAACCGCTGGAACCGAGGACAAACATCGCGACACGGGCTTTGTAATGTTCGCTGTCCCCTTCGCGCATCGCAAACGGACTGCCGAAATAGATGTAGGCCTGTTCGGTCTGAGGTCGGCGGAGAACCGACTCTTTTGCCGTTTGACGCGGCTCATAGTAACGTTCCGGACTCTTTTTCCCGGTTTCCAGAGAGGAAAGAAGGGCCGAAGCTTTTTTCTTCGCTTCGTCGATTCCAATGTCTCCTCCCATCACAACCAATGCGTTGCCCAGAACGAGGCGGTTATGGACGAACGAACGGACATCGTCCAACGCGATTTTCGGGATACTCTTTTTGGTACCGATATTGGGAACCGCCATCGGGGTCCCTTCGAACAATACCGCTTTGAGCTCATCGGAAGCGACGGTATCGAAATCGGCCTCTTTTCGGGAGATGTCGCTCAATGCCATCGTTTTGACTTTCTCAAGCGACTTGTCGGTAAAGTTCGGCCCTTTGAGCTGTTCTTCAAGAAGCGACAGCCCCGTATCGAACTCCTCTTTGAGGCTTCCCAGCTCGATGACGAACGTTTCATTGCCCGCCGTCGCACTAAGCTGGATCGCCCGGGCGTCCAACGCATCGGCAAAACCTACCGAACCACGTTTTAGACTCCCTTCGTTCAGCATTTTCGCGCTTACGCGGGCAAGGCCGTAATGGGCCCCTTCGTCAATGCTGCCGCTTCCGGTGAAGACCAACTGCATCGACACGATCGGCAGCCGTTTGTCCTGTTCAAAAATCAAGGGGACTTTAACCCCTTTTACCTCAATAAAATCCAGTGTACTTGCCATAGCCCATTGCCCTAAAAATAAAATCACTACGATGAAACGCTTCACGTCTTCTCTTTACGATGCGGAATCAAACCGCTCCAAAATCTCATACGCGGTATTGCGTATCGCCGGAGTCTCTCCGATATCACGGATGAGGCGGACCATCTCGTCTTTGGCCATTCGAAATCCGGCCCCCGCACTGCGCACGACGTTCTCTTCCATCATCGTCGATCCCAGATCGTTCGCCCCGAACAACAGCGCCATCTGTCCGATGTACGGGCCCTGTGTCACCCAGGAGCTCTGGATATTGGGGAAATTGTCCAAGAAGAGGCGCGAGACGGCCAGCAAACGCAAATAACGGTTGGAAGAGTGTTTTTCGATTTCGGGATGTTCTTCCATCAGTTGAGTATTTTTCCCCTGAAACGACCACATGATAAAGGCGCGGAATCCGCCCGTCTCGTCCTGAAGACGGCGTATATGATCCCAGTGCTCGATAATCTCTTCATCGGTTTCCACGGTACCGTACATCATCGTCGCCGTCGATTTGATCCCGAGTTTATGGGCCTGCCGATGAACGTCGAGCCAGACATCCGTATCGATCTTTTTGGGGGCGATGATATCACGAACGCGATCGCTGAGGATTTCCGCACCGGCACCCGGAATCGAGGAAAGTCCTTTTGCTTTGAGTCTGGAGAGGCACTCTTGAATCGTAATGTGTGACACTTTGGCGATGAAATCGAGTTCGATCGCCGAAAAGCCGTGAATGGTAATTTGCGGATATTTCGTATGGATGTGTTCGACCAACTCTTCATACCATTCGATTTTCAGCTTGGGATGGACTCCACCCTGAAAAAGGATCTGCGTTCCGCCGATTTCCAAAAGCTCGTCGATTTTTTGATCGATCTCCTCAAACGTCAGGACATACGCGTCTTCGTCTTTTCCGTGGCGGTAAAAAGCACAGAATTTGCAATCGACCCAGCACACGTTGGTATAGTTGATATTTCTATCGACGACAAACGTGGTGATCCCTTCGGGATGGAGCTCTTTTTTTCGGGCCGTAGCCATCTTGCCAAGCTCTTTGAGAGAGGCGTTGTTGATCAGGTCAAGTGCTTCTTCTTTGGTCAAACGCATGGGATTTTATTTGTCTTTCGCAATCGCGTCGAGAACGCCGTTGATGAATTTAGGAGACTGTTCAGTCCCAAACGCCTTGGTGATCTCGATCGCTTCGTTGATTACAACCGCTGAATCCAGATCACCGAACATAATTTCGTACGCACCAAGACGGAGCGTCGCCCGCTCGATGGAACCGAGACGTTCGAAATCCCAGTCTTTGGTCAGATGTTTGACGATCGCTTCGTCAATTGCGCCGAGCTGTTCGATCACCCCTTTCAAAAGGTCAAGGGCAAAATCGCGTTGTTTATTACGGATTTTTTTCTCCTCGAGAATTTCATCACTGAAATCGGCAATACTCTGATTCCCGAGATCGTACGCGTACAACAGGCTGACTACAGCCATTCGGGCTTGATGACGTGTTGCCATTATGCGCATCCTTTTGCAGACGTCAAAAGAGCAAAGCCCTTTTGATCTGCGTTAACACTGTGTTTACCTTGGCGGTATGCCCGCGCGACTTGTGGCTTCAAACTCATGCCATTTCCTCATACAAATCCAACAACTCGATGACGACGGTCATCGCTTCGAAGCCTTTGTTCCCGGCCTTGGTTCCGGCACGCTCGATCGCCTGCTCGATCGTATCGGTGGTGAGCAATCCGAACGATACCGGCTTTTTGTGTTTGAGGCTGACGGTAGCGATCCCTTTGGTCGACTCGGCAGAGACGTAATCGAAATGGGGAGTCGATCCGCGGATAACCGCACCCAGAGCACAGACGGCATCGTATTTTCCGCTCTCTAGCAAACGGTCGATCACCATCGGTAGTTCGAATGCACCGGGTGCAAGAACGTGGGTCAAATCCTCATCATTACCGCCGTGACGCGAAAAAGCGTCTTTTGCCCCTTCGACCAGACGGTCAACGACGAAATGGTTCCAGCGGGTGCTGACAATGGCAACTTTTTTGCCGGGAATGACTCTTAGTTTTCCTTCAATCGTTTTCACAAAAATCCTTTTTGTTCAAATATTCAACGCTACCGGCGGTCCCGATAGACTTCTTTAACACCGGATTCACTCCCACGGTGTTCCCGATGCATCATGGCCGTATCACTTATTTTATCGCATCCAAACGCAACAACTGTTCACTTAACGCTTCGAGCTGTTCGAGACGCAACATGTTCGGGCCGTCGCTAAGTGCGCACGTCGGGTCAAAATGGGTTTCAAAAAAGAATCCGTCAACCCCTACGGCCGCTGCCGCGCGGGCGAGGTGAGGGACCATCGAACTGTCTCCTCCCGTTTTTCCGGTACCCGTACCCGGCATCTGGACCGAATGGGTCGCGTCAAACACGACCGGCGCGAACTGACGCATGATGACCAGCGAACGCATATCCACGACCAGATTTCCGTATCCGAACGATGAACCCCGTTCGCACAGCAGAACGCCGTATTTTTGGGACGCTTCATAGCTGACTTCGTCACATCCGCGGGTTTTGAGCACTTTTTTGACCGAGAACTGCATGTCGCCCGGCGTCATAAACTGCCCTTTTTTGATGTTGACGATCTTATCGGTTTTCCCCGCCGCAACCAGCAAATCGGTTTGTCGGCACAAAAATGCGGGAATCTGGATCATATCGACCACTTCGGCACACACCGGTACCTGATAACTCTCATGGACATCGGTGACGATCTTGTATCCGAAATCGTCTTTGACCTTCTGCAAAATCCGAAGCCCCTCTTCGAGTCCGGGGCCGCGGTAACTTTCCAGCGAGGTACGGTTGGCTTTGTCGAAACTCGATTTGAAATAAAAATCAAAACGCTCGTCATTTTGGTACCGTTCAAGCGACTTGGCTATCTTGAAAATCGATTCTTCGCTTTCGATGACGCACGGTCCGGCTAAGAGTATCATGATCGTCCTTTTGGATAAAATGGCCGCAACGCAACACTTTTGCGTCTTTTTGCGGCAAGTCTGCCGAAAAACTCCGGCAAAATAGAGCCATATTGTACAAATTTAAGATTAAAATCCGGCATCATCCCTGCCCTTTTCGGGCGACGGCTATCCCCCCGCCCACAATCAGGGCAATACCGGTCCAGGTTTGCCAATCCGGAAACGGATCGTCGAGAAACCATCCGATCGCAATGGCAAAAACAATATTCGTATAACTGACGGTTCCGACGATACCGGCCTGCGATTCTCCATAGGCTCGCGTCATATAAGTCTGGGCTAGCGTCGCGAAAAGCCCCATCATCCCAAGATAGACCCAGGTAATCCCCTCAGGCATCACGAACGGTGCAAACAAAAAATCCCAATCGCTCTCTCCGACCCATGGGGCCGCTCCCATCAGAAGCAACGGCCCCACCGTCCCTACGACCATAAACGACAATACGATCGCACGCGTTTCGTAATAGCGTTTGAGCTCACGGACCGAAGTATAGGCTAAAGCCGCGCCGACGCCGCTGAAGATTCCAAGCCAATCGTATTTCGAAAGGAGATGTCCTTCGGGTTTCGTAATCATGACGATCCCGACGAATCCGACGACAACGGCTCCCCAACCCCATGCCGAGAGACGCTCCCGTAAAAACAGCCAGGCAAAAATCGCCGTAAAGATCGGAGAGGTTTTGGAAAACGTAATGGCATCGGAGAGGGAGATATGGGCAATGTTGTAAAAAAAAGCCAAAAGGGCAAGAAATCCCATCATTCCCCGGAAAAAGAGCAAAAAGGGTTTTCCGCCGACCTGTGAAAAAGGTTTGGTATAGATCGTCATCCCGACAAGAAATACCCCAAAAAGATTTCGGAAAAAGACGACTTCGAGCGAGCTCATCGAATCGCTGACGATCTTGGCAAACGCCCCCATCATCGCAAACAGAAACGATGCGTAGAGCATATACACGACGCCCCGGTCTTCGATCAGACGCATCATTGTCCGATTGCCCCCGCCGCAACTACGGCGCTGCTGAACGCCCATTGGAAGTTGTATCCTCCGAGTTCTCCGGTCACATCTACCGTCTCGCCGATGAAATAGAGCCCTTTGACCCGAAGGCTCTCCATCGTCTGCGGATCGAGCTCACTGCAATCGATCCCTCCCCGGCACGCTTCGGCTTTGGAAAAACCAAACGTTCCGGCCGGAGCCATCGGGTACGAACGGATCGTTTCAAGCCGTTTTTTCTCGGCATCGCTCAAGCGGTTGAGCGGTTTGTCCTCGACGCCGATGGCTTCAAGAAACGCTTTCATGAACCGTTTCGGCAGCGGCACCGCCGTACTGATGCTCTTTTTTTCACGGTAGAGCGGTTTCAAATCAACATCGGGAAGAAAATCGATCTCCATCTCTCCGCGCGACCAGTATAAGGATGCGGAGAGAACCACCGGACCGCTGATCCCTTTGTGGGCGAACAGCAGGTCTTCGTCAAGCGTTTTCCCGGCTATCCTAATCCGGGCCGGAAAACTGATCCCGCTGAGTTCTTTCATCCAGAACTCTTTGCTCTGAAGGGTCAGCCCCACCAGCACCGGAGCAAAAGGGAGCGTTTTGATCCCATACTCCTGTGCAATTCTGATCCCTATGTCGCTTGCGCCGATTTCACGGTAGCTTGCTCCTCCCGTCGCTACGACGACCCGGTCGGATTCAAACGTTCCGCGATCGGTTTTCACCCGAAACGGCCCTTCCCCGCCAAGCGAGAGTATCGTGTGCGACGTCAACACATCGCACCCCTGCGCGCGCCCCATCAGGATACGGATCACCTCATCGGAGCTGACCGGACAAAAATAGTACCGCTCTTTTCGGATAACCGGTTTGAGGCCTCCGGAGCGAAAATATTCCAAAAGATCGTTGCGGGAAAAAACCGACAGGGCGTGGCGTACCAGCTCCTCATTACCCAGATAGTGGGTCTCGTCCACATCAACGTTCGTCAGGTTGCATTTTCCGCCGCCCGAAGCTTTGAGTTTGAGCGCCGGTTTGCCGTTTCCTTCGATAATCCCGATGGACATCTCCGTCTTCTCACGCAACCTGGCGGCGCACATCAGCCCCCCCGCACCGGCACCCAGGATCAATACGTCGTAGCGCTTCATCGTTTCATCAACCTCAGCGCCAGAATCGTCAGTAACGTCCCTACGACAACGATGTGATGCGGCGCGATGGTTTTATGACTCATCAGATAGTGGATTGCGATGAACGCAACGGCAAGATAGACTAGCTTGTGCCACCCTTTGAATTTTGCAAAAAGTTTTTTCGTCGACGTCAGCGCCATCAGCAGCAAAATCAAAAATGCCCCCATTCCAAAGGCGATGAAGGGTTTGGAGATCACCTCGTCTGGGATTGATCTAAAATCAAACTGACGGTCAAAAGCGATATAGAGTCCCAAATGGATCAGGGCGTACGTAAAGGCAAACATGCCGACCAGACGACGGTA
The DNA here is from genome assembly GCA_050178755.1 of Sulfuricurvum sp. GTDB lineage: Bacteria > Campylobacterota > Campylobacteria > Campylobacterales > Sulfurimonadaceae > Sulfuricurvum. Next base: position 11,184 of record JBFXFU010000025.1, on the reverse strand, counting down.
CGCCAGAAGATTGATTTTAAGATAGGCACGCAGCGGACTGATCGAAAGGCTTGCCGCAAGGAGCCATAACGCGCTGTTCCCGGAAAGATCGGTCAAGAACTTGATCGGATCGGCCGGATAACGGCTTAAAGCACCCCCCGTATAACCTTCTACAAAGGAGAGAATATCCTTCAACCATCCCGGATGGAATTCGACGCTGAAACGGATTGCCGCATAAGCGACCGGAATCAACGAAAGGAACCAGATAAGTGTACGCATGTTCTCGCTTTAGAAAAATTTTTTCAGATCCATCCCCCGGTACAATCCGGAAACCTGATCGCCGTAGCCGTTGAACGCCAGCGTATCCTGCTTGAAAAATTGCCCGAGGACCCGCTCTCTTGCCTGTGACCAGCGGGGATGATCGACGAAGGGGTTGACGTTGGCGTAAAAACCGTATTCACTCGGGGCAATCTCATGCCAGGTGGAACGGGTTTGATGCTCTTTCAGACTGATTTTGACGATGCTTTTGATACTTTTGAACCCGTATTTCCACGGTACTACAAGCCGGATCGGGGCTCCGTTTTGAGGATAAAGCTCTTTTCCGTACAATCCCACCGCCAAAATCGTCAGGGGGTGAAGCGCTTCGTCCAGCCGCAACCCCTCATGGTACGGAAACGGAATCGTACCAAATTTTTGCCCCTGCGCGGGAAAACGTTTCGGATCGTAGAGCGTTTCAAACTCGACGTATTTGGCTTTGGACGTCCATCCCGCATGTTTGAGCAAAGCCGAGAGGGGAAATCCGACCCAGGGAACCACCATCGACCACCCTTCGACGCAACGGAAACGGTAAATCCTCTCTTCGAGGGGAAACGTCTTGATCAGCGTATCGATATCCCAGGTTTGCGGTTTTTGCGCTTCACCGGAGAGTTCCAGCGTCCAGGGACGGGAATGAAACCCCTTGGAGAGAGCGGCCGGAGACTCTTTGTCCAGACCGAATTCGTAAAAGTTGTTGTATTGCGTAATCTGATCGAGCGGCGTCAGCTCAAGTCCCTCCGCAGAGATACGTTTTTGATAGCCCAATGCCGCCGAAAGGGGCGATGCCGCCAATACGGCCGCCGCAGCCCCGAGTTTCATCAACTGGCGCCGTTCGTTATAAAGCGACTCGGAGGTAATCTCTGATGAAGCGACGGAATCGTAGTTTCTGCGTATAAGCATGACCAACCTCCCATTTGATATAATTACATCATATTATCGAAGGGCGGGTAAATGTCCGGAAAACTCCCGGCCCGTTTCTCTGCGCCAACCGCAAAACGCACACGATTGTCCCAAAGAGGGATAGAAAATTTACAGCAAGGTTTTGAATGTCCAAAAAACTCCATATCGTCTCACTGGGATGTACGAAAAATCTCGTCGACACCGAGGTCATGCTCGGACGCCTGAAAGATTTTGAAATGACCGACGAAAGCGGCGAAGCCGACGTCATCATCGTCAATACGTGCGGATTCATCGACGCCGCCAAACAAGAATCGCTCAATACCGTTTTTAATCTCGACGCCGGCCGGAAAAAAGATTCGGTGCTCGTCATGGCGGGATGCCTCAGCGAACGGTATAAAGAGGAACTCTCCAAAGAACTCAGCGAAGTCGACATTTTTACCGGAGTCGGCGATTACGATAAAATCGACGAACTGCTGGCCGCCAAACAGAGCCGATTCACTCCCGAAGTCTACCTGATCGATAACGCCGAACGGGTCGTCACCGGATCAACCTACCACGCCTATATCAAACTCTCGGAAGGGTGCAACCAGCAATGCAGCTTCTGCGCTATCCCCTCGTTCAAAGGAAAACTCCATTCCCGTGATCTGGAAAGTATCGCCCACGAGGTTGAAACCCTCGTCGCCAAAGGGTATTATGATTTTAGTTTCGTCTCACAAGATTCCAGTTCCTATCTCCGCGATCAGGGGACGCAGGACGGATTGATCCACCTCATCAAACGGATCGAACTGATCGACGGAGTCAAAAGCGCCCGTATCCTCTATCTGTATCCTTCCACAACAACACTCAAACTGATCAAAACGATCGGGTATTCAAAAGTATTTCACAACTACTTCGACATGCCGATCCAGCATATCAACGACGACATGCTCCGTATCATGAAACGGGGATTCGGAAAAGAAAAAACTCTCGAGCTTCTCCGCGCGATGCGTGCACTGCCGAATTCTTTCGTCCGTACCAGCTTCATCGTCGGTCATCCTAGCGAGTCGGAAGAAATGTTTGATGAGATGGCGGAATTCGCCGCGACGTTCGGTTTTGATCGGATCAACGTTTTCGGATACTCCGATGAGGAAGGGACGACCGCCCACGAAATGGTTGAAAAAATCCCGGCCAAAACGATCAACGCCCGTGCCAAAAAGCTGGGGAAAATCGCTTCCAAAGTCGAAGACGAAAGTCTCGCAAAGCTTGTAGGAACCGAAATGCTTCTTGTCATTGACAAAGAGAGCGACGAGCACGAGTATCTTCTCAGTTCCCGCGCGCTGTTGTGGGCGCCCGATGTCGACGGCGAAATCTACGTCAACGACCGCGAGATGGAGGGGGAACTTGAATTCGGCACTCTCTATCGTGCCCGTATCACCGAAATTGCGGGGAAAAAACCGCTTGCCACCGTTACGGGCAATGAGTGAGCTTCTTCACCTTGAGCGTCTCAAAGAGGGCAAAGTCCTCTTAGCCTATTCGGGCGGTGCCGATTCGACCGCCTTGTTTCACCTGCTAGTCGCCCACAATATCGATTTCGACATTGCCCACGTCAACTACCAGACCCGTCCGACCAGCGACAGCGAAGCGGCCGCCGCCGAAGACAATGCCCGACGTTTCGGCCGGACATGCCATACGACAATCTGCCGGTTGGGAGGATCGAATTTCGAGCATCGCGCCCGGGAAGAACGATACCGGTTTTTTGGCTACCTGATCCGAACCCATCATTACAGCTACCTTCTCACCGCCCACCAGCTCAACGACCGTCTGGAATGGCTTATGATGCAACTGTGCCGCGGTTCGGGGCTCCCCGAACTCCTTGGCATACGTTCTTACGACGAACGCGACGGCATCAAGATCCTACGCCCCCTGCTCGAATGGGACCGCAACGCTATCGAAGCCTACCTGCACGAACACTCTCTCCCCTACTTCATTGATGAGAGCAATGCGGACGAACGGTATACCCGCAATTTTTTCCGCCATCGTTTCAGCGCTCCGATCATGCGAGAATACACTGAGGCGATCCGCCGCTCTTTTCGGTACCTCGAAGAGGATCGTGATCTTCTGATCCAGCCGATTGCGTTTGATCGTATTGAACAGCTTTATTATGCACGCAACGGTTTCAACCGCCGTTCCCTCGTTCAGGCTATTGATGCACTGTTCAAATCCTTGGGATACGTTTTACGCAGCAAGGATCGTTTGTCTCTAAAAGAAGAGCGGTGTTGTTTGATTGTCGGACGGGAATACGTCGTGTCGGTCGAAGAAGAGTATACGTTCGTTACCCCTTACGTCAGTAACGTCGTCATGGACAAAGGGTTCAAAGAGGAGTGCCGTAAACGCTCCATTGAACCCAAACTCCGGGGATACCTATACGGTAATTCCCCGGCCTGGGAAGTTATGCGTCGATTAAAAGACGTTCAAGGACGTCCTCAATCCGGGATACTCCGATAATCTCGATACTTGCCTTGACTTCATCGGGAATGTCGGTGAGATCGCGATCGTAGTTTTTCTGCGGAATCAAAGCCAGTTTCATCCCCGCACGGTGCGCCGCGATCAGTTTTTCTTTCAATCCGCCGATCGGCAGGACGTTTCCGGTCAGAGAAACCTCTCCGGTCATCGCGATATCGGCACGGACCCGTTTATTGGACAAAATCGATGCGATGACGGTGCACATGGCGATCCCCGCACTCGGACCGTCTTTAGGGGTTGCACCGTCGGGAACGTGAATGTGCAGGTCAAAACGTTTATACGTATCGCTGGCTTCCGGCACCGTCCCGGCTTCCCGTTCCGATGACGTCAGCGGAATAATCGAATGATCGACGCTGATTTGAGCGCTGTCGATAAGCGTCTTGACTACGGAGAGAGAAATCCGCGCCGACTCCTTCATAACGTCGCCGAGACTCCCCGTCAGTTGGAGGTTTCCTTTTCCGTTGATCCGGATCGCCTCGATTTTTAGCACATCACCGCCGACCGCCGTCCAGGCCAGGCCGTTAACAACTCCGATACGATCGACGTGATCGGTTTTTTCAATCTCGAAAACCGTTTTTTCGAGGAATTCTTTAAGATTTTTGACCGTTACGCTCACTTTTTGCGTTGAGGAATCTTCGAGAATTTTTTTAGCCGCTTTACGGACGATGTCGGCAACGCGCCGGCGAAGATTACGTACACCGGCTTCGCGGGTATGCTTTTCGATCACGTCGGCCAATGCGGTTTTGGAGATCGACAACTCCGATGGTTTGAGACCGTGCTTTTTCAGCTCCTGCGGCAACAGGTACTGTTTGGCGATCTGCATCTTTTCCTGCGGCGTATAGGAGCTTACCATGATAAACTCCATCCGGTCTCTCAAAGGTCCCGGAATTTGTCCCACATCATTCGCCGTTGCGATAAAAATCGCCTTGGAAAGATCCAGATTGAAGTTCAGATAATAATCTCTGAAGTGGGTATTTTGTTCGGGATCGAGGATTTCAAGCAATACCGCCGTCGGATCGCCCCGATGCGATTTAGCGACTTTATCGATTTCATCCAAAACGATGACGGGATTCATTTTTTTCGCTTCGATGACCCCCTGAACGATCCGTCCGGGCATTGCTCCAATATACGTACGGCGGTGCCCTCGCAATTCGTTTACGTCCTCAAGACCGCCGAGTGCGATACGGACCAACGGACGTTTCAGCGCCGTTGCGATGGAATTGGCCAACGAGGTTTTTCCGACCCCCGGAGGGCCCGCAAAACATAAAATCGCTCCCCGCCCCTCTTTTTCGGCGATGCCGCGAAGTTCAAGCAGCTCTTTGACCGAAAAATATTCCAAAATGCGCTCTTTAGGCTTTTTCAATGAAAAATGGTCTTTATTAAGCTGATTTTCGACGTCGTGAACGTTCAACGCTTTTTTGGCCTCGTCCCCGAACGGAATCTCCAAGACCCATTCCAGATAAGTCTGAATCATCCCCGCATCGGCACTGTCGGGATGCATACGGGCAAAGCGTTCAAGCTGTTTGTTGATCTCTTTGTACGCGTCGGGATGCATTTTCTCTTTTTTGGCTTCGAGTTTTTTTCTAAACTCCTCGATCTCTTCGTCACGATGCGTATCGGTACCCAGCTCTTTTTGAATCTGCTTGAGCTGTTCTTTGAGAAAATACTCTTTATTGACTTTTTCAATCCGGTTATGGACCTTGGAACGGATCTCTTTTTGCAGCTTGTTCGCTTCGGTCTCTTCAATCAACTCATCGATCAGCATCAAGAACCGTTTTTCAGGGTCGTTTTCGATAAAAAGTTTGTACGCATTCTCTTTTTTGATTTTGATCGAACTGCAGATCAAATCGACAATCCGGTTGTACTCGTGGTTCTCCTCGATCGTGCGGAGCAAATCGGGAGGAAAATAGCTGCTTACTTGCGAAAGAGCGCGTACTTTTTCGCGCAATACCTCGAGAATCGCATCCATTTTCAGCTCATTGACGCTATGCGATTGGATCAGGTCCACGTGAGCCCGCAAATGGGTAGCATTGTCAACCATGTCCATGATGTGCCCACGGGCAAGCCCTTGGAACAGAACCTTGATTCGCCCGTCGGGCAAAACGACTTTTCGCATGATCGATCCGATGACTCCGGCATCGTAAATCGAATCGTTTTCCCTCGTCCCCTCATATTCAGGTTTGACGGGACAAACAATCACTAAAGAATTACTCTCGATCGCTTCTGCCGCCGCGGCAATATTTTTTTCATCGCTCAAAAACAACGGAGAAATCATAAACGGGTATAAAAAAAGTTCATCTTCTGCAATTACCGGCAATGTCGTCGGAAAAGAGCTGTAATTACTAAGCTGCATCCAAAATCGTCCTCAATAGAAATATTGTAATGTCTTCACACTTTTTAGCGTATGCATATTTACTTCTTCCGCCTGCACCGGAGACGTTGGGTGCCGACATCATGAAGCTATAATAGTTTTTAACGTTGCGTATCGTTGTCGTCCATGGAGACGACGCTTCGCGTTTTCGGGATCAGGAAATCGTACCAGCTGCTCGATCCGTCTCCCTCAAACATTTTACGATACCATGGAATATCGGCGGCAACAACCTCTTTTGAATCGATCCAGGTCACCGGTGAGATTGCACGATAATACTCTGCCCCTTTGGGTTTTCCGAGCCGCCCGTACAAATCGGCGATCTGCTCGTTCAAACTGTTTTTTGCAAGCTCCAATTGGGTTTCCATCGTATTGACGAGCGGCATATATTCCGATTGGGGATAGAGCGATTTAAACTTGTCGACACCGGTTAAGGTATCGTCTATAAGCCCCTGATCACGGCCGGGATTGGGAAGAGCGAGAAATTTTGCCTTGACTTTCAAAAATTCCGCGTATTCACGCTCTTCAGGCGTAGCATAGCGCCGGATGTATTCGTCCAGAAAATGTTCGGCCAACAGATACTCTTCCTGCGCCATGTGCGCTTGCGCCAGAATCATCGTCGCTTCTCCAAGAGACGGAGCTCCTACGTGTTCGCTTTGCAGGGAGCTGAAGTAGCTATCCGCCTTCTCCAGATTTCCGTTCGCTACCGACGAAACCATTTTGTCATACCAGTATTCCGCCGGTTTGTTGAACTCTTCAGGCTCTTTCGTGCTGCATCCGCTTAACAAAATCGCAGCGATGCTCGCAGCCATCCATCTCTTTTTCATTCCAAAACCTACGCTTTTTTAAAATAAATATGACCAATTTTACCAAAAAGAGATTAAACGCGGTCGCAATCGTTTGAAACTTTTTACAATCCTGTGTTAAAATCAGTCCATTATGTTCTGAAGAGGTTTACATGCAGTTTGATTTAAAGCTTCCTTTGCTCGGATTTGAATCGGTTTCAAAAATGGAACTTACCAAAATAGACGATATTTTTATGCGCCTTGAAAGCATCGGTGATGGTCCCTCATTCACCCTGATCAATCCTTACGTATTGCGTGAGTATTCGTTTGAAATTCCTACATCCATTCAGGCATTGATGGAGATCCATTCCGATTCCAACCTATTGATCTACAACATCATGGTCATTCATACGCCAATCGACAATTCGACCATCAATTTTGTCGCTCCGCTGATTTTCAATACCGACAACCAGACTATGGCACAGATTATTATCGACAACCGTAACGATTTTGGCATAGCCGAACCGATCAATCACTATCTGCAAGGGCTGCAGGATGCCTAAAAGCATCACTTTTGTGGGGAATGGGAAAATGGCCCTTTCCCTGGCAAAAGGGCTTAAAGAGAGCTACGAAATCGAAGTGATCGGCCGAACCGCCGAGACACTGGAGCAGTTTGAGTACGCGCTGGGGAAACCGGTTACCAAAAAACTCTACGGAGAAACGTCGATCGAGGGCAAAACACTCATGCTTTGCGTCAAACCGGCCAATCTAAAGGAAATAGCTCCGCATCTTCAGGGAAATGCCAAGACCCTCTATTCGGTTCTTGCCGGCACCTCTTTGGAAGCACTCAAAACAATTCGTGCAGAGAAGTATTGCCGTGCCATGCCGAATCTTGCCGCAGAAGTCGCTCTCTCCATGACCTCTCTGGTCGGAAACCCGATGCTTAAAGAAGAAGCGATTGAACTTTTTTCCTCCATCGGTCCCGTTTTATGGCTCTCGAGCGAAAAGGAGCTAGATATCGCTACAGCATTAGCAGGAAGCGGTCCGGCCTACCTTGCCCTTGCGGCAGAAGCATTATGCGACGGAGCGGTTCGCGAAGGGTTAAAACGCGACGACGCGATGACCTTGATGCGGGGACTTTTCGAAGGGTTCGGTACTTTAATCCAGAACGTACATCCCGCTATCCTCAAAGACAACGTCATGAGCCCGGGAGGAACAACAGCCGCCGGATACGGAGCACTTGAAAAAGGTCGCGTGCGCGAAGGGTTTATGGAAGCCGTACGTGCCGCTCATGAAAAAGCAAAAGGGATGAAATGACCTTTTTTATTTCAGGAGATTTACCGTACTGAATCTTCCGGAGGCAGGAAAATCCTCTTTCCCCTCAGGAGATCCGGCGCTTCACATCGGTTGTTATTTCATCTCTTCTTTCGAATTTTTACGGTTATGAACCTTCATCGTAAATGAAGAGCGGATTTTATCCCCGTCCCTTTCAAAATAAATCGGGAAATTCACCGCTATGATCCATTCGCTTTTGTTGACCGCTTCGAGAAAATTGTAAAAACTTTCCGGTGACGTAATTTTCGAGGTTGCGTTGACTTCATACGTCGTAAACGAACCGTTTTCATCATCCCCTTTTAGTTCGGTCAGATAGAGGTCTTCAAACTCTTTTTTATACAGTTTGGAAAAACGCTTTGCATCAAACGCCGTATCAAACGCGCTGATCGTATGGCGGTTTTGCGACTGGAGATCTTTTAAACGCTCGTATTCCTGATCGTATTGACGTTGTGCCAACTCGAGCTGATACATCTCTTTTTTATTTTGCAAACGAAGCGTACGGTATTCTTTCCCCTTCGGTATCAAGGCTAAAAATGAAAACGAAACGACACAGATCAATAAAAAAACCGACAGAATAATCAGATACAGGGTCTGGCGTCTCATTGCGCACCTTCCGTTGATGCTTCTGCTTCCGGTTCATTCGACGTGTCTGCTTCTTCAGGCACTACAACTTCATCATCGTCCAAATAATTGCTCGATACAAACCGGTACCATCCGTTTCCTGCCGGATAAAAACTGGTATAGGTCCGGTGGAAAATAGAGCGTAACGGAGCATGAAGCATGTACTCGTATACCTCTTTGGTCGGCGTCAATCCATATAAAATCAATGATTTACTCTCCAGCTCCGCACGGCTCAAGGTCACATCGTCGGGAACCAGATCAAAAAGGTTGCGAATACTCTCCTTCATAACGGTATTGTCGGTCGTAATCTGATCGGCGATTTTCGCTTCCGCATCAATCTCCTTGATCTTGATGCGCATCTCTGCGATCGAACGTTTCAATGCGATCTCTTTTGCCGCAACGCTGTGATGTTCCGAGGAGAAATAATAGGTTTTGTACCATAAAAAGGCATAGGTCCCCACCAACATCGCAATCGTTACCACAAAGAAAAAAAGGATAAGGCGTATCTCCGGGCTGAGAAGTTTTTTAGGGCGAGGTGCAATAAAACTATGTACCATTATCCCTCCTCCTCAATTACCGACAACGCAGTCACCTCATCGACGAGATCGATGCGCCGGACCAATACTCCGACAAACAGTTCTTCTTCAAGATAACGTTTTAACTCTGCACTACCCCCCGTCGCGTCGGCGATGTATACCGTCTCGACAAATCGGTTGTGACAATGTTCTCCGGCATAAAACTGGGACAACGCTTTTTGTATGATTTCAAATCGGTGGAAACTGTCGTTGGAGCGATCAAGCATCTCTTTGGCTTCCATCCCTTTTGACGTCGCGTTATGCTGTTCGGGAACGGTGAACTCTTCGCTGAATTCTTCAATCTCATCCAGGGTATCCAGATCTTCAAGATCGTTCAAATCGTCAAGTTCATCGATTATTTCAAGATCATCCAGACTTTCGATATCGTCTAGATTGATACCGTTGATTAAATCGTCATGCTCCTCTTCTTCGTCGATCGCAAAATCGGTAGAAGTGTCGGGGGTTTCAAGCAATAGCCCCTCTTGATGCATCGGATAATGGTGGGCAAATTCCAGTTTCCCTTTCTCAAAAAAGGCGAGGGTGAGCAACTCTTTTTGCACCAGGGCGAAGAGCGCCATGTCGCCACCGATTTTGTCGGCAAAAAAATGTTCAATTACCGAAAAAGGGGAAAAAATAAAATCCAGTCCAATTTTCGAGAACCTGCTTTTTAACCCGTTCAACTCTTTAATGGAGGCATATAACATCCATTTTTGTTTACGGCATAGGGTTCGTATGCCACTGGTGTCGCCGCTTTCACTGATTTCATGCAGAGAACACCCCTCTACCGCTCCTTGATTGTTGTCGGAATTCAATACGGACACATAACAATAAGGGCTCTCCAACGAGAATTTTTGCACGTATTCGGCCAATTCTTCGTATAAATGTTCCCCTTCAAACCGCCGTGTTTCTTTGGCAAGACGTTTTTTATTCTTATAGGTTGAAACACCTACGTCACACCCCTCCTCCGAGAAGACGACGGCTATGTGAATTTTACGGTACAGCCAGCTGATCACTCTTCATCCCCGGTCGTTTGGCATAATGGGTGAGCTTGTTGATAATGGTCCATTTTCAGGGCATTCCCCAGTTTGGTATAGATTTGCGTCGTAGCCATACTCGAATGCCCAAGTAACTGACTGACATCGGCTATTCGCGCACGATTATTTAACAATTCCGTTGCATACGCATGACGCAGCTGATGAGGCGTCACTTTCAAACCGGATTTGGCAAACGCCTTGGTGATGATATATCTTAGACTATTTTCACTTAATTTTTCACCTTCGGCTTCAAAAACGAATTTTTCAGAGGGGTACTTGGCATGATATTCCCTCATCATCGCATACGTCTGAGGAAGCATCGGTACATCCCGCTGTTTATTTCCTTTTCCGACGACCCTGCACCATTGCGGTCCTATATCGTTCAGCTGAAGATTGGCCAGTTCCGAGATACGCAAACCCAGCGTATAGAGCATTGTAATCATCAGTTTTTCAGCCGGCTGCGCATGCTCGATTACCTCAAGAATGTGTTGATGAGAAACCGGTTTGGGCAAGGTTTTGGGGACCTTAATGCTTTCGTCTCCCTGTAAAACGACCTCTTTCCCCATTTTACGCAGATGACGTATAAAACTCCGGATAGCACTGAGTTTGCGTGAAATCGTTTTAGGAGCGCTTCTGGCAATCGAGATTCGAAACGGCATCAGATTGATCTTTAATACGCCATCCTCTTCAGAGAATTCCGCTTTGCGCATCATTTCATTGAGCGTTTCTTCGTAACTTAGAATCGTTAAGGGCGAATACCCGCGCATTCC
>JBFXFU010000024.1:0-27893 GCA_050178755.1 Sulfuricurvum sp. | reverse complement strand
ACAAATCGGTTTGCTCACGCTACATCGATAAGTGCGATAACATCTATAATCTTCGTATTTTCGGGGCGTATGGAAAATATGAAAATTACCGTTTTAAGTTTATTTCTAACGCTATCGTCAAAAATCTTCTTCGCCTTCCGATCGAGATTATGCAAAATGTTTTTTTTGACTACATCGACATCGATGATATGGTTCCTATGATTTCCCATTTTATAGAAAATGACGGTAAATACCGTACCTATAATATATCAAAAGGGGAAAAAACGGATTTGGTTTCCTTGGCGAATAGCATTAATTCCGTTAGTGATTTCCAGTCGGAGATTATTGTTAAAAATCCTGGTCTGAATCTTGAATATACTTCATCCAATGTACGTATAAGAGGTGAGTTCCCTTGTTCATTTTCTACCCACTATGAGACTATTCAAAAATTGACGGAATACTATAGAGAGATATTACCGCAGATTAACGCAGATGAAATCCGTGGAGATGCTTTGGCAAAAAAAATAGCGGTTGCGCAAGCAAAATGAAGCAGTTTGTGGCAAGACATGAGCAAAAAGTCCGTTACCTCCTAATAGGGGGGTGGAATACTCTTTTTGGTTACGGTGTATTTGCAGGACTTTATTTTTGGCTTAAAGATTCAACCCACTATATAGCTATATTGTCATTGAGCTATATACTCAGTATTACCAATGCATATATCGGTTATAAACTCTTTGTTTTCAAAACACGGGGAAATATATTGCGTGAATATTTTCGTTTTTATATGGTGTACGGGGCATCGTTTCTTTTTAATCTCGTTTCGCTCCCCGTTTTGATCGAGACGTTGAATTTCAATATGTATATTGCGCAGGCATTAATAACACTCTTAACGATCATAGGTAGTTATGTTTTACATAAAAAATTTTCCTTTAAAGTAGCTTTGCATCGATGAACTTATTACGAAACAATATCTCTATCGTCTATATCTTCTTACTTGCCGTACAAGTGGCTTTAAGTGCACAGTATTTTGCCTATTCTCTTCCGATTTCGATTCCTGACTATGTTTATTTTGAGAGTGTGGCAACCTATTTTAATGATCATAAACGTGTTGAACTGATTGCCTATATGGTCGGTGTAATGACAATCGGACTTTATTTTATTGCAGTTTTAATTATAGAAAAAAAAATGTCAAAAAAAGCCAGATGGTATTGTCTAGCTACTTTTTCCACATTAAACAATCTTAAAAATCAGAAATTATTAGTTATAAGCGGTGTTTTGTATATTATATTTCCTATAGCCGTTTATCATTTATCCACACCTTTCATAATAAAATTTCTACTACAAATAATTGGATTGATTGGAAGCAGTGTTTTTCCTTTTTGGGGGTATCTTTCCCGGTATAAGTCAAAAAAAATTAAACTAGCTCAAATCAGCTATCTGAAATTAAAAAATATTATGTCTAATAAATCATTTTACATAATTTTTTTAGGCTTCGGTTTTCTGCATCTGGGGTACCTCTTCTTCAATCCTATTGTGCACCAACCAAAAATTATTAATGAATATATGAATATTCCGGAACAAACTATATTAAAAAATGGGTATTTGGTTAATAACCAGCAATATTTAAAAAAATTGCTTCTTGGTGAGTCTAGTTTGCAGGATGCAGGTAAGAAGGATCAGTTTGAACTTCATGGGAACGCAGTCGATTTAGAAAAATTGGATATTAATGAGTATGTTTCAAAGGATTGGCTAAAGAAGAATTCATTCGAGCTACATTGGCAAGTTTTGAGTCGTTACATGATTCATCACAATAGCTTTATGTTCATTCCGATCGGTGATTTTGAACTGGGAAAAAAATGGGGTGACATCAACGCACAATACGGGCTTGGCAGTGCCTGGCTTTTCGAGAAGCTTCTTGCATGGCAAAACAGTATTTCATTAGATGGATGGTTAAAGCTTTCATATGGTTTTTATTACATTTATTTTGTGTTTTTTGTTGCAATTGTTTTTTCGATTACACGCAGTTTGTCATGGACAACCTTAATCTTTTTACTCTCACTGGCTTTGGTGAATAATAGAGGATATGATTTTTTACTTCTTCCTCCGGGCGAGTCTCCGTGGCGGCATATTTTCGATATTGTTATCCTCTATTTACTGTTTTTATTTGCGGAACAAAAGAAGTTGTTTTTCTATATTACGGCTCTATTATTCGGGGTTCTTTCTATCGCATTAAGCCCTCAGATCGGAATAATGATTTTTTTAGCTACGATAGTCTCTGGCATTTTTTACGCATTACGTGAAAAGTTTCATGTTTGGCCCGTAGTTATCAGCAGCACGGTGTCCGTTGTCGTAGCCGGTTACTGTTTTATCCTCTCTTCGAGCGCAAATGATTTGGCGCAGTATTATTTGGACGGTGTGATAGGGTTTCCGATCAAATTCCATCAGATGTTTAAAATTTTTCTGATGATTATCATCGGATATATATTTTTGTGGAAGATCCTCAAAGAGCGTTTGTCTCTCAACTATGTTTATCTGGTTTTTCTCGTTATTTATGCGCAAGAATTGATTTTGTATGTCGTATGGCATTACAACGGAGACGGGTTTAAATCACGCGCTTTTATCTATGTTCTTACGATTGCATTGTTACTTTTTCCATTTCAAAAAATTGTAGCAGATCGATGGAAAAATATTTTGCTCATTTTTTCGACTGTAGCAATAGGAGTATTTTATATCACGAGTGTGATTCGTGTAAATCAGAGTAAGAATCTCTATGAGCAAATATTCAAGCAGCATATAAGCTATGAATGGAAGATCGATCGAGCTCATATCATTTCGACGATGAATCCAGTTTATTTTCAAAATGGTGTTGATTTAATCCAAAAATATAGCAATGGTCGCAATGGCATATATATGATTTCGGAATACGATAATTTCTTGCCGTTTTTGGCTCATAAATATAGTTTGATGCCATTTTTCGATTTAAAATGGTATTTAGTCACTCCGAGAGAATTGAATAAGAGCATTCAAACTATTAAAGATGCTAAGCCGGAATATCTTTTTGTTGATACAGGAATTGGCCGTGATCTTAACAATGAGATTATTGATGTGACATTACCAGAAATCGGTTATTTGCATCAAGAATCAATTTGGCGTGTGGAGCGGTTAAGACTATTAAACAAGATATTTGAAAGTGTAGCACCCAACTATGAATTGGTCGAAAAAAGCTATTTGATTTCGGTGTACAAAAGAAAGGATCTGGAATGAAATTTATTAGTATTATGACGGCGTGTTATAACGAAGAAGAAAATATAGCCGAAGTGTATGGTCAAGTTAAAAAAGTGTTTCAAACTAAATTGCCGGAATATCGTTATGAACATGTTTTTATTGACAATTCATCCGAAGATCGAACCGTAGAGATATTACGGGATATCGCTGAAAATGATTTCAATGTAAAAGTGATCGTCAATGCACGCAATTTCGGTCATATCCGTTCCCCTTTTCACGGTATGATGCAATGCCATGGTGATGCCGTAATCTCAATTGTGGCGGATTTGCAGGATCCGCCTGAAATGATTGTCGATTTTATCCGTCAATGGGAACAGGGGTATAAGATCGTTATCGGGATGAAAGAACAAAGTTATGAAGCGCAATGGATGTTTAAATTGCGCGAAGCGTATTACAATCTATTGCATAGACTTTCAGAAGTCGAAATATTTAAAGGATTTACCGGATTCGGTTTATATGATAAAAAAATTATCGATTTTTTACGCGAGTTTGACGATCCGTATCCGTTTTTTCGTGGCTTGATAGCCGAGATCGGTTTTAAAGTTGCCAAAATCCCTTACACTCAGCCGGCTCGGCCGCGCGGAATTTCAAAAAATAATTTTTATACATTATATGATATGGGAATCTTGGGAATTATTAATAACTCAAAAGTTCCTTTACGCATTGCAACGTTTTTAGGTTTTGCCCTTGCTTTTATCAGTTTTGCGATTGCCATCATGTATGCCGTCGTTAAAATATTGAATTGGTACAGTATGCCATTGGGAATTGCCCCTCTAATAATCGGCACATCCTTTATGTTCGGTGTAGTGCTCTTTTTCCTAGGGATTATCGGTGAATATATCGGTGCGATATATACTCAGATCCTGAAACGACCGCATGTTTTTGAAGCGGAACGGATAAACTTTGAGGAATGAAGATATGAACTATAATACATCCTTGGCACTAGCCATCCCTACTTATAATCGTGCAGATTTATTAGATTGTTGTTTGGCGATCAATGTACCATTGGCAAAACAGTTTGGAGTACAAATTTTTATATCTGATAACGGTTCAACGGATCAGACGCAAGAAGTTGTGCAACGTTGGTTAAACGAATATCCATTAATACGGTATTTCCGTAATGAAGTATGTGTGGATGCTGACGACAACTTTGAAAAAGTTTTAAAGTACCCTGAAACTGACTATGTGTGGTTGTTGGGTGATACGTATCAAATCCCGGAAGGTGCTATCGAGTATTTTTTAAATGAGCTAATAGAGAAAAACAAAAGTTATGATGCTGTTGTATTTAATCTTGATGAATATACTCAACATATTCAAGATAGAGAATATAGTGATGCTAACGAAGTATTTGAAAATTTTTGTACCTTAATGACCTGCATTAGCTGTCTTGTATTTTCTAAGAAACTTATACAAAACGGAGACTTTAAACGGTACAAGAATACAAATTTTATTCATACGGGCGTAATTTTTGAATATCTTGCAAAGAATAAGTTCCATCTATTTTGGATTCAATCCTATTCCATTAGCGGTTTTAAATGTCATAAGGCTAAAAAACATGTATGGGCTCAGACTAACCGTGTATTTGATATTGCCTGTCATCGATGGAGTGCATTTGTTTTTTCTCTTCCCGCATCGTATCCACTTTCTACAAAATACAAAGTTATTGGCGACTTTGGAACTATATCTGGGATATTGACTATACGAAATCTAATTCATCTACGCAGAATTAATCTACTAAACCTTTCAACCTATTTAAAGTATAAAGATGATTTTAAATTGACCATCAAATTACCTCAATACTTGATTATACTTGTAGCTATAGCACCAAAGTTTTTGCTTCCAGTTATCCGCTTATTTGTTAGTATTTCGAGCCGAATAACAAAATTGTTTTCAAAGTCCAATAAGGATTAAATAATGAATCAAACTTCTCTGGTTACAGTCGGTATTGCGCTTTATAATCATGAAAACTATATCAAAGAGTGCATAGAATCGATTGTTAATCAAACTTATGAGAATCTTGAGATTATTGTGGTCGATGACGGTTCCAAAGATCAATCGTATGCGGTAGCCAAAGCGGCATTGAAAGCACAAACTAAACGAACTTATCAGATTATTACCCGACCGAACCGTGGGATGTGTAATACGCTAAATGAGATCATTGATCTCTCAAGCGGTGAGTACATCTCTTTTATCGGTTCCGATGATTTCTGGCATTCGGAAAAGATCGCCAAACAGGCATCATATCTGGAAGCTCATCCTGAAGTCGCCTTGGTACATAGTAATTCGTTCGTCGTAGATGGAGAGAGCAAGGTCTATAGCGAGTTAAATTTCAGCGGTAAAAAAAACAGCGGGCGGCTGTTTGAAGCTATCTTGACGGGTAAAGGGGGGATCAATACCCCGAGCCATCTCTATCGTACAAGCGTGTATGCGAAAATCGGAAAATACGATCCGCAGTTTCGGTTCGAAGACACCGATTTTTGGCTTCGTCTGAGCAAAGTATATGATGTCGGATTTATCGATGAAAAGTTAAGCTATTACCGGATCCATACCTCTAACCTGAGTACGGATGACAATTTGCTGAAGTTCTATAATGATGAGATCGTCAAGATTTACAAAAAGAATGTCGATGACTCGGTGCTTTTGAGCCAATCATTGTTGCGTATGTATCGCAAATCGTTTTTACGGGCTCTTCGCAGCGGAAAAATGGGCTATTTTTTTAAATACGTGCGGCTGTATTTATTATGCCTATACGCAAAAAGATGCTGATATGAATATTCTGGTTATCCGTTTTACGTCACTGGGAGATTTGGTCACCCTAGAATTGGCGTTTCGCGCAATCCGCCATTTTTTTCCGCAGGCGAAGATTACTTTTCTCACTTCGGGTATCGGCAAAGGTCTGTATGGAGACAGCGGATATTTTGATGAATGTATCGTATTTAACCGCAGTTACCGTGCCGTTTGGGGCGAGCTTCGGGGGGTAAAATTCGATACGGTGTTTAATCTCCAGTCTAATCGACCTTCTCATATGTTGATGATGGGAATCAAGTCAGAACGTATATTGAACTCGTCATCGTCATGGTGGCAAAAATTTTTGGGGATTAAAGCAAAAACGAAATGGCCGCCGCAGTTACTCAAATTGGCCGGTATCGATTCGGTAAAAGTCGACGCGTTCTTTAAATCGCCTGAGATGCAAACGATTATTTTGCCCTATAACCCGCACTCTCCATTGATCGAGATGATCCGCAAAACTTTTGACGGACGACGTATTATTGCTGTCGCAACGGGTGCCAGCGAACGTTGGGAGAGTAAGAAATGGGGTGATGAGCGTTTTGCACAGTTGATCGGGGAACTGTTAAGCCGGGGATACGGCATTGTATTAGTAGGCTCTAAACTCGAGGAAGCTGCGGGATCGGATATCTGTTCCCGTTATCCCGAGGTGATGAATCTGATCGCCAAGACCTCGCTTGCGGAACTCAAATCCGTATTGGCATCGGTCGATCTACTCCTCGGGAATGATAGCGGCCCCGCACATTTGGCAGCCGGTGTAGGGACGAATACGCTGAGTATCTTCGGATCTACCGATGTTAAACACTGTGTTTCGATGATGCCTTATCGCGGACGGCATGAATATCTTGTCGCCGAGCCGCGTCTGAGCTGTCAGCCGTGTTATAAATCCAAGTGCCCGACGCAACATGAGTGTATGGAAGCTGTTTCGATACGGAGTGTTTCGGAGACAGTGGAAACGCTTCTCTCATCCGGATGATACAATATCCGCTAGAGTATCCAGCTCGGTGATGACCTCAGGAACCGTGATTGCATTGATATCGGCTTTTTGAATCGATCGTTTAGAGAGGTTGAGACATCCGACATTCGCATCGTCCCCGGTACTAAAGAGAGTGATGGTCGGAACGGCCAAAGCTGCGGCGATGTGAACGGGTCCCGTATCGTTACTGATGAAGTAGGTACATAGGGAAATGGCACCGGACAACTCCTCCAGAGTCGTATTTTCGATGATAACAAAGTCTTTGAATATCTCTTTGTATCGTTGTTCCAAAGGTCCGATAAAAACGAGGATAGTGTATCGTTCCGATAGATCGGATGCCAATTGAAAAAAGTTGCGTTCGCTCCAGCGTCTTGATTCGCTGGTGGAACCGATATTCAACCCTAGGATCGGTTTGTCGGGAGTAGCTATTCGCGAGAGGGAATATTTGTATTCTTCGGCATGGGAAGTGATACACATCCGTGGACAGACGATGGAATCGTCAACTCCCGCGATACGGGCAAAAAGCTGGCTTCGGTGCCCTGACGTATCATATGGAACCAGCCGGGTGTAGCCGTAATTGTATTTGCTTTTTTTCTCGGCTCCCCATTTTTCCGTGGCGTTGGTCAGGTAACTGATCGTGGCGGTCTCTCCGAAGCTTTGGAAATCGATGACGATGTCGTAGCGCCGTCGGATTTTGAACCCAAGTGAAATAAGTTCGTTCAGCGCACGAAAAAACCGTTTTTCCCGAAAAAACTTCCGATTCACTGTGATCGTATCGTCGATCAGTTTACAGGAAAGTTTGTAAAAATCGCGGTTGGAGACGTCGGTGAGAAGGGTGAAGGAACTGTTCGGATATTGTATTTTGAGCTTTTCAAGGGTTGGTAGGAGCATGACAAGATCTCCCAGCCCGCTATAGCGTATAACAAGAAAGTGCATTAAAAAGAGCTTTCGATCGCCTGGCACAGGATATGTCCGATCAGGATGTGCATCTCTTGGATGCGGGGAGTGTCTTCTGATGGAACGACCAGATTCAAGTCGCATACGGCGTTCATTTTTCCACCGTCGCGTCCACTGAATCCGATACAGTCACATCCGATCTGTTTGCCCATTTCCAGGGCCTTGAGGACGTTTTCACTGTTTCCGCTGGTTGAGATGCCGATCAGAAGGTCTCCTTCGTTGGCCAGAGCTTCGACCTGGCGTTCAAAAATCCGGGCGTACCCGTAGTCGTTGCCGATGGCGGTCAGGGCGGAAGTATCGGTTGTGAGGGCGATGGCGGGAAGAGCGCGGCGCTCTTTTTTGTAACGTCCGGTCAGTTCTGCCGCGATATGCTGAGCGTCTGCGGCACTGCCGCCGTTGCCGAAAATGAGGATTTTTTTGCCGTTGATCATCGTTTTTTCGGCCATTTCGCAGGCATTATAGATATCGTCTTGCATCAGTGCAATCGTTTTTTCGATCGTCTCCCGATGGCTGGTCAGCTCTTTGAGAATCAACGCTTTCATAAGCACTCCTTGATTTTGCAGATGATGGATGTGGTACTTTTCCCTTCGACGAACTGCACTAGACGGGTTTCGCCGGAAAGGTCGCTTCCGACGACCTCTTTGCTTTCATAGTCTCCCCCTTTGACCAGCACGTCCGGACGGACAATCCGGATCAGCTCATAGGGGGTGTTTTCGTCGAAGATGACGACGTAATCAACCGCTTCCAGAGCCGCGAGGATATAGGCCCGGTCATTTTCGGTATTGATCGGGCGGCTTTCCCCTTTCAGACGACGGACCGATGCGTCGCTGTTGAGGCCCAAAATCAGGACATCGCCGAAACTTTTCGCCTCTTCGAGATAGCGGACGTGCCCGATGTGAAGAATGTCGAAACAGCCGTTGGTAAAGACGATCCGTTTTCCCCGTTCCTTTAGACTCCGTACGAGCGAATCGATCTGTTCTCTGGTCTTGATACGGCTGTCCGCATGCGTCTGGCGCAGCGAGGTTTCGTATTCGACGATTTCGGCCAGAGAGGCGGTTGCGGAGCCCAGTTTTCCGACGACGACGGCGGCGGCGGCGTTGGCGAACATGACCGATTCATGCAGGGTTTTATCCTGGGTAAGGGCAAAACCGAGTGCCGCGATGACCGTATCTCCCGCACCCGTCACGTCGTAGACTTCCCGGGCGACAGTGGAGACGCGGTGGAGTTCCTGGTCAAAAAAGGCGATACCGTCTTCGGAAAGGGTGACCATCGGGACCGTGACCCCGACATGGGTTTTCAGCCAATCAAGGGCTGCATGGAGGGTCTGATCATCCACGATGTCGATCCCAGTCGCCAGCGACGCCTCTTTTTTATTAGGGGTCAGAAGATAAGCACCGTGGTATTTGGCGTAGTTTTCCCCTTTAGGATCGACTAGGACTTTGATTCCGTGCTGGTTGGCCAGAGAAATCACCTGCTGTGTCAGGTTGGCGGTCAGTACCCCTTTGGCGTAATCAGAGATGATGATTAGGTCGAATGTCGTGATCACTCCAGTGAGGTTGTCTAACAATTGTTTGGCAGATTCAGCGAGGATATCCACCTTGGTTTCTGAATCGAAACGGACCACCTGCTGATGGGCGGCGATGACGCGGCTTTTTTTGCTGGTCAGACGGTTGCTTTCGCGAATGCACAAGTCATGGTTGACCCCGATGTTTTCGAGCATCTTCAGCAAAGCGTCGCCGTTGCTGTCCATTCCTACAACCGTTGCAGCTGAGACTTTTGCACCGAGGGAAACAAGATTGTTAATGACATTCCCAGCACCTCCCAAAACAGTGCTCTCTTTTTGAATGTCGACGACTTGGACCGGGGCTTCCGGAGATATCCGGTTGCATTTTCCCCACAGATAATGATCCAGCATCACATCCCCGATTACCAGAATGGAAGGGGTGCTTTCAAATATGTGCATTATTTTCGTACCTCGATTTCATAGATCCGTCTGATTTCAGGGAGATAGCGTTTGACACCCTCTTCCAGGGTGACATGCGGCTGATATCCAAGTCCGTCAATCGTTGGGGCGATATCGGCGCAGGTCAGAAATTGGTATGAGCCGATGTAGGGATTGTCGATGTAGTCGGTACCGTAGTCGGTCTGTAATTCTGTTTGGAGAATGTCGGCGATTTCCTGGAAACTGCGCGCAATACCCGTTCCAACGTTATAGACCCCGCTTTTAAGCGGTTCAGCCGCTTTGACGTTAGCCTGGATTACATCGTCGATATAGATAAAATCTCTTCGTATAGCATCGGAGCCGTAAAAGAGTTTCGGGGCTTTCCCTGAGAGGATCTGGTGTCCGAGCTGCAGGATCATAGAAGCCGTTTTATTTTTATAAAACTCGCGTGGACCGTAGACGTTGAAATAGCGCAATCCGACGATTTTGGCATCTGGGCGACTTTTAAGGGTATCATATACAAGATGATCCATCATGAGTTTGCTAAAACCGTAGACGTTCTGAGGCGCTTCGCGACCGACAGTCTGCGGGGCATTGGCATCGCCATAAGTTGCACCCGAAGAGGCATATACCAGCGCCGCATCGTGTTCTTGGGCCAGATCAATCAGATCTTTAAAGGTATTGAGATTAGTTTTGAGCATGATGTTCTGGTCATACACCGTCGTATCGGAAATGGCCGCCTGATGGAAAATATAATCGAACCGGTATTGGCGGAAACGTTCCCAAACGGTGGGATCGTTCAAGTCGCCGCAGAGGATTTCTCCCCGGAACCCAAGGAGGTTCTTGAAGTGACCGAAGCTTTTAAGATTGCCGTTTTCGAATGTTTCGCCGCTCCGGAAAAGATCGAAGACGACGATTTTAGCGTCGGGGTAGTTTTCCTGAAAATAAAATGCCAGGTTGCTTCCGATAAATCCCGCCCCTCCGGTAATCAGGATCGTTTTACCGTTAAAATCGGTAGTGCTGTATTTCACGTATTTCCTTGTAGATAGGGTTTTAAATCCTTGACCGAATCGACGATGGCGTCGGCTTTGGTGGCACGCTCGTCGATTGCATGACCGCTTCGGGCCAGAATGCACAATCCTACGCCGGCACTTTTACCGGCCATGATATCGCTCTCTTTGTCGCCGATGAGGATCGAGCGTTCAAAATCGATGGCAAACTCTCTCCCCGCGGCATGGATCATTCCGGGAAGGGGTTTGCGGCACTCGCACGATACATCAGGGGAATGAGGACAAAAATATACTTTATCGATTGTAATACCGGCTTGGCGGAGTTGTGCTATCATCCATTCATTCAGATGGTGAAATTGGGCTTCGCTATAGTAGCCGCGACCAATTCCTGATTGATTTGTGATAATCAGCAGCAGATATCCCATTCGTTGAGCATCTTGGAGTATATTAAACACTCCGTCAATAAATTCGAACGCTTCCGGGGTGTGAAGATACTCTTTTTCAATATTAATAACACCATCACGATCTAAAAAAAGAGCTTTGACCCGCCTTTTTGTATCTGTTTGATTAATCATAAATTTTTTGCATGTAATATAGAACTTTTCAACTACTTAATATATTAGAGTTTTTTCATAACTCTATGTTTGAACACAATCGGAGCAAAGCCTCGATTGGCTACGTTCGCCGCTAAGGCACTAAAGCTTGCCTCTTCGAGGCGGAAGACTTCTTGCATAACAGGGTTATGCAAGAAGTCTATTATTGTTTTTCCTAATTTTTGCATAAACAGCTTTTATTTTCTTCTCTATATGCATTTATACATTTATAATTTTAACAAAAATATTATAAAGTTGTATTTGAACAAGACTCTGGAGAATAAGTAACCAAAGTAAATCATAGCTAAAGTAAATTACGAAACGAGTTGTTATCTTGGTGTTGTGTGGAATGATCGATGTAATACGAAAGATGTAAAAATACTCTTAGAATGTTAAAGGCTATTTAATGATTATTTTGTATTTTAATTGATGATTCGTATCATTAAAGCAAATAATTTATAATACAGGTATAGATATGATCGTTGAAGTGTGCAATATTCATTAGGCTGAATAGTTGAATACGGATGAGAATCAGTCGAAGCACTTCTGAGATATCACCAAATAGTAAGAGAGGAATAATGAACGAACGTATTTTGTTAGTAGACGATAACAAGACTTTGGTCAAACTCATACAGTTGAAGATCATCAAAGAACTAGGATTGGAAGTCGACGTAGCGTATTCGAAATCCGAAGCCGAATTGTTCTGTCGGAAACACCAATATTTTCTGGCCGTTTTGGATTTAAATCTTCCGGATGCACCCAATGGAGAAGTAGTCGATTCCATTTTACGAAAACATATTCCTTCCATTGTGTTGACGGGCAATATTGACAAAGACTTCCGTAATCAAATGTTTCAAAAAGAGATCATCGATTATGTTCAAAAAGGGGGCGTTGAAGATATCGATTATGTCATCGATGTTATCCGTCGTCTGCTGAAAAACCGGCAACACAAAATCATGGTTGTAGACGATTCCGTCGTTTTCCGCAATCAGATGAAAAAAATGCTTGAAAATCTCTTTTTTCACGTGTATGCCGTAGCGCACGGAGAAGAGGCTCTCGGCATTTTGCGTGAGTACCCGGATATCCGTATCATCGTCACCGATTACAACATGCCGGTAATGGATGGATTGGAACTGACCAAAGCGGTACGCAAAGAGTACGATAAGAACCAGCTGTCGATATTTGTCCTCTCCTCCAGCGATAATCCGGATGTTTCGGCAATGTTCTTAAAACGTGGGGCCAATGATTTTATCAATAAGCCGTTTAGTAAAGAAGAATTTTCGTGTCGGATCCATAACGCAATCGAAGCTTTGGAAAATATAGATACGATCACTCATTTTGCAAGTCGTGATTTTCTGACCGGTTTGTATAACCGGCGCCATTTTTTCACCGTCGCAGAACCTTATTTTGCGCAAGCAAATGAACAGGATGAAGGGTTTGCCGTCGCAATGTTGGATATCGATCATTTCAAGCGCATTAATGATACGTATGGACATGATGTAGGGGACAAAGTAATTGTCCATCTTTCAGAAATTCTTCGTTCAAATATAGGTGCGCAGGATATAGCCGCACGTTTCGGAGGGGAAGAGTTTTGCATCGTTTTAAAACGTATTTCCCGCGACAAAGCGGTTGATGTTTTTGAAAGAATTCGAAACGCTGTTTCCAAGACGCCGTTGATTTTGAAAGACGGTACCGAGATCATATTTAGCATTTCTATCGGTATGGTGAACGATTCGTCCGATACATTGAACGATATGGTCAATGATGCCGACATCAAACTATATCATGCAAAAAATAATGGCCGTAATCAAATTGTCATCTGAAAACATCGTAAGCTATCGCTATCAGATGGATCTAATTAATGCTCATGCCTTGAACGATTATGCACAGATCAAAAGAGCTGACAAACGCTTTTAAAGATACATTTGGGCCATCTTGCGCCAGTATTTTGGGCGATGAGCCTCTTCTTCCCAGACCTCGAAACGATGACTTATTCCTTTGTTCCAAAGTGCTTCGCTCAACTTGATATTATTGTCCAGCAGCACATCATTTTGTCCGCTGATGATGATAATTTCCAGTTTGCGAAGTGTTTTGAGCTGATCTTCATGATGCAGATTCGGAACATAATGACTCGGATTGTGAAAATAGATATGCTCGTCATGATAGCCGTCAAACAGATCACGGTAATACCCTATATTGGCGGTAAGATCGTAACGGCCGCTAAAGCTCACAGCTTTTTGAAAACGTTCCGGATGACGCAAGGAGATATTGAGTGCATGGTACGCACCCATTGAACAGCCATGGGCAATCAGATAGGAATTTGGGTTAATCCGTTCGCTAAATGGCAGTACTTCATTGAGAACGTATTGCTCGTATTGCTGATGGCGTTTGATGCGGTCTTCTTTACGGCACCAATCGCAGTAAAAACTCTCGGCATCAACCGAATCCAGACAAAAGAGCTGAAGATGCCCCTCTTTGATCTTGTCCGAGACGGAAGCCACCATTCCCCAATTCTCATAATCAAAAAACCGTCCTACACGCGTGGGAAATACGATGACTCTGGCTCCGCTGTGTCCGAATACCAGCAGTTCCATATCCTTGGAGAGGTAGGGGGAATACCAGCGATGGTATTCACGTTTCATGACTGAAATATCCTTTGCGCATTTTCATGGAGCAGTTTTTGCCACAATGCATAACCCTTTGCATTCATATGCAGCCCGTCTTCGAGGTAAAGGGTCCCATCCGGCATCCCGTCTGCTGTCAGCATCGAAGAATGTATATCAAGATAGAACGTATTGCTGATCCCTTCAAGCCGATCTTTGACGTAATTATTCAATAACCGAATACGATGGAGGTAATGATGGCGAGCGGGTGATGGTTTGACCGAGATGAAGGTGAAACGGATGCCGGGAAGATATTTAGAACGTTTTATCAGCAGTTTCTCAAACTCCGCCATGACGTCTGAATGGTATCGACCGTCGCCAATGTCATTATCCCCTGCATAGAAAATCAAACTGCGGGGTTGCAAAGGCACGACCAAACGTTCAAAGAAATAGTTACAGGCTTCAAGTGTGGACCCTCCGAAAGCGACGCTAGCCGTGTTATGCGGCATCATGGCATCTTGCAATCCCTCCCAAAGCGTTAACGATGAACTGCCGTAAAAAAGATTGTGTCCTTTTGGAATATCGCCATGCCGTATCTGCTCTTCCAGATTTGATACTTCATTCTCATACCACTGCATCCCGCTTCCTTTTTTAATATAGTAGCAGGATAAGATTACCGTTTTGTGCTTTAATGAATAGATTTATTGCAACCTTCAACGCAAATAAGAAGAAAAGCAAAAACGGCTTTTTTGGCGGCTCATTTTGACACTGATGGGCACAATTTGGGCACAGTAGTTTTTTTACTGCTGTTGCCTCTTTTCATTCATCAAAATCAAAATTCAAAAATTTTATAAACAAATCAGATTTGTCGGAAATGTATTTTGGGCACAATGGGCACATTTTTAGAATATTTTTTAAAAGTGGCTATTTTAGGGGTTTTAAAAGGGTGGCTCCGAATACTGGATTCGAACCAGTGACCAAGTGATTAACAGTCACCTACTCTACCGCTGAGCTAATTCGGAATATAAAAAAGGAGTTTCTCAAATAAGTGGCTCCGGATACTGGATTCGAACCAGTGACCAAGTGATTAACAGTCACCTACTCTACCGCTGAGCTAATCCGGAATCTATTATGAGGGCGTAATTATACGTAAAATGGGTAAGAATGTCAAGAAAATAGTGTTTATTTAGAGCGTTTTCGATGAAGATTTTGAGTTGGAAGGTAAAAAACAACGTTTGTACGCTCCATTGAGGTGATTTTGCCCTCATTCAGCAAGTGTGTAAAGCGTTCTAGCGTTTGCGAATCAAACAGAGCCCGGACATCGTCGTCGCTCAGAGGACGTTTGTCCAGAGTTGCGAGGATTTCTTCATCCGTGTAGGAAGAAGGGATGGCTTCGGCACGTTT
The DNA here is from genome assembly GCA_050178755.1 of Sulfuricurvum sp. Taxonomy (GTDB): domain Bacteria; phylum Campylobacterota; class Campylobacteria; order Campylobacterales; family Sulfurimonadaceae; genus Sulfuricurvum. Next base: position 12,357 of record JBFXFU010000024.1, on the reverse strand, counting down.
GCGTGAAACAATATGAATCGGCAAAGAGGGGTCGAATTGTTCCGCAATAGAGAAAAGCTCTTCGAAATTCAGTCCGTTAACGGGATAGGCCGGCGGACGATCTATAGTCCCAATATCGATGCGTTCGCATCGTATTGGAAGCAAAACGTCGTTTAAAGCACGAATTTCTTCTATCGAGTCATTGATCCCTTTGACAAAAAGGATTTCTATGAACAGTTTGCCCTGAAAGTGTTGTGAGAAGTTTTGAATTGAAGCGATAATGGTCTCAATCGTAATCCCTTTGGCCGGACGGTCGATTTTAGCAAACGTGTGTTCGGTTGCTGCATCGAGAGAGAGTTTGACTTGATCGATTTTAAGAAGAGTCTCAAAAACGGAAGGGGTACTTAATGCGGCACTGTTCGAGAGAATCAGGGTCTGTATGTCCCCTTTGATTTCATCGATTTGTTCAATAAGCTCTCCCAGGAACGGATACATTGTAGGTTCGCCGTTCGCCGTTATCGTAATAACGTCCAGATCGGGATGTTTTGTTAAAGCTATACGGAGTTCGTCAAGGATAGTAGAGACAGGGATGGAAACCGTTTGGCGTGTGATGGCAGCGGATGGGGCAAGTTCACAGTAAAGACAATCGAAATTACACTGCTTGATTCCTGCGGATAGATCAATCCCGAGCGATACACCAAAACGGCGAGAATGAACGGGACCGAAAATGGTTTGCATACGAGGTTAGTCGAAGTGTCTGCTGACGCGGTGGCATTCAGAGACGAAATGGCGGGCATGATCTACCGGTACGTCAGGCAAAATCCCATGCCCGAGATTGAAGATATGGCGTTTGCCTTCCATAATCGTTTGGATGGCTTCTACGCATGCCGTGGTCTCTTCTTTAGAATAGAGGCGGCATGGTTCCATATTTCCCTGGAGTACGTAGCGATCTCCGAGTTTTTCTTTCGCCAGTGCCATCGGCGTGCTCCAGTCTACACCGAAGACATCGAAATTCCCGTATACTTTGTCCAAAAAGGCCGGAATCCCTTTTGGGAACATAATGACCGGGATATGTGGATATTTTTCTTTGAGATATTCGGCGATTTCAACCATATATTTCCATGAGAATTCATCGTAACGGGATGGTTCGATGGCCGCAGCCCAACTGTCGAAGATTTGAACGACATCGACACCCGCAAGGATTTGTTTTTCCATGTAATGTTTGACTACCTCGGTCACTTTGGCAAGAATCTTGTGAAGTAGTTTCGGATTGGAATACATCATTTTTTTACAGATGTTATAGGTTTTTGTCCCTTGTCCTTCAATCATATAGGTAGCCAATGTCCATGGAGCACCGGTAAAGCCGATAAGCGCTTTATCATCGCCCCGTTCGTCAAGTTGGGTACGTAAAATCTTGATGGTGTCGTATACGTACGTGAGCTTGTCTGCTGCCGCTTCTCCGCCTAATAGAGCATCAAGGTCCTCTTCGGTAGCAATGGGATGATCAAAGACCGGCCCTTCTCCTTTGATGAAATCCAGTTTCATCCCCATTTCGTTCGGAACGACCAGGATGTCGCTAAACAAAATGGCGGCGTCAACACCGACAAGATCGAGCGGCTGGATCGTTACTTCAGCTGCCATATCGGGAGCATGACAGAGATTTAGAAAATTTCCAGCCCGTTTGCGTACTTCCATGTATTCAGGAAGATAACGTCCTGCCTGACGCATCATCCATACGGGAGTATACGGAGTCTCTTTACCGAAACAGGCATCAACGAAAATTTTGCTCATAATGTAAAATCCTTTTGTGAATATAGGGTTCTGCTCTCTCTTGGTCTGCGTACAAACAAAGAGACAGCCGAAAGAGCCGCAGGCAAGATGATGCTTACGGCATTTTCAGGACTAATGGTCGTGGTGCCCGACCTTACTTAGAAAATAAAGACCAACGGCTACAGCCGTAATCGAAAGGGCAAGATAGAGAAGTTCCAACGCACCGCTAAAGACGGTATGCCCGACTTTCTGGAAGAATCCGACGACGAGTACCATAACAATAACTTTGGAAATTTTATCTTTTAGCTGATCGAGCGAATGGACGGCAAGAAGTTGATTCTCTTTGCCATCTTCACTCTTGGCAGCGTCGATTTCGGAGATAAAAAGCTCATACAGACCAAATGAAAAAATGATCATGATGACACCAATTAGATAGAGATCCACCGCTCCTATGATCCCGCTGACGATGTCATCATGGAAATGTTCCGGATGAGCATGGGAAGAGTAGGTATTGATGACGTACATTGCAGTGTTATAGATATCGACACTCGCAACGGCAAAAAGGACGAGCGCCCCGATCAGTCCGAAGATTACGGCTGAAAGGATGACAAGTCGTGTACTCCATAGACCGTTTTCGAAGAGCTTTTCCAAAAGATTCATGAGATTATTCTCCTTGCATTTCCACCCATTTTTGGGCAATACGGACGGCATTGGTCGCCGCGCCTACACGTAGATTGTCGGCTACGACCCACAGGTGCAGAACGTTGTCGCGATATAGGTCACGACGGATACGTCCGACGAACGTTTCGTTTTGATCGACACATGTTGAGGGCATCGGATAGATACTTTCAAACGGAGCGTCCATCACGACGATATTAGGAGCTTTGCTTAAAAGATCACGTGCTTCGTCCGCATCGACGGCACTATCAAACGTCAGGGTCAATGTTTCTGCGTGTCCGCGTAATGTCGGGATACGAACACAGGTTGCGCTTACTTCGATCTCTTTGTGCATGATTTTTTTGGTTTCATTGACCATTTTCAGCTCTTCTTTGGTGTAGCCGGTGTCGGTAAACGAATCGATTTGAGGAATAGCATTGAGTGCGATACGATGGGCGAATTTTTTAGGTTCCACTTCATCGAGTTTGAATGCGAAGAAAGCCTGCATCTGATTTACAAGCTCTTCCATCGCCGATTTGCCGGCTCCTGAAGTCGCCTGATAGGTACTGACATCGATGCGAAGCAAATCATACGCGTCATCGAGCGGTTTGAGCGCTTGGACCATTTGAATTGTCGAACAGTTCGGATTGGCAATGATTCCCCGATTACGCCATTGTGCGATATCTTGCGGGTTGACTTCCGGTACGACGAGTGGAACATCGTCAAACATACGGAAATAGCTGGTATTGTCGATGACAACCGCGCCGGCTTCAGCGGCGTAAGGAGCAAATTCAGCTGAAACGCTTCCTCCGGCACTAAAAAGAGCGATTTCAATCTCTTCTTCGGCGAAAACGGTAGGCGTCAACTCTTTGATAAGGAGCTCTTGATCGTTGAACGTAACGGTTTTTCCTGCGCTGCGTGCACTTGCCAATGGGACGATTTTTGCAAATGGAAAATCGATCTCTTCGAAAATACGGAGAATTTCTTCCCCTACGGCACCACTGGCACCGACGATGGCTACGTTATAACGTTTCATTGGAACAGTTCCTCAGTCGGAAGCTCTAAGCGAAGCTTCCTACAAAAATTTTTGGAATTATAGCAAATAAGGGCTTGGAAGCGTTTGAAGCGTAGAGAATAACTTGAAAGGTTAGCGGCCGAGCCCTCGGGCTTCCAAAAATAGATCGTCGTGGCCGATGATGCTTCCTTCACTAAGAATAGCAGAGCGTTCCACGACGGAGATCAGTTCACGGATGTTTCCGGGCCAACCGTATTGTTCGAGTGCTTGAACGGCTTGATCGCTGAACGTTTTGGGATCAAAACCGTACTGCTGACAGTAGCGTTCAAGTGCTGCTTTTGCAATCGGCAAAATCTCTTCGCGCCGCTCTCGCAGAGGAGGAATAAACAAAGGTATGGTATTTAACCGGTAGTACAGGTCTTCGCGAAAATTGCCTTCTTTTATGTTGGTATTCAAATCGGCATTCGTCGCACAGATGATACGAACGTTTATTTTTATACTCTTGGCAGCACCGAGACGGCGGATTTCACGCTCTTGAAGAACGCGTAAGAGTTTGGCCTGAAGGGGATAGGGCATTTCGGCAATCTCATCCAAGAACAGCGTACCCCCTTCGGCCAATTCGAATTGGCCGGCTTTGCTCTCCAAAGCGTCCGTAAAAGATCCTTTTTCGAAACCGAAAAGCTCGCTTTCAATCAGATTGTCCGGAATGGCTGCCATATTGATAGCGATAAACGGTTTGGAAGCACGCGGTGACGAATCGTGGATAAAGCGGGCAAATACTTCTTTACCAACGCCGCTCTCCCCCAGGAGCATTATGCTGGCGTCGGTGATGGCAACTTTGGCGATTCTCGCCAATAAGGTATCCAATACGGGTGATTTTCCGAGAAACGGCCCTGATGAAGCCGTTTCTGTCGTGTTTTTGGGAGCTTTACGGGCAAGGGTAGCGCTTCGCTCGATGGCGGTAATAAGCGTTTCGATTTCGAACGGTTTGAGAAGAAAATCTTTAACGCCTAACTGGATCGATTCGATCGCCCGGGTCAACGTAGCGTTGCCGGTGATGATAATGACTTCGTATTTGCCGCCAAGCGTTTTGACAAATTCAATTCCGTCCATTCCGGGCATATTGATATCACTGATGACGAGATCAAAGGTATCGTCCAGTTTTTTTAAGGCATCTTTAGGGCTTTTAAATGTTTGAACTTCATACTTATCGTATTCGGACATCGCGATTTCAAGCGATTTGCGCATGTTGATGTCATCTTCGACGATAGCAATCTTCATATTGCCCCTTTGCGGCTATTTAATCAAAACGATTGTAACAGAGTCATCATTAAACTCGACTGCATAACATTGGGAAGGCGTGGTAAGCGTATCTTGATTACGTGCAACCGTTTGATTGATGGAAATGGCTGAACTTTTAAGATGCACTGTATGAGGAGATGCGTATTCGAGGAATCGGGTCGTTTCACGGTCCAATACCTGTTTGAGGGTTTCGTTTTGAAGTCGTAAAAGGGTAAGTGCGTCACTTTTGGTTCCACGGCACGATTGCATCGCTCGTGAGACTAGAAGCTCTTCTGCCACAGCGGCAGAATTAACGGTTGTCATTCGGTAGGCTATATAATAATCATCGCCCCGGCTGAGTGTTGTCAGAAGGATTAAGGCAATACCCGTGAATAGGTTAGGGCAATCTCCATCTCGACTTCGCACAGCCCCTCTTTAAAAGTGGTATTGGTAATATTTGCCCCGCGTACCAGCGCTTCGACGGAAGTACGTGTAGTAGATTGGGTTAGCATCATATTTTTGATCGTATCTTGGCCTTCGACCTGTACCCCTTTGACCCGTTCGGCAATTTGACGATACCCGTCCGCCATAGCGGCTCGTTTGGCCAATGCGTACGCTTGGGCCGGAGATGCAGTAACGGAAGGGGCAACCCCCTGTCCGACTACGTTGATGACCAGTTCATTGTCCGAACGTAAAATAGGTTCTACACAGTGCCCATCAGTACCGCTGTAAACACATTTCACTTTTACTTGGGGCTCATCGCTGGAAAAAAAACCTGCATACAGCGATGAAAAACTCATTGCCAATACAAGCGCGACGGAAAATTTCATTTTATATTTCCTTACAATAAAGGTTCCTGGAGATTTTACTTCAAAAAGCAAAATTTATTCCAGATCCAATCCGCTTTCTGACGTTTCGGAATCATCTTCTTCCTCATCGTTTTTCGGACAGCGGGAAATACTGGCAACGTCATCGCCTTTTACAATGTAGACGCCGCTGGTATTACGTCCCGATTTGGCAATGCTTTGCATATCGACGCGGATCATTTTGCCCGCTTTGGTCAAAGCCATAAGATCCATCGTTTCATCGACCATGACACAACCGACAACGGTATTTCCGGTTTTATTATTGAGTTTCATCGCGATGACACCCGATCCGGCACGGTTGGTCAGGCGGTATTCTTCTGCGGTTGTCCGCTTCCCGATCCCTTTTTCACTGACCATGAGGATCTCTTCTTCATCCGATTTGATAATATTGGCATCAACCACTTCATCATCGTCGATTTTGAATTTAATTCCGCGGACACCACGGGTACTGCGCCCCTGATCGCGGGTTTTGTCGATTTCGAATTTGATACATTGTGCAAATTTGGTCACAATGAAGAGATATTTCGTTTCTGAAGTCGCGATGTGAGCCGTAATCAGGGTGTCTTCGTCATCCAAAACAATGGCCCGGACACCGGTACTTCGGATGTTTGAGAACTCGTTCAAGGCGGTACGTTTGACAACACCTTGCTGGGTGAAGAAAACGAGCGATTTATTCTCATCGAAATCGTTGGTCGGAATAACCGAGCGGATTTTTTCATCCGCTTCAAGATTGATCAGATTAACCACCGCTTTCCCTTTGGCCGTACGTGAACCTTCCGGGATTTTATACACTTTTAGCCAATGAAGCTGTCCGCGATCGGTGACGAACATAAGGGTATCGTGAGTGTTACACGTATAGAATTTTTCGATGAAATCGTCATCATAAGTGGTAACGGCGACTTTCCCTTTGCCGCCACGTCGTTGCTTCTCGTAAGCAGCGGCAGGTACCCTTTTAATATAACCGCGATGGGTAATCGTAACGATCATCGGTTCATTCGGGATTAAATCTTCAATATCGATATCGTCATAATTGTCTTCAATCTCGGTCAGGCGCGGAAGATCGTATTGCTCAACCAATTCGATGAATTCCTCTTTGATGATCCCTTTGAGGACTTCTTCGCTGCGTAGAATCGATTCAAGATAGTCGATTAGGGCAAGAATCTCGCGTAGTTCATTTTCTATTTTTTCACGTTCGAGTCCGGTGAGACGTTGCAAACGCATATCCAAAATAGCTTGTGCCTGGATCTGGGAGAAACCGAAAGTCTCCATCAATCCGTTACGGGCTGTTTCGCCGTCGGCACTGCCACGAATGAGCTTGATGATTTCATCGATATGATCAAGCGCTTTTTTCAGACCTTCCAAAATATGGGCGCGGGCTTTGGCTTTTTCGAGATCAAAAATCGTGCGGCGGATGATAACCGTTTTTCGGTGATTGATAAAATGGCCGAGCATCTCGAGCAGAGTGAATACGCGTGGTTCCTGATTATGGGTTGAGAGCATGATGATACCGAACGTCGTTTCCATACTGGTCGATTTGAACAGATTGTTGAGGACGATTTCGCTCATAGCATCGCGTTTAAGCTCGATGACGACACGTATCCCTTCGCGGTCCGATTCATCACGGATTTCACTGATTCCATCGATCATTTTATCTTTAACAAGATTGGCAATATTCTCGATCAGGCGGGCTTTGTTGACCTGATAAGGAAGCTCGTCGATAACGATGACGTCCTTATTGGATTTTTTCTCAATATGGGTTTTTGCCCGTACACGAATACGCCCCCTACCTGTTTCATAAGCGTCTAAAATCCCTTTTTTACCGTAAATGGTTCCGCCGGTCGGGAAGTCGGGGGCTTTGATAAACTGCATGATGTCGATTAGTTCGGCATTTGGATTGTCAATCAAATAAACAAGCGCTTTAAGAACTTCCTGAGGATTATGCGGTGGGATATTGGTGGCCATACCGACCGCAATACCGGATGAACCGTTGATGAGTAGATTAGGAACGCGTGTCGGAAGTACGTCAGGTTCCTGAGTCGTCGCATCGTAGTTATCGATCATATCGACGGTGTCTTTATCAAGATCTTTGAGAAGCTCACCCGCATAACGGGTCATCCGTGCTTCGGTATAACGCATTGCTGCCGCGTTGTCTCCGTCGATCGAACCGAAGTTTCCTTGTCCGTCAACAAGTGGAACCCGCATCGAAAATGGCTGCGCCATACGGACCAACGCATCGTAAACGGCGGTATCTCCGTGTGGGTGGTATTGACCGATAACATCCCCGACGATACGGGCCGATTTTTTATATTTGGCACCTGCCGAGAGGTTGAGTTTGTCCATCGCATAGAGGATACGACGGTGTACCGGTTTCAGACCGTCCCGTACGTCTGGCAGTGCCCGTCCGATGATGACGCTCATCGAGTAATCAAGATAACTGCTTTTGAGGGTATCTTCTATATTGATGTCATTAATTTCGCTGTTGTCTAACAGATCGTTCATTTCGTCCCCGGGAAAGTGAAGATTGATATTTGATTATATCTGAAAGCGCCTTAATATTTATTACTGGCTGTTAGTTTGCACTATTAAGGGAAACGCGTTACAATATTGTCGTTATATAAGATATCTGGAGTTTGCAACAACATGAAAAAAGTAGAAGCGGTTATTAAACCATTTAAACTGGAAGATGTGAAAGAAGCTCTTGCCGAGATCGGGATCACCGGGATGACGGTAAGTGAGGTCAAAGGGTACGGACGACAGAAAGGGCATAGCGAACTTTATCGGGGTGCGGAATACGTTGTCGATTTTCTCCCAAAAATAAAAATGGAAATGGTCGTGGACGATGCCATGGTGGATCAAGTCGTCAGTACGGTGGTTGAGGCGGCACGTACCGGCAAAATCGGAGACGGCAAAATTTTTGTCAGTGATATCAATCAAATTATCCGTATCCGTACGGGCGAAACCGATAGTGAAGCTATCTAAAACTCGTTTTCACTTCGTTTCAAATAAGGCATTGGAAAATTTCTCTGATGCCTGTTCTCTCTTACAATAATAATTGAATTATCTTTTTCATAAAAAAGAATACTGGGTCTTTCCAAACTTGAATTATCAATACTAATATTTTCATAAAAATTCTACATAATGTTTATACAAATTGAAGCGCCATGAATTTGATTAAAAATTAATCATAAAAACACGTTATCACTTTGCAATAACTTGTACAATGGTGTCTGACATTTCTGTTAGACTAAAATCGAATGAATGAATTCGGTTACCAAAAGGAGAGGATTATGAAAAAGTGGCTTTTAGCTTTATCGCTACTTGGCGTATCGGCATTCGCCGAAGATGCGGCCGAGCCTGTATTGAATTCAGGTGATACTGCGTGGATGATGACATCTACGGCACTGGTTATGTTGATGACACCGATCGGTCTTGCGTTGTTTTACGGCGGGATGACACGTGCTAAAAACATTCTTAATACGTATGCTATGGTTTTTGGTGCGTTTGCGGTAGCTTTCATCGCATGGGTAGTTGCAGGTTTTTCAGTTGCATTCGGTACGATGGACGGTTCGATGAATCAAGTCATCGGTGGTTTTGCCAACGTTATGCTTAACGGTATCGGTTGGGAAGAATTCGCAAGCGTAGAACTCGGACAACTATATCCGAAGTTTGTTTTCGTAGCTTTCCAGGGGACATTTGCTGCTATTACCGTAGCGATTGCAAGCGGTTCGGTTATTGAACGTATGAAGTTTTCAACCTGGATGGTTTTCGTTTTCATTTGGACGATCGTAGTATATGCACCGATTGCACACATGGTATGGGGTGGCGGTTACCTGTTTAATGAAGGTGCCCTTGACTTTGCCGGCGGTACGGTTGTTCACATGAACGGTGGTTTGGCTGGTCTTGTCCTTGCATTGTTGCTTGGAAAACGTGCCGGATATCCAAAAACAGCGATGAAACCAGCGAGCGTCATTTTGACAGCGGTCGGTGCAGGTCTTCTTTGGTTCGGTTGGTACGGGTTTAATGCCGGTTCAGCATTCGGAGCTAACGCGATTGCAGGTGTAGCATTCTTGACTACAACGATTGCAGCAGCTGTGGCTACGGTTACATGGATTATCGTAGAGTCTATGGTGTTCAAAAAACCTACACTTCTTGGTGCGGCGTCAGGTGCGGTAGCCGGATTGGTCGCTATTACTCCGGCAGCTGGTTTCGTTGGTGTCGGTGGAGCGATCATTATCGGTGCGGTAGGTGCGGTAGTCGGTTTCTTCGGGGTATCTGCGCTTAAGAAAAAACTTGGTTACGACGACTCTTTGGATGCATTCGGTGTACACTTCCTTGCCGGTTTGTGGGGTGCGATCGCTACGGGTATTTTTGCTCTGAACGATAAAGGTCTTTTGTGGGATGGCCCAATGAAAGAATCAGGTGATCGTATGGGACAAATCATGGTACAAAGCGAATCAGCTCTGATCGTCGGATTGTTTACGCTGATCGGTACGGTTGTTGTTTACTATATTGCTACGGCATTGACAGGTGGAGCACGTGTGAACGAGGAACAAGAAACTATGGGTCTTGATGAATCAGTACACGGTGAGCGCGGATTTAATCTGTAAGGTTTTTGAAAGTCAAAGGGGTAAAACTACTCCTTGGCTGCGTTGATACAGTGCTTTCGCAAATCGAAAGCTGCGGCGTGATTGGCACGCTTTTACTATGAGAACCTCAAAAGGAAACAAGATGAAAAAAATTGAAGCGGTTATCAAACCATTCAAACTTGAAGACGTTAAGGATGCGCTTGCCGAAATCGGGATCACCGGAATGACGGTTAGCGAAGTAAAAGGGTATGGACGACAAAAAGGGCACAGCGAATTGTATCGTGGTGCTGAATACGTTGTCGATTTTCTACCAAAAATCAAAATGGAAATGGTTGTTGACGACGCGATGGTTGATCAGGTTGTCAATACCGTTGTTGAATCTGCCCGTACCGGAAAAATCGGTGATGGCAAAATCTTTGTCAGCGATATCAGTAAAATCGTCCGTATCCGTACGGGTGAAACCGATGTCGAAGCGATCTAAATCGCCAAATTAATCTCCTCCTGGATGTTGCCTCCATTATGGAGGCTACCTCCCAGAATCTTTCTCTTCGATTCTTTTTTAGTCATAAAAGAGTCTTATCTTCTAAAAATATCTATTTTTTACTCCATTATGATTAATTTTTAATCACTTTTCTTCCTCAAAAATTTTGTTTGGAATATATAATGCATGCCTTTATCTTAGCACAAAAGGTTCTGCATGGATATTTCCTATGTAATAGATACCCTATTTGCCTTGTTCTCGATTACGCTGATTATTCTGATGGTCCCCGGTTTTGCTATGCTAGAAGCCGGATTGGTACGGACTAAAAACGTTTCGAGCGTATTAACGGTTAACGTGATGATTTATGCCGTTGCATCCATGGCTTTTATCCTCGTTGGTTATTCACTTGCTTTTGGTCCGCTTGAAAATGCGGCAATGAGTAAATGGGCATTTTTTATGTTTCAGATGGCGTTTGTCGGTAAAGCTATCAATATTATGAGCGGTGGGGTCGGAGAGAGGGCAAAGCTCCTTCCTCTGACGTTATTTACCGTTGTCATGGGGAGTTTTATCTATCCGACCGCTGTTAATATCAGTTGGGGAAGTGATTGGCTCAAAGATACCGCATTGGATATCAATATGGTCGATTTGGCCGGTTCGACCGTGATCCATTCTACCGGCGGATGGGCGCTTTTGGCAGCTATTTTGATTATCGGTGCGCGTAAAGGGCGATATTCCGGGAATCAGATTAAAGTTATTCCTGCTTCCAATATCCCTTTGGTTGTTCTTGGAGCGATGCTGTTGTGGATCGGATGGTTTGGATTTAATGGGGGATCGGTAGGAAGTATTGCGACCAAAGAAGCGGCTGATTCGGTTGCATTGACCATTTTCAACACCAATGCTGCCGGTTTGGCGGGCGCTATTTTAGCCGGTGTCATCATCTATTTCCGCTATAAACTTTTCGATATTACGATGATTCTTAACGGTGCTTTGGGCGGGCTTGTCGCGATTACGGCCGGGCCGCATCTGTATACTTTGTACGATGCGATTATTGTCGGAGGGATCGGCGGTATTCTCGTCGTTTTTGCCGTTCCTCTTTTTGATAAATTTCGTATTGACGATCCGGTAGGGGCTCTTTCGGTTCATCTGGTCAACGGAATTTGGGGAACACTGGCGGTCGGCATCTTTGCTGCCGACCCTTCTAAAGGGATTACATTTATCAATCAGCTTAAAGGGGTGGTTGAAATCGCCGTCTTCGTTTTCACGGTGTCATATATAATCATATTTTTGATTAACAAAATTACTCCGTTTCGTGCTTCGGATGACGAACAGCTTCAGGGACTTGATGTCAGTGAATGCGGACTGGAATCGTATCCGGAATTCAAACGGGCCATCTAAACATCTTTTTTTTGATGGTATAAGAAGGGTTAAACCTTTTTGTACCGCTCTGCTTAAAAATTCTCTCCCCATTTAACGCATTTGTAACACTGTTATATTACCGTAACGTTTGACAACCCGACTTTTATCTGCACCGTTGTATAATAAGGGATATCAGTTGAACAAGGTGGACAATGAGTATTTATCGCGAGTATGACATTCGTGGAATTTTTGACAAAGAGTTGAACGAAGAGACTATAACGCGTCTTGGTTTTGCCTTGGCCGGAGAAATGAAAGCGTACGGTGAGTACGTAGCGGTCGGATACGATGCACGGTCCCATTCTCCGA
>JBFXFU010000023.1:0-29683 GCA_050178755.1 Sulfuricurvum sp. | reverse complement strand
AATATTCTAAATGCCCTCTTTATGGTCATCGGAGCGATCGCCGCCATGATCGTCCTCTCCTTTGGGATGAACATTGCCTGGCTTTTCTTCGCCGTCGCCGTCCTGACGGCAGGGATATCATTCATTATCCGGCGTACGATCCGGCTGGAATCCTTATAAATATTTACGAGTAAGGTATCTTAGACTATAATATCATCAACTCACTCACAAGGGATGCAGAATTGAAAAAACGACTTGCCGTTGCCTTCACAGGCCCCTCCAACAGTGGCAAAACAACGTTAATTCTCAAAGTGGCCCGCAAACTGATCCACGATCATAAATTGCAGGTAGCCATCGTGAAAAACGATCCGAAAGACAAAGCACGTTTTGACGTTCCGGGAAAAGACAGCTTCAAATTCAGTGAAACGGGCGCCGAGGTGATCGTCACCTCCCCGACGCGCACAACCTTTTTCTCCCGGCGTCACAAAGAACTCGATGAATTGATCGAGATGTTCGGACAATTCGACGTGTTGCTCGTCGAAGGTCTTAAAAACCTTCCGCTCCCAAGAATCAGTATTTTCCGGGATTCTATCGATGCCGACTATTTTCCCTATATGAATGCTCTGGCCATCGATCATACGATCAACGTATCGGACTATTCCCTTCCCGAAAACGTTGCCCTACTGGATCTGAACAATCCCGATCAGGTCATTGAATGGATTTTAAATCATGCAAAGGTAATTGAATGAATACAATTTTAGAAGCTATCCAAAAAAGTGCCATCCGGATCAAACATGCTATCGATGTGAAAGACATCGGTTACTCGCAAGAACAAAACAGTTCGGGAGAGACCCAGCTCCAGCTCGACATCCAAAGCGACATGATCATCGAAGAGGAACTCAGCCAGGTACCGGGAGTTCATACGATCGCCAGCGAAGAGAAAGAAAAACCGATGGTTCTCAATGAGACCGGCTCATACTTCATCGCGTTCGATCCGCTCGACGGTTCGTCTCTTGTCGACGTCAATCTGAGCGTCGGTTCCATCTTCGGTATCTACGAAGGGGGATTTGAGGGTTCAAAAATCGTCGCTTCATGCTACGTCGTGTACGGGCCGCGCGTCGAACTCGTTTTTGCCGAAAACGGCCGTGTTTCTCTCTACCTGCTGCAAGCGGGCGAATTTGAATTCGTCAAACACATCCATTTGAACGAAAAAGGGAAAATTAACGCTCCCGGCGGTACGCAACAACACTGGGCACCGTTTCACAAAACGATGATCGATTCGTTTTTTGCACGCGGTTACCGTCTGCGTTATTCGGGCGGAATGGTTCCGGATCTGCATCAGATCCTACTCAAAGGGGGCGGATTGTTCAGCTATCCCGGAGCGGCCGACAAACCGGAGGGGAAACTGCGCATGTTGTTCGAGGTATTCCCGTTCGCCTTCGTCTTCGAAACCGCAGGGGGAAAAGCGATCGACGGCACACGCCGGGTTCTTGAAAAAACAGCGGCCCACGTACACGATACGTCCCCATGTTTCTTCGGTTCTTCCGCAGAAATAGACGAGGTTTTCAGTGTCTACTCCGCACAACAGTGACCCCTTCGAAGCAAAACTCGACGAAGCGATGAACGCTCTTCTGGCATGTCAGAAAGAACATGCGCTGGAGAGTTGCTACGGATGCGAGAAAACCATCGGATGCGAACTCCGCAGCCGCTACGTTCGGACCGTATACGAGAGTATGTCCAAAGGTGAAACGGGCGGATTCGATTTTTAGATACAATTCGTTCATCCAAAAACGATCGATTGATCGACGATCACATTCAACATATTCGTAATATTTACAGACTACAAAAGGATAATCAAACGTGAAAGAATACATCACCACGCCGATATACTACGTTAACGGTGAAGCCCATATCGGACATGCCTACACTACGTTTATCGCTGACGCTCTGGCACGGCACGCACGACTCATCGGGAAAGAGACCTATTTTCTGACCGGTACCGACGAACACGGGCAAAAAATCGAAGAGTCGGCCAAAAAGCAGAACAAACCGACGCAACAGTTTGCCGATGAGATCAGCGCGACGTTCCGAAAATTGTGGGATGATTTTAATATTAGTTACGATCAATTTATCCGTACTACCGATGAATCCCATAAATCGGGAGTACAGGCCGCATTTGAAAAAATGTTTGCCAAAGGGGATATTTATAAAGATTTCTACGAAGGGAACTACTGCGTCAGCTGCGAAACGTTTTTTCCCGAATCCCAGCTTTTGGAAGGGGGCGGATGCCCAGACTGCGGCAGAGCTACGACCATCGTCAAAGAAGAGAGTTATTTCTTCCGTCTCTCCAAATACGAACAGCCGTTGATGGAATATTACGAACAGCACCCCGATTTCATCCTTCCGAAATCGCGCCGCAACGAAGTGATGAGCTTCGTCAGAGGTGGTCTGAACGATCTTTCGGTCACCCGCACCAGCTTTACCTGGGGTGTACCGATGCCCTCATCGCTTAACGATCCCAAACACGTCATGTACGTATGGCTCGACGCCCTTCTCAACTATATCACCGCACTGGGATACGGTGCGGATGAATCGAAGATGTCGTTTTGGCCCGCAACGGTCCAACTGGTCGGAAAAGACATCCTTCGATTCCATGCCATCTACTGGCCGGCCTTTTTGATGAGCCTTGATCTTCCCCTTCCCAAACACATCGGCGCCCACGGCTGGTGGACCCGCGACGGTGAAAAAATGTCCAAATCCAAAGGAAACGTCGTCGACCCCCGCGAAGTCTCTGCCCATTACGGCGTCGAAAATTTCCGCTATTTCATGATGCGTGAAGTTCCGTTCGGACAAGACGGCGATTTCTCCCAGCGTGCACTGATAGACCGGATGAATTCCGATCTCTCGAACGATCTTGGAAATCTCCTGAACCGTATCATCGGAATGAGTGAAAAATATTCGTCGTTCGCCATCGACAGTACCGACGTCGAAACCTACCATGCCAAAGAGCTAAATGACGCCCATACGATCCTCGATTCGCTCGAAACCTATCTTGACGAACTCCAGATCCACCGCTACCTCGAAGAGCTGTGGAAAGTTTTCACGATCGGAAACAAAGCGATCGAAGAGCACGCACCGTGGGTCAAAGTCAAAGAGGGAAGAATGCCGGAGGCTCTGGCAACCGTTGCCCTAGTCGCCAACCTACTCGCCAAAGCTTCGGTCATGCTTCACGGCGTCATGCCCAAAACAACGTCCATCATTGCCGATGCGCTCGGTTTTGAGATTACGACCGAAAGCTATCAGGCATTGATCCTGAATAAAGAGGTATTAAAACCCTTTACGATCAAAAAAATACCTCCACTTTTCCCGCGCGTCGAAGAACCTTTGATGTCCGAAGCCCCAAAAGCGATGACCGAGGAAACCCCTAAGCCAACGGCTACGGCAGCTGCAAAACCGGCCGATAAAAAAGAATCGACCGTTCCGACCGAAGGGTTGATTACGATTGATCAGTTTTTCCAAACTTCCCTCAAGATCGGGACGGTTCTGGACGCGCAGGAAGTTCCGAAAAGTTCAAAACTGCTCAAACTTCAAGTCGATCTCGGAGAAGAAACGCCGCGTCAGATCATCGCCGGTATCCGAGAGTACTACAGCGCCGAATCGCTTGTCGGCACGCAGGTGTGCGTGGTTGCCAACCTTAAACCGGCCAAACTGATGGGTATGCTCTCCGAGGGGATGATCCTGGCTGCCAAAGATGCCGACGGCCTTTGCCTGGTCCGCCCGGAAAAACCTCGCCAAAGCGGAAGCTCGATTGGATGAGACTCGAAAATATCCTCGGACTGACCAAAGGGACGCTTCTGGGCGATCCTGCGATCAGCATCTTCGACGCCGTCGTATTTGACCCTTCCAAAGTCAAACGGGGATCTTTATTTATTGCCTACCGTCCCGATGAGATTCCACAGGCTCTTGCCAACGGAGCTTACGGAATCTTATTCGACAAGCCTGCCCAGATGGGTGATCCGGAAGTTGCCTGGATCAAGGTAGAAGAACTTGATACCGCATTAAAAAAACTGTTGCGCTTTTACCTCCTCGAAAAAGAGCTTCAGGTCTACGCATGCGATCCGATCACCCTGCACCTCTCACAGATGATCACGACCCCTTCTTTCTTTTGCAACGTCGACGGCAACGTACGTGAGATTTGGGAAAAACTCTGGCCCCTTGAAAAAAAATCGATCGTTCTGTTCTCTCCGGCATTAACCGATCCGTCGATTTTCATCGAATATTCGCAATTGATCCGTGCGCAGGAAAATACGATCACCATCATCGAACAGACCCTTTTCGAGACCTCTTTTATCCATCAGGATACGTTCTATGAGCGCCAGATGCTTTCGCCGTTTTTCATCCCGTATCTGGAGCATCTCCTTTTTTTCTATACGTTTTTGAGAATCCCTTTTCAAATTCGCGGTTTTGCAAAAATGGAGCACTTTCTCCCCGTCTTTACCAACTCGCGTCTTGAAATCAAGGAGTTCGGCAGCAGCGATCGCGTCATTATTTTTGAACCGCTTCTGGAACTTATCGACGAACAGATCGATTTTCTTGACAATCAGGCGTCGTGGGCCAAAATTATTTATCTTCTTCCCGAATCAATGCGTTCAGCGTTAACGATTGGGATCGAGAATATCCTTTTTTACCGTTATCCCGAAGAGATCTTTTCGATTCTGCAAACCCGGGATTTTCATTTCGCCCTGGTCGGCGGCGTGGACAAAAGCGTACTCAAACCTTCACGTTCATCCATGAAACAACTCGAACTCGTATTTTAAAGGAATCAGCGTATGAACAGACGTACCTTCATCGCCGCAGGAGCTACCGCATCGGCAGCCATGTTACTGGAAGGGTGCAACAAAAGCAACCGACAGGCAATCGATTATTCCAAACACCCTTCTCAGGAAGTTTCCGGGACATCCGCCTCATGCAAGACTCCACAAAAAAAGGTAACCCTCAAACTAGCCACTAGCTGGCCGGCGGCGTTTCCGATCATGGGGACCGGCGTCGACGAGTTTGCGGAAAAAGTACGCATTGCCAGCGGAGGAAGCCTCGTCATCAAAGTCTATCCCAAAGAGACCCTTGTTCCGGCGCTTGCGGTATTCGATGCGGCCAGCAGCGGTGAAATCGACCTCTTTCACTCCGGTCCCTATTACTGGAAAGGGAAAAACAGCGCGTTTGCCCTCTTCAGCGGTACTCCGTTCGGACTCACCTCCGAAGAGATCAATTCGTGGATGTTATTCGGCAACGGGATGAAACTGTGGCGACAGATGTACGCTGCCCATAACCTTTACCCGATGCTCGGCGGAAATACGAACGTTCAGATGGGCGGATGGTTCCGCAAACCGATCCGTTCTCTTGCCGACCTCAAAGGGCTGAAAATGCGTATTCCCGGAATCGGCGGAGAGGTCATGTCGCGTCTTGGGGTCAATCCGATTCTCTTGGCTGCGGGTGACATCTACCCCTCTTTGGAACGGGGGATGATCGATGCTACCGAATGGGTCGGACCGGCACTCGATTTAAAAATGGGCTTTTACAAAGTAGCCAAATACTACTATTCGGGATGGCATGAACCCGGCTCCGTACTGGAACTGACGTTCAACAAACAAGTCTGGGAAAAACTCTCTCCGGAACATCAGGCGATTTTACAAATCGCTTCTGAAGAGATGAACTCCCGCATGGCGCTCGAATTTCATGCCCGCAACATCGACGCTTTGGATGAATTGAAACAAAACGGCGTCATCATCGGGGCCTTCCCGGACGACGTCAACCGTGCGGCTAAAAAAGCGTTGGACGATTACCTGCTATCCGAATCGGCGTTAAACCCCGATTTCAAACGGGTATACGACGATATGGACCTGTACATCCAAAAATCCAGAGCGTGGAGCAATATCGGTCTGGGAGCCTATCTCAACGTCAGAGAGGGGTAATCCGGCGAAGCTGGCGTCTTCTCTCACGCTCATCGGGAAGATAACGACGGACCAGGGCATGAAAGGCCGCAGAATGGTTCATGTGTTGTAAATGGGCCAGTTCATGCACGATGATGTAATCGATATGTTCGTAGCTTAATTGCATCATCATCACGTTAAACGTCACCTTTCCCCGCGAGTCGCAGCTTCCCCATCGCCGTCTCATTCTCCGGTATACGATTGCAGACGGCGAGAACCCCATTTTTCGCACATAATGATCGATCCTCGAAGGGAGAGTCAACACCGCCTCTTCACGGTAAAACCGATGGTAATGTTTTTGGAGTTCCTCTTCACTTTTCGTATTTTCCATCACCGTAGCGAGTTTCGGAATTTGCCCGATACGATACAGTTCCCCGCGAAACACGATACTCTCTCCCAAAATATGGCTCTCACCTGTTTTGTTCCGGAGCAGTTCCAACCGACTTTCGATCCACTCCTGTCGCATCGCCAGAAGACGCCGTACCTGTTTCTCGTCTTTGATCGGGGTACGCACGCGTACCTCCCCCTCTTTGGTTATAGAAATATAGGTATGCCGGTTTCGTGGACGTACGATTATCGATACCGCTGACGATGCCGGATCAAACGGAGGAATCATCAGGAACGATAGGGAATCGGATCGACCGCTCCGGCTTCGGCAAATCCTCGTAAGCGCAACCGACAGCTGTCGCAGACGCCGCAGGCTTCTTCTTCACTCTGGTAGCAGCTCCACGTCAACCGAAGCGGTGCGCCGAGGCGAAGCGATTCAGAGACGATCTGGGACTTTTTGAGATGGACCAACGGCATTTCGATCGTCAGTCGCGTACTCTCTTTGGTCCCTAAATTGGCCGCTTTTTCAAAAGCGCCGATAAAATGTTCCCGGCAATCGGGATAACCGCTGCTGTCCTCTTCGACCACCCCGATGGCGATCGCTTCACACCCTTCCTTCTCCGCAATGGCCGTTGCGATTGAAAGAAAAATCCCGTTTCGGAAAGGGACGTACGTGACGGGCACACCCGGTTCTATCCCCCCGGTTGGAACATCGATCGTGTGATCCGTCAATGCGGATGCCCCGATCGTCTTAAAAAAATCGAGATCAATTTCGTATCGTGCGTCTGTTCTTAATTCGTCGCAGATGGAACGGAACGCCGAGAGTTCGCGGTTCAACGTCCGTTGCCCGTAATTAAAATGGAGCGCGACAATCTCATATCCCCGTGAGCGCATAATCCACGCCACCAACGTCGAATCCATCCCACCGCTCATGATGCAGAGTGCTTTTTTATTCATGCTATTTCCATCGATTAGAGGTATTTTTTTAAAATTGCTTCTTTTTTTGCTTGTGCATTTTCGATCACAGATTTGGCCTCTGTAATTTTTGCTTCAAGAGTTTCAATATCACTAACGATCTGTTTTTGAACATCAACTGGAGGAAGAAATAAAGAAACGGTTTTTAAATTTTGAACAGATAACCCAGGTTGTGCTGTTCCTTTTGCGTATTGATTCAAATTCATCATAACAAGTTGGTGATATAGCCATGTAATATCCATCTCGACCAAAGGGGTAACAGCTACAGCATGTTCAGTCGCATGAAATTGTCCTTTTGCAAGAAATACATTTCCGCATAATGCGCCTTGTCGACCAATCAGAGGATAAATACCATCATGAGTAAACGTTTTTGTATAACCGCGAAGACCATTACCTCCATAGCATGGATACATTCCATCAGTTTGTATATCGCTTATATCTGAAGCCGAAACAAATTTACCTGCTTTCATATCACATATTTCTCCTAACTGTTTGGAGATATTCCCTTGATATGCAAGCATCGTTGAAATAATGTTTTCTTTTGATTTTACAATCGTTTCATTAGCTTGATGTACTTTACTATCTACCTCTTCACATTCCTTTACAATTTGTTCTTGGATTCCAATTGGTGGAATGGGGATTTTAATATTTTTTAAATTTGTAGAATTTAATCCACCTTGCGCAGCACCTGTAATATTAATTTTTAATAGCAATTGACCAATATTTGAATAGAGCAAATTAAAAAGATATTTTTGTTTTATCAATGTATTACAGCGTAAAATAAATATATGCTCATTAACCATTGCTCTTTGATTGATTAACTCTTGTTTTAGGATAGCTACCTTACCCGTTAATGCGCCATCTTTACATAACAAAATATCATTTTCTTGTAAAATACCTTTTGTACTCTTATTATAAAAATCCAAAGGTACATATTTTGGAGAAGATAAATCGACCATTCCGTTTGAAGCATGTATGTGTTCACCACCTAAGCTCCAAGCTCCTGATGTAATGTTACCCACTCCTCCTTTTGGTCGATTACCAGATTCAATAGAGCTAACAAAATCTCCAAGTCGGACTAAATCCCATTTGCTTTCAATAACTACTTTTTTTTTATTATTTAGAGTAATCGTATTTTTAAAATCAACACGTTCAAAATCGAGCATATCGACTAGACGAGTATAGGAAACATTTTCTTTGAGTGCCTCATCAATTGCTTTAAATTCACCTTTGTAAGCACTGTAGATATAACTGCTGGCTCTTTTTTCGTTTTCATAGCTGTTTGGATCGTAGAGCATCGTACATTCGTCAATGGTTTTGTCTCTTTGGATCGGATGAATCCCCTCACTTCCTCTTCGTGTACTAAACTCATAGCCCAAAAACTTTTTTTCATCGTTTTTGGAACCTGTTTTGACGATAACCACCTTTTGTGGATAGGCAATAATAAAATAAAGAAGTTTTTCTTGTTCTTCTGTACTGTTCTTAATACTAGCGAAATAATCGTCTTTAGCCATCCCATCATAGGCGTGAGCCAAATATTTGGATAAAGGGGTTTCTACACCGTTGATCGTAATGTCATTTTTGTTTTCAAAAAGTTTTGCAATGGATTCTTTGATATTCCGATGGTCGGCATTGTTCCGACGACGCAAGAAGAGTACAACGGTATTGGTTCCCGTCGCCATAAAGGTATTGGAACCCAGCTCTGTAATAGCGATAATATCGAAATACTTTAAGATAATCTCTCGCGCATCTGCATAAATACCGCCATTACTCAAAATACTACTCGGTAAAATAACTCCTGCTACACCACCGTCTTTGAGAAGTTGTTTGGTACGCTCAATAAACAGTGCTTCGATCTCACTGCTCTGATCGGTAAGCCGTCCGTAAAGCTCGAAATTGTTGGCAGATTTTTCACTGTTCATCATCCCTTTAAAAGCACTCACCGAATACGGCGGGTTGGAGACGATGATGTCAAATTCTTTGTTGTCTTGCGGATACGTTTTATCCACTTTTTTGAGTCGGTCTTTGTACTCTTTTGCCGTAGCAAAATCAGCTAAACCATCTCCGTGAATCACTTTTGCTAATCCGTCACCGTGTAAATAACAGCTCACTTTTGCCGTTTTGACGAGACCGTAATCTTTTTCAATCGCGTAAACGTAATCTTCGGCCCAATCAAATTGATCTACTTGCCATTTTTTGATCGTTTTTGCCGTTGTTGGATTCAATTTCGACGTATCAATCGTATCAATATAATTTTGTAACTCTTCCATTGATTCGGTGATAAAGTGTCCGCTTCCCGCACTATAATCGATAGTTAACGGTAACAGATCGGTTGTATCCGCTTTTTCAATTTTCTTTTTTGCAATATCAATAAATGGAATACTGCGGATAATGAAACGTGCAACGGGGACAGGGGTAAAAAACTGCCCCGACTCTTGTTTAAGCCCGGTTGTCAAAAGAAGCTCAAAAAAATCGCTCAAAAATTGTTGACGGTAGTTATAGCGAATCTGATAGGTTTGTAGCAATTCAACGATCTCTTTAACGACAATTGCATTTTCGTTAAATGAATCGTCGTCGTACACCTCTTTGATCGCAAATTCATTATTCTTTTTGAGGCGTATTTCCGTCAAAATATCTTTGAATTTATCACGATAGAGATCATCTACCTGTTGAAATTCTTTGTCAAACTGACTATCACTGACGTCCGTGACCTCTTTTTCCAATAGTTCTTTCATCCCTTTGGTATAAAGGTCGGATAAGCGTTTTTGGAAACTGATAGCGGTATCTTTTCCCTCTAACCATTGAAAATGAAGTTCTTCATCTTCTTGTCGATTTTCATCTACGATTTTACAGAGGAAAAGGGTAAAGATTTTGTTAAAAGCATTAGGTTTATCGGATACGACATTGTGACGGAGAATTTCCAAAAATCGGTTGAAAATAAAGCTACTATCTTCGCTCTTTAATGCTTTTAAATCTTTTCTAGTCAATGCTTTGCTGATAAAGCCATACGGTTCTGCGAAGGATTCAAAAATACCGTTGTTTTTTGGTAATTTATTCCAACGATCATAAAAATCTTTTACATTTCCCGCCGTTCGGTATTCTTCTTCAACTTTTACAATTTGATTGGTGTATTCAACACATTTGTCATCTTCATCAAAGCGCGAAGCGTAAAGAACCAAAATATCGGTGTTATTGTCTTGTTGAAAATAGGTAAAGAGTTGACCACCGTCTTTGTTTAGATTTTTCAACTCTTTATCAAATTCACTTCCCCATGTCTTACATTCAATCATCATGTAAGCTGTTCCATCATCACGATAAACGAGAATATCGAGCCGCCCGCTTGTTCCATGACCTGATGGAAAAACTTTTTCAAGGGTGATATGATTGGGCTTATATCCTTTTTCAAGAAGTCTATCGACACATTCCAAAACTACCCAATTCTCTTGTTGAGAAAAATTCTGTGTTGTTTTACTATCGCATCGGATAAGATCGCCATAGTTTATTTTTTCATTGATGAAATCAACTTCGATAGCATAGTTATCTGCATATTTTTTATGAAGAAGACCGTTAGTATTCTCTTTGGCAGTAAACCCAAGAGAAACAATAAGATTTTTTTCATAAGATACAATACTCATCACACTCTTTCATCTCTAAATATATATTTTTCATAATAGCAATTATTGTACCTTAAGTTCATTGATATGGCACTGAGACATATTTTTATGAAATTTCCTTCTTATGCTACAATGCCGTTATGATAGAACTTGATAACCGAACCGACCGCCCTTATGACATTAAAATGCTTGAAGCGATTGCCCAGAGCCTAAGCGATCAGGAGATTGAACTGATCCTGACCGATAACGACGAGATTGCCCAAATCAACCGCGATTTTCGCGGAATCGATAAAGCAACCGACGTTTTGAGTTTTCCGAGCGACCCTTTTCCGGGCGCTCCGCTTGGCAGTATCGTCATCAGCCTCGACAAGGTCGAATCGGTTGCGACAGAGCTTGCCCACACCCCGGATGAGGAGCTGGCCTTATTGTTTATCCACGGAATACTTCATCTTTTTGGAATGGATCACGAAGTCGATAGCGGTGAAATGCGGGCCAAAGAGGAAGAACTGATCACCCTCTTCAACCTTCCCAAAAGTCTTATCGTACGGACGCTCGAAGAATAGTTTCGTCCTTCCGCTTTGTTTTTCCCGCTTACTTGATATACCCCAAGTCGGCAAGCTTGTTGTAGATTCCCGACACGATTCCCCCGGTCGCTTCCCCTCCGTGGCCTCCGTGTTCGACCATCACCGTAACGATAAACTGAGGATTGTCGGCCGGACCGTACGTCGTAAACCACGCATGCGAACGTTTGAAATAATCCATACTGTGTTCGTTCTGTCGCTCCTTTACCCCTTGGGCAATTCCGGTCGTCTGTGCCGTTCCCGTTTTCCCCGCAATCGGAAAACGCGTGGCGATATGCCCTTTTGCGGTACCTCCCGGATCATTACACACTCCGCGCATCGCACGCTGGATAATCGGCAGTTTTTGCTTCTCGCTCAACGTCAAAACGTCTATCGCAGCCGGCTCATACGGTTTGCTACCGATCACTTTGGCAATGTGCGGCACCGGAAGCTTACCGGTCGCCATCAGAGCCGTAAATTGCGCCATCTGCATCGGAGTCACAAGAAAATCCCCCTGCCCGATCGACGTATTGAGCGTCTCTCCCTGATACCAAGGCTGATGGAATTTTTCCCGTTTCCACGCACGGTTGGGAACCGTTCCGATAAATTCATTCGGCAAATCGATACCCGTTTTTCTCCCGAGCCCCATCCGTACAAGACCTTTGCTCATACGGTCGATCCCCAGTTGCAGACTCCCCTTGTAAAAATAGTCGTCACAACTTTGGGTAATCGCTTTGGAAACGTCCGTAATCCCATGTCCCGTCGTTTTCCAACAGCGGAAGGAGCGATTCCCCAGTTTCATCGACCCCGTACAATCAACCGTCGAATGCTCGTTCAAAAGACCTGACGTGACGTAAATCAAACCCAATCCGGTTTTGACCGTCGATCCGGGAGGATAGAGACCATTGATGATTTTGTTCGTAAACGGGGCGTCGACGCTGTTCATCAATGCACTCCACTCTTTGGAACTGATTCCCGAGACGAACGTATTGAGATCGTATTCGGGATAGCTACCCGCCGCATACACCGAACCGTTAACGTCCATGACAATGACGCTGCCGGTCCGTTTTTCAAAAATCTGAGTAATGTAATTTTGCAGCTGCATATCGATATTAAGCGTCAGGTTATGGTTCTCTTTGGTCGCCGAACGGTCGATCTCCTCGATCTCGACGTTTTGGGCATTGACTTTAATTCTACGTTCTCCGGCGACCCCCTGAAGATAACGGTTATAGTACTTTTCTATGCCGTTTTTACCGACATGTCCGATCAACTGCAACGCAGGATCGGCGTCAATCTCTTTTTGGTTGGCTTTGGCAACGTAGCCGATCAGATGCGATCCTACCGATCCAAAAGGATAGAGCCGTTTCGGCGAAGGGGAAATTTTAATCGTCTCGCGCAGATTCATCAACGAATAGAGCGGAATGATCGTCTCATGCGGTACGTAGTCGACAACGTCGATAAACGAATGGTTATAAAAAGAGTCTTGCTGGCGATAAATTTTCGCAATCTTTTTAGCGTCAAGGGTCGGTATTTTTGAAAGTAGATACTCGATTTCCGTATCCAGTTTCGAGGTATCGTCCCCCTTGGTCAAATGGGGAGCCAACGCAATTTTAAATCCCAGTTCGTTAATCGCGATCGGCTCGAGATTGCGGTCCAGAATTTCTCCCCGGACCGGTGCGGTAAACTCGGATTTAATACTGTTGTTTTCGGAAAGCTCTTCGTAATATTCGTTCGACTGTACGGCCAAATGGAATACCCGGACCAGCAAACCAACCCATATAATGAAAAAAAATCCCAATAAAAGTTTGATTTTCATACGAGCGCCGTCAACATCAAAAATTCAATCATCATGTACATCGCAATATGCCAGTCCATCACCGGGAGCGTAAGCAAAAGCACCTGGTCGGTCAACCAGACAAAAAGCCAGTATCCCGGATACGCGAACGTCGTATAAATGGCTGCCAGACATATTCGGCATTGGACGATCTGCTCGATTTTTGGAAGAAAATAGTGTGACACCAGAGTAAAAAACAAGACGGTACTGCCAAACCAGAATCCTTTTTCCGCTTCAAAAACCAACAGCATCACGACGATTACCGCCAAACCAAAGAGGTCATGCTTCCGCAACCGATCCGCAAAAGCATAAAACAAAAGTGCCAGCATCGGGGGCAATAACAGATACATCGTGCTGAGGCTCTCGTAAATAACGAAAAGAGCGATCA
Organism: Sulfuricurvum sp.; assembly: GCA_050178755.1. Lineage (GTDB taxonomy): Bacteria > Campylobacterota > Campylobacteria > Campylobacterales > Sulfurimonadaceae > Sulfuricurvum. The sequence continues at coordinate 16,019 of JBFXFU010000023.1, read as the reverse complement.
GTAAAAGATGATTTATAGCGTTTTGATAAGGGATACTTCGTTGCATACCGGAAAATGTTTGCATTTAATACAGTCAGCCCAGATTTTGTGTTCCGGGATGGTCTCTTTTGGAATTTCGACGAATCCGAGGCGTTCGAAAAAACGTTGCTGATAGGTTAGCGCAAGGACCTCTTTGAGTCCGAGGCGTTGCCCCTCCTCACATGCGTTTATGACAAGAGTACTACCGATATTTTGTCCCCGGTAGTCCGGATCGATGATCATCGAACGCAGTTCGGCGAGATTGGGGGAATGGATGTGCAAAGCTACGAATCCCACGACCTTCTCACCATCCAATGCTAAAAAATACGACCGGATATTGGTCGCGATTTCATCGTTGCTTCGGGACAAGATGACACCCGATTCCACCTCCGGAGCGACCAGCTGCTGCATTGCGGGAATATCGCGCAAAGTCGGCTTTTTATAGCTAATCGTCTTCACGCTTCCTCCGCCTCGTTCAAAATAGAATACAACGTCTCAAGAATAGCCGACGTCCCCTTTTTTTTCAGATTGGAGACCATAAGCGCTCCGGGAAACCGTTTTTTGAGTTCGCCGAGTTCTTTTTGGTTGAGTTTATCGATTTTGGTAAATACCCGTAAAACCGTTTGCGACGGACGGCAGATCTGGGTGAGATATTCCTCCACGGAACGGTCGATTTCAAGATCGGGATGACGGCAATCGACCAGGTGAACGAACACTTTGATCTGTTCACGCTGACAGATGTAATCGGTCAGACTTTTTTCCCAATCCCCTTTTAGACTTTTAGCCACTTTGGCGTATCCGAATCCCGGCAAATCGACCAGTTTTGCATCGACTCTGTTTTGGGTATCACGGTCCATAAAGACAACGTCAAAATAGTTGATCAAACGGGTTTTTCCCGGTGTAGATGAAACTTTGGCCAACGACTTGCGGTTTGTCAACGTATTGAGCAATGAACTTTTCCCCGTATTCGAACGTGCCATGAATGCAATTTCATTCTGCACGGGGTTATCGGGTGCGGTTTTGATATTCGGTGCGGAGGTTAAAAAAACGGAATCAATAATTTCAATCATTTCGAAGGACTTTTCGATTTGGAGTTTTTATCGTCTACCGTAAAAATCATGATCACCGGTTCATCTTTGGCACTCTCCGCACTGGCCTGGCCATGAAGCATATTTACAACCACTTTGTCCCCTCTGACCCGGCGATAATCGTCCAGACGGACCAAATCGACTTTATTGGAAAAACGATATTCATTTTCACCGGGGAGATAAAGGGCTTTTTGCGCCGTCCCGCGATACTTTTCCTGATTCTCCGTCACAATATAGAAACTGACATCGCCGTCGGCTTCGTATCGCGTCGGTTTATTCTCCGCATCGGTATAAATGGTGAGTTTGGAAGCATTCAGTTCATCTTTTCCCTTGCTCAGACGAACGTTGCCGCTAAACGAAGATATCCCTTTTTTCTGGTCTCCCTTAAAAGCGTCTGCAATGACTTTCAATTCTTCGGCGCATAACGCAGTCATACTCAATGCTGTCAGGATAATCAATTTAGAGATCATAAAATATTCCTATTGTAAATGGTAGACGATACGGATATCGTTTGCCGCGATTTCATCCGAGGCCGTATTAAAATGCAGTTGTTCTCCGTCGATTCGATTGGCATTTTGGGTAATCGTAAAGGGGCCGCGCGTCAGAACAACCGACGTACGCGTATTGTATTCCCCCTCTTGCGACTGGAAACGGAGGCCGTCTTCACGGCGGTAATTGACCGATCCTTTCAGATCAATCACATCCCCTTTATAAACAACATTGTTGGCCGTAACAAGCTGAGACAGATGCTGGGTATTGTCGGTAAACGTTGCCGAAGCCAATTCGTAGCGATCTTCGAACCGCTTCCCTTCATGTCCCTGAAGGACATGATCGATACCGTTTTTCGAAATTTCGTATAGGGTAAACGATTCGAGTTCAATGGAAGGGATCTCCTCCCTCTTCTGATTGCCGACGTAGGAAGGTTCAAAATAGACAAACATACCGATCAGCATCGCAAAAATCGTCGCGAAAAAGAGATTAACCGACATTTACATCCACTGCGCGGTAAATTTCTCTTCTTCACCGTTTAGGCGTATCACTTTTTCAATCATCTCACGAACGCAGGCATCACCGCCTTTTCGTTCCAAAACGGTCGCAATTCTTTTAACGTAATCGGAACCGTCATTAGGGGTGAAAGCCATCCCGGCCCACTGCAAGAGGCGATAATCGTTCAAATCGTCACCGATAACGGCTACTTCATTCGCCTCTATGCCGAGTTCTTCGCACAATTGCATCGCCACGGAACGTTTATCTTTTACCCCCTGATAGAGGTGGGGAATATCGAGTTCTTTCGCACGATGGGCTACGATGGAAGAATCACGCCCGGTGATAATGGCGGCCAAATGTCCCATTTTGACCCATGCTTTAATGGCAAAACCATCTTTGACGTTAAAATTTTTCAGTTCCACACCCTCATGGGTATAAATAATCTTCCCTTCCGTCATACAACCGTCGACATCAAGAATCAGCAACCGAATCATAATACCCCTTTTGTACTCGGTACACCGGCACGTTCGTTCGGAGCGAGTGCCCGGCGTAAAGCGACCGCCAGCGATTTGAATGCCGCTTCGACGATATGGTGACGGTTTTTCCCGCGTACTTGGACAATGTGCGCAGTGATCCCGGCATTAAAGACGACTGCCCGGAAAAACTCTTCGGCCAGTTCAGCATCAAACGACCCGATCTTGCCGTCTACGTCTACTTCATAGACCAAAAAAGGGCGGTTGCTCAAATCGATATCACAGCTTACCGCCGCTTCGTCCATAACGATGAGGGCATTTCCGAACCGCTCAACTTTTTCGACCGGATAGATCGCTTCTTTAAGCGCCATGCCAAGAACGATCCCGATGTCTTCAACGCTGTGGTGATCGTCGATATGGATATCCCCATCACAGCTAATATTCAGATCGATTTGTGCGTGTTTGGCGAAACTCTCAAGCATATGGTCAAGGAAACCGACTTTGGTCGATATCGAACTTTTACCTTCCCCGCGCAATTCCAGCGAAAGTACGATATCGGTCTCTTTGGTTTTCCGGCATTTTTCTATCATCTCACTCCCTTACGATAAACGAGCCGTCAAAATAGCCCTGAGCAATAAAATCACGCGCTTCGGCTTCGCTTCGGAACCCTCCGAGCCATACGCGGAATAGTCGTTTGTTATTATACTCTGTATCTTTGATAATTGCAGAATAGCCTTTAAAGTTTGCGTACTTCTGTTTGGTCGATAACGCCCCTTCGATCCGTTCAAACGAGCCGATCTGCACGAAAAAAGAGGTTAATACGCTCTCTTTTGGTCCCTCGGCCAGACGAACCATATCGATCGTACGATCGCTGCCCGGTTCAAATCCAAGTACTTCCAACGACACGGCAACCGTCCCCTTTCCGTAGAGTCCGACCTCTTTTGAAGCGGCTAACGAAAGGTCGATAACACGGCTCTCGACGAACGGTCCCCGGTCATTGATCCGCACCACGGTTTGGGCATTGGTTTCGAGATTGGTCACTTTGACGACGGTATTCATCGGAAGGGTTTTATGCGCTGCCGTCATCGCGTACATATCGTACGCTTCCCCGCTTGACGTCTGCTTTCCGTGAAATTCGCTTCCGTACCAGCTTGCACGTCCCTCAAACGTATCGCCCACCCGTACGACGGTCGGCGAATACTCTTTCCCTCCGACCGTATACGGCCGCATCGTCGCATGCAACTCGCCGTTGGCTTTGTACACGTTCGATGAGGACATTGCAAGATGTTCCGAAGGATATTTCTGTGAAGTTTTTTTCGAGTAGGAATACGAACGGTTTTTCGTCGTACACCCTCCTATCAGCAACGCCAAAACAAGCACCAACGTTCTAATCACCTACCTCGACCTCCTGTCCTTCTTCGAGACGAGCGCTCACGAAGGGATTCAACTCACGTATCTGTTTGATGGTCATATTATACATTGCGGCGACTGAAGCGAGGGTTTCGCCGGTACGAACCGTATGAAAACGTGCGTTCTTCAAAAACGGTTTGTGAATCGGAATACGGACGATTCGATTGGAAAAAACCTCGCTGTCGTCTCCAATCATGTTCTCACGCATAATCGCTTTTTTGGAGACCTGATAACGTGCGGACAGGGATGATAACGTTTCATCCGCGCGGATACGGTGCCGGACAAAATACCCTTTCAAATCACGGGTATAAAATTTTTCGCGGAATTCTTCCAGTTTGGCTTTGGGAATATATACCGGGTACACCTCCTCATTCGGAGGCGTTACCCCTTTTTTCAGATGGGTGTTCAGACGCAGAAGGTTTTGTTTGGGCATCTCTAAAACGGCTGCGATCCGATCGATCGGTTCCCCTTCGGGAAGATAGACGGTAGCCATCGGATTTTCCTGCTGATTTTGGACGATGGAATCGTATTGAAGTTGCGAAACGAAGACATCATCGGTTGCCAGCAAGGCGAGTGCCACTACTCTGCGGATGTACTCTTTGGTATAGTTTGGTAAAAAGTTTTTTTTGGGATCGGTCAAAACGTTCAATTCGGACGTTCCCGCTTTGCGAAGCGCTTTTTGAAGTTTCCCGTCTCCACAATTGTACGCAATCAAGGCCAGATACCATTTGCCGAATTTTTTCCGTAACGTACTGAGATACGTTATGGCCGCGCGGGTCGATTTGACATGATCTCGCCGTTCGTCGACGTACTGATCGATTTTCAAACCGTTGAGTTTCCCTGTTTTTTCCATGAATTGCCACAGACCGGCCGCTCCGTTTGGTGAAAGCGATCCGACCCGTAGACGCGATTCAACCAAGGCGACAAAAATAAATTCGTTCGGCAAGTCTGATTGGGAAATCAGTGAGGAGAGCATCGGAACAAACATTTCATCGCTGTTGTCGGTGTCGATCACCCCCCTGAGGATACATTCGCGTTTTTTTTCGCTGTAGATATCGTGTAGATAAGGGTCCTTCAAAAAAGAGGCAGGAATATCGAAATGGCGGAGAATCTCGATTTTTTTGGGGTCGTTGAGATCAAATCCGATTCCCAGCACTATGGCCGGAAAGAGCACTAAACAAAGGATCCATGCGTATCTCTTCCCGACCCCGTATTGCATTTCTATCCGACTCCAAAGAGTTTTTTCGCATTTTGGGTGGTCAGAGATTCAATCTCTTTGACGCTCATATCGAGCAAAGTCGCCATTTTTTCGGCGATAAAAGAGGTATATGCCGGTTCGTTACGCGTTCCGCGATGAGGATGCGGAGTTAGATAAGGGCCATCCGTTTCGATCAGCAGTTTTTCTTGCGGTATGCGCGGCAGGATGTTGATCAGTTTTTTGGCATTTTGAAACGTAACAACCCCTCCAATCCCGAAATAAAATCCTTCTTTTGCCAGCCCCAGCAACTCGTCGTCGGCATTATAGCAGTGCAATACCCCCCCTACTTCAGAAGCATGTTCGTCCAATAATACGAGCCTTGCATCGTGACTGGAATCACGGATATGGACGATCAGAGGTTTTTTTACCCGTTTCGCCAAACGAATGTGTTCTCGAAAAACGTAATCCTGGCGTTCTTTTTCCTGACGTTTATCCTCCTCACTCCCTTCCAGGCGATAGTAATCCAGTCCGCACTCGCCAATCGCGACGCATTTGGGATGGGATACATACGCATCGAAATCGACCGATTCGAAATTTTCCATGTCATAAGGATGTACGCCGACGGCAAAATAAACATCTTCGTTTGCTTCCGCGATCTCGATAGCGCGGTCCAGAGTTCCCGGATGAGCACCGGGAATAATAAACGCTTCGACTCCCCTTTCGCGGGCCCGAGCCATCATGGCATCAAAATCTTCGCGGTAACGTTCGTCATCAAGATGTATATGGGTGTCGATAATCATGCTTTATCTCCTTTGGAACGTTCGTAAAGTGCTTTAGCGAATCCCCGTGCTTCATCCGTAATCCGATCTCCGCTGATGATACGGGCGATCTCTTCAATTCTTTCGTCATCACCAAGTTCACGGACTCTACTCTCATCGTCTTTGTACACCAAAAAATGCTGTTCTCCCATCGAGGTCAGTTGAGGCTGATGGGAAATGACAAAAATCTGGTAACGGGTCGATAAATGGCGCAAAACGCGTGCGACGCTCATGGATTCTTCTCCGCTCAGATTGGCATCGATTTCATCAAGCATCAAAACTCCGGCATTTTCCCGTATCGTTTCCACCCCCAAAGCCAGAAGAGCCAAACGAAGACGGTTGAATTCACCCGAGCTGAGTTTATCCAGGCGCGTTCCGCTTAATCCCAAAACCGGTTTGTCCATTCCATTCGAAGAGGCGTCCTGAGTAACGAGTTCAAACGTCGCTTCCCGCAGATAAAGCATCTGCAAATAGGCGTTGAGTTTATCACGAATCAATTCCAGTTCGGCATGACGTGCTTGGGAAAGAACCGAAGCAAGCCGATGGACTTCACTCTCCAAAACCAAAATTTTTGCGCTCAAATCCGACTTTGAGTGTTCTATCCTTTCATACGATTCGAGTTCAGACATTTTCTGATCACGGTACGCAATCGCTTCGGCAATACTTCCGTATCGACGTTTCAGCTCCGAAATCTGCTCAATCCGGTCCAGTACCCCCTCAACCGATACCTCGTCTAGCTCTTCCATCCGTTCCATCGAGGATTCGAAAACGTTACGCAACTCATTCATCGCATCGTCAAAAAAACTGCTGTCGATTTCAAGAAGAGACAATGCGGCATGGACCTGCGGTTCGTGAGCGAATATCGCTTCGGCATTTCGGATGGAAGTTTCTGTCTTTTCTTTGCGGGAGAGCTGTTTTTTGATCTGCAACAGCTCTTCATCTTCACCGATACGCGGTTTGATACTATCAATTTTAGCGATTTCAAAAGCGGCAAATTCTTTGAGGTCCGCCAGATGCCGCTCTTTTTCCATGATGGAGGCCAATTCGTCCGAGAGCGTTTTGTATTCCCGATAATTCTGTCGATACCGTTCAAGTACGGCGGTATGCTCCAGATTTTTCATTCCGATCAGAGAATCGATACGTTCAAGCAGCGCATGAGGTTCAAAATCGGAGTAGTCTTTCAGACTCAAATGGCGTAAATAGGAGGTACTAACCGCTTCCATCGACGCTTTTGACGTGCTTTGATTGTTGATGAAATAACGGGTTTTCTCTTTTTTTACCTGTCGAAAAACATTGACCGAAGCGTTGGCAATGCCGAAGCGTTCTTCATCGAGTTCCCAATCAACCGTTGATTCGCACACGCTCGCATCTACACCGTCCAAGCCCAGAGACGAGAGAATTGCACGCATCAGAATTGACTTACCGCTTCCACTTGGGCCGGTAAATACAATGAGTCCCGGCTTGAATTCCAATTCCGCCTCTTTAAACGTCAAAAAATCTTTTAGATAAAAACGTTCTAACATCCAACCGCCTTTGTACGCATCAATCCCCCCACCCGAGTTTCTCTTTCAGGACTTCGAAATAATTGAATTCGCGGCGGTGGATCAGATGGGCGGCACCCGGAGCAAGCTTGATATGAACCGTGTCGCTGTCGCTGATTTCAATCAGGTCCTGCCCATCAATGATGACCAAGGCACTGGCATCTGGCGTCTTCATCTCGATTTCAAAATGTCCCGGCAAAACGACCGGACGTTGCGAAAGCGAATGGGGGCAAATCGGCGTCAGCGCAAATACCTGTGTCATCGGGAACAATACCGGGCCTCCGGCCGAAAGGTTGTAAGCCGTCGAGCCTGTCGGCGTAGAGATAACAACCCCATCGCCGTAATAAGTATTGAAACTCCGTCCATCGACGAAGGTTTCGATGTGAATCATTTTGGCGATTGACGGACGGGTCAAAACAATGTCGTTAAAAGCAATAATATCGTTTTGTCCGTTTTTACCGCTGATCGTCGCCTGCAGCATCGCACGCTGATCAATGCGATAGTCCCCCTCAAGCATTTTGTCGACAAAGTTTTCCAATTCCGAACTGTCGACATCGGCTAAAAAACCAAGTTTTCCGGCATGAATCCCCAGTACCGGAAGCTGGAAGCCATACGAACGTCGAACGGCTGAAATCAAAGTGCCGTCTCCCCCTATGGTAACCAGAAAATCGCAGTTACGGCACAGCATATCAAACGGCTGCCCCATGACATCGATCATCCCGCCGCTGATATTATCGATAATGACTTCTATCCCGCGCGATTCAAATATTTTTTTGACATCGAAGAAAAGGTCTTTAAGCTCCGGAGTCGAAGGTCGGAGCAAGATACCGACCCGTTTTATTGCCGCCAATTTCACTGTTGCTTCCCTTCTGTAACTGATTCAGACACCATTAATACCTTCTTCTCTCTCCCGCTATTATCGATAACGGTTGATCCGAGTATCCGAACGTTTATTATAGCTTACTCCGAAAAAACGGACCGATCTCATACATTTTGTCATAAAACGGTTTCAAAAAAATCCAGAGCAATCCCTTCTCGCAAACTGTCGTCAATGATCACGGCCTCTTCATATCCTAAAGCGGTATAAAGTGCCTCTACCATCAAGATTCCGGCTCCTATCAAACCTTCACGCCCGACGCCGACGTAACGGATACGCTGTGCTTCATCCATCGCGAGCAGCTCCTTATGAACCTTCTGGCACCCTTCGCGGCTCAAAACAAAACCGTTGATCCGCTCCGGATCGTACGTTTCGTAATCCATCCCCAGCAGATACGCGGCCATCGTGGTCGGCGTTCCCGCGGTCAGAACAAAAAGTGATTCGGGAGGCGGAGTCACCGCTTGCCGTACTTCATCAGCGAATTCTTCCATCCTCTCATCCAGTTCCTGTCGGGAACGGGTACTTTCGTACATGGTCACAATACCTTTGTTCAGGCTGCACGAATGGACCGATTCTCGATCGACACAAATCACTTCGGTAGATCCCCCGCCGATATCGGCCATCACAAAGGATCGTGGAGAAGCTCCGAGAACTTTAAGTCGGTAACGGACCGCCTTTAATGTTAGATCGGCTTCGCGAACCCCATCGATAATCTCAAACCGTATTCCGCTATGACGGTATATCTCTTCTAGAATATCAGCGCTATTGGATGCCAGACGCATGGCTGCCGTCGCATACGCACGCACGGGGACACTCGTCCAGTCAAAATGATTCCGGGCTTCATCCAGTGCGCTCAGAATACGATTGAGCGCATTATTGCCGATTCTACCGGTTTCGTGAAGTGATTCGGCCGTTTTGACGATTTTCTCAAAACTTTTACCCCACTCTTTTCCGTCATACTCCACAAACCGAATCGTGTTCGATCCCAAATCAACGGCAATCATAATTCCGAAATTTCTACAATACGGGTTGAAGGTGTCCACATGTCGATATCCCCTTGTTTAAGCATGTCAGGATCCAATGTAGAGGTATAGAGTTTTTTGAAATGTTCATAAATCAATAAAATTGCTTCATCGATCCCAAACGTTTCGATGTAATGACGTATATCACTTTCAAGAACTACCTGAGGCATGCGGTTACGGAGTTTTTGCTCGATCAAGGCACTGTACGCTTGCGCGACGACTCCACCCATAATGACGTATTTTTCCCGTATCGTCCGATAAGGTTCAAACACTTCATAGGTCTCTTTTACCATCCCCTTCGCTGCAAAACGCTGTGCTTTGTCGACGACAGCTTTCCACTGGGTTTCGAGCATCTGCGCTTCTTTGGTATCGTACAGTAACGGATAGGCGGCCAGATACGCAAAAGCGTTGACAAGATTATTAGAAGCGATAGCATCGTAAAAAAGGTGTTTGACCCGAATCGATTCACTCATCTCTTCGGCTTCAGCCGCATAATCGGGAAAATCCATTAAAATTTCACACATTTTCCGTGCGCTAGCCTGATCTCCTTCAGTAAATGCTTTTTGTGACTGAATATAGAGTTTATCACCGTATGCCGATACGGTATCGTATTCATTAAATTCTTTTAAAAACGGATGAAGTTTCACCAGTTCAAAAAACTTTACAAAATCCCGCTGAGCGATCAGTTTCTTCATGTAAACGTACATTTGCGATTCTTCAAACATCTGTTTGATAAGAGCGGTTTTTTCCGATATCCCACGATACGGAGTCAAAAGATCGCGTGCTTTTTCATCTCCTCCGGGTTGTAGAATGAGTTCCTGTGCCTTGGCAAAAAGCTTTTTCCAACGCGTTTCCATCCCGATATACAATTCAGATTCCTGAAAAGCGGGATATTGTTTGGCAAGTGCATACGCCAACTGATACCGCCCCTCCATGACGTTGTTTTTAAATTGATCGTATTTGTCGTATGAACTAAAAATTTGGGATATCAAACCGTTTTTCGAAGGAATTCCACTAAACGGGCTTAACAATGTTTTTGCTTTTTCCCGCTCCCCTTTTTCCAATACGAAACGGGCATTTTTTAACGTCTCCTCCCAAATTAGATTAGCCATCTGATAAGGTCTGGAATAAGAGAGCATCGGATTGATACTCACTTGCTCATAAAACAGTTTAAACTCCTGCTTACGCAACATCTGCATCAACGCTTCTTCGTCTCCAAAAAGAGAAAAAATACGAACGTTCCCTTCAACCGTTCCGATAGCCAGACGTAAAGGATCATCGATCAAAATCATCGAAGAGACGGTTTCGTTCTCCTTGATATAGCGATGTTTCAACTGTTCGTGCGTCTGCATGTCGTATAGACCGATATAACCGAGCTTGGTACCGACGAAAACGAACCGTCCGTCCGGACTGGCGCACATCGTAGAGACTTCATCGCTCATTTTCGTCAGCCGTTTAATCAATTTCCCGTTGCGTAAATCCCACAGAATCAGCATCGCTTCTTTGTCGACGGAGAGGAGTTTCCCCCCCGGAAGAAAAATGATTTTGAGTACAGCGCTTTTATGCCCGGTCAATTTATATTGACGTTTCATCGTCGACATACTTACAACGCTTATGGAGCGGTCATAGCTTCCCGTAGCGATCCACTGTCCTTTCAGATCAAACGCGATCGTGGTGACGTAATCGGCATGGGGAGGGAGCGAATGGGCTAGACGTGCCGATTTGAGAACCCAAAGAAACACTTTCCCGTCTTGCCCCCCCGTCGCGCAGTAACGGCTCTCCGGATCAATCGCTACACTTTCTATGGGCCCTTTATGCCGCCCTATTTTGTACAAAATAGATTTTTTTGAAATACTGAATAATGCTGCTTTGTTGGTACCGGGGATAATGCTGATCGTGTAGTTTCCGTCGTTCGATACGTCTACGTGAGTACCAAACATACGATCGTGTTGAAGACTCGTTTTGAAACCACCGACGACAGCATAGGTTTCGGGATCGATGATACGGATGGAATTCTGTGCGTCGATAATCACCAGATTACCGTTTGTGAGTGTTTTGAGTAAGAGTATGGATCTTTTAATATTAAATGATTTTAATGCATCCATACGTCTGCCTTCTTTTTAAGTTTATTGTTCTTCGCTGCTAAGATAGCGGTGTTGTTTCAACAACCCCCGAATCTGGGATTGATGTTCTTCCCCTTTAGTCTCCAGGTGTATCGTCACGTTTGCATCTCCGTATGCGAGTGTCGTCGAGGTACGATCGTATGCGATATGGACAATGTTTGCGTTCAGGTTTTGCAACATCTGGGTCAACTGCATCAACGCGCCCGGTCTGTCTACCAGCGTCACCGTCACCTTCATTTTCCGCCCGGATTTGATTAAACCTTTTTCGATAATGACTGAAAGAAGCGTAACATCCATGTTGCCGCCGCTGAGGACAATACCGACTTTCTTCCCTTTCAGATCTTCGAGTTTGCGGTGCAACAGTGCGGCAACCCCGGCAGCGCCCGCCCCTTCGACCACCAGCTTTTGTTTTTCAAGCAAAAATAAAATAGCGTTGGCTATCTCTTCATCATCGACGCTGATCAAACGATCAACATTAGCAAGAATATGTTCAAGCGTTACGGGAGAGGTATCGCGAACCGCAATTCCATCAGCAATGGTACGCACGCTCAGAGAGTCGATCGGACGTTTTGCATCAAACGATTCCTTCATTGCCGGAGCACCGGCGGCCCCGACACCGATCACCTCGATGTCCGGTCTCAGTGCTTTGAATGCGGACGCCATCCCCGAAACAAGTCCACCTCCCCCTACGGGGATCACAACGGCATCCAGATCGGGATGTTCGTCAAGCATTTCCAGGGCGATGGTCCCCTGACCTGCCATAACGGCCTCATCGGCAAAAGGGTGGACAAAAACCATCCCATGTTCCGTGCCGTACGTCACTGCATAAGCATAGGCTTCGTCATAATTGCTTCCGGCAAGAATAACTTCCGCTCCGTAATATCGGACGCCGTTTATCTTCGTCAGCGGGGTCGATTCTGGCATCACTATCGCGGCTTTGGCACCAAACATCTGTGCCGCCATTGCTACGCCTTGCGCATGATTGCCCGCACTGGCGGCGATGACGCCGCATTCTCGTTCGGCAGCACTCAAAGAGGCGATTTTGTTGTATGCTCCGCGGATTTTAAAAGCTCCGGTAACCTGAAGGTTCTCTTTTTTCAGATAGATTTCGCTTCCACACTCTTCGCTTAAACGCGGTGCATACGCAAACGGCGTTTTTACCGTCGTCCCTTCGATCCTCTCTCTGGCCTCATATATTTTTTCTAATGCGATCAAATCAGCCCTTTATCCGTGAATCATCCGGTGTTCGACCATCGAACAATGGTTCTGAACGACGCGCATACCGCTATTTCTCGCTTTTTCGGCCGCCTCGTTGTTAACAATCCCTTTTTGTGCCCAGAACACCTTTACGTCTCCGCGTTTGATGCATTCATCCGCAATAGGCCCCAGTGCGTCAGGTTTTCGGAAAATGTTTACCATATCGACGGCAAACGGTATTTCGGCTAACGAACGGTATACTTTTTCACCAAGAATCGTCTCTTCTTTCGGATAAACCGGGATGATCGTATAACCGGCACCTTTGAGATATTCAGCAACACGATAGCTGTCTTTTGTCGAATCGGGCGAAAGGCCCATCACAGCTATTGTTTTAACCTCTTCCAAAATCGATTTTATTTCGTCATTCGTCGCATTGACCGCAGGAAATTCACACTCCATTTTAACTGCTCCTTAAATCTACTAAAATTTCCTCAAAACCCCTATTTATAGGGTTTTTACTGATATACTTACTTAATCAAATTTAGTCCGATTTTAGCAAATATTTGCATATCTATCGGACTCTTATCGGACTCATTTCATTTGAGTCCGACAGAAAAGGACTGGTAAATATGAAGAACAAAACTTTCTATAAACGGATACAAACACGTACTTCAGGAGTCTTCTATAAAGAGATTATATCGGATTCAAATAAAGTTGTCGATAAGGTTTACGGTATCCGCTATTTAGATGAAGATGGCAAAGAACGTTTAAAAACGATCGGAAAATATTCCGAAGGCATTCGTGAACAGTATTGTAAACAAAAGCGCGATGAGATTGTCACCAAAATCAGGCTAGGTGAAGAATTACCACATATTGTTCGTGAACGCCCTACTCTAACTTTTGATGACATTGCTAGATTATACTTCAAAGACAAGTATCTTAGCAAAGATGTTGATCAAGAGTTAAAGCGCTATGAAAATCATATCAAGCCGATTATTGGGGAAAAGCGACTTGAAAATATTTCGAGTGAATCCATCAGCGATCTACAACGAAATTACATCAAACGTTTTGCTCCTCGCACCGTCAATCATCTTATTTTTATGATTGCGACCATTTTCAAACATGCTATTAAAAAACAGGTTTACAACGGTCTTAATCCTGCCACTACGATTGATGGGCTAAAAGTCGATAATGCCCGAGAACGCTTCCTTACTGTTAGTGAAATTAAACAACTGCTTGATATGGCTGAGTTATCCCATCCAGACGTATGGCTTTTTGTCAAACTCTCGCTATCGACTGGAGGACGTGTAGGAACTATTATAAGCATTACCAAAAAAGACATTAAACTCGATAATAATGCTGTGACTCTGATGGATCACAAAAATACGAAGTCCTATACAGGTTTTTATAATGATGAACTAAAATCCATCCTTGCCAAAAGAATCGAAACATTAAAAGCAAACGATCCTATCTTAAAATCACATAGAACAACTATTGAAAATAAATTACGCGGTATTCTTGATGCTTTGTTCAATCTTGAAATCGATAAAGATGATCGAAAAAATCGCGTTGTCATACATACATTACGCCACACGTTCGCTTCCCATTTGGCCATGAATGGAACCTCTATCCTAACCATCCAAAAGTTAATGAACCATGCAACTATTGAAATGACCATGCGCTATTCGCATCTTGCCCCAGATCAAGGGCTAAATGCGGTAAAAGAGCTTTATCAGCAATAATCCTATTTTTAAAGACTCAACCGCCTTCTTCAAATTCTTTATCATTCTTCGCTATGCGAAGTTGGCTCCTGATACGGGGAAAGATGCCGTGTTAACAATGTCAAATGCACTACTTGGATTCAATTAATACTATGAAATGTTCAATAGATGCTTTTACCCAAGTTCAGTTAAAATACAAGCTATGACACAAGAACAAATCGAACAAGAAGCCATTGCCTATCTCAAAATGCGTAAACAAGATTTGTTTAATCGCTTTCTTCAACCGCTCAATCCGTTGGAAGAAAAAATGGCATTCTTTACGGCAGGGCCGAGTGGCGCTGGAAAAACCGAATTTGCTCAGAGCCTCCTTGAAGTCGAAGCTAATCTTTTACACTTAGACATTGATGCAGTGAGAGATTTATTTACTCCTATAGGCTATGATGGCAACAACAGTGATCTGTATCAAAAACCTGCTGGACGAGGTGTACAGATGCTTTTTGATGAAGGAGTCAAAAAACGCGGATTATCTCTTATCATCGATTCCAATCTATCCAATACAAAAATTGCACGTCAAAATATTAAGAGTCTTTTGGATCGAGGATATCGAGTAGAGATTTTTTATATCTACGATGATTTGGAAATGTGCTTCATGTACACCAAAAAACGTGAAGCCATTACGAAAAGACGTGTTCCTGAAGAAGTTTTTTTCAACAGTGTTATTCGTTCGCGTGAAACAACTTTTGAAATAAAAAATGAATTTGGTGATAAAATTGCATTAACGCTTATCGATAAAAGAACCGATACTTCATATGAGAATATCACTTCTGATACATTCAAAGATATAATTTTAAAAAAAGAGGTTTGAGATGACCGTCAAAATGCCATCGATTTTAAAAGCAGAAAACCGTTCACAATTAGTCAGACACGGTATGAAAACGATTGAGCGCATTCAGCATGAAGTGATTGCCGAAGCTGATAAAAAAATTGGTGATGTCGCAAATTTTGAGAAAAAATATCACACTATATTTGCTTCACTACAAAGCAAACAAAACATTTAACGCTTAACTGACACTACCGCGCTATCGTTTGCTTTCCCGTCACGTTCTGCACATCGTTCAAACTTTCGCAAGGTGGCTTTTAAAAATCCATAACTTTCTCACGAATCCATCGTAAATACTGCGCTCATCATCGCCATATGACGACATTTTGGGAATCTCCATCTCTCTGAATCCGACTTTTTCATCGGCTAAGAATTCATATCAAAATACACTGAATCATCCATAGAAAATAAAATAATTACTACAAGCTAGAAAGCAACGAATTGTCGACAGTACAATAGAAGTGTTAAAAAAAGCGGATTTAGCACAAAATATAGAGATCATTCCCAGTGATACGGTTAAAAACCCATTTCAATAAACATTAGGCGTAATGAAAAAAACGGGAGGCTGAAACACCTTTAAAAGTTCGCTACCATGCGGGTTTTCAAAGGATTATTTACAATGAGTTTTAAAAAAGCGGCAAAAGATGCCCAGAGTGTAAAAATTTA
>JBFXFU010000022.1:0-31530 GCA_050178755.1 Sulfuricurvum sp. | reverse complement strand
TATCTTAAGAAGAAATGTTAATGAAAAGTAACTTAGTATCGTTATAATCAAAATTAACGGTTTAAAATATAGATAAATTGTTTACATAAAGTAACATATATAAATATTATATTGTTTTATTTTGTTTTAATATTTAATATACGCTCATCTAAATTTAAATGACCAAGTGACATCAATTGGTATTTAATTCGTAACTTTGTTTAACCGTTACAGCACATTGAGAAAGTAGATCTTGCAATAATGCCACTTTAAAAGATCAGGAGATCAATTAATTTTAAGCTTATTTTGTAACGAATCAATGAATAAATTTGCTTTAATTTATCAAAAATCTCTTTATTGAAGGTAACCTATTGCAATATTGCAATGTAAACTTCTGCTTTCTCTCTCAATGCATACTGCAAAAAACGGAGTCATTCGGCCACTTTATGCTAAAATCCAAATACAGAAAATATCTCTCCTCTAGTGGCCGAATGCTCCGTCATATGCACAATGGTGCCTATTGGAAAGAGACCGCCGATTTTTTGCATCAACAAGGTTTCAGTGTTTTGATACCCGATCAGCTAGGATTCGGGAAATCGTCCAAGCCTACAGATTATCAATACTCTTTCGGTGCATTGGCTCATAATACGAAAGCCTTAATGGAATCGCTTGGAATTATGCGCAGTATTATCGTGGGTCATTCCATGGGGGGCATGGTTGCCACCCGTTTTACCCTCAATTATCCGAAGATGAGCCAAAAACTGATCCTCATCAATCCAATAGGTCTGGAAAACTATCTCCATTACGTGGAGTATAAAGATATAGATTTTTTCTACAAAACAGAGCTAGCCTCTACCCCTGAAAAGATACGTGCCTATCAGCAGAAGAATTACTACGATGGAAAATGGAATGAACGCTATGAAGCCTTGACGCTTCCACTTGCAGGCTGGAGTGTTGGACCGGATAGAGAAACACTAGCATCTATTGAAAAAAAACTATTTCAAAGACCTCGCTACCAGAGTTCAGGACAGTAATGACTACATTGTCTACAACTCCGATACGGGGGTCTTTGGTTACGATGCAGACGGAAGCGGATCGGGTGCGGCTATCCAAATCGCCGTACTGGGAACAACGACTCACCCAACCCTTACCAATACCGACTTTGTGGTGATCTGATCCGTCTTCTCAAAGACAAAAACCAAACTACACTCCAAACGCTTGAGCCTTAACTGGCTCAAACATTGGAAAGACCCCTCAGCCTCTCCTTTTTTTCATTACATCAACAATAACTCGTGTTTTGCAAGTGCAGCAAATATCCGATTTTTTTCACGATCCATCGTTTGACCCCGAATCTTTATCTTAGAGTTATTGTATCAAAATACTTAATTCTCCGAAACTCTCGATCCCTCTGTTTGATTCTTCTTATCCCTTCAAACGGTCAAATGCAAAATGGGCCGCCCCTTCCACGGCGGTTTCGGGATTAAGGGAAATCATGACTTTCATATTTTTTAATATATTGGAAAAACGCCCTTTTTGAACGAACGTTTCCATAAAATATTCTTCCATGAAGGACAAGATTTTCGGAGCGATTCCGCCGCCGATATAAACGCCGCCTAACGACATGCTCTTCAGCGCCAGATTTCCCGCTTCCGCCCCGTATATCTGCGTAAAAAGACGCAAGGTTTCGATGCAGAGCGGATCGTGCTCTTCAACTGCGCATCGATAAATCAGGGCACTTTTATCATCCTTGTCCGACATTTTCGTTATTGCCGCCGGTTCGGAGGCAAACCCCGTTTCGGCGAGAAAATCGTATACGGCGGCTATCCCCGGACCGGAGAGGATACGCTCATAGCTGACATGATCGGCATAGCGTTTCCGAAGCCATGACAGCAATGCGTCCTGCTGCGGTGTGAGCGGCGCAAAATCGCTATGCCCTCCCTCCGAACCCACCGGATGAAATCCGCTGCCATCCCAGAACATCATCGCTTCGCCCAGTCCCGTCCCCGCGGCGATGACGGCGCGGTGCCCTGCTGCAGGATTGGCCGCAGGATTGAGATCATGCCACTGCTCTTTTGAGAGATAGAGCATTCCGTACGCCGTAGCTTCGAGATCGTTGAGCAAATGGATACGCTCCACCCCCAACAACATTCCCAGTTCCGCAGCGCTGATGCTCCAGGGTAAATTCGTGGCTTTGCACTCCTGATTGATGACCGGTCCGGCAATACCCAGCGAAACGGCATCGATCCCTTCGAGCGGCATCTGTTCTCTAAGCCGAGTAATCATCTCCGAGAACGTCGCGAAATCACGGCTGGCAAGCTGTGTTGCATAAATATTGACTAATATGTCGTCTTTGCGGTCAAACAAAGCGAAGTTGCTTTTGGTACCGCCGATATCGCCGGCTAGGATTCTCACATGTACTCCTCATAACTGATCAGGAAAATGAACGCTTCGGCAAACGCCATGTCCACCTCTTTGGGGGATAGTTTGTAAAACGATTCCCATGCCAGTGATTTGCTCTCGTCGTAATTATCGTGATTATCCTGCTGCCAGGCGATTCGGACCGCATGTCCGATCAACACATCCATTACCAGATCGTCTTCGATCCGAAGCTGCGGATTTTCACGGAAAAGCCGCGACATGCTCTCGATCGCCTCGATATTGAGCTGACGGTAATCGGGTGCCGAAATACTCTGTATCAGCGAATCGATTCTCAGGGCAAACGCCCTCTCTCCCGCCGTCGATTCAAGCGTCAGCTCCGAACCGATGCGACATTGGTTACTGTATTTGTCCCCGATAATGATCCCTTTGCATTGCTGAAGCATGTACCAGACCTGTTTGTGAAACGGACCCGAAGTATGCCCCAGCATGCCGATTTTTTGACGCCATTGCGACCAGTCGGGAACGGTGGAAGGTTCGA
Source organism: Sulfuricurvum sp. (assembly GCA_050178755.1). GTDB lineage: Bacteria > Campylobacterota > Campylobacteria > Campylobacterales > Sulfurimonadaceae > Sulfuricurvum. Next base: position 28,634 of record JBFXFU010000022.1, on the reverse strand, counting down.
TGTCGTTTTCCCATTCTCCCGGTTTGATCTTGAGAGAATTCGTCAAGGTGTGCAGATTCTCCTGAAGCTGGAGAAATTCCACTTCCCGTTTGTAGGTCTTCAACGTCCGATAAAGCCGGTCGTAGAGTTCGTGCGGTGCGAGCGATAAGAGAACCTCGTACGCGCTTCCCAATGAGCATCTCTCTTCCCGGCTGATCTGGGAAACCATGAGCTGAATCAGATACCATGTCCGTATCGTCATCATTTCGCTGAAAAGATGCGCATCGGTGCGGATAATGTATCCCACGTGGAGAATAATCTCCTGAATCAGCATCTTTTCGGCACGGTTGTTACCGCTGAACTCATGAATCATCGCAATGATTTCGGCATTTTCCAAAGGCGCGACGATGCAGGCTCTTTCCGTGTACCCACGCCCTACTGCAAGCCTTTTTTGACGCGTAACGATCTCCAATACCCCATCCTCAAGCCGATAATCGATCAGATTGAGATATTCGGCCAGCACTCTGACCGCGCTCCATTCATGACAAATCGCGGCGGATTCGTACAGATTGGAGGCGATGGAATGAAGCGTTATCGGATGATCGTGCATCCATACGGTCCCGTAAGAGCCCATACGTTCCCACAACACTCCCAAAGCGGCACATTTGCTGTGAATGTCCGAATCCTCGATAAGGAGTTGCCCCAACCGATCGTCGCTCATCGATTCGAGTTCAAACATCTCCTGAGTACTCATAAAGGTACATGTGCGGTTCTCTTCATTACGGACGCACTGTTCTTGCAGGGTAAATACGGCATCTTCGATGTCGATATGCCGTAAAACCGCGCCGTCAATATATTCCCTCTGGGCACCCGTCAAAACTTCGGCAACCGATGATGCGCTGATAACCTCGATGCCGTCTACTTTTCCCCCGGCGATCTCGTGCAACAAGTCTAGGATCATGTCGCGCTGTGAGCTGCGGAACATGTCTTCGCGTATCATGAAACACAGCAGCGGGTGGCCGTCGTATTTCCACTCTTTTGAGAGGAATTTGATCGATGCGCGAAAATGCTCGGCAAGCAGACGGTTGTCGTACCCGAAATAAAACCCTTTTTGATTGACGTAATACGGGAGAAAAAGGATATCCTGCTCACCGATACGGTGGACTCTGGCCGTATTGATCGTCCGCATGACCGTCGCCGTACGCCCGGTTAGGGCAAGTTTTTCGTTTTGACCGAAAACGGCATGAATTTCGCTTAGTTTGGACGCGTGGAGGATTTTCAGAGGTTTAAGTTCTTCGATGGATTCGAAACCGTATCCGTATTCGGCGAGAAGCGATTTGACATGCGCATTTTCGGCAATCACCGGAATCGCCACCCTACGCAGCGACGCTTCGGTCGACAGGTGTCTGCGGCCCAGGGGATCGATCTCATCCGGAACCAATACCCCCTCTTCGATCATTTCGCATAACCCGTAAAGACTTTGGGCCCAGACCAGCGGGACGTTCTCGTTCGGCAGACGAAGCTGGGTATTGGGATGAAGTTTCTCCTCTTCGATCCGATCGAGAGGGACGTAATAGAGTTCCGGAAGGAGTTTCAGACCGTCCACATCGACGAGAAGCGGATCGATTTTCTCTTTCCACATCCGGCTCTCCTCCCGGTCATTGCGCATCAGCGCGTCCAGATACAGATAAACGAAGAACAAAGGCCATTCCGACTCGATATGTTCAAACTGACGCAGTTCATACGGTTCGTAATGCAGACGGCTGGTGTCTTCAATCACGCTCTGGTGTCCGTCGAGCAAAAAACGTTTGCATCCGTAATTGCCGACCAGTTTTTTGAGAATTTTCTCTTTTGTCCGTTTTTGTATCTCCGGGTCGTCCACCGCATACGCCGGGTATCCGATGATGCTCAACAAGGCCGCATCGGTCTCTTTGGAATCGGATTCACGTGGAAGAAGCCCCCCCAGTGTAAAACGGCAGCTTGAAATATCGTTGAGCGAGACGTGGATCGTCCCCTCATTTCCCTGGGTATCTCCGAAAAGATTGAGTCCGTCCATCGCCTCGAGCGCCGCTTTGGCCATTCCGACCGAACTGCAGTTGATCTCGGTATGGCCGTGATTGATCTTGTTCCCCCGTTCCCATATTCCGTAATCGGGCGTGCGGTAGGCGCGGCTGATGTAGTGGACCAGATTCTGGATAAAATCGACTTCATCGCGCGTATAGACCAGACTTAGCCCCGATGCGGTGATCTGGGCACACATCAACAAGAATATTGACGTAGCGTCGATCTGTAGATGTCCCCATTGATCGTCCCCTACGACGCTCAAACCGCTCTTGGTACCGTATTTCGCATGGAGCGAATCGACCGGGGCCAAAGTGTGTTTGAATCTTTCGACTTTATCCGATTGGCGCATCATCGAGTTCAAAAGACCCCGCATCAGCTTGATCGTGCTGTGCGAAAGGAGATAGGTCCGGCTGTGCTGAGGATCGAAACGCCGATACGCCAGCGCCAGCCCCCACACATAAAGGATACTGTAGACGTTGTCACGCACCCACGCATCGGTGTAATCGCCGTGGGCGTTGACCGCCGTACTCGCCGGCAAAAGGCCCGTAATAGGGTCCTGCCGCTTCAGAATAATATTCTCGACCTGCGCAAAATGGCGCTGCAGCCGAGTTTCGATAGGGATACTATCGGAGTCCATGCTCTTCCATTCGATGATATGCCTCCTGACATAAATGCTTTATTTGCGTAAAACGTTGTTCACGTATGAGATTCTGCGGAACGATCCAGCTCCCCCCTACGCATGCGACGTTGCTCAACGACAAAAAATCGATGAAATTATCACCGTTCACCCCTCCCGTCGGGCAAAAGCGAACGGACGCAAAGGGACCTGAGAACGCTTTGAGTGCTTCGATTCCCCCCGCTACGGTTGCGGGAAAGAGTTTGCAGTGATCGAATCCCCGGTTGAGCGCCATCATAATGTCCGACGCCGTGGCGACTCCGGGGATCAGCGGATACCCGTACTCAATCGAATAATCGAGTATCTCGGCAGAGATTCCCGGGCTAAACGCGAACGATCCGCCCGCATTCATCGCATCGGCAAACCCCTGCGCATTGATCACGGTCCCTGCTCCGACGTTCATCTGAGCAAACTCGGAGGCGATGCGCGTGATCGATTCCAGCGCCGCGGAAGTACGCAGTGTGATCTCCATAACGGCGATCCCCCCTTCCAAAAGGGCTTCGGCCAGCGGCAGCGCATGATCGGGATTCTCCAATGCGATGACCGGCACAATCGGTGATAGGGACATTATATCAGACGGTTTCATCCTCTCTCCTTTCCGATGGGATCAAATATGCTTGCCCCCTCTTCGGCGTTTCCGACGTTTTGACGGATCGTACCAAAGAGCGAACGGCCGAAGCCGAAACGGTTCGTCGAGAGGTCCGGACGGGCGGGGTTGCGTGCCTGAAGTACAGACTCTTCCACCAGCAGTTCGAGCGATCCGTTGTGCACGTCCAGCCGTATCCGGTCGCCGTTGCATACCCGATCAAGCCATCCCCCCTCCAGGGCTTCGGGAGTGATGTGGATGGCTGAGGGTACTTTGCCCGATGCCCCGGACATTCTTCCGTCGGTCACGATCGCGACGTGAAACCCCTTGTCCTGCAATACCCCCATCGGCGGCATCAAACCGTGCAGTTCCGGCATCCCGTTAGCTTTTGGCCCTTGAAACCGTACCACGGCGATGAAATCACGTTCGAGTTCTCCCCGTTTAAAAGCGCTTTGAAGTTCCTCTTGCGAATCAAATACGACCGCTTCGGCTTCGATCCAATACCCTTCGCTCTTCAGTGCCGACGTCTTGATGACACTGCGTCCCAGATTTCCGCACAGTACCCGTAATCCCCCCTCGGGGCTAAACGGAGACGACACCGACGATACGACCTCCGTGTCGCGGGAGATGCGTGGCCCCTCGCCGAAAACAAATCCCTCGGATGTGAGCGAAGGTTCGGTGATGTAATGCTCCAGCCCCCGTCCGACAACCGTCTCGGTATCGGCATGGATCAGCCCCGCTTCGAGCAGCTGGGCAATCACGACCGACATTCCCCCCGCATCGCGAAAATGGTTGACGTCCGCATGACCGTTGGGATAGAGCCGGCACAAAAGCGGCGTGATGTGGGAGAGAGCGTCAAAATCATCCCACGAGAGCGATATTCCGCAGGCACGGGCCATCGCGATCAGATGGATCGTATGATTTGACGATCCTCCCGTGGCGAGCAGCCCGACAATGGCGTTGACGAAACTCCGCTCGTCGATAATCCGACCGATGGGTTTATACTCCCCGTTTTCGAGCGTCATGGACAAAACCCGTCTGGCCGCTTCCTGGGTGAGGGCATCGCGCAGCGGGGTATTGGCATTGACAAACGAGCTGTTGGGAAGCTGCAGACCCATCATCTCAAGGAGCATCTGGTTGGAGTTTGCGGTACCGTAAAACGTGCAGGTGCCGCTGGAGTGGTACGAAGCGGCTTCGGCCTGAAGCAGGGCATTCTCACTCACCTTCCCCTGCGCGTATTCCTGACGGATTTTCGCTTTTTGCGCGTTGCTGATCCCTGATGGCATCGGACCAGCGGGGACGAAAATTCCCGGCAAATGGCCGAACGTCAATGCACCGATCACTAAACCCGGTACGATTTTATCGCACACACCCAGATACATCGCTCCGTCATAAACGTTGTGCGACAGAGCGATCGCCGTCCCCATCGCAATATTGTCGCGGCTAAAGAGGCTTAACTCCATCCCCGGCTGCGACTGCGTCACGCCGTCGCACATGGCAGGTACTCCTCCGGCGACCTGAGCCGTCGCCCCCATATCCATGAGCGTCCGTTTGATCAGCGCGGGATAGAGTTTGAAGGGTTCATGGGCGGATAGCATGTCGTTGTAGGCGGTGACGATGGCGATGTTGGGCTGTTTCGTCTGCGACAGCGACGATTTTTCGCGCTCGTCCATCGGTGCCATCGCGTGCGCCAGATTGCTGCACCCAAGCGGTTTTCGTCCCACGGCGTGCAGTGCGCTCTCCTCCAGACGCCGCAGATAGAGGGTTCGGCTCTCTTGGGAACGTTCACGGATCGATTCACTCACGCGTTCGATGATATCATGCATAATAGACCTCGACTGGTTTGATGGTTTGGCAAATGACCGAGCATATCGGCATGTTGATGGGATCGCCGGTCTCTAATGCCCGGGCATACACCGAGCGTTTGCGTTCCCCCTCGAAATGGAGGTAGAGGTTGTGGGAACTAAGCAGTGCGCCCGGCGTCAGACTCATCCGTTCATGGGGCGCGGCAGCGGGAGAGATCGCGATACACGGCAAATCCGTATTACGCCCGTACGCTTCCGCCAATCTTGGATTGCCGGGGAACAAAGAGGCTGTATGGGCATCTTCCCCCATCCCCAGAACGCACACGTCGATTGGCCATAGCAAGCTTTTAACCCTCTGTGAACAGAGTTCTTCGGCTTCGAGTGCATTTTTACCGCCGACGTACAATCCTACCAGTTGGGCCGTTTGCGCCGCATTAACGATCAGATGTTCGCGCAGCAGTCTTTCATTGCTGTCCGTATGTGACGGATCGACCCAGCGCTCGTCGCACAGGCCGATGCGTATTTTATCCCAACGGATCGGCATCGTCGAAAGATGCGCAAAAAGTTTTTTGGGGGTATTCCCGCCCGAGACCAGTAACACTGCATACCCCTTTTGATCGATGGCATCTTCGAGATTGCGTGCGATTGCCGATGCGAGTTCGCCCGCCAGTACATCGGCATCGTCAAAAGCGTGAATCAGCGTATTACTCTTCATGCCAGCTTACCCCGTCTTGTACGACCAACTGGATCGAGGCGGTCGGTCCGTCGGTCCCGGCTTGATAACTCTTCATCGGAACCATATTCGCTTCCCACGCATTGAGGATGATATCGGCCCATTTCCAAGCGGCTTCGACTTCGTCGAGGCGCATGAACAGCGTCGGATTGGACCGGATGACGTCGAGCAGCAGACGCTCATACGCTTCGGGCTTCCGGTCGGTCGCATGCCGTGCATTGAGTTCGAGCTCCACCGGCTGCAGATGCATCTGTTCGCTCAGTCCCGGTATCTTGTTCATCAATTTTAGCTTGATACTCTCTTTGGGCTGAAGCGAAATGACCAGTTTGTTGTGCGAAATGCAGCGCCCGCCGTTGGCAAAAATCGAATGCGGCACCCCTTTAAACTGAATGACGATTTCAGAATTGCGCTGACGCAGCCGTTTACCGCTACGCAGGTAAAACGGCACTCCGTTCCATCGCCAGTTGTCGATATCGACCCGGACTGCGGCGAACGTCTCGGTCGTACTGTTTTCGACCCCTTCCCCCTCTTTGTATCCCGGAACCGATACCCCGTCAATCGATCCGGCCGTATACTGTGCCCTCACGGTCTTGCGCTCGAGATCGCCCAGACTCATCGGACGCAGCGATCGGAGCACTTTGACCTTTTCGTCCCGTACGCTGTCCGCTTCGAGCGAACACGGCGGCTCCATCGCGACCAGACACAGCAGCTGCATCAGGTGGTTTTGAATCATGTCCCGCATCGCGCCGTAATCGTCGTAATATCCCCACCGTCCCTCGACTCCAACGCTCTCGGCGACCGTGATCTGGACGTGGTCGATGTTCTCGGCGTTCCACAGCGGCATGATGAAACGGTTTGAAAAACGCAAAGCCATAATGTTTTGCACCGTATCTTTTCCCAGATAATGGTCGATGCGGTAGATCTGCTTCTCTTCGAAATACTCGAGCACGTCGTTGTTGATCGCCTGCGCTGATTGTAAATCCCTTCCGATAGGTTTTTCGAGCACCACCCGCGACTGCGGCGTGATCAGATTCCACCGGCTCATCATCTTGCAGATCGTGGCAAAAAAATCGGATGCGGTAGAGAGATAATTGATCCGTTCACGTTCGGGATAGCGGTCTAAAATCTCTTTGAGCGCTTCATAGCTCTGCTCGTCGCCAAAATCGATGCCGACGACGTGCAACTGCTCTTTGAAACGGTCGTATTTTTCGGTACTGAATTGGTTCGCACCCAAAAATTCCTGCAATTTTTGCTCCACCACTGTCCGATGTTCTTCCAAAGAACACTGTTTTCGCGTCACGGTCACGATCCGGCTTGAAGCATCAAGGTACCCGTCATTACTCAGATGATAGAGTGCCGGCATCAGTTTACGGAAGGCCAAATCGCCGTGCCCGCCGAAAATCACGATATCACATGTATGTTTCATAATAGTAGTCCCCTCGCATTGGGTTTAAATAAAATCGTCTTATCCCCATTCATCATCGTCAGCGAATATTGTAATCGAATATGTTTACGGCCGGGAATCAAAACCTGTTAAAATTTCATCAGTCCCTCAATTATCGTTGCAACTCCCATTACTTTTCCATGCGGATTTTATCCCCTTTCTATGAGAAAATCATGTACAATGGAGAAATTTATATAAGACAGCGATTATGCAATCTCTCATAACCTCCAAAATTATTCTCATCGGTGCGTCGACCGGCGGACCGGGAATCATCGAAAAGCTGGTTCGCGCCCTCCCCGAATCGTTTCCCGTCCCCATCTGCGTCGTACAGCATTTTCCTCCTGAACTGACGCACTCTTTTGCCTCCCGTCTTCAAACGTGCACCTCAAACCGCATTGTGGAATCCCTAGACGGGATGAAAATCGAAAACGGGACGATCATCATCGCACGCGGCGGTCTTCATTTGGTATTTACCCAAGAGGGGGGCGACAGCGTCATCCGTCAGATAAAAAAAGGGATACGGAACGACTTTGTCCCCAGCGTCGATGTCATGATGCTCAGCGCAATCGAAACCTATGCGCCGGACTCCATTTTGGCCATATTATTAAGCGGTATCGGGGATGACGGAGTCGAGGGGATGATCAAAATAAAATCCTTGGGGGGAATGAGCATTTGCCAGAATGAAAAAAGCGCGGCGGTATTCGGAATGCCCGGACGGGCCATTGAGCGTAATGGGGCAACCGCGGTACTCTCCGTCGACGAAATCTCCGATACCATCTTGAAGTTTGCCCAATGACGCGCGAAACCCTTATTTCCGATGTGTTGAAGCGGATAGAGCAAGAGACGGGGATCGTCCTCTCCAGGGCCAGCGATCGCGATCGGGTCGGCCGCTACATCGATCAGGGGGGAGAGATCCCCGGATCGTTCGATAAACTGCCGACGTCGCTTATTACGCTGGTGACGACCAACGAAACCTATTTCGAACGCGAATCTCACCATTTTGATTTTCTGATCAATACGATTCTCCCGGAACTTGACCGATCCGGTACCCTGCGGCCGATCCGTATTTTATCGGCACCCTGTTCCAGTGGGGAAGAGATATACTCCATCGTCTTGCGTCTTGCCGATATGCCCAAAAAAACGGTGCGCCGTATCGAAATCATCGGTGTTGATATCTCCGAGCAGATGATCGAAAAAGCCCGTTTGGGCGAATACTCTCCCCGTTCGGTCCATGCCCTGGAGCAAACCATATTGAATCGTCATTTCGTGCTGGAAAATAACCAGTACAAAATCGCTCTGTTTCCGGAGTACACGATCGATTTTAGGGTCGGAAACGTTTTTGACGATGCTCTGTGGAACCAACTGGGGACATTTGACGTCATATTCAGCCGCAACATGATGATTTATTTTGACGCAGCCAAAAACATCGAACTGTTAAAACGGTTTCAAAAACATCTAAGCGGATATTTACTGATCGGCCATGCGGACGATCATCGCAATGCGAAAACGATTTTTTCTTCCCGCCCGATCGAGCGGGGAATCGTCTATCACACTTAAGTCCGAAAGACGGAAATCTGGTTGGTGAGCTGTTCGGTCATGTGATGCAGATGCTCCGCTGCAGCGGCGATTTCTTCGACACTGCGGGCATTTGAGGTTGAAAGTTCGTTGATGTTCCCGATTTTTGAAATGATGGCTTCGGTCGTTCTGGCATTGACCTGCGTATCGCTCGCAAGTTTCTCGATAGCCATAACGGTATCCAGAAGCGCTCCTACCGCCGTTTCGGTATAGTTATTTACTTCGGACGATGCTTTTACAAGGCTTTCTATCCGTTTGGCGTTGTGGTTCATTTGATCGGTGATGTCATTGATCGACTGTACAATGACGTTGACCGTCGAATTGGTTTCGACAAGACTTTTTTGGGTACGTTCGGCAAGCTTGCGTACTTCATCCGCAACCACGGCGAATCCCCTTCCGTGTTCTCCGGCCCGGGCCGCTTCGATCGCTGCATTGAGGGCGAGAAGGTTGGTCTGATCGGCGATATCGGCGATGACGGTGAGTACCTGTTTGACTTGCGAAGCTTCCTGAGAAAGAGAGTTGAGACGATCGTTGATTTCCCCCTCGCTCTGGACCGTGAGGGAGAGCTGATCGATCGTATTATGAAGCGCCGATTGGGCTTCCTGAAGATTTTCACGCGCTCCGATCGCTTTGTTTTTAACCATTTCCGCCTCTTGCGCGGAAGCCATCATCGCCTCTTTCATTCTGTCGGATTCACTGGTTGTCTGCATGACGATCCGCGCCTCTTCTTCAGCCGCTTTGCCGATACTGAGCGTCGTTGCCGAGAGTTCGGCCGACACGGAGAGATTTTCACTCGATGCGGAACGAATTCCCTGAAAAGCCTGACGCAATGCACTGACGAGTTCATTGACTTTTTTACTCATGTGTGCCAGCTCGTCATCCCCTTGTACGGATGCGTTTTTCGTAAAATCACGGTTCTGCGCGACTACGTTGATCATTTCATCAAGTCTCGTAATCGACCCGGTAATATTTTGGATGATCATATAAAAAATCCCCATCATCGCCGAAGCACTGATAAGAGCGATGATTTCGATCATCAGCGCATTCGAATCGAGGGTATCGAGATTTTTCTGTTTCATCGATTTGACCAGAGCCAGAAGATCATCATTCATCTTCGTATGCATGTTCCCCGATTCTTGAACCATTTTTGCAAATTTGATCCCGTCCGGCGTATTTTTAAACGCTTCGGTGTTGATCTCCGCTTTGTATTTTTGGATCATTTCGATGCGCGGATTATTGTCGTTGTCCCATTGTGTAACGTCGGATTTCAAAGTGCTCAGACGGTCTTTATTTTCCTGGGAACGGGTAATCGCTTTTAGATTCTCAATCGCTTCCGTGAATTTCTGGATTCTTTGGCGGTACGCATCCAATCGTTCTTGTTCCTGGCGTATCTGATACCCTCGAATTTCCATCAGAGCACCGTTGTTGTTGGCACGCATATCTGCCAGATAGATCAGTCTTTCCGCCGTTTTTTTAGCATCGCTGTTATTGGAATAGGCCAGATAACCCAATGTTGCGTACGTCATAAAACTAAGCACCATCAGTGCGATCAATTTGTTTTTGATTGTAGAAAGGTTAAACATGAATTAGCCTTTAAGTTTTGTGATCAAACATTATATCACAACCTAAACATTCAATTACAAACCCCTGGCATTGCACCATGAATTGTGCAAAAAGTATAAATAAAAGTTCCCACCTTCAGGAATTTTCCTGAAACAGTAATCGTTATTTATACACACTAGAATACTTATAACATTTGAAAATATTGATTACAGTTAATTAAAATTTCAGCTCCACAAAGGTTATAATTAGCTTGATTTTTTTATATACAATTTATTTTTAAAAGTTATACCTGATGTCAACCCTCTACAGTTATCACACATTCATGTTCCCCTTTCGCTGGAAAAAACCGGCTGACCTCGAAAAATTCGGCTGGAAATACCAAAATTTCGACCCTACCCGAAATGTTGAAGCGTACAATGAATTCACGTACTTTCATGAATTCGTACAAGCAGCTATATTTAACACGGCTCAAAAGCCGGATGACAGACGACCTTCCAATTATTTTGAAAAAAAAGAGTTTGAAAAACAACCTTTTAAATTCAAGATTCGCCTTAAAGACTACCAAAACAACCGTTATGAATTCAGGGATTTTTCGCTTGAAATCGACGGCGTCACCCTTCGAACGTTTGAAACGGGAGTTGCCATTCTTTCGTTAAATCTAAAAAATCTTGCGCGCCACAATTTCCAAGACGCATTATTGATCAATGATTTTGGACGAAGACTCTATCCGCAGTTTCTTTCGGCACCGCAAAACGGCAACTACGCGGACGAAACCTACAATGCATTTTTACCCGTTGAAGTCAGTTTTGCCACGTATGAAACCGAGTCATTTGACGTCAAGGACAAGATAACTCTGCCCAAACTTCCTAGCTACATTACCGCACTGATAGGGTGCAATGAGATCAAACCTCTTCTGGATGACCGGATGTTTGTCCTCTCCCACGTTATGGACTCTGCATTGAGTTCTTATCTCAAATCACGATATCAAAACAGCCCGTTATGGTACAAATACGTTTATGCAGACAGTATATCGCTCAATTGTCAAAACGATGAAATGCTTCATAAGCTGATCGCCCAAAGCACGTATGATCGATGGAGCGGCTATGGAACGCTTTACGGCATCACCCGCTATTCGTTCGTATGCCTCAGCGATGCCGGGGATTTTTCCAAAAACGTTATTAATCAACATATTCGACACCATTATTTTCAAATGATGAATCTAACCCTTGCCGTTCGTGCTTCCATCATCCATTTTTCGCATGAAGTCACGCGTATCTCCGCTCTGGAAGAAGGAGATAAATCTCTACTCAATGAGGTGACGCACTTCTATAAAAAATACATCAATTTCGTCAACAGACTCTATTTCAGGGAAATAAGCCCTCAGGAACAGGGGATCGAACTCTATGCGAAATCGCTGGAGATCATGCAAATCGAAAAAAATATCAAAGATCTCGACGAAGAGATCGCAGAACTCTTCAATTACGCGGACATGATGAAACAGACGTCGCTCAACACCAATATGGCAAAATTGACCGAAGTCGGTATCCCGTTAATGGTAGCCGGGTTGTTCGCCGGAATCTTCGGTATGAATACAATTGATTTTAACCAGAACGCTTTGTCTCCTATATGGGGACTCTTTTCGCTAGGATGCATTCTCGTATTAGCCTTCTTTTCCTACGTTCAATATAAAAAGAAAGATACACTATGACCCTGATATCCATCATCGGCGAATTTGATACGACCCTGCTTAATCTGGTCAAAGAATTCGCCCAAGAGCTGAAAAAAATCGTGCTGGTATTCGACGACACCGTAGCAAGTCCGAAAAATCTGGAACGCCATGCAAAATCTTTGGAGCAGTTTCGTGCCAAATACGATCTCTCCTACACGGTCGAAACCGCACCGATCATCGACGAAGACAGTTCCCAAAAGATTGAAAAAGTTTGTGAAATCGTACAGTCATATAATGACGTCTATCTGGATATTTCCAATGCCCTCGGTTCAACCGCCGCATTCATCGGTGCCAAAGCCGGATCAAACGTCACGATGGTAGCCTTCAACCCGATTGAAAACGAATACAACCTTATCCGTAATGCGACCCTGACCAACCATAAAATCAAAAATCCCCTCGGTGTCGTCGACTACATCGAATCGCTGGGATACACGACTTGCCTCAAACGGAATGAACCGCCTCGTTCCAAAGAAGAGGTCTTTTACCTGTTTGACCATTTTTTCGACTTTCAAAGCGTACGAAAAGATCTCATGAAATCCAACCGCCTCACGATCGGTACTTCCGAAAAAATGCGCAAAGCCTTACGGGAACTGGGAATTATCGACTCCGACGGCACACTGATAGAGCGGAACTACCTTCAGGGGGGAACGTATGAAGACTACGTCTATTGGGTCGCCATGGAACTTGGATTCGACGATCTTATCAGCTCCCTGGAGATCCGATTCGATGGGGACCAAAGAACCGGAACATTGGTCAACAACGAATTTGATCTTTTGGGATTCAAAAACAACCGCCTCTATCTTTTCGAATGCAAATTTACCAAAAGCTTTGAACTAAACCAGCTCATCTACAAATACATGGCCCTCAAAGAGCATATCAAAAACGATTCAAAAGGCCTCATCGTCACCCTCAATCCAAAACTAACACCCCACCAAGAGAAAAATCATCCCGATCATGTCACCCCAAAACTCAAAAAACAGGCGGATTTATTCGATATCCACGTTGTTGCGGACGTCTTGAACCGGAGTGATCTGCAAGCCAGACTCGAATCCATCATCCATCCGATGGGACGTACCCTCGCGGACTCCGCCAAACCATCCGAAAAACCGAAAAAACTCCTCTATTTTCTCGGCGGAAACGATCTGGAGATGTCCGAAATCCGCAGCCTATTGCGACGCCATAACGCCGATTACAGAGACAACCATCTCTCCTGGGGGGCAAAACTCAGCGATTATGCCGACGATCTACACTCCCTCCCTCCCGATACGATCCCCGTCTTCGTCGAACTGGAACTCGATATTCCGTTTGAGGGGGAGTTTCAGATCATCGATCATCACGGCGACTACGCGCATCTCCCCTCTTCTTTGGAACAAATCGCCAAACGCTTCGGCGTCAAACTCGACCGGTTTCAGACGCTGGTTTCGATCAACGACCGTTCCCACATCCGCGGCTTGAAACAATACGGAGCGACGGCAAAAGAGATCGATACGATACGATCCATGGACCGCCGGACACAAGGGGTGAACGAACACGATGAGACGCTGAGCCTCGAAGCGCTTAAACACGTTAAGGTCATCAATGCCCTTCCGGTCATTAAAACCGCTTCAAACCATTTCAGCCCGATTACCGACCGGGTATCCTACAGCACCTATCTGATTTACAATGACAACAAACTGTGCCTCTATACCGAGCGGATCAAAAAAGCGCATACACTCTTCAAAACCCTTATCGAAAACCGTGAAGCCTATTACGGAGGTGAAAAACAGCTCTATTTTTGTGTAAAAGACGGTGTCATGAACCGCAGTGAATTGGAAAACTTTATTCAAAAAATTTCCAGAAAAATATGACAAGGAGCATTATGAACGACTTTTCAATCCGTTACAAACTCGAACAGCACACCCCGATGATCCATTTTCAGGCCAAGCAGTCTGGTGCGACGCTCAGAGCCACAGAGCTCAAACCCAAACTGGACAAATTTCTGCTCAAGAAAAAAATTGAAAAACTCCCCATGCGCGAACATCCTAACGGCGATCGTTCTCTCCCCTACAAAGTGACGATAACCGCGACGGAAGTAGAATCAAAACTGATCAACACGCCAAATCAAAAAGGGAAATACGATCCGTTTCCAGCCTATTTTGCAAATCTGGGTGAAAAAGATCCTTCCAATCATAAACTCTTTTCTATGGCGAAAAATATCGAAATAACCTTTTTCTCCCTCTATCCGGAAGTCATAGACGCAATCCGTACCTATTTTGCAGAGTTTTTACTGAAACACAATTTCGGTACCCGACAGACGAAAGGTTTCGGTTCCTTTTACATCGATCCCGCCGATAACAATTACGTCAAACCCGAAACCCTCTATAAAGGGGTATATCATTTTAATACACCGTATAAAGACGCGAAGAATCTTTTCGAAGATGTCGACCTGTTTTACCGCAGCCTCCGCAGCGGAATCAACATGAAAAACAGCAGCGGCACCGTCTACTATTTCAAATCTGCCATGTTTTTGTTTACCAAAAACGTTCTCAATGCCGTTTGGGATAAACGGGCGATCAAACAAAAATTCCTCAATCCTTCAAAACTCTCCGAACAAATCGCAGATCACAATGGCGCCGACATCCTGACCGACACCCCGTCCAAAGACCGACCGGCCTATCTGATGCGCGACCTGCTCGGTCTTTCTACTCAGCAATCCTGGATGAGCGAAAAATTTACGTTGACAAAAGAACATTCGGAAATTTCCCGGATGAAATCACCCATTTTGTTCAAACCTCTTAAAACCGATAAAGGGTTCCGCGTCCATCTGGTGTTGTATGCCATGCCGGAAAAAATATTTAACGAAGAATTTTCGATAACGACGGACAAATCCAGAGAAAAACTTTTATTGCCGACGCCGCCGACGACACTGCGGGACAAGATCAAGACGGGAGCTTTCGTCCAGTACGCCATCAATACGATAGACGTCGATAAGCATGTCTCTTCCGACTATCACCAGTACGTCTATCACGACAAATTAAAGAGAATCTATTCGGATCTAAAACGCTCTTTGGGAGGTAAGAAGTGAATACATACATCGGACTGACGATAGGACCCATCTACGAAACCCTCTCTTCCGCGAGAAAAACAAGAGAACTCTGGGGGGCCAGCGCTTTATTTTCCTACATGATGCGTGAAATGATTCTCCGGCTTCAACAAGAAGGAGCTTTGTTCATCGTTCCCGACCTTAGCCGGTTCAGACTTGATGCCCGATGCGGTGTCGGAGTATTTCACGACCGTTTTATCTGCACTCAGACAACCCTGGAAAAAGTCCGGGAGATACAATCCTCCGTTGTCTCCGAAATCGCCGAAACGGTCGGGAAAAATGCCGAGGCGAAAGAGTGGCTCAAAAGTTATATCCAGTGTTCGATCGCCGAAGCCGAACTTGATGACGCAAACGTGATACTGGGAATGGGAGAAATCCTCGATACACTGGAATTACATACCAAAATTCCCGTTCCGGAGAGCTCCAATCCGCTTCAAACCTTTTTACGAGAGAGACTGTCGGGCTCTTTTCTGACCAAAGCGTTTTTGCCGACTCAGAAAATCAGCTTCGATTCTCTCCCCGAAATTGCGGCCCGCGACGTTTTAAACGCCATGAACGACGATACGGTTATTGATGATTTCGAAAGTATCCGCAACCACCCTTCGTTCAAACAACCGCACAGCTACATTGCGATTGTCCATGCCGATGGTGACAACTTCGGTACCTACATCAAAAGCCTCGATTCCATCGAATCCCAGCAGCAATTCTCCCGCCGTATTTTCGAATACTCTACGCGCATCGTCGACGTGGTCTCCGCGCACGGCGGTGCCGCCATCTTTGCGGGAGGGGACGATCTTCTGGCGTTTTTACCCGTTGTTTTTAACAATCAAACCTTTTTTGATGCCGTAAAATCGATCGATGAACTGTTCGATTCGTATTTTTCCGATACGGGTGCAACGCTGAGTTACGGTTTTAGCGTAACGTACCACAAATTTCCGCTCTACGAAGCGCTTGAAAAAAGCCGAAACGCGCTCTACACGTCAAAATCCAAAGGAAAAAACGCCATCACCGTTTCCGCACAAAAACACAGCGGGCAGAGCTTTGAATTGACCATACCGAAAAATAATCCCGAATGGACCGAAGCATTCGCCTCTTTGCTCAAGTCGGTCGTGACGGAAAAAACCGATTTGCCGCACTCGATTCACCATAAACTCGATCTCTACAAACATCTTCTCAATGCCATCGGGCACGACCAAGAACGCTTGCATGCCTTTATGGAGAACAATTTCAACGAAGAGATTCATAAAAACCGATTTTCGGCCGGTCTTAAACACATCCAACAGATAATATTAGCCATCTACAACGATCCATCCGTCGCAAAAAACCAAAAATTCGACCAGCTGTTCGCAGCACTTTCGATGATAAAACTGCTCAGAGGTGACCGATGACCTATCTTATCAAACTCAAACCGCTATCCCCCATGTTTTTTGGGAGCGATATCACATTCGGTGAAGGGAACGACGAATACGCCAACAGCTATATCGTCCACTCACGCTTGTTTCCCCAACCGACCCAGACCGTCGGAATGCTTCGTAAACTTCTGCTCAATCAGGCCGGACACATGCTCCTCCATCGTCGCGGTGAATGGGTCAATGCTTCCCGGAGGGATGCGGCGGTCAGTCTGGTCGGTTCCGAAGCGGCTTCTCTCGAAGGGGACAACGTTTTTGGAAAGTTTTTGGGCATGGGCCCAATCATGCTGCACGACGGAAAAGAGTTCTGGATGCATGCTCCGGCAGACCACTCATTCTATTATATCCGGCGTCCCGGACGTGTCGTACTGGCTAACGGAGCGATCAAAACGTCGATTCCTTCCTTGGAGGGATATGATCCCAAAAAGGAGACCGGAAATCTCATCGTCTCGGAATCCGGTTCCATTACCGATCTAAAATCGGTATTCGTCCCCAAAGAACAGGTAGGAATCCAGCGCGACGCACGCGGCAGAGTCGATGAAAACCGTTTTTTCAAAAAAACGTCGTTTGTGATGGAGAAAAACTTCTCTTTTGCTTTTACCGTCGAGCTGGAGGAGGGGGCCGTCCTGAAAGACGATATCGTGTTCATGGGTGCGGAACGGACGTCATTTAAACTGACCGTTATCCCCTGCGACGATAATCCGGTCGAAAAATTCACTTTCTCTGCGACACCCGTGACGCGGGTCATCCTGCTGTCCGATGCTTACGTCGATGCGAACATCTATGATGCGTGTGAATTTTCCCTTAGTTCAAAAGTTTCGATGCGCACCATCATCGGAAAAGAAAACAAATCCTCTCCTATGCGGCGTTTTCAGGGAAAAACGAAAAAACGATACACCCTTCTGCGTGCGGGCAGCGTTTTTTACACGGAGAAAAACGATACGATCAAACACTATTTGGACCGGCCGTCCCTTCAACGGATAGGACTAAACCATTACATTACCACAGGAGTCAACTAATGTCTTTGTACACCCATGAAATCTATATTCTCACTACCTTGTCAAACACCCATCCCGGAAGCGGAGACGCCAATTTCGGTATCATCGACAACCTGATTCAGCGCGATCCGATCACATCCTGGCCGACGATCCATTCTTCAAGCCTGAAAGGTTCAATCCGCGAACACTGCGAAATCGCTCTGGCCACGGGAGCCCTCAGCGGATTGAGCCTGAAACTCCTGTTTGGGAGCGATTCGTCAGATACCGCCGATTCCATGACCGGACAAACCCGTTTTTACGAATCAAAACTCCTCTGCGTTCCGGTACGAGGCTCGCACAAACCGTTTTATCGGGCGACGACCCCGGCCATTGCGGCCGAATTGCTCGACGATGCCGCTTCTTTTGGAATTTCCCTTCCGCCCAAAACGCTTCAGGCTCTCATGAGCCTTCGGGATTTTTCCCCAAAATCGAAAACGGCTTACATCAACTCCGGTATGGGAATGGCCGATACCTATCCCGTCGATTCGACGAACGCGATCGATTTTGACGGACTCGAACCGGTATTGGGGAACAATATTGCCGTTTTCGATGCGGAAACGTTTGGTGAAATCTGTTCAGAACTCCCTACCATCGCTAGAAACGCGATCGGAGAAGATGGCACCAGCGAAAACCTCTTTTACGAAGAGGTGCTTCCGCGGCAGTGTCGATTCGCATTCATCCTCGGTTCTCCGTCCAAAGAGATAATCGTCCGAACCGGAGAAGACGCGGAGCAATACGCCAAAGCCCGCAATGCCCTCGACGAACTGCTCACGCAAGAAGGTTCCACCGTGCAAATCGGAGCCCACGCCTCCATAGGATACGGAGCCTGCCAGGTAAGGAAATTGTCATGAGCCAAAAACAGATCAATGCACTGATTCCCGAAGCGATCAAAATCGCCGGGGAAAAACTTTCCGACAACGGCGTTTCGATAGCCAAACAGTACAACGGCTATATTTCGGCATTCGGCGCAAGCGTCATGCAAGCGGGCCTCCTTCCCACCATTGCGTTTTACAGCAATGAAAGTTCCTCTTCGGAAAAAAACCGTATCGTATTGCTCGAAGCAATCGCAGCATTGCTAAACGATACCAAACCGGGAGAACGGTTGCTGGATTACGTATTGCGCAAGCAAGCCGACAGCCGAACGAAACACAATGTGATCAACGCGGCGATCGCCCTCAAACTGGCGATACGCACCTATCCAAAAAGCTGAGGAGAGGGTTATGGGTGCAAATGCCGGATGGCTCTACTACCGTGATTTTTTTGAAGGTATTGACTGGAAACAGCCAAAATCGGAAGCCAATAAGAATAAAATAAACATCAAAGCCGATAAACTGCTCAACCTCCCCTTTGAAGATGCCAAATTTCCGTTATTAGGGGATAAACGACTCTCCTTCACCCTGAAAACGACCTATCCGGGATTATTGGTCGGAAGCGGCTATGCCCACGAAGGAGGGATTGAAAGCGAAATGAAACTGGGATTTT
The DNA here is from genome assembly GCA_050178755.1 of Sulfuricurvum sp. GTDB lineage: Bacteria > Campylobacterota > Campylobacteria > Campylobacterales > Sulfurimonadaceae > Sulfuricurvum. The sequence goes on along the minus strand of JBFXFU010000022.1, from coordinate 9,470 downwards.
ATTTCGATCATACGACGGGTCTGCCGATTGTCCCCTCTTCGACGATCAAAGGGATATGCCGTTCGATGTTTCCGGGTATCTTCGAAGAAGAATCCGATATCGAGAGTCGGCGAAGATACATCGCCTCCGTTGCGAATATTCCGCTCGAGAGCGTGACGGCACTCGAAAACGAAATGTTCGTTCAAGGAAGTATACAAAACGGAAAACGGATACGCGACCTCTTTTTTGACGCCGTAGCGATCAAAAGCAGCGCAAAACTCTATGGAGAAGATTTTCTGACCCCCCACAAAAATATGACCGCCAACGGCATCCCCGATGAATTTGTCGATCCGACGCCGGTCCGCTTCCTAAAAGTATTGCCCGGAGTCCATTTCCGGTTCGATTTTCGGTTCTACGATGGGGAAATCCTGAACGCTTTACAAAAATCGGCTCTAATCAAAACCATCATTCTCGATATCGGTCTCGGCGCAAAAACGAACGTCGGATACGGAAAATTTACCGAAGGGCGATGATGTTTGCAAAACGGTTTGAGGACCTCGTCACCCTCGAAAACCTGAAAAATGCCTACAACCGCATCGACAGCCGCGCAAGCGGCATCGATGACGTCTCGCTCGCATCGTTTGAAACCGATCTGTTTTCCAACCTGCAGCAGCTCAAAAACGAACTTTTGGACGCTTCGTACGCTCCCCAGCCTCTCGAAAGAATCGAAATCGCCAAATCCGACGGAAAAGAAAAACGCCCGATCGCCATTGCGGCTATCCGTGACAAAGTAGTTCAATATCTCCTTGCCGATGCCCTGACTCCCTATTTTGATCCTCTCTTCAGTAACAAAAGCTACGCCTACCGTCCGGACAAAAGCCATATCAAAGCGATCAACCGGGCAAAAGATTATCTCTCCAGAGGATATGGAATCGTCCTTCGCACCGACATCGACGATTTTTTCGAGACAATCGATCACCATAAACTCACAGCCCTGCTGCGACGCCATATACAAGATTCGCTGATCGTCTCGCTCATAGGCCTGTTCATCCGAAACGGGCTGTTTCACGGAAATACCTACCGGTCGCATGGCAACGGCGTTCATCAAGGAGACGTTCTCAGCCCCCTGCTCTCAAACCTCTACCTCGATCAGATGGATCGGTTTCTCGACCGTCACGGCGGCGCCTTCGTCCGCTACGCCGACGATTTCGTCGTCTTCACCCATTCTGCCGAAGAGGCCGAAATCATCCTGAAAGAGCTGAAAATATTCCTCCTGACGATCGATCTGAGACTTGAAGCATCAAAAACCTCCATATCGGCCGCACAACAGGGATTTCTCTTTCTGGGAGCCCATTTCCAAAACGGCCACGTATTCATCGATCCCGAAAGGATCGAAAAAATCCGTGAAAAAATCCGCTCTTTCGTCATGCAAAAACACCCTTTCAGAGATTTTATCATCCGGATCGGTGCCTACGCGAAAACGCTGCGATTAATGTACGGTTCGTTTGTAAGCGCCGGAAATCCGCAGGTAAAAGAACTCGATGATGAAATATGGCAAGCCGTCTCGGCCCGTATCTTTCTCGCAAAAGAATCGGGGGAAATCACCTCCAAAACCCGGTTTCGCTCCCTCATCGAACCGCTGGCCCTTTTTGGCGACCTCTCGGCAAATGAAAAAAAAGACCTTGCCGAATTGGCGCTGACACGTGGATACGAACGCTATCACGACGAACACCCCGGCAAACGAAAAGGGCGCACCGACCCCCTCCAGCGGAAAAAAATAGAATACGCCCACGCTTTTGCCCGCCTCTCGACGATCCACATTACGACTCCGGGACTGTTCATAGGTATGGCAAAAAACCGCTATACCCTCAAAGAACGGGGAAAAGTGGTCCAATCGATCCCCAAAGCTCAGATCGAACGGATCATCATCAATGCAAAAGGGGTTACGCTCAGCTCCTCCCTCGTAGAACACTGCAGCCGTGCCAAAATTCCGATCGATTTTATCGACCATTCCCACACTCCCTATGCGTCCATCCTGACCCATCATGCACCGCTTCCCCAGACCGCAATGCGCCAATATGAGATCTATTTCAGTGGGGACGGCATTCACTTGGCCAAAGAGTTTATCGAGGGGAAGGCAAAAAACCAGATCAACTATCTCAAATACCTCGACCGTTACCACGATACCCTCTCCGAAGCGATCGGCACAATGGAAAAGATCCTCTCCCGGATGAAACGGACGGCGCAGACCCCGGCCGAAGTCATGGGGTACGAAGGGACGATCAGCGCAGCCTACTGGGAAGCGCTCCAAAAAATTGTCGATCCCTCATGGGGATTTACCGCCAGAGTGACCAAAGGGGCATCCGATACGGTCAACTCGGCCCTCAATTACGGCTATGCCATTTTATACGGCAAAATTCAAGAAGCGCTCGTCCGTTCAGGCCTCTCGCTTTATATCTCCTACCTGCACGTTCCCGACCGGGGAAAACCGACCCTCGTATTCGACATGATCGAAGAGTTCAGAGCCTTTGTCGTCGACCGCACGATTATTACGATGCTCAACCGCAATGAACCCGTCCGCGTCGATTCCTCGGGAAAATTGACGGCTCTGGCCCGAAAAAAAATTGCCGAAAATATTTTTGAGCGCCTCGGCAGCTATACGACGTGGAAAAAAGAGTCGCGAAAAATCAGTACGATCATCGAATATCAATCCCATCTTCTTGCCCGTCACATTCACGCAGAAGAGCGTTATAACGCGTTTATCGGAAAATACTGATGCCAAAACCCGAATATGCCCGCTTCCTGATCGCCTACGATATCCCCTCCGATCGCCGCAGAACAAAAGTTTCCGACCTGCTGTGTGCGTATGGCACGCGGGTCAACGACTCCGTTTTCGAAATCACCCTGAAACCCTCCCGCTATCTGCTCCTCAAAGACAATCTCAACGCCCTCATCAAACCCAAAGAAGACAGCGTCCGAATCTACCCCTTATGTCAAAAATGCGTTTTGGGGATCGAAACCCTCGGCGATGAAATCCCTCCGTTCACCCTGGTCAATACCTTCTTGTAGCCCTGTTTTCGCCCCTTTGAGAGGTTTGCGAACTTTTTTTTCCCTCTAATCCCCTTTTCGCCTATCCCCATGCCCGATAAAAATTCGCCAATCCCCTCGGGACATACCTCCCTGCGATCGGTTTACGAACTTTCAGTTTCGGTTTAGATGCGCCCTGCCCAAAATAGGGGATTTCTGCAGCCTGTTTTTCCGCAAAATACTTAAATGTCACGTTTGTTCCAAAAACCAAAAACGGTTCACGAACTTTTGCCTCCTCGAAAAAGCCCCTGAACAGGGCGTTTTCAGAAATTTACAAGCCAAACGCGTACGTTACGCATTGAAAAATCGGCCGATTTGAGAACTTTTGCGTAAAATAGGCTAAAATAGGGTTTCAAAAGATCCTTGACAATTCATTGTCGATTCTTTAGACCCCCATTTAGGGGTGTAGCCTGCCATCTCCGGCAGGTGGTTATTTCGAGACTAATCATTGCTTTCCCAAACCAGGATACCTGCTTCGGTATTGTAGCCTGCCATCTCCGGCAGGTGGTTATTTCGAGACGGGATGATTAGTATTTCATCAGGTTCCACCTCCTGTAGCCTGCCATCTCCGGCAGGTGGTTATTTCGAGACAGAGCACCTGATGTGAAAACCATACTATACAGTAGTAGCCTGCCATCTCCGGCAGGTGGTTATTTCGAGACACAAAGTCTTTGAGCGACAATTTTGATACATGTGTAGCCTGCCATCTCCGGCAGGTGGTTATTTCGAGACTCTTTAGGCAGCCAAACTTTTACGGTAAAATACGAAGGGCGATGTAGCCTGCCATCTCCGGCAGGTGGTTATTTCGAGACTTTAAACTCTTTCAATAATTCTTCATCTATCGAAAGTAGCCTGCCATCTCCGGCAGGTGGTTATTTCGAGACTCAGGATGAGTACATCGGTAAACGTTCAGCATAAGTAGCCTGCCATCTCCGGCAGGTGGTTATTTCGAGACAGACCATTCCCATGCAATATTTAAATTTCTCAATCTAAGTAGCCTGCCATCTCCGGCAGGTGGTTATTTCGAGACAAAATCATAAATACCGGACGAGCAAATTCTTGTACAGCATGTAGCCTGCCATCTCCGGCAGGTGGTTATTTCGAGACCTGTGATTTTGTCACAGCAAAAATTCCTTTTTGAAAGTAGCCTGCCATCTCCGGCAGGTGGTTATTTCGAGACATCGTGTTGATCAGTTACTGTTAGTTTCATAATACTCTGTAGCCTGCCATCTCCGGCAGGTGGTTATTTCGAGACAACCATCTTTGTTTCTTTAAAAGGGAGGTAAATATGTAGCCTGCCATCTCCGGCAGGTGGTTATTTCGAGACTTTTTGGCTTCCGCTAATACCATAGCGGAAACGTAGCCTGCCATCTCCGGCAGGTGGTTATTTCGAGACTTGAGAACAACCAAAATCAGAACCAAGACTTTCGTTAGTGTAGCCTGCCATCTCCGGCAGGTGGTTATTTCGAGACATTCTCCAACTTTGTTGGTTCCTTTCCAGCTAACATCTGTAGCCTGCCATCTCCGGCAGGTGGTTATTTCGAGACTTTAATAATTTTTCTTCAACTTTTCTTTTGATTTCTTTTACGTAGCCTGCCATCTCCGGCAGGTGGTTATTTCGAGACAGTTCCTGCATAGCGTTAATGAAGATTGCTGCAGAAGTAGCTTGCCATCTCCGGCAAGTGGTTATTTCGAGACGGTACAACCAGAGCGATAAAAAATGCCAAAGTATATGTAGCCTGCCATCTCCGGCAGGTGGTTATTTCGAGACACAAATTTTGTAGGAAATACCCCGAAAAACGTCTGGGTAGCCTGCCATCTCCGGCAGGTGGTTATTTCGAGACATTCAAGCAAACCCAAAACGTCTTTGTAATACAAAACATGTAGCCTGCCATCTCCGGCAGGGATAAAAGTGAAACAGAAGATTGCAGAAGCTTATGACGTAGGCGAGTCTAAAGAATACGGCGGAATTCAGAAATTTTCCCGAATCCTCTCTCCATCATCCACCCCGGTATACTTCAGCCAAAACATACCGGGAGAAGCGATGTACACACACCGATGCGGCCGTTGTCTCACGATCTGGTGCGATACTGCCGCGTCCGGGCAGTGTCCCAACTGCAGAAGCGTATCGGCGCGGCCCGATGCCGAGCTCAAAACGCTCACGCTGCGCCTTTATCACGAAGCGCGACAATGGAGAATCGAAATTCGGGAGAAGAGTGGGATTTTTTCGCAGGCGTGGGAGACGAAACCGTCTGCTTCCGACATCGCGTCGCGGGTTGCGGAAGCGTTGGAGTCGTTATGGGAGGAGTGATTCGACGGTGCGGAGGCGATAGCGCTCTCCCTCACGCTCGATCGTGATATGACGTACGACGATCGGATGAGCCTCTTCGATTTTTGAATTGATTTTCGAGACGTTTTGCCGGAAGCGGGAGGAGAAATCTTCTACCAGACTCCGCTCCGTGTCGTAATCTTCGTGCGATTCGCAAAAAGCGTTGAACGTTCCGGTATGATCCTCGCAGACGCACAACTCCCCCCCGCAGCGAAGCAGATAATCGAACATCGCGGCTTCTTGCATCGTCAGGGAGACCTCATGCCCTAGAAAACTGATTTTTCGGTCCTGTACGAACAGCCGCGGTAAATCGACCTCCCCTTGCAGCGGCATCAGTGAACTGACCGAACCCTCATGCCGATAGACGTTCCCCTCCGCGTCGGTTCCGATGATGTTTTCCTGCGGCAGGAAACATTTGTCCTCAAACTCTTTGCGCGTTTTAACGTAATAGCACGGATGCGCGTGCATCGCCTGGGAAAAAATCCACGTCATCCAGTTCGTACCGCTCGCCACCAGCCCGAATACCTCATGCCGGGCGTAGCCCAACGCCGATTCGACGTTTTTGCGGTATTCGCGCTGATCTTCCAGACGCCCCCCTCCATCGACAAACTCCCCATAATAAATCACGTTCATATCGGGAAAAAACTCCTCGATCACCGTCATCGCCCCCTCATAGGCGCTGAAGGTGGTCAGTACGTGCACCCGCTTGACGTCGTAGGTGCTTTTGAGAAGCTGAAGTCCTATCGTCAAGGGCTGATAGGTTGTCCCGCATTCCACAATCACTTCGATAGCATCCATATCACAATCCTTCTCCCTTTTGCATCCGGGTATTCTACCCTCCCTATCTTAGAGCGTCTCTGAAACCGGGCGTTCGGGAATTTTCCCGGATGGGGCCATGCGCCGCGTTTACTCTATGATGCCGTCATCTTTTTACAGGAGCTTTGTTATGGATTCGGATCATACGTGGTTTCATATCGGAATGCCGGACGTGTCCCTGCGATGGGAACCGCTCACCCATTTCGCGACGTTTATCGTCTCGGCGGCGGCAATCGAGCTTTTTCTCCTCGTCGTCGGCCATTCGGCGCTGTATCTCTTCGCCGACGCCGTTTTTAAATGGGAACACTTTTTTATCATTTTCGGATTTTCAAATTACATGTGGGCGCTGCTCAACGGAGCGCTCATCCATACCCTGACCCTCTTCATATTTCGGGGATTTATCTCGTTTTGGATATTTCTGGGGGTCACGATCGCTTACGCGGCATTCGTCAAATCGATCGGAGGCCATTTTTTCATGGGGCTTGCCCTCGACGAATACTGGGGAATACTGATTATGGCGGTATACGTCTCTACGATCACCGAACTCGGAGCACTGTTTAACGGAACGCTCGGCACGGCCCTGTCCTACCGGACCTATTGATCAACACCACAAAAAGGAAATACTATCATGCATATCTACGTCAAAAACACCCTCAAGGTTTTGGGGGCTTTCACCATCGTCCTGATCGCCGGCGCCATCATCGCCAATCAGGATTCGCACGAGGAAGAAACCAACGGCTATCAGGAGACCCGCAGCACCCTCAGCGATGCGGCCAAACTGCTTCTGGATGAAAAAGAGTGCCTCAAACGAAACTGGGGAGCCTGTACCAATGCCGGAGTAGCCTATTCAAACGGGAACGGAGTCGAGCAAAACTACACCAAAGCGTTCGCTCGATTCACCAAAGCCTGCGACCACGGTGACGACACCGGGTGCTACGATCTGGGAATCGTCTACGAAAACGGGGAAGGAATCGTAAAAGACGAAGCCAAGGCGGTCGAACTCTACAAAAAATCGTGCGACCTCGGTGAGGCCAGCGGATGCAGCGCCTATGGGATGAAACTCCTGGATCGTGCAAATGACGTTGCCGATGCCGAAACCGCTCTGGATTTGATCCGCAGAGCCTGCGACGATAAAAACGCCCAAAGCTGCGTCCGTCTGGGAATCCTCTATTCCCACGGTATGGCATTCGTCGATGCCGATGCGCCCAGAGCGTTCAAGTACTTTTCACAGGCCTGCGAACTTGGATACGCGGATGGGTGTTATTTCAAGGCCAATGCCTACGAGGAGGGAAACGGAGTCCGTGCCAGCATACCGATAGCGTTTAATATTTATGCGGAAAACTGCGAGAAACGGCTGGACGGATCATCGTGCTACAGTGCCGGTGTGATGCTACAAGGGTACACGGACGAAATCCCCGAAAACCGCGAACAAGCTCTGAAATATTTCAACATCGGATGCGAAAAAGGCTCGGATGATTCCTCCTGTGAAGAGGTCAAATTGCTCCGGGCCCAATTTGATTCCAAACACCCGGAGCAATAACCCGATGAGCGTCAAACAGCTTCATCTCGTCGATATCTACGGAGGGGTTTTGGCGTGCAACGACCTGTGCCGCTACAACCGCCGTTTTCTGGATAACCTCGATTCTTTTGTACGGCAATACCTCCCTGCCGCCGTACCGATTCATCTCCTCCATCCTCCCGAAGCGCCGGAGCGCATTCCCCGCTTCGCCCTCATCCTTTTGCTCGAAGGGACGCCGGAAAACCGCGAAAATGAGCACGATGAAAATGGGGAAATCTACCATTATCACCGTCTGGGCATCGTCTCGTTTATCGATCAACCGCTTGGCGGGAACCTACAATCGGCCATCGATTGCTCCTATCCTCTTTTCGACCGATACGCACAGGGGTGTTTTTTCTAAACACCCTGCTCTACTCTATTGATAAAGCGCTTGACTTTTTATATGCTGATTTCATCGCGTTTCATCATTACAAAAAACATTGACGGTGAGCGGTTTTGGAAATTTTCCTAAAATTTATTAGCTGTCAGGCTGACGGTAAACTTTCCCTCATCTTTTACCACAAGGATTTACTATGACAAAAACATTGATATTGAGCCTATTAGCGACTACGGCATTACTCACAAGCGGCTGTGCGGTCAAAACCGGAAACGAAGTTTTGGGAAAAATGGAAAAATCGCAGATCGACAGTCAGATCGTCCGCGGCAAATCGACAAAATCGGACGTCAAAAACCTCATGGGTGACCCCGATAAAACCGATTTTGATAACAACGGCAACGAAAAATGGGTCTACACCCACGTCCGAAAAGATGCCAAAGCGATCAATTACGTCCCGGTCGCCAACTGGTTCGTTCAGGGGACCAATGATACGATCCGCACGATGGTCGTCCTCTTCAGCGACGACGGCATCGTGAAAAACTATATCCTCTCCGACGCAAAAGGGGAGACCAAAGGGGGATTGCTGCAATGATTCAGCGAAAAGACGCCGCAATTTCGGCTGCCGTACGCAGGGAATTTTCCCTGCACGTGCGCAAAGTGGAATCGAAAAAACGTTATCGCCGTCCGCGTGAGCGTCATCATCTCCACTCTGCCGCCCACGATTGAATCTCCTGGATGGATTATGCAATAATGGCATCGCACATTGCTATAAGGAAATCTTGTTGAAAAAAGTTTTATTGTCCCTGTTTTTCGCATCGCTCGGATATTCTTCTCTCAATGCCTCTTCAAACGGTTCTCTATTCTCCTACCAGATAGGCTATTCGGCCAATACGACCGAAACGACCGCGACACAGGAACCGGAAACCGGAGGTTTTTACAACGGCGTGGATCTGATGCGTACGTCCGACAACGGTGTGGGGTATGGGATCGGGTTCGACGTCAATGTCTGGAATCCAAAACGATACGACGGAATTTCAGAGGGCACGTCCTTTTATTCCATGGGGCTTTCCGCCAAAGTCGGATACACCTTTCAAAACCGGTACGATATTCCTCTCAAACTCAAAGCGGGCATCGGATACGGTGTCATCGATGTAACGACTCACGACGGATGGGGGATGCAGTACGAAACGGGTGTGGAATATCTCCTCTTTAAAACCATCGGCATCGGCGTCAAACATAAATAACGTGAGTCTCGAATAAGAGAAGAGAATTGATTGTTTAAGTTTTATGAGGTTAATAGGAGTTGAAGAGGTTCAGGAATTGCTTGAGTGTCATCCAAAAAGCTGTGCTGGCTTACAAAAGGA
>JBFXFU010000021.1:0-34011 GCA_050178755.1 Sulfuricurvum sp. | reverse complement strand
CCTACTTGTGCCGCTGGCTGTAGACACCAACGCCAAGTGGCTGGATAGAAAATACGTTTCGTGGGAAAATCTGGAACACGATAATACTGTCGAAGAAGAATTTACAGAAAATTTTTGACACTATCAAGCGGCTCTTTCTATGATCGGTTATATGAGGACATCATTAATCAGATTGAAGATAAGAAAGCCTATTTTAAATCCCTTAACTATCAGTACGCTGATAATGACATCATCGTAAACATTAACGGTATCGATGTCGTCTATAGCGGTATGGGTAGAGACGGATTTCACTGGTTCAATCACGACTTCTTCCGATCAGGTTTTAAAGACCCTGAGAAGGCTATGAACATTCACAACATACGAATACAGCTCAATGCTGTTGGAATCTATACTCTGGGCTTAAAATCGCTTATAGAGTACGTTAATCGAAAGTTTCTAGGTGATTACACCATGAGAGTATTTCCCGTTACCCGAATCGATCTTAATATGTTCATTCAACACGATTTCAGCTATCTGCGTAAAGAGATGATCCTCTCTAAGAAGCAAAGCCACTCTGCCAACATCGGAGAACGTTCAAGCGGGTATGAACTGGAAACGTACTATGTCGGTAAGAAACCTTTCTTGCTTCGTATTTACAACAAGCACAAAGAGCTGACAACTGCATCACAGATCAAACGGGAGATCATGCACAATCATTTCGGAGTAAACGGAATGGATTTGCAAGAGCCGATGTTCAATGTCGAGTTTGAACTCCATCGGGAATATCTAAAGACATTTGGAATTGATACGATTGATGATGCTCTGATACGTGCAGAGAGTCTATTTAAAAGCTCATGTGACCTTATCAAGCTTATCGACACCGAAAGTATCAGTGAGAAGCAATTGAACTCTCCTAACCGTAAGAGAGCTGACGTATTGCCTATCTGGAAATATATCAAAGAGAATTACTCCATCCTTGAGTTTATGCAAGTGGATACACCGTTAGAAAAGATTGAACGTATCAGCTTTCGATACTCATTGCAAGATGCAGAGAAATCGATCAAAAAGGTCATTACCAGATTATTGGTTCATAAGAATGACCCTACCCTGCTTTTTTTCCTCGATGTGCTTCAAAAAGCCAAAACGGAATTTGATTTGAGACAGAACATTAAAAATCTGCATGAGGATCACAAAGAGGAAGTGACATTTGAAGACGAACTCAAACTATACAGTGATGAGGGATTGTGGAATCTTGATGAGAAACTATCACTTGAGATAAGCGGTACACCTATGGGTACACCTTTATATAATGAACTGGATCACCGTCATTCATTGCTTACTAAAGAGTTGGAACGGCGAAAACTGATTCCTGATGTGTTTTAGAGGACGATACTATGCGTTATTTGTCCTTACCTCATTTGGCACACTATTATGATGTTCATCCTGATACATTAAGACGTCGCTTTAGAGAGCTTAATATTAAACAAGATGAACACTTCATTGTCATTGGAAATTGCGTTAGATTTGATGTTGCAAAAGTCCATCCTATCCTAACAGGAGAATATGCCGATGAACGGTTTGAAACCGTCCTGAATCGGTTGCTAATATGATTGGTGCTACAATACCACCGCATAGCATTTCTGTCCGAAAGGATAGAAGATTGGCAAACATTTACGTACGTGGCGATAAGCTATGGATTGATTATCATGTCGAAGGTCGGCGGGTACGCAAGGCAACAGGATTGGAAGATACAAAGTCCAATCGTGCCTTTGTCCAGAAAACAATCATTCCAAAGCTTCTTACCATGATAGCAACAGGCGAAATACATAAAAGACAGCCCAAGACCTTCGGGCATTATTTCAAGGTATTTCTGACACTCAAAGATTCAAACCGTTCCTACTTCGTTAAAAAGCCGATTTGGGATAAGGTAAATGCCCGTTTTAAAGATATGGAAATCGACAAAATTACAAGGCTCGATGTAAAGAGTTACATTACAGCTTTGCCGATCAAAGCAGTTTCCAAAGGTGCTTATAAAACGGTTTTGCAAGAAGTTTTTGAGTTAGCCATAGACGATGGCATTTTAAGCACCAACCCAGCGGTCAATATCAAACTGCGTGATGACTCACAAAGGAAAATTGAATATTTCTCCAAAGAGGAAGTCAATCTAATCCTATCGAACGCGGAAGGGATTATGAAACCCTATTTGATGTTGGCCTTCCATACGGGGATGAGACCAGAAGAGATTTTAGGGTTAAAGTCGGATGATATATCTGATCGTTGGATTGATATAAAACGGGTTCGTACCCGTGGACGTGTCGATATACCAAAAACCCGACATTCGATTCGTAAAATCCCCTGCCCCGCTTTCGTCATTGACGAATTGAAGCTGATCAAAAGCGATCATGAATTTCTCTTCGGAGAAATTGACGACGTAACGAAGTTCAGGCATCGTTGGCCTTCCCTCTTAAAAAAGTGCGGATTGCCAAAACAGAAGCTTTATTCTGCACGTCATACGTTTGCAACATTGATGCTTCAGAATGGAATAGTAAGTATAAACGAGTTGGCGGGATTGCTGGGACATTCAAGTCCGAAGATCACTTTGACACACTATGCGAGTGTCATTGATTCACGAAAAATTGATCTGGGGAAAAACTTTAATTTGTTCGGCTGAAAGTACTGACACAGTACTGACACAATCAGCTTTCAAAAGCCCTAAAATAGGGAGTAGGTACAACGTAAGCCGGGTTCTGGATGTAGCGATAATTAATCTACTGCCATGATCACTCATGGCCTCTAGCGAAACAATAGCGATGTAGGACGCTAACCATCTGTTTCTTGCTGCGCGGTTGGGTTTACATAGCTCTCCTAGTTGCCTAGGAGACTGGTGGGCTCTTACCCCGCCGTTTCACCCTCACCTCTTTCGAGGCGGTCTACTCTCTGTTGCACTGTCCCTCACGTTACCGTGGCCATCCGTTAGATGGAACCGTGTCCTACGGCAGCCCGGACTTTACCTCTTGGACACCTGTCCAAGCTATCGCCTGTTGTACCTATGATATTATAGACTATCGCCGATTAATCTTTTATTCCGCAATTTGGATTGCGTCTTAAAAGCTCGAAAAAATCTTCTTCTTTCACGGGCTTCGAACAATAATACCCCTGATAGATCGGACATCCATGGGATTTAAGGTATTCCATCTGATAACCGTTTTCTACCCCTTCGGCGACAACAAACAAATTGAGAGTTTTTCCCATAGCAATGATCGTATTAATCAAAATATGTTCGTTATCTCCGCCCGAAATAATATCGTCAACAAAATTTTTGTCGATTTTAAGCGAATCGATCGGAAACTGTTTAAGGTACGAGAGCGATGAATACCCCGTCCCGAAATCGTCCATACAGATGTGTACGCCAAGTTCTTTGATCTTTTTCAAGACTACCAGGGTTACGTCGAGGTATTCGATCATAACGCTTTCGGTAATCTCTATGGCGAAGTTGTTAGGATTAATGCTGTGCGTTACAATGGCCGTTTCGATCTCCTGGGTAAGATGGAGATTTTGAAACTGCCGTGTTGAAACGTTACACGAGACATGAATATCTGAAAAACCGCCTTTTTCAAGTCTTCCTATCATGGCTGCCGTTTCATTGATTACCCAGGTTCCAAGGTTCAATATAAATCCCGTATTTTCGGCGATGTGAATGAAATCATTCGGATAGATCATCCCTTTTTCACAATGGTTCCACCGAATCAAAGCCTCCGCTCCGATGATTTTGCCGCTTCCGATCTCAATTTTAGGTTGATAGTACAATACGAATTCGTTTTCCTCCAGCGCTCGATGCATATCGTTCGCAATTTCGACTTCTTTATGGACACGCTGATTCAACGAACTGGTAAACAGACTAAACTGGTCACGCCCTTCCGATTTTGCTTTATACATTGCAATATCGGCGTATTTCATTAATTCGTTCACATCTTTGGAATCATCAGGATAAATGGCAGCACCGATACTCGTCGAAAGACGAAGAAAATGGTTCTTGACAATCCACTCGCTTCGAAAGGCCTCGAGAATTTTGATGATAACGTGTTCGAGCGAACTCATATCCCGTATATCGTTTAAAATCACGATAAATTCATCTCCGCCGATTCGCGAAATCAGATCGTGTTGACGTACGATCGATTTGAGTTTGCGCGCAACCGTTTTGAGTAATTCATCCCCGACGTTATGCCCAAGCGTATCATTGACGTTTTTAAAATGGTCCAAATCCAAAAATAAAACGGCAAATTTTTGCCCATTGCGATCAGCATTGGTAACGATAAAACTGAGCTGATTTTCAAGGTTATAGCGATTCGGCAAACCTGTCAACGGGTCATGCTGCGAGCTGAAACTGAGTTCTCGATTGAGACCGGCTATTTCGTTTTCATTACGGTTCAATTCGACGGCGTATTCTATTTGCAAACGGATAATATATCCGATCACCGCAGCTTCAACAAGAACAAAAATTCCGTGCAGAAGGACAATATCGAGACCGCACCCGTAGTTAAACACCATTACCGGCATGTTAAAAAGAGAGATTTCGTAATATTGGAGATAATTGAAGATCAGATGATGCAAAATGGTCGTTGTTGCCGCTACGAAAACGGGCACAACGTCTTTGTAGAGCGTTAGAATCGCCATAGCGATAAAGACGTGGAAATGCATCTCGATCCGACCCAAATGCTGCTGGATAAAAATCAGGGAAAACAGCATCAGAGAAATCGCTACGAGAACGCGCATGACTTGCGTCCCTTTGAAATACGGATAGGCAACGAACAACGTCAATACAATCAGTCCGCCCCCAACAAAACCATACAAATAGGTGTCGTAACTGATGGAGAAAATCAACGTCGCGGCAATCCAATGGATGACTGCAAGGACCAGCATCACTTTATCCGATTGAAAAAAATGGGTATCGAAACTTCTCTGTGCAAAATCCGGTACACGAGGATACGTAAACAAATGACGTAACAAACTTTTCATTTACTTCATCCCCATGTATTCATGAAGATCATCAAGTACCAGTTTTTGATTCAACGGATGAGTCATGTAAATATTTAATAGGACCAATCGTCCCCCTTTGTCTTTTCGAATCAAATAAATGTAATCGCTGTGATCGAGTTCCAATGGATCATTAAGGCTTTTTGAAAAATAAACGCCCAATGTGCGATCGATCTCCATCAATTCTCTTGATTCGAGATATATCCCTTCAAATGCCGGATTAAAAAAATGGGCGAATTTTTCCGGTTGATCGGGCTGAATTTCAGGCATCAAATTTACAAAAACGAACCCGACCTCATTTCGATACGGATCAAAAGCCCGTGAAGAATAAAAGGCATTCAACCGATGCAACATAGGGGTGCACACTTTGGTACATCCTACGTAACCGTAAAAGACTAAAAAAACATCTTTGGAAACATGCTCGAGATAGGGTGCATCTATTTCCTTCTCTACACAAATTTTTCCTGCATTCTGGTGAGTGAACAACAGCGAAATAAACATCGGTACCGCAACCAATAATGCAATCATTAACAGTACGGCGAAAACGGTCCGTCTATTCATTTTCCACCAAAACCATACCGACTATTTTCCCTTTTTCACCCACGGTATCGATGCGATAACACAGGCTATGATGTACCGTATAAACCTTCTCATTGGTCGAAACGATTTTGTGTTCGATTACTATCGGCGTATGTGACGTCAATACCTTTTCAATTGCTTCTTCAACGTTTTTCCTATCTTTTGGATGAACCATTCCGATTAACTCAACCATTTTGTATCCCGAATCGTTGACAAGTCCCATAATCGATTTAATCCCTTCTGAAAGACTTATCTCTTCTGAGACCATATCCCATTCCCAAAATCCGGCCCCAAAAGCCTCTTCCTCAAAAGTAATTCGGCGCCGTATAGTATGAAGTTCCACAGAGGAACGGTCTGATTTTTGTTTCAAAAGATTGATTTTTCGTTTTAAATCGATATTCATAAACAACGCTACCGCCAATGCCAATGCCATAGCAACCATAATCGTAAAAATAAAACTCAATATTTCATTCGAGTAGCGTTCGAAAAAAGTTTGTTCTCCATGGAGAATGATTGCGTTACGCGCTATGTATTCGGAAAGGACCAACCGGGCATCTACCAACGCGTTATGATCAAACATGTAAACATTTGGACTTTTAACGATCGGCGCAATCGAATCCATGCTTGCCCCGTTTAGATAACGTGCGACCAGTTTTGCCGTTGCACTCCCCTGCTCGCTGCCGCTGGTCACAAATCCGCCGACTACACCTCCGGTAATATACGCATCTTCCATACTGCATAAAATGAGGGATGGATTCTTTCTTCGAAGGGTAGCTATCGCTTCCTCAATCATCAGTTTCTCGCCTTGAGCGTTTTGCAAGGCTCCGATTGTTGTTAAAACGACAAACGTTCTCGGTTTTTTGGGTAACTGCTCCAAAATATCGTCGATGTTTTCAGATACGACGTAATGAAAACGGTAATTGACATATTGGAGCGCTTTATGCCGAATATCGGATTCAATCGCGCGATAGGTTTCCGAACCATCCCCGACGAACCAGATATCGTGCGTTTGCGGTGAGAACTGACGGATCAATTCAATATTTGGCTCAATCTCTTTTTGTTCGAATACTCCGCTTAGATGCATCGCATGAGTGTTCTTAGGCAGATCAGGATTGTTAATACCCGAAAAGAAAATCGGAACACCGGCAAAGAGAGGTTCTTTCAAATCTAAAAAAAACTTCAGAGCGTTGTCATCACTCACATAAATGACATCAGGTACATAACCCGCGTATTTTTTTCGAAGATAATCGGCAAAAAACGTTTCGTACGAAGCACTCATTGCCATACGCTTGGTATCAAGATATTCGGTAGAGAACTCAAGCGTAGACGCTCTATTGGTTTGCAACGTATCTACAAAAGCATGATGCTGTAATTTGGTCCATTCATACTCTTGTGAATACGAATGAAGAATAAAAATCTTTTTATGAATCGCCCCTTCAACCGAAAGAGGCATAACAAGCATCCATAAGAATGCAATCAACCACCTACCCCTCCGCAAAAACCCACCTTTTGATTATTATAAACGACGTTTATTGTCTAATATATTCCAATCTATCTGATAGATTTCTTTATGAATAGCTGTTTTCGCTTGATTTTGAAAGAAATTTGATGTCGTATGCTTGTTTATAAACAATAAAAAACATCGACTAGTCAATCCTGTAAAAATTGGAAATTAATCGCATTTTAGCATGTCATGCAATATATGAATTTGGAAAGTAATATTGGTTTTCAGTACTCATTGATTGACGGTTCAAAAAGAGAATATTAGAAAAGAGAGAACGGTAAGCACTCTTTTTCCGCCGAAGCGGAAAATTAAGATGCTTTTTGAGCCTGAGCGTCCGCAGCGTATTTTTCGCCAAGATCAAACGCTTTATTATTAACGTCGTGAACTTTTGCCGGAACTTTTGAAAGCATAACTTCACGTAAAGCATCGCGGTCGATAGCGTTCATATACGTGTTTGCGATTGCCAATGCGATAACGGATTGGGTAATCACGTTCCCGACTTCATCTTTTGCAATCGAAATGATTGGAATCTCAACGATATTCCATTGTTTACGATCTTCCTCTGTCGCTTTTACCAGGTTCGGGTCGATAACGATCGTTCCTCCTGGTGTAACCCCGTTTTTGAAAAGATTGTAGCTTGATTGTGCTACTGAGAGCATAAAACTGATTTCACCGTCGTTTGCATACGGGTAGAAGATCTCTTCATCATCCAGCGTAATGTCAACTACGGTCGGACCGCCACGTACTTGTGACGTATACGTTGCCGTTTTAAGCCCGAATCCACCTACTTTGATTTTAGCGGCGGCGAAAATTTCACCGGCTAGAAGTACACCCTGTCCGCCAACACCTGTAAATCTCATCAATGTTCTTGCCATAGTGTGTGCCTCCTTAAATTTTCTTCGCGAATTCAGCTTGGGTAATCGCTTTGCGCTTGCCCTGATGGAATGCGATAACGTCTTTATACATATCGCTGTACTCACGTGCATTCTCATCGTGTTTGAGAACACCCGTCGGAAATTTGTTCATTTTTTCTTCTTCCGGAAGTGCTTCCCATTTTTTCAACGGAAGCGTAATGCTGTCGATCCATGCAAGGTTTTCCATAGCCGAAGCCATTTTGTTTTTACGTCCGAGGTTGATGTGACAGTTCGACATAATATCAAAGAACGCAAACCCGCGGTGTTGGAAACCTTTAACCAATACTTTTTCCAATTTTTTCGGATCGAGCATCGTTTCACGCGCAACGAACGAAGCACCTGAAGCGATCGCAACATCACACGCATTGAACGTAGGATCGATGTTACCCGCTTTCTGACTTACCGTCCACATACCCTGAGGAGTTGTCGGAGACGTTTGCGAGTTGGTAAGACCGTAAATAAAGTTATTGATCATGATAAACTTGATGTTGATGTTACGGCGGCATCCGTGAATGGTATGGTTACCACCGATTGCCATCGCGTCACCGTCACCCGCAACACAGATCACGTGTTTATCCGGGTTTGTCAACTGGATACCGGTTGCGAACGCTACCGTACGACCGTGCGTCGTATGAACCGTATTGAAGTCGACATACGATGAAAAACGTCCTGAACATCCGATACCGGAAACAACACATACGTTGTCTTGTTCCCATCCGCACGCTTCGATTGCACGAACAACGGCTTTAAGAATAACACCGTCACCACATCCCCAACACCAAAGTGTCGGCATTTTCTCCAAACGGAGGTATTTGTCGTAATTGTAAGCCATTAGATCATCTCCTTCACTTTGTTTACGATTTCGTATGGAGAAATCGCACGTCCGTTAACTTTGTACAAACCTTGGATATCAAGACGTCCTGAAACGCGCTCTACCTCTTCAGTATACTGACGAATGTTCAACTCTACGCACAAAACGTTTTTAACTTTATCCGTGAAATGGCGGATACGTGTTGCCGGGCTTGGCCACAGCGTGATCGGGCGGAAAAGACCTGCTTTGATCCCTTCGGCACGAAGGTGACGAATCGCTTCTTTTGCTGCCAACGAGACTGAGCCGTACGCGATCAGAAGAACGTCGTTCTCTTCCAGATCATCCAGCATGAACTCTTCGTTCAGTTCAAGCTCGTCCGTGTGCATCATGACTTTGTCTTCAAGACGCTGAATCAGTTTGCGGCAGGTTTCGATCTCTTCCGTCGGGAACCCTTTCGCATCGTGGTGAAGACCGGTGAAGTGGTAACGATATCCCTGGAACATCGGGTTAAGAACCGCAGCTTCATCCGGACCTACACCGTATGGGCGATAATCTTCAGGTGCACCGGTAAATTGTTTACGCGGCACGATTGCGTTTTTAACTTCTTCTTGTGTAGGAATAACCGCTTTTCCGTGCATGTGCCCGATGGTTTCGTCGGTAAGAACGATAACCGGCTGCATGAAACGGTCCGCAAGGTTAAACGCACGAACGACCTCTGTATAACACTCAGCAAGGTTCCCTGCGCACAGAGTAATTGAGCGGTAATCACCGTGTGACGGGTTACGCGCCTGACGGACGTCCCCTTGAGATACCCGTGTCGGAAGACCGGTTGATGGACCACCACGCATAACGTTTACAAGAACCAATGGAACTTCAGCCATTTGTGCAAGACCAAGATTTTCCGCTTTGAGCGATACACCCGGACCGGATGTAGCGGTCATTGTACGGACACCTGCCATCCCTGCACCTACCGCAGCGGCAATACCGGCGATTTCATCTTCCATTTGAATCGCGGTACCGCCAACCTCAGGAAGAAGGTCAGAAATAGTGTGCATGACTTCCGATGATGGAGTAATCGGGTACCCACCAAAAAAACGGCATCCGGCATCTACGGCAGCCATTGCGGCCAAATCGTTACCGGTAGAAATTACTTCTCTCATTTCCATATCGTATCTCCTTAGGCTGTTAGCTTCATATAGTTGTTTTTCTTGATTGCTTCGGCACGGTCTTTAGACTGATCAGTCAGTTTGGCGAACTTGTATTCTGATTTATCTGCAACGTAGATTGCAAAGTCAGGACAGTTCAATTCACAGTCATTACAACCGATACATGCTTCAAGCGCTACGATTTCAACCATTGCACCGAGTGTTGACGTCGGTTCAAGTCTCATAGCCAGAACCCCCGCTGGACATACGGATACACAGATATCACAAGCTTTACATCTTGATTCATCAACCCACACCGGAGTATTTTCTGGCGCTTTAATAATAGACATTCCCTCTCCTTGTTCTCAGATTTTCTCAGTAAATTTACCTACGGCACAAGAGACAAAGCTTTTGGCTTTCAGTACCGCATCTTCGGTGAAACCTCTTTCACTATCGCACAGAGGATAACCGAGTTTTATTAAGACTGACTTAAAATGTGCTAATTGCGCCTCATCGGCAATTTCTGCCGTTACTTTACGAGGCTCGCACGATAGATCAACACTGATCTCTTGAAAACCCGCTTCCGTAAGTGCCTTGGTGATCGTATTCGCGCATCCGCCGCAACGGATGTTAGCCACTTCGAAAGTTTGTTTCATCGAATTATTTCCCCATCACTTCGGCAACGGCTTTACCAATATCCGCCGGTGAAACAACGACTTTAACACCGGCAGCTTCAAGAGCAGCCATTTTTTCCTGAGCCGTACCGGCACTTCCGGAGATAATCGCACCGGCGTGCCCCATACGTTTCCCTTTAGGAGCTGTTTGTCCCGCGATGAACGCGACAACCGGTTTGGTGATGTGTTGTTTAATGAACTCGGCAGCTTGAATCTCAAGATCCCCGCCGATTTCACCGATCATCACGATCGCTTTGGTCTCCGGATCTGCTTCGAACATTGGAAGCAGTTGTTTGTAAGAAAGACCGATGATCGGGTCACCGCCGATACCGACCGCCGTCGTAATACCGAAACCTTCTTTAACGACCTGGTTCGCAGACTCATACGTCAATGTTCCGGATTTAGAGATCAGACCGACGTTTCCTTTTTTGAAAATGAAGCCCGGCATAATTCCGATTTTACACTCATCCGCCGTGATAATACCCGGGCAGTTTGGTCCGATCGTCATCATGTTCTTCTTAAGTGCGTACGCTTTTGCGTACATCATATCTTTTACCGGTGCGCCTTCCGTGATGATGACCGCCAATTCGATCCCCGCATCCGCTGCTTCCATGACCGCATCGGCAACGAAAGCCGGTGGAACGAAAATCATGGAAACCGTAGCGCTCGTAGAGCGAACCGCTTCATCAACCGTATTAAAAACCGGTTTTCCAAGATGCTCTTGACCACCTTTACCCGGAGTTACCCCACCGACGATCTGCGTTCCGTACGCCATACATTGCTCAGCGTGAAAACTACCTTCTTTCCCGGTAAATCCCTGAACGATTACTTTCGTATCTTTGTTAACCAAAATTGACATTTATTAGGCTCCTTTCGCTGCTGCTACGGCTTTACGTGCACCGTCGGCAAGATCAGTTGCCGCGACGATGTTTGAGATACCGGCATTATTAAGAATGTCCGCCGCTTCTTCAGCATTGGTTCCATCAAGACGGACGATAACCGGAACATCGACTTTTGTGATTTTGGTTGCTTCGAGAATACCGTTCGCAACGCGGTCACAACGGACGATTCCACCAAAAATATTGACGAAAATCGCTTTGACGTTCGGATCTTTCAGAATAATCTCAAATCCTTTTGCAACCGTTTCGGCAGAAGCTCCGCCCCCAACGTCAAGGAAGTTTGCCGGACGGCCGCCTTCATAGTTGATCGTATCCATCGTACCCATCGCAAGACCGGCACCGTTAACCATACATCCTACGTCCCCGTCAAGTTTGATGTAAGAAAGTCCGTATTTACCCGCTTCGATTTCCGTCGGCTCTTCTTCACTAAGGTCGCGCATTTCGTTGACTTGAGACTGACGGTACAATGCGTTGTTATCAAATCCCATTTTCGCATCCAGTGCCAAGAATTTGCCGTCACCGGTTTTAATCAGAGGATTGATTTCGATCATCTCTGCATCGTGGTCCATATACACTTTGTAAAGTGCCGAACAGAATTTGATGAACGTATTGATCTCTTCGACCGGAAGCCCAAGTCCGAATGCCAATTTACGCCCGTGGAAACCTTGGAAACCTGTCAAAGGATCGATTGCCACCTTGATGATTTTTTCCGGAGACTTGTGAGCAACTTCCTCAATCTCCATACCACCTTCCGTAGAAGCCATCATGATCGGCATTTCGGATGCACGGTCAAGTACCATACCGAGGTAGTACTCTTTCTTGATGTCCGCACCCTCTTCGATGTAAACTTTTTGAACCAGTTTTCCTTCCGGTCCGGTTTGATGCGTGACTAACTGCATTCCGAGGATTTGACCTGCAAGTTCTTTCACTTCAGAAGTTGAACGTGCCAGTTTTACACCGCCGCCAAGACCACGTCCCCCGGCATGGATCTGTGCTTTTACAACCCAGATACTTCCACCCAGTTCCTGAGCCGCTTTTACCGCTTCATCGGGTGTGAAAGCGATATGACCGCGCGGCGTCGGTACGTTGTATTTCTTGAATAACTCTTTCGCTTGATATTCATGAATATTCATCAAATTCCTCCTGTTTTAAGTTTACTTGATTGGACTTGTCATCTCGGATGGGATGACGTATTTATCGAACTCTTCTGCTGTGAGTAAGCCAAGTTTAACGGCCGTCTCTTTAAGCGTGGAGTTTTCTTTGTGCGCTGTTTTCGCAATCTTCGCCGCATTTTCATATCCGATGTACGGATTGAGCGCGGTCACCAGCATCAGTGAGTTGTTCAGATACGCATCGATCTGTTCGCGCACCGGCTCAATACCAACCGCACAGTTATCGTTGAACGAAACGATCGAATCGGCCAAAAGACGTACCGACTGTAAAAAGTTGTACGCGATGACTGGTTTGAACACGTTGAGTTCAAAGTTCCCCTGACTAGCGGCGAAACCGATGGTCGCATCGTTACCCATGACCTGGCACGTAACCATGGTTACCGCTTCACTTTGAGTCGGGTTGACTTTACCCGGCATGATCGATGAACCCGGCTCGTTTTCCGGGATTGTGATCTCACCGATACCGCAACGTGGACCCGATGCGAGCCAACGAACGTCATTGGCAATTTTCATCATGTCCGCCGCAAGCGCTTTCAATGCGCCGTGAGCGAAAACCAACGCGTCATGGCTTGTCAGCGCGTGGAATTTGTTCGGAGCCGTCACGAACTGATGTCCGGTAAGTTCGCTCAGTTTCGCCGCGACGCGCTCTCCCAGTTCAGGATGCGCGTTAAGCCCTGTCCCGACCGCAGTACCGCCAAGGGCAAGTTCACGGACCGATTCGAGTGAATCTTTTGCCATTTTTTCACATTTACCCAGCATTTCGACCCAACCGCTGATCTCCTGACCAAGCGTAAGAGGCGTCGCATCCTGAAGGTGCGTACGTCCGATTTTGACGATGTCGCTGAACGCTTCAGATTTTGCGATCAGGGTTTTACGCAAATGGTCGATCGCCGGGAGAAGGCGAGATTCAACTGCGATGACACAGGCAACGTGCAATGCCGTCGGATAGGTGTCGTTCGAGCTTTGTGACTTATTCACGTCATCGTTCGGATGAACCAGTTTCTGTGTACGGTAGTCCCCGCCAAGGATCTCTGTTGCGCGGTTAGCCAGAACTTCATTGTTGTTCATGTTCGACTGAGTACCCGAACCGGTCTGCCATACAACAAGGGGATATTGTGCGTCCAGTTTCCCTTCGAGCATTTCATCAGCCGCCGCGGCAATGGCATCGGCTTTCTCTTGTGAGAGCATCCCAAGATCACAGTTAACCAGAGCAACCGCTTTTTTCAAGAATGAAAATGCACGTGTAATTTCATACGGCATTTTCTCTTCACCGATTTTGAAATTTTCTAACGACCGTTGTGTCTGTGCGCCCCAATAAACATTATTGGGAACACGGATTTCGCCCATCGTATCTTTTTCAACGCGAAAATCCATTATTTTCCTCCTTCAAAAAATTTATTGGCATTAAGTGTATCGATCAACGACTGAACCGAATCGCAAGAACGTTTAAACATCGCCTTTTCGGCTTCATTCAGGGTAATCTCAATAATTTTTTCCGCACCGTTGGCTCCCAGCATCACCGGAACACCGCTGACGACGTCGCTAAATCCGTATTCGCCTTCGAGATAAACGGCACAAGGATGGATTTGTTTGGTATCTTTCAAAATCGCTTCTACCATGATCGCCGTTGCTTTTGCCGGAGCATAATACGCCGAACCGGTTTGCAAAAGAGCAACGATTTCCGCCCCCCCTTTACGGGTGCGCTGAACGATCTCATCAATCTCATCGGCACTCAATAGATCCGACAACGGAACCCCGGCAACCGTCGAATAACGAGGAAGCGGAACCATGTCATCACCGTGTCCGCCCATAACGGAAGCACGAATCTGACCTCCACCGTATCCGAGTTTTTCCTGGATAAACGCCGCCATACGCGCGCTGTCAAGGACTCCGGCCATACCGATAACCCGGTTACGATCAAAACCACTGTCTTTGAGCGCAACGTACGTCATCGCATCAAGCGGATTTGAAACCATGATGACAATCGCATTCGGAGAATATTTGGCAACCCCTTCAATGACCTCGCGGGTAACCTTTGCATTGATCATCAGCAAATCGTCACGGCTCATCCCCGGCAATCGAGGACTTCCCGCAGTGATAACGACGACGTCACAATCGGTTAAATCGGCCATGGTTTCAGCGACGCTGACAACCGAGTGGCTACGGACCGCTGCCGCAGCTTGTGACATATCGAGAGCTTTTCCTTTGGCGATCTCGATTTTATTATCCCGAAGAATAATTTCATGGCATGAGCCAAGCATGGCAAGTGAGTAAGCGATTGTCGAACCGACATTCCCTGCACCCACGATTCCGACACGTTTTCCTTTGGTCATTTTCGTACTCCTTGTGTCATAATCGCGCTGTCCCCTACTCTCCAAGTATACTCATTATTATTCTCAACCGATAATACTCATAAGCATACTGAATAAGGACTAACGAAAGGCGAAATCGCCTTTTTTCGCTAGAGCAGACTCTATCGAAAAAAAACGATTTCCCGGCCGTAGCCGGAAAAAACTAATGCTTAGATAGCGTCGATGATAGCGTTAAGCGTCGCTGACGGTCTCATCGCAGCGGTTGCTTTTGCATCATCCGGATGGTAATAACCACCGATGTCTTGCGGTTTTCCTGATGCTGCCATCAGTTCTTCCATGATTTTCGCTTCGTTTGCTTCCAATGCTTCCGCAACCGGAGCGAATTTCGCCGCCAATTCAGCGTTGCTGCTAGAAGCAAGCGCTTTTGCCCAGTATTGTGCTACATAGAAGTGTGACGCTCGGTTATCCGGCTCACCCGCTTTACGTCCCGGCGCTTTATTGTTATCAAGGTAACCCTGATTTGCAACGTCAAGCGCAGCCGTTACTGCAGCAAGATCCGCATTCGGATTTTTTTGCTCGATCATACGGAGTGACTCAGCCAATGCCAGGAACTCACCGAGTGAATCCCAGCGAAGATGCCCCTCTTTCAAGAACTGCTCAACGTGTTTAGGAGCTGATCCGCCCGCACCCGTTTCGAACAATCCACCACCCGCAAGCAACGGAACGATAGAGAGCATTTTAGCAGATGTTCCAAGCTCAAGAATCGGATACATATCGGTCAAGTGGTCACGAAGAACGTTACCCGTTACCGCGATCGTGTTCAAACCTTTACGGATACGCTCATTGGTGAAACGTGTCGCAGCCGTGATGTCCAGGATATGGATTTCAAGACCTTCCGTATTGAATTCCGGCATATATTTTTTCACTTTAGCGATCATTTGAGCATCGTGCGCACGGTTTTCATCCAACCAGAATACTACCGGGATCTGTTCGATTTGGCCGCGTTCGAATGCAAGACGGATCCAGTCTTTGATCGGGATGTCTTTTGCACGAGACATACGCCAAATATCACCCGCTTCACAGTCAAAACTCATAAGTTCAGTGCCATCAGCTGCAGTAACAGTCACTTTTCCAGCTTCTTTCAATTCGAAAGTTGTTGGGTGTGAACCGTATTCTTCCGCTTTTTGAGCCATCAAACCGATGTTTTGCATTGTACCCATTGTTGCAACGTCATATTGACCATTTTTTACACAGTCAGCAACCATTTCAGCGTGGAACATACCGTAGGTTGAATCCGGGATAACTGCCAACGTCTCAAGAGCCGCACCGGTACGATCCCATTGTTTACCGCCTTCACGGACAACAACCGGCATAGAAGCGTCGATGATGATATCGTTCGGCGCATTGAAGTTTGTTGTCCCTTTGTCCGAGTCAACCATTGCGATTTTCGGGCTATCTGATTCAACTACCGCTTGGAACGCTGCTTTGATCTCTGCTTCTAGAGCATGACCTTTGATTTTTTTCTCTAAGTCCGACATACCGAGATTCGGATTGACACCCAATTCTTTGAATGTATCCGCGTATTTTGCGAATACGTCTTCGAAGAAGATTTCGAATCCATGACCGAACATAATCGGGTCAGAGATTTTCATCATGGTTGCTTTAAGGTGTACCGACCAGATAACGCCTTTGTTTTTTGCTTCTTCGATAGACGCTTTGTAGAACGCACGAAGCGCTTTGACCGACATGAATGTACCGTCAAGTACTTCACCTTCCATCGCATCGATTGATTTAAGCTCTTTACCGTTAAGAGCGATCGTTACTTTTTGCGCTTTATCCATAGTGACCGATTTCTCGTTACCGTAAAAATCTCCATTGCCACCCATGTGCATAACGGCCGCTTTTGAGTTCTCAGAGTAAGCTCTCAGTTTGTGCGGGTTTTTCTGAGCGAAGTTTTTAACCGCTTTAGCCGCACGACGGTCAGAGTTACCTTCACGAAGAACCGGGTTAACCGCTGAACCGAGACATGTAGCGTATTTTGCCTGAATCTCTTTTTCAGCATCGTTTGCCGGATTCTCAGGGTAGTTAGGAATATCATACCCTTGAGATTGAAGCTCAGCGATACAATCTTTGAGCTGACCAACAGAAGCAGAAATATTTGGAAGCTTGATAATGTTACCTTCTGGCTCTACACAAAGTTCACCAAGTTTTGAAAGCTCATCTTCAGCCAGACCCATTGCTGAAAGGACACGACCAGCAAGTGAAATATCGCTTTGCTCAAGCTCTACACCACCGGCTGCACAGAATTTAGATGCAATCGGGAAAAATGAATATGTTGCCAAAGCCGGAGCTTCATCGATTTTTGACCAAATGATTTTTGCCATCGGGTTCTCCTGTCGTTTTTTTTATACAAGCATCATAACACTTACTTCGCAATAGTTGGCATTTGATACCCTTTTCCAAGAAAAAAAACAACAATATGTTTCATTTTGTAGCATTTACTATGTTTTGGTGGTGTGTAGAAAAGTAACTACTGTAAACATGCTCTCCATTTTTGCCACGGACAAAATATAAATAGTCGGTTGCCTTCGGATGAAATGCCGCCTCGATTGCGTCTTTGCCGACATTGCAGACCGGATACTGCGGCAAACCTTTGTTTTTATACGTGTTGTAGGGAGTTCTATCCGTTCGTATACGCTTTGCCGTTACTTTTTGATGAGAGTATTCTCCGTAATTGAGGGTTCCGTCCATTTGCAGACGCATCCCCGCTTTTATCCGGTTGTCAATGACGGAGCTCACAAACGGCATATCGGACACCGAAGCGGCCTCTTTTTGTATAACGGAGGCTTTTGTTACCATTTGTAACCATTTTTTATCTTTACTGTCCATTTTATACTCTTGGGCAAGTTTCATCATCCCTTTGGCCGACTGATTAAGCAAATGCTGGATGAGAGCTTCTTCGTCTATACCGTTGGGGATGCTGTAGGTATCCGGGATAAAGTTACCTTCCGGAGCGGGAGCGTGAAGATCGTATGCTTTTTGGAGCGCATCGTAATTTAACGAAAGATTCTGGGCAATCTGATGCAAAAAAACACTCGTCGTCTCACCGGGAATCAGTGTGACCGCCTTGGTAGCCGCTTTTGCCGTCGTCAGCCGGTACAAAAATTCGATCCGGCTCATGGTTTCGTCTTTGATATCGATCCACCCTTGTTGCGGCTTTCCGATGACGCGAAGGATAAAGGCATCGACCGTGTGGACGTTAACCCCCTTGTCTTGGAGGTATGCTATACTTTTAAATACTGAACCCTGCGGAATATAGACGATTTTCGGTGATGTGACAGAAGAAAACAGGTATGTAATGAAAGAGAAAATCATCACCGAAATTATCCCTGCTACCCACAAAAATCTTGTACTTTTTTTGTTCTTATTTTTTTTCGGTTTTTTTTTCACGTATGTCGCTTTACTAGAGGGGATTCATGTCGAACGCCTGAACGTTTCGGGCGTCTTAGTCGAGAAATTATATCTCAAATGGGACCATGCGCTACATATCCGCGCCGAAAAAATCGATCTTAACGCTCTGAGTACCGAAGATACTTCTCTGACGCTAAAATCCCTCTCCAAACTTCCCCCGATTATACGTAATGTGAAGCGATGGGTCGATTCCATCGAAGTAGACAATCTCTATTATCATACGTTTAAAGTCTCATTCAAATATCGAAAAAATCATGTCGGTACGATTCAGCTCCATGTGAACCACAAAACGGCAGCGGGGCAATTCACTCTCAATGAAAATTATTTTAAACTCCTCCTCCCCTCTATTAATATCCGTAATGCTACGTTCTCTCTCGGACTGAAAAGCGATTTGCACCGCGAAACGCTTCAGGCGGCAGTGAGTGCCCGCTTCCCGGATACTCCGCTGATCCGTGCAACGGTTCACGGAGATGTAGATACGTTGACCTTTGCCGTCTCCAGCGATTACCCGATAAAACGGGTCGCACCTCTAATCGATTTTTTTGAACTCGATCCCAACGTCCGCCCCTGGATCGTCGACTACGCCAAAATATCTTCGGTGAAGCTGGAGCGTCTGGAAGGGAGGTTTCCTTATGAACATCCGGAACAACTGATTCACTCGCTTAAAGCAAATGCTCTCGTTGAAACCGCAGAATACACTTTTGCACAGGGCCAAGAACCTATCAAAGCGCCGTATGTTGCCCTTCGATACGAAACAGGAAAACTCCATATCGTTCCGATTGATGGACATTTCAGCGATTTACCGACCGAACAGAGTCGCTTATACATCGATTTTACGACGCCGCATACTACTCTGGACGCCTTCATCCGCACCGAACACGCCCGGTTAAACAATCCCGTATATTCGCTTCTGGAGTATTACGGGATCCGTCTGCCTTTGCGTCAACTTAGCGGCGCTTGTGCCGTAGACCTTAATCTCTCCGTCAATCTTTTCGACCTTACGACCACCGCGCACGGTTCCTTCACACCGACCCCTTCGGAAATGCTTTTGGACAAATTCACCTTTACGACCCGCGGTGGAACCGTGCGTCTGGATGAAAACCATATCCAATTCAGCCATTTTGACGTTCACAACGCGATTTTGGGCACCGATGCCCGCGTCGAAGGGGAATTCGACGCTTCGAAACAGTCCGGAAACGTCCGGATCGATGCTTACCGTTCGATTCCGACCGGAGACGCTTCCGCACTCAAACTTCAAGAAGCACCTGTTCCGCTGCGTGTCCGTTACGCTATCAGTCCATCGGGTGACCGGCTCGATTTTTCCGCTTCCGTTTGGAATATGATGGGAGAAAAACTCTCGATCGATCCTTTTAGTATTCCGTTTAACTACCAAAACAGTTCTCTCACCGTCCCTTCCGCCTCATTCTCATACGGAAATTCCGTTCAGGGAAAGATCACGGCAGAGCTTGATATACTGGCCAAGACCGCCTCGGCGCAAATACGTCTGAATGCCTTAGACATAAACGGTACCCGCTTGATGCAACCCTCACTGGAGACAACCCTACGATATGACAATTCGGCTCTGAATATCGATGTAACGGATGTATCCTCATGGTCAATCCATCAGTTTCCCGTTCTTCTCTCACCGCTTCACGCAGTGTACAAAAACAAATCCTTTAGCATTGAGAGTGCCGAAGTCGTCCTCGATGATTTGCTCAAAGCCGATTTTACGGGAAAATACAGTCTCGACAATCAAAAAGGGAGTATCCGAATAGCCCATCTCCATCCGCTCAAACCGGCTATCGCAACCTACGTCGATTCAAACGATACCGTCCGAATCGGCATAGCCCTGAGCGGAACGACGCTGAACCTGGATGTCCCCGATTATAAAACCCGTTTTTCCACGGTACCGAGCGGATGGAAAATCGAGCTCAGCGATATTGCGTTGCTCTCGGCAAAGTCTCCGCTGCTTCAACGCTATCACATCGACAACGGCCATTTGAACCTCTATTATTCCGGGGAAAAGACACTCTACAATTTCAACGGCGAAATCAACTATCCCTACGCTATCGCCATGATCAATGAAAAACCGGTGAATCGTTACCGATTCAGCGGAATCTATCAGGATGGAAAATCGCTGATTCGGGTCAACAACCGCGTTGTTATCCGCCACAGTGACAAAGAGACGTCCATCAGGGCCAACAACGTCGGAATCAATACCCCCGAACTCATTCGGTTTTTATCCACTCAATCCGCCTCGAAAAACGATACAACCAAAAAATCTTCAGACGATGAGCAGACCGTCTCCATCCAGGCCGACCATACCTATCTGTTTTTAATGGAGAAACGCCGAATCATTGCCGATACGCTCACGGCGCAACTTACCAACGATAATTTGGACGCACAACTCGATTACATGGCCGGTCATGCCAATCTGAAAATCCGCAGCGGCATGTTCGCCATCAACGGGCACAATTTCAACGACAGATTCATGGATCACCTGTTTGCACTGAGCGATTTTGAGGGAGGAAATTTTTCGTTCTCCGCAAAAGGGGAGATGAATGCATTTGATGGAATCATGAGGGTGGAAAATACCGTTTTGAAAGATTATAAAATTTTAAACAACGTTTTGGCATTTATCAATACCATCCCGTCTTTGGCGACGTTTTCACTCCCGAATTATCATTCCCAAGGGCTTCCGGTCACTGAGGGGTATACCCATTTTTCGTACGAGAAAGGGATTATGAAGGTCGATAACTTCACGCTGAATTCCCATGAAATCAAAATAACCGGGGAGTCGCGCGCCGATTTCAACGCCAATACCGTCAACGGCTCGCTCACGCTGAAAACCGATCTGGGTTCCAAACTCTCCAAACTGCCCGTGGTCGGATACATTCTTTTCGGAAAAGACGGCTCGCTTTCGACGACGGTCGGAATCAGCGGCAATCTGGAAAATCCGAAAGTAGAAACGGCCATAGCCAAGGAGATCGTCACCGCACCGTTTAATATCCTCAAACGGACGCTCTCCTACCCTTTCTTATGGATGCTGCCCGACGAACCGAAAAAGCAATAATTTATTGGTGTATATTCTGAACCACAAGATCAGCCGGCATCGGTTTATAGTAATAATATCCCTGTGCAATCGGGCATCCTTCATGTAGCAGGAATTCTCCCTGCTCTTTTTGTTCAATCCCTTCAGCCACAATTTTCAATTTTAAACCTTTACACAAGTGAATCGTCGATTTTACGATTTCACAATCGGCTGCTTCTTGCGGGAGATTGTCCACAAATGATTTATCAATTTTCAGCTTATGAATCGGAAGATTTTTAAGGTATGCCAATGAAGAATAGCCTGTTCCGAAATCATCGATTGCCAGATTAAACCCTTTTTCTGCCAATAGGGTGAGAATATTCTTTGAATATTCCGGATCATCCATAATGATACTCTCAGTCAGTTCCAGCTCGATCCATTCTGGCTTACAGCCGTATTTTTCCAAAATCAAAGGCACCGTTTTTTCCAGATTGCCATGCATCAGCTGTTTTGCAGAGATATTTACCGCAATATAACTGATCTCAATCCCAGTCTCTTTCCATTGCATCATCTGTCGACACGCTTCTTCGATGATCCATTCGCCTATGCCAATAATCAATCCGGTTTCTTCTGCAATAGGTATAAATTTACCCGGTGGTACCATCCCTTTCTCAGAATGGTTCCAGCGCACCAATGCCTCGACACCGATGATTTTATTCTCGGCCATATCGACCTGAGGTTGATAATAAAGAATAAATTCGTTGTTTGTCAATGCTTTACGCAGACTGTTTTCAAGGGTCAGGCGTTCATAGACTCTTTGGGTCAGTTCATGTGTGTAAAAACGATAAGTGTTTTTCCCCTTCTCTTTGGCCTGATACATTGCCGAGTCGGCATTGCGTAACAGTTCTTCTACGTTTAAGGCGTCAGATGGATATAAACTCGCCCCGGCACTGCAATTGATAAAAATTTCGTAACCGTCGACGTCTAATGGTTCGGCCAGCATACGGACAAACCTTTTGATAACGCTCTCGACCGCTTCCATCGTATAGGCATTTTCAACGATGATCGCGAATTCATCACCCCCAAACCTTGCAACAGACTCTTTATCAATGGTCTTTTCAAGCCGTAAAGCGACTTCTTGCAATACACGGTCGCCTATACTGTGGCCAAACGAATCGTTGATCTCTTTAAAACGGTCCAAGTCGATAAACCATACGGCAACCGGTATTTCGTTCTTGCGATAATCATACATGAGACGGTTTAATTTTTCTACAAAATGAAGACGGTTCGGAATCCCTGTGAGCAAATCATAATGTGCCGAATGGTCCAGAATGTCACGCTGAACAACCAGCACCTTCTGTTTCTCTTCAAGCTCACCAAGAGCATTCTTCAGATTTTCCTGAATTCCAAGGAGTTTATTTTCCACTTTTTTGATCGATCGGGAGACGAAAAAGACCAATACAACCAGGAGAATAAATGTAACGGCAATAACCCGGATTAAAATCTCTTTGGCCCAGGCGACACGATTATCGGCTTCAATCGAATTTTCGCGTTGATATGTGTAGAGTTCATCAAGCAAGAAATCTTCGTATTGCTTCAAAAAAACGATCTTGTTGTTCAAATCCCGTATTTTGATGTAATAAGCACTGTTTTCATTGGCATTCAACCCTTCTCCCAATCGTCTGAGCAGCGATTTTTCCATCATATTCTGTTTGGAAAACAGTTCATCTTGCAATACCGTTTCAACCTTGTCAAGTTCTCTGATAATGATGTTTTTGAATTCAAACCACTCTTTTTTCTCGGTAATCTTTGGCGAAAGAGCCTCGAATTTTTTAATAAACTCGCGTTCGGAATCGACTATCGTCACCTTCTGCTTATCCAGATCCGTAGTCGTCAAAAGCCGTTCTGTATCGTATTTGAGCACAAACAAGGCTTCATATGCCGATTTGCTCATTTGTTCATCGGCGATAATCTGTTCATAGTCTTTCAACAAGGTATTCAGCAAAAAACCGACAACCAACGACCCAACCAGAATGGTGATAAAAGTGAGGTTGGCAATGTGACGGAGTGTTAAACTGGTCTGCATGTTCAGTTCAAAGACGATTTATAAAATGAACTCTGTTTTTTACGCCCTAGTTCATCCGTTATCTTCTCCCATGCACCGGCAGCATGGTCCATTGCTTCTTGCGGAGTCATTTCTCCTTTAACTGCTTTATAGGCATATTCGTCAATCGCCTGATAATATTCTCCGGCACCGGGGATTGTAATATCGTACACAACATTTGGGTTTGAGAGCGATATCGTAATCTCATCCAGATACGCTTTGGCCGAAGCAGTCGAAAAACCGGCCTGTTCCCATGAAGCCGGATCATTGAAATGAGAGTATCGCGAAGGGTTAACTGCCGTGCCGTTCGTTGCTGTAAGTTTTTTCGTCATCGCTTTGGAGGTCATATGGGCTGCGAATGCAAAAGCCAGATCTTTGTGTTTGGAATCTTTGTTGACTAAAAACATCCAGTTACCGCTGATGGAAGAAACGTCATTATGGCGCTTTTCCCACTTATGGGTATGTGCGTCATAGACGCTGTCAGATCCCGGGATCTGGGCATAGCCGATTTTGTCTTTAATCGTTGAAACGGGAGAATTGGCTACAAAAATCCCCATGTCAGCCCAATCCATTGCCATGGCTACTTCACCGGAAGCAAAACTGTTACGGACATCGTGTCCGGCAAAGCTCGCCATCCCCGGAGGACCGAACTTCATGAAATCGACATAATCACTTAATGCCCGGACAAACGCCGGATCATTGATGCGTGGCTTCATCGTATCGGGATCAAAATAATAGGCTTTGTCCTCAGGATATTTTGCATAAGCTCCCGCCTGAGCAAAAAACTGCAGCATTGAAATATCATCTTTTACCCGTAGTCCAGCCATTCCATATTCGATTTTGCCATCACCGTCCCAGTCCCAGCCATTGAAAAATTCGGCAATGTCTCTGAAAGCCTTCCATGTTTTCGGTGGAGCCAATGGATATCCATAGCGTTTGGCAAAAGCGGCTTGATTCGCAGGTTTGTCAAAAATGTCTTTACGGTAATAAAGATTAATACAATCTCCATCATACGGCAATCCATATGCTTTGCCGTTCCAGGAAAGGACAGTATTCCGGTAAATCGGCAACACGTCGTCCCAATCAATCTGTTTTTTGATCTCTTCCGGGATCGGCTCAATGTGATTGTTTCCAAGCAAGGTCCCATTCCACATCGAAATAACGACGAAAATATCGTATTTGAGATTCGGGTCTTTAAGTGATTGATCGATCTTCTCGATCGTCTCGTTCCAACTGGGTGTGACAACCCGAACTTTCCCACCGGTCTCTTGTTCAAAAGATTCAACTTCATCAAGAATCGGTCCCCGAATCAAACGAGCTTCGAGAGTGGGAACGATAAGAACGATCGATTGGCCTTCAAAAGGTTTGGAGTGGTGCGAACCCTTTTCTACGGTTTGCGTTGTATCCCCTTTTTTCTCGCATCCGGATAGAGCCAAGAGGAACAGGAGAAATAGAATACTCACATTGAAACGATTTTGATAGCCAAACTTCATATTTTTACAACCACTTCATACAACCACAGGACAAGATAGTGCTTTCATTGTAATGAATGCGCTATTTTTTTTGCCTTAAAGTTGCACTTGAAAGAAAACTATTCGTTGCGCAGAACGGTCAGTACATCCACTTCGGAAGCTTTTTTGGCCGGGTACCACGACGAGAGAAGGACGATTGCGAAAGCACCGATGATGATGGAAAAAAAGTCTATAACGCTCAAATCCAGTGGCAGCGTGGAGGTGGGATAAACGTCTGCCGGCAGTGAAATAATATCAAACGTTCCGAGAATCCACATCCCTAAAAAGCCCAAAAGCGATCCCGTTACGATACCCAAAACACCGATGACGATTCCCAGTACAAGGAAAACCCGTTTGACCTCTTCTTTCGACGCGCCCAGTGATATCAACAATGCGATTTCGCTTCGGCGGTTCATCACCGTCATCAACAACGACGAGATGATATTGATGGCCGCGATTAGAATGATCAGCATCAATACGATGAAGAGGGACATTTTTTCCATTTTCAAAGCGGCAAAAAAGTTCCCGTTGTCTTCCCACCATCCGCGCACAGCTACCGTGTTGGGAAGGGCGTCGGCGAGACGTTTGATGTCGGCTTCCGGATTAGGCGAATAGACGTGGATACCGTCGTAGAGATTGGCGGGAATGTTTAAAATCCTCTGCATCGATTCGATCGTGGTATACGAAAAACCTTTGTCATACGCACTCAATCCCGAATCGAACGTCGAGACGACGCGAAAGCGTTTGATTTTCGGCGTCAAAGCCAAACCGCCCGGCTCCATCTGGGTAAAAATGTAGGTGAGTTTGGCGTTATCCGAAAGGAGAAACTCCTCTTTGAGCGATTTTCCGACCATGACGTCAAACGTGCCGGGGATAGAATTTTTCAACCCTTCTCCTACGATACGGTTGGCTTTCGCTTCCTGAGCGAAATCGACTCCGAAAAGATACCCCCCCTCCATCTGATCGCCGTTACGCGTCAGAATTGCCGCACTGATATACGGGCTGAATACCAGATCGGGAAACTGTTTCCGCAGCGAATCGACCAGATCGGTGTTGACCGCGGCGTAAAATTTGGCCTGAATGGTAATCGGGTAGTTCATAACGGTGAGTTTTTTCTTGAACTCGTTGTCGAATCCGTTCATAAGGGCCATGGCGATAATCAGCACCATGACTCCCAGCGCGATTCCGGAGAATGCAAGGAGTGCGGAGAGGAAGATGAAAGGCTGCTCTTTGTCAAACCGTAAGAAACGTTTGACGAGGTAAGAGACGATACTCAAGAGGCAAATACCCCTTTTTTCGGTCCGCTTTTGCCGCAGCAGTTTTTGTATTTGAGGCCGCTTCCGCACGGACAGTCATCGTTGCGGGCGATCTTTTTTTCGTGCGTGTCCTCATCATGATGGTTCAAACTCATCTGCAACGCTTCCTGGCGTTTTTCAAGTTCCATCTGGCGTGCCAGGGCCGCAGCTTCTTCTTCGGCCGTATCGACACGGAACTGGATGATGTGCAAAGTTTTGATCGTATCGACTTTTATCGTCTCGACCAACTCGCTGAAGAGGTTGAAACTCTCTTTTTTGTATTCGACCAACGGGTCTTTTTGGTTATAGGCCCGTAAACGGATTCCCGTTTTCATGCTGTCCATCTGATAGAGATGTTCGCGCCATGCGGTATCGAGCGTTTTGAGGTAAATTTCGCGTTCGATCTCGCTGCGAAGATTTGCGTCGACGACCGCCATTTTCGTATCGTACTGCTCTTTAAGCAGAGCCAGCGCCTGAGTACGGATCGTGTCGTATTGGACCTCCGGAAACTGCGCCACGTCGATTTGGGCATTGAGCTCCTCGCGCAACGTCAGTACGAAACGCTCAAGGTCGATATCCTCTTGGGGAACGCCTTCGAAAATACCGCACTGCGAGAGGACACGGTCAAGGTACCCTTCCCGGATCGTATCGACTTTTTCGGCAATGGCGAAATTGGGATCGAGCAGTTCATTACGGAAACGGTAGACGATTTTACGCTGTTCGTTCGCGACGTCATCGTATTCGACGATGTGTTTACGCCCTTCGAAATGCATGTTTTCGACTTTTTTCTGCGCTTTTTCAACCGCACGGGTGACCATGGCCGATTCGATGTATTCACCGTCTTCAACCCCGAGGCGTTCCATGATCGTTTTGATTTTGTCCGATCCGAAAATACGCAGCAGGTTGTCTTCGAGCGACAGATAAAACTGGCTTACCCCAGGGTCCCCCTGACGTCCCGAACGCCCGCGCAGCTGATTGTCGATACGACGGTTTTCATGCCGTTCCGTACCGATGATATACAATCCGCCCAGAGCTTTGATCTCTTCGCTGACTTTGATATCGACCCCGCGTCCGGCCATGTTGGTCGCGATGGTGACCGCCCCTTTTTCACCGGCATTTTTGATAATCTCCCCTTCTTGCTGGTGATTTTTCGCATTCAAAACCGTATGGGGGATTTTTTCCGATTTGATCAGCTGATGAAGCTTTTCGGATTTTTCGATGGAAGCCGTTCCGATCAGAACCGGCTGGCCTTTGGCATGAAGCTCTTTGACCTTGGCGATGACCGCAGCGAATTTTTCCGCTTCCGTTTTGTAGATCAGATCGTTCAGATCCTGACGGATGACCAGCACGTTCGTCGGAATCGAGATAACGTCAAGATTATAGATCTGGGCAAATTCGGTTGCCTCGGTCTGGGCCGTACCCGTCATCCCCGCAATTTTTTTGTACATACGGAAATAGTTTTGGTACGTAATGTCGGCGAGCGTTTGCGTCTCTTCCTTGATCATGACCCCTTCTTTGGCTTCCAGCGCCTGGTGAAGCCCCTCAGAGTAACGGCGTCCTTCGGAAAGGCGTCCGGTAAATTCGTCGACGATGACGATCTGACCTTCACGAATGACGTAGTCAACGTCGATCTGGAAAATATAGTTGGCTTTCAACGCCTGGTCGAGGTGGTGGGAAAGAGCCGAATTTTCGATGCTATAGAGATTGTCTACCCCAAAAAGCTCTTCGGCGCGGGCAATCCCCTCCTCGGTGATGAGGACGAGTCGGTCTTTCTCTTCAATCGTAAAATGTTCGTCTTTCGCCATCGCCTTGGCTACGGCGTCGGCACGGACGTAGTTTTCCAACGTACGGTTGGTCGGGCCCGAAATGATGAGCGGCGTACGGGCTTCATCGATCAGAATCGAGTCGACTTCGTCGACGATGACGAATTCATGGGAGCGCTGAACCATCTGATCTTTTGAATAGGTCATGTTGTCGCGCAGATAGTCGAATCCGAATTCGTTGTTGGTACCGTAGGTGATGTCGCAGGCGTATTGCTCACGCTTGTTGGCCGGATTGTATCCCCCTTCGAGCAAAATTCCCGTCGTATATCCCAAAAATCCGTACAGTTCGGACATCTGGCGCCCGTCGCGTTCGGCAAGGTAATCGTTGACCGTCACAACGTGAACCCCGTTGCCGCTCATCGCGTTCAAAATGACCGGAAGGGTCGCGACCAGCGTTTTCCCCTCACCGGTTTTCATCTCGGCGATCCGCCCTTCGTGAAGAACCATCCCCCCGATCAGCTGAACGTCGAAATGACGCATTCCGAGAACCCGTTTTCCCGCTTCGCGGGTAATGGCAAACGAATCGACGAGGACTTCGTCAAGGCTCTTTTGCCCTGATTGAACCGATGCTTTGAGTTCCAGAAAAGTGTTTTGGAGCTGATCATCGCTCATCGCAGAGAAATGGGACTCGCGTGCATTGATTTGAGCGACCCGCTTGCGATATTTTTTAACTTCGCGATCGTTTTTGGTTCCTAAAATTTTTCCGATAAGTGATTGGAGCATTAACAGCCTTCATGCATGTGCAGTGATTTAAAAAGTCGCCGATTTTAACATACGAAATCTATTGTTTTGGTTAATGGGCATACGCTACAATGGCGTATTTGATTACAAAAGGAATACATGTGCGTTTTTTACCCGGCATTCTGATCCTTTCCGTCTCCTTGTTCGCGGGTCCAAAAGAGATGAATTCGTTTACGTCGAAGTTTGATCAGACCATTATTGACAGCAGCGGAAAAACCATCCGATACGAAGGGGAATTGTGGGCCAGCAAACCGCAAAACGCCCTATGGGTCTATCACAAACCGGTTCAGAAAAGCGTCTACATCACCAATAAAAACGTCGTCGTCCTCGAACCGGCCATCGAGCAGGCAACCCTGCGCAGCCTCGATAACGACATCGATTTTCTCCAAATCGTTTCAAAAGCCAAAAAGATCGATGAGGAACACTACACGGCAACCGTCAAGGGGCAGTCGTATTCGATCCTGCTGAAAAACGATCTCCTCGCCTCCATCGGCTATACCGACGGATTCGACAACAAAGTTCAGATCCGCTTTCTCTCTCCCGTACAGAATCGCCCCATCGATTCGAGCCGCTTCAAACCGATGATTCCTACCGGATACGACGTTTTACAGGACCGTTAATGACCGAGGCACGATTCGGGAACTTTGTCGTTCCCGTTTTGTCCGTATTCGTACTGAAACGTCGTATGGGCGATTCCGATTTCGCGCAGCCGATGGGACAACCGCTCCGCGATTTCGCCCGATTCGCTGATCGATAAATCGTTTTTGAAATTTATCCTCGATTCAAGAAACACCGAATGCTCGTTGAGCTGCCACAAATGGATATGATGCAGGCTCTCAATCGCATCGAATTCATCGGCGATCTCCAATACCCGGCTGAGCGGGATATCGGCAGGCGGAAACTGCATCAGCATCCCCGCACTCTCGCGGACGATCCCAATCGATGAACGGATCAAATACAACGATATCGCGATGGAGAGCATCGGATCGATCCACGTCCATCCGTACCGGTAAATCATCAATCCTCCGGCCAAGACGGCAAAAGAGGTCATCAAATCGCCGAGCAAATGCAAATAGGCCGAACGCATGTTCAAACTGTGCGCCGAATCGCGATGCAGCAGCCACGCCGAAAGACCGTTGACGACGATTCCCAACAACGCCAGCAGCATCACCCACTTCGACGCGATCTCCTGTGGATGGAACAACCGTTCAAACGATTCGACGATCAGATAGATCGATACGGCTATCAACAGCGACGCATTGAACAACGCGGCAACGATTTCGGCCCGTTTGAACCCGAACGTCTGAAACGGCGTATGGGGACGATGGGAGAGACGGTGCGCGTAGTATGCGATCACGAGGCTCATGACGTCGCTAAGATTGTGGGCGGCATCACTGAGCAGGGCCATCGATCCCGAGAAGATTCCTCCGATGAACTGCGCCAAAGTAATGATGATGTTGAGAACGACGCTAAAGAAGAGTTTTGTACCGCTTAGATCACCGTGATGGTGGTGATGGTGTCCGTGATGATGTTCCATTTCAAACTGCCATAAGATCAAAAATAAAAGTGAGGCATTTTATCGATTGATTACTGACAAATGCCATCACCCTGAATCTGATATGCGATCGCAAGGTTGCACTTAGGTTAAATCCCTGTCATACGACGTCATGCTAATAAATCAATGATTTCAAAGGATACTTACACATAAAGAATAATCAAATAACACAAATTGATATATAATTACAGTATCTT
This sequence comes from Sulfuricurvum sp., assembly GCA_050178755.1. Taxonomy (GTDB): domain Bacteria; phylum Campylobacterota; class Campylobacteria; order Campylobacterales; family Sulfurimonadaceae; genus Sulfuricurvum. The sequence continues at coordinate 3,260 of JBFXFU010000021.1, read as the reverse complement.
GATAACCGTTTAGGGCGTGGTAATGTCTTGTAGAGGCATAGTTATGGAAACATTCACGATACACGTAATAAATCTCAAAGTATATTTTTGTGATAGTTCTCTCAACATACTTCCCCCACCTCTTCACAATGTGCAAACGGGGAAGTGCTTATGACTCATTACAATAAACCTCATCTTTCTTTCAGCGATCAAATCCAACTTCTCAAAACACGTGGTCTTGTTATTAGTGATGAAGCTTATGCCGTTACCCTACTCAAACACATCAGCTATTTTTGCCTCAGTTCCTATTGTCTTTATATTGAACGCAGGGAAGAAATGGTGGTGTGGGAATGAATATTAAAATGGAGAAAATTGATTGAAATTACTATATATATTTTTAGAAGATGACTACAAGCATATTCCGAAAGGCGGATATCAATTTGACAATGAGTTTATTATTGAAGAGTTCAATCCCAATCCAGTAAACTATATTAGAAATATCCGCTTAAAACATAATCCTGACTATCATCATCCATTCAATAATTCTATTTCAAATATTACATGTATTGTTGGCAAAAATGGGATAGGTAAAACTACTTTTTTTGAGCTACTTATTGCTTCATTACTCTGGAGATTAGATGGGGAGTTATTAAAAGATAAACTTCATTTTCTTTTTTATGACAAATCAACAGATAATTTTTTTATAGAAAGTTATATTAACAATGCACATGCATGGCAAATAAACTTAGATGGTACAAGTAAAGATATATATAAAAATACTTATACTCAAAATAAAAGAGAAGAAGATAAAAATACTAAATATAATCTTAGAAACGATAAATTTTCCGTCTTGCCTTTTCAAATGAATCTTATTTTTCATAGTCTTTCGCCGTTTGACAGAATATATTCTCTTTTGAAACAAAGGCTATCTTCTTCTCCTGAGATGAGAGAACATTACGTCAAACGATTTAAATACATTGGTATTAATCAAGTTGAAACTAACGATGTAAAATACGAGTATATGACCATTATTAACCTGCTTAATTTGTTTTTTAATGAAAATAGCAAAAATTTAATAAATCAGTTTGGCTATTTTTTTGAAAATATATTTTTCAATACCAATTCCTCATATGTTTATACAAATATAAAGTTCCCAAAATACACTGAATTTATTGAAAAAAATATGCAATTAGAGCTATTTGGTATAGATGAAAATAAATATAGTCAGATTATTGATATGATAAACAACCGTTATCAAATGTTTTTAGTAAGCAAACTCGATGCTGAATTCCTAAATATGATTTTATTAAAAAATTTAAAACTTAATGAACCTAATGATTTTATGGTTTTTCTTCACCTTGCAATATTGCAAAATGATGATAACAAAAACAAAGATATTCTTGAAGTTATTCAAAACGCTTTAGATGATTTAGAATCGTTTATAGAGAACAATATGATTTTTGAATATGTGAACTATGCCATGATAAAAAATCTTGTATTAAATAGAGACAAATATTTAAGATTAGAGGAGTTAAAAGATCCTTCCAAATTAGAGAAAATAATAAAAGAACAACAAATATATGATTTATTAAAACTCTTAAAATCTCTTAGTATCATGGATGTAATTGACTTTAGCATTAATCTTAGAAAAAAAGACAATGAAAATAAAATTGATTTTTTCAAACTAAGTTCCGGCGAAAGAACACTACTGTCATATTTTGCGAATATTGTTGGGAGGATAAATGAAATATATGAAATACAGAAACAAGATGAAACGTATAACGATGTCACAAATAAAACATATTTGATACTTATTGACGAAGTAGAATTACATTTACATCCAGAATGGCAAAGAATGTTCATCAAACGTTTAAATGATTTTTTCAATTATGGTGAATTCCAAATTAATCTTCAATTTGTCATTGCAACACATTCACCTTTTGTAGTAAGTGACATATATGATCAAAATATTATTTATCTGGGTGAAACTGGCAAAGAAACAAAAACATTTGGCGGCAATATTTTTGATATTTTCAAAGATGATTTCTATGTAAGTAATACGATCGGAGCTTTCAGCGAATCGATTATCAAAGATTTATCAGAGTTTTTATATTTTCTTTTTGTATTAGAAAAGGCAAAAAGAGAATCAAACTTTTTTATGTTGAGAGACTTTTTAGATTTGATGTACATTGATACAAAAAATAGAGATAATGAAAACAAAGAGTTAATTGAAAATACAGAAAAATTTTTAGCTGGCAAAGCACCTGAATTAATTACTCAATATGACAGAATAGTAAGAAACAAGTATTTTGCAAATTATCGAAATGAAACATTTTTTTCTGAAGCAAGAAAAATTATTGACAATATTGGTGAAGAAGTCGTGAGACAGCATCTCAATAAGATGTATTTATATTTAAATGAAGAGTCTATATGATTAACATTAATCAAGACTACAAAGACACCTTAATTAAGTATTTTGATAAAAATATCTATGATACAAATGAAAAATTAAAAGAAACTACATATACCAATATTACGGAAACAACTAAAAACTTTTTACTTAATTTACCATTTGAAAACAATGGAAAAATCAAATCAAATACTTTATTTTCTGAACAAACTAATAATGGAGTAATGATTGAAACTTTCTTTCGTTATTTAACTGCTCAATATGGTGCTAATGCTAGGGATATATTTATTACAACTCCTGAAAATGTCGTTTGTAACTATAGCTCAACTAATATTGACGAGCAAGTTAAATGCATAAAAAAATTTCTGATTGATAAATACTCAAATATGTATGAAAATATGAGAAGTGTACATGGAAAAAAATTAATTCAATCAAGTAATTTGTTTGTCTGTCCATATTGCCATAGAAGCTATATCGGAGTCATAGAATCACAAGATGGTTCTCGAAATATTACACCTGATTTAGACCATTTTTATCCAAAATCTCGATATCCATTTTTAGCTGTCACGCTTTCGAATTTAATTCCATCATGTTTATTCTGCAACCAGAGATCAAAAAAAAATATTGACTTTTATAAATCATCAATATATCCACCACAAACTATATTTGACAATATCGAGTTTGATTTTGATCCATATACGCATAAAATTTATATTAATAATTATGCAGCTTTAATAACCAATGCAGGTAGCGTAAAATAATTTCTGTAAATTCGGAATCGACTATGATGAGAAGAAAGGATCATAGCGATGATGGATTTAAAAGGGATGAAGATTGAGTTTGATTTGGAGGAGTTTGTACCGCTGCTGTT
>JBFXFU010000020.1:0-36223 GCA_050178755.1 Sulfuricurvum sp. | reverse complement strand
TACCGAATCAAAATATATCGGACTTCATAAAAATACCCAGCATCATTATCTGATCGCCGCAGCCTATAACCTGCGAAGAATGCCAAATCTGATGCAAAAAGGTACCTGAAATGGAAAAATCAACCCAAAATGAGGATAAAAACAAGAAAAATTACTAAATCAACCAACTTTGAATTCAAATGTTTCAGCCTTGAAACACTCAAAAAATTTAGCTTTCAATACAGAGCCTCACAAGGAGCTTTGTTCAGAGGGTTCGATTTTACTTTTGATATTTTTCATGGGCAGACTCTTATTTTTTGATAATATAAAATATTCATTTCGGATATACTAGATTATATTAGAAGTTTTTGTCAAGAATAATTTAAAGTTCTAAACTCTCTTGAGATAGAACTGCTTCGATGCGTGATTGTAGAGAAAATCGACTCTAATTTCTCAGTGTGGCTATCAAACGATTCGGTTCGATGATCGCGTCCAACGCGTCAAGAATACTTTTAAAAACGACATCGGCCACGACCATAGTCTTAACACTCAAACCCTCTTCCTGCATCAGAGCAAATCCGAGAAACGAATCTTTTAGCATCAATACGTCGTTACGCCCGTTACCGATCGCAATGCATTCTCCCAATCCAAGGGATATGACAAATGCCTGTTTGGCTTTATCCTGTTCACCCTTTCCGATCACGTGGACCTCCACCCCAAGTCCGGCACATTGCGCATGAACGGAGCCATACGTATCAGCGGTCAGAACATGGATCGACAATTGCCCGGAGAGCCGTATCAAGCGTTCCGCGACACCTTCGATCAATTTCCCTCCACACGCAATCGTTCCGTTGTAATCCAGCACCAGATGCTTTATTTTTCCTGTCGAACTTCCGGGAATCGTAATCTCCATATCGTTTTCCTTATCGTTTTATTCTATATTCACACAAACTTCACACAAGGGGTTCTATAATCGTTCCTTATCACTTACTAAAAAAGGAAAATGCGATGGCAATGCCAAGCGGTTCAGAACTGCTTCTTATTTTCGGAGTAGTCGTATTGTTGTTCGGTTCCAAAAAAATCCCGGAATTGGCCAAAGGTCTGGGACAGGGGATCCGTTCGTTTAAAAATGAAATGAAAGAAGAGACGCATCCCCCTGCTCCTCCGGCCGAATCCATCCCTCACGAGACTCAGTCGGCTGCGGCTACTCAAACCACCAATACCGCTCATCCAACTTCCACACACGCCTAAGTAGGGAGGGCGCAGGTTATTTTCTGCGTCCTTTGGAAGGGGTTTTCTTTTTCGGTTCCTCTTCACGGACGGCACGCGGTCCCCGTTTGGTCGCATATTTGGACTGAACGGGGGCTTTGTTCTTTTTGTTTCCGAAGGCTCCGGCGGTACGCCCTTTTTTCTCCCCCTCTTTACTCATGCTTTTGCCGTAGGTCTTTTTCTCATCCAGTACGGCAGGAGGTTCAAACCCTTCGACGGCGATCCGTTCAGGCTTTTTCCCCAGTAAAGTCTCGATTTTTTTCCACGAAAGCGACTCGGAAGGAGAGAGAAGCGTAATCGCCGTCCCCTCTCTTCCGGCCCGGCCCGTCCGTCCGATGCGATGGATATAATCGGTTGCGATGTGCGGTATATCGTAGTTGATGACCACATTGAGATCATCGATATCCAATCCGCGCGCGGCGATATCGGTCGCGACAAGTATCCTCATCGCCCCCTTGCGAAAATCGGCAAGTGCGCGGTCACGGGCACCGTGTTTTTTGTCTCCGTGGATAGTGGCACACTCCAGACCGCTCTCTTTGAGATACAGGCTGACCTCATCGGCAGTCGCTTTGTTCCGGGTAAATACAAGGACTTGCGGGTAATTGTTCGACCCGATCAGATACGAGAGCAGTTCGCTCTTTCGCTCGTTGACGACCGGATGGACGATCTGGCGCAGCGTCGCATCGGCCGGACGAAGATTTTCGATCTCGACAAGCTGCGGTTTTTTCAAAATCCGCTCACTCAGACGCTTCACGCTTCCCGTCATCGTTGCCGAGAACAGCGCCGTCTGACGCTGAAGCGGTAAAAGGTCGATGATTTGCTCCACTTCGCGGATAAACCCCATATCCATAATGGTGTCGGCCTCATCGAGTACCAGCCAGCTCACTTTGGACAAAGGGATGAATCCTTGTTTGTTGAGCTCGATCAAACGTCCCGGAGTAGCGATAATGACGTCCGCCCCCTTTTCCAGCGACGCGGACTGTTTGACAATGTTGACCCCTCCGAATACGTTTAGTATCCGTAAATCGCTTCCGAGCGCGTACGATCGGATCGCTTTGGTCATTTGCGAGGCCAGTTCACGGGTCGGTACGATGATGAGCGCCCGAACCTTGGGAATCTCCTCCCTTTGCGTTTCCAAAAGACGGTGCAGGATCGGCAAAGCGAACGCCGCCGTCTTCCCCGTCCCGGTTTGCGCAGCCCCGAGTACGTCCCGTCCACGCATCATCAGCGGCATGGCTTTAACCTGAATCGGCGTCGGTTCGGAATATCCCAGGGTATGAAGGTTGTTTTGCAACAGCGGATTGAGCGAATGAAACGGCATGGTATTCTCCTGAGTTTTTCCGACCCGAATCGAGGGGAAAAGATAAATCTGCCGAAATGATACCCATTTACTCCTTATCCCCCCGTTTTACGGCGGATTTTCTGCTACGATTGCGTATTTTATTTCGGGAGCGAAATCATCGTGCGTATCGTGGCCTTCTTGTTCATTAGCTTCATTGCCTGCTGGGGAAACAACAATACGCGCGGCATCGTTTTGGACTCTCAAACCAGTAAACCGATTGCAGGGGCCATTGTCATCTCCGGCGGCAAAGAGTACCGTACCGACCTCAACGGGACGTTTGCCATCCCCCTCTCTGAACGGATCGGGGTCCGCGCGCTTGGATACAAACGTAAATTTTATTCCGGCGGAGGAAAAATGTATCTGGAGCGATTTCTCCCCAAAGCGCTCTACCTCTCGAGTTTCGGCGCGGCGCACGGCGGAATTATGTCAAAAGCCAAAGAGCTGATCCGAACGACCGAAATCAACGCCCTCGTGATCGACGTCAAAATGGACCGCGGTCAGATCGCCTTTGCAACCCAAAACCCCCTTCCAAAACAGATCGGCGCACAAGAGAGTATCGTCTTCGGCGATATACATCAGTTTGTTTCCGATCTGAAACGCGAAGGGATATACACGATTGCCAGAATCGTCACTTTTAAAGATTCCCCGCTAATCCAGGCCCATCCAGAATGGGGAATACGGCGCAGCGACGGCACCCTTTTCAGCGATAAAGAGGGTTTATACTGGGTCGATGCCTCGCGCAAAGAAGCGTGGAATTACGTCCTCACCGTCGCACAGGAAGCCGCGGCCGCAGGATTCGATGAAATACAATTCGATTACATCCGTTTTCCGGATGCCAAGGGGATCGCTTTTTCAGTGCCGAATAACGAAGCCGAACGGGTCAAGGCGATTGCCGGCTTTTTGGAACAGGCGCGGCTTCGACTGCTTCCCTACAACGTTTTCCTCTCCGCCGACATCTTCGGATACACGAGCTGGAACGACGGGGATACCGACATCGGCCAGCGCGTCGACGCCCTCTCCCCCTACGTCGATTATCTCTCGCCGATGCTCTATCCGAGCGGATTTCACATGGGAATTCCGGGCTATCCCCTCCCCGTCGCCGCCAACTACGAAATCGTCAAACAATCGCTGGATCGGGCGCTCAAAAAATCGGGTACGTCACCGATGGCTTACCGTCCGTGGCTTCAGGCGTTTCGGGATTACGCTTTTGACCGGCGTATCTACGGAGAGCGGGAGATTCGCGACCAGATTCGCGCAAGCGAAGCCTTCGGAAGCTGCGGCTGGATATTGTGGAATCCCCGCAACGTCTATTCCTCCTCAGGATTGGTCAAGGATTAAATGGTTCCCTCTCTCCCTCCCCTACCGATTTGCGATGTATTGGAGCAATTGTCCGAAACGATGGCGGCCTCCTCCAGAGTCTTATTACAAGCGCCTCCGGGTGCCGGGAAGACGACGGCCGTTCCCCTTGCACTGATGAATGAGCCATGGATGGAAAACCGCATGATTCTCATGCTCGAGCCCAGACGCCTTGCCGCCCGCTCCGCTGCGGCCCGGATGGCCGAACTCCTGGGCGAAGAGATCGGGATGCAAGTCGGCTACCACGTCCGTTCGGATAAACGGATTTCCCCCGATACGAAAATTCTCGTCATCACCGAAGGGATTCTGACGCGGTATCTCCAAAACGATCCTTCTCTGGAAGGGGTCGGTCTGATCATTTTTGACGAATACCATGAACGCCACCTCCACAGCGATCTCTCCATGGCATTTGCCCTTCAGACGCAGGAACTGCTGCGGGACGATTTGAAAATCCTGGTAATGTCGGCGACTCTCGACACGCGGGGGCTGATCTCGCTGTTGGACAATCCCCCCATCATCACCAGTCAGGGGCGCAGCTATCCCGTGACACTGACCTACCGATCCCCTTCCGCACCGACGATCGACAGCAAAACGCTGATCGGCGAGATCCATCGGACGATTCTAAACTCCGTGCATAACGACGAAGGAGATATTCTTGTTTTTCTTCCCGGAGAGCGTGAAATACGTCAACTCGAGTCCCGGCTCCATGAGACGGACGGGGAATTTCTGATCACGCCCCTCTACGGAAATCTGACCAAAGAGGAACAGCATCGTGCCATCCTTCCCGCATCGCAGCGTAAAATCGTCCTGGCCACAAACATCGCCGAAACCAGCCTGACGATTGAAGGGGTGCGGATCGTCATCGACTCGGGGTTGGAGAGAGTATCGCGTTTCGATCCCTCCAGCGGTATGGAACGCCTCGTCACCCAAAAAATCTCCCGCGCTTCGGCCGACCAGCGATCCGGCCGTGCCGGACGGACAAGTGAGGGGAAAGCCTACCGGCTCTGGAGCGAACCGGCCCATCACTCCCTCGCACCGCACAGAGATCCCGAAATTCTCCTCGCCGATCTGACCCCTCTAGCGCTGGAACTCGCCGCTTGGGGGGCCAAAGCCGATGAACTGCGATGGATCGATCCTCCCAAACCCTCCTCGCTACTCCATGCCGACGAACTTCTCCGCGAACTCGGCGCCTTTGATACGGCGATCACTCCGCACGGACGTGCACTGCTCACAACCCGTCTGCATCCGCGTCTGGCCCATATGATCCTGCGGGCACATGATGAAGGGATGCAAAGCGAAGCCATCGTCCTATCAGCGCTCGTCAGCGAACGCGATATTCTGCAAAATGACGAACGTCATGCCGACCTGCGCGAGCGGTTCTGGATACTCAAAAATGCCCTTCAAAGCGGACACATTCCGCCAAATCTGTCGACGGCAGCACAAACGGCCAAAGAGATCGCTTCGCGCTTTAAGTCCAAATGGTCGTTCGATACCTCCGAAGAGTCCTGCGGTTTACTCCTCTCCTTTGCCTATCCCGACCGGATCGCCAAAGCCCGCGGTAACGGGAAGTTTCTGACCAGCGGAGGAAAAGAGGCCTATCTTGATCCACGCGACGATCTCTCGAATGAAGGGTGGATCGTCATCGCCCAAAGCGACGGCGATACGACCAGTGCACGGATACGTCTGTGCGCGCCGGTCGATCTGGAAACCTTGCACGATCATCATCCCGAGCGGTTTGGAAAAGAGAGTTCGGTCGAATGGAACCGGGAGCTGCGAAAAGTGGATGCCAAAGAGACCGAACGGCTGGGCAGCATCGTCCTTGCATCGCACCCTTTGAGCGCACCCGATCCGTTGCAGGTTCACAAAGCGCTATTAGAAGGGATACGCATTCACGGTTTCGAGGCACTGGGCTGGAGCGAATCGGTCCGAGGAGTCCAAAAACGCCTTGAAGCCCTCCACTTCCATCGTCTTGATCTTTGTCCCGAACCCTATTCCCAAGAAGCCCTCATGGATACCCTAGAATCCTGGCTATTGCCTTATCTTGGAAAAGAGCGTACGTTGGAGGAGTGTTCCGCGCTGGATTGGGAAAACCTTCTTCTCGCCCCTTTCTCGTGGGAAGCACGTCAGGAGTTTGAGCGGCTCTTGCCAAGCCATTACACCGCACCGACGGGCAGCACCCTTGCGATCGACTATTCCGACCCCCTCTCTCCGATTCTCTCGATACGGATTCAGGAGATGTTCGGTGTTTTGACCCATCCGAGCGTACTGGAGGGGAAACTTTCTCTGAGCCTTCATCTCCTTTCACCGGCCCACCGCCCGATCCAGATTACGCGTGATTTGCCCGGTTTTTGGAGCGGATCATACGACGACGTCAAAAAAGAGCTCAAAGGGCGTTATCCCAAACACTATTGGCCCGACGATCCCGCTATCGCCCAAGCCACGAAAAAAACGAAAAAATTTATGTAACGGTTAGATTCTGACCCGGTCTTCCAGAGCGCGCGTGAGGGAGAGGACGTCGACGTTCTCGAGGCTCACCCCGGTCGGAACCCCCTGTGCGATGCGGGTGAACCGAACCTCCAATCCGGAGAGTTTATCCTCGATGTATAAAATGACCCCCTGATTGGCAATCGAAGGGGTCAGGGCGAAAATCACCTCCTTGATACCACTGTTGACCACATCCCGCAAATGGGAGATATCTAAAACCTCAAGCGAATCGAGGACATAATAGCGCCCGTCAAACAGAGCATTTTCTTCAAACATCAAAATATCTTTGGCGTTTTCGACAATGCACAACAATTCGTGATTCCGGTGTTCGTCGCTGCATATCGGACAGAGCTCGTCTTCACTCAGACCGCCGCACGAACGGCATTTTTTAAGACTGGTAATGGCGCTTTCGATGGCATGGGCCAGTTTGAGGGCCCCGAAGCTATCGTGCATGACCATGTGGTACGCAAGGCGGGTCGCCGATTTCTGGCCGATGGTCGGCAACGACTGAAGAGCCTCTATCAGGCGATTGAATTTATCGAGTGAACGTTTCATGAGCGTAATTGTAGCAAAGACGGAGCAAAACACACTTTAGTCTTTGTGACTAAACTTAGCTAACAGACCAAATAGTATGGTATAATTCGCGAAAAATATACATTATGTAACGGAGTATCTGCGTGGAAGAATTGAGCTATTACGAAATTTTGGAGGTTAGCCGCAGTGCGAACGGCGACGAAATCAAAAAAGCCTACCGTAAAATGGCAAAACTCTACCATCCTGACCGAAATCCCGATGATCCGGAAGCGGAACACAAATTCAAACTCTGCAACGAAGCCTATCAAGTCCTCAGCGATGAAAAACAGCGTTCCATCTACGACCGCTACGGCAAAGAGGGGCTTCAGGGCGGTATGGGCGGTTCTCGCGGCGGATTCGGCGGATTTGAGGACCTCGGAAGTATTTTCGAAGAGATGTTCAACGGTTTCGGGGGCGGCGGCGGACGTCGCCAGTCCCGCGGACAGGGAGACAAATTCCCGCTCGACATGGGCGTCGAAATGCGCATCAGTTTCAAAGAAGCGGTTTTCGGATGTGAAAAAGAGATCACCTTCACCTCGAAAGCATCGTGTAAAACATGTAAGGGGACCGGTGCAAAAGACGGCAAAGTCACCAACTGTTCCCAATGCGGCGGGAAAGGTCAGGTGTATGTCCGACAAGGTTTTATGACGTTTTCACAAACCTGTCCGGTATGTCACGGAGAAGGGACAACCGCAAGCGAGAAATGTTCTGACTGTAACGGAAAAAGCTATACCGAAGAACAGGAAAAAGTAACCGTTAAAGTTCCTGCGGGAATCGACAGCGGCAATCGTTTACGGGTGTCGGGACGCGGAAATACGGGGAAAAGCGGCGTAAGAGGCGATTTGTACGTGACGTTCGAAGTCGAGGAAGACGCCCATTTCATCCGTAACGGCAACGACGTTTACCTCGAAGTCCCGGTTTTCTTTACCCAGGCGGTACTGGGCGAGACGATTACGATTCCGTCCCTGACCGGAGAACTCAAACTCGACCTTGAAACCGGGACCAAAGACAAACAGCAATACCGTTTCCGCAATGAGGGTATCAGCGACGTACACGGCCGGGGCAAAGGGGATTTGATCGCCCAGATCAAACTCACCTATCCCAATCGTCTCAATTCGGAGCAAGAAGAGCTTCTGCACAAACTCCAGGAGAGTTTCGGCATCGAATCCAAACCGCATGAGAGTCTCTTCGAATCGGCCTTCGAAAAAGTCAAAGGGTGGTTCAAGTAGTCGAGAGCATTTGGACGAATCCGCGTATCTCGTGGATTCGCTCCAACTGAGCCGTCGTAAGCCATTCACGTATCAATGCCCCGTTATGAAGATTGTAACCGATGGTAAACGCTACTTTCATCATCGATCCTTTCAGAGCCATTGTATAAATCCAGACGGCCCGAATTTCAATTTTTTTCTCCCCCAACACCAATACCGCCTCATACGTACGGTCCGGCGAAAACGATGTCAGCGCCTGAGGATCGTCACAAGCGATCGAAATCCCTTTTTCCGATACGTCACGCAGATTGAAAGAGTATTTTCGTCCCCTCAGCGAAATCAGACAACGGTCATTTTCTCCGGCATCGTATCGGATGACGCTGCGCATGTGAAATCCGCAGGAAACCTCTTCAAGATTGCGAAGTCCAATCTCGTTGCGGCGTAAGTCGTAACGGCTGACAACGCCTGAGAGCATCGCGTCACGCCGTCGGCCGATCAACCATTGGATTCCGATTTCAGCGGCTGCAAGCTGTTTATTCTCGACGCGTATGGAGATCTCTTCTTCACGGACCTCCACAATAGAGCATTCCCCTTTGATCGGTATCCCCTTATACAATACAATCGATGGGTAAACGGTATCTCCCCAGTTGCCCAATATTCTCTTCAACAAGGCACCGTAACCGTCAGAGGCTTCGGCCCCGCTTTCGGACTCTTGCGTTTTTTTCAACTCGCGTAATTCACGGGTTGCATCGATCGAAGCGATGGTCGCATCGGATAAACGTGTCAGAACAAAAATGTCCATCCCCTCGATACTGTTGGCTACAATTTGGATAATGCGATCGCGGTAGTAGAAGAAAGGATTTTCGAGTAAAAAAGTCCGAAGTGTCTGCGCATCGGGAGAAGGGAGTCCCAGCATCTCCCCGATGATCTCGACGATTTGATGGTCCGGTAGATTCGAGAGTAAGAGAACGGAACGCAGATGTTCATTGACGAAAAAAAGGGTATCGTCTTTGAATACGAGTACCCCCGTCGGGAGATTTTTATACGCTTTAAAGAGTTCTTTCAGCGCTTCAGTCATCGGACGTGCGGACCGAGCGTTTCGGATACGCCAAGGCGATTACGCTGAAGACGACCGCATAGGTCCACGGTACGAATTCCGGCACCGGAACGGGATCCCCCTTCGCATACGAGTGCATTCCGGCGAGATAATAGTTGACGCCGAAATAGGTCATCAACACCGAGGTAAACGCCAACAGAGAAATGACGCTGTAGACGTATTCACTATGCGCCCCTTTGATCATCCGTACGTGAACGACCACCGCGTACACGAGGATCGTCACAAGTGCCCACGTCTCTTTAGGGTCCCAGCCCCAATAGCGTCCCCAGCTCTCATTCGCCCATACGCCGCCTAAAAAGTTTCCGATGGTCAAAAGGACGAGTCCTACGAGAATACTCATTTCGTTAATCGCATTGAGCTCACGAATCGACAGATTCAAACGGGCTTCATTGTGTGATTTTTTCGCGATAAACAGTACCAGCGTAATCATCCCCAACAACGCTCCAAGCCCAAGGAATCCGTAGCTGGCGGTAATCATCGAAACGTGGATACTGAGCCAGTACGACTGAAGAACCGGAACCAGCGTCGTCACCTGCGGGTCCATCCAGTTCAGGTGAGCGACAAAGAGGATAAGACCGGTCATAATCGACGTCGCCGCCAGAGTCATCGGCGATTTTTTGGCAAAGATGAAACCTGCCAACACACTGGCCCATCCGATATAGATCATCGATTCGTATCCGTTCGACCACGGAGCATGCCCCGCAATGTACCAGCGCATCCCCAATCCAACCGTATGGGCTACGAAAAAGAGGACCAGTAAAGCCAGACTGATTTTGGCAAAGCGGTCCAACGCAAACTGCGGTTTGAGAATTTTGACAAATGTCAAAATCAGCAATAGAAATCCGACGACGAAATACAAAGGCCAAAGCTGCTCGAAAATATTGGTTTTATTGTAAAAAATTTCGATTTTGATTTTTGATTCGCTCGGATAGACGCTTGCACCGACAAAGCGCTGATATTTGGCGATCCGTGCCAGCCCTTCATCCGCTTTGGTCCAGTTTCCGCTTTTAAGCCCTTCGTCGATCCCGGCGAAATAACTGACCGCCATCAAACGAACCATTTCCGCCTCTTTGGGAGGGAGTTTTTGCATCGCTTCGATGGTAGCGTCCCACTTATGGTTTTTATCGTTCGGGCGCGGCCACATACGGACCAGTTCACCCGAAAATACCATATACGCTACGTTAACCCGTTCGTCAACCTGCAATAGAGCTTTGTCCAGTTTGTCCCGCTTGCCGGGTGCTTTACGGTTGGCTTCGTCTACCAGTTTGGCCAGTTTATATCCGGAAACTTCGTCCGGGAATTCGAAGAACTGCGAAAAGGCAGCCGTTTTCGCCGTTTCGGGGATGCCGATCAGTTTATTGACCTCTTTGTCCCCCGTGCGGATTACGGCGATTTCGCGCCACGCATCGGGCCGGAGCATCATCCCCAACACAACCTGATTGGAGTTTAATCCAAGAATCGAATCGTTCCGATAGAGTTTGGCCAAAATCTCATGGGTCAGCGTATCCATCGGTTTCATACGACCGCCGCTGTCTTGCACGATCAAACGGCCGAATTTTTCAGCGTGTTCTTTGTCAAAACTCTTGGCTGTCTTAATGACGGGGTTTTCCCCCTCAGCCGCAGAGGCACGATCCGTACCGACGAACAGCAATGCCAACGCGATCATCGGAATCGCCGCTTTTTTGGCATCGAACGATTTAAGTTTTTCGCCCAGAGCGTGAAAACGTCCCGTCCGTACGATCAATGATCCGAACATCCCGATTGCCAGTAATAGATACCCTACGTACGTAATCAAAGTTCCCGGGTCGTGATTGACGGATAAAACCGTACCTAATTCGTCCTGGTCAAATGAGGACTGGAAGAAACGGTACCCCTTGTAATCGAGAATATGATTCATATAGATTCGAAACGGCATTTCATGTCCGAGTGATGGGTCCAAAACACTCACTTCACTGGCATACGACGACGGAGACATCGATCCCGGATAACGCTCCAGTTCAAAATCTTTCAAAGCAAGGGCAAACGGCAATTTTCGTTCGATCGAACCGTACGATACGTCCACGCTGATCTCTCCCAATCGAACCGTCTTAACTTCCCCAAGACTCCCCGGACTTCCCAATACCGTAATATCGCTCTTGCCTGCTTTGCCCGTCAAGGCAAACGTCAGAGCGTCGTCTCCTTGCATCATCGGCCCTTTGGCCGGTTTCGAGACGAGTTTCATGCTCGCTTTTGGCAGGAATTCCCGCATGACAAAGCCGCTTTGGGCGCTTTGAAACAAGGTACGGTTCCGCATTTCATGCTTGCCGACGTCGAGGGAATCGCTTTTTTGCGTATCCATACTCAACGTAGCCAAGGAGAGAGGTGTTTGCATAAACGGCTGATCTTTCGAAACGCTCAACGAAACAACCGGTTTCGTAAACGTTTTTCCCGATTCAAAATCGAGTACCAAATCGTTGGCTTCCACCGATTCTCCCCGCTGCAACGTCACCTGCTGCGCTCCGTCGGGTCCGGTAACCATCAGATTGAACAGCGGTTCCCCTTTTGGATCGGCAACCGCTTCCCAACGTGCGTCACCCATATAATCGTCAAGTTTGACATGGATACGTTCCCCGCCTGCGTCCAGATCCCGTTCAAAAACGTTCGAAGAACGTTTCGAAAGAAACAGCGGCTCACGAAACAAAAACTCTTTTCCCTCTTTATGGACGCTAAAAGTCACATACGGCTCGCTGCTGAGGATCACGTCGCTGCTTTGGCCTTCACGAATATGCATCGTCCCCTCGTATCCGACGTATCGGGTGACCGTCGCACCGGCCAAAATGATTAAAAAGGCGATGTGAAACACAAAGATGAACGCTTTGGTTTTACGAGCCATCTTAAAACGGACGATGTTGATGATTAGATTCAATGCCAGCAGTGCCAGCAAAATCTCAAACCATCGTGCGTTATAGATGTCGGCCTTGGCACTCATCGTACCGAAATCGTTTTCGATAAACGTGGCATACCCGATCGAAACGGCAAATACGAGCATCAAAACAGCCATCGTTTTCATAGAACCTATAAGGCTTATTAATTTATTCATTGGGTACCTGTCTATTGTAATATTGGTGCAATTGTAATCACACTATGGTAAACGTTTGCGCATCCTATCCGCCGTTTAGACCCCTTCGAGGATCATCGCTTCCGCCACCCGTTTAAAAGCGGCGATGTTGGCTCCGTCGACAAAATTTCGCTCACAACCGTTTTCTTTGGCCGTCAAAGCGACCCGTTTATAAATCTGCCGCATGATTTCGTTGAGTTTTCGGTCTACTTTGTCGAAATCCCATTTTTCCATCGACGCGTTCTGACTCATTTCGAATTCACTGACGGCTACACCTCCGGCATTCGATGCCTTCCCGGGACTAAACAGCACATCGTTTTCAAGCAGCAAATCGATCGCTTTGGGAGTTGTCGGCATATTGGCCCCTTCGATCACGGCAACGCATCCCGATTCGATGAGTTTCAGAGCATCGACTTCCGTCAATTCGTTTTGCGTCGCGCAGGGAAATGCCGCAAAACACGGATACGTCCATACCGTATGTCCGTTTTCGGGATACTCTTCTCTAGGGGTATAGACGGCCGATTTTCTCCGTTCCCGATACGAACTGAGCGATCCTCTACGTTCATCCCCTTTAATCTCTTTGAGCACATTCAGATCAATCCCTTCAGGATCGTAAATCGTCCCGTCGCTGTCGCTGCAGGTGATCACTTTGGCACCGAGGTGCTGAAGTTTTTCAATCGTATGGATGGCAACATTTCCGGCTCCGCTGACGCTGCATACCTGCCCTTCTAGTGTCTCTTGCAACTCTTCTTTGAGCATTTCTCTGGCGAAATAGACGACGCCGTATCCCGTCGCCTGCGGGCGCAGAAGCGATCCGCCGAACGTATAGGGTTTACCGCTCAGTACCCCATCGTAATTTCGGGTAATCCGCTTGTATTCTCCGTACAGATACCCGATTTCACGGCTTCCCACTCCGATATCTCCGGCCGGAACATCCAAACGTGCCCCGATATACTGATGAAGCTCCCGCATGTAGGCGCGGCAGAACTTCATGATTTCAAAATCGCTTTTTCCCTTCGGGTCGAAATCACTTCCGCCCTTTGCTCCCCCAATCGGCAAACCGGTCAACGAATTCTTAAAAATCTGTTCAAACGCCAGAAATTTCAATATCCCCGTCGTCACGCTGGGATGGAAACGGAGCCCCCCCTTATAGGGTCCCAGAGAGTTGTTGAACTGAATCCGATAGCCGTTATTGATCTGTACCCGGTTGTTGTCGTCTACCCACTGAACCTTGAATTGAATGATTCGGTCCGGCGTCACCAGTCGTTCCAAAATGGCATACCGATCGTAACGCGGGTCATTGTCGACGATGGGCTTGAGCGAAGAGAGCACTTCGCTTACCGCCTGTAAAAAGGTTTCGTCGGTGGCACAATTGGAACGCTGCAGATTGGCTAAAATTTTATCGACCATTTGACGGTTACACTCCTTATTTCAACTCACCCCAATGCGTTCCGATCCGCATCGACGTCTTTAACGGAATCCTCAGAGGAAAAATCTCCTCCATAATCCGGACAAAACGATTCGCATACTCTGCCGCATACGCTTCATCCACCTCGAAAATCAATTCATCGTGAATCTGCAAAAGCATCCGCCCGTTCAACCCCTCTTCCCGAATCAGATCGTCGATTTTGATCATCGAGAGTTTGATCAAATCGGCGGCCGATCCCTGAAATACGGTATTGACCGATTCGCGTTCATACGCGGCTTTGAGCATCGCCGTCGCGTTGGCAAAATCGAAATATCGGCGCCGTCCCAGCAGCGTTTCAACGTACCCGAGGGCCTTAGCCTGTTCGACGACACCGGCGAAATACCCTTTCACGCTCGGAAAGGTTTCAAAATAACGCTCAATGATCGACTTGGCCTCTTTGGAGGGGATGCCGAGGGTATCGGAGAGTTTCTTTTGCCCCATCCCATAAAGCAATCCGAAATTGACGGTCTTGGCGATATGACGCGTTCGCGCCGCTTCTTCCGTACCGAACAACGCTATCGCCGTTTGCATATGGATATCGGCATCGCGATTGAAGGCATCGACCAAGACGTCGTCTCCGCTGAAATGGGCGAGTAGCCGAAGCTCGATTTGTGAATAGTCGATCCCGATCAACAATTTCCCGGCCGGAGCGACAAACGCTTCGCGAATTCGCTGCCCCAGTGCGGTCTTGACCGGAATATTCTGAAGATTCGGATTTTTGGAGCTAAGTCGCCCCGTCGCCGTCCCCGTCTGGATAAACGACGTATAGATGCGGGAATCACTATCTTCTTGCGCCAATCCTATCAACGGTTCAATGTAGGTCGAATAAAGCTTATGATATTCGCGGTACTGCAACAATAACGGTACCACCGGATGGGCATCACGCAGCCCTTCCAGCACCTGTTCATCCGTACTGTAACCGGTTTTCGTTTTTTTGCCGCTGGGCAATCCCAGCGTTTCAAACAAAACGGTTCCTAGCTGCTTGGTCGAGTTCAGATTGAACACGCTGCCGCACAATTCGTGGATCCTTCCGGTCAATCCGGCCAATTCGGCGGAAACTTCTTTTTTAAACGATTCCAGAACCGAAATCTCTACCCGAATTCCGGCCTTTTCCATATCCAAAAGCGTCAGTAAAAAAGGGAACTCGACGTTTGAAGCCTCTTCCAACGCTTCGTTACCCCCTTTTTGAAGGAGCTGGTCTCGCAGGACTTCATAAAGACGGTAGGTAATATACGCATCTTCTCCCGCATACCGGCAGGCCGATTCAATTTCGACCGACGTAAAATTCTCCCCTTTTTTGACGGTGTCTTTAAAATGGATCATCTCATGATGCAAAAGCGTTTCGGAAAGATTATCCATCGCCAAAGACCGGGACGAATCAAGCAACCATGCCATCACCATCGTATCGGCGTGAATCGGCAACCTCGCCGTTTCCAAAAAACGGGTCACGAAATGGAGATCGAATTTAATATTATGGCCTATCACTTTATGGGTGAAAATCGTTTTCATCGCCTCTTTGGCCGCAGACAAACTCACCTGCGCCCCTACGCCGAGATAACTGTGTGCCATCGGCACGTAGTAGCCGCTTTGACCGTCCGTGCTGAAACTAAATCCCACCAAATGGTCTTTTCGCGGGTCCAGTCCCGTCGTCTCGGTATCAAACGCCACGACGGCATCCGGCATCAACGTCTGAATAACGGCATGAAGTTTCTCGTCGCTATCGAGTAACACCGCGCATCCCTTCTCACTTGCACCTACCGGTTTTTTTAGTTCTTCGGTTTGGAAGGACTTTGGAACCTCGTTCGCGGTTTGCGACTCTTCAAACAGCGCCTTGGCCTTCAATGAACGCAATACGGCATTCATTTCGTAATGGACCAAATCGTCGTATATCGGAAGAAACGGGTTGTCGAAATGCATTGTGAACGCTTCAAAATCCAGGCTCTCAAACACATCGCCGCGTAAACTGACCAACTGGCGTGAACGGAATGCATCCGCCCTCCCGCTCTCCAGCAATGTCCGTATTCGTACCGGAGAGACCTCTTCAAGGCGTTCATAAACACTATCAAGGGTTTCGAAAGAAGAGAGCAGCTTTTGTGCCGTCACCTTCCCGATCCCCTTCACCCCGGGTACGTTATCGGCGCTATCTCCGATCAAAGCTTGATAGTCGGTAAACTGTCGGGGATGAACGCCGTATTTCTCGTCGCAATGGCGTTCATTCATCACTTTTTTGGTGATAGCATCCACCAGAACGACCACATCGTCCTCGATCAGTTGGTAGAGGTCTTTGTCATGCGAAACAATCCGTACCAGGTATCCCTTTTCGCGCGCGTGACGAACAACGGAAGCGATCATGTCATCTGCTTCGTACCCACTTTTCATCAAAGACTTGTATCCCATTTTTTCAATCCACTCAATGGCGATGGGAAGCTGTTTTTTTAACTCTTCGGGTGCCGGGGCGCGATTGGCTTTATAGAGAGGATCGATTTCGGCGCGAAAACTCGCGCCCGGTGCGTCCAAAGCAAAAATCAGATAATCACTGCTATGATCTTTATGAAGCGAAGAGATGAAGTTGATAAATCCGGTCAAGAGACCGGTCGGGAAACCTTGTCGGTTCGTCAAAGGGGGAAGAGCGTAAAACGAACGGAAAAAAAATCCGAACGTATCAATGATCGTAACGGTTTTCTGAGACATTGATCCGCTTCGGTCAGTTTTTGATTTTTTCTAAAACCGAGTCGATCGCTTCTTTGAATTTAGCAACGTCGTAACCCGCACCTTCAGCCTTTTTCAAACCGAAAGAAACAGCATGTTCCCCAAACGGCCCGTTCACCGGAACGACCGTCTTAACAATGTTCAATGCCATGGAATACTCTTTGACTTCGTCGGGAGCTTTTTCCGGCATATCGGAAAATTCGATCATATCGACAAACTCTTTGTCAAAATTCCAATGGGAAAAGATAGCCGCCGTCACCGCTGACGTCGTTACGTCGACGTATGAACGTTCCACATTCGCGATATTCACCGACGTCTGAATATCCGATTTGAAGTTTGTCGTCATATCTTCTTGAATGATATCGCTGGCAATGATGATTTTCCCCGTCTCTTGCAAAAATGAAGCCAGAAAAAGTTTTTCGGCTTTGACACGGTCGATTTTTCCGTACCATTTACTCATTAAAATCGCTTGCATGGACGAAATATCGGCGAATCGATCCGACGTAATACCATACGGTTCCATATCGACATTCAACAGTTTTCGGACCGAATTCCCCAATCCGATCGACCGCGTCATACTCATTCCAAACAGGGATACCGCCTGATTGACACTGGTAATTTCCCGGCGGAAACTATAAAGGGGAGAATTGGCGGCTTTTAGGAGATTCGCCACGATCATCGGGTCGTTTTCAATTACTTTGACCAAATCCTGAATCGACGCATTCGGATCGTTACAAACCCGTTGCATGTCCAATACGGTTTTTGGCAAAGGGGGAAGAGATTTAATCGAATTGACTATCGAACTTTTCATCGTTTTAATATCCTGCTACTGTTTAATGGCTTTGTTACTGACTCATTATACCCTATTCTTGCATAGTATCTGAATGGGTAACATACCTGTTTGAACGCTACTGTCCATCTTTCGATTAGCCCCCGTGATATTATGTATTGCAAAGGTTTTGCAATGTTACTACTTAGACCAAATAATTCCCGAATGCATCGATGATTCAGGGATTTTTTTATAAAAACTCCCATTTATCTGTTTATGTACAATAACGTAACCCCGAAACCGTTCATACAAATTCCGGTCAATATGAAAGCGATTACATTCCGACCAAAAATTTTCCAATGTCCCTTGATACGTTAATCCTTCAAAATCGTATATCGCATTCCCGCATGCCTTAATCGGCGTATTATGGTGAATAGCAGAGAGTCCGACCGTCGAATTAATGACAACTACCCCCCGTGCATTTTCCAACAATGTGGGGAGATGCTGATCGTGTATATAACGAATCCTATCAACAACATTGTAATGTACGGCGAGCCGATGGATCAACGCTTTGTAATCGTGATATCCCCGATCCAGCGGATGATGTTTAATAAGCAGAATAGTTTCTGTTGGAGCAAATGCCGAAAACGAACTGATTACTTTTTCGATGAAATTTTCAACGGAACTAAAATCCGAGTGCTCCCGTACTTGTGCATCGGTTGAAATCTGCAAGGGAACAAGATAATAACCTTTCGACATTGCAAGTATCGTAGCACGATCAAGATCGGATTCCAAGTATTTATACCACCATTTTCTCCATATTGAACGGATCCAATAGATAATTTCTATCAATTGCAGTGGACGGTGATGATGGTACTTTCGAAATTTAGAAGCGTAGACAAAACTAAACCAATAATATAAAAACGCCCACCATGCGGCATACCAAAACGTATTGCCCACATTTAACGCATCATGCGCATTGTATTCAGCCGTATCCAATTGCTCATAAAAATCTCTTTGCTTTGACAGAAGAGAATGGCCGTTAACCCCAAATTCTTCAAACGTTACGTAATCGGGCCGTACGTATCCTTCTTCAAAAACCCCGATCTCCAATTTTTTCCGTTCGGCAATCATGTGCGCGATACGGTGATATTCTCGACAATCACCAAAAAATACAATGGCCTCGATCCGATTGCTTTCAATAAAGTCTTCTAAAAAATCGGGCCATTCCAATATACCACCCTGATAATCAAATGTATTGATGGATGAAAAGAAATATTTATCGCCACCATTGAAATTTATTTTAAAAACGGTAGCTCCGGCCGTTTCCAAGTCTCGTGCAAACCGCTTAAAAAATGGTCCGACAGGCCCTTGAAGAAATAATACATTACGGCCTGAAAACGACTCTATACCTTGATGAACCATTAATTTATACTTTCTTCTTACCGATGGTTTGATGATGTAGCCCTTTATGCAACATCAAGTCGACAATAGGCTGTTCACGTTTATTGGCACGCATACAATGCCCTTTTTGAAAGGAATCCGTAATTTTGATCACCCATCTAGCCCACCATTTATCATGGCGTTCACGCCATGCATGCGATGAGACCGATTCCCACGCGTATCCATTGAAAACCGTTGCATTAACGAAATGGTCCAATGCGCGTACTCCGGCCCGGCCTCTTTCTGCTTTGCCTATAAACCCGGCGTAACAAATGATCAAATACCCTAATATTGCCAATGGTACAACCGCACACATCAGTATAAAACCGGCGATACGCTCTTTCATTAAACCTTCCGTTTTGTAAAACGAACCCGCATACCGTTGGCTGAACGTACCGTTAACCGTCCGACCACATCCGGAACAAATCCTTCTTCAAGTTCAATTTTGAATTCACGAACGATTGATGCGAGAATGAGTACCGCCTCTTGCATAGCGAATGATGCTCCGATACAGATTCTGGGTCCCATCCCAAACGGCAAATAGGTGTCTTTCTGAATCGTTTTCGGATCATCGAAACGATCGGGGTCAAAACCGTTCGGATTTTCCCAAAACTCATGATGACGGTGAATCAACCATGGCGCGACGACAACAGAGGAGCCTTTTTCAATGGTTTTCTCGCGCATTGTCGTCTTCTGAACATTTTCACGGGCAAAAAATCCAACCGGCGGATAAAGCCTAAGCGTCTCTTTAAAAATATTCGTGATGTATTCAAACTGTTTTACACTAAGTGCATCGAACTCACCGGAACCGATCCTTTCCTTAACCTCAGCATAGGCTTTCTCCTGAGATTCCGGATAGAGTGCCAGCAAATAAACCGCCCAGGTCAAAGCGCTGGCTGACGTTTCGTGCCCCGCGAGAAAAAGCATGGCAACCTGATCCAAAATCTCTTCAAATGAAAATTTTTCACCGCTTTGCGCATCCACGGCTAGCAATAAAGAAGCAAGAATATCTTTTTCATCCCCTATATTGCCATTTCTGGAGGCCTCAAAACGGGGACGAATAATATCTGACAATACATCTCGAATTTCATTCCCCGCACGAATCCGTTTACTTTCCCCCGTCAGAAACCAAAGCCATTCCGGAATCTTAAACATTGTTCGCATTGCCGTACGAGCCGTTTCTTCCTGAAATGTCACAAATGCATGAATAATACGCATCGCATCGTCTCGATCCAATCGCGAAGAAAGAATGGTTCGAAAAATAATATCGGCCGTTACGTACGTCATTTCCGGGTCTACATCAAATGCAGGTTCCTGACTGAGTCGGTTGAAACGCTCCACCATCTCTTTTACCGCGTCGTTCATCAAACCGAAAACGTGTGATATACGGGCCATTTCAAACGAAGGGTTCAACATTTCACGCTGTTTTTTCCATTGTTCTCCGTTAGTGGTAAAAATACTTTCTCCAAGTAACGGTTCGAGTAAATGCCCCAATAATTGGTTTTTCGGAAACTCTTTAACCTCATCTACCAACACTCTATGAACCAAATCGGGCTGATTGATGACATGTAGATCAAGCCCGGGCATTTTGACACGGCCCATTTTCATTTTATAACTTCGTTCGTACAACCCGTCAAGCCATGAACGTCTTTTGCGAAAAAATGTAAATAACAATGAAGCTTTATTATTCAGCGGTTTTGGGAAAAAAGGCTGGTGGAATGGACAAGATGACATGCGGTTGCCTCTTCTTAAATAGATTCACGAAACGATTTTGTCCCGGCAGTTATGGCGAAATAATCATAATTTCCCAACCGGTCGGTTGACATAATGTATAAAAAATGAGTTTTATACCAATCTCTTCGTAATTTTTTATATTTTATTTTATCAAAAAGGAGATGAAACCTTGGTGATAAAAACGAAATTTGGTGATGTACATCACCAATTCCTACACTTTTGTAAAAATTATGCAGTGGAAAACAAGCCCCGTCTATCGGAGAAGTGTAATCATGCCAAACTATCCGATCATTTTGCGCAATCGATGCAAGTTCTTGACGATAGCCTTCTGCCTGAGGCTGGAAGCTCATTAACGGTATGCATTCACCCAATGTTATCATTGAAAACTTTTCCCATCCGTCTTTTACATCAGCCAACGCACGGCCTAAAACGCTGACGGATAATATAGTACCGACACTATGGGAAACCAACAGTATCTCATCGTACGATTGATGTTCATGCACCGCTTTTGCGAGTTCCTTCGCAAAAAAATCGATACGCTGTTCCATCTCTTCAACTTCCCCTTTAGCCCAACGAACACTGAAGGCATAAATGCGCAAAAGCCAAAACACCCCTATACGATTTCCGAAACGTTCCAATCCGCGCAAAGTAATACCAAATAAAATCAAACCGCTCAAAACGCCAAGCCAGCCTTCAAAAAAATGATATAGTAAAGATGCCGCATAACCTGATAGAAACAGGCTCCCCAATAAATATACCACCGGATAGAATGCGGCCATCATCTGTTTGGGAGATGATTTGGCAAAAGAAAATACCAAACCGTTCAAAATGTAAAATCCGATACAATACAAAAGATCCAAATAATACGACACTATTCCTGATGACCATTGCTTGCGGACAATATCGTCCCAGGCCAAAAAGCAATAATCGGTTTGTGCTTTTTGTCCATTGTCTTCGGCTACAATGTTCCATTGATACATAAATTGGTTTACTTTTCTTCGAGGACCGACTTCCATTTCTATACCGTTAATCGAGCTTTGTCTTGCGGCATGTTCCTTGTATAGGGAATAATAATGCCTTACCCCTCTTGGATCGAATCCTGCAATATAAAAAACCGCTCTTTTTCGGATATTCATTATTTACCCTTAAACCGTCGAAAGATTATTTGTCCTTTTCGCATAATCCAATTGCGTATTTTGATACGATTTGACCGCTCATAATCCAATCGTTCACTTTCTAGATAGACCAAAACGTCTTCGACGGTACACGCCCGTTTCGTCAATGGATGGATGTAACGCGGATACAGCAGATAAACGGCACAAACCAACTCATTCATCGAAAGCATCCTTGTCCTACGTAAACATTGTTTTTGATCGATGCTCAACCCCCAGCCCGCATAAAACGGGATACCGTAGGTCACAACTTTTATCCCACGCATTATTGCTTCAAAACCAACCAATGAAGTCATTGTATGAACCTCATCAACGTGCTGTAAAACACTGTCAATACTCGCTTCGGTAATAATGCGATCGCAATAACTTAAAGCGTCTTCATCCGATAGTGTCCCGATTCGATTACCGGCAAGCACATCGGGATGCGGTTTATAAACGATGTAAGCGTCAGGCCGATTCATTCTGACGGCTTTTAACAACGTTAAATTATCCATCTCCGGCGCACCATAGTGCAATGAAGCGTCATCGTTCACCTGTCCCGGGACCAAGACAATCAATCGGTCCGAAGGAAATTGAAAATCTATGCTTGGATAAACATTATATTTTGAAAATTTTTTCTCAACAATAATCGACCGTACTGCTGCCGCACGTTCCAGTTCCTCTATATTGAACTGATGATGCTGTAGTAAATGTTCCAAATCACTTTCTTGCGTCGGATCAAAATAGATTCCACGGCTGTCTACTACCAATGAATAAGGCTGAGTAAGATCCGATCCCAAACCTACGGATCGGATAAAACCGTCTTCAACACGATAAAGCGGAATTGAATGTTCATAGGCATATTTTTCAATGCTGTCGTATGATTTACGTCCCCATATATATATTTTGTCATCAGCCGTCAATCCGGCGGAGAACGCTTTTTGAAGAACGTCCTTTCCAAACCATGTACGAATAAAGAGAGCTTTTTCATTTGGGAAAAAAGGCTTCAAATCAATAAAAAGATTTTTCCATAATGAAAACCCGAAAAAAAAACTCTTCATTAATCCCTACCAACTTTATTTTCCGCAATCCAATCAATGATTTCAAAAATATCCGCGTCACGTTTTTGTTCAGGATGATAATATAGCGGATACAATAGATAAGCTGCTGCAAAAATTTCTTCAACCGTTCGTTTCCGGCTTCGACGTTCACAATGGACTCTATCATCCGTGACTCCCCACCCGGCATAAAACGGCATTCCGAAACAAACACAGATTTTCCCCAGCATTAATGCTTCAAATCCCATCAAAGAAGTTTTGGTATAAACCTTGTCTATGGATTCCAACAATGATATTGGATTAACGTCCGTTTCAATAATCCTACATTCATCAGGGATATCTGTCATCCGGATGTCCGACTTTTTTTTTCCGGCTAAAACATCAGGATGAATTTTAATATAAATCTGCGCTCCTTCATTTTCACGTAATGCGGCATTAATCATATCGGATGTCGAATATTGTTCTGCCATTCCGTAACGTAAAGACATATCTCCTGCCGTTTGTGCAATAACCAGAATTTTTGTCTTTGCATCGGCTGTCAACAGATTTTTAGAGATATCAGGAGCATGATTGTATTTTGATATGTGAAGTTCTCGGATACGCTGCATCGCAAGACGCGCTTTATCCATTAACTCTATGTCTGAAGAAAAATTTCCCTTTTGCAACATACTTTCCAAATCGGACGATTTCGTCGCATCGTAATAAATACCCGTTCGATCAACCACAATGGAACTGGGCACGTCAATAGAATTACTCAATTGCACGGAACGGATAAAACCGTCTTCAAGGCATATGAACGGCCGGCCCAAGAGTTTCGCCGTTATGTAGGCCACACGGCCGAGCGGTCGCCGCCCCCATCCAATAAATCCCCATCGGCCTGTATACGCTTCAATACGATGACGGTATACTTTGACGGTACGGTCCATACGACGGGAAAAAGAAAAACATCGATTCAAGCACTGGCCTGCTGGTTTCGCCTGACGCTACGAAGAAACATCTTCCCTAACATCTTGGAATGGAAACCTACCCCTTTATCTTTAAAAAAACCGTGTTGCAAAAGCTTTGGATAAAGACTGACCCATTTTTGTTCCGCACGAAGATAACGGATAAACATCAATACTTTTTCCTTATCTTCTTTTTCTAAAGAAAACCGGGAAACCACCCCTTTCAACACACTGTATCGATTATTATCCCGATAAGGTAAAATATGGGACAGACTCTGTTTTTTCGGTTTATCAAAGAGGATGCTTTTTTTACTGGCATTGTTTTTATGTATACGGTACCGTACCAATTGATCGTCCAATGAAACCCGAATACCAAATAATTCATTCACAACAGCAATCCAATAATCATGATGCATGACATCTGCATGAAAAGGGAGAATAAGATCTTTTAATTTCTTATTGAAGACTATCGTATTGCCCATCACTCCACATCGCGAAATGACGGTTGGAAGATCTTTAGTACGATGAAACGTATAATGTCGAAACTTTTCATACGATGGAAACAACTCATCTCCACCCGCATCGACCATACTTAAATCACTGTGCACCATGACTGCCTTTCCAGGAAACTTTCTTTCCTTAAATAAAAGGGCATTCATACTTTTTTCAAGTTTTTCAGGCTCCCATATGTCGTCCTGATCCGATAAAGCAAAATATTCCGCTTCTGTTTTTTCGATTAATCGTTCAAAATTTTTTACAAAGCCCAATCGTCTTTTATTGCTATAAAATTCAATATTGGAATATTGCTTTGTGTATGATTCGATGATCGGTACTGTCTCGTCGGTCGACGCATCATCCGCGATGACGAGCCTGATTTTCGGATAAGTTTGCTTTAGAATGGAATCGATCTGTTCTGCAACATATAGCGCGCCGTTATACGTAGCCATCAAAACATAAATTAATGGCATACTCTCCATCTTTTCAACCTGTTTCAGTTATATTTTTTCAAATACCATTCGACCGTTTTCACGATACCGGTATCAAAATTTTCATCTGCTTTCCATCCAAGCTCGGTTTCGATTTTGGTTGCATCTATTGCATAACGTCGATCGTGACCGGCACGGTCTTCAACATAAGAAATTTGATCTTTATAGCTTTTCCCGTCTTCTCGTGGTCTAAGCGTATCGAGTAAGGAACAGATACGATCGGCTATCTGGTTATTGTTTCGTTCATTTCGTCCGCCGATGTTATAGACTTCTCCGCTAAAACCCGTCTGGTATACTAAATCGATCCCTTTACAGTGATCAAGTACATACAACCAATCACGAATATTTTTACCGTCACCGTAAATAGGGATATTTTCATTTCCAAGAGCTTTTCGAATAATGGTTGGGATCAACTTTTCATCGTGTTGTTTAGGACCGTAATTGTTCGAACAGTTGGTAATAACGGTATCCATTCCATACGTATGATGATAACTACGTACGACCATATCACTACCGGCTTTAGATGCACTATATGGACTATTTGGAGCATAAGGGGTTTCTTCGGTAAAAAAACCGGTTTCACCCAGAGTTCCGTAAACTTCATCCGTACTAATATGGTGGAAACGACTCTCTTTGTATCCTTCTTTATATACAAACGGTTTTTCCATCCAATATTTATACGCCACATCGATGAGGGTAAAAGTACCGTTCACATTCGTCTGTACAAAAATTCCCGGATTTTTAATACTGTTATCGACATGACTCTCAGCAGCAAAATGGATAACGCCGCGAATATCATAAGTTGTGAATAGATATTCTACCAGTTCACGATTACAGATATCACCTTTAACGAATACATGCCGTCCACTTTCTTCCACTTCCGAAAGATTCTCCAAATTTCCCGCATAAGTCAATAAGTCCAAATTAATCAGTCGCACATCAGAGTATTTCTCAAGAAAATAGGGAACAAAATTACTCCCAATGAATCCGGCACATCCGGTTACTAAAATTGATTTCATTTACACTCTCCTAATAATTTTAAACATTCATACAAAGATTCTCTCCAATAGGGTATTACAATATCGAAATCTTGTTTAAATTTCTTCTTGTCCAGTAAACTGTAATGAGGACGCTTCGCCGGTGTAGGGTATTGGTCCGTTGTAATCGGATGAAGATGACAATTGATTTGTGAGAATTCAAAAATAGACTTGGCAAAATCATACCAGCTCGCAGCGCCTTCATTACTGAAATGATAGACTTCAGGTTTGTGATTTTTTATTTTAGGCAGAATGTCTAAAATCGCTTTTGCCAGATCACGGGCATAAGTCGGAGTCCCTATTTGATCGAATATAACACCTAAGGAATCTTTATCTTTCCCGAGGCGTAACATCGTTTTGACAAAATTATTCCCTTTCGACGAATAAACCCATGACGTACGAATAATGATCGTATTAGCAGGTGCAGCCTTTAATATTGCACTTTCTCCATCACGTTTTGTCCGTCCATATACCCCTTGCGGATCCGTGGAATCGTTCTCCACATACGGTCGGTAATTTTTCCCGTCAAATACATAATCAGTCGAAATATGAACGAACGCAGCCTTCTGGAGTTTAACGGTCTGTGCCAAAAAGTCAACAAACTGATGATTGACGCGATCTGCAATCAACGGTTCATTTTCGGCTTTATCGACAGCCGTATAAGCGGCACAATTCACAATAATATCAAATGCATTATGGTTAAAAAAATCTTCGTTTTTTTCCATGTTTTCCAAATCAATCAGCTTTCGATCAGCAAAAACAAATTCATATTCAGAATATGATGTAGACAGCTCTTTTATTTCACTGCCAACCTGTCCAGTTACACCTATTACAAGAACTTTAGGCATATAAGTTCTCATTAAAATTAAATAGATTAGCTTTCTCTAACAAAGGTTGTTTGATATCTTTAGCCGACAGTTGCAATAGTGAATGATCCATCTGCCAATCAATTCCTATCAAGGGATCGTTAAAAGCGACCCCTCGATCGCATTCAGGACTATAATAATTATCCACTTTGTACACAAACGAACAATACTCGCTCAACACTACAAATCCGTGTGCAAATCCTCTTGGAATAAACAGTTGGCGTTTGTTCTCTGCTGAGAGATGAACGGAAACATGTTGTCCGAACGTTGGTGACCCTTGACGAATATCGACAGCCACATCCAAAACTTCACCTTCGATTACACGCACCAATTTTGACTGAGCAAATGGCGGTAATTGATAATGAAGCCCACGTAACACACCTCTTGACGAACGGCTTTCATTGTCTTGGCAAAATGGAACTTTAAAGCCTAGAAATGCTTCAAATTTATCTGCTCGAAACGTTTCCATAAAATATCCACGTTCATCGCCATACACATCCGGTTCAATGATTATAACATCTGATATAGAAGTGCGTGTAAAAATCACTTAACGCTTCCTTCATTTGCTCTTCGAATCAGATATTGACCATACTGGTTTTTTGCAAGGGGCTGTGCCAATTCCAACAACTTGTCTTTTGTAATATATCCCATTTCGTAGGCAATTTCTTCGATACACGCCACTTTCAATCCTTGTCTATTTTCAATCGTCTGAATGAATGTACTTGCTTCTAATAAGCTTTCATGCGTACCGGTATCCAACCAAGCGTATCCTCGCCCCATCAATTCTACTTTTAATGAATTTTGGGCAAGATATTCTTGATTGACACTTGTGATTTCCAATTCACCACGATTACTTGGTTTAATATTTTTTGCTATTTCGACAACACTATTTGGATAAAAATACAATCCTACGACCGCATAAGAGCTCTTGGGTGCTGCGGGCTTTTCTTCGATCGACAGAACATTACCATTTTCATCGAATTCAGCAACACCATAACGTTCAGGATCTTTTACCCAGTAACCGAAAACCGTTGCTTTCTTTTCATCAGTAACGTTTTTAACCGATTGAGCTAATAATTTAGTTAGTCCATGCCCATAAAAAATGTTATCACCCAGGACCAAACATACATCATCTTCTCCAATAAATTCCGCACCAAGAATAAATGCTTGAGCCAAACCGTCTGGTGAAGGCTGTACACAATATTCAAATCGCATCCCAAGTTCACTTCCATCTCCAAGTAATTCTTTAAATCGTGAGAGATCCGATGGAGTCGAAATAATAAGGACTTCTTTAATACCTGCTAGCATTAATACTGAAAGAGGATAATAAACCATTGGTTTATCATAGATCGGAACCAGTTGTTTGCTTACCCCTTTGGTAATTGGATATAATCTTGTACCTGAGCCCCCTGCTAGAATAATCCCTTTCATACTTTTTCTCCTCTTTCCATATCTAATTGTTTGCAATCCAGCAACTCATCAACAATATTTAACATAAATATTTTATCAAGACAAACGTAAATATTGACTGAAAATAATTATAATCTTTTTAATTGAAATTGTTCGGCAATCTTCGTTAACATCGGATGATAATATGGGTCATCTTCCAATGTCTTTTCCCATCTTTGATGCATAAAGGTGACTTCCGAACGATACCGTTCTTTTTTTTCAGGCGTATTGTCTTTTCCTCTGCTTTTTGACTCATGATGATACAACTGCGCATAAGGGGTCCATAGATTTCGGTATCCCGCTTCCCTCACCTTCAGACATAAATCAACATCGTTGTAGGCGACACGTAAATGATTCTCATCCAATCCCCCTACATCCGTGTAGAGTGCTTTGCGTATGGCCAGGCATGCCGCCGTTACGGCCGAATAGTTTTGCACTACACCGGCCCTGTAACGATAACCGCTGCTTCCCCGAACCATATATTTATGCGCATGTCCGGCGACATCCCCCAATCCTAAAATAACACCGCCGTGCTGTATCGTATCATCCGGGTAATAGAGTAATGCTCCGACGCATCCGATTTCAGGACGACAGGCATGGGAGACCATCTCGCTCAGCCAATCCGGAGATATCACCTCCACATCGTTGTTAAGCAGCACGATGATTTCTCCCATCGCATGATCAACCGCATAATTATTAATTGCCGAATAATTAAACGGTTGCCCGTACTCTAAAACCTTTATCCTTTCATCCTCGGAACATGCCTCGAGATAACGAATGGTTTCATCCTCTTGACTCTGATTATCAACGATAATGATTTCATAGGAGGAAAAGGTTGTCTTTTGACGGATACTTTCGATACAGCGATACAGCAATTCAAGATGATCACGTGTTGGAATAACGATAGAGACAAAAGGCAAAGGTTCGGGAATATCCCATAAAAGATGCCGGTTTCCCCCCTCCTTATCCTCTTCTATCCGTACTTTTTTTCCTTCTCTTAAAAGATGTTGTAAGAGCATCTCCCTTTCACATCGCGTCTCCTGTCCGGTTCCCTCCGGAGTCTCTTCGATATGAAACACTATTTTACGGATATGCCCTATCCCCTTTTCACCGGCGGCTTCCCATATACGCAACAAAAAATCGTACTCTAAGCACCCTTCGGCCTCTTGACGATAGCCTCCGATTGCTTTTGCAAAAGATGTTTGGCAACCAAAAGCCGATCCGATATACGAAATCGAATAAACCAAATCCGGATTAAAATCACTTTTAAAATAGGGATCATGACGCTCTCCGTCTGAATCAAGCCGGTCTTCATCGCAATAATAAAAAACCTTTTCGGAATTCGTGCCGATCTCAGCGGCGAATTCCAAGAGGGCATGGGGGGAGAGTTGCATTGCTTCTCGAAGAAAAAGGATCCATTCACCCCGTCCTTTCATTAACCCTTCATTCCATCGGTCGGAATACGAAAATTCCCCTTCCCCCTGAAAAACATGAATACGGCTATCGGCCCATTGCTTGACCGAAGGGGTATCAAGGATCAAAAGCAATTCCCAGTTTGGGTAATATTGTCCCAAAACCGATTCGATCACTCTGATCGATGTGACGTTTACTGTTTTCAGAGGTAAAACAATCGAAAACAGAATATGATTTTGGGTTATGCCCGAATGGAAGTTGGCCGTTTCATTAGACTTTATCCACCGCCGGTATCCCTCTTTGCCGATAATCAGTTCCCTTGTCGAATCAGGGATTTTAGCGCTCTCTTTATCCAGCCATTCACACATACCGTCCCAGCCCCATCGGTACCACCGAAACGCAGATTTCCTGAGGATACGGAATAACCCTCTCCCCTTTCGGAAATCATCACGCATTATTTTCGCGAACTGTGAAAGTATCATGGTGTAGGCTTCCTGTCCAGTTGATAGAGCAACTTACCGGACAATGAACCAAGGATTCAATAAATTCTCTTTATTGTACTGTAATGGGGTCTCTTGTTGATGTTCATAACTCATTTTTTGTGCTTCGCGCACGATTGCATCCGCTGCAGCGGTATCCCATTCCATAGTCGGCGCAAGACGGGGGTATACATCCGCACTCCCTTCGGCAACCATGCAAAGCTTTAAGGAACTCCCTTTGGATACGCATTCAATACGCTCAGTCGTTTTTGCCAATCCATCGATGTACTCTTGTGTTTCAGCACTTAAATGCGATTTACTGGCGACGACACGAAGTAACTGCTGCGGAGTTTCATTCACCTGCAGCGGCAGCGATTCTCCGTTTTTATATGCCCCTTCACCCTGCTTGGCCGCATACATCTCGT
Organism: Sulfuricurvum sp.; assembly: GCA_050178755.1. Classification (GTDB taxonomy): domain Bacteria; phylum Campylobacterota; class Campylobacteria; order Campylobacterales; family Sulfurimonadaceae; genus Sulfuricurvum. Next base: position 5,867 of record JBFXFU010000020.1, on the reverse strand, counting down.
TTAAAGCCGGTGCATATACTACCCCGAGTATCGGCGTATTCTGATGAATTAACGCAATATTAACGGTGAACTCATCATTTTTTTTGATAAATTCTTTGGTTCCATCCAAAGGGTCCACCATCCAAAAATAGTTCCACCCTTTCCGTTCTTCATACGGAATCATTTTTCCCTCTTCGGAAAGAATCGGAAGCTGTACGGACAATGCGTTCAATCCCTCTACGATGATCTCATTAGCCTTTTTATCCGCTTCGGTTAGAGGGCTTTTATCATCTTTGTACTCAACACTAAAATCTTTAGCATATATTTCCATCATCGCTTCACCCGCTTTTTGCGCTATGGCGATAATCGCATTAAGATCAATTTGTTTCAACATGGAAATACCCTTTTTTTTGTAGATAATCGATAATGACATTGACGGACTCTTCAACACTCTGTCGGGCAGTCGGTATATGGATCTCCGGATTCAACGGTGACTCATAGGGTGAACTAATCCCTGTAAAAGCAGGAATCTCTCCATTCCGAGCTTTTTGATACAGCCCTTTGGGATCACGCTGTTCACAAATTTCTAAAGGGGTATCGATAAAAACCTCTACAAATTCACCCTCTTTGACCAAATCCCGCACAATTGCCCGGTCCGAGCAGAAAGGGGATATGAATGCGGTAATGACCATTAATCCGGCATCCACAAATAATTTGCTTACCTCACCAATCCGACGGATATTCTCGACCCGAGCCTCGTCACTGAAACCCAGATCTTTATTCAGACCGTGACGAATATTGTCACCGTCTAAAAGGTAAGTCCCCATATTCAGTTCATACAATCTTGTTTCTACCGCATTGGCAATGGTTGATTTTCCCGACCCGCTTAAGCCGGTAAACCACAAAATAACGGGTTTGAATCCGTTGCGTCTTATCCGTTCTTCTTGGGTAACCGCATGGGTATGCCAGACAACATTTGTCGCGCCGCTCGAAGCAGATGCCTCGTTGTTTTGGATGGAATCGGGCATATCAGCTGCCTCCTGTCGTTTTAATTGTTATTTTTACAGATACCAAAGTATCGTAGAACTTCTGCTGTGCAGAAGCAGGATCAAAATGGGAATACCATCGGAATGAGTACCAGAGCAACCACAGCGTATCCTAGTGAAACCGGCAGACCGATTTTAAGAAAATCTTTAAGAGAGTACCCTCCTACACTGTATACCATAAGGTTTGTCTGATAGCCATACGGACTGATGAAACTCGCACTGGCACCGTAGGCGACTGCCATAATAAAAGGCCATGGACTGACGCCCAGTGTCGTTGCCGTAGCCATCGCAATCGGAAATGTCAATGCCGCAGCTGCATTGTTCGTCATAAATTCCGTCATTATCATCGTTAATAGAAAAACACCGATAAAAGATCCATAGGTCCCAAAAGGGGAAAAAACGGTTAATATAAAATGAGACAAATCCATTGCGACACCGGTTTCAGACAATGTAGAAGCAATCCCCAGAGCCGAACCGATAATAATGACCAAATCAAACGGGAAAAGCCGTTTCATCTCCGCCAATCCGATGAATCCTAACAACAAATAGAGCCCCATCAATAGCAAAAGCCCTTTCAGGAGTGAGAAAAGGCCGATGGCGGAGAGAGCAACGACCAAAATGAAAGCCCCCAGCGCGATTTTACCCTGGGGGATGGAGAGCTGATTTTTCGTCTCTATCCCCGATACGATATAAAAATTTTTCTTGATATTGCTCCGCTTGTAGAAATCCTGTCCGACAGCCAGTACCAAGATATCACCGGCCTCCAAAATTTTTTTGGCAATTTTGCCGGAAATTTTCTCATCACCCCGACGCAGGGCTACGACAGAAGCATCGAATTTTGACCGAAAGTCGGCTTCCTTAATCGTCTGCCCTAAGAGTGTCGAATCGTGAGAGACCACGGCTTCTACCAGATTGCTTTCGGCTGCGGCCGCTTTATCTTTATAAATCTGTAACCCATGATATTGCTTCAACATTTCAACATCGGCAATATTTCCGGTAAAAACCAGAATGTCCCCCGCTTCCACAATCGTTTCGGGCGATACGGGAGAGATCAGATGATCACCTCGCAAGATTTCAGCCAAAAAGAGGCTTTCGAGATTTCGCAACCCGTTTTGATAAACGGTTTTATTTCTTAAAAGAGAATCATCCATCACTTTGGCTTCCAAAAAGTACTCGGCTGAATACGATGTTTCCATCGGTACTTCCGGAAGTAACCTCGGAGCCAAAAGCACCATCACGAGAGTCCCGACAACCGCAATGCCCGCTCCGACAATAAAAAAATCGAACATCTGCAGACTTTTCAACCCTGCATCCATAACAAAACTGTTCACGACAAGATTGGTTGAGGTACCGATCAGCGTCAACGTACCGCCAAGGATAGCAAAGTACGAAAGGGGGATCAAAAGCTTGGAAGGAAATACTTTCTTTTGACTTTTAAGGGTACCCATCAACATCGCAACAACGGCTGTATTATTTAAAAATGCCGATAAGAAGGTGGCAATCACCGATAATTTGAGTAAGGCAAAACGGGGAGAACCACCACTGACGATAAAAGGGGCGACTTTGGCAATCAGATAGATTTTTTCCAATGCGACAGAAACCAAAAGGAGCAAAACCAGCGTGATCAGAGACTCATTGGTAAAATTTCCCAAAAATCCTTTGGTAGGTAAAAGACCGCATAGATAATAAAAGGTCAATAGACCGAAAAAAAGGATGACCGGCTTGATTTTATTACTGATCAGCAATCCTATGAATAAGAAGAAAGAGACAATAACAATCTCTTTCTCCATTCCGGAGATATTGATAAAATCCATCATATCTATCTTAACACGGGTTACAGGTCATGAATATCGCGGCATTGCCACTCTGGGAAAAATTTCCTGACATACGAATTCAGCTCTATTTCTGCATCACTGTAGACCCGTTTAGTGCTATTGGAACGTTGTTCCAACGTTCCTGAAATCATTCCGGCACCGATCGTGGCATTGGTATATTTATCGATTACGATAAAACTTCCCGTCCCTTTTACATCGGTGTATTTATCCATTGCTATAGCACGGGTTAATGAAAGTTGGCATGATCCAATCGCGTTCAAGCCCAATTCAGATACCTCTTTGTGTTCCAGGGTATTGACGTCAACCTGATAATGGATCGTTTCAAAACGGCCCGGGATAACGGATGTAGCACGTTTTATTAAATACTCCCGCCCTGTTACCATCGGTGATTCATCCATCCACACAACCATGACCGAAAGCTCACTTGCGACGGTCGGGAGATGACTGCTCAGCACAATCATGTCTCCGCGGCTGACATCGATTTCATCTTCGAGAGTCAGCGTTACCGACATCGGGGCAAACGCTTCTTCCAAAACCTCCAACGGTTTTTCGTCGTTGCCGAAATCAGGGATAGACGGCGGAACAATGGTTTTAACACGTGATGTTTTCATCGAAGGGAGAACCGTAATCGCATCACCCACTTTGACACTTCCCGAGGCGATAGTACCGGCGAACCCGCGAAAATTAAGATGGGGACGGTTTACCCACTGTACCGGAAAACGGAACGGTTTCCCCTCACCGTTTTCGGAGATATCGATCGTATCAAGAATCTCCATCAGCGGCTCCCCTTTATACCACGGGGACTCACTACTGACATTAACGACATTATCACCGTTTAATGCAGACATCGGGACAAAAATCGGATTTTCAATCCCAAGCTCTTTTGAAAAAGCGAGATAATCATTTTTGATCTCGTCGAAACGCGCTTCACTGAATCCGACCAAATCCATTTTGTTAATAGCGACGACGATATGTTTGATCCCCAATAAATTAACGATATTGGAGTGGCGTTTGGTCTGTACCTGCACACCGTATCTCGCATCAATCAGAATAATCGCTAAATCAGCCGTCGAGGCCCCGGTTGCCATGTTCCGGGTATATTGTTCATGCCCCGGGGTATCGGCAATAATAAATTTACGTTTATCCGTCGAAAAAAAGCGGTATGCGACATCAATCGTAATCCCTTGTTCCCGTTCGCTCTGCAAACCATCTACCAAAAGGGCCAGATCGATTTCCCCCCCCTGGGTTCCCACTTTTTTACTATCTTGCTCTATCGCTGCCAGCTGATCTTCAAAAATCATCTTTGAGTCATACAACAACCGACCGATCAACGTACTTTTTCCATCATCTACGCTACCGCAGGTAATCAAACGCAACAAACCCTTGTTTTCATGCTGATGGAGATACGCTTCGATATCACTTGCGATAAGATCAGATTGGTGTGCCATTAAAAATACCCCTCGATTTTTTTCTTTTCCATAGAACCGGCCGAATCACTGTCGATCAGCCGCCCCTGCCGTTCAGATGTGGTTGTCAGCAACATCTCCTGAATAATTTGCGGCAAAGTCGTCGCTTCTGATTCGACTGCCCCGGTCAAGGGATAACATCCCAGCGTACGGAAACGGACCAACTCTTTTTTTGCCGTTTTCCGAAGCTCTTCAGGCATTCGATCATCATCAACCATAATTAACGTCCCACCCATTTCCACGACATCACGCTCTTTGGCAAAATAGAGGGAAGGGATAGGAATCTGTTCGAGATAAATATATTGCCAGATATCGAGTTCCGTCCAGTTGGAGAGGGGGAATACCCGGATACTCTCCCCTTTATGATGGCGACCATTGTAAATATTCCACAATTCAGGACGCTGATTTTTTGGATCCCACCGATGATGCTTGTCACGGAATGAATAAATACGCTCTTTTGCGCGGCTTTTTTCTTCGTCCCGACGTGCTCCGCCAAAGACAGCATCAAACTTGTAAATATCAAGCATCTGCTTGAGCCCTTCGGTTTTCATGATGTCGGTATGGAGTGCCGAACCGTGTTCAAACGGACTGATCCCCATCTCTTGCCCCTGCGGATTAATATGGACAATTAAATCCATCCCCACCTCTTTGGCCCGTTGATCGCGAAATTCAATCATCTCTTTAAATTTCCACATAGTATCCACATGCACGAGCGGAAATGGCGGAGGAGCAGGATAAAATGCTTTCTGAGCGATATGAAGCATAACGGAACTGTCTTTCCCTATACTATAGAGCATCGCCGGATTTTCAAATTCAGCCACCACTTCACGCATAATGTGTATTGACTCGGCTTCGAGTTGCTTAAGGTGAGTTAATCGTTTATCATCTATCATATTCGCCCCATCACATATCATAAGTATATTTATATATTAGCATATCACTGCTGATAACGCCCTGACATCAATAATGCAATCTTGATCGCGTTTAAAGGGTGATTTTAACTGTGTAAAATCAATATCCTTACACTTTGACTGCAATTTTTTTTGCCAGAGCATCGCTGCGGATTTCATCGGCATCGATCTGAGGTAAAAGCGATCGATAATAATCTCTCAAGCGTTCAATCGTTGCATAATGGATGGAGAGATGAAACGGGTACTCTTTCATGATACGCCGATTGGATGACGTATATTCCAGATTCAGCCCCGGGTTTTTGACGGTGATCTCCGATTTAAAATCACTGACATCATTGATCGTCTGTGCCAGCGTCAGAAGATCGACTTTTTCCCCTTTGGAAATATTATACGTACGGTACTCTCCGTCGTGCTCTATAAAATAGGCAATCATCGGGACCATATCATCGATATCGATGTAATCGAAGTAGACGTTTTGCATAATCTCGATCGGAAGTCCCAAGAGATTTTTGACGATAGCGTTAGAAATAAACTTAAAACGGTAATTTTCATATTTTCCATACGCCCCGAAAATACGAAGATTATAGATGTTATCGCACTTATCGATGTAGCGTGAGCAAACCGATTTGT
>JBFXFU010000019.1:0-48110 GCA_050178755.1 Sulfuricurvum sp. | reverse complement strand
TTCCCTCCCTGATACTCCAGTGCGTAATCAAAAAAACTCGGCTGCATAACCACTTCCTGCTCTTGTATACTTCTCCTATTTTATCGAATCAACGCTAATCACCAAAATCTCTTGTTTATTCAGAGGGTTCAATTCATTTTTTAACTGAAGGGAGTATTCCCCAATTTTGTAAATAGTTTTCCAATCCACTCTATTTTTTGTTATTATGAATGGAAAATCCTTGCCATTGGAAGCATAGTGACGCCGGGCATCAGGCCAGGGGGGGTTGGAAATCCAAGTTCGGTATGCGCCAGACAATCCTGCAAAGCATCGCGCAAAGTTTCTTCAAGCACCGGATGATAGAACGGTAACATTAAACATTCGTCAAGCGTCATCTTCTGCCCAATAGCCATGGCCAATAAATGTGCCATATGTTCGCCATCACCGATAGCAAGAGAGGCTCCAAGTAAAAGTCCACTTTGTTTATCAGCGTAAATACGTATCAGCCCGTCCGTATTGCCTTTCACTATCGACCTTCCATTTGTCTGAGCACGGGCACTACCGATCGCTATTGTCGCTGCATCCAATTCATTCAATTGAGCACCCACCGAAGCAATTTGTGGCGATGTAAACGTTATTGAAATAGGCACACGGCGGGGAAATGACCGGGGGGTGCCGTAGATGATATTAAGTGCAGCCATTTGCCCTTCATCAGCAGACTCGTGCAATACAGGGCGATAGCCGTTGGCATCACCGATGATATAGACCGGCAGATCGCCGATCTGAAGGGTTTCAAGGTTGAAAGGGGGCATGCCGCGCTCATCAAGTTTGACGCCGAGGTTCTCCAGCCCGATACCATCAACGTTCGGCCGACGCCCGATACTGGCCAACACTTTATCAACCGTCACACTACTTTCGCCAGTCTTAATGACCACACGACCATTCTCATCCAAACTCGGTTCTACGTGTGCACCCATTGTGATCGACATATCCTTTCCATAGAGTTTGATCGTCTCTTCGGCCACCACAGGATCTTTGATGCCCGCCACGGAACGCGAACCGAAAGCATGGACTTCTACACCAAGACGTGACATAGCCTGACCGATCTCACAGCCGATGGCTCCCAGCCCGACTACCGCCAGCGATTTCGGTAGATCGTTCTCTTCGAATAGGGTATCTGTAGTCAGTAGAGCATCGCCCAGTTCACGGAATGCGGCAGGTATTACCGGTGAAGAACCTGTCGCAATGATGATGGCATTAGTGTCAATTCGTTCGCCATTAACCTCGACACAACTGGGTGTGACGATTTTTGCATGACCGCTGATAAACTGTGACTCATCCAGCATCTGATGATAACGGGTTACATGCGGCTTCATAAGCCGGTCGCGTACAGTACGAACCCGTGATAGCACGGCCGCGCCATCGACCGATACGGTACCACTCAGACCGAACTCATTAAAATAATGCTTCGCATGATGAAGGGAAGCTGCCTCAATCAATGCCTTGGAAGGCATACAGCCAACACGGGTACAGGTCGTTCCTTCCGGACCGCTGTTGATCAACACAGCCGATTTTCCGGCACGCAACAATGTAAAAAGTGCACTAATACCGGCACTGCCGGCACCCATGATAACAACGTCTACTTTACGATTCATTCTTTTTCCTTTTTAATTTTATGTATCTAATTAAGCATATATCCGGCATCAACTATAAATTGGCTACCCGTTACCATTTGACTTTCATCTGAAGCGAGGAAAACGACCATATTGCTTACTTCCTCCAATGTGACATAACGACCGAGGGGAAGATGTGATACAAATGCATCATGAACCTGTGCCGTATCGGTATTTCCTGCAATTCTTTTCTCAACATTGCGCATCATTGTGCTTTCAACCATTCCCGGATGTAATGAATTGACTCTTATACCGCGTGGAGCAGCATCGATAGCGGTTGAACGAACAAGACCTACTACGGCATGTTTGGATGTGGTATAACCTACTTGAGCAGGACCCGGTGCTTTTAATCCGGCAACAGAAGAAGTCGCGATGATCGAACCGCCGTCTTTCATTTTGGGAATAACATACTTCATTCCTAAAAATATCCCGAAGACGTTTACTTCCATCACCTTTAAGAAAGCATCTTCCGGGTATTCTGTAACAGGTGCCACAACACCATCGATTCCTGCATTATTGAAAAAAATATCTATTGCACCAAATGTTTTAAAAGTCTCCTCTGCATATCTGGCCACATCTTCTGGTTTTGTGACATCTGCTGCACAAATTGCCGTTTGAGTTCCTTCAGGATCTAACTCAATTTTTGCTTTTTCCAATGATGCAGCATTACGCCCTACAAGCATCACTTTGGCACCCTCTTTGATAAATGCTTTTGCCGTTTGTAGACCGATATTCCCATACGCACCGGTGATCACTGCTACTTTGTCTTGAAGTCTCATTTCTTTTTTCTCCTTTTTTGATGTTGTCCTTCAATTTGGACAGATTTGTGCATTACTGTGTTGTATAAAACTTTATGATTTTTTCTTTGCAATAAGTAAAAAATCTTCCATCATTTCATCTGCGTTACCCACAAGATCTCCACCGAATTTCAACCAATATTTGATAATACCGATACTTATGCTGTCGTATAGTAATGTCATCTCCATTGAAGTTTTTGATGTGTTTGTCTTGGCTTTCAGCGGCTGCATGATATTTTCATCGATGTATGCATAAATGTGCTGTATTACATCATTGCCAATATCGGAAGCGTAAATGAACATTAATGGATGGCTAAATCCCATAGTACGAAGTTCATTTTCATGATTAGCATATGCGTTAAATTTATTGTTTGTTAGTATTTTCAATCTCTCTATCGGATCGTCAATTTTCTGGATTTCGTTATCCAGTTTTTCAAGACATTGATCAATCTGTTCAAGTATGTGGTTATGGTATAGATTCTCTTTTGAACCAAACAGGGTATAAATTGATCCGACCGAAACACCGATATTCTTAGCCAAATTAGCAACCTTCATATTGTCATAACCATATTCCTGAAAAAGTTTTGCTGCTTCTTCAAGTATTAAATCTTTTTTAAAGTCAAGTATTTTCTTTTTAAGCATTTTATTTTCCTTATGACTTATGTTTAAAATTCTATATCATAATACTTAATAATAAATTAACTCATATATTGAACTTAATTCATTATAAATAAATATAAGTTCAATTATACAAAAAAGGATCTTCTAAGTGATATCATCAATTAAATTTTTATAAAAACTATTCTATATTTTAAAAATATGGATGAATAAAACATATTTTCTGTTTTTAAGAAGTCTTTATCTAGCTTATATTTAAATGGAGAGTTATCTGTTTAGTCTTGCTTTTGTAACGAATAAGTCTGTTAAAAAACCTATTCCAAAAAGAGTTGAATATTGGAACGGTTCGCCCAAAAGTACACTTTTTTGAACTACGCTGATTCTGTTTGAAAACGAGGGTTATTCAAGAATTTACCACGTTTATTGATCGGTTTATGCACTTCAACTTGCTCTTTTAGGTTCTTCTGGTAGAGGACAAAATCGATGAAAGTTTCGATGAGAGACATGATCGCTTCGAAAAAGATTGTTTTACAAAACTTGTAAATAAGCATATCTTAGTTAAACTGAACACAATAGTCACACGCTGAATTTTAGTGGTAATGAATTCTATAAAATCGCATAAGTTCCAGTTACAAATGCAACAAGATTTTCCCTCTCATGCAACTCAATCGTGACAAATGAATTTTTTTACCCTATCGCAATACTTTGCCAGTTGCGATCAGATGTTTTCTAAAATGGGTTTGAGGAAGTTTATTTTAATCTCCATCGCAACGTATGTGAATCCTTCGGGATCTAGATTAGAGACTGTAGTATACTACCCAGTATTGTCCATTAATGTTGAGATAACTCCTCCGTGGACAAAGCCGAGATGCTGAGATGATGAGGCTTGGTCACAAGTTCTATGCGTGCCAGGTCTTCATCACAGTCAGGTAATCTGGCGCCTATGTGTTCGAGAAAAAAGAATTTGATTTCATGCATGTTTTTTCTCTGGGTGGTTTAATCGACCGATTTCGTTGAGAGCTCTTTTTTCAAGACGTCCGTCAAAGAATTGTGAATAGAACGGTTAAAGATGTAAATTCTTGCATTGAATAGGGTATCTAGCATCATTTGCCAAAGCATATGAAAATTTTCATCGGTACGTTTCTGACAAAGTGCCTGCTGGAGTTCATATTCATATTGACTCAAAGAATGTGCGCATTCAGCATACTTTTCCAGCAGTGTTATCTCTACGTTCAGCTCTTTAAACCGCTGAACGACATGGACGATGGCGGCTTCTTTGTCCGTAAAGACATCTTCGCCAATAGGTAGCAATATTTTGGTTTCGAGCAAATGGTCGATGAGCTCATGATCAAAGTCATACTTTTTGATAAATTCAGATTTGCTTAGTCGTGGAGTCTCTTCGCTAACGCCGCTCAATGTCTGCATCAACGATGAAACCATCGAAAATGAGCTGGAGAAGGACTGATTTTTATGTTTCAATACCCCTTTGATCTGTTCGATCGAACTTCCCATCTCCTGCTGCATGTATTTGATATAACGGATTAGTTCGAGATGTTCATCATTGTAGCGGTGAACATTGGATTTGATTTTACGTGCTTCGGGCAAAAGGCCTTCTTTAATGTAGTAAAGAACCGTAGACTTGGAAACATTCCCAAGTTCACAAAGTTCTGACATTTTATATTCCACGTATTCTCCTCTTTAGTTGAGTATAAGAATTATACCCTATAATTAAAAATGTAGAGTGTAACTTTACGATATGCATATTATAAGGATTCAAATGGCTCACATACAACTTCCGGAATTTGATGAAATGTCCCCGGCTATACAAGAAAAAGCACGTCCTGTTCTTGAAAAAACCGGTAAGCTGGGTGAAATTTTTAAATTGCTTGCTGTAGATGAAAATATCTACTTTGCAACTGATGGCATGGTGCAACGATATCTGATGAATCAAACTCATCTGTCGTATGACATTAAAGAATCCATTGCTCTATTAATATCCAAAGAAAACGGATGTACCATGTGTGTGGACGTTCATAAATCGATCGCAAAGATGCCAGATTTATAGTTTCACGCATGGCAGCAGTGGAGGAAACGATAAAACTTATAGAGGAAAGAGGGGACACAGTCAATCTTGCTTTGACACTTCATGGCGGATGTGTGCCGATAGTTATAAAAGACAATCTTGAAGAGACAGTAACGTCTAACGATCTTAAATTGATTTTTAAAGCTCGTGACTTAATAACCCGCATACACAATCACAATAACATTGATGTAATAGTGTGCGCTATGGCATTAGAGTCAAACGGTATTGACAGTAAGAATGTTCTGCCGTTTGTCCGGATTTCAGAAGACAGTTTTATAGAAACAATTCAATATCAAAATGATGGATATGCTCTTATAGCATTTCCATAATCAATGCAATGTTATCTTTAAATAAGGAAATCAACATGAGCTTCAACCAAAAATTGCATTCAGATCGTAATGACTTGCATGGGGGAATGCTCCCAAGCAAGAGGGTATTATTTTTCAGAAGATGCAAAATATGGCAATTTATACGATTCATCATCTTGAATATAAAAATGCTTATAGTCGTCAGTAAAAGCCACTAAAATGGATCAACAATGATACAAGCATTAGTAAAATATCCAGATCCACGAATTCGGTTGGTGTCTGCCAATGTCCGATTCTTTAACGATGAGTTCAAACAATGGATTGACGACATCATCGATACAATGAAAGCAAATGATTTAGATGCATTAAGTGCCATTTGTATCGGTATCCAATACAGTGTTTTTGTGCTGAAAACAGATGACGTTTACATACCTTATATCAATTTACGTGTCATTAAATCTTCGAATAAAGTGATTAAACCGGAAACTAGTATCTATTATGATGGGCTTGTCACAGATGTCGCACGATATGAAGATATCAGCGTGATTTATGAAGATGAAAATGGTAACTCATGTGTTAAAACAATGACTGGGGAAATCGCTCGTAGTGTTCAGAGAGAGTATGACTATTGTTTTGGAAGCACGTTGATTGATCGTGTCGATAAAGAAACGAGAATTAAAATGGATGATTATCTCGAATATGGACTTGTGGCAAGTTCACAGAGTTGTCCAGTCGTTTTTGTACGCGATTACTTTAAACGAGGTGCAAAATATGCTATGGGACTCATTGCAGTAAGCTTTATCGTCCCTTTTTTCAATGTTTTATCGTTGCAGAAATTAGCATATCACATTGATTTGTATCTATTAGCTTCCGTGCCTGTTTTTATGATTGCTTATTTCTTTTATGCTCTGTATGAGTCACGAAAATATAAACAATGTACAAGCTGCCAGATCGGCAATATCATAGGTACGTCAGCAATTTTGACTCTGCAATTGGTCATTGTCTCGTTAGGTGTTTATTTTTGGATGCTTCCTTAAGGACATATTTGAACTTAAGCACACAACTTCTCAAAATAGAAGCATTTGCGGCATATTAAAACTGTTCTTTGATTAAAAGGTGGCAAATGCTAAAAAGGATTTATAAAAGGACATACGCAGCCGAATTGGAATGAACCCATCTTTATGGGCAGAAGCAGTATAGTTCAAAAACCTGTAGAGACTGTGAAAGAACCCGATATTATTGACGTTGGTAGGCCCTTTCAGTCTAAACTAGAAGATTCGAAGCGTCATCGAGTTTTTATGACGCAAAAAAGCCCAATCATGTTTCTTGAGATTCTCTTTGAATAACCACACTGTCTTCTCATCGGGAACATTATCACCAATCTGAAGTCCCAAAAACTGCATGAACGACAACCTATCTTTGATCTGAAATTCGGTTTGTTCGTCTGAAAGATTGTAGTAGCGTTGCAGAATCAGTATCTTGAACATCATCAGCCGGTCAAACGGAGGTCTTCCACCGGGAGCTTTTGGCTCAATGTCAAACGCCTCTTCGATAGGACCTCGAAACATCTCCCAATCGATCACTGCGTTAAGCTTTTGAAGTGGCGGTTGGTGTTTATTGATCAGTTCCAACTGATACTCGTAATCAAACAACCCTCGCAGCTTCTTGCTCATTCTAAACCTCGCTCTTCTGTGGCATAAGTATCTTTATTTTACACAACCACCACTTCTCTCCTTTTGAGATTGGTTTTTAGAGGTGCCCATTGTTTAGAAAAAGTTTTTTTATTTCAATTTTCATTTTCATTAATAGAATCATTTTCTATATCAGTTGTTTCTTTCTCATTGGGTTTTAGATATTCATACAATACAGCTATGACAATAAACGTTACAAATAAACTGATACTTTCACTCATACGTTTTTCTCCATTGATTAAATTAATGCACTTTAAAAAACGGCATCATTTTCTAGAAGACACCACTACATTTTAGGATTCACGTTAAAAAAGCGAGAATTTAAAGTTCATGAATCCCATGATACTTTCAATATCTTTGGAAACATCCTCTATAATCGATTCGGTTTCTCCGCCGAATAATTTACCCATCACGCTGCCGTTACTCATAGCGATCCAAACTTTTCCGCGGCTATCTTCATATACGGCGACACTTTTTGGTAGCATAACGCCCATTTTTTTCCGATCATCCGCTTCCAGCATGCGGGAGGCGAATTTTCCGTTGCAGTAGTGGATAATCGCCATAGATCCGATCGGTTTTCCGCCGTGCGCGACCACTTCGGCATTTTGGTCATATGTAGTGACGACATGCCATCCCGGACGGGCATTGATCCGTTCTTGAAGTACACGGACGGTTTTATCGAAGTCATAAGGGCTGGCGACCTCTTTGATCAGCATATTCGGTGCGGCGATGCTGATGGCTACTCCGCTAAAAAGGGTACCGATAAAAAAAGAGACGAAGGCGATGGTGATATATTTAAAGAGGGACATAGATTACTCCTGAATACAGATTTCTTGTTTGGCGGTATGGTAAAGCGTTTTATATCCGACAGCGGCGATAACTGTTGTCGTAATGAATAGCAATACGATTGCCGTTATATGATAAAAAAGGTGCCCGGTAATTTGATAGGCCAGCAGTGACGCAAGGGTAATCGCATCGAGCGGAAAAGTAAATGCCCACCATGAAACGAAAAAGCGGAGTTTGGAAAAACCGCGTCCCATCAATAGCAGTAATACGGTAAAAAAATATCCGATACTGATCAGAAAGAGGGCGAACATATCGTAATTCATCGTAATCCGGACGTATGCGATGAAACCGACTGCCGGAGGGGCGATCAGGATGAACAGGGTTGGGAGAAATTTTTCGGCCAGTTGATGATGAAAAATAATCCGGTAGAGCATAACCGTCAGAAAAATAAACCAGAAAAAGATACCGATCGAGAAATAAAAGAGCATCGCTTCGGCTCCCAGTACATCGACTCCGACAATAGGGACAATGACGTTTCCTACGATAGGGATAAACCATGCCGGATTGGAGTGGGTGATTTCAAAATTGTTTCGTATCCAGTATGCGAAAATATACAATGTCAGTATCGTATGGATGGCGGTACCGATAAACCACAGGATGATCCCAACGACCGGAAAAAACGAATAGTACGCGATACTCAGTAAAAGGAGGGAGATAGAGACGGAGGGGAAAAAATTCATCCGTACGGGATGGAAAAATTCTCCTGCGACCGCATCCGGAAAACGGATGATTTTGACCGTGTAGACGATCAGATGGTTTAGAAACAGAAGAGTCGATACCGCGAGCAGAATGAGAAAAAAGAGACGCGGAACGTGGAGAAGGTGAAACGCCCGTTCGTAGGCTATCGTCAGCCCGCTCACCCCCATGACCATGGCGAAGAGAGTGATCGGGAAGTGACGGATTCTCTCATGCGTCAGCATGGAAAGAGCCTTGTTGCTCGTCGAAAAAACGTTCCATACGTGTAAAATGGGCGATATTGAATGCCGCAAAACGGTAGGACAGATAAATGATCGCCGGCCATACGACCAGCCAGATTAGTGATTCGGTATAGTTGACCATAAGATATTCCTAATAATGGTGTTCACCCGAAGAGAGAATCTCCTCTTCGGTTATTTTAACCCGGTCCATCGCGTACCATACATATGCGATATAACCAAGGACGAAAGGAACCATCAACGAAGCATACGACATCGCACTTAGGGTGTAATGGCTCCCCGAGGAGTTCTCGATAGTTAACGAATGGTTCATTCCGAAATTCGAGGGATAGTATGCCGTTGCATTCAGTCCGACATTTAACAACAACGCCATGACGGTCAAGACGGTTCCTGCAGCCACGGTAAATATACAGCAGTTTTTGGCACGGAAAACCGAATTGTAAACGGCTACGAGAACCATGACGACTCCTATAACGAACATCGCCCCGATCCACGGAAGATCGATGAAGGTGTGGAGATGTTTCATCGGCACCATTGTGACGACACCGGTTATGGGATCATAGGAGGCTCCCTCTTTGGTCGCTATCCAGACGACGAACAGGAGGAAAAAAGGGAGAAAATAGAGAATATTCCGTTTGATCATGGCACGGGTACGGTCTCGAACCGGTTCATGGTCGATATTGTTGAGAAAATACATCCCCGCAATAATACGAACTAAAAAAATCATGGCGATCGGAAGAGGATAGTTATGCCAGTCTAATAATGCTTCCAACCCGCGGGTCGAGGTCATCCATGTGACGAAGTGATTGTCGTCGAGAGAAAACATCGCACCGCTAAAAAAGGTGCTGATAGCGGCTCCGAGCAGAAACGTCCCGGCGTATCCGTTGACGGCGAGGAATGTCTCATAGGTTGCTGCACCGAATACATTCCCCTCTTTTTTACGGTATTCGTACGATACGGCCTGGATGATGAAGGTGAACAAGATGGCGAGCCACACCCAATACGCACCTCCGAAGCTGGTAGCATAAAAGAGCGGAAAAGCGGCAAATAACGCCCCTCCGAAGAGTACGAGTGTCGTAAAGCCCAGTTCCCATTTACGTCCGAGTGAATTGACGAGCATCGTTTTTTCCGTTTCGTCGGCGCTGAGCTCGTTCAATAACGTTTGCCCCCCCTGAACGAACATGATGAAAACAAACAGCCCTCCCAGCAAGGAGATGATGCTCCACCAGTAGATTTGTAATTCGTGTAACGTGAGATTTTCAAACATCAGTGTCCTCCGTGTATCCCCGACGAAATTTGACGGAGCATGATTTTGATTTCGGCGATCAGCAGTCCCGTAAAGAGGACGGCAAAAAGCCAAAACGAGAGTTGGACGTTTCCGGCATCGATCCGCGTAGCGGCGATCCCTACGGGAAGAAGATCCTGTATAGCCCAGGGCTGACGTCCGACTTCGGCGACGATCCAGCCCGCTTCCGCGGCGACATAGCCCAGCGGAATCGATAAGACCGAGAGCCATAACACTTTGGTAAAGCGGGTAATATCATTTGCCATCGAGAGATACAGGACAATCAAAAAGAGGACGATAAACCACATTCCAAGACCTACCATGACGTGGAAACTGTAAAAAGTGATCGCGATCGGAGGGAGAATGTCGGTCGGTTGTTTCAGATAGCCGTAACCGAAATAGTGCATATACTGCTGTAATATTACATTTGCTGCTTCCATCCTTTCGAGGTCGCCCGCTTTTTTGGCTTCTTTGTAATCGTTCAGCGCGCCGACGGCGATACGCCCTTTTTTGATTTTGTCGGCGGCACTTTCGATATTATGTTCAAGATTGCCGTAGACCAGATCTTCCAGCCCCGGAACAAATGCGTCGACATCGTGGTATCCCAAAAACGAAAGGGCGTATGGGATTTCGATATTGCCCAGAAGTTCCGGTCGATCGTCACCGATGCGCTTATCGGGGTTGAGTATCCCCGCCGCGATGATTCCTGCACGCTCTTCTCCTTTGTAAAGTCCTTCCATCGCCGCAAGTTTGACCGGCTGATGCTGAGCTACCTGATAGGCCGACTCATCACCGCTGATAGCCAGAAAGACTGAAACGAGGAGTCCGAAGCTCGCTCCGACGACCATAGAGCGTTTGGCCTCTATCGTATCGCGACCCCGTAGGATCAGCCATGCCGAGACCCCGACGACAAAAAGGGCGCCGATGACGTATCCGCTGCCGACGGTGTGGAGAAATTTAGAAACGGCAACGGGAGAGAGGGCGACGTCGAGAAACGAGTTCATCTCATTTCGGACGGTAGCCGGATTAAACGTCATTCCGACGGGATATTGCATCCATCCGTTCGCCACAAGTATCCAGAAAGCGGAGAGATTGGAACCGATAGCGACCAACCAGGTGGAGAGGAGGTGAAACCCTTTTCCCACTTTCTTCCATCCGAAAAACATCACCGCAAAAAAAGTCGATTCCATGAAAAAGGCCAGAATCCCTTCAATCGCCAGAGGTGCACCGAAGATATCTCCGACAAACCACGAATAGTTGGACCAGTTGGTACCGAATTCGAATTCCATGATCAGACCCGTCGCGACGCCGATTGCAAAATTGATCGCAAAGAGCGTCATCCAGAATTTCGTAATCGATTTCCATTTTTCGTCGTTCGTTTTGACGTAAATGGTTTCCATAATCGCGACGATAAACGAAAGTCCCAGCGTCAGCGGTACAAAAAGAAAGTGGTACAGGGCGGTGAGGGCGAATTGCCCCCGTGACCAATCTACCAGTTCGGATGCCATTGTTTCCATAATCAGGTTCCTTTTCAGTGGTGTGAGCAGCTCATTTCGGGGCGCATCAACGGAATTTTGTCTCCTAAGAACGCGTCGATCGATTGCTGCACGGTTTGCGATGTGTTATCGACAAAGACGGCGATCCCTTTTTGGATAAATCCGTGCAAAGGCGATCCTCCGATACCCGAGACGATCAGAACGTCGGCACCTAGTTTTTGGATGTTCTCGACGGCACCGCCGCATCCACTATCCTGATGCCCTTCGTTTTGAACGACGGTGACCTCTTCGATTTTTCCCTCTGCGTTGATTTCGACGAGGGTATAAAAGTGAGCCCGTCCGAAATGGGCAGAGCGTTTCGAAAGCAGACCATGACGTTCATTGGTCGGAAAAACGATTTTTTGATTCATGTATTACTCCTTGGTAAGATTTTCGAGGACGTATCGGCTACGCGCCTGATCGGTTGCAAATGTAGTCTCGAGGACATCGGGGAAGAAAAACCATTTCATGATCCCGATTAAAACGATCAGCTTGAATGCCAGCAGCAGCCATAGCTGCCGTCCGACTTTCAGATTCCGAAAACCGTCGACATAGAGATCGAGTATCCGTTTCGGTAACGTGGGGTTAGTGTCCATGGGTATGGCGGTGTTGATGTTGATGCTCGCCGCAATGGTGCAGTTCTTGATGTTCCGCTTTGCGGTAGCGGTGCGGACGTTCGACGTATTCGGCCATATTGGTCGGTGTGATTTTGGTCAGAACGCGGTCATTGAAAAAGCAAAACGCCTCTTTGAACAAGATACGCCCGTGACCGGCATGAAAACATTCGATACCGTTTTGCGTGAGCTGGAGATAGGGATTGCCTCCGATATCTTGGATAATGATGTTTTTAACACCGATCGAATGGAAATATTTCGCGAGTTCGCGTCCGCTTTTCAAGTCGTTTTGCCAGAATTTAAATTCGCCTTTTTCATCGATAATGACGAACCATTTGGCTTTTCCGAATAACGGGGCGATGGCGCTGTCGACTGTATTGGTTTTTACGGGGATGGCTAACATAGAGCACTCCTTAATGGTATAGATAACCCATCCTGGTTTGACGTATCGGATTTTGACGGATATCGAATCTCACATCGGTTCACAATGGGCATAAGTGATGTCTGCGAAGGAGAGGAGCAGACATCACTTATATCCATATTTTCAACCACCCGTATAGAAGAAGGAATGAGAGTGTTTTTAATAATAAAGATGATGACTTTTGTAACAGATAATGAAAATGACGCATATTCAATGTTTTCACTTTGCAATATTTATGTTTTAAATTTATCATATGTAAAATTAATTAATCATTAATCAGTACTTATAATTTGAATTATAGTGCACTATAGTAAGCCTTTTCCTGCGCTCTTAAGGAATATTTCGTAACAATATCCCTAACTGCATATGTAAAAAAAGGTCTGGAATGGGCAAAAAACGCAACTACTCTCTCAAGCCGATGTATTTTTCTTTCGGTCCGTTGAATCAAAAGCCAAAAGAGATGATTCAGTTGAGTGCCGATGAGTTGGAGGCGATGGTACTGGCCGACTTCAAAGGGCTCTATCAGGAAGATTGCGCCCGGGAACTCGGCGTTTCACGCCCGACGTTTGTAAAGCTGATCAAACGGGGGCGTAAAAAAATGGTTGAAATGATGATGTACGGCAAGGGGATCACACTGATCGATGCCCAACACAGTTTCACGATCGTTTTTCCGACGAATTCCCGTTCTACGCTACACCCGTATTTTTTAATCGCCAAACTGTATGCTTTCGCAAAAATCGAAAACGGCTCCATTGTCTCGATTGCGTATAAAGAAAATCCGATCTGGCGGGAGTTGAGTGATAAAGGTTCGGAGATAATCGATGATTCCAGCGCGGCGGGAATGGCGGCGGGACGGATACTTCCTCCCCTGTTTAAAGAAGCGGATCTATTGGTCGTTCATTCTATCGGCGAAGGGATCCGGCGTAATATCGAAGGTATCGGTATCAACGTCGAGATCACGGATGTTGAAGAAATCGACGAGATCGTCGCGCAGCTGATTTAACGGGGATGAGATGATTACCGTTGATATTCCCGGAATGCAAACATTCGGCATCGAGTATCTGATTCTCGATTTTAACGGTACGATCGCCGTCGACGGACGGGTATATGACGGAATAGCCGAAAGACTGAGCCGATTGTCGGAGGCGGTATCGGTTCACGTCATCACCGCCGACACGTACGGATCCGTTCATGCACAGTGTGCGTCGCTCGGAGTTGCGGTACATGTCATCGCGAAAGAGTCGCAAGACCGTGAAAAACTGGCTTTTATCGAATCATTCGATCCCGCACGTTGTGTCGCCGTCGGAAACGGAAGGAACGATATTTTGATGCTTAAACGGGCGGCTCTGGGATTCGGAATACTTCAGGAGGAGGGGATGAATGTCCATACCCTCGCTTCTTGCGACATTCTGTTTCCGACGATCCATGACGCTCTCGATGCACTCCTGTATACGGACCGTCTGGTCGCAACGTTGAGAAATTAGGGGTTTAAACCTCTAACGGAATACGTAGAGAGAACGAGACGTTTCTTCCGGTACCGAGTGTGTAGCCCTTGTACGTATCGAGAAAATCGCGATACTCGGTGTTCAAAAGGTTATCCACTCGGACGGCGAGTTGGGCGGTATGACCGTAGAGGGTCAGATCGCTTTCGTATCCGATTCCCCATAACACGTAGCCGGCGGTATCGGCGGAACCGAATGGCATCGTGTTGTATTGGGCAAAGGGTTCGTACGTTCCGGCTACCTGCCGGTCGTCAGCTGCCTTCATCGTGACGGAAACCGTATTGTTTTTGAGCTCTCCGAGGGAACCAACGTCGCGGTAAAGTGCCAAACGCAGGTTATCTGCGGGAATCATCGTCAGATCGCGTTTATTGGCGGTATCTCTCCCCTGTAGAATTTCGACCGTACTTTTAAACCGGGTGGATTCGCCGATGAGAGTCTCATATGAAAACTCTATTCCCTGCATCCGGGCATCGGTTTGGCGATTGGTCATTTCAGGTATCGTCCCCCGTAGATTGCCGGTATTGGAAAGATAGATGTAGTTATCGATATAAGTGCGGTAGAAGGTGAGGGAGAGACGGGTGATTTCGTCCTTGTATCGCAGAGACAGATCGCCTCCGAGGGTCGTCTCCTCTTTGAGATTCGGATTCCCGATCTGGTAGGCCTGAATTCCGCCGTGTACCCCATCCGCATACAGTTCGAAGATGCTCGGCGCTCGGAACCCCCGTGTCAGATTGGCGGCTATGTTCCAGTGGGGTGTCAGTTTATAGGTGGCTCCAATCGAACCGCCCAGTGCGGAAAATTGCCGCTGACCGGTAGTGTTTTGTGCATCGACGGTGCGGGTATCGTAACGGGCTCCCCACTGAAAAATCCATCGGTTCAGGTCGGCCTCTTCGAAAAGATAGAGGGATCGGCCCCGTTCATCGGCATTTGGTACGAGATGCCCTTTACGAACCGTTTGTTCTTTGTCGTACCCTTCGATACCTATTTCACCGTCGAATATGCCGATTTGAGGGTGGACGAACGCAAATTTGGCATCCATGCGATCCGCTTCGATATCCAGATCGATCGTCGAATCGTCCATTAATTCATACGGAACGTTTGTTGCCGCCTGACGGCGGTTGAGGGTACGCATCAGCGTCGGCTTGATAATCCAGTCACCTGCAAGAATTTCCCCTTTGAGCTGTGTCTCGTTGTTGGAAAGATCCTGTCCAGCCGATGCGACGGCATCAAAACTCGGTCCCGAACGGTGTCCCAGATAATTTTGATAACTTTGCCAATAGGTATGCTGTAAGGTAACACGTCCCCAGTTGTCGGTATATCCCGCAGCAATCCGCGCCGAGGTTGATTCAAAATTGGTATAGGGAAGTTCTCCGGAAAAACGGGGCAGAGTTCCCGGTGTAGTTGCATCACCGGGTTCCCATGTGTCGGAAGAAGGGGTATGCAGATTATCGGCTTTACGGCGAATGAAGGCTACATTAAGACCTAGTTTGCCGAGTGCCGATTGAACTTTGGCGCCGAGAGCTCGCTCATCGTTGTTGGTACGGTATTCCCCGATCATTTCACCGCGGATTTTGTGCTCCCCTTCTCTGGTCGAGAGGAGTTCGGGCGAGTGGACGTTGACGACGCCTCCCAACGCATCCGAACCGTATAGAACCCCCTGCGCTCCCCGGATCACTTCGATGGAATCGGCCAAAAACGGATCGAGATTCGAGATATGACGGATACCGTAAGTCTGAAAATCGGTCGGACTG
Source organism: Sulfuricurvum sp. (assembly GCA_050178755.1). Taxonomy (GTDB): domain Bacteria; phylum Campylobacterota; class Campylobacteria; order Campylobacterales; family Sulfurimonadaceae; genus Sulfuricurvum. The sequence continues at coordinate 32,072 of JBFXFU010000019.1, read as the reverse complement.
CCGTCGGAGAGGATTTTGATCCGTTCTCCGTTCATTCCGCGAATGACGGGTTTCCCGGCCTGAGAACCGGTAGAGAGGTTATCGACTCCCGGAACCGTTGAGAGAATCTCTCCCAACGAGGTTCCGGGTTGCTTGTATAAGGTTTCGTCATCGATCAGATCGACCTGAGCGGGAATATCGAACGGTTCATATTCATGGACCGGTGAGGCCGATACGGCAATTGCATCGAGCCGGAGTGTGTGTGGGATCGGCTCATCCGCCCATAAGGCACCGACCGTAAAAATGGAGAATAACGATTTGGTCATAGAAGTTTCCTGATGATAATAATTGTGTTGAAAATAGAGGTGATATCAGGAAAAAGGGGGAGCGCGGATCGGGTAGGATAAGGCGGATACAAAGCGGGGAGGATACGCCGCAAATGGGAAAGAAGACTCTTCGTGCTTGACAAAGCAAACGGGAAGGGAGATATCGATCAGCGCAGGTGCATGCGCGATCAGACATATTTCGCAGCTATCCTCATGAAGAGGATCATGGCCGAGCTCGTGCACCGCCGTGACGAAAATCGAAAGGATGAAGAGCCATGCGAACCATTTACGCAAACGTTTTCCTCCTCTCGAATCGGTGGCGAATCATAATCAGAATCCTATAAATATAATGTAAAGTTAGCAGTATTATAAATATGCTTAATCTTTATAGGTTTTGAGGCTCTTTTCTACCCAACCCTGCAGGGTATCGTTGATCACTTCTACCGGAGCCTCCAGAAAAGTGAAAACGTAATGTTCACCCATATCGGCAACAGCGATCGAACGGGGACGAGCCGCCATGATGGAAGGGTTCAACAGTTTTTGTCCGAAACAAAATACGACCATTTTTGCGGCATTCATCTGCAGATGTATCTCCCCTCCCAATGTCGAGGTGTGCTCATAATGGTCGAAATCGCCGATATATGCGGCGACGGGGTCGGCCTCGATTTCTCGTTTGAAATGTTCTATAATCTCCCCTACGTTTTCAAATCGACTTTCGGATTTGGGGACTTCCAGGGTGAAAATCGGGTATTTATCCATAAAAATGGATCGTGTCATGTAAAACTCCTAAGATTGAAAATCATTGTCTCGTTTTAAAACGTCTCCAAAGACGTATTCCAAAATGCCATAAAACACGCATGGCTAAAAGAAAAAGATACACTATAACCGTATAGACAAAAGGATGGAAATAGTTTCCGTTTTCTTTTATTTGGTGCAATCGCTCCACCGGATTTGACAATAGATCCGGATGGATTAGCAATGCTGATAGAAGAAAAAGTATCAGAAATATGACACATTCTTGAATCAACTTTTGCATCGTATTACATCAACCCTTTCATCATTAGATGCCAATACATAGGTTTGAGCATGTATAGATCGAATACCCACCATATCCACCGCTCTTCACCAACGGCGAGAGGAAAAGAGGGGGCGGCCCCTTCATAATTGAATTCAGCCAGAATGATTTTTCCGTATTGCGTTTTGAGCGGACAGACGGTGTAACCGTCAAATTTTTTACTCAGGTTTTTTTTCTCCATTGCCGAGATGAGATTGGCGACCATGATCGGTCCGTGGTGTCTCGCCGTACCTCCTGTTTTGCCTAAAGGAGTTCCGCATACGTCTCCAATACCGAAGACGTTTGGATACCGAAGATGCTGCAATGTTTCCCGATCAACTTCCAGCCACCCTTTCGCATTTCCCTGTCGCCATGCCAGCGGAGAATTGATAACCGCATCTGGAGCGGACATTGGAGGAACGATGTGTATGAAATCGTATTCGAGTGGAACACGTACGATTTCTTCGATCATTTCATATTCTTCGAGGTCTTCGTCGTATTCACCCTGCACCATATGTTTCGTCTCGAACGTTGCAATTTTCTTTTCCGAATCGATTGCAACGAGATTATGTTTGAACTTATTCGTGATATTTCCATAACGAGGCTGAACCACCTCGGTCAATGTTTTATTGACATCCGGAACCCCGAAAAGTTTGTCTCCATTGGTTGCGAAGGTAAAATCAGCGTTCAATCCGTCCCGTTTGAGGTAATCATTCGAGAGATAAAGAATCTTTTGAGGAGCACCGCCGCATTTGATCGGAGTTGCCGGTTGCGTACAGATAACGCGTGGTTTGCCTTTTCCCGCAGCGGTTTTGAGATCGTTGAACCACTGCCAGGTAATGCTTCCGCCTTCGGCAGTTCCTTTTTCAAGATCGTTTAAGTACACGCTGGCGATTCCATTTTTTCCGATCATATCGGCAGTCAGCCCTTCAATTTTGTCGTAATGGTAAGTCAGACCGGTTGCTACGACGAGGAAATCGTATTTGACGGTTTCACCGCCACGGGTGGTTAGGCTGTTATTGTCGGGATCGAACGTGGCAACTTCGTCTTTGATCCATTTGACATCGTCTGGGATAAGATCGACATTGGAACTTTTAATATCTTCAAACGTGTACTCTCCAGCCGCCATAAAAACCTGTCCGGGCTGATAAAGATGGACTTCATTGGGTGCGATAATCGTTATATCCGGGGTACTCAGAGCTCTTCTAAGCCTTGCCATCGCCATGATTCCGCCAGCACCGGCACCAACGATGACAATTTTTCCTTGGGCATCCGAGGCAATAGCATCGGACGTAGTAGTACTGGACATGAGGATCCCGGCGGCTACGGGTGAAAGGCCGAGAAGTTTTAGTGCGTCACGTCGACTCATTCGTGAAATTGATTTTTGCGTAGTATTACTGTCTGGCATAGACATGGTTTTTCCTTAATATCGATAACGTACAAATGCACGTAATTCCTGTGAGTGATTCAAATTCTGAATATTGGGATCTACCATGTATGAAGTATTGGCGCTGTAATCATGATCAAGATAGGTATAGCGCAATTGTGCTGTCAGGTTTTTTCCAACAATTGGAATATTCCAATACGCTTCGTAAGCATCACCACGAATCGCTACTTTTGATCCTGTCATGGAGTCTTCAGCCCATGTCATTGGTGTCCAGTATTTGGTACCATGATTGTATTCCAGTCCGAATTTCCCTCCATCAGTTATCAAATCCGGAAAAATCAATCCTGTCCAGAAGCTGTATCCATTTTTATCATCAAGCGATCCTAACATGGGTATTCCGCGATCGGGATGGGTTTGACTGAAAGCGACACTGGCAAAAAACGTGGTGTCTTCCAAAAATTCATTGTCATCATTTAAGCCGTCAAGTTGGTACGATATAGCGCCTAAATGAGCTGTTCCAGCCGCTTTCATAGAGTCACCTTTCACATTAGAGATGTGAGCATATTCGGCCATCAGGTTATGTTGGCCATCATTATAAAGTGACATTGGCAAAACAATAAAGTCAACCGTATCATCCCCACCCGTGTTATCTGTTAGGTATGGCATTGTTTGGTAGGTTGCCGTCGACATCGGATCGTGTGAACGTCCATAAACTATTTTGAGATAGGAACCCGGAAATAGTATGTGATCAAAGTCGAATTGCATCATCGCCCCATCAACTTCCATGTTCGTAATATGGGCCAAAGGAGAGCCCGGTTTTTCATTTCCTTCACGATGATTGGCTAAAAAGCCGTCTACGGCTGCTCGGCGGCCTACACTGAAATTCATCGGAATCGTCCAATCTTTGCCGATACGATAAACAAAATAAGCCTGTCGAAGACGTAGAGAAAGATCATGTGGACGCGAACTTGATCGCCAGTTATCGTTTAATGCCATATCTTCAGGCTCTGCACCCCAATAATTATAAACGGCAATCTGACCGTTTATAAACAGATCGTCATTGACTTTCGATCCCAAGCCTAGCCATAAACGGTTTGTAAAGAACGTATTGTCTTGCGTTTTTCCATTTGAATCTGTATAGGCGATGGAATGAACGGCGCTTCTAAAGTCGATGTCCCATTTTATATTGTCATTGGCACTTTGGGCATTCACTTTGGAAATCAGATCTGCTTGTGCTGTTTGTTCTTCTTTAACGGTTTCCTGAGATGCTTTAAGCTCATCTTGTGTCTTTTGTGTTTGCATCTGTTTGTTTTCTAATTGTTCAATTCTCTTCAGTAAGTTTTCGATTTGTGCTTGTAGAGCCGCTTCGTCTGCCATAGATGAGGAACAATACAACGCTGCCAAAACGATCGAAAGGGTTATTTTATTCATCGAGAATCCTTGGATTACATGTGTATGAGGTAGAAAAAACCGTGCACGACTTTAAAAGTGCGTGTACGGTGGTCTGGCGTTAACAAGAAGGAATATTGCCGCTGTCTTTTGCGAAGTCGTGGACGAAATCGTAGAGATGCTCTTCAACTTTTTTATATTTGTCGCTTTCAAAAAACGATTTTCCGTTAGGACAAATTTCTTCCATTCTATCTTTCAGTTTTCCCGCTTTATAGGCTTTCTCCCATTCGGCCTGTTTAAATTTACCGGCAAATACCGCTCCACTGAATCCACAAGATTCTTTGAGATTTTTCTGATAAAGTTTTTTTCCTTTTTCTGCATCTGCATGAAGTGATGTAGACATTAAAAGTATTCCAAGAGTACTTAATCCCAATGTTTTGATGATTTTTCGCATGACTATTGTCCTTTTATATAATTATCATATGTAAATTACATAATGACTTTTGCGCATAATATAAATAAAAAAATAAAACTTTGCTTATTTACACAATATTTACAAATGTAAATATATGTGATTTGATTGATGAAATAAAATAAATATGATAAAGAAATCGGATGAAATATTGGATGATTTTAACGTATTATGGATAAGTGACCCTGACACACACCCGTCGAGATGGGAGAGACGTAAGGGTTATGGGTTGATAGCATGGTTCGATACATCCGAAGATAACATAACTGTTGTGTTCCACTAAAAGAGGAAATGAGGAAGAGACAGGCCATTTCAAAGACAAAAAAGGGGAATAGGTTTAGCTGTAATTATTGTCTGGATTCTCAAGGATTGATCTGGCTACAGATGTATTCCTGGTACGGCAGCTCCAAGGTGACCCCTTTGCATTTCATCTCAAGGTGGATGTAATCTCGGGAACGGCCCGTTTGGGTGGATTAGTATCCGGGAGTGATTCCTGCACACAGCCACATCATCTCTACATTGCGTTTGATCTCACGTTCAAGCTTTCGGGAGCTTCGGATACTGTGTAGATAGCCATAGAGATAAATCTTTAAAAGTAGTGCGGGATGATACGCCAGCTGCCCTTCGGAACTACCGCCGCTGATGAACATGCCCAAAGCAGCTAGATCGATGATGTCGACATAACTGTCAATCCCCTTACCGGGTTGTCTACATCGATATACTCATCCAACCTAGGAGGAAACAAGAGCTGTTGGTGGCGGCTGAGCTCCTCTTTGTAGTTAGGCATGAATCTGCCTTTTTCAGTAATATAAGTGATATTTATTTTAGAGGATTAGGGGTTATGAAGGGCTTTCGTTGGGAATTCTTTCACAGTTTCTGTACTTTCTGTCACAGACTTAAAGAAGAAAGATAGGATTTGCTAAAATTTTAGTATCTATCAGCTTCTGATACCTCTTTCCATCTTCGCCGTAAAATCGACAATTTGAACGGTATCGTTGCAATGAGCGCAATACACATTGGAGAGTATCTTCGACTTTATATCATCAGGAATTTGATTGAATGTTTGCATCCCTTTTTTGTTAAATTTGATCATGATGGTTTCTTCTCCATTCAATACGTATGCCGGTGCATCTCTATCAGATTGGTATAGTTTCCGTTATCCGCCTCTTTGAGAGCTTTGATGTATTCATCCCGCTTCGGGTTCTCTTTGGAGAGTAAATCTTCCTGCCATCTGACCGGCATGGAGCCGTTCTGCCTGAGATAGATGTTTGCGAGCATCCTCGACCATCTTCCGTTTCCGTTTTGAAACGGATGAATCTGTACCGCTTTATGATGTATCCTTGCAGCCGTTTCGTAGATATCGAACGTTTTATGTTCTTCCCAAAACTCGATGTCATTGGCGAGTTCTTTGACCGCCATAGGGACTTGATACGCTTTGATCCCAATAGAGAGCTCCACATGCCGGAACTTTCCGGCCCATCCCCATACATTGCCGAACATCTCGTCATGCAGCGTTGAGAGCCACTCAAAAGAGAACGGCGCCGTCTTTTTGGATGGCGGTGCCGATAAATATTTGAGCGTCGCTTGTGCTATGTTGTTGGCTTCGGCAACGTAAATCTCTTTGAGGGTATAGACGACGTTACCGGGCAGTTTCAGCCCTGAAATATCATCCAGAGGTGTAGCGTCATCGATAGGTTTGGTGGAATGGATCATATCAGGCGACCCACAGCGTGTTTTGATAAGAGCCGTTTAAAAACTCTTGCTCGTAAGAAGTGATAATCGCGTTCAAACTCTCATCCTCCAACCCCTGCATCTCCAATGCTGACGTGCCTTGCACAATTGAGGCTAAAAAAAGAGCCTTCTCATGTGCCCGTTGTTGTTTCAGTACAGACAGAGGCACTTGTTCATTACCTGCAAAATCCAACCCCAGAAAATTGGTTACCTGTTCAATGGTGCTTAACTTGACGTCTTCATTTTTCAAGAGTCTGTTGATGGTTCGGACACCTACACCGCTTAACTTTGCAAGATTCTCAACCGTTATGCCCAGTTGCTCTTTTCTATTGATGATTTGATGTATGAGATCAATCCGTTTCATGACAGCTCCTTTAACTATATTATGCCATAAGTGGCATTTTTTTCATTTAGACCACCTGTTTACGTGTTAAGATGCAACGAATTGACCCAATAGAATTGCATCGGTATATGAATTTTCAACTTGCTGCTTCTATAGTATTTTCTTCGATAAATTTGAGTAATACGGTTCTGCTCACATGAATTTTATTGCCAATCTTTACAATTTCAAGTTCTCTATTTGATATGAGCTTTTTCGCCATATCGATTTTGATCAATCCCATCTCCTCGATTTGACGAAGATTAAAAAGAATGGCTTTGCATGCCACGCTGCGGGAAACCTTTTTCCCCTCCAAATGCCTGACAGCAATTCGCTTCTGTGCAGGCTTCACCACTTTTTTTCCAGAAGTTCCTTCATCCCTTCATTCAGAAGCATCTGCTCTGCCAGCAGCTTTTTGAGCTTCGCGTTCTCGGCTTCCAGCTCCTTCAAGCGTTTCACTTCGGATATACTCATCCCACCATAAAGCTTTTTCCATCGATAAAACGTCTGTTCCGATATGTTGTGCTTACGAATCACATCCCGATCCGTTTTTGCCTTCTCAGCCTCCTGCAATATCCTGACAATCTGCTCCTCGGAAAACCGACTCTTCATTGAACCCTCCAGTAGTAAAAACATTATAGTCTAACTCTGGATTTGTACTAATTTATGGGAGTAGGTCATACCGATCTGATCGTCTTGGCGCTTCGTAACGCACGAAACAAACGCACTACTCTAAGCAGAGCCATATTCCATTCGGACAGAGGAAGCCAGTATGCCTTCGATCGGTTCAAAAATGAACTCAAATACTATGGCATGACGCAAAGCATGAGCGCCAAAGGAAACTGTTACGACAACGCCGTTGCGGAAAGTTTTTTCCATACCCTCAAAACGGAGCTGACACATCACATCATATTTCAAACCAAACAGGAGGCTATCAACACCATCAACCAGTACATCCATTTTTACAATCGTAGTCGATTACATTCATATAACCCAAATTGCTAGTTCATATTGTAGCTGAATAGTAGATTTTGTTTATGGGTTGGAAGCTTGAAAAAGCAGTCAATTGAGTAAGCTGCAATAAAAAGCTTCAACTTGGTGAGAAATCCATTGATCGAAGTTGCTTTTATGACTTTTCCAAATCTGGCTGTAATCATCGAAAAGGCTGTTTCGATCTTTTTTCTGAGTTTGCGTTTCGTGCAATATTCGATCTTCAATTCCCTGGTTTTGACGGTAAATCGGTTTGAAGTGGACACCATGCTCAGCACTGATGGTTTCCAGTTCTTTGGAAACATATCCTTTGTCACCGATACCGATTGACCCATCCGGAAATTGAGGGATCAGTTCATAGGCGATTGTGACATCGGCTTCCCGTCCCATTGAGATACAACACTGTACTGGTTCTTTGTCCGTTGTAGTGATCATATGAACTTTGAAACCGTAAAAATATCGTTTCTTCGAAGCGTTATATCCTTTTAATTCCGGGTCATTCAAAAGATTTGATCGTTTTTCCCGCTGAATCTGACACAGTTCTACCGGAAACGAATCGATCGCATATATCTGAGTCGGACTGACTTTCATAAAAAGAGCTGAAAGATTCTCAAAAATATCTTCGATACTCTCCTGTAAACTATTGATCCGACGGATGAAACGAGAATAATCGATTGATTTAAACCATCCGCTTGTATTCAAATAATGATGCGCTTTGCAATAGTTCCCGTTGAAATCACTGATAGCCAAATAACCTATAGTCAAAACTTCTGCATTACTGATCACTGAACGAACATCATCTCTCAAACCTGACTGTTTTACCATTTCATCCACTAAACAATATATCGCTATAATCCTCTGTTCCATGAGAACCTCTCCGCCAAGAAAGTTTCTCCGGAACAACCATCTTCTGTTCCAACTTCATCTCATCAAATTAACTAGAACCCATCTTAAAAATGGATGGCAGGTGGATTGCTGATGAATTGGTATGGAATTGACAAACAAACAATGGGAATTAATCGAGCCTCTGTTTCCGGAACGAGAGTTGCGTCCAACGGGGAAAGGGAGACCTGCACGCCATCCGCGAGAAGTGCTGGATGGAGTATTGTGGGTATTGAAGACAGGTGCACAGTGGAATGAGCTTCCATATCGGTATCCACCGTATCAAACGTGCCATCGGCGATTTCAGAAATGGGTGAACGATGGAGTATTCGAGAAGATATTGCATACCCTGGCCCGCGATCTGAAAGAGCGCGGGGGAATAGACGTGAAAGAGTGTTTTATCGACGGTACGTTTGCATCAGCCAAAAAAGGGGACCTGGCGTTGGGAAGACCAAACGCGGAAAAGGGATAAAGATCATGGGTATCGTCGACAGTCACGGTCTTCCTGTCGCCTTATCCACGGGGAGTGCTTCGCCGCATGAACTGAAATACGTCGAGTTGACACTCGACAATATGTTTATTGATGAACAACCCGAAAAGATGATCGGTGATAAAGCCTATGACTCCGATCCCCTGGATCGTCGTTTGATGGAAGAGAGACATGTGGAGCTGATCGCTCCACATAAAGCCAACCGTGTCAGACCGAAAACACAAGATGGCAGAAAACTACGCCGTTACGGAAAACGCTGGCGTGTTGAACCATTGTTTGCCTGGTTGCAAAATTACCGTCGAATCCAGACCCGATGGGAATACCATCTTTCAAATTATCAGGGATTTGTCCATCTCGGATGTATTATGATCCTCATGAAGCATTTTTGAGATGAGTTCTAGCAATTTTGGTTCATATAACGACTACTATTCACCCATGAAAGCAAAATTAAAATGGTGGCAATCTCGACACAAAGAAATTGCCTGATTCTCTGTACCAATAAGTGTTGACAGATCAATTACAATAAGTCCGGCGTTTCAGTACGAAACGGAATCATCTACGTGCAAGGCAGTATCGATGGCGTATTCCATCGTAAAAGCACGAAAAAGAAAGCCACAAAAGAAAATTTACTTTGGGCAAGGAAAAATGCCGAAAGCGTTCTTTTACAACTCATTGACAAACCGGATACCTCAAAATCGTACACGCTTGAAGAATTCGGGTATCGGTCGTTGGAAATCAATTCATCGCATCGAAGAAAGAATACACATAATAACTATATGCGTACATTCAAAGTTCATATATTGCCAAAGTTCTCTAAATGGGAACTAAGGCAGATTCGACCGACTGATCTGAAAGCATGGCAACACGAATTATCGAAAAATCTTTCGGGTAAAACGATCATGAATATCCGAACGGTATTCAGAAGCATTTTACAGGATGCATTTATTGATGAAATTATTCCAATGAACCCATTTGATCGGGTAAAGCCTCCAAAAATACAAAAAGCAGATATTCGCCCATTCAGTATAGAAGAAGTACAAACTATCATGCGAAGTGTTGAAGGTGGCTTTAGAAACTATTTATTAACAGCATTTTTTACAGGAATGCGTGTTGGTGAGTTGATTGCACCTAATTGGGACGACATCGATTTTTTGAATGATACGATCAGTGTGAAACGTTCCATGGTACGTGGCATTATTGATTTACCAAAAACTGCAAACAGTTATCGGATTATCGATATGCTTCCCGTTGTTAAAGATGCACTATTGGAACAATCTAAAATCTCGAAACATCGAAGTGATTTTGTATTTATAAATCAGTATGGGGAGAATTATAAGGATTCGAGCAATATAACCCGAAGGTTGTGGAAGCCACTTTTGGAAAAAATAAATGTTGAGTATCGAATTCTTTATCAGACGAGACATACATTCGCATCGTTAATGTTGCAACAAAATGAAGAAATCGGTTGGGTGTCTCAAATGATGGGTCATACGGATATACATACGACTTTATCCAAATATGCACGATTCATACCGAGAAAGCAGACAAAGCGGGCAAAGTTCTTAAATAATCTGGAATTTGGTAGAGAAAAAACTACACAAAATCTGCACACTGAAAATAAGTTAATGATGGAATAAAAGAAATAAGGGAGTTTTGGTGGTGCGGACGAAAGGACTTGAACCTTCACACCGTGAGGCACCAGATCCTAAGTCTGGCGTGTCTACCAATTTCACCACGTCCGCGTAATAACAGTAAAAAGTCTAAGGTGGTACGCCCTAGAGGATTCGAACCTCTGACCGATGCCTTAGAAGGGCATTGCTCTATCCAGCTGAGCTAAGGACGCATGTTAGTGGTGCGCCCGATAGGATTCGAACCTATAACCTACGGATCCGAAGTCCGTTACTCTATCCAATTGAGCTACGAACGCATATATCCTTCTAAAACATCGCGTATCAAAAGTCGCTATCAATAATACCCTGCACAAACATGGGGTGGATGATGGGGCTTGAACCCACGACCCCCAGGACCACAATCTGGTGCTCTAACCAACTGAGCTACACCCACCATGATACTTTATGAAGTGATTGATAGAATCGTCTTTAAAGAAAAGTGGTCGGGGCGAGAGGACTCGAACCTCCGGCCCCTTGGTCCCAAACCAAGTACTCTAACCATACTGAGCTACGCCCCGACCTAAGAACTAATGAAGTGATTCACTTGATTAGTGAGGCGAAATTATATACGAATTTGTTTCGTATGTCAAGAGTATTTTTGCCTTTTTGGTTTCTGGTATAATAAAACAACGTGGATGGGAGCGTAAACAATGAAAATAGCGCAGTTTAGCAGATTGGGATTTATGATATCGGCCGTTGGTGCCGCGGTAGGTTTGGGAAACATTTGGAAGTTTCCGTATATTACGGGTGAATACGGAGGTGGGGCCTTTGTTCTGGTTTATCTGATCACCGTTATGTTGGTCGGTTTTTCGGTAATGGTTGCCGAGATGTTGATCGGGTATCTGGGACGTCGCGATTGTAATACCAATTTCGAACATTTGGCGCCGCAGCATAAAAGTTTATGGAGGCATGCCGGGTGGATGGGCGTAACGAGTACGCTGGTAATGATGTACTACTCCGTGGTGATCGGGTGGATTCTCAATTATATAGTTGTCGCTTTGACCCATTTGCCCTCATCGATCCCGGAAGCTGAAAAGACCTTTAATACGATGTTGACGCAGGAAGTCGGGACGCAAATTTTTTACCATACGATTGCGTTTCTGATTACGACGTTTGTCGTGGCCAAAGGGATCAAGGGGGGGATTGAAAAATTCAACATGGTCCTGATGCCCCTTCTGATCGCCATTTTAGGAATCATGTTCGTCTATGCCATGACAATGAACAGTTTTTCGCAAGCCGCATCGTACATGTTTGCCGCGGATTGGAGCAAGCTTAATTCAGAAGCCTTTGCCGTGGCGGTTGGCCATGCGTTTTTTACCCTCTCCTTGGGATACGGTTCGATCATGATCTATTCCGCATCGTTGCCGAAGGGGGGAAATATTGTCCACAGCACCTTGTTCGTCATTGCCGGGGACACGCTGATCGCGCTTATGGCGGGGATGGTGCTGTTTACGTTTTTATTTCAGTACGGTGCCGAACCGGCGAAAGGGCCGGGACTCGTCTTTATCTCGCTGCCTGCCGTTTTTTATGCGATGGGGAGTATCGGAAGTATTTTTTCGGTCCTGTTTTTCCTCGCATTGGCCTTTGCGGGCTTGACCTCTGCGGTATCGCTTGTCGAACCGATGGTTCAATATCTGATTGATAAATACGACATGAGCCGTTTTAAAGCGGCATCGCTTGTAGGGTTGACTTTTTATCTGTTCGGGATTGTTGCGATTCTTTCACAAATCGAATGGAGTGCGCCGTATCTGACGTGGGAAGGTAAAAACTTTTTTGACTGGATGGATTATTTGACCTCTTCGGTTTTATTGCCGGTTGCAGGATTCATTATGGCGGTTTTTGTCGGATTTGTGATGGAAAAAGAGCGTGTGGCGGCAGTTTTGGAACCACAGCTTGGGGTATTTTACCCGATGTGGTATTTTAGTATCCGCTACATTGCTCCCGTGGCACTGTTTGGGGTCATGCTCAATTTGATGGGGATTATTCAGTTTTAAATGAGTTCGATGATGTTTTTAAAGCCAACCGGAACCGATGAAAGTTCTCGGTGCTTGGAGGTTGGATTGCGGTAAGAGGAGGGGAGGAAGCCTTGTTACGTTTTGTAAAATGTGCTCCTCCTGATTTTTACCCGAAAAGAAATAACGTCAGAATTGAATCATTCCATCGACCGGAGAACTTGCGGTGGCGTACGGCCGTTTTGGAATACGCCCGGCCATATAGCTCAGGCGTCCCGCGATAACGGCGTGTTTCATGGCTTTGGCCATGGCAATCGGGTCTTTGGCCTGCGCGATAGCGGTATTGGTCAGAATCCCGTCCGCTCCCAGTTCCATTGCGGATGCCGCATCGCTGGCGCACCCGATCCCCGCATCGACGATGACGGGGACTTTGACCGCTTCACGGATGAAAACGATGTTGTAACGGTTTTGGACTCCAAGCCCTGAACCAATCGGAGCCGCAAGGGGCATGATGGCGTGGGCACCCGCATCTTCAAGACGACGCGCCATGATCGGATCGTCTGAGGTATAGGCCATAATGGTAAAACCGTCTTTGGCAAGGACTTCGCACGCTTTGATCGTCTCCAAAACATCGGGATAGAGCGTTTTTTGGGTATCTCCGATTACTTCAAGCTTGATAAGATCGATTCCCGTCGCTTCGCGGGTGAGGCGGAAGAGAGTAATCGCCTCTTCGGCGGTCGTACACCCTGCAGAGTTGGGTAAAAACTTCACATTCGTCCCTGCGAATGTATCGCGAAGATTGGGTTCGTTCGGATTGGTGATATTCAGACGGCGCACCGCAACGGTGATCAGTTCGGAGCCGCTGGCCAGGGTCGCTGCCTTGGTCGTTTCGAAATCGGGATATTTGCCGCTGCCGACGATTAGGCGGCTGCCGAGAGTGTATTTTCCGATTTGCAAAGTATGCATATTTCGCTCCTTTGATGATTGATGTGGGGTTTATAACATATCGATTCTGTTAGGAATCTTTGAGGACCTGAATAACGCTCAGAGGTAAAATTTCGTATTCGATCGCGTGAATTTTGGCGGTAAACGTTTCCAGCGTTTCACCTATCGAACGTTCAAAGCTTTTTTGCAAAATGATTTCTCCTCCATCAAGCTCTTCACTGACCCAGTGTACGCTTACCCCGCAGGGGGACTCACCGCTTTCGAAACTGCGTTCGATTGCCTTGGCCCCTTTGAATGCGGGCAAGAGGGATGGATGAAGATTGAGGGAACGGACGTTGGACGTGAACGTCGGTGTGAGAATCCGCATAAAACCGCACAAAACGACCAGATCCGGAGCGTATTCTCCGATCAGTTCGACCAGGGCGGCGTCGTAACTTTCACGATCGGTAAAATTATGATGGTCCAATACTTCGACGGGGATTTTGGCGGCGCGTGCTTTGGCAATTCCTCCGGCCGTAGGATTGTTGGTAATGGCACAGACGATGGCGCAATGTTTGAGGTGGAGTTTGTCGATGAGATTGGCGAGGTTGGTTCCCTCGCCGCTAAAAAGGGCGACGATTTTTTTCATAATACGGTAATTCTTTCAATGAGGTCAGATGGCGTTAGCGAATAGTTGTTTTTGGTGAAGGCTTCGGCTGCCAGAGCGTGTGCCAATGATGCTTGAACGGCAGCTTCCAATGGATCATACCCCTGTGCCAGAAGCGATCCGATCAAGCCTCCGAGCACGTCCCCGCTTCCCCCTTTGGCAAGGGCGACGGTTCCGTGGGGATTGACAAAAAACGACTCTCCATGACCGATGATGACGTTGGAACCTTTGAGAACCAAAACGGCTTTTGGATAAGCAGAACAAAAAGCTTCCGTATAGGCAAAGCGGTTGTTTTGTAGGGCAGCGACATCGATGTCGGCAATACCTGTGGTGCGGAGAATTTGGGTGAACTCTTTGGGATGGGGAGTCAGAACGATACGGTCTCGTCTGAGAAGATCCGGAAACATCGGATGGTAAAAAATGTCCGCATCCAGTACCATCGGGTGGCTGTGATCGAGGATATTCAAGAGTTCATCATCGCCGAATTCGGTTCCCAACCCCATACCTGCGGCGATGGCGGTTGTTGAGGAAGGGAGTGAATGGCTCTGCATCAGTTCGTACGGGAGGGAGACGTTTTCATTGCTGATCAGACTCACCAGACCGGCTCCGAAACGGAGTGCCGCGGAGCCGGCAATGATGGCGGCTCCGGTTTTTTCTCCGCAGACGACGGCAAGATGACCGTAGTGCCCTTTATGGGCCGATGCGTTGCGGCGAACGGGAAGGAGGAGATCGGTTTTTTCGAGGAGTTTCCAGGATGAGAAAATTTCGTAGTGCGTCCGGGGAACGCCGAGATCGGCCGTAACAATCTCACCGCACACCGTTTTGGCCGCGTCGCTGAACATCCCCCGTTTCAGCGCTCCCATGGTGATTGTCGTCTCTGCGATAAAGCAATGGGGATCGAGCGTACCGTCCGCATAAAGACCGCTGGGAACGTCGCAGGCGATTTTGTACCCATCCATTTCGTTGAGACGATCAAGTAAGTGGCCGATTTCAGAGTGAATGGAACGGGAGAGCCCGCTGCCAAAAAGTGCGTCGACGATAACGTCGTATTCTCTTTCGGGTGGTGTAGAAGACAGACCGATTGTATCCAAACGCGCCAGCTGAATACGGCATAAAGAAGATTTGGCTTCCGTCGGCATAAAGTACTCGACACGGTACGAACCGTGTAATAATCGGGCACTCACGAGTCCGTCAGCTCCGTTATTGCCGTTTCCGCAAACAATCAAAATGGAGGAACCGGGTGCAAACCGATCCCGAATAAAACGTTCGATCGCCGCACCGGCATGTTCCATCATCACCTCTTCGCTCAGGGCGTGACGCTCAACGCATCTGCGATCAAGGGTGGAAACTTCGGAATAGAGATTTTGCATGGCAACACCTGTTTTAAAGACGACTTGGGCTATAATCTTTCGTATGAACAATTATATCGCAATAGCCAAAAACACACTTGAAATAGAAGCACAGGAGCTGCGTGAAGCAGGCGAAAGGGTGGGGAGTGAAATCGAGCGTGCCGTCGAGATGATTCTCGCATGCAAAGGGAAGCTGGTCATTACCGGAGTCGGGAAATCGGGGCTGATCGGAGCGAAAATCGCGGCGACATTTGCATCAACCGGAACCCCCAGTTTTTTTCTCCATCCGACCGAAGCGTTGCACGGAGATTTGGGAATGATCGGAAAAGACGATGCCGTCCTTGCGATCAGCTACAGCGGTGAGAGTCCGGAACTCAGCTCCATTCTGCCGCACATTAAACGATTTGACATTCCCCTGATCGGAATGACCCGTAATCCGGAGTCGACGCTCGGCCGTTACAGTGACGTCGTCATCAATATCACCGTGACCAAAGAAGCGTGTCCGCTCGATATCGCACCAACGAGTTCAACAACGTTGACGCTGGCGATGGGAGACGCGCTGGCGGTATGTCTGATGAGGGCGCGTGATTTTAAAAAGGAAGATTTCGCCTCTTTCCATCCGGGAGGGGCATTGGGCAAACGTCTTTTTGTCAAAGTCCGTGATTTAATGCGGACGGAGAATCTTCCGATCGTTGATGAATCGACTCCGCTCAAAGAGGCGATTTTGACCCTGAGCGAAGGGCGGCTCGGAACCGCAATGCTGACCGATAAGGAAGGGCGACTGTCGGGACTATTGAGCGACGGAGATATCCGCAGGGCGTTGTTGGATGCGCAGTTTTCGCTTGAGACGCCGGCAAGTGTGTACGCGACGAAAAGACCGATGGTTATTGATGATTCGTCGATGCTGGCTTCCGACGCGCTGGTATTGATCGAAACGAATAAAATCCAGATGCTGGTCGTAACGGACAAGAGCGGAAAAATTGAAGGAGCCTTGCATTTGCACGCTCTGGTCGAAGCGGGTATTTCATGATGCGGCTTAACAAATTCATCGCCCATTATTCGACCTATTCACGCCGTGAAGCGGATAAAGCGATTCAAGACGGGTATGTTCGCGTTAACGGGGAGATCGAAACCAATCCGGCGACGCAGGTAGATGAGAAGCATGATACGGTAATGATCAGCGGCAAGAAGATTGTCCCGCAAGATCAGTTTACGGTGATCGTTTACAACAAGCCACGGGGTGAACTCGTCACCAAAAAAGACCCGCAAGGGCGTAAAACGATTTACGACACCCTCGCAAAGCAATACCGTCATTTTATTCCGGTGGGGCGGCTGGACTTTGCTTCGGAAGGGCTGCTTTTGCTAACCGATGCATCCCGTGTCGCCACGGCATTGATGACCTCGAAAATGGAGCGGGTGTATAAAATCAAGATCAAAGGTCCCGTTTCCGAAGCGATGATGGAAGCGATGGGCTCGGGGATCACGATAGAAGACGCCAGTGCCGGCGCACATGAGAAAAGTGAAATTACATCGATGACGTTCGCTCCGTTTTATGCGTATCAGATTCAGAAAAATCAGGGGGATTTTTCGGTGTTGAAAGTAGCAATCGGCGAAGGGCAAAATCGTGAATTGCGTCGTTTTTTCGCCCATTTCGGTTCCGAAGTGGTTGACCTGAAAAGGCTTAGTTTCGGAGGGATCGAACTCAATAACCTACCGACGGGAAAAGTCCGTTTTCTGGAACGGAACGAATACGCTTCTCTCCGGGAATTCCTTGAGGAGTATGAAAAAGCAAGCCGTTCGGTAAAACCGAAAAAAGAGCGGGATGGGGAATTCTCCGCTACGGATAAATCCAAAGAATCACATAAACGCAAAAACGAGTCGCAACACGCAAAAAGGAGCTCTAAACGATGAAGACCATGAAATTTCCGACCAGCCATAAAACCCAGTTGATGGATATCAGCGAACAGGTGAAAGAGGCGGTGATCACTTCCGGAATTAAAGAGGGGATTTGCGTCGTGTATACTCCGCATACGACGGGAAGCGTATTCTTGTTTGAAAATGCCGATCCAAACTTACGCCGTGACCTTTTGGCCGCTCTTTCCAAAAACATCCCGAACGATGAACAATATACACACGTCGGAGACAATGCGGCGGCTCATCTTAAATCTTCGCGAATGGGGGCATCGGTTACGATTCCGGTCCATGAGGGGCGTCCGATGTTCGGAAAATGGCAGGGGGTCTTTTTCGGCGAGTTTGACGGACCGCGTCAGGAGCGTCAGGTTATTATCAAAATAATGGCGGGTTGATCGTTCGCTGATCGGTTATGGATTATACCTATCTTTTACGTCCCAAAACGTTTGATGAGGTGGTAGGACAACCTCATTTATGCTCAATAGATGCCCCTTTGCGCCTTTTGTGCGAAGGGGGGAACCTCACCCACGCTTTTTTTTACGGTCCTCCCGGATGCGGAAAAACAAGCCTAGCCCGGATCATCGCCGAAATGATGGGGCTTCCTTTTTACGAATTCAATGCAACCTCACTCAAAATCGAACAGCTGCGTAAAATTTTTGATCAGTATGAAAATGCCCTGACGCGCCCGTTGATTTTTATCGATGAGGTTCATCGTCTGGCCAAGAATCAGCAAGAAGTCCTTCTGCCGGTGATGGAAAAAAACAGCGTGTTAGTCATCGGTGCATCGACCGAAAATCCCTATTTCAGCCTGACTGCGGCGATGCGTTCACGCTCACTGTTATTTGAAATGCATGAGATTAACGATGAAGCGTTAGCCGATTTGTTAGTACGAAGCGGTATTGAAACCGATGATGAAGCCCGCGAATATCTGATCCGAAGTTCGGGTGGGGATGCCCGCGCGATGCTCAAACTCCTTGAAGTCGCTACGGCGCTTAAAAAGCCGATTACCAAAGTGCTGCTTACTTCCCTGCGTCCGGCGGCGCAAGCGCGTGGCAGTTCCGAAGCGGGGGTCCATTACGATCTCGCTTCCGCCCTGATCAAAAGTATTCGGGGGAGTGATCCCGATGCGGCAATCTATTATCTCGCCCGTTTGATCGAGGGGGGAGAACCGCCGGAATTTATTGCCCGCCGTCTGGTCATCCTCTCCAGCGAAGATGTCGGTAACGCCAATCCGCAGGCTATGATTTTGACCACTTCGGCGATGATGAGCGTGAAGCAGATCGGTTATCCCGAAGCACGGATTATTCTGGCCCAAGCGGTTATCTATCTCTGTGCTTCGCCTAAATCCAATACGGCGTATAACGCAATCAATGCAGCGCAGCAAGCTGTCAGAAACGGAGTCATTCTCGAAATTCCATCCCATTTGCGTCAGCAGCATAAAGGGTATCTCTATCCGCACGATTTCGGCGGATGGGTGGATCAACAATATCTCTCGAAGCCTTTAAAATTTGTCGAATTTAAAAACAGCGGGTACGAAGCGAAAATGGGGGAATGGATCGATAAGGTGTGGGGAGAAAAGCAGTAAAAAAGCGCATCTTCCAGACAGTTTGCTCCATACTACTGCTTCGCGCACAGGTCGCTTCTGTCAGAAAGATTTTTATAATCCAATGCGCGTGGGCTTACCGCCGAGGTAAACTCAGCGTAGCGAATCGGGATTTTGTTCCGATTGCGAATCAAATATTATAGTACGATGCCTCTTTGTGATGGACAACCAGTGCCGTCGTACTCTGTTCCGGATGGATTTGGAACGTCTCCGAGAGGGTAATACCGAACTCTTCAGGTCGCAACAGATCAAAAATAATTCGGCTCGGCTCCAAATCGGGACACGCCGGATACCCGAAAGAGTAGCGCGCACCCGCATAGCGGTTCATGCGGACATCGCGCAGGCTAAACCCTTCGTCATCGCTTGCGATATTCAGATCGAGACGGATTTGTTTATGGGCCACTTCGGCCAATGCTTCAGCCAGCTCCACCCCGAAACCGTGTACCAGATTGTATTCCAGATATTCATTATTGGCATAGAGCTCTTTTTCATACTCGCTAAATTTGTCCCCAACACTGACACAGGTTAGCGGCAATACGTCATCGCGCGTATGGGCAAAAAAGTCACTGAGTGCGCGGTGCGGCGCTTTGCGCTGACGCGGGAATTCGAATACGTACGCAGCATTTCCGATTACCTCGTCTAGAGGCTGACGATTGGCATTTTCATCAATATTCCATCCGCAGCCCTCATCAAAAATTAATAACTCCTGATCACTGCTTCGGACGGGATAGTAGCCGTAGATCACGGTCGGATCGAACAATCCCCGCTTCACAATCTCTTGTTTGATTCGCTCAAATGCGGGATAGACTTTGGTTTCTAGAAGTTTTTTATACTCGTCCACCGGCATTCCGGCACGTTTGTACCCCCAATGCAATTTAAAGAGGCTTCGTTTATTGATCCATTCGCACACCATATCAAAGTCGAGCTGCTCTTTACGTAATACTCGTCGCCCCCAAAACGGTGGAGTTGGAATTTTAACCTCACTTGGCATTTTGAGCTCGTGATATGGCGGAATGACCACATCAACCACTTCTTTAGGAGCTTTTTCAACCATATCGCCGCCGAGGCGCGTATCCAGACCTACACTCGGATCGGCATTGTATTTTTCGATACGGCTCATCGCGATTACCCCGTCAAAGGCATCACGGCAGTAAAAGATCGGCCCTTGATAGATCGGTCGGCAAAAATCGTCTACGAAACTGCGGGTAAGTGCCGCTCCACCTAACAATACCGGAGTCGTAATTCCCTTCTCCGCCATCATTTCCAGATTATCCCGCATTACTTGGGTTGATTTGACCAGCAACCCCGACATTCCGATGGCATGAATTTCTTTGGTCTTCATAACCTCTAGGTACTCTTCGAGTTCCGTTTTGATCCCGATATTGATCACTTTGAAGCCGTTGTTGGAGAGGATAATATCGACAAGGTTTTTACCGACATCATGCACATCTCCTTTGACGGTTCCGATCACGAGGGTGGTATCGGTCTCTTTTTCCTGTTTGGAGAGATACGGGTTTAGGTAATCGACCGTAGTTTTCATCGTTTCGGCACTCTGAAGTACGAACGGAAGCTGCATTTTCCCCGATCCGAAGAGCTCTCCGACCACTTTCATCGCATCGATAAGGATCTCATTGACGATACGGTCGGGATCGAGGGTATGACGTACTTTTTCAACCAATGGAATCATCCGTTCTTTGTCCCCATCGAGGAGGAGTTTGGCGATTTTTTCTTCATCGCTGAGCGCTTCAAAAGCTTCATCGTTTTTAGAGCTATCAACCGTTTTATCGCTGAAGTGGCTGATAAATTTAAACAAAGACTGATCGTCCGGATGGAATAAAAGTTCTTCACAGATGGCTCGGTCTTCCTCGGACATTTTAGAGAGTGGGATGATGTGTTTGACGTTGATGATAACGCTCGTCATCCCCGCTTCGATACAGTGATGCAGAAAAACGCTGTTGAGATAAATACGCGCGTTAGTCGAAAGACCGAATGAGATATTCGATAGTCCCAACGTCGAGCCGACATTAGGGTACTTGGCATGGAGCTGTCGAATCGCTTCAAGGGTTTGGATTGCGGCATCGCGGTATTCCAAGTCACCGCTTCCGACCGTAAAGGTGAGCATATCAAACATGAGATTGCGCGGATCGATGCCGTGGCGGTTGACACACAGATCATAAATGCGGGTTGCGATACGCATTTTGTCCTCGGTGGTTTTTGCCATCCCTTTTTCATCGATTACAAGACAGACTAATGCTGTTCCGAACTTTTTGGCGAGCGAGCAGATAGCGTCCAGCCGCTCTTCTCCGTCTTCGAGGTTGACGGAGTTGATGATCGGTTTTCCTCCGATGCATTTAAGGGCCTCTTCCATCGTATTGACCCGCGTCGCATCAGGCATGAGAGGGATAGAAATTTTTTGGTTGTAGAGTCTCATGACGTGCGCCATATCGACCGCACCGTCGCGTCCGGCAAATTCGACATTGACATCCAGACAATGGGCACCGTCACGCACCTGCGCCTGACCAACACTGAGCGTCCCCTCGTAATCGCTGGCGATAATCAGCTCACGAAACGCTTTGGAACCGGTTGAGTTTGAACGTTCGCCGATCAAAAGCGGGGCTGGAGTTTGTATTAGCTCGATCGTATTAAACAGTGATGCGATTGAGGGTTTTGTTTCACCTCTCGGACGTTTGGGAACAATCGCGGAGACTTTATTGACCAGTGCACGGATGTGCTGAGGGGTTGTACCGCAGCATCCACCGAGGAAACTGACACCGTCGTAGTTTAAAAAATCGCATTGCAGATTGGCAAATTCATCGGGACCCATCGGATAGTACGAAAAGCCGCCCCGGTTTTGAGGAAGTCCCGCATTGGCATGGACCGAGATCGGTTTCCCCCATACCTCGCAGAGGGTTCGGACATGTTTCGTATACTGCTCAGGTCCCGTACCGCAGTTGAACCCGAGGCTGATGATATCAAACGGCTCCAGAATCGTCGCAATTGTTGCCGCATCGGTTCCGATTAGCATACTTCCGGCCAGTTCGATGGTGACGGAGACCATGATCGGCAAGTCGGTACCGCGTTCTTTATTGGCCGCTTCACAGGCATGGAGCGCCGCTTTGATTTGCAGAGGGTCTTGGCAGGTCTCTAAGAGGAAAATATCGCATTCCCCGTCAATCAACCCGAGACAACACTCTAAATACCCCGTGTACATCTCATCATAATGGATATGTCCCAAAGAGGGGAGTTTGGTTCCCGGCCCGATGGAGCCCAGAACGAAGCGGGGATGTTCAGGGGTCGAGAATTTATCGCACTCGGCTTTACAAACCGCCGCTCCGGCGCGGGAGAGCTCATAGGCGCGGTGTCCGATCCCGTACTCATCAAGTACCCAGCTGAACGCACCGAAAGTGTTGGTCGTGATCAGGTCGGCACCGGCGGTGAGGTAGGCGTGGAAAATATCGCTCATCACCTCTGTGGCGGTGACGTTTAGAAGTTCGTTACACCCTTCCAACCCTTCCCATGCCGACTCAGGGATACGATCGGCACGCTCCTGAAGTTGTGTTCCCATGGCTCCATCAATAATAATAGGACGGCGTTGGATGGTTTCGAGGAGATAGGTTTTAACGGACATCATAGACCTTTGGAGGATAAATCAAATGGCGTGATTTTACCCAACCCCACCATAAGAGGTACTAAGGGATGAAGAATAATCCAAAAGATCGGAGATTATAAACCCGGCAACCGGGGGAAACGGCCCAATTTGGAGGCTTTGTAATAATGGCCCCATAGCTGTTTAAGCCAATGGCCAATTATCGGTAACGGAATCAAATGGGCTTTGACGTCATCACGGTACACGAATCCGGCTCCGTTACCCATATCCATGACACATAAAATATTGAGATGCTCAAAATAGGTGTGTTTTTCACCCATTTTGTTTAGTAGATCCGTCGCGAGATTATGGGCCGCTATGCGCGCCATTACTTCGGCGATATGACCTTGTTTGGCCTTCCAGTCCGGACCTTCCAATGCGGCGGCATCTCCGATGGCGTACCAGGTTGCGCATCCTTCGATTTTGCAGGTAGAATCGATTCGAATGAAGCCGGCAGGATTGGTGGGGAGGTTGCTTTTTGCCATGAGATCACTTCCGTTACCCGCCGGAATATACATTATCAGATCGCTTTCAACGATGGAATCGTCTTCAAAGACGACTTTGTCAGATTCGAAGCGTTTTATTTTTTTTCCGTAACGGGTATGAAACTTGTTTGCGTCAAACAACGTCTGCATCATTTTCAGGGCTTTGTCTCCCATCCGTGCGCCGGGTTGAGGCATCGGAGCGAAAAACGTCATTTCATAGTTTTGACGGATTCCGAGTTTTTTGAGCTTGTGGTGGAGATTAAAAAACAACTCAAATCCGGGACCGCCCCGGACGGCGCTTGAATCGTTGGGGTTGCCTCCGAATCCGAAGGCAATTTTGCCGCTTCCTTTAGCAATAAGGGCATCAATGCGTTTTTGAAGCTCAAGTGCGTCCGAAGGATTTCCGCAGATACTGAGGGTGTGTTCGATCCCGGGATGTTTCATTTTTCCGCTGCCGGTTGCAACGATCAAATGTTCCACGTTTTTGACTCCCACCTCTTCAAGTACGATGCTTCGGGTCGTCACATCGACGTTAATGACGCGGTCGACAACCAACGAAAATCCATGTTTATGGGCAAGTGCGTCGAGAGACATGGTCGCATCATCAAACGAGAGGGTTGATACCGGAATCCAGATAGCGATGGGATAGACAAAAAGATAGGCCCGCTCACTGATCAGCTCTACGTCAAATCCCTCTTTTTTACAAAAAATTGCGGCTTCGATACCGGCAATTCCACCCCCGATAATGGTAATTTTGGCCATTTGCGCTCCTTGAACGGGATATCATAAGTAGACGTATAGATAAGGATAATTATGGATTATACGTTAGAGATAAGGGTAAAGTCAATAAAAGAGAGTAGAAGTGTTGCTCTTCCGAGCAAAAGAGGCTCAGTCAACCATCCAGCTGGCGCGTTTGGAACGACGTAATTTCTTGAGTAACATTTTTTCCAATGATGTCATTTTTACCATGTATTCTCCTTTCAATGAATGAATTCGTCAAGAAGTATAACGGAAGATCGTTACTGAACGATAACGCTATCTTAAGAATCGGGACAAAAACCTCTTACTAATGGGATCAACAGGGGATTCAACCGATAATCCACGATAAAAAAGGAAAACTATGGAAGCTATAGAAAAAGCTTTATTGGGAGGCGGTTGTTTTTGGTGTGTTGAAGCAGTTTTTAGCCGGGTTAAAGGAGTCTCTTCCGCTCTTAGCGGTTATGCCGGAGGTGCACGTAAAAATCCAAGCTACGAGCAGGTATGCAGCGGTGCTACCGGACATGCCGAAGTGGTCGAAATTACGTTTGATCCATCCGTGATCCGTTATGAAGATATTCTTGAAATATTTTGGGCCATCCATGATCCGACGACGCTTAACGCCCAAGGAGCCGATCGGGGGACGCAATACCGTTCCGTAATCTATTATTACACGGAAGAACAAAAAGAAAAAGCGATTGATTCCATCGCAACGGCTCAAAAAGAGTGGGAAGATCCGATCGTCACTGAATTATCCCCCGCACCGGAATTTTACGAAGCAGAGGAATATCATCAAAATTATTACACGCTTCACCCGACGCAAGGGTATTGTTATGTCGTGATTGCACCGAAAATCGAAAAGTTCATGAAAAAGTTTGGAACGAAGGTAAAAGAAAAATAAGCAGAAATTTCCGGGGAATTCCCGGAAATCTATAGAATTTAGTGAGTAAGTTCTACTTCGATACGGCGGTTTTCCGCACGCCCTTCTTTTGTTTTATTCGATGCAACCGGCATGCTTTCCCCTTTACCAAGGGCTTGGAGACGGTTGGCTTCGACACCGTCATTGACTAGCATCGTTTTGACTTGATTCGCCCGTTTATCGGACAGTTTTTGGTTAAACGCATCGGAACCGACGCTGTCGGTATGTCCCGTAATCGTTGCATTGTAAGCAGGACTGTCTTTCATAAATTGTGCGAATTCTTTGACTTTTGCCGTTCCTTCCGCATCGATGTTATCGGAATTGGTAGCAAAGTTAAGATGCAATGTCGCTTTTAACGGACAACCGTCCGCATCGACTTTAAATCCTGATGGTGTTCCCGGACATTTGTCCTGAGGATCGAATACACCGTCATGGTCACTGTCAATCGGTGCGGCAACTACCGGGGCCGGTTTCGGAGCCGGTTTTGGAACAACTACAGGTGCCGGTTTCGGAGCTGGAGCCGGTTTCGGAGCTTCAACTACCGGGGCCGGTTTAGGAGCCGGTGCAGCCTTTTCACCGAAAGCGAAATTGAGGCCAGCCATAATAAGAACGTTGTTGTCAACGTCAAAATCGTTCCATTTGAGAAGGTCGATAGCTTCAAGTTTAAGTGCAAGCTGTTTCATCAACGCAATTTTGACACCGACACCTACGTCTGCGAATGGATCATCACCGTTGAGGTTACGATTGCCGTTTCCTTTATCATTGATCCATTCGTAACCGATACCCATTTTGGCAAATGGAGTGATTCCGTTGGACGTAGCGTATTCGTAGACACCATTGATTGCCGTGCGCCATACGTCTGTTTGGTGCGGTGCATAATGGGTATAGTCAGCTTCACCGTATAAAAATGAAAACTCAGGTTTGATAACGGAATCAACATCGTTGTATTTGACTTCTAGACCGTATACTCCGTAATCATCCAATTTCTGACCGCTTGAATAATCGTATCCGATCCTTGGGCTGATTTCATAATTGTACTCGCTAGCTCCGGCAAGGGTTGCCGCAACCAGGGCAGACAAAAGAATTTTTTTCATTGCTGTCTCCTTTGGACACGTTTCAAATATATAAAGGTAGTATATAGGAGAACAGCTTTAATCCTCTGTAAAGAAATCATATTAAATATTATCCACTGTGATAATAAAATAGGCAAAAAATGAGAACAGAAGATTAAAAAAAAGGCTACTTGTTTTTTTTGATGGTTTCGAACTCATGTTGCATGGCGGTCAATAACATGCTGATCTCGTCGTTTAGGTGTTCTTCGGCTTTCCCAATCTTTTCCATATGATATTCTTTAAGATCTTCAAGCTTTTTAAGCGTCGCTTGGAAAAGCGTTTTATCGTCCGTTAAGAGGATGATCTCTTCTTTTGCGGTCCATTTACGTTTAATTTGACCTTCGTGTTTAAATTCAAAAATAATATTTTTGCTGTTTTCCGCCGTGATATATTTTGGTACAGAATAAGCAAGATAGTGCTTTTTAGGATCACCGTGATGGCGTTGAATAACGTAGTACATACAAACATAATACCATAAATGGAATTTAACACCTCTTTTATGATAGAGTAGTTAAGAGAAAATAAGTAGGAGGACGGATGGAACATCTATACGATATGGCAATTATCGGAGCCGGCCCGGCCGGAATAGCCACAGCAGTTGAAAGTTATGCTTTAGGAATGAGAAATATTATCCTGCTTGAAAAAGATGAAAACCATAACGCAACGATTCGTAAATTTTATAAAGACAACAAACGGGTAGATAAAGACTGGAAAGGGCAAAAAATCGAGCTGGACGGAACCATCTATTTTGTCGACGGAACCAAAGAGAGTACTTTGGACTTTTTCGATCAGTTGTTAGACCATGAATCGCTTGAACTGCGTACCCATACCGAGGTGCAGAAAATCGTTAAGTCGACGGAGGGATTTGATGTGTATATTGCGGGAGGAAGCATCCGTGCCCGATACGTCGTTGTAACGATCGGTAGGATGGGAAAACCCAATAAGCCGGATTATAAGTTTCCTCCTTCTATCAAAAATCAAATCCATTTTACGCTGGACGGGTGTGGCTCGGGAGAAAAAATCATGGTAGTCGGAGGCGGTGATTCGGCGATCGAATACGCTGTCGAGCTGTGTGAACGTAATGAGGTAACCATCTGTTATCGGCGTGGAACGTTCCGCCGTGCCAATCCTACGAATCAGGAAGATATTGCCCAGGCAATCGATCAAGGAAAAGTCCGTCCGTTACTGAACACGGAAATCGTAGGGATCGAAAGCGAAGAGGGAAAAGCCAAAGTTCTTTTCTCAGACGGAGGGTCGGAAGAATTTGATCGGCTGGTATACGCAATCGGTGGGACAACGCCCAGCGCTTTTCTTGCCGGAAGCGGGATCCGTGAGGAAGATGGTAAACCGGTTCATGATGAATATTATCAGACCAATATTCAAGGTCTTTTTGTGGCCGGGGACATTACCCAGGAATCGGGCGGCTCGATAGCCCTTGGATTAAACCACGGTTTCGCAATCGCCAATTATATACGGTCGTTATGAAAAGGGGAGTGCTCTACTCCTCCGATCATCGGTTTGTCGCGATGAGAAAGTTCCCCTTCCGGAGTGAATAGGGTAAGTTCCAGCGAACACCGCAGGTATTCTGAGGTCACAAGAGGAAGGAACCTCTCATCCTGGAATGCGGCTATTTTGGCATTATAAATAATATCTTCCAGTAAGGACCGGGTAGGATACTCGGTTGTACTTTCTCCCCGTATTTCATCATTGAGATAAAGTGTAAGACGTGTTGCTATCGTCTGGGTTAGAAGAGGATATTGTTCTATTAAGGTATGTCGATCAATGCTTTGTTCGGCACGCAGAACTTCTTCGATCGATTTGCGGGCAATGGTAAGCAAAACCGATTGAGACATGAAAGTTCTCCTTTTTTGACCGTACGGGTTATTTTCGTACGATTATTATAACCTACTTGTCGTCCGGAGAGAGTGCAATATCAAATCCAAGTTCGCGAAGCATCATTAAATCGGCATGGGCATCCCGACCGGCGGTGGTCAGATAGTTGCCGATAACGATGCTGTTCGCACCGGCTTCGAAGATCTCGTTTTGACGTTCTTTAAAGGTGATTTCCCGTCCTCCGGCAATCATAATACGGTCGGTAGTATCCAGGATACGGCGGGAAAGCCGGATCAGATCCAGTGCTTCATCAATACTCAGGGGATTCGGATTGAGCGGCAAAGCCGGATTGTGATGATAAAAGTTGAGCGGAACGGAGACCGGATTTAACGCTTTGAGCGATTGAAGCATACTGATTCGATCTTCATGGGTTTCCCCCATTCCGAAAATCCCCCCGCTGATCAGTTTAAGACCCACACGATTAACGTTTTCGCAGGTCTCAAAGCGTTCATCCCACGGATGGGTAGTACATATCTGCGGATAGAAATCACGGCTGGTTTCAAGGTTGTGGTTATAGGCAGCCACACCTGAACGCTTAAGCTCTTCAAGCTGTTCGATCGATGCGGTTCCGTTGCAGGCGATAAGACGCAGGCGCGGGACCTCTTTTTTCACTTCACGGGCAACGGAACAGACAAACTCAAGCGTTTTGTCATCCAGCCCTTTGTGGGCCGTAACAAGACAAAATCCTAAAGCGCCCAGTCCCTCAAGGCGTCGGGCTTCTTCGAGAATCTGTTCAATCGGTTTTTGTTTATAGCGTTCAATATCGGCTTTGTATTTGACGCTTTGCGAGCAGAATTTGCAATCTTCGTTGCAGGTCCCGCTATTGATGTTGCAAATGGAACAGAGAAATATTTTGTTGGACATAATTAAGACCTCTCGAAGGTGTAATGGCGTTCTAAAAATGTATCTTCGCCGACAGGACGGGAATAATGGGTGACTTTAAAGAATTCGGGCGAAACCTCAAGCATGGCACAGCTGGAGAACGGTTCTTCTCGCGCACACGCTTCTCCGGGATTGAGATAGAGGGTTTTGTGTTTGAAATCGCATTCAAAGACATGGGTATGACCGAAGAGGACGACTTCAGCATCCGCACTCATGTAAAAAGGGAGGTGCATCAGCTTGAATCGTGTTCCGGCAAGTTTGAAATAATGGGGTTCCTGGACCAGATTGTACTGATCGTGAAATTCAATCAGTCTCGCGTCGTTGTTACCGTATACCGCTACATAGCGTAAACCGCTGATTTTGAGTTGATCGAGGATTTCGGGACGGACGATGTCTCCGGCATGAATCAAAAATTCGGCTCCCTGCGATTTCAAATGATCGATAATGCGTTGGGAACGCTTCTTTTTGGTATGCGTATCGGATAACAGGCCGATTTTCATCAGCTTTCCTGCTCTTCTACCGGAGTACGGTTTTTACATTTGGTACACTCATACACCTCTTTATTTCGATAGGTGCGTTGTGCCAAAACGCCGTCACACCCTTCTACGGTACAGCGTTTGTCGCTCGGTTCGAATTTGGAAATGAATTTACATTTCGGATAATGTTCACATCCCCAGAAAGCGCCTCGGCGCGATTGACGCCAGATAAGCTTTCCGCCGCAGTCCGGGCAGGGGACGGAAGAGGTTTTTTGCTCGGCAAGCGTTTTGGTGTTTTTGCATTTCGGATAGGCGCTGCAGGCGAGGAATTTTCCATTTCGACCGTTTTTAACGATCATCGGGCTGCCGCATTTCTCACACAATTCGTCGCTGGTTTCATCGGAAGATTCCGTTGCCGAAGCTTCTTTTTTATTGGTTTCGGTCTGTTCGGTGTATTTGCATTTCGGGAAACCGCTGCACGCGATAAATTCGCCGAAACGTCCTGAGCGCAATAACAGCTCGCTGCCGCATTGAGGACATTGCCGCCCTAACGGTTGGGCCATTTTGAGGCTGGCGATCGTGCTTTTCCCCGCATCGATTTTTTCGATAAACGGATAATAGAAATCGAGGAGAATTTTGTGCCACGATTTCCCTTCATCGCTGATTTCATCCAGAGTCTCTTCCATCGATGCGGTGAACGACGCGTCAACGATTTCTTCAAAATGTTTTTCAAGCATTTCGGTGACCGTGAATGCGATTTCCGTCGGGACGATTTGGCGTTTGTCGATCGTGATGTAATCACGGCTTTGAAGCGTCGAAATGGTCGGTGCGTAGGTTGAAGGCCGGCCAATCCCTTCACTTTCGAGTTTTTTGATCAGACTGGCTTCCGAATAGCGTGAAGGGGGTTCGGTAAAGTGCTGTTCGGGAGTAATGCTTTGAATTTCGATCGGATCGCCGCTGTTGAGCGTCGGAAGGAGTTTGTCTTTATCCTCACTGCCGATAACGCGGTAATATCCGTCAAAAAGAAGTTTTCGTCCCGATGCACGAAATTCGGCCAATGGGCTTTCAAATGTGATACTTTGTTGTTCAAAACGGGCATCGTTCATCTGGCAGGCGAGGAAGCGGTTATAAATCAGACGGTAGAGTTTGATCTCGTCGGGTTTGAGATACTGGCTTGCGATTTCGGGCGTGAAGCCCAGCATCGTCGGGCGGATCGCTTCGTGCGCTTCCTGAGCCCCTTTGGCTTTTTTGACATACACTTTCGGTTTTTCGGGAAGGTACTCTTTGCCATAGCGTTTGACGATGACGTCGCGTGCCGCTTCGACCGCTTCGGCGGCAAGATTCAGTGAGTCGGTCCGCATATAGGTGATGACCCCGCTGGTCCCATCCGGGGTTTGAACCCCTTCATACAGCGATTGGGCAACCATCATCGTCTTTTTCGGAGAAAAACCGAGTTGGGATGATGCGCTTTGTTGCAGGGTCGAGGTCATGAAAGGGGGAGGCGTTGAGGATTTTCGCTCTTTTGTTTCGATATCGCCGACAATAAACGATTCGCTTCGTAATATTCCGCTGATACGGTTGGCTTCTTCGGTATTTTTAATCGTGAGTTTCTCGATCTTCTGCCCTTCGAAACGGGTCAGTGCCGCTTCGATATCGGTTTTAAACAGAGTATCGATGCTCCAATACTCTTCCGGGACAAACGCGCGGATTTCCCGTTCACGGTCGACGACGATTTTCAGGGTCGAGGATTGTACCCGTCCGGCGGAAAGCCCTTTTTGGATTTTGGAAGCCAGCAGCGGAGAGAGCTTGTACCCGACGATCCGATCGAGCAGACGGCGCGCCTGTTGGGCATTGACCCGGTCCATATCGATGGTTCTCGGAGTCTCAAGAGCGTGGACGATGGCATTTTTGGTAATTTCATGGAAAACGATCCGGGGCAAAGAGGCGGGATCTTTATCGATCGCATGGGCGATATGCCAGCCGATGGCTTCTCCTTCACGGTCTTCGTCGGTCGCGATGTAGATGGTATCGCTTTTTTTGGCGAGTTCTTGAATCTGTTTGACCGTAGCGGTACTGTCATCGCTGATACGGTATTCGGGAAGAATCGTTTCGTTATCGATTTTGATCCCGAAACGGTTTTTCGGAAGATCCCGAATATGTCCTTTCGATGCGATGACTTCGTACTCTTTGGAAAGAAAATTTTTAATGGTTTTGGCTTTGGCGGGTGATTCTACGATGATGAGTTTCAAAAAAATATATCCTGTCGTGTCTATTTGCTATATGGATACGGTCTCTATCCGACGTTCTTGCGGCGTTGGAAAAAGGGTCTGCACTGAACCATATTTATAGTAATTGCGAAAGTGTAACAAAAAATTTTTCAAAACCGTTAAAACTTTTTTTTTATTGACCGATATGGTTTATAACAGCAAGGACGCTGAATAAACTCTGAGGCAAAGCTTCAGCGATAAAAGGATTTACAATGGGTTTCAGAATTAATACAAACGTAACGGCTATGAATGCGCATGCTATGGCAAGTGCGAATAATCGCAATATCGACAGTTCCCTTTCGAAATTGTCTTCGGGTCTTCGGATTAATAGTGCGGCGGATGATGCATCAGGGATGGCGATTGCGGACAGTCTCCGTTCTCAGGCATCTTCACTCGGTCAGTCGATTGCCAATGCGAACGATGCGATCGGGATTGTTCAGATCGCGGACAAAGCGATGGACGAGCAGTTGAAAATTCTTGA
>JBFXFU010000018.1:0-52253 GCA_050178755.1 Sulfuricurvum sp. | reverse complement strand
GATTCGGGGATCGGTGCGGGTGTTACAACGTTGACTGGGGCTATGGCGGTAATGAACATCGCGGAAGCGGCTCAGAAAAACCTTGACCGTATCCGTTCAGATCTCGGTTCGGTTCAAAATCAGTTGAATTCGTCGATCAACAACATCAGCGTTACGCAAGTTAACGTCAAATCGGCAGAATCGAATATCCGTGACGTCGATTTCGCGGCAGAATCTGCAAACTTCAACAAACTGAACATTCTTGCTCAGTCTGGAAGCTATGCGATGTCGCAGGCGAATACTGTTCAACAAAATGTTCTTAAACTCTTGCAATAGATTATATGGATGCCCTAAAGGCATTCATATTTCTCTTCCCGCCAATTTTTGATAACAATACCAACAAAAGATTCTATTCGATACATCCTCTATCGTTAAAGCAAAAAATCCATAACAAGACTCGAAGTATAATCATTGCGTTTATGAATGAACGTTACGCCTATCGTAAGACCGGCGTAACGTTATGTACTTTGATTATTTGAAGGAAAATCAGGATTGTGAAGCGGCAGAGTCTATGGTGTCAACTTTAAAGTTGATTCCGCCTGCTTCACCTTGAGGATAGTTTTGTCGCATTTCCTGAAGTTTTTCTTTCAACATTTGAAATTTCTCTTCATCGATTGCAATCTCTTTTTTTGTAGGGCGTTTGATCTGGGATCGTAAGTGTTCCGGCCATTGATCGGTAGCCCGAAGAAGTGTCAGGCGTGTCGCATCAAGTCCGCCAGCAACGATAAAGAGCCAATAACGATGGCGGAGAATCCATTTGATCATTTTTGATTTTTTCTCAATATCCGTTTTGGCCGCTTCTAGTGTGATAGGAGCCAAATCAAGTTCCAGGGACAGGATGTAAGATTGAAGTACAATGGTGTAGAGTTGTGCGAAAATCTCATCATCGAAGAGCCCTTTGATACTGTCAATTTCATCGAGAAGGGTTGTGAGATATTCGTTCGTTAGCTCTTCTAGACGGTTGTCTTCTACCATTTTGTTGAGTTCTTCAGCAGCTTCTTGTACTTTGATGAAAATCTCTTCTACTTTTTCCTGACTTTTGACCGAATGCTCGATCCAATGGTTGATTTTATTGATATAAAGCTGTGTGTATTGTGCTTTTTCTTCGTCCGTAGCATATTCCGGTACAAATTTTTCTTTGACAAACGTTCGGTCGACGTAAGTCTTTATGGCTTCTGAGAACGGCATTTCCACGGTGCCGCCGATACGTGCTCCACCCTCAGTACAGTTGATCGTCGTGGAGACATCTTTGAATTGTGCAATACTGCGTTCAAACCCATTCTTGAAGAGGATCCAGTATTTGGTTGTACGAACTTCACCGTTTCCGCCGTATTTTTCAATAAAGACTTCATGTCCTGACGGATCTTCTTCGTCCTCTCCGTACACATGCCCTTCGGCGTGAGACGTGTTGTCCGCACCAAAAGAAAGATCCTGTCCAATCAGAATGACATTGGGAATATTCAGTGCAATGGCGAGATCGTGGGCTAGGTTTGCCGCACTCATACCATGCCCTAAATAGCCGTAACGTTCTAGTTCAAAATAGCGTAGATATTCATTTGGGCGCATGACCATGACGATATTGCCGGAGCGAATCGCTTCTTTGACTTTATGATGTACGAAGGAAACCATAACAAAATTAACATCTTTTTGAAATTCAACCGCATTTTCTTCAAAAAACTTAGCCGTTTCAGGTACCCGTTCCAAAATTGTGACAAAATCCGGTTTGATGCCATGTTTTTCCAAAATAGGAAAACTGGCGTCAACACTGATGATCGTTACGTAGTTCTGAATCTCTTTGAGCAATGGAATCTGCTTGGAAAGACTTGGCCCCGTAGAGACGATGACTGCGGTTTTGGCACATTTATACTGGGAAAGGCTTTTGACAGGAATACTGTCTATCATTTCAGGGAGGTTGATGACGTGGTGCTCGATACCCATGAGCGAGTCTATCATGTCATTTCCGTGGGATACGATATTCGATTCAATGGTTGCTGTGATCAGCTTGTTGATCTCCATCATTTTTTCGCCGTAAACACGGTAATAATAATCCGTTACGCATTCCAATTCAAAAAGTCTCGAGTAGGTTTTTGATGCGGTGTTCATCAAATATAGTGCCATGGTTGCGTAGTCCATCTCGTCGGCAAGTTCGATAATAAGACGTTTGTCGGCAAGTTCTTTGGAAAAGTCAAAAAGATTTAAAACAATGTAGATGAGTTCGATGTTCGGCTCGATAATCATGATTCGTTCAACGTGCGACAGTTTGAGCAAAGAGCTGATGACCACTCCGTTCCCAATACCAAAAAAGTATCGAAAGGGAATTTTTTCACGATCTTGGGCAGTTTCCAAAAAATCCACGGTATCTTGTACGGGGGCATGATAAACGAATTCATACGTTTCAATATCGAGGAAGTTGATATCAATCGGATCTTTTCCCTGAAACACTTCATATCGTTCATGCGTTCTGATTCCATAGAGTTTAGTGGCCAAAATAGGCTGAAAATGGATCATCTGCTGAATATTTTTATCAAAGTTGGTCTGAATTGTTGATTCCATTGGTTTCCTTGTCGAAATGTGGATTGACGGGGACGATATCGTGAAGATAGCCCGCTGTTTTGAGCCGCTTGGCAAAATCGATGATTAATGGGTCCGAGTATTTTTTTCCGATGCACAAAATCCCTACCGGAAGGGAATTCTCTCCCTTAAGTACCGGCATCATCAGAGTCGGCAGCCCCAGGAACGTCCATAGTAGATTGGAATCGGGAAGTTCGACGCAGTGCAGTCCATAGGGGGCTTCTCCCGCGGTACCGAGAGTCAGGAGAAGATCGTAGGGTTCCATCCATTCATTAAATTGGCGGGTCAGGGCGCTTTGGCGTTCGAGGGCATCGAGATAGGCTTCGGAAGGGATAGTGTCGCCGTGTTCCACCATGCTTCGGAAGCGATCGCTCATCAGGGATTTACGATCCGATTCGTCTTTGAAATAATACGACAACGCCTTGTCGTAGAGGGTTTCATGAAGGTCGTAGATCGAAGCGAGAAAATCGGGGCATTCGATGGAATCGATTTCAATGTTATCGATACGGACCGTTTCAACCCATTCGGCAAACCGTTGTTTTTCGAACGCTCCGGCAAAATCCCATTTGGGATGTTCCAGTATCCCTACGCGCAGGGGGCGTTGCGGATCACCGACGTAATGATCGATATGTCGGTGAACGAATTCGTAGTTTTCCCCGCGTACCCGCGCGGCGTCAAAGACGATTTCCAAATCATCGACGCTGCGGGTGAAAAACCCCAGCGTATCGAGGGTATCGGTCGTTTTGAGAACGCCGATACGGGGGAGGACGCCAAAAGAGGCTTTGAAACCGTAGACGCCGCAGAAGCTGGCGGGT
The DNA here is from genome assembly GCA_050178755.1 of Sulfuricurvum sp. GTDB lineage: Bacteria > Campylobacterota > Campylobacteria > Campylobacterales > Sulfurimonadaceae > Sulfuricurvum. The sequence continues at coordinate 48,828 of JBFXFU010000018.1, read as the reverse complement.
TTTCCGATCGAACCGGCGGTTTGGGACCCCAGTGCTACGGGGACCATTCCGGCCGCTACGGCGGCGGCCGAACCGCTTGAAGAGGTTCCGGGGGTGCGCTCGGGATCGTGGGGATTGCGGGTTTGTTCCTGATGGTGGACGGCAAACTCGGCGGTCACCGTTTTACCGAGCATCAGGGCACCGGCGCGGCGCAGGTAGTGAACCATGCGCGCGTCGTTGCCGGGAGTGAAGTCTTTCCAGATTTTCGAACCCATTTCGGTCGGCATGTCGAAGGTGTTGTAGATGTCTTTGACCCCTACCGGAATTCCCCACAACGGGTGGGTGGAAGGGTCTTGCAGCGAGATCTTTTCGAGCTGCCGGGCGATGACGTCGGCGTCGATGTAGGCCCATGCCCCCAATGCCGCATCGTACGTTTGGATCCTCTGTACAAGCGATTGGACGATATCGGAAGGGGTGATGTTTTTTTGGAGCAGCAGTTCGCGCAATTCCGTGACGCTGAATTCGTAGAGCGCTCTCATCGCGCCTCCCGGAATTTGCCCTGACGCATCGCTTTGAGGACGTTGGTGTATTCTTCCTCGCTAATGTGGGCCATATCGAGGAACTCATCCAGATAGGCCGGACGCTGCTGGTCGTATTTTTTGGCGACTTCGAATCCCTCTTCGCGGGTCAGAAGCCCGGCACGAACGTCCGCGCTCGCCTGATCGGTGCCCCGGCCGAATCCCCGTTTGACGAATTTCATGTGGTCGTGAAGGGTTTCGAATTTGCACTCGTTCCCTTTGAACCCTTTGTAGTGGCCGGGACGGTGTTCTTCCCGCCAGTCGTACTCTTTTTTGATGAATTCCATTTGCCGCTCGTCATCCCAGAAAAGGTAATCTCCGAGGTGAAGCCCTACGACGCCCACCTTTTCGATCTCCTCGTAGCTGGGGAGTTCGAACGGTTTGAGGTCTTTGGCGGTGATTTCATCGTCGATCATCTGCTCCGGATAGAGTTTGGCCGAAACGCGGGTGAAATAGTCGCGGTCGTATTTGACGACGTCTTGGTCCTCAAACGTGGCACGCCCGCTCACTTCGCATACCGATTCGCCGTAGATGAGAAGGGGGATATTGAATTTGACGGCAATCTGGAGAGGGAAGGCTCCGACCCCCGCGTGGCAGTGCCAGCATGAATCGCCGATTTTGTAAAACGATTTGACGAAGAGCTTTTTGACCAGCCCTTTGTTCGGGGTGAACATCATGTGGTCGACCTCGAGTTTTTCGAGGGCGTTTTCTAGGTTGTATTTTCCGGTTTCGGAGTACCAGTTGTGGTTGAACGTCACTGCAAGGGGTTTCATTCCGTACACTTTTTTGAGGACGTGAAGCTGGAAAACGCTGTCTTTCCCTCCGCTGATGGGGACGATACAGTCGTAATTGTTGCCTGCTTTTTCCTTGTACTCATTCAGGATTTCGCGCAGTTTGGCTTCCCGGTCTTTCCAGTTGATCCGCATTTTCTGCTCTTGAGCCCGGCAGGCGAGACAAATGCCCAATTCGTCAAACTGCATCCCTTCGTTCGAACTGGGCATACAGCAGCGGGTGCAGTATCGGAGATAATTTTTGTACAGAGGCTCGCCGATCTGTTCGGGAGCGGTTTCGCTAAATGTCATTTGTCTGGTCATCCTTGATCCTTTTGAAACTCGCTATAAAGTATTCCGTATTCCACTATATCGGCAAATTTCCCGTTTTTGAAAAGGGCTTCCCGGCGGTATCCCTCCTGCATCATGCCGAGCTTTTCGGCCAGTGTGCGCATGCCGGTGTTCTCATGATGGGTGCCGCAATGGATGCGGTGGAGTTTGAGGGTATCGAACCCGTAACGCAGGAGAAGCACGGAAGCTTCGAACCCGATTCCCGTGCCGTAAACGGAAGGGTCGCCGATCAAAATCGCCAATTCGGCGTTTTGGTTTCGGAGGGAGATTTGCTGAAGCGAGATATTGCCGACGTGACGGTCTCCCTCGTGCAGACAGACCGCAAAGACCGCGTATGCAGGATTGTTCGTGACGTAATCGATATACTCGGCGGCCATTTTTGGGGTATATTCGCTCTCTCCGTGGGAGTTATACCGGCACACGTCCGGGTCGTTCAGCCAGTGCGGATAGGCTCCCTGTGCGTCGGAGGGGTTCAGGGGACGTAGATAAAGGCGCGTCGATTCGAGTCTCATAAGAGCTCCGCGCGGTTTTCCCATACTTTTTCAAACGCGCGCACGACGTCGTCCATGTCTGCTTGCGTCATCCCCGGGCGCATGAATTCGTGGGTAACGAGGCGGTTGAAATGCATCTCTTCGGTAATCGGGCAGAGCCCTTTGCCGTACGTGACGTCGCTGAGGCTGAACGGATAGCCTTCGGATCCAAACGCGATGCGCTCTTGATACAGAGGCTGCAGATAAAGCGGTTTGACATAGCCGTAACTGAGCAGCACCGTCGATTCTTCACGAAGGAGGGTCGGAGGAAGCTCGGCTTTCACCGCATCGATAAAGCGGTTTCGATGCATCCCGGCTGCGGTTGCGTCGAATTGGAGCGGATGGACGTAAAAAGCGTGTTTGGCACCTTCGCGGATTCGGGTCGGCCGGATGCAGGGGATATGAGACAATTTTTCGTTCAGGTAGAGGGTATTTTCATGTCGCCGTTCGAGCAGGCCCGGGAGCTTTTTGAGCTGGCATCGGGCGATGGCGGCTTCGATTTCGGTCATGCGGTAGTTGTAGCCGACCATATTGACCAGTTCGCTTTTCTCTGTGATCCCGCGGGCGGAGAGGACCGCTTCGGCGTGATTGCGGATGAGACGGAGTCTGTCGGCTAAAACATCGTCATCGGTGACGATGATTCCCCCTTCGCCCGAATGGATATGTTTGTGGTAGTTGAGCGAATAGACGCCGATGTCTCCCAGCGTTCCGGCGTATTTTCCCTCCAGCATCGCGCCGGGGGCCTGCGCCGTATCTTCGATGACGTAGAGGCCGTGCCGCTTGGCGAGTGCGTTGATAGCCGCGGCGTCGTAGGGCTGACCGAAAATATCGACGACGATGATCGCTTTGGTACGGGGGGTGATTTTCGCTTCGATCGAAACGGGATCGAGACAGTAGAACTCCTCTTCGATGTCGGCAAAGATCGGAATGGCACCGTAGACCAGCGCTGCGGTGGCGGATGCGCTCATCGTATAGGCGCTGACGATCACTTCATCGCCCGGACCGATACCGCAGGCTCCGACGGCGGCGTAAAGTCCGCTGGTGGCGGAGTTGACGCTGATGGCGTGTTTGGAACCGAAATGTTCGGCCCATTCGTGCTCCAGCGCGCGTACTTCGGGACCTCCGTAAAAATCGTCGTGCCATGTCCCTAAAAAGGTGGAGAGTTTTCCGCTGCGCAGAACCCTCAAAACTGCTTCTTCTTCCTCGATCCCGATCGTGTTGTACGCCGGAAACGGAATGGAGCGGAGTTTGTCTGCGCCGTTGATCGCCAGTTTTTTCATTAAAAGACCTTTTCGATGGTTTGGAATATCCGTTCGTGAAGGTGGAGATGTTCTGCGAGGATGGTCCGGCACTCTTCGTGAGGGCGGTGGAGTAAAAACTCCAACGAATCCAGCGCGTACCGCGAGAGCCCGGTTTGGATCGTTTCAGCGCGTTCGAGCGCAAAATACCCCTTGTAGAGCGGAGAAGGGATTTTGGAATAGAGGTCGATACTCTCTCCTCCGTCGATGATTTTGACCACGCCGTTTTCAAACCAGAGGGTGATTTCAAACAGGGAGTATTCGCTCGAATGGAGCACCGATACCGTTCCGTCTCCGTTGCTCAACGAGATGCCGAATTCGCCGCAGACGTCTCCGCCGCAGCGGGAGGCATGGAACGTTTTAATCGCGTTGATCGTACCCAGAAAATGACTTAGTACTCCCAGTAGATGGGAACCGTTGTGCAAAAGCCCTTTGGTACACACCCCCTGAAACCCGAGGTTTTTCCCGAATTCTCCGCGGTGAATGCGTTCGGCGAGAGTTATGAATGCGGGATTGTAACGGCGTATGAGGTTGATCAGAATCTTTTTCTTGCTGTTCTGGACAAGGGTTTTGAGGATGGAAAGCTCTTCTTTGGTCGCGACTACGGGTTTTTCACACAGAATCATCGCACAGTCGTCGCGCTGCAGCAGCGCCGTGAGATGGTTGAAATGGGCTGAGGTGATCGATGCGATCGACGCGATGTCGTAGCGGTGTTCTGCGAGTTCGTCGATGGTAAACAGATGCTCGACGTCACCCCACCGTTCCATGAACGCGAAGGCGTTCAATTCGTTCGGTTCGCAAATGGCGCTTATACGGGTGAGGGGGCAGAGGGCGTAGGCGTGCGCATGGGAGGCAATGCTCTTGGAGGAAGGGTCGTCAATCAATCCGCCGATGCTTCCCGCACCGATGATGAGGGCGTTTAGAGGTTGAGTCATTTAGTCCTTGTCCGTAACCTTTTTAAGAAATGAAGCAAAATCCATGCCGAAATCATCCAACCGGATGTGCAGCGGCCGGATATCTCCGGCGTCGAGCTGATCGAGATTCCGAAGTTGCCGTTCCGGGGGGAGAGGAAGGAGAAAATCCCGGTTTGGGGAAGGGAGATACGAGATCACGGCTTTTCCCAGCAACGCGGCAATGTACAGTGCCATTGTATCAAAACCGATGACGACTTTCGATTCAAGAAGGTGCTCTGAGAGGTCGATTTCGGCGGCGGTATGGATCGAGGAGGAGATATCGGGGTAGCGTTTGAGCAATGCGTCGTATCCTTCGCCCGTGTCGCTGGGATGGAGACGCAGACTAAGCGATTCGCAGCCGAAAGAATCGAAATGTTTTAAGATCTCTTCCAGCGCACTAAACTGCGTAAATCCCCAGTACATAGGGTCGCCGTACGTGCGCCGGGCAACCGCGTCGGTCGGTTCGCTGAGAAAGAGCAGCGTATTTTTGGGAGTATAGGGGATGCGGGAAGCCTCTTCGATCATCCGTAAGAGGTAGTAGTTCGGCAGCGGAAGGGGAGAAGGGAGTGCGTACTCCGCGGCCAGTGCAAGCGCGTTTGGATCGCTCAGGGCACTGAAGTCTCCAAGATTCTCTTCCCATCCCGCTTCGGGATAGCCGAAGCGCTCGCGGTAATTGCTCCAGTGGTCCAGAAAAGCGACGGTGGGGATGTGATGCTCTTTGCAGTAGCGGACAAACGGACGCTCGATTCTCTCCTGCCAGCCGGTACCGAACAGCAAAAGATCCGGACGCAGCGACGAGAGCTGGGCCGCCGCATCGGTGATGGGGGTGTAATCAAGATGCGCTTTACCGCAGATTGTCGCCATGGGGCTTTGGGGTTTGGCGAACAGGTGCCATGACGCGTCTTGATTATGACGTTTGATCAGTGCGCACAGCAGTTCGGAACATCCCGCGTCGTTGGAGACGACGGCAATGGTCATTCGAACATGTCCCGCTGCAGCGGGGTCCCTTTGGGGTACTCTTTGACAAACCGTTTGCCGAGGATTTCGGGGAGGTGTTTCGGCGCCATCCCGAATCCCGGCCGGACCGAACGGACGTTGGCCACAGTGATCTCGTCGCCCGGGCGTACGTCTTCGGAGACAAAAAGGCTTCGGGAGAACTCCCGGGATTTGAGGCTTTTGGGAGTGAGCTCATAGGTTACCCTGCCCATCAGTCTCTCGGTATCGCGTACCGCATCGACCATTGCACGAAATTCGTGGGGCTCCAGACTAAAAGCGCTATCAGCCCCTCCCATTCCCCGGTCCAGGATGAAATGTTTTTCGATCACCCTCGCCCCCAACGCGACTGCGGCGACGGGGGCGCTCAGGCTCATCGTATGATCGGAGAGGCCCGCGGTGACCCCGAAACGTTGGGTCATATCGGCAATCGTCAGGAGGTTCATCTCCTCTAACGGTGCCGGATAGGCGGAGGTGCATTTCAGGAGGGTGACATCGTGGTTTTCGGCGCGCCGGCAGGCACTAAGAGCCTCTTCGATGTCGTTTTGGGTCGCGATTCCGGTCGAGATGATCATCGGTTTTCCAAGCCGCGCGGTATATTCGATGAGCGGGATATCGGTGATCTCGAAGCTGGCGATTTTGTACGCCGGGACGTCAAGCGTGGAGAGAAAATCGACGGCACTGGCATCAAAGGGGGAAGAGAACGCTTCCATCCCAAGGCTGCGGGCGTGTTCGAACAAGATTCCGTGCCACTCCCACGGCGTCATCGCCTCGGCGTAGAGATCGTGAAATTTGCGCTTGTCCCACAGGGTCCCCTGCGTGATCGTGAACATATCGCTGTCGCAGTCGAGCGTGATCGTATCGGGGGTGTAGGTTTGGAGCTTGAGGGCATCGGCCCCGGAGGCTTTCATGGCGTCGATCGTCCGCAATGCGGTGTCGAGCGAACCGTTATGATTCGCGGAGAGTTCGGCGATGATAAAAACGTGTTCGTCGAGATTGTGGTGACCGATGGTCATAATAGGCGCTCCATAACTATAAGTTCGCGTTCATCCGCCGGTTTTCGGCCGATTTCTTTAAAATCGAATTTTTCGTACAAATGTTTAGCTCGGTCGTTCCCGGTGAAGACCGAAGCGATCAGGCTCCGTATTTTGAGGGTACCGGTCGCGTACGCGATAATCGCTTCCATCAGCGGTGTCCCCATTCCCCTGAGCTCCGGAGAGGCGTAAATACCCAGTTCGGCCGAGTCGGCGGTGATATCGTTGAAGTCGATGACGCCGATGTATTCGCCGTCTTTTTCGACCAGAAAATAGCGTCTGTCCTCTCTTGCGGGGAGTGAAGAGACGAATCGCAGATGCTCTTCGGCGCTGATTTCGTGCCGGTTAAGCATCCATCGGCGGATGTCGGGATGGTTGCGCCAGGCCCGTATCCTTTCCAGGGTCTGCGCATCAAGCGTTGAAAACTCGTGCAATCGCATCGCTCTGCCACTCCTTCATGAGGGTATATCCTTGGGTCTCGAGGTAGTCGGCCATGTCCTTTTGGTTGGGCGCCGTTTGAAGCGCAATGAACGGTGTCCCCATGAAAAGGACTTCATGCACCATGACGCTTGGGGTGACGATGGCCAGAGCGCTTTCGTGCAACAGCTGCGCGATCCGGGTCGAATCGATCTCCAAAACGACGTTTTGTTTGGACGAAACCAGGGTTTTAAGCTCTTTTAGATGGGGATTTCCCGAGGTGGTGACGACGCATACGCGGTACGTTTCGTCCAGTGACCGCAACACGGTACTGGTTGCATCGGTCGGATCGGTTCCCCCCATACTGATAAATAGATCGTAGATTATAGCTCGGTTTTGGGATTTTTCGAGCCGGAATTCGTCCCGGATGAGGGTATATTCTCTACCGCAGCGCAGAGTGCAGTGCTCGGGAACGAGTCCTTTGTAACGGGTGCTGTCCGCTGAAATATTGTGATTGAGGAGAATATCGCAGTGATGGGGCACGTAGGTGTCATCGAGGCAGAGGAGCGTAACGTCGCACGATTCTTTAACGTATCGCTCGAATGCCGCATCGATGCCGTAGTGATCGAAGATTACCGTATCGATTTTCTGCTCACGGATGAGTTCGATCAGTTCGTCGGGATCGTTGGAGCGGAGAATATGGACCGGATAGGGGATCGATGAGATGATGTTCCCCTCCAGATTTTGGCACGCAAACCTGACCGTATCGTTTGGGTATTGCCGCGCCAGAACCAGATCGCGCATGATATGTCCCAGACCGATACAGGCTGAAGAATCGGCTCGGATCAAGACGTTCATTGCGGATGGAGCATCAAGGCCCGGTGCATCAGTTCGGCACGCGTCCAGTCTTCGGGGGTATCGATGTCCTGCACGAGATGGCGGGGGAGGACGATTGTCGTGGCGGCATCGGAGAAGATCGCCTTCCCGCTCTTCCATGCCTCCGGCGTTCCCCAGTAAAACTGTCCGACGTCGTGGTAGGCTTCGGGCAGATCCTGACTCCGCGTAGCGAAATGTTCCGGCCAGAACATCCGGATGTTCCCCTCTTCGTCCCGTTCGACACCCCGAAAAATCGGAAACGGAAACGTCGTGACGGGAAACGCGTACCCTTTGTGGTGTTTTATCATCGCCGCGTAAGCGTCGGCAAGGTCTGAGGCCCGGATAAACGGTGCCGTAGCGTAGATGCAGCACGCCGCGTCGATGACCTCGCCGTCTACTTCGAGGGTCTCGATTGCGTGGGCGATGACCGGGATCGTCGCGGTATGGTCGTCACTCAGCTCTTTGGGCCGGATGAACGGGACCTCGGCTCCGAGGCTTCGGGCCGTTTCGGCGATCTCTTCATCGTCGGTACTGACGACAATCCGATCAAACAGAGCGCTTTTCTGCGCCGCTTCGATGCTGTAGGCGATCATCGGTTTTCCGGCGAAGTTTTTGATGTTTTTACGCGGAATCCGCTTGCTTCCGCCACGGGCGGGAATGATGGCAACTTTCATGTATGCTCCTCACGCTGCCGAAGCCAAGCTTCGATATGCTGGTTTGATCAAAAGCTGCATCCGCGGTAGGCGAATTGCTCGATCACTTCAAGAACGGTGTCGGCGACAAACCGGGCCTCTTCGAGGTCCATTTTTTGGTGGCACGGGATCGAGATTTCACTTTTGTAAAAGTGCTCGGCCCCCTCAAACCGCTGCTCGCCGAAGCGCTGTTTGTAAAAACTGTTCTGATGAATCGGTTTGTAGTGGACCTGCACGCCCAGACCGCGTTCTTGCATTTTGGCAAAAATCTCCTCTTTGACGCAATGAAGCTGCGGGGCGAGGAGAAGGGGATAGAGATGGCGCGCGCTTTTCTCATTTTCGGCAAGAATGATGGTCGAAAAGAGGTTGTGTCCGCGGAACCGTTCGTCGTAATAGCGTGCGATGGCATCGCGCGTCTCGAGGAAACGCTCAATCTTGCGCAGTTGCGACAACCCGAGCGCGGCGGCGAATTCGGTGAGGCGGAAATTGTATCCCAGGCTCACCATGTCCGAGTTCCATAGCTGTTTTTTAACGACTCCGTGAGAGCGGAAAAGCCGGAGTTTTTCGGCGTACTCGTCGTTGTCGGTGACGACGGCTCCCCCCTCCCCCGTTGTGATCGGCTTGATCGCATGAAAACTGAAGATCGTCATATCGGCGCTGACTCCGATTTTCCGGTCTCCGATCGCACTGCCGAGGGCATGGGAAGCATCTTCGATGACCACCAGAGCGTGTTTTCGGGCGATTGCGTTGATCGTATCGATTGCGACGGGTTTACCGGCAAAATCGACCGGAACGATCGCTTTGGTGTTTGGGGAGAGGAGCGATTCAATGAGGGTTTCGTCGATGTTTCCGTCCGGTTTGATATCACAAAATCTGGGGGTGGCTCCCAACGCGATCGCCATATTGGTCGTGGCGACGAAACTGATCGGCGTCGTCAGGATTTCGTCCCCTTCGGCGATTCCGGCGGCTGCATACGCACCGTGAAGGGCCGACGTCGCGGAGTTGAACGCTACGCAGTGGCGCGCACCTACGTACGCCGCGATGGCCTCTTCGAACGCTTTGACCGTTTCTCCCTGTGTCAGATGGGAACTTTTGAGGACACTGACGACGGCGTCGATATCGTCCTCGTCGATCAGCTGCGTTGAATACGGGATCACTTATTTCTCCTCGCTTTCGGTGAGGGCTATTTTGGTCAGAAGCGCTTCAGGGGTGATCCATTCGCTATTGGTCTCGGAACTGTATTTAAACCCGTACTCGACGCTTTTTCCGACTTCCCCGCATCGGTTACGGCTGTAATCGGCGGCTTCGGTAAACTGGATCGAGGGTTTGATGACGTAGTGATCGTCAAATTCCAGAGTCAGGTGAGAATCGTCCCGGGGGCACATCACTTCGTGCATTTTTTCACCGGGACGGATGCCGACGATTTTGTGCGGAATGTCGGGTGCCATCGCCTTGGCGACGTCGACTACCTTCATGGAGGGGATTTTCGGGATGAAAATCTCTCCGCCGTGCATCCGTTCGAAGTTTTTGAGGACGAAATCGACCCCCTCTTGCAGCGTAATCCAAAAACGGGTCATCCGGTCGTCGGTTATCGGCAGCTCCTTGGCCCCTTCACGGAGCAGTTTTTGGAAGAACGGGATGACCGAGCCGCGCGAACCCATGACGTTTCCGTAACGGACGACCGAGAAGGCGATGTTTTTGCCTCCGGTGATGTTGTTGGCCGCGACGAAGAGTTTGTCGCTGGCGAGTTTCGTAGCCCCGTAGAGGTTGATGGGGCTGGCGGCTTTGTCGGTTGAGAGGGCGATCACTTTGCTCACTCCGCTGCGCAGCGAAGCGTCGATAACGTTTTGCGCACCGTTGATGTTGGTCTTGATTGCTTCCATCGGGTTGTATTCGGCGATGGGGACGTGTTTCAATGCGGCCGCATGGACGACGTAATCGACGCCGTTCATCGCTTTTTCAAGACGGGGAAGATCACGGACGTCTCCGATGAAGTAACGCATACACGGGTGATTGAACCGTTGGGACATTTCATATTGTTTGAGTTCGTCACGGGAATAGATGATAATTTTGTTGGGAGAATAACGTGAGAGAATGGTTTTTACAAATTGTTTTCCGAAGCTTCCGGTACCACCGGTGATAAGGATATTTTTTCCGTTGAGCATTGCTCGGCTCCTGCTATCAGATTGTCGATAGGGGAGCAAAGCAAAATGAATACCACTTTTACGAACTGCTGGTTCCGTTGACCGCCATCGAGATTTGTTGCTGCAACGATGAAAACTGGTTTGTAAGCTGCGTCATCAGCGTGTCGTACATGCTAAACCGCGTCGCCATTGTTTCGTAACGGGCATCCAGAAGCGCCTGCGCCCGCGTTTTTTCGGCGGTCAGTTTGGTCACTGCATCGGTTGAGGCGGTTGAAAGGGTGCTCAAAATACCGTTGCTTTTCGTATAGTTGTTCAACATGTTGTTGAGGGTGGTAAAAATACCGTCCGTTGTCGTACTGTTTCCGTTATTGTCAACCGTGGTCAATCCGCTGAAGAATTTTTCGGAGAGAGCCGCATCCTCATTGAATTTGCTGGTAAAGGTGGAGCTGTTAAACGACATCGTTCCATCTTCGGCCAAATCGATACCGAACTGAGGGAGTGACAAGCCGTCACTGTTCATCGAGATAAGAATCTTATTGATCTCCCGCGAGATCATTTTGATGTCGTTGTCTCCGTTGAAAATTCCGACCGTGCCGGCATCTTTGTCAGAAGTAGTCATACTGGTCAGCTGACTCATCAGGCTGTTATAATTGGTCACGAAGTTGCTTAGTTCATCGCTGACGGCGCTGACGTCTTGTGTGATCGAGACATTGGCGCTTCCGCCGTCTTCGAGCAGGTTGATCGTCACCCCCGTGATGATATCGTCAACCGTATTGCTGCTGCGGGTAAGGGTGATGCCGTTGTATTTGAACGACGCGTCGCTGGCCGCCTGGATATTTTGCATCCCGTCGGGATTGGTAGTCGCATCGTAACTGAGCAGTTGCGATCCCAGCGATCCGCCGGTGGAATCCGAAATGCTGATTGCCTGATCGGCTCCCGTATCCTTGGAGGTCAATACGAGCCGGTAATCTCCGCTTCCGACTTGCAAAATACTCGCCGATACCCGAGCTCCTGCCGTGTCGTTGATCGAATTTTTAAGATCTTCAAGGGTTGTCGATGAGGTATAGTTTACGTCAAACGAGAGACCGCTGATGGATAACGACATCGTTCCGCTTCCGGTAGCAACCGTCGACGTCGAGGAGGAGTAACTTCCCGATTCTTGCACGTCTTTTTTGGCCAGAACGGTATCGGAAATCGAAAAGGATTGTAAAGAAACCCCTGAATCGGCGGTGACGCTGACCGAAGAGGTAGAACCCGAGACACTCCGTTGCTGATACAAACTATCGTCATCCAATGCGCTTACACTGCTTTTAAAAGAGGTCATCAGGCTCGTTAACAGGCTGTAGGCGCTGCTTTTTTGCTGTTGAAGGGTAATCCTGTTGGTCAGCGGTGTAATGGTTGCTGTTTCATCGGCAGATTTCAACTGGTCGATTACGTCTTGGGTCAAAACACCGGAACCCGCTCCAAGTGAACTTACGGCCATGATTTATCCTTTAAATGTTATTCAATAGATACTATTGATCTCTAAAAAATTATATCGACCGTTACGGTAAAACCTTAAATACATTATGCATCTGCCGAACGATCGTCTTTGTGATCGGGGACGACAAGCAAAAACGGTTCCGCTATCGTTTTTTGGCGATTCCGAATTTGCGGGAGCGGATGGTGAGTTCGGTGATCCCGGCCCCTTCCCGGAGATTAAGGACGGCCTGAAGAGACGCGGCGACGTCGGTGGCGAAGAGTTTGGCATCGTCGTTTTCGGAAACCCCAAAACGGAGTTCGTCGAAAAACGGTGTGTCGGTCATGTCGGGATTGAGGGTGAGGACGCCCACTCCCGCCGCGCGCACCTCTTCGTAGAGCGAATGACCAAACGCCCGCAATCCGGTTTTGGTCGCCGTATACAGGGCGGAGAACTTCGAATGGCGGGTTGCTTCGATGCTGGTGATGTTGACGATCATGCCATTACACTTTTTCAGTTCGCGCAAGACGAGATTGCTCAGAAGTACCGGAGCGGTGAGATTGAGGGCAATCATACTGCTGATCGTCTCAAAACTAAGCTCTTCATGGGGCTCGAACCGTCCGAATCCGGCGCAGTTGACAAGCAGTGCAGGGTGGGCATCGCATAAGGGTATTTTGAGCGATTCGATTTGACGCGGATCGCGCAGATCGCAGGGGATATGGTGAAAAGCGGGATGGTCGATGATACCTCGCGAGCGGCTGAGACCGATGACGTCGTATCCGTTTTCGAGCAGCATGAGGGCGATCGCTTCGCCGATTCCCGAACTGCTCCCCGTGACTATTGCCGTTGCCATGTTCGTATCCTTTCCATCGGGAGATAGCGGGTGGCGTGGGAAAGGAGCGTATCGAGAATGCGGCGTTCGATCGGTTCGGGGTAGGTTACCGTATCGTTTTCGACTGCATAGGGGTAAAACGCCAGATCGCTTCGGCGAAGTTTTTTAAGCGAACGCAGATGTGATTGGCTCATCCGGAAACTTCCCAGGGTGAGTTGGGAGAGGGAATCGGCACGTATCGTTTTGAAAAGGGTGTCGATGAGGTCGGGATAGAGCGATTCAAAATCGTCGGTATAGATGACGGGATCGATGCAGACACGAACCTTCCACCCCGCATCGATTGCTTCTTGGATGGCTGTGAGCCGTTTGGGGAGCGATGGGGTTGCATGTTCGTAGCGTTCGATGATCGGCTGCGGTGAAAGGGTCCAGGCCAGCGTGACGTTCGGATTGGGATTACAGTCGGACAAGGCTCGGAAATTGGCACTTTTGGTCCGTATTTCGAGATGAAGGTTGGGACGAGATTGGGCGTAATCGAGCCATTGTCGGGTGTGTGCGACCAGCCCTTCGACGGCCAGGGTATCGGTATCGTAGGAGGTGGCGATCAGCGTCGGACGCAACAGCAGCGGTTCGAGTTCACGAAAGGCATCTTCGAGATTGACGAACAAAACGGTATTGGCGCTGGAATAAAGCCCCTGAAGATAGCAATAGTCGCAATCGTAAAGGCACCCCATCATAGTCGAGGCGTAATAGAACTGCTCGAATCCGAACCCGTCGCTGTAAGGACTCCCCTCGTGGAGGAATTTTCCCGGCTTTTTGGCCAATATCAGTTTTTTGGCGAAACTTTGGGCGGCGAAACTTTGGCCGGAACGGTTGAACACCTCTTTGTAGTGCGTAATGCGGATTTGATGCGACGCGTCAAATTTTTGGGCGATTTTACGGGTCAGCGGATGATCTGAAACCTGCTCTTCGATATAGAGATGGGAGAAGCGGTCAGGCCGTAAGCGTGGCAATGAGGCGTTCATAGGCAAGGCTCCTTTCTCGTTTGGAGTGGGGAAGGGTATCGTCGAAAAAGGGCAGAGGTTTTTGCGGATGTTTCAGCCGGAAATAGCAAAACGCCTCGTCGAATTTGATCCCCTGGGATACGGTAAAAAACTCTTTCAAACGCTCAATGCGGCGGCTCTCTTCTAGGTCAAACAGCTTCGGGGAATCGGGTACGCTCTCGAGCGCCTCGATCAGAAAATCGATGGAAGCGCAGTGGTGTGAGACGAGATCGATTACCCCCTCTTTGGTGACCTGATCGGGATGAAAATGATCGGAGACGATCTTGAACATGACGATGCGGTGGAGTTTGAAGAAGCGCGATGCGGCGCGAAATACGCCGGAACTCTCCATATCAAGAGGATAGGGGTGTGCGGAATCGGCCGCCTGATCGCTGCAAACGATCGAAGATTCGCAAAAAGGATGGGAAAACAAAATATCGGGATAGTAGGTTTGCCGGGGTGTTTGAATCTGGTGGATGATGATACCCGTTCCGACCGGATAGGTTGCGGGAGCGGCGCAGATGCCGATATTGATCATGGTGTCGTGTGTCTGGGGGATGCGGTAGCCTAAAACGGCGCTCACCGCCATCATGGCGTTTTCAGGGCCGATACCGCTGACGCACAGAAAAATATTTTCTCCGGTGTAGAGCGTATAGGGGAGATCGTAACACCGTTTTAGACGGTAATGTTCGATCAAGGGTCTGGCTTCGGCATCAAGAGCGGTAAACAAATAGGTCATGCAAAATTATACCATCTTGCATTTATTGTTTGAAACGGCTATAATTCCGGTTCTCCTCTAGACCTGTGCAAGGGTGCGTTTAGACATCGTGTCAGGGTAGGAATACAGCAGCACACCTAGACGTGTTTTGTGCCGCAGGTATCTGGGGGAGTCCCTCATTTCACACAATTTCTTCTGCACCGTATAAAAAACACATAAAAACTTTTTTTTTAATCTCAATTTCAATTTATCCTCTCTTATAATCAGTTATTGCTATCTGAATTCATGGACTGGAGTGATAACGTATTATGAAACAAGAGCTTATGGAAACAATCGAACAGGTGCCGATGCTGCCGGAAACGGTTCAAAAAGTCGAAAGGGTTTATAATGATCCCAATGCCGGAATCGTCGAAATGGCAGCGGCAATCAAGGACGATCCAATTTTGACAGCGTATATCCTTAAAACGGCCAATTCTCCATTGTATGGGTTGAGCCGGACGGTTACGGACGTATCGCATGCGATTTCATTGCTCGGAAAAGAGGCCGTCCGCACGTTTACAATTGCGTCTGCCGCCAACAATTGCATGAGCGTAGATTTATCGCCGTACGGGATGAATATGGATACGTACATGCGTCGGGCTCAGTTACAAAACGCTTTGGTGAGCCGCTGGGTGGCAAAAGTAGACCGCAGTATGCTCGGGAATCTTTCCCTTGCCTCTTTTTTACTGGAATTGGGGAAAGTCGTTATTAGCCGATATCTAATCGACTCCAAACAAGTCGATCTGTTAAAAGAAAACCTTTCCAAAGGTGCATCGGTCGAGGAATCCGAAATCGCGGCCTGTGGATCCAAATCGGAAGATGTAACGGCGACTCTCTTTTGGCGTTGGAATTTCGATCCTAATTTGGTTCATCTCATCCGTTTTGCCAATGAACCAGAAGATGCTTCAGATGTGGAGACTCAGGAGATGGCTAAATTTTTAAAAGTGGCTAAAGAAGCGATCAATCTGGAAGGTAACATTACAGATCAGACACTTAAAAACGCACATGAATTACTCACTGATTATGGACTGAGTTCCAACCCATTTGACGAAGCAGTCGAAAAAATTCACTCCGTGGCCTGATCGTTGCGGTAGCTTCCCGCTTTGCATCCTCCCGTCGCAGAGGGGGGATTATCGCGTAGGTAGCAGATATCTTCGTACGCCTGCTTTAATACCTTACTTTCCCGCAATAGAGGCAACATCTTCGCGTCTTTCTCATTTAACGAAAGTTTTTGATCGTACAACAATGCTTTGATTTCCGTATCGACAGCTGCCAGTGCCGCTTCGAGATGGGTGATGGAAACCATGCTCCTCCCTTTCTTTTTGTAGAGTTCTGTAATTAAAATTATATCCCTTCGGGGTAAAATCATAGATGAATTTTTTGAATACAAGGGAGGATTAATGCGTTTGTTATTTAGTGCGGTTGTTTTGGCGATCATGATTCAAGGATGCGCCGTCGTGACGGTGGCGGATGCTGCGGTTTCGGTAACGGCTACGGCCGTCAAAACGACGGCCAATGTTGCGGGTGCGGTCGTCGATGCGGCCATTCCGGACGGAGACGATAAATAGGGTATTTAAAAAAGTGATGGTTGAAGCGCTTTTAGTTTAAAGCTTTTGCGGTGGATATCGCAATAGCCAAATTGGCGGATGGCTTCGATATGGGCCGCGCTGCCGTATCCTTTGTGTCCTTCGAAGCCGTATTGGGGATAAAGCGGCGAGAGCTCGATCATTTCACGGTCGCGGGAGACCTTGGCGAGGATCGATGCGGCGCTGACCTCGGGAATACTTGCATCGGCTTTGACCATTGTGCGTAACCCCGATACGCCGAACGTTGAATTGCCGTCGTACAGATAATCGGCTTCGCCCAGAACATTCATGATTTCCCGTAACCCTTCTGCAAGGCATTTGGAAATACCCATGGTATCGATTTGAACCGCATCGAAACGGCTGATATGAAACCGACTTTTTGTTTGGATCTCATCGAAAAGGGCCTCCCGTTTTTTCTCACTCAACTTTTTTGAATCTCCAAGTCCTGTTATCGATTCATTTAGGATAACCCCCGCGATATAAAGAGGACCCGCCAACGGTCCCCGACCCGCTTCATCGATTCCGCAAAGCATCTGATTCTCTCTTTTTTTAGATATTATTATTGTATCGTTTGAATCAAAACTGAATCTGAGGAGTATTAATGCGTAATATTATTGTTGCAGCGTTATTGAGTGTTTCGTCATTGTCGGCAGCGACTATTTTGGGATTTGGGGCCGAAGCGGATTATTTTGCACCGGAAGCAAGTGGTCATTTTAGTTATACGGATAAAGGGGTAACCACCAATACCTCATTCAATGGGAACACGGAATCGTCTTACCAGGTTGGTTTTTATTTTGAGCATCCGGTACCGATTTTACCGAACCTGCGTGTTGACCTGACACCGAATACCGAATTTTCGGGAAAAGACGGCGTGGTTGCCAGCACGGTTAAGTTCAATCAAATCGATGTGACACCGTATTATGAAATTCTGGATAATATCGTCGATCTGGATATCGGTATTACGTTGAAAGTACTCGATGGCAGCGTGAGCGGAACGGCCAATCAGGATTTCACGCAGGTTATCCCTATGGGATACCTCGGAGCTACGCTCATGATTCCTGGATTGCCTATCAGTTTTGCCGGAAGTATCAAATACATCGGGACGGGAGGAGACTCTTTGTCCGACAGCCGTGTGAAAGTCATATGGGATATTGCTGCCGGACTAAAAGCACAGGCCGGTTATCGTGAAGAATCATTGAAAGTTGATAATCGTTTTGATATCAACGCAGATGCAACGTTCAAAGGGCCGTTCGTCGGTTTATCGTACCAGTTTTAAGAAGGGTGGGAATTTTCCCGTCGTCTATCTCACTCTTCGCCCAAAGCCCATTGCGCAAACGGTATCATCTCGATACGTGCAATGGGGTGGGAAAGAGAACTCTCCAAGTTCATCGTAACCGCGATAATCTCTTCAATCCCGTGCATAATGATAAACCCTTCTAGCATTTCAACTTTTTTGAAAAGAGCATGTTCGTTGGCAAACGGCATAGCCAGAATGATTTGTCTCCGCTCGGGTAGAAAAAAATCGATCCCCTCTTCGTAATAACATTCGATAGAGTGTTTAAACATCTCCAGAAAAATCAAATTCTCAAAAATTCGTCCGAAATGTTTTTGAAGATTGAGTGCGTGCTTGATCGCAATATCGCACAAATAGAGTTTTTTGACGGCATTCGGATGGTGATATTTTTCAAGTTGATGTAGGTAGCGTTTATCCAACAGCATTTGGACATGATGGTACAGTTTGTCTTTGGATATTTTTCGTTCGTGTTTGAGACGTTCATAGAGATTGTGGGCGGAGACTTTTTGGGTGATCATTTTCGAAGCGATGCCGACAATGTCAAATTCTACAGGTTCCAACGCGATGCGCAGAATTCGTTGAAGATAGATCATCCGTTCTTCGCTGACAATGCTGTGCATGGCCGGAAAACCTCCAAGTTGAAAGAAATGGTTCAGCGCGGTAGAGTCAAACTTATGCTCGAAGGCCAAAAACTCTTCGAAATCGAGTAAATTGAGTTGAATATGCTCAAACGAAGTGTCATGATACGATTCACACGAAAGGATGACCTGATCGACATCGGGAAGAAGAATATCGGGACGATAATTGTCCAGAGCGACAATGGAGAGTTTATTCTCTTTCGAAAATAGCGGTAGATGTTGGTTTAGCTCATTAATGTCGATGCGTATATCGTTGCAGTCCAGATAGAGATAAGTCGATTTTTTATGCGACAACAGATAGTGTTTGATCAAGGATGTTTTACCGGACTGGGCAATACCGGTAATGAACACGCTGTTATCACCGATAGAGGTTTTTCGTTCGATGAAGCCGTGGTTATGCAAATCATAACGGTAATATTCGTCCAATAGTGTCGTCATGTCACTCTCCAATAAGAATAGCCCATTGTATCATTTCCTTCCAAAAAGGAAACAAATTTCTTAAATTTAGCTGTTTTTGGCATAAAAATCCTTGACCAAGACGGGGTATGTTGATATAATTTCGGGCCTTATATTAGTCAGGATCAACCTGACGAGTTCTTTATTTAAGGAAAACATTATGGAAAAGATTCGTTTGAAACTTAGAGCGTACGATCATCGTGTACTCGATCGTTCAGTTGCCTCTATTGTTGAAGCTGTAAAGCGTACGGGTGCCGAAATTCGCGGCCCGATCCCTTTGCCAACCAAGATTCGTAAATATACGGTTCTCCGTTCTCCGCACGTTAACAAAAGTTCACGTGAACAATTCGAGATTCGTATGCACGCTCGTTTGATCGACATCGTATCGGCTACGCCGGATACTGTTGATTCATTGATGAAGCTTGACTTGGCTCCGGAAGTGGACGTTGAAGTTCGCTCTATGGACAAGTAAGGAGTAGGTCGTGGAATACATCGTAGAAAAAATCGGTATGAGCCGTACTATCAGCGTTCCAAGCAAAGTGGTTACTCTTTTGAAAGTAAAAGAAGTAAAAGTTTGTGAAGTGAACGATGGAAAAGCCCTTGTCGCGTATAGCGAAGGCAAAGCAACAAACAAATCGGTAGAAGGTCAGCAAAAGAAATACAACCTTTCAGCTGAATTCAACAAATTTGCTACATTGGCGGTAGCGAACACTGAAGCGGGTGATCTTGATATGGCACCGTTGTCAGATGCAAAAACCGTTAAAAGCGTATTCAATACAAAAGGTCGCGGGTTTACCGGTGTTATGAAACGCTGGAACTTCGCTGGGGGTCCTGGTGCACACGGTCACCGCTTCCACCGTACAAGCGGTTCGATCGGTAACCGCGAATGGCCTGGTAAAGTCCAAAAAGGGCGCAAAATGTCAGGTCAATACGGTAACGAACAAGTTACTGTTAAAAACGAAGTCATGTCATATGACGCGCAAAACGGCGTTCTTGTTGTTGTCGGTTCTGTTCCGGGAGCAAACGGTGCGCTAGGTCGTGTAAAGGTAGTTAAATAATGAGCGCTATTGTACTGAACGAAAAATTCGAAAAAGCCTCTGAATTGGCATTGCCTGAGAGCTTTAGCGGTATCAACCCGCACAACCTTTACCTGTACGTTAAATCGTACCAAGCAAGCCTCCGTGCGGATACTGCGTCTGCGAAAACTCGCAGCGAGATCAGCGGTGGTGGTAAAAAACCATGGGCTCAAAAAGGGCGCGGTGGTGCTCGTGCCGGTTCACGCCGTTCACCTGTATGGGTTGGCGGTGCGGTAGTTCACGGACCGAACACAGGTCGTAACTACAATCAAAAAATCAACAAAAAGCAAAAAAAGCTTGCGTTGAAATTTGCTTTGGACGCGTTGGCTAACGAAGGGAAACTCTTCATCGTTGACAACATCGACGTTCCAAGCGGAAAAACAAAAGATGCTCAGGTTCTGTTCAATACGTTGAACGTTCGTGATGCGTTGCTCGTCAAAAAAATCCTTGACGAAAAAACGTATTTGGCATTCCGTAACATTTCATCTACTTACATCGTAGAAGAAAATGAACTCAACGCCTTTTTGGCTGCGACATACCGTTCGGTAGTAATCGAAAAAGCGGTATGGGAAAATCTGACTAAAGAGAGCTAAGATGGCAGATATTACTGATATCAAATCGATCCTGTATACAGAGAAGACACTTGGTCTTCAAGAAGAGGGTGTTATCGTAGTTCAGACGTCACCGCGTATGACTAAAAACGCTCTTAAAGAGGTGTTCAAAGAGTATTTCGGAATTGTTCCGGCTCGTGTGAACTCATTGAACCAAAGCGGAAAAGTAAAACGTTTCCGTGGTCTTGCCGGCAAACAGAACGATTTCAAAAAGTTCTACGTAAAATTGCCGGAAGGCGCACAAATCGATACATTGGCGGTGTAATATGGCGATCAAAACGTATAAACCAACCACACCGAGCCGTCGTTTCTATACAAACGTCGATAACTCGGACATTACGGCAAAAGCGTCTGTTCGTTCATTGTTGGTGAAAGTTTCTGCATCTGCAGGACGTAACAACAACGGCCGTATCACGTCTCGCCATAAAGAAGCGGGTGCTAAAAAGCTTTACCGTATCATCGATTTCAAACGTAACAAATTTGGTATTCCGGGTAAAGTTGCTGCGATCGAGTACGATCCGTTCCGTAACTGCCGCATCGCATTGATCAATTATGCAGACGGTGAAAAACGTTACATCATCCAACCAAAAGGTTTGAATGTTGGTGATGCTGTAATGGCAGCTGAGAGCGGTTTGGACATCAAACCGGGTAATGCTCTTAAACTGATGAACATCCCGGTCGGTACCGTGGTTCACAACGTTGAGCTCAAACCTGGTAAAGGTGCTCAAATGGTACGTTCTGCCGGTGCTTCGGCTCAGATTATGGGTCGTGACGGCAAATACGTATCACTTCGTCTTCCATCTGGCGAAATGCGTTACGTTCTTGGTGAATGTATGGCAACAATCGGTACT
Organism: Sulfuricurvum sp.; assembly: GCA_050178755.1. GTDB lineage: Bacteria > Campylobacterota > Campylobacteria > Campylobacterales > Sulfurimonadaceae > Sulfuricurvum. The sequence goes on along the minus strand of JBFXFU010000018.1, from coordinate 27,613 downwards.
GTCGGTAACGAAGAGTACATCAACATCGTTCTCGGTAAAGCGGGACGTACACGTCACATGGGTATTCGCCCTCAGACACGTGGTTCTGCAATGAACCCTATCGATCACCCGCACGGTGGTGGTGAAGGTAAAACAAATTCAGGACGCCATCCGGTTACTCCATGGGGTAAACCGACCAAAGGTGCTAAAACACGTCGTAAAAAATCGAGTGATAAGCTTATTATCTCTCGTCGTAAAAAGGGTTAATCAATGGCTAGATCGGTAAAAAAAGGACCGTTTGTTGACGGACACCTTATCAAAAAAGTGATTGCTGCCAAAGAGACGAAAAACAACAAGCCAATCAAAACATGGTCACGCCGCAGTGTGATCCTTCCGGACATGATCGGTTTGACGTTCAACGTCCATAATGGCCGTCAGTTTGTACCGGTTTTCGTAACAGAGAACCATGTCGGTTACAAACTTGGTGAATTCGCACCAACACGTACGTTCAAGGGTCACAAAGGCTCTGTACAGAAAAAAATCGGGAAATAAGGAAGAGATATGGCAAGAGCATTATTGAAATACGTCCGCGTATCTCCGACTAAATCTCGTTTGATTGCTCGTGAAGTACAGGGAATGAACGCTGAAGAAGCAATGGCTGCGTTGGAGTTCACTCCGAACAAAGCGGCAAAAATTATCGCTAAAGTTATCGCGTCTGCAGTTGCTAACAGCGGTAACGAAGCAGAAAACTGTGTGGTTAAATCGTGCCGTGTTGATGCAGGCCCGGTTTTGAAACGCTTTACACAGCGTGCACGTGGTTCCGCATCAGGAATCCGTAAACCGACGTCACACATTTTGGTAGAAGTAGAGGGCAAATAATTATGGGTCAGAAAGTTAATCCTATCGGACTTCGTCTGGGTATCAACCGTAACTGGGAATCACGCTGGTTCCCTAACTTTAAAACGGCTCCGGTTGCACTTGGCGAAGACCATAAAATCCGTACATTTTTGAAAAAAGAACTCTACTATGCGGGTGTTAGCAACATCGTTATCGAACGTACTGCGAAACGTCTTCGCGTAACGATCATCGCAGCTCGTCCGGGTATCATCATCGGGAAAAAAGGTTCTGACATTGAAAAAATCAAAGAATCTCTCCAAAACCTGATCGGTAAACCGGTTGCCGTTAACATCAAAGAAGAGAAAAAAGCTCAGGCTTCAGCTCAGCTCGTTGCTGAAAACGTTGCGACTCAGCTTGAAAAACGTGTTGCATTCCGCCGTGCTATGAAAAAAGTTATGCAAAATGCACAACGTTCAGGTGCAAAAGGGATCAAAGTTTCAGTAGCTGGTCGTCTTGGCGGTGCTGAAATCGCTCGTACCGAGTGGTATCTTGAAGGTCGCGTACCTCTCCATACTCTCCGTGCAAAAATCGATTACGGTTTTGCGGAAGCGCACACCACATACGGTGTAATCGGAATCAAAGTTTGGATTTTCAAAGGTGAAGTTCTCACCAAAGGTATCCAACCAGAAGCAAAAGAAACCAAAGAAGAGCGTGGTGAAGGTGAACAACGTCGCCCGCGAAGAAAGGCTAAATAATCATGTTGATGCCTAAACGTACGAAATATCGTAAACAGATGAAAGGGCGTAACCGTGGTTACGCTACACGTGGAAACAAACTTGATTTCGGTTCAATCGGATTCAAAGCAACGGAAGCGGGACGTATCAACTCACGCCAGATCGAAGCGGCTCGTATCGCTGCTACCCGTCACATCAAACGTAACGGTAAAATCTGGATCCGTGTATTCCCTGCAAAACCTTTGACTGCAAAACCACTCGAAGTTCGGATGGGTAAAGGTAAAGGTGCGGTGGATCAGTGGGTCATGAACATCGAACCGGGTCGTATCATTTTTGAAATGGGCGGTGTAGAAGAAGGTCTTGCGCGTGAAGCGTTGGCGCTTGCTATGCAAAAGCTCCCTTTCAAAACGAAAATTGTTACAGCGGAGATGAGCAATGAAGTATACTGATTTGAACGGTAAAACAGCTGCTGAACTTCAAGCGATGCTCAAAGAGAAAAAAATTGAGCTGTTCACTTTGAAAATCAAGCAAAAAATGATGCAATTGACCAACACGAGCGAACTTCGCACGGCAAAAAAAGACATTGCACGCATCAACACTGCGCTGAGCGCGGTAAAGTAAGGGCTAAGCTATGACACATAAACGTGAAATTCAAGGTATCGTAGTGAAAAAAGCGGGTGACAAAACAGCGACTATCGTTGTTGAGCGCCGCGTTATGCACCCTCGTTACCACAAAACGGTAAAACGTTTCAAAAAATACATGATTCACGACGAAAACAATCAGCTTAACGTTGGTGATGAAGTCGTTGCAATTGAGTGCCGTCCGATTTCTAAAAGCAAATCGTTCCGCTTGAAATCTCTTGTTAAAGGGGCACAAGCATGATCCAAAGTTTTACTCGTCTTGCAGTAGCGGATAACACAGGAGCTAAAGAGCTCATGTGTATCAAGGTTCTTGGCGGTTCTAAACGTCGTTATGCGACAGTCGGTGATGTTATCATCGCTTCTGTCAAAAAAGCGGCTCCAACCGGTAAGATCAAAAAAGGTCAAGTTGTTACAGCGGTTGTTGTACGTACGAAAAAAGAAGTACATCGTGAAAACGGTTCTTTGATCCGTTTTGATGAAAATGCTGCCGTTATCCTTGACAAAAAACGTGAGCCGATCGGTACACGTATTTTCGGACCTGTGAGCCGTGAAGTTCGTTACGCAGGTTTCATGAAAATCGTTTCATTGGCTCCGGAGGTTGTATGATGGCAAAATTTAATTTCAAAAAAGGCGACATGGTTGAAGTGATCGCCGGTGATGACAAAGGGACAAAAGCAGAAGTTCTGCAAGTAATGCCCAAGAAAAACAAAGTGATCGTTAAAGGTTGCCGCGTTGCTAAAAAAGCAATCAAACCTAGCGAGCAAAATCCACAAGGCGGATTCGTTTCAAAAGAGATGCCGATCGATGCATCGAACGTCCGCAAAGTAGAGGCGTAATCATGGCACGTTTGAAAGACAAATATCTGGCGCTCAAACCTGAGCTCCAAACCGCTCTTGGAATTGCAAACGTTATGCAAGTTCCGGCTCTTGAAAAAGTAGTCATCTCTGTCGGTTGTGGTTTTGCCATGAAAGACAACAAATTGATGCAAAACATTCAAGATACGATCAGCAACATTGCCGGTCAACGCGCTTCTATCGTTGTAGCTAAAAAATCAGTTGCAGGATTCAAAGTACGTGAAGGGATGCCGGTCGGTGTTAAAGTAACACTTCGCGGTGCTCAAATGTACGATTTCATGGATAAATTGATCTCTGTATCGCTTCCACGGGTTAAAGACTTCCGTGGTATTCCACGTAACGGTTTTGACGGTCGCGGAAACTACAACTTCGGTATTAACGAGCAGTTGATTTTCCCGGAAGTAAACTATGATGATATCATGCAGATTCACGGTATGAACATCACTGTAGTTACAACAGCAACGCAAGACAAAGACGCATTCAAACTTCTTGAAATGCTCGGTATGCCGTTTGCTAAAGGGAGAGAATAATGGCTAAGAAGTCAATGATCGCTAAAGCGAAACGCACACCTAAATATGCAGTTCGCGCTTATACACGCTGCCAGATCTGCGGACGTCCGCACTCTGTTATCAGCGATTTCGGAATTTGTCGCGTTTGCTTCCGTAAAATGGCAAACGAAGGGTTGATCCCAGGCGTTAGAAAGTCAAGCTGGTAATTCCGGCTTGAAACTCCTAATAGTTAGATAAGGAAAAAAAATGATTAATGATTTGATCGCGGATTCGTTGACACGTATCCGTAATGCTGCTATGCGCAGATTGGAAACAACAACATTGATGCATTCAAAAGTTGTTGAAGCAGTGGTTGCTATTATGGCTGACAAAGGATACATTGAAAGTTTTAACGTTGTCGAAGAGGGCGTTAAAAAAACGATCAATGTTGTTTTGAAATACGATGAAAAAGGCCGTACGGTCATCAATGAAGTAAAACGTATTTCTAAACCGGGTCGCCGTATTTATAAAGGTAAAGACGAATTGAAACGTTTCAAAAACGGTTACGGGACAATTATCGTCAGCAGTTCTAAAGGGGTACTCCCTAACGATAAAGCGTATGAGCTTGGCGTTGGCGGTGAAGTACTTTGTACAATTTGGTAAGGAGATAAGATGTCACGTATTGGTAAAAATCCTATTTCTATTCCAAATGATGTAAAAGTAACTGTTGAAGGTTCGGTTATCACCTTTACAAAAGGTAGTACGACTCAAGTCCTTGATACACGCGGAAACTGCGGTGTGAAACTTGAAGAGAACGTTCTTGCGTTCACTACAAATTCTGACCACCGTCAAGATCGCGCATTCTGGGGAACTTACCGTGCATTGGCTGCAAATATCGTAACAGGTTTGACTACCGGTTTCGAGAAAAAACTTGAGATCAACGGGGTTGGTTACCGTGCTAACGTAAACGGTAATACACTTGTATTGCAACTCGGGTTCAGCCACGACGTTAACTACGAAATTCCTGCCGGAATTACAATCGCAGTTGAGAAAAACGTTATCAGCATCAAAGGTGCCGATAAACAACAAGTAGGCCAAATTGCTGCTGAAATCCGCAGTTTCCGTCCTCCTGAGCCTTATAAAGGTAAAGGTGTTAAATATAGCGATGAGACTATCCTGCGTAAAGCCGGTAAGACATCTAAGAAATAAGGGGCGTTGAAATGACTGGTAAAATTTTGAAAAACAAATCGGCAAAACGTGTTCAGCGTAAACGCCGTATTCGCTCTAAAATCTCAGGATGCGCGGCAATGCCACGTCTTTCTGTATTCCGCTCGAACCGTTACATCAGCGCGCAAGCGATCAATGATGAAATGGGAGTAACCCTTGCAGCTGTTCATTCAAAAACTTTGGGTTTGAAAGCAAATCAGGAAGATGCAGCCAAAGTTGGTGAAGCGTTTGCAAAAACTCTTAAAGATGCCGGAATCAACGAAGTCGTTTTCGATCGTAACGGTTTCTTGTATCACGGTGTTGTAAAAGCGTTTGCTGAAGCACTTCGTGCGAATGAAATTAAGTTCTAAGGTTTGATCGATGCAACAGATTAATAGAGAAGAATTCGAAGAATCGATCGTAAACATCGGTCGTGTAACAAAAGTTGTAAAAGGTGGACGCCGTTTCCGTTTCACCGCACTTGTAGTCGTCGGTAACAAAAAAGGGACTGTCGGATACGGTGTCGGTAAAGCGAAAGAAGTTCCGGATGCAATCCGCAAAGCGGTTGACAACGCGTTCAAAAATTTGACTGAAGTAAAAATCAAAGGGACAACCATTGCCCATGATATCGAAGTCAAATACAATGCTAGCCGCATCCTCCTCAAACCGGCTTCGGAAGGTACAGGGGTGATCGCCGGTGGTGCAACTCGTCCGGTTCTTGAGCTTGCTGGTATCCAAGACATTCTTACGAAGTCTTTGGGTTCAAACAATCCAAATACCGTGGTACGCGCAACAATCGATGCGCTTTCACGCATCAAAGGATAAATGATGGCACTCGAAAATTTGACTCCTGCTGCGGGTTCTACCCACAGCAAAAAACGTATCGGCCGCGGACAAGGTAGCGGTACCGGTAAAACTGCCGGTAAAGGTCACAAAGGTCAAAAAGCCCGTAAAGGTTACAATGAAAAACGTAACTTCGAGGGTGGACAACAACCTTTGGCACGCCGTTTGCCGAAAATCGGTTTTACGTCAGGTGTTGTTAAACCTTACGTAATCAATATCGAAAAAGCAAAAGATGTAGCTGAACTGGCTGAAATCACAATGGAAACCATCCGTTCGGTTTACCGTTTGAAAAAATCGGTAACTCGCGTAAAACTCGTTGGAGCAAGTGCAAAAGATTTAGCATCTAAAATCAAAGACGAAAACGTTACAACAACTGGTAAATAATGAACCAACAACTTGTAAACAAGATCTTAATAACGATCGGTTTTCTCTTCATCTACCGGTTACTGGCATACGTGCCGGTTCCGGGTGTTGACACAGCGGTCATCGCTTCTTTTTTTGACTCTCACCAAGCAGATGCGCTAGGTCTATTCAATATGTTCAGCGGAAACGCCGTAGAACGACTCTCCATTATCTCCCTCGGTATCATGCCTTACATCACTGCTTCAATCATTATGGAACTTCTTGCGGCTACATTTCCGAATTTAGCACAAATGAAGAAAGAGCGTGACGGAATGGTGAAGTACATGCAAATTATCCGTTACGCGACCATCGCGATCACGATTGTTCAGGCGATCGGAGTAAGTGTCGGACTTCAAAGCATGACCGGGAAAGACGGAAGCAGTGCGATTCTTGTTGATCACAGCACGTTTATGATTCTTTCAACGGTTTCAATGCTTGCGGGTACGATGCTCCTGATGTGGATCGGTGAACAAATCACGCAAAGCGGGATCGGAAACGGTGTTTCATTGATCATTTTTGCCGGTATCGTTTCGGCGATTCCGAATGCTATTTCGCAGTCGGTGACAATGGTCAATACGGGTGCTATGAACTTTTTGACGTTGCTGGCCATCGTCCTTTTGATCATCGCAACGATATTGGTCATTCTTTACGTCGAAATGGGCGAAAGACGAGTTCCCGTAACGTACGCAAAGAAAACCATGTTGCAACATCAAAATAAACGGGTTATGAACTATATTCCGGTAAAAGTAAATTTGGCAGGTGTTATTCCTGTTATCTTTGCATCAGCTATTTTGATGTTTCCGATGACGGTGCTCTCTTCCAGTACGAATCCGTACGTTCAGGCGGTAGCGGACGTATTGAATCCGCACCATTATTTCTTTAACTTTTTGCAGTTTGTATTTATCGTGTTTTTTGCCTATTTTTACGCTTCAATCGTATTCAATGCAAAAGACATTGCCGATAATTTGAAACGTCAAGGCGGATTCATTCCGGGCGTACGTCCGGGAGATTCCACCAAAGAGTTTTTGAACGAAACGGCAAGTCGTCTGACCTTTACCGGTGCGATTTATCTTGGACTCGTGGCAACGTTGCCGTGGGTTGCGGTAAAAGCATTGGGCGTACCGTTTTATTTCGGCGGAACGGCCGTGTTGATCGTGGTACAGGTGGCATTGGATACTATGCGACGTATCGAAGCTCAAATTTACATGAGTAAATATCAAACGCTTAGCGCGGTCGGTCTTTAAAATGGCGATTGCGCTACGCAAAAATGATGAAATAATCAAACTCCGCGAAGCTAACCGAATCGTCGGCGCTACGCTGGAGCTGCTGGCTCAACACACAAAACCGGGAGTCACGTTGAAGGAATTGGATGCGATGGCGGAAGAGTATATCCGCAGTCAAGATGCCAAGCCCTCCTTCAAGGGGCTTTACGGGTTCCCAAACGCTGTTTGTACTTCCCTTAATGAAGTAATTATTCACGGTATCCCTTCGGATTATGCTTTGCAGGAAGGAGATATCATCGGTTTTGACGTTGGAACGGAAAAACAAGGTTACTTCGGCGATGCTGCAATTTCTGTCGGAGTCGGACAAATTTCGAACGACGATGAACAATTGATTGCGTGTGCAAAAGATTCACTTTATTTTGCAATCGAGACCATCCGCGAAGGTATGCGCTTTAAAGAACTCTCTTATGAGATCGAACAGTTCATTAAAGCACGTGGGTTCGTTCCTTTAAGAGGGTTCTGTGGACACGGCATCGGCAAAAAACCGCACGAAGAACCTGAAATTCCAAATTATTTGGATGGACCGAACGCGAAAGCGGGACCGAAAATCAAAAACGGAATGGTTTTTTGTATTGAGCCGATGATTTGTCAAAAAGAAGGGAGTTCGAAGATTCGTTCGAACGGTTGGGATGTAGTCAGTACGGATGGGCTAAGAGGCTCTCATTACGAGCATACGGTTGCAATAATCAACGGTAGGGCTGAAATTTTATCAATTGCATAAAGGAAACATTGTGGCAAAAGATGATGTCATTGAAGTAGACGGAAAAATTATCGAAGCGCTCCCCAATGCGACATTTCGGGTAGAATTGGCAAACGGACATGTAATTTTATGTCACATTGCAGGAAAGATGCGGATGCATTACATTAAAATTCTTCCCGGCGATATGGTTAAAATCGAATTGACGCCATACAGTCTTGATAAAGGTCGAATTACCTACCGTTACAAATAATCGCCTTCTGCCGAAAGGCAAAAGGTGTTTTATCTTTCAGGTAGGGACACATGCTATAGTGCCCGTAGTTGAAAGCTAAACGCGCTTTTACGTTTCGGATTTAAGAGTGATATTAACGACTTTGGTAGTAAACCGGAGTCAAGAGCGAAGGAAGCCGGATGAGATTATCACTTATATTCTTGCTGTTCCTGTCGCAGATAATGGCGAAGGATTATTCGTCACAATACTACCGAGAATCGTTATGGAAGATTTATACGGAAGCATTGCAGGGCGATTCGGAGGCTCAGTTCCAAACCGGAGTAATATTTGAACGGGGCATCGGCCTTGAAAAAAATGAGACCAAAGCGGCCTACTGGTATGAAAAAGCGGCGATCCAGGGGCATGTGGACGCCCAATATAACGTAGGGATCATGTATGCCGGCGGAAGAGGCGTGGAACAAAACATGACGGCGGCGGTACGCTGGTTTAAGGAAGCTTCGGCGAATGGTGATAAGGAGTCGGCAATTTTATTGGATAAAATCCAAAAATCGGCGGCGATACCTCAAAAATCTTCTTCTCCGGTCCAATCGTCTGCGCTGGACTCTTTTATGCCAACCGGAAATGAGAATCAGCGCATCGTTCCGGTTACGCTTGTCAGTCAAGAACCGGTCGAAGTGTGTACAAAACCGCAAAAACAAGGGGTCTGTGAAACCTTCAAAGCAAAAACCGTTTTTACGAGTACGTCGAAGGACGGAAGCTTTTATAAAATAAGCGGAATCGTTTTGCACCGTAAATGGCAGGATTACGGAAAAGAGGGATGGATAAGCGATACGGAGATTTCGATACGGGAATGACCGGAGTGTTATACTCCGCTCATCAAGACGGCATTAAGTTTATTTGACGAAATGGCAGCAATAATCGCTGACGGATTTGACTTTGAGGTTAAATGCGCTGTTAGCAGCCACTTCAAAATTTTGCGGCCCTGTGATTGAAATCCACTCTTCTGAACCCGGAAGCTGAACCTCCATCTCTCCACTCATGATTTCCATGATCTCTTTATCACCGGTATTGAACGTGTACTCACCTGGAAGCATGATTCCGAGCGTTTTGATCGTACCGTCTTCAAAACGGACCGTGCGGCTTGTGACTTTTCCCTCGAAGTAGATGTTTGCTTTTTTATCAAGGGTGACATTGGTAAATTGTGACATGAATTTCCTTTTTAGAATCGTTTGCGAATTATAGCGGGTTGATCTCTTTTTTGATTTTTTTAGGGAGATGGGCGAACGGGAAATCGGCTACGACCCTAACTTCGCTCCCCTCTTTGATCTCGACTTCGATCTCCATGCTCTCTTTATTCATCGAGAGGAGCGTGATATGCCGCCCCCCTTCTTCATAGCTGATATTACGGGGACGGAGTTGGATAATTGGGCTGCGACGGCGCGGTTTAAATCCCATAGATCCCATTCTCCTTGATCGTAATTTTCCCCGATTCGGCGAGTTGGTTCAAGGCAGCCTTGAAATTCTTTTTGCTCATGGAAAAGATTTTTTGGATCAGGTCAGGATCGCTTTTGGTGTTGTAGGGGAGCATCCCGCCGTTTTCTTTGAGCATGATGAGAATTTTTTCGGTTGCATTGTCGGCTTTGGCTTTGCCCACCGGTTGGAGGGTAAAGTCGAGTTTTCCATCACCTCGGCGCTGTTTGATATAGCCGTGTTTGGTTTCTCCGATACGAACTTTTTCAAAAATTTCATTGTGATAGATCATCCCCTCGTATTTATGATCCATAATGACTTTGTATCCCATCGGGGTACGGGCGATTACTATGAAATCGGCAGGGGTATTGGGGTAGAGTTTTTTGGGAGGCTCACTCAACTCTCCACCGATTTTTTCAGTACCGACGAGACGGTTGGTCTGGGCGTCGAGGATAACCCGGATAAAACGGTGTTCTCCGATTCTAAACGGTTTTTTCTGCAGTGCTTTGGGGACAAAAAGGTCTTTGGGGAGTCCCCAGTTTATAAACGCACCGATAGGGGTGACGTCCACTACCTCTACAAAGGCAATTTCACCTAGTTTGGCTTTGGGCATCAGAGTCGTCGCAACGGGACGGTCTTCGCTGTCGGTATAGAGGAAGACATCCAGAGTATTTCCGATCAGCATCGCATCCGTGACGTACTGATTCGGAAGAAGGACATCGCTTCCGTCTCCTGCTTTGAGGAAGATGCCGGGCGCAGTGACACGGTCGATTGCGAGTGTATTGATCTCGCCGATTTTAAGTATTTCATTCATAGGTATAATTATAGTGACAATTACCTTTCGGGAGAATCTATGCGCATCATTATCACCGGGGCGAGCAGCGGATTGGGAGAGGCGTTGGCATTACATTATGCTTCCAAAGAAAATCAGCTTGTTCTGATTGCAAGGCGGGAAGATAGGCTGGAAGAGGTAGCGCGGCGGTGCCGCACGCTGGGTGCGGAAGTGGAAACGATCGTTGCAGACGTCAGTGATTTTGGACGAATGCACGAAGTGGGAGAAAAGCTGATCCAAGAGAGGACCGATCGTATCATCCTCAATGCCGGCATTTCGGTCGGGCATGGCGGCGGAGTGACTCCGTATGGGGATTTTGAACGACTCTTTAAAGTGAATTTTTTGAGCGTACATGCGCTTTTGGAACCGATTGTTCCCAAACTGATAGAGCAAAAAAAGGGTGAAATCGTCTTTATCTCTTCACTGGCGTCGCAGTTGACGATGCCGACTTCGATCGCCTATAGCAGCTCGAAACGGGCGATCAATGCGTATGCGGAAGGGTTACACTACCAGTTAAAAAGATTCGGTATCCGGGTGATGACCATCATGCCCGGATTTATCGATTCGGAGATGACGCAAAAAAACAGATTCAAAATGCCGTTTTTCCTCTCGACGGAGGCTGGAGTAGCGAGGATCGTTCATGCTATCGAACGAAAAAAAATACGCTATGCCTTTCCGTTTAGATTTTATTTAATGATCCGTTTTGTATCAATGCTTCCGCAACCCTTAAGAGACAAAATTGTACACTTCACTAATTTTAAAAAGGGCGATAGCGCCGTCAAAGAATGAGGAAATATCAGATGGTCGTCGATAGCGTATGTACCTATTGCGGAGTGGGATGCGATATTTCCGCCGAAGTCGAAGACAATAAAATTCTTAAGGTTTTCGCCAAAGAAGAGGGGACTGTTTCGCAAGGAAGACTGTGTATCAAAGGGAAACAGGGATGGGATTTTCTGGGCCATTCCAAACGGCTCCGTACGGCGCGGGTCCGTAAATCGTTTTTGGCCAAGAACGCGGCGTTGTTTTCCGATTTTGATATGGATTTTCTCGAACCGATCGGGACGGAATGGTATGAGATCAGTTATGAAAGTGCGTACGATTTGGCCGCCCGCAAATTGAAATCGATCGCAGACGAATTTGGTGCTCACAGTTTTGCCTCAATCGGAGGAGCCCGGACGAGTTGTGAAAGTTCGTATCTCTTTCAACACTTTACCCGTCATGTCGTCGGTTCGCCGCATGTCGATAACTGTGCCCGGGTATGTCATTCTCCGTCACTAAAAGGGATGCGAACGACCATCGGCGAAGGGGCGGCAACCAATCCGTTTGACGATATTTACGAAACCGAATTTATGATCGTCATGGGGAGCAATACGACGGAGGGACACCCGATCGTAGCGAACCGAATGCTCGACGTCATTAAAAACAAGGGTGTGGAACTGGCGGTACTGGACGTACGGCGCATACAGCTTTCCAAATCGGCAACGCATCATTTGAGCATTCCGTATGAATCCAATCTGATGCTTTTAAATATGCTGGCGTACGTCATCCTCTCCGAAAATCTGGTAAATGAAGAGTTTATAGCTACCCGTACGAAAGGGTACGAAGAGTATAGAGCGGCCATTTTAAACGATCCGTACGCCAATCCGGAGTTTTTGCTGACGATTCCCGGATACGAGAATCTCGTTGATGAAGTCCGTGCCGTGGCACGCAAATACGCAACCCGTAAAAGTATGTTTTTCTGGGGCTTGGGGATTACGGAACATGAAGACGGATCGTACGCGGTCATGGCGATTACCCATCTGGCAATGCTGACGGGCAACATCGGAAAACGGGGTGCGGGGCTTATGCCGCTGCGAGGGCAGAATAACGTTCAGGGGACCTGCGATATGGGGATGCTTCCGTATTACGCACCCGATTATCAATCTCCCAAAGAAGTGGGGATGATGACTCCCGATCTGATCAATGCGATGATCGACGGAGAGATTAAAGCGCTGTTTAATATCGGCGAAGACATCGCTCACATTCATCCCAATCAGAACAAGATTCACAAAGCGCTTGGAAACCTTGACCTTTTGATCGTCAATGAACTGTTTGAAAACGAGATTACCAAGTTCGCCGATATCGTTTTCGGCGTCAAAAGCGCTTATGAAAAAACCGGAGTTTACGTCAATGCCGAACGGCGTCTTCATCTTTCGCAGCCGCTGGTGAGTGCGACGATGCCCGACGACTGGGAAGTCATCGCCGAAATTTCCAAACGTTACGGAAAAGATTTGAACGTGCATACTTCCAAAGACGTTTGGGAAATGGTGCGGATCGATGCACCAAACCGTTATGCGGGGGCAAGTTACGAACGGCTTGAAGCCAACCGCCTTCAGGGATTGCAATGGCCGGTTCAAGAAGAGGACATGCCGGTACTGCACATACACGATTTCAGGACGAAAGACGGATTCGGGCGTTTTCGCTATACGCAATATTCGGTGCGTGGACAGGTCGAGGAGTTGATCCGTAACAGCGCGCATGAGGGATATTATTTGACGACCGGACGAATTCTGGTACATTACAATAACGCCGCACAAACCAACGCGTGTGAGAAGCTGAGCCGCAGCCATAGTGAAGACGTACTCTTGGTCAGTGTCGAGGATGAAGACTATTTCGAATATAAAGATTTCGTCGTTCTTCGCAGCGAGTATGGACAAAGTGCACCGTTACGGGTAAAAGTGAGCTCAACCGTTAAAAAAGGGACGCTCTTTACCACCTTTCACCATGCCAAAAGCCAGATTAATTTTCTGTTTGGAGATGAATGCGACGAATTGATCAAAACGGCAAAATTCAAATCGGTCAAAGTCGACGTGATTAAACCCGACTATCTGGAATAGAGGTGAAAAACACCCGCGAAAAAGGTTTGGCAGCCGAAGAACGCGGGTGTGAGTTCCTTCGGAAAGAGGGCCTGCGCATTCTCGATCGAAATGTCTATAACCGTTTCGGAGAGATCGATATTATCGCGATGCAAGGGGAAACGTTACGATTCATCGAAGTCAAAAGTGCCCAATCGTATGATCAGGCCGTTTACAATCTCTCCCCTGTAAAGCTACAAAAATTAGTACGTACCATTCAAGCCTATCTTCAGCACAAAAAATTGACTTTGGATTACTGTATCGACGCTCTGATCGTCACTCCGGAGGGGGTGGAATGGATCGAAAATATCACATTATGACAAATTGACTATTTTATTATTAATTCTAACATCAAATTAGGTATACTTATTCTCATTTATTTCGGTTATGGAAGGTTACAGTCATGAATAGACCTATTCCGACAGATGTAGAGATAAAGTTTGAAGGCGGTAATATGATTACTGAGACCGACCTTCACGGTAGAATAACGTATGTCAATCGCTTGTTTGTCCAGATGTCGGGATACGACAAAGAAGAGCTAATCGGAAAGGCGCATTCCATTATCCGCCATCCCGATATGCCCAAGTGTTGTTTTTACTCGATGTGGGAAACGGTTCAGCGGGGTTGTCCATGGGAAGGATATGTGAAAAACCTTCGAAAAGACGGTGCTTATTATTGGGTAGTTGTTACCGTAACACCCAAATACGACAGTAAGCAAGAAATATGCGGGTATATCGCGGTCCGTAAACCACCGGGAGAATTGACGCTTGAAGAGATAAAAGTGAAATATATGCAAATGATGGAACATGATACGTGCAAAGAGGAACCGAACCGTTATATTCCTGAAATATTCCATCAGCTTCAAGAAGGGTAAATGAGGCTCTGGCTGAGAAAAATTGTGAGAGTTCTGTAATAAGACGATTTAAAGAATGGGAAGTTATAATGACTCATCAAAAACATTCGACATCTAAGGAAGTAAGCAATGGGTAAATACATTGAATTGACGGTTTCAAACTTTGACGAAGTTACAAAAGAGGGCGTAGCACTGGTAGACTTTTGGGCTCCATGGTGTGGACCTTGCCGTATGATCGCTCCAGTTATCGAAGAACTGGCAGCAGAGTTTGAAGGTAAAGCAAAAATCTGTAAAGTGAACACAGATGAAGAGCAAGATATCGCAGTAAAATTCGGTATTCGCTCAATTCCGACTATTCTTTTCTTCAAAGACGGAAAAGTGGTTGAACAAATGGTCGGTGCTGCTTCAAAACAAGCATTTGCCGATAAACTGAACGCTATCCTCTAAGGTTTTTGCGTGGCAGCAGGACGAGGCAAAAGCCTCTTCTCGCTTTCAACGCTGCTTGCATCTTTTTTTGGTGCCGCAATGATTGCAGGCGCATTCGCCTATTTTAACTACAAATTTTCCGAATATAAATTTATCAATTTTTCCGAATGGGTTTTTTACCAGAAGAAAGCCATTTTCACTCCTCAAGAACCTTATTATCTCGTCGTCTTTTACAGTTCCAATATGCCCGGCATGGTTGAAAACCTTTCCAAAGCCAAAGCAAAATATCCGATTCTGGCGATCGATTATTATCAAAAGGCTCCCCCTTCGACCCCCAATGTACTTTTTTTACGAGGGGGTAGCAATACCTCGTTAAAATTCATTCAGCGGTTTAATATCTATCATGTCCCAAGTGTTTTTACTATCAAAAAAAACAAAGACATGCTTTATAAACAAGACAGTATGATACGCGAACTTGATACCCTAAATAAGCTGGAATAGAGGATTGAATCCCTCTTGAGGCTCATAAAATTTTGTCGGAAAAAGGAGAATAAGTATGCTTGATTGTGCTATTATCGGAGGCGGACCGGCAGGATTGACTGCCGGGCTTTACACGACGCGCGGAGGGCTCGCCAACGTTATTATGTTTGAAAAAGGGATGCCCGGCGGGCAGATAACGATGAGTTCCGAAATCGAAAACTATCCCGGAGTTACAGGACACATCACGGGGATGGATTTAATGATTCCCTGGCCGGAGCAATGCCAAAAATTCGGTTTGGTTCATGAGATGTCGGAAGTGACGCAGATTATTCGTAACGAAAACGGAACATTTCTCATTCGTAAAAGTGACGGCACAAACGTTGAATCCAAAAGCGTAATCGTCTGTACGGGTTCAACGCCGAAACGGGCCGGATTCGCCGGAGAAGGGACCTATTTTGGACGGGGAGTCAGTACGTGTGCGACGTGCGACGGCTTTTTTTACAAAGGTAAAGAAGTAGCGGTGATCGGAGGGGGAGATACGGCACTCGAAGAGGCACTGTATCTGGCTAAAATCTGCTCGAAAGTTTATCTCATCCATCGACGGGACAGTTTTCGATCGGCTCCCAGTACGATCGAACGGGTAAAAACAACCGAGAATATCGAGTTGGTCTTGAATGCCGTTCCCGAAGAGGTGAGCGGTGATGCGATGGGAGTCAACGGTATTCGTGTTGCTTTATCCGACGGAACGACACGCGAAATCAGCGTTCCGGGTGTTTTTGTTTTTGTCGGCAATACAATCAACAATCAGGTTTTACGCCAGGATGACGGCAGCTTTTTGTGCGATATGACGGAGTGGGGAGAAGTAAAGGTCGACCTGAGTATGCGTACATCGGTTCCAGGACTGTTCGCCGCAGGTGATATGAGGGAGCAGGCTCCAAAACAAGTTGTTTGCGCAGCGGGGGACGGTGCCGTTGCCGCACTGCAGGCGATAGCGTTCGTCGACGGTCATTAAGAAGCCGTGTTTACGTCCTTTTAAACACGAAAACGGTAAAATCCGCCATCATTTACAAAAACAGGGATTGCCACAATGATTAAAGCGGGTGTTTTTGGAGCCGGAGGACGCGTCGGAAAGTTATTGATTGACGACCTTCGCCATGAGAGTGAAATATCGCTCGGTGCGGTATACGTGCGAAGTGAACTCAACTTTTCAATCGATCCATCCGTGCTGGTAACGAACGATATGGCTACGTTGCTTAAAAGTTCGGACGTAATCATCGATTTTTCGCTTCCGGAAGCAACCCAGTTGCTGCTCGAAAAAGCGATTGAACATCCTAAACCATTGGTCATCGGAACGACAGGGCTAGACGCGCATCAGATGAATCTTCTTAAAACGGCGAGTGAATCGATGCCGATTCTCTACGCAACCAATATGTCTTTGGGGGTCGCATTGCTCAACCGGCTTGTGCGAATGGCGTCCCAGACGTTGGAAGGGTTTGACATAGAGATTGTCGAACAGCACCACCGCCATAAAAAAGACACTCCCAGCGGAACGGCATTGACCTTGGCCGAATCGGCTGCTGAGGGAAGAGGTCTGAATTTGGATAGCGTACGGGTGAGCGGGCGTAACGGCAATATCGGTGAACGGAGCAAGGACGAGATCGCCGTCATGGCATTGCGCGGTGGAGATATCGTAGGACGTCATACCGTCGGTTTTTACAACGATGGTGAGTTTGTTGAACTTCATCATACTGCGACGAGCCGGAATACTTTCTCCAAAGGGGCGATTCGTGCGGCGAAATGGTTGACCGGAAAAGCAAACGGTCTGTATTCAATCAGTGATTGTCTTGAACTTGCGTAAGGAATAAAACAGTGCGTAGCATCAACGAAAAATGTGCGGTAGTCGGAATTTTTAATCACGCGGAAGCCTCGAAATTGGCGTATTTTTCCCTGCATGCCCAACAACATCGGGGGCAGGAAGCGTGTGGAATCAGTTCCGGAGACGGTGAAAAGCTCTATACGATTAAAGATCGCGGACTTGTGACTCAGGTTTTCGATACCCAAAAACTAAATACCCTCAAAGGGCACATGGCGATCGGGCATACCCGCTATTCAACGGCGGGAGATGATTCTATCCTTGACGCGCAACCGGTATTCGCCCGTTATGATCTGGGAGAAATGTCGATCGTCCATAATGGAAACCTTACCAATGCCAAAGAAGTTCGGGACGCTTTGATCAAAAAAGGGGCGATTTTCCAAACGTTTATGGATACTGAAAACCTGATTCATTTGATTGCCAAAAGCGATCAGCATCACCTGACGGATCGGATTATCGATGCGGTTAAAAAAATCGAGGGGGCATATTCGCTGGTTTTCCTCAGCCGTACGAAAATGTTTGCGATGCGCGATCCTCATGGGTTCCGTCCTCTCAGTCTGGGACGTGTCGGAGACGGATATGTCGTCGCTTCCGAAACCTGTGCATTCGACCTGATCGGTGCCGAATACATCCGTGACGTTGAACCGGGAGAATTGCTCATCTTTGAAAAAGGGAAAGCTCCGAAGTCGATCAAAGTGTTTGAACCGACACCGAAACACTGTATTTTTGAATACGTCTATTTTGCCCGTCCGGATTCAAACGTCTACATGCAAAACGTTTATCAGATGCGTAAAGCAATGGGGAAAGAGCTTGCCAAAGAGCAACCGGTCCAAGCGGATATGGTCGTTCCGGTTCCCGATGGGGGAGTCCCGGCGGCTATCGGATATTCGCAAGAGAGCGGTATCCCTTATGAAATGGCCATTATGCGTAATCACTATGTCGGGCGTACGTTTATTGAACCGACGCAGGAGATGCGCGATCTGAAAGTAAAAATGAAGCTTTCCCCGATTCAGAACCTTATCCAGGGTAAAAGTCTGATCGTTGTCGACGACTCGATTGTTCGCGGAACTACCAGCCGTCAAATCGTCCGTATGCTCAAAGCAGCGGGTGCGCGTGAAGTACACATGCGTATTTCCAGCCCGCCGACGACCGATCCGTGTTTTTATGGGGTAGATACTCCGGACAAAGAGAAGCTGATCGCAGCCAATATGAGCATTCAGGAAATTTGCGATTTTATCGAGGCTGATTCGCTCGGATATCTTAGTAACGAGGCACTGCTTCGGAGCGTCAACGGTAAAGAAGAAAATTACTGCACGGCCTGTTTTACCGGCAATTACATCATCTAAGGGGCCGAATGCGGGGGCAGATTTTTACATTCGGACAATATCTGCACCGGCGGTTTAATACGCGAGTCTCAAAAGTTCCGATTTCGATTTCCGGGTTTACCTGTCCGAATATTGACGGTACGGTTGCAAAAGGGGGATGTACGTTTTGCGAAAACGACTCCTTTAGTCCAAGCCTGGACCGTGCCCGCGAGCTTAAAGGCTTTTTTCTCAATTTGCACTCTCTCCACAACCCGTATCTTGAAAAACAGCTTCAACAGCTTGAATGGCAATTTAAGGCACTCTCCGAGAAGCTTCGGAAGGAAAACGGAGCTGAAAAATTCCTGGTTTATTTTCAAAGTTTTACGAATACCTATGCCCCTTTCGAAACGCTCAAAGCACTATATGAGAAAGCACTTTCGTTCGATAATGTGGTAGGGTTGAGCATCGGTACACGTTCCGATAGTATTACCGAAGAGACGCTGTCGTATTTGGCTGAACTCTCGAAAACACATGAAATTTGGGTGGAATTCGGTATTCAATCCATTTATGACGAAACATTGGAACGGATTAACCGGGGACATGACAGTCAAAGTGTCCGTGACATGATCCAAAAAGCAAAATCCTATGGTCTGAAAGTGTGTGGGCATTTGATTTTCGGTCTACCCGGCGAAAACAAGGAAATGATGCTTGAAACGGCAAAAACGGCTTATGGCCTGGGAATTGATTCAGTAAAGTATCATCCTCTCTACGTTGTTAAAAGAACGGCGTTGGCCAATGAATATGCACGTGGTGAGTTTACGCCAATCACCTTGGAAGACTATCTTGAGGTATTGAAAGAAGCTCTTTTGTTGAAGCCGGAGAACGTCAGTGTACAACGCATTACGGCCGGTATAGACGATGATACCCTGATTGCGCCGCAGTGGTGCCGCGGAAAAAACGATTTGGTCCGAGCCGTTAATCAAACCCTGAAATCCGAAGGGCTGAAATACTAGAACGTCCCTTTTCCGCATAAGCGGATACGAGCCGGAAGAAGAGGCGGATTGGCGCCGATTCAATGGGCAAATAGCCGGTTGTACTGGGTTACGCCAGTAAAATAAGGGGGGTAGTCAAATTCGACCCGGAACGGACGGCTCTCCCCGGGTTTAAGATCTTCGGCAATTACCGGAGACTGCGTCAGCGATTGGGGTTGATTGGTCGCGGTATACCCGCCTAAAAAATCCATAAATCCGCTTGGTTTGAAAAAAGAACCGGCACTGACACGGTTTCCGGCGTGTCCTCTGTTGACCATTTTGATTTCGTAAACGATTGTTCCAATGGTATATTTTCCCGTATTTTTGACGACACCGGTAAAGATGATTTTTTCGGTTTCAAGTTGACGATGATTCTGAAGGTTGAACACTTCGGCTTTTTTGGTGTACTTGTCAAGGGCCATCAAAATTAGAAAGCCGACCATCGTATTGACAAGCATGGACGAAAAGATGATGGCATTACGTACCGAACTACGACGTTCCTGAAAGGCCAGGATAACTGTCAGAATGAATACAAGTATCCCAACCGCCAGGGCCAGATAATGCCAAATTGTCAGATAGGTGCTCATCGGCACTCCGCCTTGATCGTGATATTGAAGTCTTTAGTATAGCGAAACGGTTCCACAAAAAGTTTGAACGTTTTGGATTCACCCGATTTTATCGGTGTATTGAGGCTCATGCTCTCTTTTTTAAACGGGATGAATGGATAAAGAGGATCAATGTAGCGGTTATGGGTGACTTTATAAACCCCACTATGTAGCGTACATTCCTGAAAAGAGCGTTTCGAACGGTTATTAATGGAACCTCGAATCAGCAATGCCTCGGTAAACTCGAGCTTTTTGACTTCGGACACGGTAACGGTATTCATAAAAAGATATTTGTGAAGCTGAATGTATCCGACAACCGGACTGACGGTTAAGACGATAAAGCTTATGACGACAATCGTGACGGCCAAAGCGGTTCTGTGACGAAAAAATACGGCCATCACCATCAGTAGGATAAACAGTAATGCGATCCCACCAAATAGGAGGTAATCGTAGACTAGAAGACGGTGGATAAAATCAATGACACGCTCTTTCATTGTTTCCTTGAATTTTTCTCCGCAATCCCGCTCATTCCAAATCTACGTGCGAGTTCTTGTTTGATGCGGTCCGGAGAGATGTTTTTATGTCCGAGGGCCACAAGGACATGATAGACTAAATCGGCACATTCGTAAATGATTTCACTCTCATTGCCGTCTTTGACCGCAAAGGCAAACTCTCCGGCTTCTTCGACGACTTTTTTAAGAATGGCGTTGTCGCCTTTACTGAGTAGTTTTGCCGTCCACGAGGTTTCCGGATCGGCATTTTTACGTGAAAGGATCGTATGATAGAGTTCATCGATAACACCGTAGGTCATCGCAGTGTCGATTTGCGGTTCGCTGAGTGTTTCTCTTGTTTCGATGTCGGTGAAGAAACACGATTTACGTCCGGTATGGCACGCAACCCCTTCTTGACGAACCAGAATGAGCAGGGTATCGTTGTCACAGTCGAGCAAAAAGCGTTCGATGTGCTGAAGATGTCCGCTGGTTTCCCCTTTTTTCCATAAACGTTGTTTGGAACGTGAGTAGTAGTGGGCAATCTTGGTTGAAAGAGAGAGCTCCAGAGCTTCTTGATTCATATACGCCATCATCAGGACTTCCAAACTGGAAGAGTCCTGGACGATAACGGGAAGGAGATCGGATTTTGCCCAGTCTATTTGTTGTAGATTCATCGTTGACCTTTGGAGTATTTCATATCTTTTCACTCGCTGATGGAAAGGTATGAAATACTCTCTTAAGAGAGTATCGGATTAACGGACGGAGCTAACTTTCTGGTTGTCTCCCGTTTTCATGTCAACCCATATGTTCGGCGTAGATCCTCCGGGTGTCAGGAAGATTTTGGCATCTTTATTTTCTTTGAGGGCATCGTTGAATTTGCCTTGAACCTGAATTTGTTCGAGTTTGAGCAATCCCGGAGTCAAGGATTCGGCGATGGCATGGTTGGCTTTTGCTTTTGCCTGGGCTTCGATTGTAATGGCGTTGGCAACCCCTTGGGCCTCGGTCGCTTTTTTAAGTGCCTCTTGTTTGGCGCGTTCGACTTCCTGCTGCGCTTTTTCGACTTCTTGTTTGGCAACCTGTACCCGTTCGATTTGTTCTTTTACTTTTTCAGGCAGGATAATTTCGCGCAATTGAATCGATTCGAGTTCGGCAGGAGCATTTTTTTGTCCTTCAACGCTTTTACGGATACCTGCTTCGATCTGAGTAGCGATCGTATTGCGCATGATCGGAAGATTTTCAGCTTCGTATTGTCCTACGACGTTACGGACAATGTCACGTGCGACGGGATCAATGATCTTGTCTTCCCAGTTGAAACCCCAGTTTGAAACGGTTTGAGCCGCCAACTGCGCATTCAGCCGATACTGTACGGTCAGGTCGATTCCGACGGGAAGACCGCGTTTGTCCAATACGGTGATGGAGGGTTTGAGCAAAATTCCTTCTCCGGCTCCCGTCGCCCGGTCGGCAACGTCGGTATAGTTGATGATACGGACTTTGGTATCGACGATGTATACTTTCTGGATAATCGGTATCAGAAAATGTAATCCCGGCAATAAAGCGCGTTCTTCATATTTACCGTTAGTTGAAAGAATCCCGCGCTCACCCTCGTTGATAATAACGAACGGTTTGGCCAATACCAGGAGTATTAATACCCCTCCGATCAGCCAGAGCATGGCGGCTTTGTTACCATTCATATTCAGCTCGATTTTAGGTGGTTTCGGGGTCTGAAAACCGCTATTGCGCTGTTGGTTCTCATTTTTCTTCCGGTTGAAATAGTCGTTCATATCGCTGGCCATTCATACTCCTTCGTTGCCAAATATTGATCCGATACCCGTTTTAACGTATCAATCGATATAGGTTAGGTAGTGATCGTATTCGCTGACTTTTCCGCCAACAACATCAAAATAGGTGCTTTGAAGTTTTTCGGTAATCGGACCGCGGAACCCTTCGCCCAATACACGTGCATCGACTTCGCGAACCGGGGTGATTTCGGCGGCGGTACCGGTCAGGAATGCTTCGTCGGCAACGTAGATTTCCTCACGGCTGATACGTCGGCGCGTAACTTTATAACCAAGATTTTCGGCAATTTCGATGACCGTTTTTTGGGTAATGGATTGAAGCGCGTTATCGCTTGGAGGGGTAATGATTTCCCCTTCCCGGATCATGAAGAAACTAGCGCCGGTCGCTTCGGCTACGTATCCTTCATCGTCCAGAAGAAGGGCTTCGTCGTATCCCGCTTCAACGGCTTCGTATTTGGCCATTTGAGAATTGAGGTAATTTCCGACCGCTTTGGCTTTACCCATGTTGGAACGGTTTGACGTACGGTTGAACGAAGAGATTTTAAGGCGGATCCCTTTTCTAAGCCCCTCTTCACCAAGGTAAGCACCCCATTCCCAAGCGGCAACCGCTACATCAACCGGAGCCTCTTTATGGTAAACCCCCATGACGCCGTAACCGAGGTAGACGATAGGGCGAAGATACACGTTTTCACCGGTAAATTCGTTAGCTTTGATCAGATCGATTTGCGCCTGATTGAGCTCTTCGAGAGTGTACGGTACGTCCATAAGGGTGATTTTCGCCGACTCTAAAAGACGTTTGGTATGGTCGTTCAAACGGAAGATTGCGTACCCCTTGGGCGTTTTGTAGGCTTTTGTACCTTCGATCGCGCCGTTTCCGTAGTGCAGTGTATGCGAGAGGACGTGGATTTTCGCCTCGCTCCATGGGACCATTTTGCCGTTCATCCAAATGTATTTGGCTTCATTCATAGGAAGTTTCTCCAGAAAATTAATGAAAAATTGGATGATTTTAGCGAAGATGGGATTTGAGGTTTATTAAGAAAGGGAGGCGATGGGCCGGAATTGTCCAGACGGTAGGCAAATGAAACGCATAGTATCAATCAGGGGGCTCATAGCGGCCTATTTTCGGAGGACAGCCCGGCAGAAACGGGTTCTGCCGGTGCCTAAACCGTTAGTATGTCGGGGTATTGATCATCCAGATCGAAAAAACATCGATGTAATCCCAAAACGATTGAATGTATTCCGGATTGATCCCTTCTTCTACGAGTTTTGGAAGCAAAACGGCGTAAAATTCGAGCCATCGGCGGCGGGCAGGTTCGTCGATGCGAAACGGTGCATGGCGTCCGACCATACGAGGTTCTCCGCGGGTCTGGGCAAAATAGTCCGGTCCTCCGCAAATCTGGATAAAGAAATCAGCGGCATGTTTTTTGGCCGCAGTGAAATCGTCTTCATCGTTTACCGGAAACAAAAAGGCGATATCGCTGTTGCGGATCATCTCGTAATGGTCGTTGACAAGCCGGCGAAAACGTTCTTCTCCGACTTGAAACAAAAAACCGGGATGGGGTTTGGTAACGGGAGGGCGGACTCCCAAAGCACCGTCAGTAATTTTCAATTCCATGGGCATTTTCCTCTGCGTATTTTTGGGACACATTCTAAAATTTACTCTGCTAGAAGCTCCTTAATCCAAAAACTAACCGGCACTTTTTAGGTGCTCGAATGTATAATTGAAACATATTAGATTTATTCGGAGTTCCCAATGGAAGCAAATATTTGGCTCGGTTCCAAAGAAGTCATAGCTGCTGACTATAGTGAACGGTACAGTCCGTATGACGGAAAGGTGGTTTCCAAAGCAGCTCTTTGCAGCGTAGAAGAGGTACGCGAAGCGTTACGGATTGCTTCAAGTGCTGCCAAAGCTGCCAAACGTTCTCCATTGCATCGGCGATGCGCGTGGCTTTTGGATGTGGCATCGCAGTTGAAGGAACAAAAAGAATCCTTTGCCAAAGTACTCTGTGAAGAAGTCGGGAAACCGATTACCTACGCGCGGATTGAAGTAGACCGATGCATTGAAACCATTACCTTGGCGGCGGAGACGATGCGGACGATGCACGGCGAAACAATCAATACCGATGCCGCCCCCAGCGGTCGCAGTGCGCACGCCTATTGGACGAGAGAACCGGTTGGCGTAGTCGTGGCGATTACCCCGTTTAATTTTCCGTTGAACCTGGTTGCCCATAAACTGGCTCCGGCATTGGTCGCGGGGAATACGGTTGTCCTTAAGCCGACTCCCGAAGCGCCGTTGTGCGCGTACAAATTGGCAAAGTTGTTTATTGAAAGTCCGTTTGCTACGCCGGATGCCTTGAGTGTCGTCTATGGTGATGCTGAAGTAGGGGGGGCTCTGGTCGGAAGCGATATCCCGCGGGTGATTAGTTTTACCGGTTCGGTCGGAGTCGGAAACATTATCACGAAAACGGCCGGAATCAAAAAAATAAGCCTTGAATTGGGTGGAAATGCGGCAACCTATATTGACACGAGTGCCGATCTCGAATACGCTGCATCGAGATGTGCCGTCGGGGCATTCGTGAATTCGGGGCAGGTGTGTATTTCGCTGCAACGTATTTATGTGAATGAGACCGTTTACGATGCTTTTGCCGAGAAAATGGCACTGGCGACGGCTCAACTGGTCGTCGGATCACCGTATGATGAGAGCACCTTTTTGGGACCGTTGATCAATGATGAAGCGGCGGAACGTGCTATGAACTGGGTTGAAAGCGCAATCGATGAAGGGGCGCGGGCGTTGAGCGTTCCAAGGAGGGAAGGGCGGATTTTTTATCCGTGCGTTATGGCGGACGTAACCGAATCGATGAAAATCGTGTGCGAAGAGGTTTTTGCTCCGATCGTGAGTCTGGTCAAAGTTCACAACCTAGACGATGCGATTGAGCGGATGAACGATTCTCCGTACGGATTGCAGTTTTCCATTTTTACGAACGATCTGTCCCATGCGCGAAAAGCAATTGATGAATTGGAAGCCGGCGGTGTCGTCATCAACGATATGCCGACGCTCCGTTTTGACATACAGCCCTATGGAGGGGTAAAGCTTAGCGGAGTCGGACGGGAAGGTCCGCGTTTTGCAATTGAGGAGATGACGGAGATCAAATCGGTCGTCATCCTTTAAGAATAGCCGTTCATGACAATTGCCGTCAGTGCTTGCCTATTGGGTGAACGGTGCCGATACGATGGGATCGTGGCAACGGACAAGCGCCTTGAAGCGTTGGGGGAAAAGTACCGATTGATCCCTTTTTGTCCTGAAGCCCCCGGTATGGGGACGCCTCGTCCCCGAATCCGTATCGTGGACGTTCAAAACACAAGGCGCCTCGTGCGCGAAAGTGACGGAGAGGACGTAACCGGCATAGTCGTAGGGTATACGTTGGCCTTCTTGGAGGATCATCGGGATATCCGTTACGCCGTTTTGAAATCGAAATCCCCAAGCTGCGGATACGGAAGCGCACCGATTTACGATAGTGAGGGGATGATTGTCGATACAGGAGATGGATTGGCGGCAGCCTGTTTTCGTGAACGCGGGGTGCATGTTATGGATGAGATTCATTTTGAAATACCAAAGGAGAGATAAGTAATGTTGGAAATTGGCAGTGAAGCCCCGGAATTTTGTTTAAGCAATCAGGATGATGTAGAGATTTGTTCGCGTGATTTGCGCGGTAAATGGGTCGTTTTGTATTTTTATCCAAAAGACTCTACACCGGGATGTACGACCGAAGCGTGCGATTTCAGCGCTGAAATGGATAATTTTGACGATTTGGGAGCGATTATCTTGGGGGTCAGCGCCGACAGTACCAAAGCGCACCGTAACTTTATCGAGAAGAAAGACCTCTCCATCACGCTTTTGAGCGATCCTACCACGCAGATGATGCAAAGTTACGGCGTATGGGGATTAAAAAAGAACTACGGTAAAGAGTATATGGGAATTATCCGCTCTACGTACATCATCGATCCAAAAGGGATTGTCCGCGCTTGCTGGACCAACGTCAAAGTTAAAGAACATGCCCTTAAAGTCAAAGAGGAATTGGCAAAGTTGGCAGTGTAGTAATAAAAGTGCACAAGTGTGCTGGGCTTCCTCCCAGAGAGAAACCCAGTGTTAACATAGCTAATCGGGACGAGTTCCGATAGCGTCAAAAATCGTGTTTAGAATTTATAGCGGATATACGCTCGGATATCCTGGGCTTTATCCACAATATTTCCACCTAAACCACTTGCTATGGCATCTGACATACTCATCGGCATCCCAGTCGTTGTACCGAAAAAGCCGTTGCTTCCCGTATAATCGTAATCAATATACGTATAGCGAAGTTGGAAGGTCAGAATGTCATCGATGATCGGTTCGGTGAAATAGATCTCGTACGCATCCCCGCGAGCGGCGATTTTCGAACCGATCATCGTATCCTCGCCGTAGGTGATCGGACGCCAGTATTTGCTGCCGTGGTTGAACTCGATCCCCCAGCGCCCTTCGTCGCTGATCAAGGAGGGAAACTGGGTCCCGATCCAGTAGCTGTAACCGGTTTCGGAGTCGGCTGAACCGAGCATACTTGTTCCCTCTTTCGGATCGGTCTTGGTCATCGCCCCGCTGATGAAGATCATCGATTCGTCGAGGAAATCGCTCCATCCGTCGCCGATGCCGTGGACCATCGCGAAGGCGGTGGCGGTATGCAGGCCTCCAACGGTATCGAACCCTCCTGTGCTGTTTGGATCAATCAAATTGGTTGCGTAGGTATATTGGAAACCAGTTGTGTATTGTTTGTCATCATAGGGGATGACAATGATTCCTGCTAGATCAATGTCGTTGGTCGTGGTCGCTCCATTGCCACTGTACGGTGCTGACGAAAAGCGAGATTCCGCTTCACTCATACCACGCCCGGCGCAGAGTTTGAAATAAGAACCGTTGAGCCCCGTCAGCTCTTCGGTGCCGAATTTGGCGCTGGCGCCGTCGAACTCGACGTTGATCGTATGGGCCAGTGGGGACGAGGAGGGAACGTCGTCGCGGTAGTTGATCAGGTGCCCCTCGGTCGAAGGGCGGCGTCCGATGCTGAACGTCCAGGGGATCTCCAGTCCGGCAAGTTCGTCGTCCTGATAGAAAAAATAGGCCGAGCGGACCCGGAGCGTATCGTCATAGGCACTTTCGCCGCTGATCCAGTCGAAACCGTCCATGCCCATACTCGACGAGGTACTTAACGTACGTTGTCCGAAGATTTTGTTGTACGCCAGCTGCCCGACGAAGCTGAGGTTCCTGGTTGCGGCATAACTCATGTTCAACCACAGCCGGTTGCTGAGGACGGCATCGTTTTTCTGGACGCT
>JBFXFU010000017.1:0-54946 GCA_050178755.1 Sulfuricurvum sp. | reverse complement strand
TAAACTTAGTTTTATTTCTAAGTGTAAGGGTTTGTATGAATAATCTAACGATTGCGCAAAAGGTACATATACCGCTCATTGCGTCTATCATTATCGGTTTTGTAATAGTCATTATTAACTTTATGATCTCGGTAGGTCAAATGAGTGATGATGTTTATAAGGCCCAAACGAAAGAGATGGTTTCCATTTTTAATGAAGCGATTGAGACCAAAAAAAGCGTTGGCTTGACCAATGCGATAACCATTTCTAAAAACGAAGCTGTTGTTCGAGGGCTGGTTAGTGGAAACCGTGAAGAAACTCTTAGCAGCTTAAAGTCTTTATCTAAAGAATATAAAGAAAATACAAAATACGGCAATATCAAAATTCACGTACACGATCGCGATGTTCACAGCTTTATTCGAGTATGGAAGCCTGAAAAGTACGGAGATGATTTATCAAGTTTTCGTAAAACGATTCTGGCAGTCAAAGAGTCACACAAACCGCTTGTAGCGATTGAAATCGGGAATGCGGGATTGGAATTACGCGGCATCGCACCGGTATTTTCCGGAAGTGAATACGTCGGTTCGGTTGAATTCATGCAAGGATTGAATTCTGTGGTCAAAGACTTGAATGCCAATTTCGGCACCGATGTTATTATTGCTATCTCTAATCAATATCTTGATACGGCTAAAGAACTGGATAAAGCACCCAAAGTTGGTAAGCAATTGACGTTGGCCATCAAGGAAGATACGATCAACCGGGAGTATTTTAAAGAACTATCCGAAACTGAGTTTGATCCTACAAAAGGGGCATTCTCTACGGAACATTACTATGTTACCCCTGTTGAGATACGCGATTATTCCAACGAAGTAATCGGATATAGTTTCCTGGCCCGAAAAATTGAAGCAGTTGAGGCTATGATTTCCCAATCCGAAGATTCACTTCTTCGACAGGTCATAATTATGTCCGTTATTGATGTCATTATTCTCTTTTTATTGGTGGCTATTATTCGACAAGCTGTAACTGGGCCGATTGAAAATCTTGATGCCATTGCACAGGAATTGGCAACGGGGGATGCAGACCTCAGTAAACGGTTATCCGTCGGATCAAACGACGAAATTGGAAAAGCGGCGAGAAGTTTCAATATATTTATTGAAAAAGTTGAAAAAATAGCAACGAAAGCTCAGGAAACAGCACAAGAAGCACAGTTTGCCAATTCTGCGACGGAAGAGCAAAACAGAAAAAATGAAATGTCTCTTTCATTGGCGCATTTGATGATTGGTGGAACCATTGAAAATGCGGGAAGTTTACGAAATAGTATGCAAAACAGCATTAAAGATCTAAACAGCGTTAATAGTCTGAATGAAGAGACGGGTGTTGTAGTAGATCAGGTAAATGCACAGACCGATGACATTATGGCCAGTATGTCAAATATTACCGAGATGATTAACGGTTCACGTGAAAATTCCGAGCAGCTCAATCACAACGTGAGTGAAATTTCGAACGTTATCACCCTCATTAAGGATATTTCTGATCAGACCAATTTATTGGCATTGAATGCAGCAATTGAAGCGGCACGGGCGGGTGAACACGGACGTGGATTTGCTGTTGTAGCCGACGAAGTTCGTAAATTGGCGGAACGGACGCAAAAAGCAACCAGCGAAGTAGAAGCCAATATCAGCATCTTGAAACAAAACTCCATCGGAATGCTCGAAAATAGTGAACGTGTGGAAGGATATGCGGAAGATTCTAGCCAAAAGCTTGACGAATTCAAACAAGTGCTGTCACAGTTAATTGGAAATGTGGAACGGATCAAGCACGAAAATCAGTTGATCAGTTACGAAATTTTTGCCAATATGGCCAAATTGGATCATATGATTTTTAAAGCGAATGCTTACGAGGCAGGATTTGAAGGAAGGGTGAGCAAAGAATTCAGTGACCATCATTCATGTGCCTTGGGCAAATGGTATGAACACGGAGACGGTAAAACCGTCTTTGGAAATCATAGCGTCTATGCCAAAGTACTTGATCCACACCGTCAGGTCCATCAGCAGGTTCAAAAAGCGATGGAATTGTTGAAAAATGACCCTAAAAATAACATTGCTCAAATCATTGAATGTTTTAAAGCAGCGGAAAAATCGAGTTCCGAATTGTTCGAAGTTTTGAATCAGATGGTAGAAAACGGATAGAATCCGAATGTTATTCGGATTCGGGAAGACGAAGAATTTTAATATCGGCGTTGAGTCGAAGACGGGTAAAATAGTCGTTTAAAACTTGATTACGTTTGTCTGAAAGGATGGCATTGGAGACTTGCGGACGAACCGAATCGAGATTTTCGGTAACAACGTTATTTTTTTCTTTGATGTAAAAACATACAAAGCCGTTTTGACCGTTAGGCAAAATAGGTGAGAATTTTCCGACCGCCGTTTTGTTGAGTATCTGGGCAAGCTGCGGATGGATAGAGGCGAAAGCCAGGCTTTCATCTTTGCTCGAAATGGAATCGATATTTTGCATCGGGTTGGCAATTTTGGCGGCGATAGCTTCTTGAGAGTTGGAGGTGTACTCCGTTACGTCAAAACTTTCGGGTTGAGAGAAGTCATCGATGTGTAGTTGATAATATTCGGCTTCTTCTTCGGGAGTCGGTTGTGCCATTTTGGAAAATGCGATTGCACTGTAAAGTTTCTGACCTTTTATATTCTCTTCGACTTTAGCTTTCAGATCGGTTTCATTCAATCCCCGGACCGTTTGCATCGCGTTTAGAAACTGTTCTTCCGTCAAATGATTTTGCTCCGCCATACGCGCGATTTCATCATGCACTTCGGTAGAACTCACCGTAATTTTTTTCTCTTGAGCTTCCAATTGCTCCAGTTTTTTTCGAATCAGGGTATCAGCACTTTGTTTTGCATCCGTGCCGCTTTGTTTCATCTCCTGTTGAACTTCATACATTGTGATTGGGGTGTCTTTTACCATTACGGCCACTCCGCCGATCGTAGCGCCGAATAGATGTGTTGCCAATAGGGTAGATAGTATTGCCGGTCTCATAGACCCTCCTGTTGATAGTCAAATGATTTTACCCGCTTTTAACATAGGCTCAACTAAAATTCGGCAATTGTTCACAAAGGAAGCCTGAATGGTAGTTACCAGATTCGCCCCAAGTCCGACCGGATATTTGCATATCGGAGGTCTGCGGACGGCGTTATTTAGTTATTTATGGGCACGTCGTAACGGAGGAAAATTTCTGCTGAGAATCGAGGATACCGATTTTAGCCGTAATGATGAAGCGGCTGCGCGTGCGATCGTCGAAGCCTTTAAATGGGTAGGACTGGAGCATGACGGAGAAATTGAGTACCAATCCAATCGCCTGGCGATTTATCAGGAATATGCGCAAAAACTTTTGGATGAAGGCAAAGCCTATAAATGCTATATGTCCAAAGAGGAACTCGAAGCGCTTCGGGAAGAGCAGACGGCACGCAAAGAACGTCCAAAATACGATAATCGTTACCGTGATTTTACGGGTACTCCGCCAGAGGGAATTGAACCGGTTATCCGCATCAAAGCTCCCTTGGAAGGGACGATTACGGTCCATGACGGTGTAAAAGGGGATGTCGTGTTCAACGTAGCCGATATTTTGGACGATTTCATTATCGCCCGCGCTGACGGAACCCCGACGTACAATTTTGTGGTTGCCGTCGATGATGCCCTGATGGGGGTAAATGAAGTCATTCGCGGAGACGACCACCTCTCCAATACTCCTAAACAGATTGTTGTTTATCAATCGCTCGGATTTGCGGTTCCTAATTTTTATCATGTTCCTATGATTCATAATCAGGAAGGAAAAAAACTTTCCAAACGTGACGGTGCTACCGATGTCATGGCCTATAAAACCATGGGATATGCTCCTGAAGCGCTTCTCAATTTTCTGGTCAGACTCGGATGGAGTCATGGAGATCAGGAGATTTTTTCACTTCAGGAAATGCTCGAATTGTTTGATCCGAAAGACATAAACCGATCCGCATCGGTTTACAATATTGACAAGTTGGATTGGCTTAACAGTCATTACATCAAAAATACCCCAAATGAAAAACTATGCGAGCTGTTGGAATTCCACGGGGTTGTTTTGATCAGCCATGACAAACGCGAAATTTTATTGGACGTTGTCAAAGAGCGCTCTAAAACGCTTTCCGAAATGGCTGTTCTGGTGAATGAAATCCTTACGGCTCCGGTCGAGTACGATGAAGCCGCCTTGAAAAAAGGGTATAAAGAAGAGAGTAAAGCGGTATTGCACCGATTTGCTGAAGCATTACAAGAAACATCCGAATTGCACTTGCCGAGTGATTTTCATGCGGTTATGGATAAGGTTGTCGCCGAACTTGGCATCGGTTTTGGAAAAATCGGTCAACCGTTACGCATCGCGTTGATGGGAAAACTGACAGGACCGGGTCTTGACAGTGTTATGGCCGTTATCGGTCTTGATGAAACGTTAAAGCGGATCGAAACCCTTCTTCAGCGATAACGGATTTCTCCTCTTGAAGGAGAAACGCCTCTTTCTTTTGCTTCTTTAATGAAGCGTTTTAATCCTCTTTTTTCTTGTTGTGAAATCTCATAAGTAATGTAGTTCAAATAGTCGAGAATCTGTAAAGGCGACAGATGGCTTGACTTAGAGGCTTTTAGCAGAAGATAATGGGGTATTTTGGTTTTTTTACTCACAAACGCTTTGCTCAATCGTTGAAGTTCCTCACTGTATCCATGTCCGCACAAGAGTGCGAATACAAAAGGGAGCCCTGTTTTGTCGTTCCATATTTTTCCAAGATCATTAAAAGGTTCTCCGCTGTAATAATGACGAAGCGCTTTATCACCAATCAACACGTCTCCGGTAATGTCCAGTACTTGTGCCAACCGATTGGACGTAGCTGAATCGGCATCGTTTTTCGGCTGGTCGGAAGGGACGGTAAGAACGCTTAGAACCTCTTTTTTGGCTACGATTCCGATACCGTAATGGCGACGTCCAATGGTCGTTATGCTGGAAATAAACGCCGCATCGATACGCCGCATGGCAAAGTCGCGGTTGAGTGCGGAGGGGACTCCCCTGTGGTAATGGAGACTTTGGTGAATTCGGAGCGAACGGGCATATCGTTTCATGAATACATGAAAGGGGAGTAGATTCAAAAAATCGATTTTTCCGAATATCATGAAACGCCTCACTTTGAGAATGGAAATAGAATTATACTAACAAGGCTCTGTTAGTTCTCTTTAGATATAATCGCCGAAGCTTACTTTTATACAATGGACGAACATTATGGTGACAATTGAATTTTTGGGACCGATTCAAAAAGACCCGATTCACATGGAAGCGCAATCGTTGCACGACGTAGCCGAAGCGTTAAAACAAGACCCGCAGATGGACGAATGGTTAGGCAGTTGTGCCGTTGCCGTCAATGATACGCTGGTATCATCTTTGGATGTGGCATTACAACCGGGGGATAAGATATCTTTGCTTCCGCCGGTATGCGGAGGATGAACGTGCTGGAATTGTACGAAGGTGCCTTGAACGTTCCTGAAATTTTAACGCGATGGTATGCCGAAGAATCGGAGAATAATTACGGTGCGTATATCCCGTTTGTCGGTACGGTCCGTGAAGAAGACGGAATCGGAGGGCTTAGTTTTGATGTATATGAACCTATCCTGTCATCATGGTTTTATGCCTGGGTTGCCAAGGCGTCTCCAATGGGTGCGACTCTTAAAATGGCACATAGCCGGGGAGATGTTTTGGTGCATGAGTCGTCATACATCGCTGCCGTCTTTTCGCCAAAACGCCGTGTGGCCTTGGAAACGATCGAAGCATTCGTAGAAGATTTCAAAGCTTCCGCACCGATCTGGAAATACGATTTGAAAGCGGGAAAACGAATTTATGCCCGAGACCGTTCCACGGCGATCGAAGGGGCTGGAGTGCTTGGAGGAAAGGCATGAGCAAGATTTCCTATGAAACATCCCAGAACATGCTCGCACTGATACCGATGGGTAGTATGCGAAGCGAACGTGTCTTTTTGAGTGATGCATTAGGAAGAATTCTGGCTGATGATATTATTGCGCAAGAGGACTATCCGTTGCGTCCGACTTCTGCAATGGACGGTTATGCCGTACTGCACGAGGATTTGCATCCGGATGCATCGTTAAACATTCTTGGAGACAATCCTGCCGGGTCCGATGAGACAGGAAAGGTATACGGTGGCGTATGCATCAAAACGTTTACGGGCTCCGTTATGCCCGAAGGGGCAGATACGCTTGTCCCAATCGAAAACGTTCGTGTGGAAGGGGAATGTATCATCATCGAAAAACCCGTGCACAAAGGCTTCGCCGTTCGTCCTGTCGGTGAAAGTTACAGTGAAGGGGAAGTAATCATCGCGAAGGGTACCCGAATCGAATTCGCCCAGATCGGTGTACTGGCCGGGATGAACCGGGTTATGATTCCCGTTGTACAGCGTCCGAGAGTAGCGGTTATTGCTACGGGAAGCGAGATATTGGATATCGGTGAATCCCAGCGTCATCCGGGGCAAATCCGAAGTTCTAATAGTTACACGTTGGAGGCCTTGATCCGTCAGCTAGGGGGAGAATGTGTTCAGATGGGGATTGTCGGAGACGATCGAAAAGCGATTGCCGAGCGTTTTGAGGAGGCTTTGCACTCCGCCGACATCGTTGTCAGCACCGGTGGCGTCAGCGTAGGCGATTACGATTTTGTCAAACACATTGTTCCAAAACTCGGAGCCGAGGTTATCTTCAGAGGGGTCAATCTTAAACCCGGACAGCATGTGATGCTGGCGCAAAGAGGTGAAAAGTTTATTGTATCATTACCGGGATTTGCTTACTCTTCTACGGTCACGTTTGTTCTTTACGTGGCTCCTCTGATGGCACGTATGATGGGGGTCGAAAATCTTTTTGAAACGGTAGAAGCCACGCTTCGTGTCCCTTTTGTGAAACGATCCGATAAGAGTGAGTTTATAGCCTGCAATCTGATGTTCGAAGAGGGGCAATACAGGGTTGATTTTAACGGTAAAAAAAGCGGCAGTTCGGCAATTTTGACCAATCTTCTCGGAAGTTCCGGATTAATGATCTGCGGAGAAGAAGATGGCGAACTTGAGGCGGGAACACAGGTTAGGGTAATTAAACTCTAACCGGCTTTTTTTGAACCCTCTGGAAGGGTTATTTAACAATCTTCGCTTTTAGCTCTTCCATGTCCAGCATGTCTTTGCGATATTTAACCGCGACGATGTGTTCGGTCTCATTAATATACCATTCGGCTACGTGTTCATGTTCCAATCCGGAGAGTTTTTCCATATCGACGTGATCAATTGGTAAATACAGATGTGAATAGCGGTACGGATTGGACATTTTAAACGTCCACAGGAGCCATAAGGTAGCTATAACGATCAAAATAACGCTGAAAATTTCCCGCCCTCCGAACTGAAGAGCCAAACCGGCTACCGCACCGCCGATAAATGTCATAAAGTAGGCAAAACCGTTCGCAATACCCAAAGCCGCCCCTTTTTGGTGGACCCGTGCGAATTTTGAAATCATAGATTGGACTAACGGTTCCATCATGTTAAACGCCACGAAAAAGCTGACAACACCCAGAATAAATTCCCAATCTTTGTGCGCAAATCCCATCAGAGTAAACGATACGATAAACAAGACGATGGAAAGCAAAAAGATTTCACGCGGTTTGTTATGTTTTTCTCCGAAAACGGCTGCCGGTCCCATTGCAACCAGACCTGCGAGTAACGCAGGGACATATACTTTCCACAATTCGGTTTTATCCCATTCAAATCCGTATCCGGGTTGGGTAAGGAAAATTGGAATAAGGACGAATGCAACTGTCATTAACCCTTTTTGCATCCCGTTGATGATAATCATGTTGAGGAGATTGTTATCGCTAAGGATATCGCGTGTTGTCGTTGTCGAATGATAAATATGACGGATACGGGGAGGGGTCGGAACTTTGGTAAACAAGATCACCATCGATAGAATTGACAAAACGCCTGCAATCCAGAATAGTGATGAAAAACCTGCTTGAGCGGCGATAACCGGCCCAAGCCCCATTGCTGCGGCGAAACTGACGGCAATTGCACCGCCCATCAGCGCCATGGCATGCCCCCGTTTTTCTTCATTCACCAGATCGCTGATCATGGCGGGAATGACGGCTCCGATGGCCCCGGTTCCTTGTAAAAAGCGTCCGGCCATGAGCGTATAGATATCCGTGCTGACGGCACAGATGATAGAGCCGACCAAAAAGATGACAAGACCGATCAGGAGTGTAGGTTTACGGCCGATTTTATCGCTCATTGTCCCGAACGGTACCTGAAAAATAGCCTGGGTCAGAGCGTAACCTCCGACGACGACGCCAAGTAGAAACGGAGTGGCCCCTTCGAGCCCCAACGCATAGGCAGATAAAACGGGAAGAACGAGAAATAGGCCGAAAAAGCGTAATGCTAAGATCGCCGAAAGAGGAAGTACGGTTTTAAACACGTTATGACCTTGTGTTAGCTAAAATTTTTGCCATTATAATATAACCGTAAATGAAACATTCGATTAATACGGACAATTAAAGTCCGATATAAGAAAGGGATAGTGCATTATGAAAGTTGTACTCGCTACATCCAACAAAGGCAAAGTACGTGAAATTATCGATTTGCTACACGATCGGGAGGTTTTTCCGTACACCGATTTGATAGAAGGGTTTGAAATCATCGAGGACGGTGCAACGTTTCAAGAAAATGCCCTGATTAAAGCGCGGGCGGTCTTTAACGCGTTGGGGGACAACGATGCGATTGTGATTGCCGATGACAGCGGTATCAGTGTCGATGTATTGGACGGCGCTCCTGGGATTTTCAGTGCTCGTTACGGTGGGGAAAATGCGACCGACCGAGACAACCTGAACAAACTGGTCGAAGCGATCAAGGCGCAAGGATTCAGCGAAGCAAAGGCTTACTATACCGCGGCCATTGCCGTAGTTTCGCGTGAGGGGGAACGTTGCGTTCACGGATGGATGCACGGGAAAGCCATCACGGTTCCGCGGGGGGAAAATGGTTTCGGATACGATCCGATGTTTATTCCGGACGGATTTGACCAAACTCTCGGAGAACTTGACGATACGGTTAAAAAAGGGTTGTCGCACCGTTCAAAAGCATTGTCTCTGGCAAAAATGCTGATTGATCAAATCAAGTTTTTGCGTATTCAGGCAGGCAGTTCGGTTACAAAATAAAAAAAGACGATTCCGACGATGATACGGTAAATTGCAAAACCGACGAAAGTATGGCGGCTGACAAAACCGACGAAAAATTTTACGGTCGCCAATGCAAAGAAAAATGCGGTGATAAAAGCGACGATCAGCATTGACCAATCATCGACAACCATTTCATGGCGATGTTTAAACAGATCGTAGGCGGTAGCGATAATCATCGTCGGAATGGCAAGTAAAAACGAAAATTCCGCAGCACTTTTACGGCTAAGACCGAGAAACAGTCCCCCAAGAATGGTTGAACCAGAGCGACTGGTCCCCGGAACCATCGAGAGGCTTTGAAAACATCCGATAGCGAAGGCTTCTTTATACGTCAATTCATCCAAACTTTTACCTTCATTGACCGCTTTGCCCCGGCGAAGATACTCTAGGATCAAGAAAACGATTCCCCCGGCAATCAGCATAATACTGACCGTTTCTGCTCCGAAAAGCGCTTTGATGTGTTTGTAGAGTAAAAATCCGAGGGCTCCCGTCGGTAGAAAGGCGACGGCAAGTTTAATCCATAGGGTTTTGTCCCGGATCAGATCTTTGATATAAAGGAAAAGAACCGCCAGAATACTCCCAAGTTGAATCGAAACTTCAAACGCTTTATGGGCATCGGTTTGTTCCAATCCCAGAAGCCGGGATGCCAAAATAAGGTGTCCCGTCGATGAAATGGGCAAAAATTCGGTAATACCTTCGAGGGCTCCGAGGACAAGGGAATCAAATAGGGTCATGGTCACTCTTTAATTTTTTGAAATTTTACTCGACTTACTACAGAAAATGCAAATAAAGGGCTTGCATGTAGTTAATCGTAACATCATAAAGTAGTTTTTATATAGAACAAAAAGTGCATATTATTTTTGTTTTTTTATACGCCAAAATTATTTTATTATAACAAATAGTAAAACTTTATGTTACTAGAAACGTGCGCAGGAGGCAAACGTATCTCCGGAAAAGAGATCAAAGTAAACAAAGAGATGATGATTGTCAGTCGTACTAATACGCAGGGTATAATTGAATATGCTAATCCTAACTTTAGTGAGATAACGGGATATGCTCTATCCGAGTTGGTCGGAAAACCGCATAACATTGTTCGTCATCCCGACATGCCGAAAATAATTTTTAAATGGATGTGGGAAAGAATTCAAAGTGGCCGTGATATGTACGCTGTTGTCAAAAATCGCACCAAGAATGGTGATTATTATTGGGTAACCACCAAGTTCGATATCCGTCATGACCCGCAAGACCAGGCTATTATCGGTTATGTAGCGTATCGTAAGGCGGCACCGGCATTTGTTGTTGAATCAATTGAAAAACTATATCGCCAACTGTTGGAAATTGAACATACCAGCGGGGTAGAAGCATCAGAAGTTTTTTTAAAAGGTTTTTTGGATACCAAAGGGATGACGTATGATGAATATCTTGCCAGTCTGGTGGGGCATGAGAGTGCTTTTCAGTCTTTTTTCCATAAAATGGCTGATCTTTTCCGATAAAGCATGTTTTGGAGAATAGATTTTGATCTGAAAAAGGGTAAGAGCGGTATTTCTTTGATTTGGTGTCAAGAAAATCGTTTCGAAATGGGTTTCGGAAAAAGCTTTAAATCTCTCCTAACCTGCTGTAGGGTACAATAGGACATTTTGTACTCCTCATAAGGAATAAGTTAAATGTTGTTATTTACTCCAGGCCCAACACCGGTACCCGAATCGGTACGTATCGCCATGGCCGGCGAAACCCTTCATCACCGTACTCCAGAATTTGAAGCTATTTTCGAACGTACAAGAGCATTGTTGTTTGAGCTTTTCGGAATGGACGAAGTCCTTATGCTTGCATCTTCGGGGACAGGAGCGATGGAAGGGGCGGTTATTAATCTTGCCCACTCGAAGCTTTTGTCGATTAATTCCGGGAAGTTTGGAGAGCGTTTTGGAAAAATTGCGGTTGCACACGGAATCGCCAATATTGAAATCAAACATGAATGGAATACTCCGGCAACGGTAGCGGAAGTTCAATCAGCACTTGCGGCAAATCCGGATATCGATGCGATTGCCATTCAAGTCTGTGAAAGTGCGGGTGGTTTGCGTCACAGCATTGAAGAGATCGCAGCGGCCGTCAAAGCGCACAACCCTTCCATTATGGTGATTGCAGACGGGATCACGGCAGTAGGTGTTGAGAAAATCGATGTGCGTAATATTGACTGTCTTATCTCCGGAAGTCAAAAAGCATTGATGTTACCCCCAGGACTGGCAATTATGGGGCTTTCCAACGCAGCTATCGAAAAGATGGGAAGCGGGAAAGGGTATTATTTCAACCTGGTCACCGAGATCAAAAATCAGCGTAAAAATACGACGGCATGGACAGCGGCCACAACCTTGATTATTGGTCTTGAGAGTGTTCTCAACCGGATTAAAGCTGAGGGTGGGCTTGATAAATTGTATGCTGACACTGCTTTGCGTGCCAAAGCCAGCCGTGCAGCTATGGAAGCGCTTGGACTCCATATCTACCCGGCACGTCCGGCCGATTCAATGACGACGGTAGATGATCCGGAAGCCAAGACGATCCGTTCGCTTCTAAAAAAAGAGTTCGGTGTAAACGTTGCCGGAGGCCAGGACCATATCAAAGAACTTATTTTCCGGATCAACCATATGGGGTTAATCTCTCCATATGAAGCGGCATGGGCCGTGAACAGCGTAGAGCTTGCATTGGCCAAAATGGGACGCCGTGCGTATGACGGAACGGCAAATCGCGTGTTCAATACCGTTTATTTCGGGCTTTAATCGACTATGGTATTTGAACACGAGATACCGGAGGGTTCCAAACTCTACTTTGGTGAAAGTGCAAAAGTAAAACGTCAAATCGAGACGATAGCAAGTTCCATTTTGAACGAAGCCGGATTCGAAGAGATTATTACCCCTTTGTTTTCATATCATCAACATCAAAGTGTGTGTGATCAGCGAGAGCTGATCCGGGTTAATGACAGCGAAAACCATCCGATCAGTCTGCGTGCGGACTCGACCATCGATGTTGTCAGGATTGTCAACAAACGGTTGGGCGGAAATACCGAGCACAAAAAATGGTTTTACATTCAGCCGGTTTACCGTTATCCGGCTGAAGAGCAGTATCAAGTCGGTGCGGAAATTATTGATGAGGGAAATTTGTTTGTTGCCCTTGACCAAGCCACACGGATTTTAAAACAGCTCGGCGTTTCCCCATTATTGCAAATATCCAATATCAACATTCCCCGCATTCTTGCCGAAATGCTGGGGTTGGAATTGGACGATTTCCGTCACGTCAATATCGAAAAGTTTCTCTCATTAAAAATAGAATGGCTCGATCGACTTGTCTACATGCAATACGTTGATGAGATAGCCGAAGTTGTCGCTTTGGTCCCGGATGTATTACGTCCGGAATTGATTAAATTGGCAGAATTGTGTAAAGACCTTGATTATCCAAATGTCATTGTAGCTCCGCTTTACTACGCAAAAATGTTGTATTACGATGAACTGTTTTTCCGTGTAATTGATCGGAATGACGTCTTCGCCATGGGAGGACGTTATAAAAGCGAGGAGACCGTATCGGTCGGTTTTGCAATTTACACGGATGCTTTGATTGAAGCATTACACCAAACAAAATAGGAATAGATTATGAAAGCAGATTTGATTGTCGGAATCCAATGGGGCGATGAAGGAAAAGGAAAAATTGTCGATTTGTTAGCCCAGCAATATGATGTTGTCGCCCGTTATCAAGGGGGGCACAATGCGGGGCATACGATTGTCGTCGACGGTAAAACGCATGCATTGCATCTTATCCCTTCGGGAATTTTGAACCCGGATGCCGTTAATATTATAGGAAACGGTGTAGTCGTATCACCCGAAGCACTTATTAAAGAGATGAAACAATTTGAAAATCTTGAGGGGCGTCTTTTTGTCAGTGAATCGGCTCATATGATTTTGGCGTTTCATACGTTGATCGATCAGGCAAAAGAAAAACTGCGCGGTGATAAAGCGATTGGCACTACGGGACGCGGTATCGGGCCTGCATACAGTGAAAAAATTGCACGTGCCGGATTCAGACTCGGTGAGTTACGTGACGTTGAGACTCTCACCAATAGAGTAGTTGAATACTTTACCCAAAACAAAGCAATCTTTGAAGCTCTTGACATTACTCTTCCTTCCCGTGAGGAATTGACTGCCGAACTAAATACATATGCAGAAAAACTGGTTCCTTTTCTGGCCAACACAACGCAAATGGCTTGGAATATGATGGATGAAGGGAAAAAAGTTCTTTTGGAAGGTGCTCAGGGAACCATGTTGGACATTGATCATGGAACCTACCCCTACGTCACCAGTTCTTCGACAATTTCGGCTGGAGCATGTACCGGACTTGGGTTGAATCCTAAAGATATCGGCAAAGTAACAGGAATTGTGAAAGCATACTGTACTCGTGTCGGAAACGGCCCCTTTCCAACCGAAGATCATGGAGAAATCGGTGAAAAACTACGTAAACAAGGCCATGAATACGGTACGACGACAGGACGTCCTCGAAGATGCGGATGGTTCGATGCGGTAGCTTGCCGTTATGCGAGCCGCATCAACGGTTGTGATGAACTTGCCATCATGAAATTGGACGTGTTGGACGGTTTTGAAGAGATTAACGTATGTGTCGGATACGAAGTAAACGGTGAAATTATTGATTATTTACCACTTGATCTTGAGAGAGTGAAGCCGGTTTACCGGACATTTCCGGGATGGGAAAAAACCGAAGGTGCCCGCCGTTTTGAAGACCTTCCGGAAACAGCACAAAGTTATCTAAAAGCGATTGAAACGTTGACCGGAACGAAAATCGGTATGATTTCTACATCGCCGGATCGAAACGACACAATATTATTATAAGGACAAGGCAG
Source organism: Sulfuricurvum sp. (assembly GCA_050178755.1). Classification (GTDB taxonomy): domain Bacteria; phylum Campylobacterota; class Campylobacteria; order Campylobacterales; family Sulfurimonadaceae; genus Sulfuricurvum. The sequence goes on along the minus strand of JBFXFU010000017.1, from coordinate 40,796 downwards.
GAGGGGAAGACAATGATTACGACCCGTTATTCCCCGCTTGTCCGATTAAAGAAAAAAAGTCTTGATGAAGCGGAACGCCAATTGGTCACCGTGAACAATGAAGCGGCGGCAGCTGCCGAAAAGCTCAAAAAAGCCTACTCTTTTCTCTCTACTCTGTCATTGCCGGAATATGGAACTGCCGGTTCCCTTCGGCAGGCTCAAATGATGATACAAGCACAGCATAATGTTATAGAACAATATACTCAAATGATGAAAATACTCCAAGAAAAACAAGAAGCCGTACGTAAAAAGTTTCAGAATGAAAGAATTGAATATGAAAAATTCAAATATCTTGAAGTGGAAGAAGTTAACGCGCACATTAAAAAAATGAAAACGATTGATGCGAAACTTTTGGATGAAATCGGAACGATGATACACAAAAGAGAAAAAAAATGAAGCCTATTATATGGATTGCAATATTGGCTACGGCGATGTCGGCGGCACAAAATACGAAATCGTATGAGTGTACCAAGATATTTGAAGAGAGAAAAAATGAATTATTGTCTGAACTGGATAGAATTGATGAACAAAAGCAATCTTTAGACGCATTGAAAAAAGCGACCGAAGAGTTGTTAAAGAAAAAAGAGGCGGCAATACAGGGCAAAGATACGAAAGTGGATCAAAAACTCGCGGACATCAAGGCCAAAGAAGCATCTGTGAAAAAGATGCTCGAAGAGAATAAAAAAGTCCTCGATGAAATTAAGCAGCTAAAAGCGGATAAAGTGTCACAAACATTTGCCAAAATGAAACCGGCGGCATCCGCGCAGATATTGGCACAAATGACTCCGGAGGAGGCTTCAGAAATCATGAGTACCTTGAATGCCAAAACCGTCGGGCAGATTCTAGGTAAAATGGATCCTAAAAAAGGTTCCGATATAACGGCAAAGCTTCGCAGTTTGCCTGAAAAACAACAACAATAAAACAACCGTTCTAAGCCAGTTTAGAGGTCGTTTAAAGTACAATGGCAAAAATTTTACTCAGGGCTTACGAATGAAGGTTTCACTGACGCATGTACCCCATATCGCGATGCGCATCGCCGTTGAATTGAACCGAAGCGGATTGGTAACAATGACCAAAGGGCTTGAAAATGTGGCCAAAGAAGCGGAAACGGTCCTTGCAAACAATATAAAAAAAGAAATTGCATTGGAAGAGAAGGTCAAAGAGATCGTTAATGCAAACGAGGAACAAATCGATTTTTATCTTGCGGATGAAAGACAATTATTCTTTATGATCAAGAAAAAATTGGCTCCGGAATACGGAGTAATTCTCTCGTATGAAGATCGTTATTCCGATATTGCGCATCAGGTGTTGGATGCATTGTATGAAGAGGACCTTATTAATTACGATGTAAGTGAAAATCGGATTAAAAATATAATTTTTGATGCCATCACATCCTTCATCGCGGATACAAGTGAAATCGAATCTACCGTTTTTCAAAAAATCAAAGGCTATAAGCGCAATCTTATTCCGGGTACAGATGAATATGAAATATTATTCGAAAAATTGTATAAAGATGAATTAATACGAAGGGGGCTTGCATGATGCGTGACGCATGGGTTTATCTGGAGAACGGAACATTTTTCCAGGCAAAGAGTTTCGGAGCGGCGACAACGTCGGTTGGTGAAATCGTATTCAATACATCGATGACCGGATATCAGGAAATTATTTCTGACCCTTCTTATGCCGGGCAATTTATTACGTTTACAATGCCGGAAATTGGCAATGTAGGCGTTAACGAAGAAGATATGGAAAGTTTAAAAGCCCATTGTAAAGGGGTGATTGTACGGCAGTACCAAAGTTGCTATTCCAATTTCCGTGCGGAAGAAGCGCTTCATACCTTTTTAGAAAAACACGGTGTAATCGGAATATGCGATATTGACACCCGTTTTTTAACAAAAATGCTCCGCACCGAGGGGGCAATGATGATGATCGCATCGACGGAAGTGAGCGATAAAGATGAGCTTAAAAAAATGCTCGAATCATCACCGCGTATCGAGGAGATTAACTACATCGAGCAGGTTAGTACCAAAGAAGGGTATCGTCATACGAACGGTACGTATGATCCGGTTAATTTCCGTTATAACGACGCACCAGCACCGAAAGCACGAATAGTTGCGCTGGATTTTGGTATCAAGCGAAACATTTTGAATGAATTGACACAAGCAGGGATGGAGGTCGAAGTTCTACCTAACTCATTTGACGCTGAAAATTTGATTCAACGTTATGATGCGAAAGAGATTGACGGCGTTTTTCTTTCAAACGGACCGGGAGACCCATTGGTATTAACAGCGGAACAAGCCCAAATCCGTAAGCTTATCGAACGTCGAATTCCGCTCTTTGGAATTTGTCTTGGTCACCAGCTGCTAAGTATTGCGCACGGACATGATACGCGTAAACTGAAATTTGGTCACCATGGTGGAAATCATCCGGTTAAAAATATGATTACGGGTATGGTGGAAATAACGGCCCAAAATCATAATTATAATGTACCGGAATCGGTTCGTGAGATTGCCGAGGTAACACATGTTAATCTATTTGACAATACAATCGAAGGACTGAAATACAACGATTCTCCCGTATTCTCGGTACAACATCACCCCGAATCAAGTCCCGGTCCGAAAGAAAGCCGATATATCTTTAACGAATTCCTCAGTATGATTCAACGTTAATCCTCCACTGCGGAGGATAGCGCCTCGGGCCTTTAAATACTCACTGTTTTTCTTATGTTACTTTTTTACCCCCAATATCTGTAAAGAAGCTTAAATATATTGTTAAGTTTGTGTACAGCGAAAAAGATTTAAAAATCAAAGATTCCTTTAATACACCGATTGCTATCATTAGAGCGTTTAATAGCCTACTTTTGTTACAAAAGTGTTAAGGGTACCTTTGGTTTCATAAAATGGTATGATTCCAGAGGTGCCCTGAGAGGCTCTTATGCTTTGAATCTTTAAGGAGGTCGTAAATGGATAATCGTCCATTGGAGTATGATTACACTGTTGCTAAGATGTTTATGCTTACAACTGTGTTACTCGGTATTGTCGGGATGCTTATCGGCGTTATCTTGGCGTGGGAACTTGCGTTTCCGGCTGTTAACACTATAGCAGGTTCAGGATTGGCAGAGTACACAAATTTCAGCCGTCTTCGTCCGTTGCACACCGATGCGGTAATTTTCGGTTTTACCCTTAGCGGTATTTGGGCTACATGGTACTATGTCGGTCAACGTGTACTCAAAGTATCGATGGCAGAATCAAAATTTTTGATGTTTCTCGGTAAATTGCATTTTGCTCTCTACTTATTAGTAGTTGTTGCTGTTGTTGTCTCATTGTTGTTGGGTATCACAACTTCTAAAGAGTACGCTGAATTTGAGTGGCCAATTGACATCGGCATCGTTGTTGTTTGGGTTATTTGGGGTATGCAAATTTTTGGTTTGATCGGTATTCGTCGTGAAAAATCGTTGTATATCTCTATTTGGTATTACATCGCAACCTTTTTGGGCGTTGCTATGTTGTATCTTTTCAACAATATGGAAATTCCAACGTATTTTGCATCAGGCGGGATTGGTGCATGGTATCACTCAGTATCCATGTACTCAGGGACTAATGATGCGTTGGTACAATGGTGGTATGGACACAATGCGGTTGCATTCGTATTTACAGTGCCTATCATTGCAATGATCTATTATTTCCTTCCAAAAGAATCGGGTCAAGCAGTTTATTCGTATAAATTGTCTTTGCTTGCATTCTGGGGATTGATGTTTGTATACCTTTGGGCGGGCGGACACCACTTGGTTTACTCGACAGTTCCAGACTGGATGCAAACAATGGGTTCAGTATTCTCTGTAGTACTTATTCTTCCTTCATGGGGTTCAGCGATCAATATGCTTTTGACCATGAAAGGTGAATGGCAACAAGTTGCTGCAAGTCCGTTGATTAAATTCATGATCCTTGCGTCTACATTCTACATGTTCTCGACTCTTGAAGGCCCAATTCAGGCGATCAAATCGGTTAACGCATTGGCACACTTTACTGACTGGATCGTCGGTCACGTTCACGACGGTGTTCTTGGATGGGTTGCGTTCATGATTATGGCAGCACTTTTCCATATGGCTCCACGTGTATTCAAACGCGAGATTTATTCTAAATCATTGATGAATACGCAATTCTGGATTCAAACGTTGGGCGTTGTTCTGTACTTTACATCTATGTGGATTGCAGGTATTACGCAAGGTATGATGTGGCGTGCACACGATGAGTTCGGTAACCTTGCTTACTCATTCATCGATACGGTTACAGTATTGCATCCATATTACACAATTCGTGCAGTTGGTGGAACACTCTATCTGCTTGGTATGTTCTTGTTTGCATTCAACATGTTTAAAACAATGACAAGCGCTCGTCGTGTTGATGAGAGCGAACTTCAAACCGCGTCGCCTATGGGCGCTTAATCAGGAGGGAGAAATATGTTTCACTGGTTAGAAAAACACCCGTTCTTTTTCGCGGTAGCGGTGTTCGTTACTATCGCATTCGCGGGACTTATCGAAATTTTGCCAAACTTTGCACAAGCTTCTCAGCCGGTTGTCGGTACTAAACCGTACAATACGCTTGAATTGGCTGGCCGTCACGTATACATCAAAAACAGTTGTAATGCGTGTCACTCACAGTTGATCCGTCCGTTTAAATCGGAAACTGACCGTTACGGTCACTATTCACTAAGCGGAGAATACGCTTATGACCGTCCGTTCCTCTGGGGATCAAAACGTACCGGTCCGGATCTTATGCGTGTAGGTAACTACCGTACAACAGACTGGCATGAAAACCACATGAAAGATCCTGCTGCAGTTGTACCAGGTTCAATCATGCCGGCATATGCATGGCTGTTTAAAAACGATGCAGATGTAGATACTGCGTATGCGGAACAAGTGACTGTAAATAAAATGTTCGCTGTCCCTTACAATACAGAAATTCCAATGGCTGATGGCACGAAAGAGACTGTAAAATTGGCTGCTACATTAGAAGAAGCAAAAGCGGATGCACTCGAAGAGGCTAAAGCGATTGCGGCAGACATGAAAGATCAAGACGTTAAAGATGCAGTCGCAGCGGGAAAAATTCCTGAAATCGTTGCATTGATCGCGTATTTGAACAGCCTAAAATAAGGATGTAAGCGTGGATATCGGTACGGTTCAAGCGTATGCTTATTTTGGTTTTACCGCCTTTTTAGTGGCGGTGCTGTACGGCTATATATGGCATTTGTATAGTTCCCAGAAAAAAGGTAAACGTGACTATGAAAAGTATGGAAACCTCGCTTTAAACGATGACATCGACGATAAACCTATCGAAGATGTTTCTAAAATCGATGAAAAAAAGTAGGAGGCATTATGAATAAGACAGTTCTTGCCGCTATAGTAATTGTTATTGCAATGCTAGGAGCTACATACTTGGCAGTCGGAACGGCTGGTGGTATGGGTGGTGAGGGTGACTGGGTCAATAAGTTAGCCGTTCTTGGTGCTGTTGTTCTGGTTACTGTAACGATGTTTGTTGCTACGAAATATGTTCGTCAAATGCAAACGGATAAAGCGAGTGGTAAACTTGCGGATGAAAACTGGGACGGTATCGGGGAATATAAAAATGAACTTCCTTTTGGTTGGGCTGTTATTTTCCTTGGATTGAACATTTGGGCGATCTGGTATTTCCTTGCGGGATATCCGGTAAATGCATATTCACAAATTGGTGAATACAATGAAGAAGTAGCGGCTCACGATGCGAAATTCGCTGAAGAGCACAAAGCGATTCTCCAAGATCCAGAGAGACTGGTTGAAATGGGTGAGTCTGTTTTCAATGCTAATTGTGCAGCTTGTCACGGTCTTCAGGCAGACGGAATCGACGGTAAAGCGGCTAATCTGAACGTACGTTTGGAAGAAAAAACAATCAAACACGTTATCAATAACGGGTCTAACAACCAAATCCTTGGTATGGAAATGCCAATGCCGGATCGTAACGGATTGATGAATGCCAATACCGGTGCATTGATCACAGACGCTGAAATCGATGCTGTTACTAAATATGTAGCCGGTGGTTTAAAAGGTACTGAAGGTGCTGACGTATTCGCCGGAACTTGTGCCGCGTGTCACGGTGCTGATGGAAAAGGAACCGATATGGTTGCTCCGAACATCGCTCAATTTACACCAACGCTTGTTGCAAACGTATTAAATCACGGCAAAAAAGGTGCAATTGGACAAATGCCTGCATTCCATAATCTTAATGATGCTCAGGTGCAAGCTGTTGCTGCGTTTATCGTCAGCAAAAACAAATAAGGAGCTTCTATGGAAAATCGTAGCGTTTTTGCATTGGACGGCATTACAGGAATGTTAATCGCAACTGTTCTGTTGCTTTCCATTCTTGCTTTCTTGACAGTTTTAGGATTGGGTGCGCAACAAAACAATGCCGCTAAATTCTATAAAGTTGAAAATGAAAAAGAGATCAAGATGATTAGCACGGATAATGCTTCTCATCGTGTCTCTGTTGAATAAGGGGTTTAAGATGGCAAGTATTATGGATAAACTTATCACTTGGACTTTGGTTATATCTGCAGCTATCACTCTTTGGGCTGTTGTAACGCCAAACCATTTGTTTGTCGGTTAAAAGGGTAACGTTTGTTATTCTCGCGAGGGCTGGCGGCCCTCACCCTCATTTTCTTTTTTGTTTTATCCGCACATGCTGAATACTTATATAAAGATGACGTTGTAAAAAATCCAAACTTTGCAGAACAGATCAATGCTATTGGTAGCGAATTGAAAGCCAAAACAGGTATTTCTCTTTATCTCGTGATGCTTCGTGACCTTGATGAAAATCAATCGATTTCAGATTTGGAAAAACAACTCGTTCATGAATTAAAAGAACCGGCCGTTGTCATTACGTTCATTGAATTGAAACAACAAGTCGATATTCTTGCACGTCCCGTCTCTTTATATGAGCATTTTAATAAACAACAGGTTTTAAGCCCTAATGCAACGTTTATCGGTGCGGTTGTCAGTTCCATTATGTTTGCCCGAAATTATGACGAAGCTAAAGAGTTTATCGTTAACAGGGGTGGTACTATCCTTCCGATTTTAGCAGAAAGGGCAAAAGGCAATGATATCGTTTCGAAATATTCGGTTGCTATGTATAACGGCTATGCCGACGTGGCCGAGCAGATAGCGGCTCATCAAAACGTGACCTTAAGTTCATCTGCCGGCAGTGGTAGTAAAAATTTTATCGATATTTTACGCGTTGTATTTTACGGTATTATTCTTTATGGCATTTTCCTCTATATACGTGGGAAATATTTTCGTAAAGAAGGTTGATCATGAATAAAGACGCAGGTCGTAAATGGCCTTTAATTATTGCTCTAGCCATTATGGGGGTTGTTTTCTTATCGATTGTTACGATCAAAATTGCAATCAATAATCCGGTTGAAATGTCAGACTATGGTATGCAAAATTATCATCAATACGATGCAAATGCTAACGATATCATCAACGCAAAGATCCAATTTGACCAACGTTACAACGTATCTTTGCTCACTGCTCAAATCCATGAGCACGATACGGTTATTGAATACAAAGTGACGGATAAAAACGGTACTGCAGTGGACAATGCCCAATTTGACGTTGTGCTCACCCGTCCGGATACGATTCATAATGATATCAATCTCTCTTTACCTTCAGTCAAATCGGGGGTATATACGTTTTCTCCTGTAGATTTGTCTAAACCCGGAAGATGGGACATAATGGCAAAAATTACGATTGGCAATGATAAAAAATATTACAATCTCAAAGCAGATACACGATATCCCCAAATTTTTGAATTTTAACGATGCAGCGCAGTTGCGTCGTTTATCCGACTTCTCGATGTATCCGTGTAGCGATACAGGGTTTCGACAATGTCTTCTCTCCAAATTTTATGACTATGGGCGAATTTCTAGCTAGATCTCGTCATGCATGTGGAAAAATTACCCCCGATAATGATCTCAGACTCATAGGCCTGTACGAAGCGAGCGACTTTACCTCTTTTTCCGCATTAGATATTGATCGTAATTTTTTCGGTTTTATGCAGAATTCTCAATACATTTTTCGTTTTTTTGAGGAGTTGGCTTCTGAGGATGTCAGTATAGAATCGTTGATGAATGCAGATACTTATAGTGAATACGATGAGCATCTCTCTATTCTAGAGTATTTGCGGAGGCAATATTTATCGGTTTGCCGTAAAAATAATTGGGCAGATCCGATATATTATCGTGAGGTCTATACGATAAATAAAAATTTTTTAATCAATTACGACACCGTGACAATATATGTAGAAGGGTATTTAAGCAGGCAGGAAATGGAAATCCTTCTTGCCTGTACTGAATACGTTGACATGGTTATAAAGTACGTATCGACATCTTTCAATCGTAAAATGACGGAAAGGTTCAGTGAAATCGGCATTGAATTGGATGAAGGATATCAATACACAGTATCTTTAAATACGGCTTCCATTATTTCGAAAATAAAATTGTCTAGTCGAAGGGATATTCAATGTGAAACCTTTACAAATCGTTTAAGTCAAGTCGGATTCATAAAAGCTAAAATAGAAGAGTTTGTGAACAACGGGGTTAATCCTGAAAACATAGCCGTTATTCTACCAGATGAAGGTTTTGCCCGATATCTGAAAGAGTTTGACAATGAAGGAAACTTCAATTTCGCCATGGGAAGCGAATTCTCTTCACGAAAAGAATATCATGAAATTGAAAATATTATTGCATATCTCGATGAACCGAATGTTTTAAACACGGCACGGATATCAGAGGTTAATGTATTGAAAATAGAGTGGATACGTCGACATCGCTCTGCATCCTTCAGGTATGAGCTGTTGGAAGAATTTTTCGAATTGGGCACTCAAGAATCGGATGAATGGCGTAACGCAATCGATGATGAACTGCAACATTTTCGCCATTTGACCTATATTTTGGAAACGTTACCTTTCGGTTCCGTCCTTAAACTGTTTATGAATCGGATAGGTCAGCGTCGTCAAGATGATGTACGAGGCGGAAAAATCACCGTAATGGGTTTATTGGAAAGTCGCGGTATGGCATTCGAGGGGGTAATTGTTGTCGATTTCAATGAAGGTTATGTCCCACATAGAAGTGAAAAAGATCTATTTTTAAATACCAAAATCCGAAAACATTCCGGTTTGCCGACAACGGGAGATCGTGAGAGTCTGCAAAAACATTATTACTGGATGATGTTTAACCGTGCCGGAAAAATAGCAGTCTCATGCGTACACAATGCGGAATCAATCCCTTCGCGTTTTCTAATGCAACTGGATATCCGTACACTGTCTCAGCAAAAGCGTTATGAGAGTGTTTTGTTTCCGGATACGACTGAACGCCCTAGAAAAAATGGCGTATCGCCAAGCGAATACGATTTTGAGTCGATTGTTATGTCGGCCAGTTCTTTAAAAAGTTTCCTGACGTGTCGAAGACAGTTTTATTACCGTTACGTTTGTGCGATCAAGCCGCATGACATTCCGCGTGACTTGTCTGAAGAGAGAGACATGGGGAATGAATTGCACAGAGTACTTGAGAGAGTCTACAATACGCAAGCGTCATTCAGCAACGCCGACGAATTACGACTTAGAATAAAAACGGAATGGGAAAAGGATACGGATACAGATGCAATGGAACGCCACATGCGTCGTTTTTGGTATGAAAAATTATCTCCGTTTTTTGAGAATGAAATAGCGCGTTTCCATGAAGGATGGGAAGTCACCTATCGAGAACTTCTTTCTGAAACGATGATTGAAGGGATTCGATTTTCCGGAAGAATCGATCGAATCGATCGATTGGGAGATACGTTGGAAATAATTGACTATAAAAGCGGTTCGTATCCGGATATTACCAAAGCACCGAGTCTGGAAGAGGTAGATTATCAATTGAGCATTTATGCCTGTATGGCTGAAGCATTGGGAGAAGTCGCGTATTGTTCGTATTACGATTTGACGAATGGAGTACTGGTACGGGAACCTTATCTGCAAGAGCGTATTGAAAATCTCCAAAACATTTTACGGGAAATAAGAGAGCAAAAAACGTGGGAATGGGAGCGGACGGAAGAATATATCCGCTGCCGATATTGTCCTTATGCCTATTTATGCGAAAGGGAGGGGATGCATGCCGTTTGAACCGTTTCTGGCATACGAGGCCAGTGCCGGCAGCGGAAAGACCTTCAATCTCGTCGTTCGCTATCTGAGTCTGCTGTTTATGGGGGAAGATCCCCGATCCATCGCCGCATTGACGTTTACGAATAAAGCGGCCAATGAAATGCTAGAGCGTATTATTGTAACCCTGCAACATTTGGAGGAGCGAGGTGAACTGGCGGTCATCGCACAGGTATGCGGTCTCGAGATAGAAGAGATTCTGGATCGGCGAGACCGGGTATTGAAACGTTTTCTCTCTTCGGACATTCAAATCTCTACTATTGATAAGTTTTTTGGTCGGATATTAAGAAAATTCGCGTTGAATGCCGGATTAATGCCCACTTTTGTTACAACGCAAAACCATCATGACATCCAGTTAATCGAGCGTTTTTTAAATGAGGTGGAAATCAGCGGAAACGAAGAGAGACTGGTACACTTGGCATTGATCGGTATAAAACGGTTGAGCGATCTTTTTAAGCTCCTATCTGCGTTGTACGGCAAATACAAAGAGATCGATATGGACGCTTTTGAAACGGCAGATGTGCCATCGGAACGGATTGAGCACGTGATGAGACTAGCGTATGAACTCAGACTGCTCGTACAGGACAAAGAGCTTAGTGCAACAGCCAAGAAAGCCGTTGATGTCGAGACCTTTGAAGAGCTGCTCTCCAAGACATGGCTGTTTCAGCCAACATTGAACTACTGGGTTTTTAAAAAAGGATTTGAACCCCGAATGGACGTTTTGCTCCGTGAGATGCAAACGATCGTACGTGAGTATTTTCAACGGTGGGAAATCCTTTATTTCAGAGAACTGTTTAGAATATTGAAAATTTATATCAAAAGCAGACGGGATATGGCTCTGCATAACAACGAATTAACGTTTGATGATATTACGTTGATGGTCCATACCTTATTGCGTGAAAAGATAGACAGTGAATTTCTCTATTTTCGCTTGGATTCAGACCTAAAACATCTTTTGCTGGATGAGTTTCAAGATACGAGTGTCATTCAGTTTGATATTTTACGTCCGTTGATTGAAGAGATCCGATCCGGAGAGGGGACGAATCGTGGGGGAAGCTTTTTCTTTGTCGGTGACGTCAAACAATCTATATACCGGTTTCGTGGCGGTGTCAGCGCATTGTTTCATGAAGTCGCGGAATTATTTGATGTCCATATTGAGCCATTGAGGACGAATTATCGTTCCGAAAAAGAGATTGTCGATTTCGTCAATCGATCGTTCGAACCCAAGATGAGAGGATATATTCGACAACTCAGCCGGGAAGAACACGGTGGATACGTATGCGTACGGATCACTGCGGAGCTGTTGGAATCGTTGGCAGCTACGATTGCCCATTTATTGGATCATGGTGCGGCAATAACGGAAATTGCCGTTTTAACGGTTACGAACAGTGACGGATCGGCTGTGGAAGAACACTTATCAGCTTTGGGATACGATGTCGTTACTGAGACGACTGCCAAATTGATCGCCCAACGCAATGTACGGGCGATAATCGAATATTTGCGTTATTGCTATTTCGGCGAGATCATTTACAAGGTCAATTGCGCCGCATTGTTGGGAGTAGAAACGGAAGCGATTTTGAAAAAGGATGTCCTATCGCTCACTGAAACGGCCGTTGCATTCGTTCAGAAATTCGGTATCGCCGATAAAAATACCCTTTTGTTTCTGGAGACCTTGCATGGATACCGCGATATAGAAGAAGTGGCGTATACGATTGAACGTCTTGAAACGGCGGCCGCACAAAGTGAACGCAAAGGGATACGGATAATGACCGTTCATAAATCCAAAGGGCTTGAGTTTGAACACGTCATCGTATTGGATCAATTGGGAAAAGGGCGTCCAGGAAATGATCCGATCGTATATGCGTATGAAGGGACGCGTCTGGAGAGGGTATTTTATCGTATCAAGGAACGTGAAAAAATTGACGAAAGCTACGCCAAAGCACTGGCTTCTGAGCAAAAAGCACGGGAAGAAGATCAGTTAAACGCGTTGTATGTTGCGCTAACAAGAGCCGTTTCCACTTTACACGTCATAGGAAAAGAGAAAAATTCATGGTTGGCGCCATTGGAATTAAGTGAAGGGGAATTTGGTTTATTTGGAGATTTGTCCACAGGGATTTTCGAAAGCGGCATTGAACTGCCGGCGGTTGCGTTTCGCGGTGAACGGTATGGACGACAAGAAGAACCGGTTGCCGGCAAGGAAAAAGAGGAGATCGATTTTGCGGCCGCTCAATTTGGGACGGCGCTTCATTATACGCTCGAATTGATGGGAGAATTCGATAGTGATTCATTGTCGACGGCCATCGAGTCTACCCGAAACCGTTACGGCGGAGTATTGTATGACGACGGGATCGAAGAGATACGCCGCCGTATCGAATGTTTGCTGAGGGATGAGTCGTTTATAAACCACACTGGAGGAAAACGTCATAAGGAACAACCGATGCGCTATAACGGAGCTTTATACGTTATCGATTTATTAATTCACCATGATTCGGGATGGACGGTGATCGACTATAAATCGGGCAAAGAAGGATACGAATCACATAGTACACAGGTCAAACAATACGTCGATGCCGTTCGTGAATTAACCGGTGAGAACGTAGAGGGATATCTGTGTTATCTACTCGGAGAGGGCATTGAGTGGAGAAAGTGCTTATAAAAAACTTAAATTAAGCGTATTTTAAAGTATTAAAAGTATAATTTCGCCACTATTTAGTGAGACTTTAAAAGGAGGCTCGTGATGAAATTTACAAAAATTGCTACACCAGAGCAAATCGAGCGTAAATGGGTTTTGATCGATGCGGAAGGAAAAACTTTCGGTCGTTTGATGACTGAAGTCGCTACCCATCTTCGCGGAAAAAACAAACCGTATTTTACACCAAATATTGACTGCGGCGATTTCGTTGTCATTATCAATGCGTCAAAAGCGGTTATCAACGGTAACGGCAAAAGCGCTACCAAAACATATCACCGTCATACAGGTTACTTCGGTAACGTAAAAAGTGAAAAATTCGTTGAATTGATCGCTACAAACCCAGAGAAAGTATTTAAGCTGGCCGCTCGCGGTATGCTTCCAAAAACAAAACTGGGCCGTGCAATGCTCAAAAAACTCAAAGTCTATGCAGGTGCTGAACATCCACACTCTGCGCAGATCGCTAAGTAAGGATAAACGATGGCAAAAACATATGCAACCGGCAGAAGAAAAACTTCGATCGCTAAAGTATGGCTTGCTCCAGGTACAGGGAAAATTACCGTAAACGGTCTTTCTCTTGATGCATGGCTCGGCGGTCTCGAAGCGAAAAAACTGCGCGTAACGCAGCCGCTTTCATTGACAAAACAAGATACATCGGTTGATATCACTGCGACAACAGTCGGTGGTGGTTTCTCCGGTCAAGCGGATGCACTTCGCCACGGTATTTCACGTGCTCTTTGTACGTTTGATCCTGCGTTCCGTGCTATTCTCAAACCTATGGGAATGCTTACTCGCGACTCTCGTGTCGTTGAACGTAAGAAACCGGGTAAACGCAAAGCACGTCGTTCACCACAGTTCTCAAAACGTTAATCGTCGCCTTCTTGGCACGATTTCTTCCGGGATTCCGGAAGGTTCTTCTGTATACCTTTTCTTTCCATTTTTCCTTTCCCTAAGTGTCCGATACTATTTACCAAGCATTGTTGTAGTAATCTTATGATTCCCAATTTTTCAGGAGAATAGATGCGTAAATTATTTTCTCGACCGATCACAAGCCGACGCGTTATTATTGCCGTTTCACTTTTTTGGGTAGTATTTGCAAACGCTTCGTTTTTCCGTCATGTGTGGGAAGTGTACCCCGTATCGTGGGCGGAACATTTTGAGACGCTGACCCTTTCATTGGTCTTGGTATCGGTGAATATTTTAATCCTGACGTTATTAACCAACCGTTATATCTTTAAGCCGGTACTGATACTTCTATTAATGGTAACGTCATCTGTAGCTTATTTCATGGATGCCTACGATATCATCGTTGATACCCATATGATTACAAACGTTATGGAGACCAATGTCAACGAATCGGCTGATCTTCTCAGCTGGAAAATGAGCGTGTATGTTTTCTTGCTTGGGCTACTTCCTTCATGGATTGTTTGGCGGCTTAATGTCCATTTTATGCAACTTAAGAAACAGTTTATTCAGGACCTGATTACGGTCGGGGCCTCTTTGGCGGTTGCCTTGATTACGGTTTTTGCTTTCAGTAAATTTTATACGTCGTTTTTTCGCGAACACAAGCCGCTGCGCTTTTATGCGGCTCCGTCGTTTTATATGTACAGCGTCGGAAAAAAGATTGCCGATTCTTTCAAACATCAATACAAAGGGGTTGAAGCGATCGGCATGGACGCCAAAGGGGGAACGGATACCGACGGCAGACGTCTGGTGATTGTCGTGGTCGGTGAAGCAGCCCGTTGGGACCATTTTTCGTTAAACGGTTATTCGCGTGAAACCAATCCGTTGATACAAAAAGAGAATATCGTCAATTTTACCCAATTTACCTCTTGCGGCACCGAAACGGCGGTATCCGTACCGTGTATGTTTTCAAGTTTCGGACGTGAAGGCTACGACGGAGAAAAAGCAAAACATACGGAGAATGTCCTTGATGTTTTGAAACACGCCGGCGTTAACGTGTTGTGGAGAGATAACAATTCCGATTCAAAAGGGGTGGCATTAAGGGTCGATTTTGAAGATTACCGGACGGCGAAAACCAATACGGTATGTGATGAAGAGTGTCGTGACGAAGGGATGCTAAAAGGGCTTCAGGAGTACATTGACGGTCATCCAAAAGGAGATATTGTCATTGTACTGCACCAGATGGGAAATCATGGACCGGCATATTACAAACGTTATCCGAAATCGTATGAAATTTTCAAACCTGTATGTAAAACGAATCAGTTGGAACAATGCTCTCAGGAAGAGATTCGAAACGGGTACGACAATGCGATCCTTTACACCGATTTTTTCCTCTCTAAAGTGATCGGTTTGCTGAAGCAAAACGACAATTCTTTTCAAACGGCGATGTTCTATCTTAGCGATCACGGCGAATCGCTCGGTGAAAAAGGGTTGTACCTTCACGGCTTTCCTTACTCCATCGCTCCTGAAGCGCAAAAACATGTCCCTGCCGTGATGTGGTTCGGTAAAACATTTCCGGTAAATCGTGAAGAGCTTTCTAAGCGTGCTTCCAGCGCATATTCTCAGGACTATTTGTTTCATACATTGTTGGATATTGCGGATGTGAATACGTCGGTGTACAAACCGGATTTGGATATATTGCATGGCCTCAAACCGTAACATTTTAATCACGGCCCTCCTGCTGTTGGGCATTATCGTCTTTTTCGGAGTCAGCGACGTCGATGTACGGGTACAAAATCTTTTCTACAACGTTCAAACGCACGATTGGATGGTGGACCGGAACGACCCCTTGCTGGCATTGGTATTTTACGATGGGATTAAAAAAGTTTTGATTGCTTTTGGCGTGGTCATTCTTCTGGTTCTTGTGTTTGGATACCGTCATCCGTTGGTACGCCATAACCGCAGGGGACTGAGCATTCTATTGATCTCGATTATTGTTGTCCCGGCTATCGTCAATGGGCTTAAAGCCGCGACGAATATGCCTTGTCCTAAAAATTTAGAAATATACGGAGGGGAGTACCCCCACACCTGTGTTTGGGAAAAATACCCCCAATCGTTTTGTAATTCGAAAAAAATCAAATGTTGGCCGGCAGGTCATGCAAGCGGTGGTTTCGCACTGCTGGCCCTTTATTTTGTATTCCGAAGCCGAAAAGCAAAAATGGTTTCTATTGCTACGGCACTAGCCTTGGGATGGACGATGGGGATATACAAAATGATGATCGGAGACCATTTTTTGAGTCATACGGTTATCTCGATGGTGATGGGATGGTTGATCGTCTTATTGGTGGCTCGCGTCGTTTACGGTGTCGGAAATCGCAGTGGAGTACAAACGGCGGCATACAGCAAAATAGAATAAAATATTCATTTTTTCTAAATTGACAAACTATAAAAAAAAATGATGTAATTCCTCCACAAAAATTTGAATGAGTTGGGGAATAAAACGTATGAAAAAAGGGTTTACACTTTCATTGGCCGCTTCGATTCTGGCGTTTGGCTGTTATGCCAACGAGGGGGTCCATTGGAATTACGACGAGCATGGCCCAGAACATTGGGAACAGTTCAGCGAAATGTGCGGCAAAGGAAAATCGCAATCGCCGATTAATATCCTGACCAACAAAACCAGCTCTCTGGAATCGATTAATATGGTCGTTCTGAATGAAAGCGTCAAGACGCCCGCAACGGTTGCCGATAACGGTCATGCGATTCAGGCGACGATTGACAACGGCGGAAAACTAACGATTAACGGTGTCGACTACAAATTATTACAATTCCATTTTCATGGAAAAAGCGAAGAAGAAATTGACGGTAAGCAGTACGATCTTGTTGCCCACATGGTTCATAAAAGTGCGGAGGGCAATCTCGCCGTTGTAGCGGTTTTATTCCAGGAAGACAAAACGCCTAATGCAATGATCCAGAAAGTATTGGATAATGTCGGTAAATCCACCGAGATGAATCCGGCCGATCTTTTGCCGAAACAGACTAATCACTATTTTCATTTTAAAGGGTCATTGACGACTCCTCCGTGTTCTGAAAACGTACAGTGGTACGTTATGAAAGAGATTCAAAGCGCTACCAAAGATCAGATTGACGCAATGCGCAAGTATTATGACCACAATTACCGTCCGGTTCAATTGCTGAACGGCCGGATGATTGAGTCAAAATAAATTTTTTCTCTTCAGGCTATTGGGCCTGAACCCTAAGCCGTGCATGGCACAAAGCGCTTGGAGTACGCTATAATCCCGTTAAAAACGGTCAAAAATGAGATTTCTTTTTTTTATACTGATGCAGACGGCTCTGTGGAGTGCGACGCTTCATCTTAGTACTTCCTCCAATCCCGCACGCCTGAATCCTCTAATAGCGACCGACACGGCCAGTTCTTCGATCGCCGGCTTTATTTTCAACGCACTGGTCAAATACGATGAAACAGGGCAAAAAATCATCGGCGATTTGGCCGAATCTTACCGTTATGTTACGCCGACCGAAATCGAATTCAAACTGCATAAAGGAATCAGATGGCATGACGGTGCGCCGTTTACGGCCAAGGATGTCGTTTTTACTTACGAGCTCATCCGTTCGCCCAAGACGGTTACTCCGTACGCATCGGACTTTCGGGTCGTCGAATCGGTTCGTGCAATCGATGAGTATACGGTCCGTGTCAAATATACCAAACCGTATTTCAAAGCTTTGGAAATCTGGATGATGGGAATCGTCCCGGAGCATATATTGCGAAATGAAGCCGATATCATGGGGAGCCGTTTTAATACGCACCCGATCGGTACGGGGCCGTATGTTCTTAAAACGCTGGAATTTTCCAAACAAATCGAATTGAATGCCAATCCATCCTATTTTGAGCGTAAACCGAAAATTGACCGTATTGTCTTTCATATTATTGCAGATCCTATGACCCGTTTTTTGATGCTTAAAGCCGGAGAAATCGATGTCGATACGCTAGATCCGATGCAATACGAACGACAAGTAGGAGCATCGTTTCAAGAACGTTTTAAAACCTTGGAACTCCCGTCTCACGGATATACCTATCTTGGGTTTAACCTGAGACTGACAAAATTCAAAGACCCAAGAGTACGTCAGGCCCTCTCATTGGCCGTCGACCGCAAAGCATTGATCGATTTGCTTTTTTTAAATCACGGAAAAGTGTGCACCGGTCCCTTTTTACCGGGAAGCAAAGGATTCAATACGGCGGTATCGGCCCCGACAGCGGATTTGGTGAGAGCAAAAGCGTTACTCAAAGAGGCCGGCTATGATGAACGACATCCCCTCAGCTTTGAAATTGCTACGTCTAACTCCAATGCGATTCGTCCGTATGCAGCCGAAATTTTGCAACAACAGCTCGCAAAAGTCGGGGTGAAAGTTACGCTTCGGATTATAGAGTGGCAGGCTTTTTTAAATACGGTTGTTTTCCCCCGCAAATTTGAGACCGTACTGTTGGGATGGTCCTTATCGCTGACGCCCGATCCGTATGCGTTATGGCATTCGGACAGCGATGTTCCCGGAGGATTTAACCTCGTTGGGTACCATTCGGCTCTCACGGACCGCTTGATCGAAACCATGGAACAATCCATTGATCCGGAAACGACGGCACGGTATCAACGGGAGATATTTGCGGAAATTGTAAAAGACAATCCGTATCTGTTTTTGGTGATTCCGAATGAGATCAACGTATACGGCAAAACGATTCATGGAATCAAACCGACGATTAACGGAATTTGGTATGACTATATTGATTGGAAAAAAGAGTGAAAACAATTATTTTATTTGATCTTGACGGGACGTTGATCGATTCGACTGAAGCGATTTTAGAAAGTTTCCATCATGCATTGCAAACGCATCAAACGCATCTCAATATTACTGATGAGATGATAACGTCGCTGATTGGACATCCGCTGGACGTTATGTTCTCGGGAGTCGGAATCCCGAAGCCGCTGGTCAATATTCATGTAGAAACCTACAAACTCTATTATCGCGAGATATCGTGCCTGAAAACGGTACTGTTGCCGAACGCTCAAAAAGCGCTTGAAGAAGCTTCACGGTTCGCACGTCTTGGAATCGTGACCACCAAAACCGGTAAGTATTCTCAGGAATTGATGGAATATTTTGGCGTTATGGACTATTTTGAGGTCCTTATCGGACGCGAACATGTTCAAAACCCTAAGCCCCATCCTGAGCCGATTTTCAAAGCATTGGAAGAAATGAATGTCAATGAAGAATCGGTATGGATGATCGGGGATACCCGTTTGGATATTGAAGCTTCAAAAAAAGCGGGCATCAATCCTCTTGGGGTGACCAGCGGATACGATAATGAGGAAGAATTACGTGTATTAACCGATTTTATACTACCGGATGTTTTGGAAGCCGTCCGATTTATCGCAAATATAGGTGATTGTAACACTCTGGCTTAACGAAACAGGTAGGGAGAAATCCGAAAAGCTACATTTAAGAGCAACTTTCCTACAATATATGTATTGATAAAAATCAACTTAAACTTAAGTCAGAGGGAGAAGTCATGCTCGAAATTCGATGGCATAGTCGTGCTGGACAAGGCGCCGTAACCGGTGCTAAAGGTCTAGCAGAAGTCGTATCTACCACCGGAAAGCATGTTCAGGCGTTCGCATTCTACGGATCAGCAAAACGGGGAGCGGCAATGACCGCATATAACCGTGTCGACGAGGAAGAAATCCTCAACCACGAAAAATTTATGAGACCGGATTATGTCTTGGTTATTGACCCGGCACTTGTATACGTAGCCGACATAACAGCCAATGAAAAAGATAATACCGTTTATATCGTTACTACCCATTTGAGCACAGAAGAACTGATCGCTTCGCAGCCAAAACTTGAGGGTAAAAAAGTTTATACGGTAGACTGCATCAAAATTTCTCAGGAGACGATTGGAAAAGCGATTCCAAATACGCCGATGCTGGGTGCCCTGATGAAAGTTTCGGGAATGTACGATATCGAATTCTTTAAAGACAGTATGTACAAAGTCCTTAAAAAACTTCCACAAAAAATTATCGATGCTAACATGATCGCGATTCAACGCGCATATGATGAAGTGAAATAAGGAGAAGCGCATGGAAAACAGAGGATGGGATGGATTTGAAATCGGTGCTATGCTCCGATCGTTTGACGGTGCAATGCATGATATCGCTACGACGCTTCCGGAAAACCGCCCGTATTCAAAATCGAATTCATTTACGGCGAGCGTAGCCGACTGGCGTATTGAAAAGCCTCTTTTCAATAAAGATTATTGTATCGATTGCCAATTCTGCTGGATATATTGTCCGGATATGTCGATCATTTCCCGCGATAAAAAAATGGTCGGGATCGATTTTGACCACTGTAAAGGGTGTGGAATCTGTGTGCAGGTTTGTCCGACCAATCCGAAATCGCTTTTGATGTTCCCGGAACAAAAAGATGAAGAAGCCGCACTTGCCGAATGGCCGAAAAAAGAAAATAAAGCTGATGCTCAAGAAGTGAAGGAAGACTAAGATGGCAGAAAAAATGGAATTGCGTGATATCGAGGTATGGGACGGTAATATGGCGGCAAGCCAGGCTCTTCGTCAGGCACAAGTCGACGTAGTCGCCGCATACCCGATTACACCTTCGACACCAATCGTTGAAAATTACGGAAACTTTACGGCAAACGGTTACGTAGACGGCGAGTTCGTTATGACTGAGTCCGAGCACGGTGCAATGTCATGCTGTATCGGTGCGGCTGCAGCCGGTGGACGTGTTGCTACCGCTACGTCGTCACAAGGTTTCGCCTTGATGGTCGAGACATTATATTCAGCATCGGGCATGCGTCTTCCTATCATCCTTAACGTTGTCAACCGTGCGTTGGGTGCACCGCTTAACGTTAATGGAGACCATTCAGATATGTATCTCGGACGCGACAGCGGATGGATCCAGATTGATGCGTTCAACGCTCAACAGGCATACGACCTAAACCTTATCGCGTTTAAAGTAGCGGAAGATCACGATGTCCGTCTTCCGGCGATGGTTCACCAAGACGGGTTCATGACGTCGCATACGGCGCAGGGAGTTAAAACTCTTCCGGACGATGTAGCGTATCAGTTCGTTGGAGACTTTAAACCGATGAACGATATGTTGGATCTGGACCATCCGGTAACACACGGGGTACAGACCGAAGAGGATTGGCATTTTGAACATAAAGCACGTCAACAACACGCATTGATGACTACAGTGCTTCCAAAAATTCAAAATGCATTTGATGAATTTGAAAAACTGACGGGTCGTAAATACAATCTGGTCGAAAAGTTCAATATGGACGATGCGGATCTTGCGATTGTATGTATGGGAACGGCAGTAGAAACGGCATCGGTAGTTGCATCAGAACTGCGCGCTCAAGGGATTAGGGCCGGTGTAGTCGGAATCCGTGTATTCCGTCCTTGGCCATTCGAACAAATCGCAGAGGCGTTGAAAGGGTGTAAAGCGATTGCGGCACTCGATCGTTCAAGCCCACATGGTACGGTAGGGGCCCTGTACAATGAACTTTGCGGTGCATTGTTCAATGCAGATACCAAAGCGGTCATGACAAACTATATTTACGGTCTTGGTGGACGTGATTTGACAAAAGCCCACGTAAACGGCATTTTCGAAGATCTTAAAGCGAATATGGAAGCGGGAAAACCGACAACTCCGTTACAACAGTATATCGGTCTTCGCGGACCGAAACTCTCTTTTTTCTAAGGAGCCTACGTGTCAGAAATTAAAAAAATCAAGAACCTAAAAGAGTTCTCTACATCGGCAGACCGCTTTGAAGGTGCAAACCTCCTTTGCCCGGGGTGTGCTCACTCGATTATCGTACGTGAAGTTTTGAACGCGACGAACGATGATTTGATCTTGGCTGCATCAACCGGTTGTCTTGAAGTATGTACCGCGGTATATCCATATACTTCATGGGACGCGTCGTGGATTCACATCGGATTTGAAAACGGCTCATCTGCGGTTGCGGGTGCGGAAGCGATGTATAAAGCGCTTAAAACAAAAGGTCGTCTGAAACAACCGGATCGTACGCCTAAGTTTGTCGCTTTCGGTGGAGACGGTGCAACGTATGACATCGGATTTCAGTGGATTTCTGGTTGTTTTGAACGCGGGCACAACATGATGTACGTTTGTCTTGACAATGAAGTTTATGCGAATACCGGTGGTCAACGTTCTTCTTCTACCCCAATCGGTTCGTCTACAACGACGGCTCCAGCCGGTCGTGTAAGCTACGGTGAGAAAATGAACAAGAAAGACATGCTTTCTATTATGGCAGCACACGGCGCTCCATACGTTGCGCAAGTCGCTCCGAATAAATGGAAAGATATGGTTGCTAAAATCCAAAAAGGATTTGCAGCAGAAGGCCCGGTTTACATCAACGCAATGTCGGCATGTACGACTGAGTGGAAATTTGCTCCGGAAGATACTATTTCAATTTCTGATTTGGCAACGGATTCTCTTGTTTTCCCATTGTACGAAATCATTGATGGAAAAGAATTGAACATTACCTATCGTCCGAAGAATGTTATTCCGGTACGTGATTATCTTGGTGCGCAAGGGCGTTTCAAACACCTGTTTACACCGAAATACGAATACCTGATTGATGAATGGCAAAAACGCATTGATGCGCAATGGGAATATCTCCAACGCCGCGAAGAAGCCCGCGTCTAATTCTCTTTTTTCCCGTCTTCCGGACGGGAACCCCTCTAAACTCCTCTAAATATTTCTGTTCGTTTTTATTGTATTTCAATCATTTTGGTACTTAGTTTGCTTATAGACCAAAAAATGATTAGGATTATAGAGAATGTATCGAATGACGTACAATCATAAAGATGCCAGCGGATGTTCCGTGCGTGGTATTGCTAAACGAGAAACAATAGATGAATTAATGCAACTGGCAGAAGAATTAAGCGAAACGATTTGCAATGTTGAAATTAAACCGGTGAGTGCGTATGGTGAAAAACGGATGCCAATGAGCGTATTTGAAAATATGAAACCGTTAAGAACGTCAGCCATAGAAAACTGTAGCCATTAAATTAGTACATCGGGGTTAAACTTTCGTGTGGTTGGGTATGATAGTATTTATCAAGTAAAGTAAGAAGGAGTTTTATGCCGTTATTGGACAGTTTTACCGTTGATCATACCATAATGCCTGCGCCGGCAGTGCGACGTGCGAAAGGGATGAAAACACCCAAGGGAGACGATATTACGGTATTTGATCTCCGTTTTTGCCGACCGAATCAAGAAGTGATGTCGAGTGAAGGGACCCATACCTTAGAACATCTTTTTGCCGGTTTTATGCGACAACATCTAAACTCGTCGGAGACGGAAATCATTGATATTTCTCCTATGGGTTGCCGGACGGGATTTTACATGAGTGTAATTGGAACTCCGGAAGAGACACTTGTTGCCAAAGCATGGGAAGAGTCGATGAAAGATATTCTGGAGGTAGAGTGTCAAACCGATATTCCTGAACTGAATGTATATCAATGCGGCACATGTTCCATGCATTCGTTGGAGGATGCGAAAAAAATAGCATCGGACGTACTGGAACGGCATATTTCAGTCATGGACAATGAATCCTTGAAACTCGACTTGTCAAAAGTAGGGCAAGAATGATCTTGCTGTTACCGATGAATGGAAACGATTCCAAAACATCCGAATTGTGCGGAATATTGAGTGCTGAATTCTGGGCTACGGTAGAAGTAGTAGAGGGGCGCGTCGTCGAGATCAAATTTTATAAAGATCGCTCTGAGATTGAAACTTATAGCGATGCCGTGATCGTAACCAATAATTACGAACCGGTCATGGAATTTTTAGATCAGCAGATGATGGTTCTGGTTGCTCACACCCAACGTATCATCGATGATATTGTTGAAGCGTATCTCTTTAGAGAATTGCATGATTTGGCAGTATAGAAACTGAATATCAATGATTACTTCCCTTCTTCATCCGACTCCCCATACAAAAGTGATGGTTATAACCAGCCATTTGGATCGTATAAGTGAAGATATTGGGGTATTTTTGGCTCCGTATGAAGGGTATGTCGATTTTTCATTGTATCCGGGCGAACATCAAGAAATTCTCCACAGCACTTTTCATAAAACATTTATGATAAAAGATTACCGTTTGCCGGCAGGAGGGATTCCTCGCGACTATTCGGCAGTAATCGTCCAAGACGTTTTACAGTTTCATGAGTCGCCCCGCAAATTTTTGGAATTGATATATCGTACCTTGCTGAATGCTTCGGAAGTGATTATTGTTCAACGGCAGGGAGAAATGGAGATACGTGAGATCGAATCACTGCTAGACGAGGCGGAATACAGAGCCATTAATACGATGACCGATTTGATTGAAGGGCATGTAGTGGTAGTCGGTAAAAAGATGCATATGTGGGGCAATGGGTTGTAAGGTAATACGTTAAAGCTATCTTCTATTGGAGATGGTATGCTGCATGATCTTTTTCATACCGATAAAAAGTAATATCAATCCGCTAAGCGAAATAATTGAAAATAAATATTCGCCATAGATGATTTCTCGCGTAAACACCGCCGATCCTATCATGCCGAAGAGGAGAAATATTCCTCCTAATGAGACGGCGATAATTCCTTGTTTTTCTTTTGATATCATGACCATTTCTTCGTTAAATTATGAATGCCATTATAGTTTGAGAAAGTAAAAAGCTATAATTTTATGAAAAACAGATGAGAGGTTTTGGATGCCAAAAGAGTGGGTACAAAGTGAAGACGGCAGCTACACGGCCTATAGCAGTGAGTACGACGAACATTACCACTCGACAAAAGACGGTGCTCTTAATGAATCCCTTCAAAAGCATATTCTCCCTGCCTTTGCACTTCAACAAGCCAAAGATCATTTGCGGATTATTGATATCTGTTTTGGTTTGGGTTTCAACACGTTGCTGAGTCTTTATCACAGAGATACCGTCTATCCCGAGACGACGCTGGAAATATATTCTCCGGAACTGGATGGGGATTTGGTCGCATCGCTGCTAGATTTTCCTTACCCCGAGATATTTGAACCGTATCGAAATGTGATTACCGACCTGGCGACGCTTGGCGGGTATGAAGACGAGAGGACGCGAATTACCGTAGACATCACGGATGCCAGGGCCGCAATGCGTGTATTGGAAGGGGAATGGGATATATGCTACCAAGATGCGTTCAGTCCACAAACCAACCCGCTATTGTGGACAAAAGAGTATTTCAGTGATGTTGCACGCCTGATGGGAGAAGAGGGGATTGTAACGACGTATTCAACTGCCTTGTCCACACGTCTAGCTTTGTATAAAAACGGATTTCATGTTTATCTCAACGTAGGAGAGGGGTATCGCAATGCAACGATAGCCACGCGGCGGGAACTCAAAGAGTATCCTGGTGTGGATATGGAGCATAAAATCCGCTGCAATCCCGGAGCGTTACCATTCAGCGACGAAAATCGGGGTCTTTGAATCGATAGTGTTCGATTAGATGATGGAGGCGGTTTTCATTAAAGCGCCAGAAATGTTTCGGATCGAATTTCGGATGTGAAATCATCGCTGTATAAAGTTCAGTATGGGTAAGTTCGGGTGAATGGCATTCGACCATGATGTACTCAAGTAGAGCAACGGATTCGGAAGTGGTATCGTCGTCGGAAAGCGGTTTATTCGGCATGAATACATACAGCTTCCATACCGACAGGCCAAGTCCTCCGATAAAAGCCCCCATCATGATCCATTCGATATCCATATTGTGACTCCTGGAGGAAATTATGTGTTTTATTCTAACGGTTTTATTCGTAATTGCGACTTATGTATTTTATTCTAAGGGACTGATGATACAGGCCATAATGAGCGGAATTTTGGGTAGTCTGGCCCTCTTTTTCCTGGTGAGGAAACTGATAACCAATGGTCGATGCATTTTCAGAGGAGAAAAAGGGTGTTCCGATCCCCATTTAAAATAGTTTTGCAGTAGCGTGCGAACGCTGCCGTTACGTAGAGTGTTCAATCATCGTAGCGACTCTGGAAACTATCTAAGTTTTTTTGGGCAAGAAATATTTTCCTCACGATTTGAAAGTACGTTGTTAAAAGCATTAGCGGTAACTTGAATTCAGTAAGAACGCCCGCATTTTTTGAGGAGGTGTGATGACTTTGGAGAAATGTATGAATCAAGTGTTGAATCGTGCGGGCGTTACGATCAACAGTGTAACAACAGAGTGATTTTTTACAAAATAATGATAACCATTACTATAAATAAAGAAGATTTATTAAAGTTTCAGCTGCATACATTGTAAAACGGTACCGGATAATGCATAATTCCCCTGAAGCAGGGAATTATGATTTAGGCGATAGACGCCATTTTTCCGATCTCTTTATCGACGAGAAATAATCCTCTCCCATCTAGCCCGATGATATCGATCATATCGAGAATGGAGCGAAACAGATGTTCTTCTTCGTGTTGTTCGGAAATATACCATTGAAGAAAATTGAACGTTGAATAATCTTTGGCATCCAAACACGCTTCTACCAAGGCATTGATTTTTGAGGTAATAAATTTTTCATGCTCGAAAGTTTTTTCAAAAACCTCTTTGATCGATGCGAATTCGCACGGGGGTTCGACAAGTGCACCGATACGTGCCATTGCACCGGTTTCGTTGACGTAGGTAAACAATTTACGCATGTGTGAATGTTCATCGTCACTATGCGTTTCAAGAAACTTGGCCGATCCGGAAAGTTTTTGATGTCCGCACCAAGAACTCATGGCAAGATATAGATTGGCGGAATAATCTTCCAGGGCGATTTGC
Organism: Sulfuricurvum sp.; assembly: GCA_050178755.1. Classification (GTDB taxonomy): domain Bacteria; phylum Campylobacterota; class Campylobacteria; order Campylobacterales; family Sulfurimonadaceae; genus Sulfuricurvum. The sequence continues at coordinate 14,054 of JBFXFU010000017.1, read as the reverse complement.
TCGTTTAGCAGGTCAAGTATGTGTGGTTGTAGCATGACGTCTCCTTGAAAAGGCAAGATGTGTTGACGTGCTGGCTAATGGCAATGCGCGGTGGCTGGCGACGGAAGAGTATAACATGGAACAGGTAATTTTGATTTACACTTTTTCTTCAGAGCGTGTTATGGGTATTTTTATTTTGGATGCATTCAACCATCTCTTTGATACGGCATTCGCTACAGCCACTGAGACCTTTAACGCATACAAACGGTATATCCGATTTTTTAGCCTCTTTTTTAAAGTGATACATAGCATTGTGGTTCAAAAAGTCGGTAAGCATAACTACCATATCTAAATTAGCCGGGAACTTGTAATGGGTAGTCGAATTTTTGCGACTGTTCCAGTGATGGGTTTTTTGAACACCAAACGAGGTAAGCATATGTTGTAAACGGATGATTTTATCTCCACCGATGACAAGAACGGACATGCATGGCTCCTTTATTTGGTTAGGATTAATTTGTTATTGCGTGTAACCCGTAAAAAATAGGTTTCACCTTCATGAATAATGCGGATGCATGATTGCTCTTTGAAGAGCGATTTACTCTCAACAGCTGGAATCTCTTCTTTTGGGGGTATGGATGTCAACATCCTCTCCCCGATCGGATCAGATTACGGATTTTACGTTCTAAGACAGAGAGATTGTTTAGATTCTCCACAGGAGCTCCTTTAATGATAATGATTCGCAATTATATAACCAAAGGGCTCCAGTGTCAATAGTGATAAGCAATATCATTATTAAAGGGTGCTGTTGTGGTAAATTTGGGACGAGAACGTTCAATAAAGAGCGCTGATACGGTCAATATCGTCCCAATTCATTGTTTGGGAACGGGGTGACGTTCCAAGAATATGACGGATATAGCGGGCGAAAACATCGGTTTCGATATTCACGCGGGTCCCTTTTTTGTAGGTGCCGAAAAGGGTTTCGCGCATGGTGATCGGGATGATGGTTAGACGAAAAGCGTTTGGGAGAACATCATTCACGGTCAGGCTGACTCCATCGATTGTAATCGAACCTTTGGGTGGGATAAGAGGGATAAATTCGGGATCAATATCGACGATGACGTCATAGCTGTTGCCGTTATCCGTAATGGAACGGATCGTTCCGAGGGTGTCGATGTGTCCTTGAACAATATGCCCTTCGAAACGTTCCCCCATTTGCATGGCCGGCTCAATATGGACGTTACCGCTTAGTTTTTCAGTAGCGATGTGGGCAAGGGTTTCCGGTGAGAGTTCGACGGTAAAACCGTTGTTTTCAATACTTACGACCGAGAGACAGGTGCCGTTTATAGCGATGGAATCTCCGAGTTTCGGACGATGCGATGCTAGTAGGCTCAGGCGGCTTCCATCGAAATTTTTAACCCTGGCCATCTCTCTGATCAGTCCTGTAAACATCGGTATCCTTCTTCGGGAGTTGTATATAAGCCTGAGGCATATCCGATAAAAGCGGCATTAAGACGGATCATTTTGGCCAGATTGGCATCGGGACTTTCCATTAACGATCGCATTTGAGCTAATGACAGTTCCTCTTTGGCTAAGATCGGTTCGATGCCAAACTCCTCTGGGTCGATCGTATGTACGGTACTTTCTTGCCCTTCGACGATTCGGTATTTTGTTTTTTTGAGGATTTCGGGCGTCCCTTCGTGCCCTTGTACGATGAACAGATGATCGTAGTGGTTTGCGTAGAGTTGTGAGTAGAGGTCAAAATAGGGAGCATGATGCATTCCGATGAGGGCTACAGGGGCAAGGAAATTGAGCTTCTCAATAGTATTAAAAGCGCTGCGGAGCGAAAGGATGTTGCGTAGTTCCGTCAGATCACTCAGAGAAGGGAGAAAAACGTTGCGATCATGCAAACGGACGTTTTGGGAAAATGGGGCGAATTCGTTGGACGATGATCCGTATTTAGGGCTTAGATGACGATCGTAGGCGGCATGCACGTCAACGGCCTCTATTTGTGCAGCTGCTTTGAGCATAATCGGGAAGAATTTTGCTTTTCCGTCCATTGGATACCCGATTTCAACTCCTCGTTGACGTTGCGGTCGGAGCGTTTGTGCCAGATAATCGACGCAACCTTGGAGTTCTTGTACCGTCTCACCCTGAACGCGCCATCCGAGTAAAAAGGCGCTGATCAGCGGATCGGGAACCCGACGTTCCAGAATCAGGCGAAATGCATCTTTGGCTTCTTCATAGCTAAGATTCCGATTTCCTTTTGGACCGGTTCCTACCGCACGTAAATAGTCAACAAATCGGAGATGTTCGGGGGTAAATGCGGTATTGTCTCGAGTCACCAAACTATTTTTCCTTCTTCTTGGAGATTTCGGATAATCGCTTTGGCTTTTTCATGACCGTTATAAGCGGCTTTACGACACCATTCCAAGGCTTGATCGTGATCTTGTTCGGTGCCGAAGCCCTGATCGTACATTAGTCCGAGATTGTATTGTCCTTCGGGAAGATCCATTCCGGCAGCCCGGGAAAAGCAGATGAACGCTCTTGCAAAATCCTGATGGACTCCGTGCCCTTCTTTGTAAAGGACCCCGAGGTTATTGAACGCTTGAACGTGTCCTCTTTTGGCGGCTTCTTCATACCAAAACGCTGCCTCGCTGAAATTTTGGACGCATCCAATGCCCCGCTCGAGTGAGAGAGCCGCTTCGTATTGGGCTTGGGGAAACTCTAAGATGGCGGAACGAACAAAACACTCGTGGGCTTTGAACTGGTCGTGGGGTGCACCGACCCCCTCAGCATACATCAGCCCCAGATTGTACAGTGCCGCCGGTTCGTCCTTTTCGGCAGCACGGTCGTAACATTCAAACGCTTTTGAATAATCCTGAGGTACTCCAAGTCCGTTTTGATAAAAATAGCCTAATGTTGCAAGCGCTTTAGTATCCCCTTCCTCGGCAAGAGTGGAGAATAAAGCCGCTGCGGTAGGGTAATCGCCACGGGTATAAGCATCAATTGCGTTTTGTAGCATGGAGTCTCCCGTTTTTGGGAATTATAGCGCTTCGAACTTAACGGCGCACTTTTCGGTTTTCCCGCTGTTTTTCCTTAAGTTTTTCAACAACGCTTTTAAGGCGTTCTTTTTCCGCAAGATGTTCATCGCGGACGAGATGTTCGTCTCCACCGTCAACGTCGGAATCGTATTCGACCGGTGTCGGATCGTAGTCTTTCATCAGCTCTTCTAATGTTTTTGGTGTGTTGTCATTCATGGCAATAGGACCTGTCATCAAAAGTTTTACTTAAATTTTAAATCATTTTTCCTTTGGATTTTATAGCTTTCAACAACCCAAGCTATAATTCCGTTACTATATTTCCATAAAAGATTGAGTAATGATGAATTATGACGTGATTGTTGTCGGCGGAGGACATGCGGGGGTTGAAGCCGCACTTGTATCCGCGCGGATGGGGCAGAATACTTTGATGGTCTCCATTCTCGCCGAACAGGTCGGAGCGACAAGCTGCAATCCGGCCGTGGGCGGATTGGCCAAAGGGCATTTGGTACGTGAGCTTGATGCCCTGGGTGGAGAGATGGGGCTTTTGACCGACGAAGCGGGTATACAGTTTCGTATCCTCAATCAGGCCAAGGGGCCTGCCGTACGCGGTAGCCGTGCGCAGATCGATATGGACCGCTACCGGGTCATTGCGCGTAACACGATTTTAACGACCCCAAATCTCTCTTTGGTTCAGGAGACGGTGACGTCATTGATCATGGAAGAAGGAAAGGTTGTCGGAGTCAAAACGCACTTGTTAAACGAATACCGCTCTTCACGGGTTATTTTGACGACGGGAACGTTTTTAAACGGCGTTGTCCATATCGGAGAGATTACACAGGAAGCAGGTCGTTTTGGAGAATTTGCCGCCAAAGGTCTTAGTGATCAACTTCGGGAACTTGGATTGAACGTAGGACGTCTCAAAACGGGTACCTGTCCTCGAATCGATAGCTCGTCGATCGATTTTAGCGTTATGGAGATCCAAGACGGCGATGAACTCCCGGCACCGTTTAGTTTCCGCACCGATCGGGAGGTTTTTGCCCGAACCAAAAAACAGCTTCCCTGTTATATCGCCTATACGAATGAAGAGACCCACAACCTGATCGAGGGGAATTTTCACCGTGCGCCGCTCTTTACAGGTCAGATCGAGGGGATCGGACCGCGGTATTGCCCAAGCATTGAGGACAAGATCAACCGTTTCCGGGACAAAGAACGCCATCATCTCTTTATCGAACCGCAGACGGCGGAAAATACCGAGTGTTACATTAACGGTATGTCGACGTCGCTTCCTCCCGATGTGCAGCGTGCTATGATCCATTCGGTGCAGGGGATGGAAAATGCGAAAATTGTCCGTTACGGCTATGCGATCGAGTACGATTACATCGATCCAACCGAACTGAAACATTCGCTTGAAACCAAAAAAATTACAAATCTTTATTGTGCAGGGCAGATCAACGGAACGACGGGATATGAAGAAGCGGCAGCGCAAGGGCTGATGGCCGGAATCAATGCCGCTTTAAGTCTACAGGGAAAAGAACCTCTGGTTTTACGCCGTGACGAAGCCTATATTGGCGTCTTGATCGACGATCTTGTTACCAAAGGGACAAAAGAGCCATACAGAATGTTTACGTCGCGCGCCGAATACCGATTGTTATTACGTGAAGAGACGGCTGATTTACGGCTGACGCGCTATGGACATGAACTGGGATTGATTGATGATGCACAAATGGCGCGGGTAGAAAGCAAGCGGCAGGAAATCAGTTCAGGAATGAAAGTCCTTGAGGAGACGATTTTCACACCGAATAAAGAGTTTTTAGCAATACTCGAAGAGATTGGCGAAGAGAAAATCAGCGACAAACTGGCTGCCGTTCAGCTGGTATCGCGTAAAAGTTTTGATCTGGAGAAACTGCTACGGTTGTTTCCACAATTTGGTGAATACGATCCGTACGTACAAGAACAGATTCTCATTGAAGCAAAATATGCCCGCTACGTTGAAAAACAGAGTGAAGATATCGAACGGATGTCCAAAATGCTTCATATTGCGATTCCAAACGGTTTCGATTTTAAATCAGTTTCGGGATTATCCAAAGAGATCGTTGAAAAGTTGGAAAAATTCAATCCGCCGACGTTGCAGGCCGCATCGCAAATCAGCGGCGTGACGCCAGCTGCTCTTGATATTTTGCATATCTATATAAAAATGGCATCGAAAGGAAAATAATGCGTACTTTTTATTACGTCCATACCGGGCACCGCGTGGGGCTGGACCGATTTCACCGAGCTGCGTCGATTGTACGTCAGCTTCAGGAGATTACCGACATTACACTACTGTGTTCGGATTATCGTATTGCCGGTGAAGCGCGCAATTATGGAATAAAACGGGCCGTCGGGGTAGACGTTGTTCGTAACATCCCTCAAATCGCGCAAAACGGTGATCGAATTATTTTTGATTCGGATGAGGTCAATCCTGTCTTGTTAGAGGACATGATCCGCTATTTCTCGACGTTTATCCGCATCAGCGATAAACCTGAAGAGACACTCCATGCCGATGAATATTTGATATCCCCGTATTTGCACGGTGAACGGATCTATACGGGTGTCATCGTGGATGAGCACTATTTTGAACCGTGTACCAAAACGATTCCGATAGCATTGTTTTTCGGCGATGATGATTATGAAAAAGACCTTGAAAAAATTCAATCGTTGTTCGCGCCCTATAAAATGGATCTGTTAATGGGGTATTACCATTTTCTGGGATACGAACGGGAGTTGAAAGAGAGTTTTCAAACTATTTATGAATCCGAAGAGTATGAAAAAGTCGTTCGCGAAACTGAAATTTTGGTTACTTCTTCGCCACAAGCCGTCCTTCAAAGCCTTGCGGGAGGGGGTAAACCTGTTTATATCCAACGTCAAGATTATGCCGATGATTTTATTGAATTGTTTAAAACGTTCAATATTCCTGTAATAGAAGAGCTTACCCCTGAAAACCTCGCTGCAGCCGTGAATTTGGCGCCATCAAATAACTATCACAAAATTTCAAAAAGTGGCGGGAAAGAAATAGATTTCATAAGAGAAACTTTCAATTTATAGAAACTTAAACCTTTTTAACTTATGATGTGGGGTTAAATTTCCAAATTAAGTGAGACAACTATGATGGATGAAAGCAGAAGAGGGTTTATCGGTAAAGCCTTTGGTGCCGTCGCCGCAGTTGGGGGTGTAGCCACCCTGATCGCGATGAAAAAGACATGGGATCCGCTTCCGAGCGTCATGTCGGCAGGTTTTACTACGGTGGACGTGTCTGGGCTTGAGCCTAACAAACTAGAAGTCGTTGTATGGCGGGGTAAACCGGTGTTTGTCCTTAAATACACCGAAGATATGAAACCGACGGATGGTCGCAGCGTAAAAGTGGGTGACCACTATTTCTCGGTTATGATTGGTCTTTGTACCCACCTTGGATGTATCCCGGGTTATGAAGGGGACAAAAAAATGTTTAAATGTGCTTGCCACGGCGGTGAGTACAGCGCTGATGGTGTTAATACTTTCGGTCCACCACCGCGTCCACTGGATATTCCTCCGTTTAAAATCGACGGCAATACTTTGGTTCTAGGTGAAGAAGGCCCGGAATACAAAGCTATGACAGCTAAAGCGTAAGGGGTAGTTCATGGCAGAATTTCATAAAGCTAATTCAGTAGGTGAATGGTTAGACCAGCGTCTTGGCATCAAAAACTTCAACAAAGTGATGATGACTGAGTATTGGATTCCGAAAGAGATCAACTTCTTGTGGGCGATGGGGATGGTTCTTGCGACCATGTTCGCTATTTTGCTCATATCGGGTATTTTCCTTCTAATGTATTACAAACCGGATGTCAACATGGCATTCGACAGCGTTAACTATACCATTATGCAAGAAGTTGCATACGGTTGGCTTTTCCGTCACGTCCACGCGGTGGGTGCTTCGGTTGTTTTCTTGGTGATTTATATTCACATGTTTACCGGAATCTATTACGGCTCTTACAAAAAAGGGCGTGAGATGATCTGGGTATCGGGTATGTTGTTATTCGTCCTTTTCTCTGCAGAAGGATTCAGCGGTTATATGCTTCCATGGGGACAAATGTCATACTGGGCGGCATACGTTATTACTGAAATATTCGGTGGGATTCCGGTTATCGGAAGTGACCTTGTTGTATGGATCCGCGGTAACTTCTATGTAGCAGATGCGACATTGACCCGTTTCTTCATGCTTCACGTATTGTTGATTCCATTGGCAATTTTGGGTGCGATTGCATTCCACTTCTATACATTGCGTTTCCCGCACGTTAACAACGAATCAGGGGAATTCTTCGATTATGAGGAAGAAGCGGAAAAATTCAAAGCTGGAAACAAAAAAGGTGCTAAAGTCATCCCTTTCTGGCCGGTGTTCCTGTCAAAAGATATTTTTGTTCTCGGCGTGTTTTTGATTTTCTTCTTCTATCTGGTGTTCTTCCATTACGATTTCGCAATGGATGCGATCAACTTCGATAAAGCAAACGGTCTGAAAACTCCGGCACACATTTATCCGGAATGGTACTTCCTCTGGAGTTACGAAGTATTGCGCGGTTGGTTCTTCGAAATTGCGGGAATTTCCGGTAAAGATCTCGGGTTGATGGCGTTTGGATTTGCAAACATCATTTTCTTGCTTCTTCCGTGGCTGGATCGTTCACCGTTGGTTAAACCGGCGAATCAACGTCCTTTATTCAAATATTGGTTCTGGTTGATGATGGTCGACATGATGGTTCTTACTGAATTTGGTAAATTGCCACCAACCGGACCAAACGCATGGGTAGGATTTGGTGCGTCATTGACATTCCTTGTCCTCTTCATTGCATTGCCGTTCATCACAAAAGCGGAGGGTAAAAAATGAAAGAATTGAAAATTTTAGCTGTCATTGCTGCCCTCGTCGGCATCACGTATTACGGTATTGAACCGTATGCGCACCATGTAATGCATCCGGAAGTTGCTCCGGCGGATTTTTCATTCAAAGATCTGAAAAATGTAGATACGACGTTGACGGGTGATAAAGCAAACGGTCAAGTGCTTGTTGAAGCCAACTGTGTAGCTTGTCATGCTATCAAAGCTGCCGGTCATGAACAAATGATGCCGAATGCTGATTTGGCTGCAAGTTATGGTGTTGTTCCACCGGATCTTAGCCATGCAGGAAATATTTACGATAAAAACTATTTGGCTAACTTCATTTTTGATCCGGTTAGTGCAATGCATTTACAGCATAAATACGCTCCAGAGAGCGGGAAAAGCTTCCCAATGCCATCATACAACTGGATGACTCCACAAGAGATCATGGACGTTGTAGCGTATCTCCAATCAATCGCTGTGAAAGAAAAAGAAGGTACAGAAGCAAACAAAGCAGCTTTCGAAGCAGCATGTGGACGTTGTCACTCGATGAAATATGCCGGTTTCGAAGCATTGACTCCGGAAGATTCGATCAAAACGTATATGGGTGCAACACCGCCTGATTTGTCTCAGTACATTAAAAGCCGTGGTGAACACTATCTTAACAGTTTTGTCAACGATCCTCAGGTTCTTCTTAAAGGAACTTCTATGCCACGTGTCGGTTTGACCGAAAAAGCGCAGGAAGAAGTAATCGCTTATATGGAAGAGACGGGTGACCGTAAAAAAGCTGAGCGTGAATCGCTTGGTATCTATGTAATGGCATATATGGTCGTTTTCGCATTGTTCGCTTACTTGTGGAAACGTAAAATCTGGTCAGAAGTTCACTAAGGAGTAACGGATGAAAGTGTTAAAAGTTTTAGCTCTTACTGCTCTTCTTGGTGGAGGAGCATTTGCAAGCGATACGCTTGCGGTCAATATGAGTCAGATGGAAAATGGTTTGAACAACATCCAAAAAGGTTTTTTGTACAACACGCCCGTATTGATCAAAGCGGGCGTAACGGAAATTCAAAAAGCGGATGCCCTGTTCCATGATGCGGAACAGACAAAAGGTTATCTTCCAAAAGACAAACAACATATGAGCAACGTTGCGTTCAATGCGGCAAAACGTATTGATACCGCATCGACTGAATTGTTGAAAGCTCTTGATAAAAAAGAGTATTCTAAAGCTCATCAGTCGTATTCAGAAATCGTGAACGCATGTACGGCGTGTCACGCAGTCGTACGCGGCTGGTAATTCTGCAATCCGGAGATGATTCTCCGGATGTTTCTTTTTGATACTTTTGTGATACTCTCTCTCCTCAATAAATAAAACTCCAAACTAATTTAGGGTACTATCGCGTATTGCGCATTATGCGGCTTATAGCAAGGATATTCGTGTTAGTAGATAGCTACAACAGAACCGTCGATTATTTACGTGTATCGGTTACGGAACGGTGCAACTTCCGATGCCAATACTGTATGCCTGAAAAACCGTTTTCATGGGTACCGAGAGAAAACCTTCTGAGTTTCGAAGAGTTATTTGAATTTATCAAGGTTGCAATTGATGAAGGGGTGAAAAAAATACGTATTACCGGTGGTGAACCTTTATTACGTGAAGATTTGGACCGCTTCGTCAAAATGATTCACGATTATAAAAATGACGTAGATTTGGCGATGACCACCAACGCTTTTTTGCTTAAAGGTGCAGCGCAAAAACTCTACGATGCCGGATTACGTCGCATCAATGTGTCGATTGATTCGTTAAAACCGGAAGTTGCTGAACAGATAGCCAAGAAAGATGTCCTAAGTCATGTTCTGGACGGGATTGAAGAGGCATTGAGAGTAGGATTTCGCGTTAAGGTAAACATGGTCCCGATGAAAGGGGTCAATGACAATGAGATTCTGGATGTTCTTGAATACTGTAAAGCTCGTGGCATGCCGGTACGATTCATTGAATATATGGAGAACGTTCACGCTCAAGTTGATATCAAGGGTCTACAGAGCCCGGAACTTTTATCCATTATCGGAAGCCGTTACGATTATGTGGATGAAGGCTTTGACGGACATTCACCGTCGCATTATTACAAGCTGGAAGACGGTTACGAGTTTGGTATCATCGAACCGCATAAAGATGACTTTTGTACGAAGTGTAATCGTATCCGTTTGACAGCCGAGGGCAATTTGATTCCATGTCTTTATTTTGATGAAGCGATGAGCATACGAGAAGCAGTACGCAGAGGAGATATCAAAGAAGCAGCATTGGTTTTAAAAGAGGTTGTTCGAACCAAACCGGAAAAAAACCGCTGGAGCGATCCGGACGGCGAGCTTTCCAAAAGAGCATTTTACGAGACCGGAGGATAATGTGCTTTATCTGGTAGAGCATTTTTACTCCGTACAAGGGGAAGGGAAGTACGTCGGTACACCGTCTCTTTTTTTCCGTTTTGGAGGATGTAATTTAAAATGCGAAGGGTTTGGATGCACAGAACTCGCTCCTGATGGGCGCGAAATAGTCGGATGCGATACGGTGTATGCCGTTGACCGCAAAAGTTTTTCCGAGATGTGGATGGAGATCGAAGAGCTTCAAACCCTGATTTGGATTATGAACGGTTATCGGCTTCCATCCAATGTGGATATTGTTCTAACGGGTGGCGAACCGCTTATCTATGCGGGTGAACCGATTTTTTTACAGTTCATTGATTATTTAATTTCTCAGGGACATCGTGTAACGTTTGAAACCAATGCGACGATTGCGCCGGATTTTGAGCGGTACCCTTTTTACAGGGAAGCAACCTATGCTTTGTCCGTGAAGCTATCCAATAGTGGCGAGCCTTATGAGAAACGGGTTAAACCTGAAGCCTATACGACAATCATTACGAATGCCAAAGAGTCTTTTTTCAAATTCAGTGTCGATGAACCGTCATTGGGAACCCACATGGAAGAAGAAATAGATTCCATTATTGCATCGGCACCGTTTACACCGGTTTACTGCATGCCGCTTGGCGGAGATAAAGCTCATATAGAAGCCAACTGTGAAGCAGTGATCGAACTGTGCAAACGCAGAGGATTTATCTATTCGGATCGTCTTCATATCCGCATTTGGGATCAAAATAGCGGCTGCTAAAATCGTATAGTCCTAAATAGGGCTAAATCCCAATAAAATAGGCGTTTTAAAGGCTTATAAAATTTTAAGAATTGCCATTTTGAACCATTCTGAACCCATATAAAGTGGGAAAAAAGTGGGAAAAAACTCGAAATCGGCTTTCTAATTAATAAGTCAAAGATATCATGAACATCAATAATATAATTATGGTAGTTGGCTTTCATAGTATTTCAAAAAAATCATTCAATTTATACCTCTAATTCCTAAACACCGATTTTACCCTTTAAGCTTTTATAGCGGTTTCTTCATCAATAAAAATTTTTATATGTTAGAATATATCTAAATAAGAGGGGTATATTTTATGATAAAAATTGCTTTGCTAAGTCTTGTTGGCGTGTATGGATATGCGGGAATTCAATCACTTGAAGTAGCACAATCTAATAAGCAAAAAGTTTTTGAAGTAATGGTTCAACAAGATGGGTATATCAATATAGACAAACAACCAGCGCGTTGTGGTACAGTGTATCTTCTTGATGGACAAAATAAATTAATTTCAAATAGTATGGCTAACTATGGTTCGATTAATCAAGCAGTAAAACGAGGGAAATATACAATACAAATCATTCCTACAAATGCAGATTGTTCTATCAATATTGTTTATTAAAAACGTGATTGTAAATTCAAATTAAAAAGCAAGTATGATGAGTTTAAGTGTTAAAGTAAATGGTGGATATGCAGATCAACACAAGATATCTTTGGACGATATCGCTATTTTGGCTAAATCTATCCAAGCTATTTCAAGAAATTATCAATCAAAAAATGACGAAAAGGTTTATACAGACATTTACATTAGCGCTGATCGAGCAGGAAGCTATGAGTTATTATTAGAGTTGTTGAATAACCCCTATGTGCAAGGTGTAGGAAGTGCGTATCTTTATGATTTGTCAAAAGAAATAAAAAGTTTTTTACTCACTAAAGATAAAAAGAAGGTAATTACGACATTAATAGATGAGATATTTAGTTTAGCACTAAAGTTAGCAGATGAAGATTACTATGACTATCGGGTAGAAGAAAAAAATCAACTTTTAGAAAAAAAGGAAAGATTGTTGCAATTAGAATACTCGACTTTCAATGCTATTAATGATATTAGCAAGCTTGTCAAACAATCTCCAGATGAAGAATCCAATAAACCCGATAGCATTTCTTTTTCTACACCAAATATTGATGAAATTAATGAATTCAGTTTTAATGCAGAAACTAGAAAAAAAATACATGAAATGTCCAATGAAATACTTGAGTTAGAAGAAATAACGGTTATGGGTATTCCAACTAACTTATCAAGAACTCCAACAGCATATTTTAAAATGAAAGCCCCGTTTTTCGGTATGTTGAAAATACATGTAGAGCAGAGTGATTTTGAAGTAATATCGGACTATTTTAAGAAGAAAGAAATTATCACGGTAAAAATTAAACCAATTCTAAAAATCGGTGAAATGATAAAAACCAAAGAAGGCAAACTTACAGAGATAATCGAAAAGGAAAAATAGTATGTATATTAATCAGCGTAGAATTATTAATGTAGATAGTGTATTGGCTGAATTCAAACATAATGATGAAGTACGAATTATCTTAGGAAGTCCCAAGAAATTTACCAAAGAATTGGAGAATATTGGATTTTCCTCATTAGAAATTGGAGATTCGGTTCTTCCAAAAATTATTGGAAGTGCAACAAGATACAATGCTGAAGGAAGATATGAATTATTGCGAAATCTTCCCAAAGAAGAGTATTGTGTTGATAGAGATTTTACTTTCTTGGCTTATGGTAAGCACGAAATGACTAAAACAGTCACATTTACTTATTATAGATATCAAAGAAAACTAATCAGCGCTCCTGCTCAGGAGTTATCTATTATCTTAGACAAAGACGAGAACAAGATTCTGAGTTCTGATTTAATTACATATTCGGAAGAGACAAAGCCATTAATTAAGCATATCATTAATATGTTTTTAGAGATTTTTGGAGAGTGTCAGCTTGTAGATAAAGATTTAATATCAAGAATCAGAACACCTATAAGAAAACTAAATTGGACTCTTTTGCCAAAAGGAACTATGTCAAAGGAAAAATTGGAAGAAACTTTATCAAAAATTACAAATATGGGTTCAAATACAACAGCCAGAGAAATATATTCAAGGATTAATTATATAAACTCTTTTAAACCTGATTTTTTTGCAACTGGAAATGGTGGATTCAATGAGTATATCGTCTTAGGATTTGAGGAAAAAAACCTTTTTGTCTTAGAAAATAGAAAACCAAGAAATGCTACATATATATTTACAGAAAATTGGGAAGAAATTACAAAATTGACTAAAGCAGATATTTTGCGAGAAGGACACCAAGAACACCGTTTATTGCATAATAGCAATTGGAAAGAAAGATTAAAACAGATACTTACTTCAGATGAACAATAACTCTAAAATTTAAAGAAAATCATTTCATCGTCTAACTTGAAATTCGTTCTATTTTAGAACAGTATGCTACTGATAATAAGATGTTAAAACACTCAAGTCAAAGTTGTTATTCAAAGGGATGTAGTATGACAAGAATATTAACGACTGCGGATATAAGAGGACATTTGGACTTCATAACTAGTCTCATTGAGCTTTCTGAATATAGTGAAAAAGAATCAGGCATTATTGAAAAAATTCTTAACGAAGATATTCAATCAATGACATTCGGCAGTCAATTTGAAGAAAATATTATCTCATTAATTTATCACGAAATAACTCATTTTTTAGATATGACTACAACACTATGGGGGCTTGAGTACAATGCAAGAAAGATATTATTTATTAAAAATCAAATTCTAACAACTCAAAGAATGGATGCGGATAGTGTCAAAAATTTTCTGTAAATTCTTCTTCGACAGTATTATCGTGTTCCAGATTTTCCCACGAAACGTATTTTCTATCCAGCCACTTGGCGTTGGTGTCTACAGCCAGCGGCACAAGTAGGC
>JBFXFU010000016.1:0-59801 GCA_050178755.1 Sulfuricurvum sp. | reverse complement strand
CTCAGAGATAAAATCGCTTATCTCGTCAGAAGAACCAAAGCTCATGCCAAATCCGTCGACTGGCTCAACTATAAACTCGCCAGATTCTTCATTCATAAAAACCTGTATGGCTAATCAGTCAGTGCCTCCAATTCACGTAATTGGTATCAACTTTGTGCTATAGTAGAATTAGTATTTTTTTCTAAATAATGATATAGGATAGCCCATGCGTACCGTCTCCACCCTCTCCGTTGTTCTCATATTGATCTCCGGGTGTGCTTCATCGCAAAATCCAACACCCTCTCAGAACCCTTCTTTGAACGCTGTTTCTCCCAATACGGCAGGGGCTTCCAAAGAAGGTTATATCCAACGTAATCTCGATCTATGGCTCAAAGAGGATTGGGCTCCCATGACTGAGGGTTCTCCTTCGTCTCCCGTGCCGTCTGCATCAACCGAACAGCCCCTATCCGCTCCGTCCGTCTCAACCGAATCGGCACCTCCTGTGCCTAATGTCCAAACAACATCTCCAAAAGTAGAAGAGTCTACTCCTTTTACCCTCCAAAAATACGCCGACAAATGGAAAGTCTATCTTGAAAACAAAGAAAAGATGAAAGCGGGAAAAGTACAGGAGCCCTCTCATCTACAGCAGATGGAATCGCTCCCGGTCATCGGAAAGTAGTTATTTAGCTCTATACCATCGGAAGTAAATCCGATTGGTTGTGCTCGTTTCCTATCGCCTTCCGAGAAAGATGATAGGACGCTCGTGGAATTTATTCTTGATTATCCCAGATAAATACGGTTTTACCTTCCGCATTTTTCTCGACAGCTGCCATCCCCATAATATTGTACCCTGCGTCTACGTAATGGATCTCTCCACTCACTCCGCTGGCTAGATCGCTTAGCAAATACATCGCCGAATTTCCTACTTCTTCAATCGTAACGTTTTTGCGAAGCGGAGCATTGGCTTCGTTCCAGTTAAGAATCTGTTTGAAATCACCGATTCCACTGGCGGCAAGGGTACGGATCGGACCGGCGCTGATCGCGTTTACCCGTTGTCCTTTGCTCCCCAGTTCAACGGCCATATAACGGACGGTTGATTCCAAAGCGGCTTTTGCAACGCCCATGACATTGTAGTTTGGAATGTATTTCGGTCCTCCGAGATAGCTTAACGTAATGACCGATGCGCCCGGAGCCAAAACGCTTTCAAGTTTATTGGTCAAATCGATCAAAGAATAGACTGAGATGTCCATGGCGATACGGAAAGCCTCTTTGGATGTTTTCATGAAACCTTCCGTAAGGGCCTCTTTCGGCGCAAACGCGACGGAATGGACTAGAAAGTCGATCTGACCGAAATCGGCTGCCACTTTTTCCGCGATCGTATTCATATCCTCTTCATCGGAAACATCCAGTTTATAGACCGGTGAATTGTCAAACGATGCCGCAATCGGTTCTACCCGTTTTTGAAGCGCTTCGTTCAAATAGGTGAATGCCATTTTTGCCCCTTGGGCATGAAGAGCCTGTGCTATCCCATACGCAATCGATTTGTCGTTTGCCAATCCTACGATCAGACCCTTTTTCCCATTCATCAACATCTCATTTCTCCTTTAGAATTGTAATTCATATCGTAAACTGATATACCATACGGGCAAAGTCCCAATATAAGGGGTATTTCCCCCCTATGGCACCAAAACTCGTCTCTTCAAAACAAGCTTTACAGATAACCGAAATATCACACAAAGTTTAGTTATTATTTGCAAATTCTGCGGCTTGTGCAATCATATCGCAAAAATCATTGGCGCTCAATGCCGCCGAACCGACCAAAACTCCATCCACATCTTGAAGATTCAAGATATCCGAAACATTATCTACCTTGACGCTTCCACCGTACAGAAGCGGAGCAGCCGTTTTTTGACGAAGTGCCGTATGCACGGACGCGATCTCTTCTAGCGACGGAGTCAAACCCGTTCCGATCGCCCAAACGGGTTCATAGGCAACCACCAGATCGGCGTATTGCGTGTCGATCCCCTCAAACTGGGCATCCAGATAACGTATCACGGCGTCCGTACCCTCTTTGCGTACGGACAAAGGTTCTCCGATACAATAAATAACGGCAAACCCTTTTTCGGCAAAATAACGGAATTTTTCGGCAACCTTTTCCTGAGTTTCTCCCATCAAATGACGGCGTTCGCTGTGACCGATCAAAATTGTCCGGATGCCAAACTCTTCTAACTGTTCCAGTGCGATTTCACCCGTAAATGCGCCATTTTGTGCGGGATAGGCATTTTGTACGCCAATGAGAATATTTCTCTGGTCATGCTCCAATGCCGTAAACGGAGGGAAAACAATCACCGTATCGCTAATATTGTTCGCACTGACAAACGATTCTACAACCGCCATATAAGATCTGGTCTCCTGACGAGTCTTATTAGCTTTAAAATTGGCGCACAAAATCATACTATTTCCTTTTTTGGAAGATAACTCTCTTTTTATAACTTAATCTTAGACATTTCACGGGCAAAGCCCGTAAAATGGCAGGGACGGCCCGGCCGGCACTTCGTGCATCGGTCGGGTTCCAAAGCTAAAAAAGCCAAGTAGTTGGCTTTTTTAACGCTTTTCACCCGTCCAATCCCCTAAAGCTTCTCATATCTTTCGGATAGGAGAGAAAACTGCGATTAGGGGTTATTTGATAAGGGGTTGAACACCCGGAAGAATTTTTCCTTCCAACAATTCCAAGGAGGCGCCGCCACCCGTAGAAATAAAGGTAATCTCCTCATCCAGTCCGACGCGTTGAACCAAATCGGCCGTATCTCCCCCGCCGACTACCGTCGTAGCGTAAGAATCCGCAACGAAATGGGCGATTTTATTCGAACCGCGAGAGAAACGATCCATTTCATAGACACCCATCGGCCCATTCCACAAAATGGTTTGGACGTCATTGAGAACCTGACGATACAGACGTACCGTAGCCGGCCCGATATCCAATCCCATCCATCCCGATGGAATCTCTTGGGCACTTACCAGCTTGCTCACCGCATCAGGTGCAAATTTTTCTGCCGCAACGACGTCGACCGGCAAGTAAAACTTTACTCCCAGACGTTTGGCTTCATCCAAAATTCGAAGCGCTTCGGGGATCAAATCATCCTCGACCAACGAGTTCCCGACGTCCTGACCGAGTGCTTTTAAAAAGGTAAACGCCATTCCGCCGCCGATCAGGATTTTATCGACTTTCGGCAATAGGTTGATTAACGCTTCCAGTTTACCCGATACCTTACTGCCCCCGACGATGGCGGCGAACGGACGGACCGGGCGATCGAGCAATACGCTGAAAAATTGAATCTCTTTTTGAAGAAGGAATCCCGCTGCTTTGTGCTCGTTATCGAAAAAGTGTGTAATACCCTCTACCGAAGCGTGTGCACGGTGACTGACACCGAACGCATCGTTAATATAAACCTCTGCCAACGAGGCAAGTTTTCGGCTTAATTCCGGATCGTTTTTCGTCTCCCCTTTTTCAAAACGGAGGTTTTCGAGTAGCAATACTTCACCGCTTTTCAGTTCGGAAGCCAGAGAAGAGGCACTTTCACCCACAACGTCTTTAGAAAGTTTTACCTCGGTTTTCAGCAACTGATGGAGTCGCTTCGCCACCGGTTCCAGTGAGTATTTCGGATCAAATTCACCTTTTGGACGTCCGAAATGGGATGCGAGGATAATCGAGCATTCCTGATCCAGACAATAATGGATCGTAGCCAGTGCCGAACGGATACGGCGATCATCGGTGATATTGTTGTAATCGTCTGTCGGAACGTTAAAATCGCACCGGATAAAGACTTTTTTTCCTTTGATATCACACTCTTTGATACTAAGCAGCTGCATATTTTTCCTTCTTACTGTAAGATTGATTCTAAAAAAATTTATGTTTCATACAAGATGACGGCAAGATTTGATGGCTGCCGGCCTGTATGATCGGGTTATCGTGAAAAATTTTCTCCCGAAATGAACAATGCCATTTCGACCAAACGGTTTGAGTATCCCCATTCGTTATCGTACCATGCCATGATTTTAATCAGATTACCGTCAATGACCTGTATCAGGTCATCGGCCACTGTGGCACTAAACCGTGATCCGATAAAATCGCTCGAGACGCGGTATCTTTCGTCGACTTCCAGAATACCCCTCATCTCCTCATGTGCATACGACTTGAACAGAGAGCTTACTTCCTCCTTGGTTACCGATTTTTCAACCACTACGTTTAAATCGACCATAGATACGTCCGGCGTCGGGACCCGTACGCTCTGACCGTGAAGTTTCCCTTCAAGCTTGGGAAGAACCAGACTGATTGCCTTGGCTGCTCCCGTCGTCGTCGGGACCATATTGACCCCTGCCGCCCGCGAACGCCGTCTATCGGTGCCGTGAGCGACATCGATGATCGCCTGGCCGTTCGTGTAGGCATGGATCGTTGTCATTAACCCTTTTTGGATACCGAAATGGGCGTCGATGATCTTTGCAATCGGTCCAAGACAATTCGTCGTACACGATGCATTCGAAATAATCGGCTCATTTTGATACAAATGGTGGTTGACGCCGAGAACAAAGGTCGGAACCTGGGCATCTTGCGCCGGAGCCGACAAAATGACTTTTTTTACCCCTTTTTCCAAATGGTGGGCCGTCAATGCTTTCGTCAGAAACAACCCGCTGCATTCGAGCACTACATCTACGCCCAAAGAGGAGAAATCGAGCTTTTCGGGGTTTTTTTCATTAAAAACCCGAACTTCCTGATTACCGATTTTAATGACATTTTCGGATAGAACCGAAACGTCACACCCAAACTGTCCGTGCACCGAGTCATTTTGGAGAAGATAGCAAATCATCTCTATCGATGTCAGATCGTTGAGAGCGACCAATTCGACATCGTTTCGTTCTGACACGATACGGGCTACACAGCGTCCTATACGGCCAAAACCGTTAATAGCAATTTTCAATGCCATCACCTAATCCTAAACACTTAATAAAAAATAATTTTACCAAAAATCGGTTATAATTTCGTTTAAAAGTAGTTAAGACCGCATGAACATTGCACTTTACGGCGGAAGTTTTGACCCTCCGCATGCCGGACATGTTCGTATCGTCAACGAAGCGTTGAATACGCTTCCTATCGACTATTTGGTAATTATACCGGCGTGGAGAAATCCGTTTAAACCCGGGACAAGAGCCGATGGCAATACTCGGCTTACATGGCTTAAAGAGATTTTTGCCCAGGAAAAAAGGGTAATTGTCAGTGACTTTGAGCTCTCATGCGGTCGGAGTATGTATACGATTGAAACCGTACACCATTTTCTCCGAGAAAATACCCATTTGTATCTCATTATCGGTGCCGACAATCTTGAAAAACTTCATCTTTGGCATCGGTTTGATGAGCTAAACGCTCTCGTGCAGTGGGTCGTAGCAACCCGAAACAACATTTCGATACCTCCCGATATGATCCGGCTGGAGGTCGATATTCCCGTGAGTTCAACTGAATTTCATGCGATCGACGCACCATTGGGATTATCGCCGGAAATCGAAACAAAAATTATTACTTATTATAAGGAACACAATGAATCCAAGAATTGAAAAAATCAGTCATATCCTCGATATGAACAAAGCAGAAGGGATTGAAGTCTTCGATTTAAAAGGGGGCGATTATTTTGCCGATTACGTAGTCATCGCTTCTTCGCTCAACGAACGTCATACCTACGCTCTTTTGGACTATCTTAAAAAAGGGCTCAAACCTGAAGAACAATTTTTAGGGGTCGACGAAAGCGGAGACTGGATCGCCATCGATCTGGGCGATATTTTGGTCCACATTCTCACACCCCAATATCGCACGAAATACGATCTCGAAAGCTTCCTCGGCGAACTGGCGGCGCGCAAAAACAAAAATAAATAACCTCTCCAGGATTACTGCGAGAGGTATTTTCTCCAACCTCCAAGCGAGGTAATTTCCCTGGCATCCGCAACCGCGTAACTTTCGCACAGGAACCCTTTGACGGTCCGTCCATCTTTTAGGGTTATTGTACCCAGAGCAAGTGGAGAGGGGACGCCGTTGAAAAACGATCCGAACGCTTTGCCCGGCACCTCCCATACCTCTACCTCGATCATGCTTCCCTCTTTGGGCGAGCAAACCAAACCGGGACGCGGCGGAGAAAAACTCTCAAGGGCAAAAAAGCGGTACGACGGTTTCGTCACCGTCTTCTCGACCAGTTTTGCTCCCCGGCTCGTGAGTTCAGGATTCAGAGGCAATCCGGACATATGGGCTCCGCAAACGGCAAGCAGTACCGTTTCCTCTTCTTTTTCCAAGCCGCTGCCGCATTGTGAGGCCTCATGCAGTTTGGCACCTACTCCCATCAATGCCTCTTCACTCCATGCCGGTGCGACAAGCGTCACCCCGAACGGAAGCCCCTCTTGCGTAAACCCGCACGGTACGGCGTAGGCTGAGAGATCAAGAAGATTCATGAAATTGGTGTAATATCCCAGGTTCGAATTCAGTGCCAGAGGTTCCTTACGTACCTCATCGCGTCGATAGATCGTCCCCGCCGTCGGAGTTACAATCAGATCAATGGACTCCATCACCGCTTCACTGCGCCGTTTGAGTTCGGCCAGGCGGTAAAACCCTTCAAATGCCTCGACTGCCCCCGGTTTGGTTCCCGACAAAACGATCCCGCGCGTCACTTCCAGCATCGCGTCGCTTTTGCTGGAAGCAAATTCACGGATTCCGGCGTAGCGTTCAGCGATCCAAGGCCCCTCATACAGGAGGCGTGCCGCATCCCTGAAGGCACTAAAGTCGATCTCAACCCGGATTCCGCCGAGCGATTCGAGACGTTTGATGCTTTCCCAAAAGAGTGCCTCGTACGAATGGTTTCCGAAGAACTCCAGCTGATCAGCGCGGGGTACGCCAAAGCGAAACGACTGAGAAAACAAAGCCCCTTGCACCGCGGGACGTGAAAAAGGATCAAGCGGATCAAATCCGTTGCACTGTTCAAATACACTCTGCGCCTCATCACAGTTCCGGGCGAAAATCGATACACAATCCAGACTCCGGCATGCAGGGACGACGCCGCGGGTGCTCAATGCCCCCTTGGTCGGTTTAAGACCGACGATGTTTCCAAATGCCGCCGGGACCCTTCCCGAACCCGCCGTATCGGTACCGAGTGAAAAGGGGACGATCCCGGCACACACCGCAAGCGCCGAACCTGAGCTCGAACCTCCCGATACGTATTCGGAATCGAAAAGATTTTTCCCCTCCCCGTAAGGGCTGCGCGTACCGACGAGTCCCGAGGCGAACTGGTCCATATTGGTTTTTCCGATCGGGATTGCTCCGGCCTCTACCAGTTGCGCAACGACTGCGGCATGTTCGCTTGGAGTATAGGCGAACTCGGCACAACCGGCTGTCGTCGGGAGCCCGGCGACATCGATGTTGTCCTTGACCGCAAAAGTATACTGCCACCAAATGTCAAGACAGAATTTTGAGAAATCATCTTCCCACCGCCTGCTAAGTGCCTAACCAACTTTTTTAACTCCTTCCAGATATATATTCATCGGTTTTTTGTAGCTCAATGCTGAATGAAACCGGTTGAAATTGTACAAGTGCATATACTTGGCAATACTACTTCGAAGATGGCTGATGCTTTGATAATCATTGATGTAGATTTCATCGTATTTGAGTGTTCTGAAGAAACGTTCGATAGCGATGTTATCGATCGATCTACCTTTGCCATTCATGGAGATTTTTATACCATGATCCTTCAATACTTTCGTATGCTCAAAGCTGGTGTATTGTGAACCCTGATCGGAGTTAAAAATCTCCGGTCTGTCGTATTTGTCGATGGCTGCTTTGAGTACATCGATTGCGAGTATAGTATCCATAGTATTGGAGAGCTTCCAGGAAAGAATAGACCTACTGTGCCAGTCGATGATGGCAGCCAGATACATAAATCCTGCGTGTGTACGGATATAAGTGATATCGCCATTCCAAACTTGATTTGCTCTCGTGATCTCACTATCACGTAGCAGATACGGATAGATTTTATGCTCATGATTCTTGATCGAGGTCAGTTTCCGTTTCTTCGGAAAGATCGCCTGTATCCCCATCACGTTCATCAGCCTATTCACCTTGTTGACGCCGATTGCAAAACCATCTTCAAGTAGCTGTCGATGCATGAAGCGGTAGCCGTAGGTCGAAGAAATATCGGTGTAGATTTCATCGATACGCTGCATAATCTTCAAATCGTACTGGCTGATCGGCTTTGCCTCGTAATAGAGCGTTGAACGGTTTAAGTCGATCATTTCACATTGTCTTGCCATTGGTAAGTCACTGAGCTTGGAGTCGACAAGATCTTTTTTATTTGATAAGTCCAAGCTCTTTAACTTTCCCACTGCCCAATCACGCTCGATGGTCGTCTTGCCCAGTTTTTTAGCCAGTGCGTCGTTCTCCTCTTTGAGGGTTTCGATTTCGTCCTTGTAGGCTTTTGTAGCCCCGTTCACATCGAACGCCAGTGATGCATTCTCCAAAAACTGTTTCTTCCAGTCTCCAAGGCTTTTTGCCGTAATATCATGCTTGCTGGCAACCTGTGCCACAGTCAAATCTCCCTGCAAAAGCTCAAGCACTACTTTCGTCTTGAACTCCGCAGAATATTGCTTCCGCTTCGTGCTCATAATATCAACTCCTAAATGTCTCGTCAATTGTACCATTTAGGAAAACCCCATCTCAAACCACCGTCCAACTTTTTAGTGGCAGTATACTCTTTGGCCAGAGGCTCCCCGATGCATACAGCCTCATCGGCCATCGTCACATGCAATGACGCTGCATCGGCATGCGAATAGACCGCGCGGTGCTATAGGCAGGATCGATTTCGTAGGTATGAAGCATCATGTTTGCTCGGTTGTCATCTAAATTTTTTGATGTACTATTTGTATTGACCATAAATTGCGGGGCGATTACATTAGGACTCCGACATGACTCCCATTGGTCATGCGATTCGATATATCAGAATTGTTTTATATTTCCTGACCTATCGTGTCGGCTGGATTGCCGACTTTTCGACTATAATTCCAGTACGGAATTCCGTGAATGAAACGGGGAGACGACTGACATACACTCCTCCTCAATCATCCATACACTGCCATTGACTTTATAGCCGAATTGATAAGAAGCATCGGATTCAATATACTTCCTGAGCGTAAATTCACCATTCTTTTTTTGCTTCATCGGCGTTTCGTTCCAATTGTCCCATTCTCCACACACTACAACAACCGTTATACTATCATCGGCAGGGACAAACGTAAATGTTACCCATGACTTTTTACCTTTATTGTCTATACTGATCATGTTCAATCCTTTTTGGAAGAAGACCCAACAATTGTATGGTCCTCCAGATGCATTCATTAGAGTTCTTTCATAACTCTATTTTTGAACGCCATCGGAGCAAAGCCCCGATTGGCTACGCTCGCCGCTAAAGCACATGTAACGAAGCGGAAAGCCTAGCACAGTGCAGGCAAACGCTTGCCTCTTCGAGGCAGAGGACTTCTTGTAAAACAAGGTTATGCAAGAAGTCTATTAAAGCGCTGTCTCATTGACGCCTTTTCAATCACCTGATCAAATTCATAGAGCCGGTGAATGAAGACAAACAAAAAGAAAACATCCCTTCATACTGGGAATTTGCTTTTGTATGGAAAGATTTTATCCAATATTCGCTCTCTTAATATCAAAGATATCTTTTCTTCTATCTTTCAAGTTTGTAACACTCCCAAATTTACGGAGCCCTCTTAAGAGATCTATATCCACATCGGCTATTAATACCATCTCGGTATTGGGAGTCGCTTCCGCTTTTATTCCATTCGTAGGAAAGGCGAAGTCACACGGTGTAAATACCACTGACTGCGCAAATTGCATATCCATATTATGCACATTTGGCAAATTGCCTACACTGCCGGCCATTGCGACATAACACTCATTTTCAATGGCTCTTGCCTGAGAACAATGCCGTACCCTTGAGTAACCGTTTTGGGTATCTGTTAAAAAGGGGATAAATAATATTTCCATCCCTTCATCCGCAAGCAATCTACTTAATTCCGGGAATTCTGTGTCATAACATATTAGTATTCCGATTTTTCCGCAATCGGTATCAAATGTTTTAAGCTCATGTCCGCCTTGCATTCCCCATACTTTTCTTTCGTCGGGTGTAACATGAATTTTTTCATATCGATCAATAGTTCCGTCACGTCTGCACAAATAGCCGACATTATACAAGTTGCCGTTTTTTATTTCAGGCATGCTTCCGGAAATAATGTTGATATTGTACGAGATTGCGAACTCTGAAAATTTTTGAATAATCTCTTGTGTATGTTTTGCCAATTCTCTGATCGCTTCTGGTTCAGAAAGATGATTGTTTTCAGCCATCAAAGGTGCATTGAAAAACTCAGGAAAAAGGGCAAAGTCTGAACGATAAGTTGAAACGGTATCAATAAAATACTCTGCTTGCTGTAACAACTCCGCTAAACTGTTATAGGGTCTCATTTGCCATTGAATTAATCCTAAACGAACGACTGTTTTATTTACACCTATTTTCTTGCTGGTTCGTTTGTAATAGATATTGTCCCATTCCAATAAAACAGCAAATTCACCGGAATCAATATCTCCTTCTAAATAGCCTTTTAAAATTTTTGATGGGTGAAAATCATTAGACATTTGAAAATTCAGTACAGGATCGTGAATCTCTTTTCTCTTAACTTTTTCAATATACTCTTTCGGCGAAATTTCATCTTCGTATTTATGGTAATGCGGAATTCTCCCCCCAAAAGCGATGCCTTTCAGATTCAGATTTTCGCATAACTCTTTTCGGTAATCGTATAATCGTCTGCCTAACCTCAACCCTCTGAATTTTGGTTTTACAAATACGTCAATACCATAGAGAATGTTCCCCTTGTCTGTATGGGTAGAAAAGGTAAAATTCCCCGTTATCTCTTTATATGTATGGTGATAGGCGAATTCATCATAGTTTACGATGATCGATAATGCACAAGCCGCTATTTCTCCATCTACTTTTATAACAATTTGTCCATCTGGAAATTTATCGATCAATGTTTTGATTTGATGCTCTTTCCAATATGCTTCGGGCATGCTTTCATATGATTCGAGCATTGTTTCTTTTAACTCTTGGTAATCAATTATATTTAGAAACTGAAGTTCAACATTTTCTGTTTTTTGTATTTTCATGAATCTCCATTTTTTATATTTTTGATTCAATTCAGATGACTGACCGAACAATAGAATGAACGAGTGGGGTCAGTCCATTCAACAGATATGTAGAGAAGATTTATTCATATCATGAAAGTGACTCAGTTTCTTATAGTTGCAGATATCTATAATGTGAATCGAATGGACAATATTGTAAATTCATTCAATTACACCAAAATTACATTAATTTTGGACGCTTTCATTATTCGATCAGTGTCTAGTGTGGAAATATATAAAAAAAAGGGGCTTAAAGGAAATAATGGACTTCATTCCATCAATGCCGGAATAGAAATTAAAGGGGACAACACGGATAATAGAAACTTTGTCTAGCTAAATAATCAATGTACAATTCGGTGAACTATACAGGAATAACCTAATTATCGGTTATAAAACACCTCATGTAGTGTTCTTCGCTAAAACCGCGCAATGGATTGACGATTCGAAACTACACTATAAAAACAACTGTGTCACACTTGATTGTTGAATGGGAAATGTTTTCTTTTTGTTGATGAAAGTTCAATGATTACGGTGTTTGTAAGTGGTGCGCCCGAAGGAATTCGAATCCCTGACCGCCGGTACCGCAAACCGGTGCTCTATCCAGCTGAGCTACGGACGCATATTCTGTTGTGAGACCGAAATTATACAATATAATTTTTAAAACTATCTTAATTGATTTATTTTTAAAACAAACTCGACTTCAGCTTTCGATAATCGTAATTCTTTGGCTATCGTATCCACTTCAATCCCCTGATTGTATCGGCTGATTACCTTTTCATCGTCCAGGCCGCTAATCGACGTCGGGAGAGAAAGATTTCGTATCCTCTCTTCCAAATAACGGAGACGGTTTTCGGTTTTTTCCTTATAAGCGCTGAAGCTCCCCTCGATTTGCCCCAAAGACTCCATGATCGGGATCGAAATTTGGTTAACTTCCCTTCCTACTTCGGCATGAATCGATTGATGTTCTGCCGGCATACTCTCTTGCAGTGACGTGATAATCTCCAATTCTTGTTTGAAGCGTTTATCAACCGCATACAATTCCCGGTGTAACTCCTCTACGGCTTTGGCGATCGAGCGGATTTGGGTGGAGACTTCAGTCTCTTTTGTAACGATATAATAGATCACGCCCATCAGCATCACGGCCAATACGATCAACGCTATTTCAACGATAAAACTCATTCTCGCCCTTTCAACTGTCGTATCATTATCCTCTCGCGTGCCGTCATGTACGATGCCCACTCTTTTTCATCGCGTTCATGGATCTGAACGATTCGCATCAATGAATCGTCCAGTGCTTCGAAAAAGACGGGAATATCCCGTTTCGGATGGACGGGCATCTCTACCCGTCCGTAATATTGTCCTCCGGGTTCCATATGGGCATCTTTGATTTTAAAATGCTCAAACCCGATGCTCTCGATTACCCCCTCATTTCCCAACGGGAGGCGTGCCGGTGCACTCATCGTCAGAATTTGTTCCAGCCGGTCTATTTTGCGATGCAATTCCACCATCAAATTCAGCAAAATGGGATCACTCTCATTCGTGTCCCCCCGTGCTTTGGCCAATTTGACCCATTGACCGATCGGGTCTTCATCCGATTCGCTCAACTTATGAAATTCCCTTTCAAACACTTCACGGTTTGAACCTACTTCCTCATACACGAGATTGATCGGAGCAGGTACCAGACGTACGGTATTCATGCACTCACCTTATCCATAATGATCAGTCCTATAAATATAAAACCCAAATACCCGTTAACGGTAAAAAATGCCCGGTCAATTTTCGTAAAATCGAGCCGAACCAGATAGTGTTCGTATCCGAGCATTGCGGCTGAGCAGATAACGGCTGCTACCGCAAACAATCCCAATTGCGCTTCATGGACGAACGCGCTCCACAAACCGATCGTTAACACATGAAAGAAAGCCGATATTTTCATCGTCATTGCACTGCCAAAACGCGACGGGACCGAATGCAGCCCATGTTCTTTGTCAAATTCGATATCTTGCAACGAATAAAGCAGGTCAAATCCCGCAACCCAAAAGACAACCCCTGCACTCAGCCACAACGACCATGCCGGTATACTTCCCAATACGGCGATAGCACCGGCAATGGGTGCTAACCCGAGTGATATTCCGAGGATAATATGCGCCAACGCGCTGAAGCGTTTGAAATACGAATAGCTCAACAACACCAGCAAGATCGGACCGCTGAGATAAAAAGCCAAATCATTAATCAAATAGGCAACGGCAATAAAAACCATGGCGTTAATCAGGGTAAACAATGCGATCGACGTTCCGCCCAATCGCCCGTCTACGCTCGGCCTTCCGGCCGTACGCGGATTTTGGCGATCAAATGCGCGGTCTACGTAACGATTAAATCCCATCGCCGCATTCCGGGCACTAATGGCCGAAAACGTCCCCAGAATCAACAACTTTGTCCCGAACCATCCGTTCGCGGCAACAATCATCGCGATAAAAATAAACGGCAAAGAAAACACACTGTGCTGAAACATCACCAGCTCGTTAAAATCCTCTATTTTTTTGGCCAGTCGTTTCACCGCTGCATCCTTTCATCCATGTACTAAATCGTAAAAATCCAATTTTATCGTAATTTATCTTGCTGCAGGAGATCAAAAGTCCCTCTTTCGTATAATTCCCTCATGAAAACCGTAGCCATTATCGGATCGACCGCATCGGGAAAAAGCGATCTTGCCCTCTCTCTTGCATGCCGACACAATGCCAATATCCTCTCTATCGATTCTTTGAGTATTTACCGGGGTATCGATATTGCTTCGGCCAAACCGACAAAAGAAGAATTGGCTACAGTCCCCCATTTCGGAATTGATCGCCTATCTCCTGATCAACCGGCCAGTGTTATGACGTTTATTGACGAATATTACCGTGCCAGGGAACAATGTCGTCTCGAAGAGCGCCATCTGATCATCGTCGGCGGAAGCAGTTTTTATTTGAAAAGTATGCTTGAAGGGCTTTCCGAAGTACCCGCCTACACACCGGAAACTCTCCTGAAAACCCGTCTTATGCTGCAGGACCTTCCCCTCGCTTATCGCACTCTCTACGACAACGATCCGGTTTCTATGGCTAAAATTCACCCTACCGATGCCTACCGGATTGAAAAAATGGCATTGATTTTTTGCGCAACGGGACTTCCTCCCGCCTTGTGGTTCCAAAATCACCCTCCCAAACCAGTTTTGACCGAGTGCCCTGTTTTTGAAATTCGTCCCGAACGCTCACTTTTACGCGAGAGAATTTCTCTTCGCACCCATAAAATGGTCAAATCAGGATTAATCGACGAAGTCGCCGAACTCGAGCGCCTCTATGGGCGTTCTCCCAACAGCATGAAAGCGATCGGCATTATCGAGACTCTTGATTATCTGGATGGGAAATATTCCCGCACCCAGCTTATCGAAGCGGTTACCACCCATACGTCCCAGTTGGCCAAACGCCAACAGACGTTTAACGCAACCCAATTCAACACGGTAGAAACCGGTACCGCCGACGAACTCTTTGATGCTGTGACCTGTTATTTACAAGAGTCCTAAGGCATCTTTGGCGAGTTTGCCCCATGCGGATGCGGCATCGGCTTTTATACTCGCATTAAAAGCGGATTTGGCATCGGTTATTTTTCCCATTTTTTGCAAAACGGCCCCTATCAGATACTGTTGACGGGATCGCTGTTCGGCACTTAATTTGCGTCCATTGAGTGTTTTCAATACCTCCAATGCTTTGGCGTCGTCACCAAGATTCTGATACGACTGTACCAGAGTGAACTCGATAAACGGCGTCTGGGTATAGGTTTTCGTCCGTCCCTGAAGCGCTATGACTTTTTGTGCGTAGTTGCGTACTATGTTTTCATCTTTTTGTTTGAGCCCGAGGCTCACCATTTGGGTATACCGTTCGATGTCTTTAAAGTCATTCGGAAAGACTTTTTCGATTGATTTGATATACCGGATCATCCCCATAGCGTCGCCCGATCTTTGTGAAGCGTCGTACATCGTCCGGTAAATATCATTCAATTTAGGATTGGGCTGGGATTCAAGCAGGGATACCAATTCTTCTCCCCCTTTCAAAGCCTCTTTGTATTCTCCCAACCCGAACTGCGTCATAATCATCCGAAAGAGCCACAATTGGCGTTCATCAATCACTTTCGACTTTAAATGCGATTGCGCAATTCTTTTGGCCAACGGGTACTGCGTTGTTTTGATGGCACATTCAAACATCAAACCGTCCCATTCGCTCATCAATCGTATTTTATACATTTTTTGCATTGACATCGCGTCGTTGCATTTTCCCTCTTTCAGGTACTGTTTTTCAATACCGATGGCACTTTGTGTAATCATCTGCGTCGTGTTGGGATACTGCGCGCTGTCAAGTCTGTAAAGTTCTTCTTCGAGTGTCAAAACCTCTTTGTAACGCTTCTCCTTGAAGAGCAATTCGGCTTTTTTATACAACGCTTTATGCCCGACCGAGTCTTCTCCGTAACGGCTGATCAAATCGTCATAATGTTTTAACTGCTCGCTCACGTTTTTGTCGTCGCCGTCAAAAAATAATCCGTCTTTTGCACGTCGCACTTCATCAACGTACTCACCGTATTTATACGTCGAAAGATATTCATTGAACCGTTTAAGCGCTTCGTCCCGTTTCTGAGCTTCCGCAAGCTGCATACCGAGATTTTTAAGCATCAGCTCATGATCGGGGGTTTTCTTTTCAGTTTTGTTCAACAAAGCTTCGGTAATGCGCGATGCCGTTTTGGATTCATTTCGATCTTCAAACGTCGTAATCATTTCCATTGCGTTTGGACGCACTTCATTAAAATAATTCGGATTCGCCGACGATATTTTTTCAATATAGCGTTTTGCCTGAGCCGTATTTCCGCTCTCTAATTCCATTCTAGCAAGGCTGAACGCAGCTTGGGAAGCGATAGCAACATCTTTGGTATTAGCAAGAGCTTTTTGATAATACTCTTTTGCGCGGCTTGGAGTTCCGGATGCTTCGAGTTGTTGCGCTTTGTATATCATCCCCTGCGATGCGAAAGGGGAATCACTCTGTTCGTCAAACAGACGGTCAAAATAATAATCCGCGTCCATCAATTGACCGATTTTACTGTATGCGTTGGCGGTATACGTCAGGATTTCAGCGATGTTGGCATCCGAAGAATAATCGCGGATAAAGCGTTTGGCCAAATCAATAACCTGTTCATATTCCCCTTTTTCATGCAATGCACGAATCTGATACAACATCAATTCATTTTTGAATATTGTTTTGGGATAATGCTTCAATGTATTATCGGCCAAATCAAGTACTTTGTCGTAATCTTTAGCCTGATACGCTTTTTTCATCTCCATATAATCGGTCACGTCTTGAATCCGTGCGATTTTGATCGGATTTCCTTTTAAATCGAGTCCTCCGACGTAGGGATTGATATTCTTCTCAATTTTAACCGGAAAATTGATGGCAGTCTGCGAAGCGGGAGTTGATGCGATTAAAGGGAGTGTACCGCTGTATCCGACAACGATCCAGTGCTTGGCCGATTTAAAGGGAAGCTGATAACTCTGGGCTTCACGCGCCAGATCAAAAACCAGAGGTATCAGTTTCAGTTTTGACTTCGGAGTGACCGTAATGGCGTACCCTTTATCGGATACGTTCCCTTTAACGGAAAAAAAAGGATTGTCTATCGGGGAAAACCCATGTTTTGGGGAAGATGGAAAAACACATGAGACGGCTTTTTCTTCACCGAATTCATTTCGTTGCGCCGAACATTCAAAAGAAAACTCGTTTTGAAGATGAAGAATACTGTAACGTTCACCTTCTTCTTTGCCGCTTTGAATGGAAAGTTCCATTCCGCAGGCTATTACGGGAAGAAGACACAGAGCTATCCATTGTCTCAAACGTCTTCTCCCTGTATTGGCTTAATAGCCGCTATTATACACGAAGAGGGTAATAACTTCCAAGAGAGGATTAACGGCAATTACCGCAAAAATAGTTCCGATCGCGGCAATTCCGATAATCGTTTTAAGCGAAAGCGACGCATTCATAAAATAGTATTTTTCATATCCGACCATCGGTTCTTTCATAAACATGAAAACGATGAGTTTAAGATAATAGTATCCGGCAATCGCCGAGTTCAACGCCATAATCAGCGCCAATACGGTGTATCCGCCGCTTACGGCCGATCCGATCAAATACATTTTACCCCAGAACATACCGAACGGAGGAATACCTGCCAGTGAAAGCATGAACAATCCCATCATGACGGCTGCCATCGGCATTGTACGAATCATACCGGCAAACTTTTCGTACGGGTGGTCCGAACTTTGCCCCGGAATGAGATTTTTCTGGCGATTTACCCACAACATGGTAAAGGCACCCAGGTTGGTAAAGCTAAACAGAGTCCAATAGAGGAATAAACCACTGTTAGACTGCGTAGTTCCGATGAGGATTGCCGCCATGACAAACCCTGCGTGTGAAATCGAGCTATAGGCCAACATCCGTTTGACATCCGTTTGAACCAATGCCCAAATATTCGAGGCGGTCATGGTAACGACTACTCCAATATAGAGAATAATCTGTAACCATGCTACACCGCTGTGCGTCAGGAATTCAAAAAGACGCATCGCCACCACAAATGCGGCAATTTTCGGAACGATAGACATGTATCCCGCCAAAGCGGCAGATGAACCTTCGTACACGTCCGGAGTCCATGTATGAAAAGGTACCATTGACAATTTAAAACCGAACGATGCAATCATAAAGACGATTGCGATCAACACAAATCCGATATTGGCGTAATGACTTTCCGCCAGGATAGAAGCGATCTGGTTGATTTCGACCGATCCCGTGATCGCATAGAGAATCATCGACCCAAATGCATAGAATCCCGCGGCAAGCGCACCCATCGTGAAATATTTTACAGCCGCTTCAAATGATTTTGAACGGTTATGCAAGGCAATGAGGGTATACAATGCCAACGATGCGGTTTCCAAGCCGACAAAAATCTGGATCAGATTATCGGTTGCCACCATAAACTGAAACCCTGCAATCATAAACAAGAAAAGGGCAAAATATTCAGGATAATTATATTCGTGAAACCGTTTTGAGGTCAATGCCAACGGCAAGAACAACATTGAACCAACCACGATAATGATTTGGGACAAAATGGCGATACCGTCCATCAGCATAACGTCAAAGAAACCGAGAACCGTGCCGTTCGTCAAGAAAACGCCGCCGAAATCGATCAACGCTCCTAAATCGAGCAACATGAACAGCAAACTGATCATGACGTACAACGACTTGTGTAAACCCTCTTTGGCCAAATCGATCACAAGGATTGTCAACGCTCCAACCACTGCAATGAGCATTGGAGCAAGCGTAGTAATATTCAACGACGCGAGTGAAACATTTAACGTCTCTAACATTAGTGCGCCTCCTGGAGTGTAGTAATCCCGTTTGATCCGGACAGATCAGGGATACGCTCTTTTGCTTCCGGGCTAAGAGCTTTGTCGTGCATCAATTGAATGACCGCTTCTACGCTGTTATTGATCGGTTCTAGAACCGGTTTAGGATAGACACCGAGCCATACTGCAACGATTACCAAAGGGATTAATCCTACGAGTTCTACTTTATTTACGTCTTTAAGCGTTTTATTCTCTTCTTTCGTCACTTGACCGAAAAATGCTTTTTTATACGCAGAAAGCATATAAACCGCACCGACGATAATTGCCGTCCCGGCTACCAGCGTAAAAGAATGTGACTGTTTGTAAAAACCGAGAAGGCTCAAAAACTCACCTACGAAATTGATGGTGAGCGGTAAACCGACCGACGCCATCATCATGATTCCGAAAATTGTCGCATAACGCGGCATTACGGACGCAAGACCGCCGAATTCACTCATCAATTTTGTATGACGGCGATCGTAGATCACGCCGACCAAAAGGAACAGGGCACCCGATACGACACCGTGACCGATCATCAGGAAAACCGAACCGCTAACCCCTTCTACCGTCAATGCAAACGTACCAAGGACAATGACACCCATATGGGAAATTGAACTGTAAGCGACAACTTGCTTGATATCTTCTTGGGCATACGCAACCATAGCCGTATAGATAATCATGATAATCGAAATGACCGCTATCGGGAACATGTACGCAACCGATGCATCCGGGAACAACGGAAGTGAAAAACGGACAAACGCGTACGTTCCCATTTTAAGCAAAATCGCCGCAAGAATCACCGAACCAATCGTCGGAGCCTGACCGTGCGCATAAGGAAGCCACGTGTGAAAAGGAAACATTGGCACTTTGATGGCGAAACCAAGAAAGAATGCTGCAAACAACCACATTTGGAAGTTTTCCGGGAGAATCAAACGGTACCACTCCAAGAGTGAGAAACTCCATGATCCGGTTGCCTGATAGTAAAAGTACGCCATGAAAAGCATACCGACAAGCATCACCAACGACCCTGTAAAGGTATAAAGGAAAAATTTGACCGACGCATAAATACGAAGCGGTCCACCCCATGCTCCAATGATGTAAAGCATCGGTACCAAAGAAAGTTCCCAGAATACATAGAAAAGGATAGCGTCCAGCGCAACGAATACGCCGACCATCGTCATTTCAAGGAACAACAGGGTAATAATCATGTCTTTAACACGACGTGTTTCCGTCAATGACGCAATACCGATCATCGTAAAGAAAGTGGACAAAATGACGATAAAGAGCGATATTCCATCCACTCCCAACAGGTAATTAATCCCGTACATCGGAATTAACGGAAGGGCTTCCATGAACTGCATACCCGATACCGTTGGGTCATACGAATGCCACAACCACAGCGATAGAACAAACTCAATAGCCGCTACGGTTATACCGTAAGCGCGAATGCTCTCTTTCGACACGACGAAACCGAGCAAACCCGCCAAGGCCGGGAAAAAAATCAAAATCGATAAAATGTGATCCAACATTACCTCTCCTTAAGCGCCGACTGCGTTGTAACCAACGGTAAAGGCAACAGCTAGCGCAAGCAAAACAACCAAACCGAAAACCATCCAACGTAGCATTGATGACAGATTACCGTTTTGAATGTCACGTGTATTTTCACCCGTTTTATAAATCGTGTTGGCAATCGCATCAACGGTCGCATCCACAATTTTCAAATCGAAGTCTTTCCACGCAATTTTTGATAATTCGTAATACGGTTTTGCAAAAATTTCGTCGTACATTTTTGGAATGTAATACTGATTGTAGAGCAACCGATAGATAAAGCTTTTCTCCATTGCTGAAGATCCGTCCGGGACCGAACTCCAGTTAGAATATTTTTTGTATGCGAACAAAATAGCCAAGATAACGAAAATCTGCGTTCCGATGGTCATGATCCAATACGCTGCAACATTATGAACGTGGTAAAGACCTCCTGGCAGAAGACTGGTAACCAATTGATAATACGTCATTTTAAACGATCCGGCGATAACGGCCAGGATCAACAACGGGCTCATGGCCACCAGCATAAATTTATACGCTTCATGCGGATGAATACCGAACAATGTATAACGATCTTCTCCGTGGAAGATAAGTGCAACCAGACGGAACGAATAAAATGCCGTCAATCCAGCCGTAATCAACAATACGGAATACAGAACATAATGATGTTCTACAAATGCCACTTCCAAAATCAAATCTTTCGAGAAGAAACCGGCCAACGGATAGATCCCGGCAAGTGCGACCGATGCAACGGTCATCATAATGAAAGTCCCTTTCATTACTTTACGCAAACCACCCATTTTAAACGGATCCAATTCATCGTGCATCGCGTGCATGACATTACCCGCACCCAAGAACAACAATGCTTTAAAGAAAGCGTGTGCCATCAAATGGAATAATGCAACCCAGTATGCCCCGAGTCCTGCGGCTACAAACATGTATCCTAACTGTGAAAGGGTCGAATACGCAATAATGCGTTTCATATCACGGTTTACAAGTGCCATCGTCGCAGCAAACATTGCGACAAAGGCACCCAGAGAAGCAATGAAATACCCGACGTTCGGAATCAAATCATAAATCGGATTTGAACGGACAACCAGATAAACACCTGCTGTAACCATGGTTGCGGCATGGATCAACGCGGAAACCGGGGTCGGACCTTCCATTGCATCCGCAAGCCAGGTATGTAATGGGAACTGTGCCGATTTACCCATTGCCCCGATAAAGAGAAATATACCGATCCATGTAATTACCGATACCGAAAGTTTGTCGATTTCAGCAAATACGACATCGTATTGCAATGAACCGACATTCCAGTACAGCAAGAAAAGACCGATAAGCATTCCCAAGTCCGCGATACGGTTCATGATAAACGCTTCGTTAGCGGCCCACGTAGCCGATTCTTTATGGTACCAGAAACCGATGAGTCCCCAAGAACAAAGACCTACCCCTTCCCAACCGATAAACAATCCGGCAAAGTTATCGCTCATAACCAGGACCAACATTGAGAAAACGAAAGCCGAAAGCCATGAGAAGAAACGATTAAAACTTTTATCGTGATCCATATACCCGATCGAATATACGTGAACGACGGTTGAAACGATCGTCACAACCATCATCATCACGACGCTAACCTGATCGACGACAAATCCGAACGGAATGTATAAATCACCCGTTGCCATCCATGTCATCAATTCAACATGTACCGTATGACCGCCCAAAACATAACTAAGAAGTATCGCACTGCTAACGAAAGAAGTAAACAACAATCCTGACGTTACGTAACCCGTAATGTATGTCTTAGGTGATGCACCGAACAACGCAGCAAACAGGGAACCTGTCAACGGTGCAAAAAGCGCAATGTATAAATATAGTTCCATGGACTACCCTCGCATTGATGTCATTTGATCAAGATCGATCTTACCGGTACGTTTAAACCATACGATCAGCAGACCGAGACCAACCGCTACTTCCGACGCTGCAATCGCGATAATGAAAAAAGCGAACATTTGACCGCTCAGATCACCGATATAATGAGATATCGCGGCAAAAGCGATATTCGTCGCATTCAGCAAAATTTCCGTCGCCATAAATAGCATCAGAAGATTCTTACGTCTCATAACACCTATCAGGCCGATTGCGAACAGCAAAGCCGATAGAATGAGGTAATGGGTTAATGTAATTTCCATCAGTGTCCCCCGCTGTGTGTGTGTTCATCATGTGAAGTTTTTGACAGTACAATCTCTTCTTCTGCCATCAACGTCAACGATTTGTCCATTTTCTTACCGGCCAAGACGATACCCGCGATCATAGCCACCAAAAGCATAACGGCCGCAACCTCAAACGGTACAAGGTACTTCGTAAATAGTACCATTCCTACTGCCTGAGAATTCCCCATTGCGGCATTCATTGGATAAAGCGCCTCGATATTGGTTGAGACGATCGGTGCAACAAAAATAGCGACAACCAAAATCGCCGATAGAATACCCAGCGCGAACACGATGCGCGGACTCGTCCGTTTTTCTTCAACGCTGCGCGTCGTATCGAAAAACATCATACCAAACGCGTACAACGACATTACCGCGCCGGTGTAGACGATGATCTGAATCGCTCCCAGAAAATCGGCACCCAGGATGAAAAAGAATGCCGAAATAAAAATCATACCCGCTGCCATAGCCGTCAGTGCGTATAACGCCTGACTGGTCAGAACCGTAATAGAGAACATTACGACCGTCAGCAATGCAAAGAGATAAAAAGCAACCGCTTCAAACATTCATAAACTCCTTAATAGGCAAGCGGCGTCTTTTTGACGCGCTCGTCCTCATGTGGGGTAATCGAACCGAATCCCGGATACTCCGACTGTGCGTCCGCTTTCAACAGATCCAACGGAGTGAGCATATCGTCTTTGATAACAAAATGGGCTCGCTGTTCCGATGCATTTTCGTAACGCGGTCCGTGTACAATGGCCAGTTCCGGGCACACCTCTGCACAATATCCGCAAAAAATACAACGTCCAAGATTGATGCTGTATTCCGTGACTTCCTTACGGCTGTTTTCATCAATGCGCGTATCCATGCGAATACAATCGGAAATACAAATCTTTTCGCACAGTCCACAGCCGATACAACGCTCGTATCCTGACTCCCACAAGCGAAGCAGTTTATGAACCGCACGATAACGCGGCCCGATCGGAAGTTTTTCCTTCGGATATTGAACCGTGTGGATATCAAATTTGATCATTTCACGCATAACAACCCACAAGCCAACAAACAGCTCTCCGCGGAATGCCCGTTTGACAACCTGTTTAAACTTATCCCATCCGCTTTGCGGATACGCTTCAATATCAACATAGTAGTAAGCGCTGTTTTCGCTCACGTTGCGGTCTTGAAACGTCTCTTCTACATGATGCATCGCTTACCCTCCTTAGAACATCATTACAATACCGGTTACAACGACGTTGATCACTGCAATCGGCATTAATACTTTCCAACATAGCCACATAAGCTGGTCAGGCCGGACATCCGGCCATGCGGCACGCGTCCACAGGAAAAAGAAAAAGAAAAATGCAACTTTTAAAATCAGTTGAATCGCACCGGCGATCGTACCGTCTCCGAATCCGCCCAAAAAGATGATCGAGATAACGAAAGAGATAAAAAACATATTGGCGTATTCACCGATGAAAAACAGACCCCAACGCATACCCGAATATTCGGTACCGAAACCGTCAATGATTTCGTGATCGTTTGCAACCAAGTGGAACGGCGTACGGCCGGTTTCAGCAAATGCGGCGATCCAGAACAGGATAAACGCAACCGGCTGAGACCATACGATCCAGTGGGTGATTCCCCCTGTTTGATAATTGTTGATATCGATCAAAGAGAGCGATCCGACCATCATCAAAGGTGCAAGCAAAGACAAACCGGTTACGACTTCGTAAGAGATGAAAATAGCGGCACTCCGTGCGGCTGAAATCAATGACCATTTATTTGCCGACGCCATACCGCCCAACAGCGGACCGTACAGTCCAATCGCCATGACTCCCAATACGTACAAGATCCCGACGTTAATGTCCGCTACGATCGGATGCACTGTATATCCGAATGCACTGAACTGAGGCCAGAAAGGGATCGCCGCCGCCGCCATAAATGCGGTCGCCGCCGTCACTACCGGAGCGATTTTAAAAATCGGTTTAACAACGTTTTGCGGAACGATATCTTCTTTTGTAAAAAGTTTGATACCGTCGGCAGCAATTTGCAATAAACCATAAGGCCCGACGTGCATCGGCCCTAAACGACGCTGCATAAACGCCAACACTTTACGCTCGAAATAGGTACCGAATCCGGCAAGCGCAGAAAAGATTAGTAAAATAACAACGATTTTGATCATCGTTTCGACAATGAATGCTACATCCATGCTTTACACCTTTTGAATTGATACGCACGCGAAACGGTAACCGTTAAAGAGTGCTTCGGAGTTAATTTCGCTGTCAAATGTCGGAAGATACGGCGTACCCCCTTCCATTTTTCCATCCAAAATTACATTGAGTATTAACTCGCCGCCAGCCGTTTTGATGCTGACGCGATCACCTTCGTTGATTCCGTTTGCATCCATATATCCTTTGGATGCGTATAAACCGCCTTTCGCCGAAAGTTGATGCGCTTTTGCCGTGAACGGGCTAAATTGAAGCACCGGATTTGCCAGATAAACCGCCGCCTCATTCATCGCTGCGGACGGGTCAAACGGGGCAACGCTTTCATCACCGTTCATCTCTACATCCAACGCATCAAGAAGGTAGCCGCGGACTTCTTCGCCCGCATTCGTATAATGGTTCGGCAAGCTGTCGAAATCGAGTGCTTTAAATCCTGCATGTTCCGGCAATTGCTTGGTATAGTCGACGGTAAGGCGTGCATTCATACCCAGTGCGTTTGCGACGTCGTTAAGGATGTAACCTTTATATTCCAAAGCGGCATTGGTCGGGTTGACCCTTTTGTCAATTCCGGTCAATGTCCCTTCTTGTTGGTTCAATGCCGGCATATCCAAATCACCGTTCCCAAGAGCGCTCAACGTGAAATCGCCTTTTACGTTGTAACCGACGGTATACTCGCCGGCACTTTCGTCAAGATCGCAGATCAAAGCCGCTCCGAGCGTGTTAGAAAGGTTCGGAATCATCGTCACGCTGAATTTGGTATATTTTTCAATCAGTGCCACGAGGCGGGCACAATTTGCCGCATTCGGATGCGTGTACAGATCCGGTCCGACCATCAAAGAAAAACTCTCTTTTTTGGCCAGATATTTCGTCAGCGTATCCGTAAAATTAGCCGGTGCGCCAACCAAAGAAAGAAGTGCGTTTTCATCGACTTCTACCTCTTTGCTCACTTTTTTCTTGACTGTTTTTGTTACTTCTTCCGTTTTCTCTTCTTCTGCACCCGTCTCTTCGTTTACAACCATTTTCGTCACGGTTTCCGTAACTTTTTCATCCACCGTCTCTTCTACCGTCACGGTTTTCTTCGAATGGAACGTTGCGAGATAATCGACCGTGGCCGAAGGCATTGCCGTTGTATCGCCGAACAAATCCAGCATCAAATACAAAACCGCTTCTTCCATCATCGGCGCATGGTTGATCTGCATAAGGTTTTTCGACATATCGGCAATCACAGGATCTTTTATCGGGTGGAAATAAAGTCCTGCGCCTTTATTCATCGACAAAGCGTTGTTCATCGCAAAGCGCGCATTAGGATTGTCCGTTTTGAGCGCGCTGCCGATCGATACGACAAAATCGGAAGCGTGCACTTTTCCAAGATCACCGCCGTACAACGATTTACCGCTGATGGTCGAATATTCTTTAAGAAAGTTTTTGAAAACCCTAGCTTCTTCATTCACAAGGCGATAACCGCGTAATTCTTTCAGTTTTTGTAAAATCAACGCTTCTTCGTTGGTGATCGTCGACGTAAAGGCGATGGTGTCGGCTTTAGCGAAAGCGCTAACCGCAGCGGCAAAAGCGGTTTCATTTTTCTCTGACACACGGTTTTCAAAATCGTATCCGTAGCGCCCCGCTCCACATAATGAAACATAGTTCCATTCATTTTTAACGCGATAAATTTTGGCATCCGGGTTAGCGATACTGGTGTGTTTAATATCGTAGCTGATTTGGCATCCTGCCGAACAATGCGCACACGTTGCCGGAATCTGCTGATGTTCCCAAGCATTCGAAGTATATTGGTAATCCGAACTGACCAAAGCACCAACCGGACATACCGCAGAGCATTCTCCGCAATTGGTACAATCAAGTTTATCGCCTCCGTTTGGCGCAATCAATGATTTATTCAGTTTATTCCACATCGCATAAGCGTCTTTAGGCATTGTTTCCTTGAACGTCGCTTCAATCGCTTCACTGCCGCGAGCTGTCGTTTTGAGTGCAGCATCCCCAATCATGTCTTTACAAACGGTAATACAACGTTCACACATGATACACAAAGCAGGATCATAGTGAATGAATCCCCAATCTTGTGCCGGTTTATGCGTATCTTTGATAGCATAGGTTTGAGAATCGACACCGATCTCCAACGTATAATTTTGAAGTTCACACTCACCGGACTGATCGCAAACGCCACATTCAAGCGGATGGTTTACGTCGTATACTTCCATGATAGCACGGCGTTCTTGTTCAATGTTCGTCGTCGTCGTTGCGACGGACATGCCGTCTTTTGCTTTCGCATTACACGCATAGACCTGTTTGCCATCCGCTTCAACCAGACATATACGACATGCCAATGTCGGAGAACACCGTGTCAAATAACAAATTGCCGGAATAAAAATTCCGTTTGCCCGCGCGGCATTAAGTATATATTCGCCTTCTTGAGTTTTAACCTCACGGCCGTCTATGGTAATCGTGATTTCACTCATGATTCACTTCCCATTTTCATAATCTTTACCTTTTCAAAACGATAGTGTCCATTCATTCCACCAAACGGTGTATCATAATCGGGTACAAGAGCAACCGTACCTTTCAAATCGGCATCTTGGACAAAAACGCGCTCTTCTGCGCCATTCATGAATTCGATACGGATTCGATCGCCATCAGCAATTTTGGCTGCTGCGGCAAACTGCGCCGATCCTCTCACCTGCGGAGAGTCTTCAAGTTGCTTGGTACGTGCGGTATAAAAATTGAATTGGTTGACAGGATTGCACCGGTACATAACGGTTCCGTTAAATTCCGGAAGATCGTCAATCTCTTCGATTTCCCCATCCGTAGCAACATCAACATTATCAAGCATATATCCGCGCTTGTCTTCTCCCAACGGTCCGTAAAAATTCCCCAAATCATCAAATTGCGTTGATTTGAACCCTTCCTCCACCGGAAGTTTTGTCGTATAATCGATCGTATACTCTGCATCCAAGCCGAGGGCATTCGCAATGTCGTTTAAGTTATACCCGCTAAATGGTACCGCAACATTCGTTGGAAGGAGCTGATAATCAATATTGACAAAACTCCCTTCCTGCTGATTGAGAGAAGGCACTCTGAAATCGGCTTCATTCGACGATGCTATAACATAATCTCCGTGCGCATTATAGCCAACCGTAAACGCCCCTGCCTCTTCTTTATCCAAATTACAGATTAAAGAAACGCCAACCGTGTTAACGTTGGTAGCAACTACAATCACAGAAAAATCACTTTCAGCTTCTAAAAGTGCCAACAGTTTCGCAATGTTTTCAGAGCGTTTATGAGCCAAAACATCGGAACCGACGATAAGTGTTTTGCGTTTCAAACGCTTCATGCTTTGTGCGATACGGGTGAATTCTTCATCCCCCACGTTGCTTTCCGCGCACAGGTACCCTTCATCCAGACCTTCGAAAAATCTTTGTTCTTCTTCATCCAGATTGTTGTCGCCTATCAGCGTTTTTACCAGCATCGCCGAGACGCCTTCTTCCGTACCGACTTCGTATTTGACGAATTGGGTGACGACGTTTTGCAGCAATGCATCTTCTAACGGATGCATATAGACCACTTTGGCCCCATTATGGCGCGCTGC
Source organism: Sulfuricurvum sp. (assembly GCA_050178755.1). Lineage (GTDB taxonomy): Bacteria > Campylobacterota > Campylobacteria > Campylobacterales > Sulfurimonadaceae > Sulfuricurvum. The sequence continues at coordinate 31,534 of JBFXFU010000016.1, read as the reverse complement.
CGTCGTCACCGCATACCGTACGGCCGGATTGTCCGTACTAATACGTCCTCCGAGTACGATAATCCCATCGCTTTGTCGTATCGCTTCCAATGATCCCGAAAAAGCTTTTTTCCCGCTGACCGAACCAAATGCATTCATGAATTTTTGATAGTTTCGAGCCTCTTCGTTAAACAATTTGAATCCGAATGTTTCTTTCAAACGTTTTAGTATCATCGCTTCTTCGTTCGTGATCATTGAGTTGAACCGAACGGCACCGGCTTGTTTAAAGGCTGCAACCGCTTTGGCGAATTCTGCCGTATCTTTTATACCCTCGATATCAAAATCAAAACCGAAACGTCCGGCACCGCACAACGTGGTATATTCGAAATCGTTTGTAACCCGATAGATTTTCGGTGTGGCACCTATAGAATTTGAGGTGTGGCGGATTTCATACATCAGCGAACACCCGGCAGAACAATGAACGCATGTAGCCGGTACCTGTGACATTTCCCAAGCATTGGCACTGTATTGAAAATCAGAACTCACCAATGCCCCTACCGGACAAACCGCAATACACTCTCCGCAAAACGTACAATCCAATGCCTCGCTGTTTTTAGGAACAACCGACGATTTATAACCGCCAAATTGCAAAGTAATGGCATCATCCCCGATAATTTCGTTACAGACGTGCACACATTTTTCGCATAAAATACATAATGACGGATCGTAGTTGATCAACCCCCAGTGCTCGATAGAACGTTGTTGTTCTTTCGCACTGAACAATTGACGGTCTACACCGAATTCAAGCGTTTTGTTCTGAAGATCGCAGGCACCTGATTTATCGCATACGCCGCATTCCAAAGGATGGTTTACGTCGTACATTCTCATGATATTCGTGCGTTCTGCTTTTAGTGTCTCCGAATCGATCGTCACCGACAGCCCTTCCGTCGGAGGAGTCTGACAGCTAAGGACGAATCCGTCGGTTTTGTCGGTTTCCACGACGCATAAACGGCATGATGCACAAGGGGTCGTTTTTTCAAGATAACACATTGTCGGAATATAAAACCCCGCTTTCCGTGCCGCCTGAAGAATCGTTTCCCCTTTTTGCGCCGTTACGGGCTGACCGTTAATCGTAAAGTTGATCATCCCCTCTCCTTATTGTGCGACCATCGCAATGTAATAACAACGCATACAGCGGTCTGCTTCGCTCAATGCTTCTTCCTGTGTGAATCCGTATTTAACTTCCCGGTTATTGTCTTTGCGTTCATCAACGGTGAGTACTTCACTGTGTTGACGCGGCAATCCCGGAAGCCATCCTTGGATTTTCTCTTTTTTGTTATAGACCTTGAGTTTGCGAAGATGATCTTCCATAATCTCATCATCGTTCAACGTAATCTCACCCGTTTGGACGTAACGGGTAATGACCGATGCTGCCCGTTTTGCCTGTCCGACGGCATTGACGATCGTCATTGGACCGTATTCGCAGTCACCCGCGGCAAAAATACCTTTCCGCGACGTCATATAGTCCTTACCGTTCGTTTTGATCGTTGCCCAGGAGGTCATTTCGATTTCCCATTCGCTCGGAAGGAGTTTGAGATCGGCACTTTGTGAAACGGCCGGTATCAAATAATCGCATTCAATATCAAACGATGCCCCTTCCACTTTTTGAAGTTGCGGACGCCCGCCGTTCGGATCGGGAACAAGTTCGAAACGATCCACGGTCAACGACTTAAGTACATCGTTTTCATCATTCATTTTGGCTACCGCGGAATGGAAAATAAACTCTACTCCCTCTTCCACCGCTTCATGGTACTCTTCGTACGTCGTATTTTTGATGATTGTCGCTTCATCCCGACGATAGAGCATTACAACTTTTTTTGCTCCGCCGCGGATCGCGCAGCGAACAACGTCCATCGAGGTAAAACCTCCCCCGACGCAGACTAGCGTTTTCCCGGTTAGATCAACCCAGTTTGTCGGAAGCATATGCCGTTTTTGGTCCGCTTCTTCAACCATGATGCCGTATTTGACTTCAAGATTGATTTTATCCAGGAAGTCAATCGCACCCCAATACCCTTGGATTTCGGGACGTTCGTTATCGCAGTAGACTTTTTTCGAAATACGGGTTCCCGTTGCAACGAGAACCGCATCGTAATCGGATTCGAACTGACGCATCATGTCGGCGTTTACTTTGGTATTGGTGATAAAATTTACCCCTAAGCTTTTTACCGCTTCGATGTCCTTGTTGTACTTGTCGATCGGCATACGGTATTCGGGAACCCCTACAGCGACTTCGCCGCCCAGGACCGGAAGCTCTTCGTACACATCGACGTCTAGCCCGTCAAGTGCCAGATAGTAAGCTCCGGTAAGACCCGCAGGGCCGGCACCGATGATTGCCACTTTTTTGCCGATTTTGGCTTTTTGCTCAGTAGGGTGGAAGAATCCGAAACCGTGATCGGTCTCGTAATCCGCACCCAGACGTTTAAGCTCCATGATCGAAATCGGCTCATCAAGATTCGTACGGCGGCATTCCGTCTCACACGGATGCGGACAGACACGACCGCAGGTATGTGCAAGTGGCATCGTTTGGCGTGTTGCCATCAACGAATCGTCAAAACGCAGATCCCGTACCCCTTCGATATACGCAGGAATATCGACGTGTGCCGGACATGCATCCATACACGGAGCCGTGATCTTTGCAATATAGTTCGTATCTGCCATGTGGTAGTGCTTCGAAGGCTTTTGCTTCTCGATACACTCCATAAAATCAGTTTCAAAATGCGTCATCAGATCCAGTAACGGATTGGGAACGGTTTTCCCGATTTCACATTTTGAGGTCGCCTGCATCGTACCTGAAACCTCTTTTAAATGCTCAAAATCAAATTTCGTACCTTCTCCACGGGCGATTTTATCCAGCAAATCGTACAGGATTCGCCCGCCCCATCGCCCCGGTGCACATCGTCCGCACGCTTCGGAATAAACTTGATATTGTGCTGCATATTCCGTCGCAAGCCGAACAACGTCTACTTGCGCATCAAACAGTGCTACACCGTCCCATCCGATAAATGCTTTGGATGAAGCGTGCTGATTGTATTCCACCGGGAGATTGTATGCCGAATTCGCCCATTCGTCTTCGACTTTGCCGATGTTGTTAATCAGTTCACCCCGCCAAGTGGAGAAATATACTTTACTCACTACCTATCCTTATTGTTTGACCACTATGGTCCAGTCCGCTTCGTTGTACTTCAACGAATTCATTAACTGATACCCAAGCTCTTTAACCAAATCAGCCGATTTTTGTACGCTTGAAAAATCTCCGATTTCAAACAAAAAAATCAAAACCTCGCCGGTCGACCCCTCTTTTTGAATGATTTCGGACATGCGACCGTAAAAGTCGTCTTTAAGATGGCGTAAATCGTATCGTTTCACTGTTTCTCTCCTTAACGGTCTACTTCACCGAAGACGATGTTGGTCGTCCCGATGATAGATACAACGTCCGGAATATAATGGCCCGGCAACATATCGGTCAAAATTCCGGTATGCCAGAATGATGGTGCACGAAGTTTAAGACGGTACGGATACGCGCCACCTTGTGAGTTAATGTAATACCCGAGTTCCCCTTTTGGCGATTCGGTGGCTACGTAGACCTCGCCTACCGGAGGACGCATTCCCTGGGTAACCAGTACAAAATGCTGCATCAATGAATAGTTCTGCGTCATGATGTCGAGTTTAGGCGCCGAAATGTATTGCGGCGCATGCGCCATCAATTCTGTTTGGTTGTTTTTTACCGTTTCTTCATACATGTCGATCACTTGATACAAAATCTTCGCCGATTCGCGCATTTCGGCCATGTAGAGTTTATAACGGGCGTAGTTGTCCCCTTTGTCGGAAACCGGGACTTTGAAATCAACTTCATCGTACAATTCATACGGTTCTTCCTTACGAATATCCCACTCGATTCCGGACGCGCGAAGCATAATTCCCGAACATCCCCAGCTTTGCGCCATCTCTTTGGAAATCACGCCGACATTCTCCATCCGCATCAACCAAATCCGGTTAGTATCAAGGAGGTCTTCGTAATCTTTGATATTTTCCGGTAATTTATCGAGGAATTTCCGCAAATCTCCCAAAAAATTATCCGGTAGATCCAACGGTACGCCACCGATACGGATTGCGGCATGCGTCAAACGTGCACCGCAGTAATCCTCGATCAAGTCCATCAGATATTCGCGTTCGCGGAATGCGAACAAAAACACCGTCATCGCACCGATATCGAGTGCGGTCGTCGCCAACCAAAACAGGTGAGACATCAAACGGTTGGTTTCCAAAAGAAGCATTCGGATTACTTTGGCACGGCGTGGCACTTCAAGGCCGATCAGTTTCTCAACGGCCAAAGCAAATCCATAGTTATTCGAACTTGATGCAATATAATCCATACGGTCCGTAGTCGGCATGAACTCGTTATAGATCATATTTTCAGCCATCTTTTCCATACCGCGGTGGAGATACCCGATATCCGGATGGGCTTTAGTAATCTGTTCTTGCTGAAGATGCAGCATCAGACGCAGCTGACCGTGAGCAGAAGGGTGCTGAGGCCCGAAATTCAGGATCATCTCATTGTCTGCTCGGTCAAAAGTTATATTTTCAAAAAAAGGTCTTAAACGGTTGGTTTGTTGCATACGTCGTCCTTAACGATCACGATCGGTTATCGTAACGGATTTTTGGGTGTTAAAAGTTTCGATTAGGAACGCGCCACCCTCTTCCTGATACATGACCGGAGTTTCCGGCTCACCCTGAGTAATATCCGTTCCGCGCGGTACTTCATGCCCAAGACGGGCAAAACGTTCGGTATCGTACCGATCAATGCGTGCGCTGTCTCGGATTTCCGGTCCGATGATGTCGCGGGCTTCTTTTCCGAATATTTTGTCAACTTCATACCATTGGGCAAATTCATCACCCTGAAGCGGATAGCTTTTTCGCAACGGATACCCCTGCCAGTCATCCGGCATCAATATCCGTTTCATGTACGGATGATTGTTGATGACGACGCCGAACATATCGTACATTTCACGCTCAGACCAATCGGCAGAGCGAAACAGTTTCTCAACGCTCTGAATCGACTCATTTTCGGCAATTTTGCATTTAACACGAACACGTTTGCGTTTGTTCATACTGAGCATCTGATAGAAAACTTCAAATTTCCCTTCCTGAGCAAGCCAGTCAATCGCACTGAGTTCAGTCAGTTGGTTATATTCAAGGGAGTTTTTCATCATTTCCAAAACGGCAAAATTATCCGCTGCATTGATCATAACGACCATTTGACCGACTTGGATATAGGCATCCAAAACATCGAATTTCGATTTGATTGCCTCAAGATCGGCAGCGAAAACAGGGTCTTCCGCAACATCCGATTTCGGAACCTGAGGAGCGACCCAGTAGCGGTCTGTGTAATAGGGTTTTTTCTGTACGTCCTCTTTGGGTGTATACGCTCTCATTACATCAGCCTTTTTGGTTTTTGTGACTTATTCGCACTTTCTCGGCGGATTTTCTGCTGAAGCAGCATTACTGCATACTGAAGTGTTTCCGGACGCGGCGCACATCCGGGAAGATACAAATCTACCGGGATAACTCGGTCAACACCCTGCACGGTTGCATACGTATTGAACATTCCGCCGGTATTGGCACATGATCCCATCGAAATAACCCACTTCGGTTCCGTCATTTGATCGTACAGACGCCGAATAAACTCAGCATGTTTTTTCGTCAAAGTACCCGCTACGATCATCAATTCTGCCTGACGCGGAGAAGCACGGAAAATCGTACCGAAACGGTCAAAGTCATAACGGGATGCACCCGATGCCATCATTTCGATACCGCAACACGCAAGTCCGTACATAAGGGCCCAAAGTGAATTTGAACGTCCCCAGTTAACAATTTTGTCAATCGTCGTCAATGCGACGGGTAAACCGCCGTCTTTGAGATAATTTACTTGATGTTGTGCCATTCGAGCGCCCCTTTCTTCCATGCGTATACGAATCCGATTGCCAAAAGCAGGATAAACATCATCATCTCTGCAAATCCAAACCATCCGAGAAGTTTGAAATCGATTGCCCATGGGAACATGAAGACAACTTCTACGTCAAACAATAAAAACAACAACGCAAACAGATAGAACTGCGTCGAAATACGGTTTGGCTGCTTGGTGACTTCCGGTCCGCATTCGTATACGGTAAGTTTAAGCTTTTCAGTATTTTTGGCCGCCAATGCGCGGCTGGCTAAACGTGCAATAACGGTTGTCGCATAGAATGCTCCAAACGTCAATACAAACAGTACAAATACCCCAAAATAGGGATTTGCTACATTGTAATGCTCCATAGTTCCGACCTTTTCGTGGGTGATGGCATACCTTTCCGACCGCTAAAAGCAGCCAGAAAAGTACGGTTTTTAAAAAAAACAGTTGTTGCACTATAACAAAAAGAGAATTAAACCTACCCTTTTCTTGTCTATCTTTTTTTATGCTTGTCACTTACAGAAACATATGATAATACATGTTTTCATTAATATGTTTTAAATTGTAACAAGATTATTTACATAAAATAGTCATGTAACAAAAATACGCATTTTCTTCAATTCGTTTTGAAGAAAGAAGTAGCAAAAAGGAAGAATAGTGTTATTTATCAGAAACGATTACTCAAAATCATTCATGTGTTACGATAGGTTACTGCAACCCCTCGATCGGGTCGCAGCTAAGTGAAGAAGAATTAATTTTTTTCGGCCAACATACCATCCAACGTCGAAAAGACGCCGTCACTTGCGTGTTCCATGTCTTCAAAGGCCTTAAGCATCGCATGCGCGCCAATCGATTCGGTGTGCATCAAATCGAAAATACGGTGAGTAGTATTGTGCACCACAGAATGGGGATTTTCCAGTTTCGAATAACTTGGCGTCTTTCGGAAATACTGATTTCCTTCCCCTTCGTAATACCATTTTCCTAAACGGCAGTTATGATGGTCTACGAAGGCGAATTGTTCTTTTTGCGTCAATGCGGAAAGATAGGTATTTACTTTCCAAATAACGTGATCCAATTTGGCAAGGCTCATAAAGACCAGCTCGGCCGTGTGCTCGGTATTGGCAAATGTCTCCCGCATCATCTGCGCATTTGTGTTCATCTGATTATTAAAATCGGCAATCGACTGATTGGATTCGGCAATCGACTGTTGGATGTCTTCGAATTTGTCCCCGATCGTGGTAACGTCTTGTTTCATCGATTGAAGCGAAATATGAATCTCGCTGATCGCTTTGTCCGTTCTATCCGCCAATTTTCGTACTTCGTCCGCAACAACCGCGAATCCGCGTCCGTGTTCTCCCGCCCTCGCCGCTTCAATGGCTGCGTTGAGCGCGAGAAGATTGGTTTGATCCGAAATGTCTTTAATCAATCCCAAAATACTGGCAACGTCCTGAGCTCGTTCGGACAATGCCTGCACGGTATCCATCGAATCGAGAGCCAGATGGTTCAATCCCTCAAGCGTCTCAGAGATGCCGGAAGCTTTTTGTCCAAGCTCGACGATATTTTCCAGCAAAGACGTCGATCGAGAGATATTTTCTTTGGACGCTCCGACGGACTTGGCCATATTTCCTTGTATGTCAACAAGATTTTTTTTCAATTGTGTATTCTGGTAATTCATAACCGCCGACGTTTCGTTGGAATCGGCTTTACGGTTCAATTCGTCCATTGTGCGTTCACGTTCACTCAGCTGATCGGACAAACGGCGATTCTCTTCCCGTAGTGACTCTATTTCACGTTTACAATCGGCTAGTTCTCGCTCTAGTTGAGCATCATTTCCAAACCATCCCATCACAATCTCCCCCTCTAACGTATACCAGATTTATATAACCTTTGACGATTATACTCTGCACTTTTCAAAAAAACAACCCATACTCTTTGTTCTAATAATAATAATTATTTATTATCGGTTTAGAAATCCCATCGATTTTTCATTATCGAAACTTCCCTGCCGCTCTTTTTGAATTTCCGCAATAAAATCGTCCAGACGAAATACCCCCTCTCGGCGTGCCGCAACGTTGTACGCCGTATTCTTGACGATAAGGTTGATTTGTCCCCCCGTTAACGGATAGGACGAGAGTTTTTCAACGTCAAAGCCGCTTTCGTAAGGAGCGTTTTGCGGAAGTTTCATCTTCCAAAGGGCTAAACGCTGTTGTTGATCCGGCTTTTTAAACTCTATCTTGTAGTTAAAGCGGCGTGAAAACGCTTGATCGATATTCTCCAAAAGATTGGTCGTCGCGATCAAAATCCCCTGAAATTTTTCGATCTGTTCAAGGAAAATATTTTGCATCTGGTTGTGCATTTGATCGGCGGAAGATCCGATTCCCGCAGAACGTGCCGATAAAAACTGGTCGGCTTCATTGAGCAGCAAAATCGGTTCGGTCTTGGTCTGACGGGTCAGATCGGCGTACGTATCGAAAATTTTTCGGACGTTTTTTTCCGATTCGCCGACGTACATCGAGAGGATTTTCGAACAATCAAAACTAAGCACCTGCCGCTTCAACGAACGGGCAAGCGAATGGGCGGTAAGCGTTTTTCCCGTTCCCGGAGGACCGTAAAAAATGATTCTCGCATCGATTCCCGCTTTTTTGTCTTTAATCCCCCATTCGTGAAGGCGTGCGATCACTTCCCGATCCAACTGACGCATCAGATTGTGCAGCGTCTGTTCGGTGGACGAATTCAAAATAACATCATCCAGAGACGTCGTCGGTTCAACCAGTTCGAATATTTCCTGTTCTTTGATCAGCATATCGAGTTTGAGCTTACGCACCTTTTTTTTCTTCTGCGGGTGCATGATCGACTGAAGTACCTCATCAACAATGTAAAACGCCCGGGAAATTCCGCCGAAAGGGTTTAACATCTCTTCGTAATCGATCACCTCTTCGCCGATCAGACGGGAACCGTCTTCGAGCAAGGCACGGTTTTTGATCCGTTCGTAGTCGTCAAAACTGATCAGATCGATCAAGGTGTTCATCTCCCGGAGGTTCCCCTCCGTAGCACTGTACTCCTCTTTGAGAAGGGCGAGAAAAATAACCTGCTCTTTGGCTTCAAGCTTTTTTTGCTTGAAAAAACGGTCCAGCACGACGTCGTTATTCGTCTGGGCAATCCGTTCATCGATCCGTTTTTCGAGCAGATCCAGTTTTTTCTGGATACGGTGGATGCCGAGAGAATGTTCGTTTCCGCTATGGCGGATGACGCTCATCTTCTGATACAGCTCGATCCGGAAAAACTGATCCTGCAGATATTCCAGATGGTCCGCATACGGTTTAATATCGGGAAGCGTCATCTCTAATGAACCTTCTTCCAGCAGCTTCATAAAAATCGGAGAAAGGGCGACGGGAGTGTTGTAGAGTTCCAGCTGCGAGAGGTCACTGATTTTGATCGGTGTAAACGAATGATGGGTAATCCAGCCCAGTTCAAGAAGAGTTTTAACCTCACCGAAATGGCCCAGAAACGAATAATCGTCCGCACCGTAAAGTTCTTGCAACAATTCGGCTACGACAACGTCTTCTTGAGATTGCAAAAATTTTCGCGTCAGCAGCTGGAGAATTTTTGCTTCTTCAGCGCTGCATTTGAGTTGGGAGAATATATGGCTTTTTTCGATAGCACTGTTTTCCAAAAAGTCGATCAGATATTTCAATGGGTTCCTTAAAGCGATCTCCGTTTTCATACGAAACGGAGTGCTGTTACTGTTCTAAGTATCCGCTTCTTGTCATGGCGGATTATTATGGGAGATTTTATCATTTCATTGATTGTGGCGACGTTAAGCACGATGGTTAAAACCGGTATCCGATGCCGCACGTCACAAGATAAGCCTTGGCATCGGAAAACTCACCGGTTCCGACAAAGGAGTTGCTGAGGGAACGATCTTTTTTGAAATCGATCAATCCCGCAAGCCCAACGTCCCAATGATCATCTACCTGATAACGGAATCCTGTCGAAACAATCCAGGCATCCGAATCGGGAAGTTCAAAACTGAGGGTATCGTTTGGAATCGGGGACTCGTCGTACGCAATTCCACCCATGATCGTCCAGTGATCAGCCTTTTGCGTCAACCCCAGCCGGAAACTGTCGGTGTCATGCCAATGTTTGGCTTTCGGAGAACCGAAAACCGCTTCCGCCAAAGGATGGTTAAATGCGAAATCAAGGGTTTCATACGCCGACCAATACGTTCTTCCGTACACCAGTTCAAGCGTCGTACCGGTATCAAACGAATAGGCTGCCGCCAGATTCAAGGTTGCGGGGACCGGTACCGATACGCCAGCACCGTAATTTCCGCTAAAAGCCGGCACACCTAAACTCGGATTACCCGCAAACGAAAGGCTAGCATCCCCATCTACGTCCAAATCCACTTTGGAGCGATAGGTAAGCGCCAGGGAGCTGCTGGAAGTAGGACGGTAATTCAGAGCCAAATTATACCCGTAGTCGGTTGCACTGCCGTCCATCGTTTCCGAATAAATACCCGTTCGCGAAGCTCTAACCGTACCGTCAGTGCGAATGACCCGGAAACCGGCTCCAAATGCCAATGTATCAGAAAGTGAAACTGCCATAGAGGGGTTGATCTCTACCGTCTGAAGGGTAAATTCCTGTGCCGTATAGACTGCCGGAGGATTGTTCCAACGCTTGGACAATCCGACCGGCGTAACGACGCTCAAGCCGACTCTAGCTCCGGATTCGCCAAGTTTTTTGGAGGCAAAATGAAACGTAGGGACGACAAAGCTTTCGGGTTTAGAATCAATCCCGATTGCTCCCGACGTATAATGTATCGGCGTTAGCCCGATATACGTTGCAGCCAATTCCAGCTGATTTGCATCCTCATTGAATACCATCGCTGCCGGATTGTAATAAGCGGCATCCGCACCGTGTGCGTTAGCCACATACGCGGCTCCAAGGGCCACCGAATTGAGAGAATTCTCCGGAATGGCGTATCCTCCCGCCCAAACGCCGACGGACGATACCGAAAGTAATACAATGCGTTTCATTTTTTACCCTTGCATTGAATAGAGCAGTTCTATCTCCTGTGCCCAGATCGTCTCATCAATCGTCTCGAGCACCAATGGGATATCATCCATTCTCGGATCGTTCATGATCAGCCGAAACGGCTCAATCCCGAGTTTTCCTTTTCCGATCGAATCGTGCCGGTCGACACGGCTTCCCAGATCCGGTTTGGAATCGTTGATATGCATCCCCTTGAGATAGCCGAACCCGACTATTCTATCAAATTCATTCCACGTTTGTGTATAGGTTTCAGGGGTACGGATATCGTATCCGGCCGTAAACATATGGCAGGTATCGATACAGACGCCAACCCGTGACTTGTCCTCAATCCGCTCGATAATGGCCGCCAGCTGTTCGAATTTCCATCCTAGATTGCTTCCCTGCCCCGCCGTATTTTCCAGAACGAGTGTGACACCTTCGGTAACACTGAGTGTTTCGTTCATCGAACCGGCAATGCGCTCGATGCACTCTTCTTCGCTGATCTGTTTGAGATGGCTTCCCGGATGGAAATTGAGCCGATCCAATCCCAGTTGCATACAGCGACGGGTTTCATCGATGAACGCTTCAAGCGATTTGAGCCGCTTTTCCTCTTCAGGATGCCCCAGATTGATCAGGTACGAATCGTGCGGAAGGATGTGTTTGGGCAATACGCCGCTTTTGGCAAGATTGTCTTTAAAAAGCCCAATTGTCTCGTCATCAAGCGGTTTTGCGCTCCACTGTTTCTGGTTTTTCGTAAAAAGGGCAAACGCCTTTGCCCCGATCGCCATCGCGTTGAGCGGAGCGTTAAACACTCCCCCGCTTGCCGATACGTGCGCTCCTACAAATTTAGCCATAATTTTTTTCCTTTTCTATATTTTGAATAATATCGTTTTCAACAATGATCTTAAAATGTGTTTTGATCCATACATCTTTGATTTTATAAGGTACTTCTACTGCATAAGCATTAACAATATTTGCAATTTTTTTCCAAAAATCTAATTCCTCTAAAACACTCTCCTTCTGATAAGCAATAATAGATTGAAACGTATACCTATTTTTTAAAATATCAAAAACATCACGCATATTTTTGTTTTCGACCTGAAGTAAAGCATCAAAAAAAACTTTTGATTCGATGTATTTGAAAACCGGTAATCGATAAAGTATCTCTTTGTTTTTCTCGACAATTAACATATCTGCAAATTCATAAATTTTATTTTCATTAAGATACGTAATCAAAAGACTGCCTTTTTCTTTTAATCCTTCTCTTCTAACATCTTCAGCTTTATCTACCAAGTAATCTTTAATGAACTGAAACTCTTCTGTCTCGTCACTCATAAATCCAAGACCTGAATGATTCCAGCTTAATTCATGATGATCGACTTTCTCTAAGCCATCCCACTTCTTTGTATTCAAATCAATATATTTTTTCAAATCATCTATGATATTTTTTTTTGAATCAACAATCATTCTTCGATCACTCAAACTCAATAAAATTCCGGCTATATGTAAAACTACTACGGGCTTTACATATTCATTTTTTACTATTTTTTCACGAGTTTCTTGCAATGCATTTTGAAATTCATCTTCCTCAAGCCACATATAATGCCAAAGTTTCACCCATTCTTCACGCTGTTCTTGTAAAAAATAGCGACTTCGATTTAAAGCGGTAGAAATTTCTTCCAAAGACAATATACCTTTGGTAAAAAAGTCAATCCAATTTTCGTTCGACAGCAACAACTCATACGATAAAAAGCTGTATTTTTTGAATACTTTTTCAATCGGTGTTAATTCTTCATCAGACTTTTCTTTATTCAGCATTCTCCCAACACGCAACATCGTTATTTCTTGTAGTGCGTGAATGTCTAATTTTCCACTCTTAGTCTCAAAAATTAACGCAAAGAAAATTTGAATAATTTCTATCATCAATTCAGTATGATTTTTAAACTTATCGTCAAATAAGTTCATAAGCCGGTCAAAATCCATCATACCTTGACGCAAACTTCTGAGATTTTTGTAACCAGCCATACCAAAAACAGTTTTGATAACGGATTGATTATTTTGGAGCATCACTTTCGAATTTTTCAACTCATTTAAAAAGGTGGTGAAAGCAATATTAAAATCTTGCTCAATTTCAAAGGTTTTACCAATAGTTTTTTCTTTAAAATCATTATATTCTTGTTGGTGTATTTCATCTTCATTCGCCAAAAGAATGACTTTTTGGTTCAATTCCTCAACCAAGACATTGATATAGCCTAAGACTTCTTTTATTCCAGCATCAATACGTTCAATATCGTCAAATACAAAAACTACATTTTTATTCTGTTCGCGATTCAATACCATTTCAAAAGGAATATCAGCCAAACCGATATTCACACCCGTATACTTGTTTAAAAGTCCTTTAGAAATGTTGCCAAGAGCACTCATTGCTTTAACAAATTTATTATCATTGATGCCAAACAGTTTAAAAATGATTTGTTTGTGAATATCTTCTTTGGATTTCAGTCCAAAAAGACTTACATGGATGTACTTGCAATCTGTGTAGTTATCTTTAAATCTATTGATAAAATAGGTTTTCCCACTTCCCCATTTTCCAGACAATAATACGGCATACTGAGGCTGATCCAATCCAATGTAATACTCTAAAAAGCCTTTTATATGATGATTTACTGTAGACAATATATACCCTCAGTTTTTCTGCCGGATTCCCGCCTTTGCAGGAATGACGGGGGAAATTTACGCCGCGCTTTGAAATTCCCGAATATCGACTTCAGCACCGTTTTTAATAATCTCTTGCGCTTTTTTCAACAGTTCGGCAGTAACCGAATCTTCGACGTATTTTTCTCCGCAGTTATCGCATACATGAGCCGGAACGTGTTTGAATACAATCGTGGAGCCGTTTTTTTCCAAAGTGATTGTCGTAGAACCTTGTTGCGTTTCACCGTGTTTGCAAATCACACATTTCATCGCTCTCTCCTTGTTTTTAAATCTTCCAACCATTTTTCCAGTGTCGGTTCATACACTGTAATCACAATAATGTTTTCAGTTTCATCTTTCGCAAATACGACATGCAAAGGCCGACTTCCGCAATATCCTAAAACCAAAAAAGAGGGATAAGGGTAGTCGGCTGGATACTCTTCGACGATTTCACCGTTTTTAACTACCTGTTCAACATCCTCTTCATTCACATCCCGTTGAAACATTCTCTCGATTGCATGGGTTCTGTAAATAAAGTGCACTTTCTGCCCCTTTGTTTATTGCAAAGTCACGTTATTATATCACAGCCGCCGTATCCGTTCTGCTGCCACTTCCAGAACGTCAAGCGGTTTGGAATAACAAAACCGTACCATGTTTCCACCGGCATCGTCATGGTAAAACGCCCGGCCCGGAACACAGGCCACCCCTGTTTTTTCCAAAACGGCCATCGCTTTTTCCCGATCGTCGTTTCCCGGTACGGAACTGACGTCGCACATGACGTAATACGCTCCGTCCGGAACGCTCGGATGCAATCCGGCATCACGGAGCGCGTCGCAGAAGAGATCACGTTTATGTTCGTGTATTCGGGCAAGCTCGGCATAATAGTCGTCACCGAGTTTTTCGAGTCCTTCCGCCGCACCGATTTGCAAAGGAGCAGGGGCACATACGTAAATGAAATCGTTTAGCTGTGCCATCGCTTCGATCACCGCTATCGGTGCAATCGCATACCCAAGACGCCATCCGGTGACGCTAAATACTTTGGAAAATCCCGACAGACTCACACAGCGATCGCGTAATGAAGGGATTGAAAGAGCGGGAACATGCTTCGCTTCGCCGTAAATGAAATGTTCGTACATCTCATCGGAAAAGACGATCAGATCATGTTTTTCGGCCAATGCGCCGATGTGTTCCAGTTCCTCTTTGGTATAGACTTTTCCGCTTGGATTGGCGGGATTACAGATGACTATGGCCCGCGTTTTTGGGGTAATTCGTTCTTCGAGCGCTCTCACGTCGAGTTTCCATTCCGGAGCTTCGAGACGGACGAATACGGGTACTGCTTCGACCGAAAGAAGGGTCGATCGGTGATAGCCGTAATACGGTTCAAACAATATCACCTCATCCCCCGGATTCAATAGGGCCAAACACGCGGTGTAAAATGCCCCTGTCGCTCCGTCACTGACCAACACCTGATTCGGCTCGACGGCAACGTCATAAAACCGTTTCATTTTCTCAGCTATTGCCTGGCGCAGACGGGGCAACCCTTCCGTCGGCGTGTAGATGTTTATCCCCGCATCCATAGCCGCTTTGGCCCCCTCGATCACCTCCGAGGGTACTTTCAGATCACATACACCCTGCGCCATATTGATTCCGCCCAGGGCGTTACACGCCGCCGTCATGGAACGTATCTCCGATTGGGCGACTTTGGCGCTGCGTAAACTCAATTTCATTGCATCGTTCCTTTAAACCGTAAAATCGACATTACAATGCTTCCTCCAATCAGCTCCTAAACGTTTGTGAACGTCCCTTCGCCGATTACCATCCACAAAAAATCAGCAAAATGGTCTACCGAAAAATCTTTATTGCCCGACCGTAGCGTTCATGTCGCTGATTCGGATGATGAGGCCGTTAAGACGATCCTTGAAGTAGGTTTCGTTGGGCTTACGGCCATACATGATGTCCATTTCCTCATCTCGGATAAACTGGTACAAAGTTCCGTTACACAACTCTTCTTTCCCTTTACCCCCGAAAATATCCTGACGAAGCAGTATACGGCGCATCGTATCGGGGGGATAAAGTTCATACAAATACTCTTTCGTAAATTTCGCTTCGCTCATGCATCCCGATTGGACGCACACCTCTTGATCGATCGTAATTTTTTCAACCGCCATACCGGCCGCGAACAGTTCAACCTCCACGGCATCCCCCTCGTGACGGACGTATCCCATATCGGAAAATTTCAGTTTCGGGCTTTTTATCGTGATCAGTTTGGGTTCGCTGATGGAATACTGTTTTTGCGCACATCCCCCCGCGAACAGCACCAAAACACTAACCCATAGGATAGAGAATTTTTGCATGCACCTCGTCCAGTTTTTGAAGTAGTTCGGCACTCAACGTCACCTCCATCGCCGCCAGCGTCGCGTCCAGCTGATCGGCAGACGTCGCACCGATAATGGTGGAAGCGACAAAATCGAACTGTTTGCTCCACGCAATCGCCATCGTCACAGGGTCCATCCCCGCTTCATGGGCAATCCGCAGATATTCCTGCGTCGACGCGAGGGTTTTGTCGTTCATAAACCGCGCCGCCATTAAACGCTGACGCTTGTTCGGAGATTTGACGTAATCGGCGAAACGCCCGCGGGCATCGGAACGTTGATTGTATTTTCCGCTCAATACCCCACCCGCCAACGGCGAATACGGCAGTAACGATACCTTTTCCTCTCGGCATAAGTGGCCGATCTCGGTCAGATCCCGGCGATTGAGGAGCGAAAAGTTATTCTGAATCGATTCGAAACGGGCCAATTTTTCGTATTTCGAGACCATCAGCGATTTCATCGTCCCCCGCGCGGTATCGTTGGACGTACCGAGGTAGCGGACCTTTCCGCTTTGAACCAAGGCGTCGAACGCCCGCATCGACTCTTCGATCGGCACGACCGTATCGGGCCAGTGCATCTGATACAGATCGATGTAATCGGTCCCGAGACGTTTGAGAGAGCCTTCCACCGCCCGCTCGATGTGAAAACGGTCAATCGCGGTATAACCGTGACGGATCGGAGGGACGAACCACCCCGATGCCGCTCCGGCCACCTTGGTCGCAAGAATCACGCTGTCTCGGGGTTTGGTTTGAAGCCATCGCCCCACCATCTCCTCCGTGATTCCGACCAGTTTGGCTTCCGGAGGAACGGGATAAAGCTCGGCGGTATCGAAAAAATTAACTCCGGCATCATAGGCTTTGTCCATGATTTTAAACGCTTCGGATTCATCACACTGCGTTCCAAACGTCATCGTCCCCAAACAAACCGGCGATACGCGTAAGCCGCTTCGCCCGATATAACGGTATTGCATCCTCGCTCCTTCACACTTTTCGCGTATTTTACCCTATCTCCGAGGGGAGAGCTTTACAAGAGTTAATTTTTAGTTATAATTGACGGCCTATTTTCAAACAAAGGACAACCATGCTGGACACGATTCGTGGAATAGAAACTCTCTTTCTAGAGATAGACCGCCTTTTAGCCGACAATAGCCCCGATCTGAATGCGCTCTGCGACGTAACCCAGCAGGCTTATGTTCTGATGAACGAAGGGATGTGCGAAGATCTGAGCGTCTGTCACGATTGCGCCAAACACCGCGATTTTCTCTACGAAATGCTGCCGATACTCGAACACTCCCGGGATGTCTCCCCTTTTCCGGACACCCTTTTGACACCTCTGGAAACGTACCGCACGGTTGTTCGAAACGTCCTCGAACGCGTTCAGACCATCCTCTTGACCCAGTAAATTTTTTCTGCCCGATTGGGTGGAAAAGTCGAAGGGAAGATTGTGATCTATTCGTAACATTCTCCCTATATCATCCTGTTACATTTTTAAACAGGAATGAATCATGTCTACTTGTTTTCATGATGCCGAACCTCTTTTTCAACCGTCTTCTCTCTCTTCTGGAAAATCCTGTTCTCGACCATCTAGACTACACCGGTGAATTAAGCGACGCCGCCCATCACACTTACATCGTGATCAACGCCAACATGTGTCAGGATACAACAATCTGCCGCGAATGCGCCCACCATCGGGATTTCATATTCTCCATGCTGCCTCTTCTGGATCGCCTGCACGACGACCATTCCACCCATTCCGTATTTTCCGACAAACTCGAACCATTCAGCAAAACCGTCAAAACCGTTTTGGAACGGATAAAGGCCCTCGATCCGAATTAACCGGCATCCTGCCATATTTTTTTCATCGTCCCTCTCTTGGGTCTATACTTTCCGCTATGAAAATCCATATAGACCTTGACTGTTTTTTTGTTTCCGCCGAACGGACCGTCGATCCCTCCTTGATCGGTAAATCGGTCGCCATAGGAGGACGCGGAGATCCCTATATTTTTTCGCATGAGCGTTCCAATCAGGATTTACTCATCGATAATGCCGGAGCGTTCGTCGGAAGTTTTTTTCACCGTTATCAGGGGGATGAGCGTGACATGTTCGTCGATCCCGACGGACGAATCCGTGGCATTGTCACCACAGCCAGTTACGAAGCACGTGCTTTTGGGATTACGACGGGAATGACGATCCGAGAAGCACTGACACGTTCTCCCGGACTCATTCTCAAAGCGCCGAATATGAAACTCTACCACCGACTCTCCCATGCCCTTTTCACCTTTTTACAAGAGCGGATCCCTCTGATCGAGCAAGCCAGCATCGACGAATTCTACGGAGACCTGGAAGGATGGGTTGACGAAAGCGAGATTCCCGAATTTATCGACATGCTCCGCCACAGTATCAAACGCTCTCTTGGACTGCCCGTCTCTATCGGAGCGGCTCATTCCAAATATCTGGCCAAACTCGCCACCGATGCGGCCAAACCCTTTGGCAGCAAAACCCTCTTTGCTAATGATATTCTCCCGTTTGTCGATCGTCTCCATGTCTCAAAGTTTCCGGGAATCGGTCGAAGTGTCCAGCGCCGTTGCCGTGAATACCGCATTGAGACCCTCGGAGATTTTTTGCGGGCCAAATCGTTGGTCGGTTCATGGGGACCGTATGCGGCAGCACTCTACGATCGGGTTGCCGGTCACGATCTGGGAGAACTGATCGTCGATCCTCCACGTAAATCGATCGGCATCTCCCGCACGTTTGATCCAATCACCGATCGCGACGAAGCCCGACGCCGAATCGCGATACTCGCACGCCATTTGGCTTATGCCGTTACCCGGCTGGAAGTCTATCCTACGACGTTTAGCATGACGATCCACTACCTGCACCATCCGCGCTCTTCTCAAAGCATCACGGAAACCCGCCTGTTTCACGAACGCCGTTTTCGACAGCTTTGCCTTGAACTCTTTTCCCAAGCCGATACCCACCCGCTTGGTAAAATCAATCATCTTGGGCTAAGCGCCTCCCATTTCAGCAGCCACACGCACCGTACCTTTTCGCTGCTCGAGTACGATTCCGATAGCTCCAGCCGTATTCTGGACCGCTCTGCCCGAAAAATACGGGATAAATACGGTATCGATTCACTCAAATGGGGAAATGAACTCTAAAGCCCTGCGGGGTCTGGTATAATACACCCCCTATGAACCAAATGCTATTCAGTGATTTCTTTCACCGTAATCTCCCTGCCGATATTGAGCAGTGTATCGAGCTTTTTTCGATTTTCGGAGGCTATTACGAACCGATCGATACCGATGAGCCGATTGAAAGCCTGCTCCGCCGTCATATTCTTGAACCGTTTGAATCCCATCGAATCCCGATCCTGGCCCCGTTCGAGGAAAATCCTCTTTATTCCAAACTCCTCCATGCCATCAGTATTGGTGATCGCCGTCTCGATTCGGCGTATCGCCGAGCCCGTATCGGCAAGGCAAAAGGGGCCGAAGCTTTCTCTTTCCTGCGACGCAACGGTTATCTATATATCGAATACTCCCGTGAAACTCCGCCGCTTCGCGTTCACCCGAAACAGAAATTCAAAAAAGTAGTCGAACGGCATAAAATATCCCACAAACTCCGTTTTACGACACCCTTTTTACGTTTTTGGTTTGCCTTTGTCGAACCCTTTTCCAAAACCATACGGGAAGGGAATTTCGAACCTTTTTTCGAACGTTTTCACAAACATTTCAATGCGTTTGTCGGATTTACGTTTGAGGAGTTATGCAATCTTTACATCGATGAAATTCTGACGTCGCAATTTCAGACGGCCATCGCCGATTCGGGAAGCTATTGGGACCGGGAAGTAGAAATCGACCTTCTGAGCGAAACGGCAGAGGGGGAGATATGGATCGGCGAATGCAAATGGACGAACCATAAAATCAACCGCAAGGAATTATGGAAACTGGAAGAAAAATGGTCTAAAATCGGCATTGCCCCGGATAAGATTTTTCTCTTTGCCAAGCGGGGTTTTTCCAATGAGCTTGACCATCTTCGCGATGATCGGCTCTACCGTTTCAGGGCGGAAGAGCTGATGGCCTTAACTCACCGCGGCTAACGCGCCGTACGCCTCTTGAAGCAACTGGAATTTCTGCGTATATTTATTGATGATTTCGGGACTTTTCGTCTGAACGCGGTCAGGGTGATACCGTTTCGCCAATTCGCGGTAACGCTTTTTGAGGTTATCCGGCGTCGTTCCGATCGGGATTTCAAAAATGGCATGATAACGGATCATTTTGTCAATCTCGTCATTCCCCATACCCCATCCCTGATACTCTCCGTAAAGACGGCTCATAAACGCATCGTCAAACTGATAATTGATTTGGAAATGGAGTACTTCACGACGGTTGAGGGTTTTTTCCAACCGTGCTTTGGCCGATGCCGAACTGACGTCCAGATACAGATTGGTTGATGTCGAGCTCAAGATACAACTGCTTAGCTGTTGTTTGAGATACCGCATCACCCATCGGCTCGGACTGAGGAACGTCATTTTTACCCGATTCGGGCCAAAAGCGTAGAGCTCAATCTCCACGTTTTCCGTCTTCTTATACGGAACTTCGATCCGTACCGCTGCCGTCTTGCACCGTTTCAAAGAACGACGGTAAAACGGACTAGACAATTCATTGGCCTTGGTATAACAATCGCTTAACGTTTCCAAGAATTCCTCCTTTTGATCGGATGAGTTCTCGTTGTTGAGGACCAGCACCCCATTATCGAGAAACAGGGTATTGTGGATGTGGTGATCAAAAAATTCATCCATCCATGGTTCATCAAGGGTGCTGTTCCCCCCTTGTACGAAGATGGCATTATTGCGCAAAACAACTCTCACGGATACCCCCCGTTTAGTATGATTTGCAACGTCTAAAGCAAAAATGATTCCATTTTCTATTCTTGTTTCTTGAATAGGGGATATTTTAAAACGCCTCGGTAATTTTCCCGTAACATTCGGGGCGACGGTCACGAATCAGTCCCCAATAATGACGATGCTGCGCAATGAGGGCCGGATCGAATTCACTGTACAAAATCTCTTCTTGGTCACGTGACGCTTCGGCGACTTTTTCCCCCGTATGATCGGTAATGAACGAGCTTCCGTAAAACGTCAGAGTACAACTCTCTCCAGCCTCTTCGCCGATACGGTTCGCGGCGATGACGGGGATGATATTGGCGGCAGAATGCCCCATTTGTACCCGCTGCCAATGCGACGCCGAATCAACACCGATCTCGGGTTCACTGCCGATTGCCGTAGGATAGAAAATCATGTCTGCCCCCATCAACGTCAGACTGCGTGCCGTTTCGGGAAACCACTGATCCCAACAGATGCCGACTCCGACGTTGGCATAACGGGTTTTCCATACTTTGAACCCCGTATCCCCCGGTTCGAAATAAAATTTTTCTTCGTATCCCGGACCGTCTGGAATGTGTGTTTTACGGTAGTTTTCCATGACCGTTCCATCCGCATCGATCATGACCAGTGAATTGAAATACCTCTCTCCGTCACGTTCGAAATACGAAACGGGAATAACGATTTCAAGTTCCCGCGCCAAACGGCTGAAACGTTCTATCAACGGATTGTTTTCCAATGGTGCTGCCCAATCAAAATATTTTTTGTCCATGTCTTTACAAAAATAATACCCTTCGAACAGTTCGGGAATCAAGACAATAACTGCGCCATTCTGGGCTGCTTCACGAACCATTTGTTCCGCTTTGGCGACATTGGCCGATTTATCCTCTACCATTTGCATCTGAATTGCGGCTACTTTGACCATCGATCACCTCGTATAGAATCTTTCGAAAATTATAGCGGAGTGCTTATTAAACCTTAAACTCGACAGTGTTATGCTATTGTAATAATTAGAAATGCAAGGAGGATAAAATGAAAGTTGATACATCGTCTTCAGCTCTGATGCAAATGAACAATGAAACGCAAAAAAGCAATAGTGAGCTTTCTAAAATCGGTGCAGCCATTTCTCTAGGTCTGCAGGATAATGCATCACGGATTATTTCCGACTCCTTGCAAAGCAGTATTGATACCTCGTTGCAAGGATTAACCAATGCTAACGATGCAATATCGATGATGCAAATTGCCGGCGGAGTTCTAAACGGGTTGTCGGCACAGTCTCAGGCATTGAATACTCTTAGCGTACAATATAATAGTGCCGCACTCAATGCCGATCAAAAAGTCAATCTTCAAAGCCAGTTCAGTGATATTGCCGCGTCGATGCAGCAAATGGTAAACAGTGCCACGTACAACGGAAATGCATTATTTGGAAACACACAAAACATTTCAACGGGGAACTCGACGCAATCGTATTCGATCCCTTCCTTTTCGCCAACGTCACTCGATATCAATAATTCAGACAGTTTGAAGAGTTTTACCGATCAGATTGCATCGGCGCAAAGCGATATCGGTTCGTCAATGAGTTCTTTATCGTCGTCCGCCAATACGTTAATCGGAAATATTGTTACTACAGCGGCGGCCAAAAGCAATCTTTCCGAAACCGATATTGCCAAAGCAATCAACGATTACCAGCAAAATAAACGACAATTAGACGTATCGCAAATCATGCAGGCGCATCAGCAAAACCTACAGAATCTCAACTTGCAACAATTATTAGGTTGAGTGGTCGCTAAGCAGAAGAAAGAAAAAAGGAAAGACCGGAATTTACATCCGGTCTTTGGCATCGATACCGAGAAGAGAGAGTCCCGTTTTGATGCTAAGCGCAACAACGAGCAAAAGTTTGAGGAGTTTGGCCTCCTCCGCATTTCCAAGAATGCGGTTGTCGTAATAGAATTTATGCAGGCGCGCCGCCAACGCTTTGAGATAATCCGGCAGTTTTTGCGCCTGGCGTGATTCAAATGCATCTTCAACAATCTCAGGAAGCAATAACGCTTCAAACAGCAATGCATCGGCATCCGGGCTCAATCCTAAAAGTTTCGCTTGCATAATGTCATCCATTCCGATTTCACTTTTGGATACTAGCGTCTGAATGCGTGCATGCGCGTATTGGATGTAATAAATCGGGTTAGAACTGTCCTGACGTTTAAGCTCTTCAACGTCAAATTCCAATGCCGTATCACTTTTTTTGCTCGCAAACATAAACCGGAGGGCATCAGATCCGATCTCCTCGACGACATCACTCATGAGAATGACCGTACCGGCACGTTTGGACATTTTAAACGGTTCACCGTCTTTGAGAAGGCTCACCATCTGGGAGAGCAACACTTCGAGTTTCTCAGGGTTATAGCCCAGAAACTTCACTGCCGCTCTAACACGGGCAATGTAACCGTGGTGATCCGCACCCCAGATATTGATATAGTGGTCGTACGTGCGTTCAAATTTTTGATTATGGTAAATGATATCACCGGCCAGATAGGTCGGCCGGCCGTCTTCACGTACGACTACACGATCGTGATCATCTCCTTCATCAGCTGAGCGAATGAAGGTTTTCCCTTCATTCAGATAAACGCTTTCTCCCATTTTATCCATCACGCGGTCCCAGTCGCCGTACAAAGAGGCTTCACTGACGAATGTGTCGAAATGGACATTGATCGCTTTAAGGCTATCCACTATGATGTCAAGGATCTTATCTTTAGCCCAGAGGGCAAGTTCCTTTTGACGGCTCTCATCACGCAGGGCATCCGCACCGAATTGTTCCAGTGCTTCACGGGCCAAATCGGTCATATAATCGCCGCGATAATATTTTTCAGGCCATTCGACCTCTTCGCCCAGTAATGCGCTCCGACCTTCCAGTTGCAGCGATACGCCGAGCAAATCAATCTGATTTCCCGCATCATTAACATAATATTCTGCTGTTATTTCGTAACCCAAATGACGCCCGAGACGTAACAGCGTATCTCCGTATACCGCACCTCGGGTATGACCGATATGAAGCGGACCGGTCGGATTGGCACTGACGAATTCCAGAAGGATATTTCCTTCTTTCTCTCCGCGTCCGTATTCGGCAGGAGTATTGAGAGCCCAGGATGCGTACTCGTCCAAAAAATGTTCGGACAATCGGAAATTGATGTATCCTTTGACCGATTCGACGGTCGAGAACATCGATTCTTCTCCGAATGAGGCAGCAATTTCTTCGGCAATCACCATTGGAGATTTACGAAGCTCTTTGGCGAGTGAAAACGCAATCGGCGTAGCAAAATGACCAAAAGAACGATCTTTTGGTTTTTCTAAAACGACATCCGAATTAAATTTATCGCGCAACAGCGCTACAACACGTTGCTTCAAGTGTTACGCTTGTTTAACGTTGTCTTGTTTCATTTCAGTTGATGCAGACGTAGCGGAAGCATCAACCTGTTTCGGTGCCTGAGTAGATGAAGCAGAAGCCGTAGGTTCTTCCTCTTTCATCTCTTTTTTGAAATTACGGATACCTTGCCCGATACCTTTTGCCAGATCAGGAATCTTCTTTGCTCCAAACAGCAAAACAACGATTCCGAAAATTAATAATAACTCACTTCCGCTAGGTAGACTCATATCTTACGGTCCTTGTGATGAAAATTTTGGGGTAGTATAACGGCTCTATGCTGTAACAGTGCTTATAAGTTTTACCCTCTTTTTGAACCCCTTCTCAAGACTCCGATTTTTCCCATTTCTGGACAAATTCATTGATTTCAAGCGTTGCTATTTTCATACGGGCCGCTTTGGCGATGGAAGTCAAAACCTCTGCCGCTTCATCGAGATTGTCGTTTATAATCAGGAAATCGTATTCACTGATCCGCTGCACTTCCCGCTTGGCCATCGCGATCCGATTGGCAATAATTTCGGCACTGTCGGTTGAACGTTTGTGCAAACGGTGTTCAAGTTCATCCAGAGAAGGAGTCGTAATAAATACCGAGGTGGTAATGTCTCCCATACGATTTTGCACGGCGTCATGCCCCTGTACGTCAATATCGAAAATAACGAGTTTTCCCTCTTTAAGGGCTTGTTTTACGGGTCCAAGCGACGTCCCGTAATAGTTCCCGTGAACGATTGCGTATTCCAAGAACATCTCTTCTTCTATCTCTTGCTTAAACGTTTCCTGACTTACAAAGTGATAGTGTACTCCGTCTTCTTCCCCATCGCGCATCGGACGTGTCGTCGTTGAAATCGAAAAATAGGTAGGACCTATGTCGTCGATTATTTTGGATATCAATGAACTTTTCCCGGCACCGCTCGGTCCGGAAAGAACTAATATGGCTCCGTTATTTTGATTCACTTTTCATTCCCGAAATTGATATTAATGCTAATATTCAGCCCTTTAAGCGATTTCGCCACTTCTTCATTGGACAACATTTTCATCAACGTCTGCAATGCTTCCATCCCCGCTTGCGGTTGTGACGAATCGTGATCGGCAAAGTCCTCATTTTCCATGAACGGTTTTTCTGCCTGTTGCAAAATCGGTTGGGCGCCGGCCACCTCTTTTTGTTCAATAGTCGGAACGAAAATCTCTTCGACTTCTTCTCCGACCGCCAGCTTCAATTCTCGCTCATCGAGCATATCCAATTCATCCAATCCGCTCATATCGGCTGTCTGTGATTGTAAACTTTCTACGATATCGTCATCCAATTCCAAATCAAACGCATCGGTATCGAGTTCCAAAGTCTCCGGTTCGAGATCCGCTACCGCTTCTTGAATCTGCATTTCCAGAGTATCAAGCTCATTATCCAGATCCGCTTCGTTGTCAAACGATTCTTCCATCTCCAAATCACCTAATAATTCGTCTTCAGAGCCCATATCCTTGCTGAACGCTTCTTCCATGTCAAGATCATCCAACAGATCTTCATCCGTGAGTGTTCCCTTTTTGAATTCGTCTTCCGCTCCAAAACCGCTCAAAGCTTCTTCTACTTGCAATGGCGTTTCCTCTTCCGGGAATGAGAAATCATCCGCCATTTCATCGTCAAAATCGCCAAATGAAATCTCTTCAATTTCTTGTTCATCTTCCGGAATCGGCGCATCACCCGTCATCACCGCTTCGTCTTTGTCATGGCTCTGCATTGAATCCACGGTGTCGAGCAACTCGGAGAAATCAAACTCATCAAGTTCGTTTTCTCCGGCTTCCTCTTCTTTTTCTTCGAACGAGGCATCCTCTAAAACGGCTGTCGGAACCGATTTAAACTCCTCAAGTTCATCAACGCTAATCGCTTCATCATCCAAAGAGAAATCGTTTTCGGTATCGTCCAGCAGCCCTTGAACTTCCTGCACTTCTTCACGGTCAAGCACAGCGGGCTGAATATCCGCAATCTCATCCAAATCGTCGAAATCATCCAGTTCCAATTCGTCAGCCGCGAAAAAATCTTCTTCTTCCGGCAGCCCGAGGTCATTCATCGATTCGTCCAGATTGATCGAAAACGAGTCCTCTTCTTCCACTTCGTCTTTAACCGGGATTTCGTCTGGGATTTCGTTAAAAGAAGCAAAGTCCATACTGTCCAGATTTTTCTCGATCTGCACAAACATATCCACCAAATCAGTCGGAAGAAACGGTTTATTAATCACATGATCAAACCCGTCCGGTACCGTATTCCCTCTTGTTGCCATCAACAAAGCAACTTTATACTGCACCCTTTTTCTGAGCATTTCAAGCATTTCATTACTAAAAATGCCGTCATCGATGATCAATAAATCGTAGGAATTTCCTTCCGCTTCCTCTATCGTCCAGACCACACTAAGATCGTCTTTCGTTTTTTGTGCGCTCAGCGCCACCAATTTGCGAACTACCGGATTATCGTTAAAAAGTAAAATTTTCATGATCCGAACGACCCCTTTGTGCCTTACACTTGTACACGACAAAGCTAAATGGTATGATTGTAACTAAAAAAAAATTAAAATGATAAAACTTCTCTGTCTGATTTTACTCATATCTTCTCTTGCAGGAAAAGAAGAGACTTTCCTTTTTCCGGATCAAAAAAGCGAATGGGAAAACCATATCCTCTTGCATCTGCGAAAAAATCCTGAACAAATTGTTGTCGTTACGGATACTTTTGATATTCCGAAGTTAAAAAAACCTCTCCTTAAAACACTTCAGCGCGGAAGCAGTTTTGATTTAATCCTCCAAAATCCGAATGGAGTTTCCTCATGGGCGCAATATGCAAACGTCACATTACGCGTCTATCCCTCACGCCCTCTGCGCAGCAGCGTGCTCATACTCAAAGACCACACCGCCTGCCTGATCGGTGGCTCTTTGTCCGAAACAGTGTTAAAAGATTCCTCAGTCATGGCACTTTGCAGCGATGACCCCGCTTTTATCCATTCTCTGTATGACACAATTCTTCCGTTATATAAACGTTCTTCGCCCTACTTAGAATAATTTTTCCAGAAAATTATAGGCGTTTTGCGTTTGCGACATGACGATCATCAATATCGCACTCAACGTTGCAATCAATACGATAAACGATACGGCAATCTTAATCGGCATTCCGATAACCAACAGGTTGAACTGGGGCATCGTTTTCATCAGCATCCCGAAAATAACGTCTGCCAGCATCGATAATGCCGTTATCGGAAATGCGATCATGAATCCGACGATAAACATATTGGCCGTCGCGTGCATGATATACTGAAATAACGTCGGGGTGACCATAAACCCACCCAATGGTATCGCTTCAAGCGATTCCGACGCATACAGCAGTATCCAATGATGCATATCAAACACCAATAGAATCATCAACGCCAGCAGGGATAAAAACTGACTCATAATCGGCATGGAAACACCCGATTGCGGGTCAATTGCCGAAGCCAAAGAAAAACCCATCATAAACGATATCTGGCCACCTGCAAAGGTAATCACGTTAAAAGCTAGTTGAAGTACGATTCCAACCGCCAGACCAAAAAGAAGTTCACCCAAAATGGCAACCGTGAGGCTTAAAGCATCCGTTGGAATATTCAGAGCCGGAACCGATCCAAAAAAAACAATACTGAAAAAAAATGCCATAGCCACTTTGACAGTGACGGGGATATTTGCATGGGAGAAAATCGGAACCGCCATAAACAAAGCGGTGAAGCGTGTAAATAGCAACATAAACGCTACCGTTCTGCCTTCACTAAACAGTTCCGCCCACTCCATCATTTCACCTGTTGTAGTGAGTAATCCTGCATTCGATACACACGGCCGCACCGATTGGCCAACGTTTCGTCGTGTGTCACCAATACCATACCCGCCTCCTGTGTTCGAACGTAATCTTCAAAAATATCCATGACCTCCATCGCGGTGGCATGGTCGAGATTGCCGGTCGGTTCGTCCGCAAAGATGATTTTCGGCTTTTTCGACAACACACGGGCGATCGAGACGCGCTGCTGCTGACCGCCCGAGAGTTCGGTCACCTTTTGGTGGATGACCTGAGCGATCCCGAGCCGTTCCAGCAGTGCGGGATCGATCGCCTCTCCGGCCAGGATGGCCGCGACTTCGAGGTTTTCATAGCCGCTGAACCCTTTGAAGAGGTAATGGCTCTGATAGATCATCCCCAGATCGTTCCGGCGCATCCGCACCATCGCTTTATCGTCCATCGAATACAGATCGCGCCCGAAAATCTCGACGTTCCCCCCTTTCGGGCGGAGCAAGGAGGAGAGGACGTGCATCAGCGTCGATTTTCCGCTGCCGCTCACCCCGATGATGGCCATCGATCGTCCCGCGTCGAGGGTCAACGAAACGTCCTCGAATAACGGATAGTCGAATGCGTGCGATAAGGAGGTGGCTTCTAAAAGTGTCATGGAGAAATTATAGGGGAAATATGGTTAAAAAAAGGAACAATCCCCGCAGGGGAGATTGCATCGGGAGAACGGGGAGGTCAGCTCATTTGCGCAGCGACTTCGGCTGCGAAATCAGTGACTTGTTTTTCGATCCCTTCACCGACTTCATACTTGATGAATTCGACGATTTCTGCCGTACCGCCGTGTTTGGCCGCCTCTTTGGCAACCGCTTCGGCGACCGTCATGGAATCATCCATAACGTATTTCTGATCCAGCAGGGCTTGTTCTTTGTCGAGTGTCGTATTGTCATCGACGAAACGCGCCAGTTTACCGGGGATGATGTTGCCCCAGATTTTTTCCGGTTTCCCTTCGGCTGCGAGTTCGGCTTTGATCGCTTCTTCGGCTGCCGCCATCACTTCCGGTGTCAGTTGTGACATCGAAATGTACTGAGGAACGTTTTTAAGCGGTTTTTTCAAACGCGCCAGTTCTTCGTTCTCGGTTTTGATCGCTTCGATCCGTCCCGCCGTTTCGTCCGCAACATACGCCGCGTCGAACTCTGTGTAGGAGAGAACGTTCGGTTTCATCGCAGCGGCGTGCATCGCGATGTTTTTGAGCATCGGAGCCATCAGTTCCGCAGTTTTTTCGCTGTCGCATGATGCCGCGACGAGTACCCCGATACGGCCGTTCGAGTGGACGTAACCGTTCACGGAACCGTTTTCGCCCGCATTCAGCGTCACGAAACGGCGTGTGACGATTTTTTCACCGATACGGGCGACCTGAGCCGTAAAATACTCCGAGAATTTACCCGTTTCGTAAGACGATTCGTCCAGCTCTTCCAGCGTGCTGACGCCCGTGCTGAACACGTGCGCCGCCGTATTGCCGACGAGGGCGATGAACCCGTCGTTTTTCGCGACGAAATCGGTTTCCGAGTTGATTTCTACCAGGGTTGCCGAAGTGAATGTATCGGCAACCTTGATCCCCAGAAGCCCTTCAGCTGCAACGCGGTCCGCTTTTTTCGCGGTTTGCGCGATCCCACGGTCGCGCAACCACTCTTTTGCTTTCTCAATGTCTCCGTCTGATTCAGTCAGAGCCTTTTTACAATCCATCATGGGCGCATCGGTCGCCGCACGAAGATCTTTTACCATTGCTGCTGTGATTTCTGCCATGATTACGCTTCCTCTGCTACTTCTTCAGCTGCCGCTTCCTCCGCCGCAACTTCTTCAACTGCTTCTTCTTCCGCAGCTACTTCGTCGTTCCCGCCGCTGGCGAGCGCTTTCCCTTCGAGAACCGCTTCGCACATCTCTTTACAGAAAAGCTGGATCGAACGGATCGCATCGTCATTCCCCGGGATGGGGATATCGATGACGTCTGGATCACAGTTGGTATCCAAAGGCGCAACGACTTTGATTCCGAGGTTACGCGCTTCTTGAACCGCGATGTGTTCTTTAACCGCATCGATGACGAACATCATATCCGGCAAACCTTTCATGTTCCGGATACCGCCGAGGTAATCGATCAGTTTTTGTTTTTGACGTTCCATCATCAACGCTTCTTTTTTGGTCAGAAGGTTGACTTGTCCGCTGCTTTGCATCTCTTCGATGATGTCGAGTTTGCGGATCGATTTTTGGATCGTCGGGAAGTTGGTGAGCATTCCCCCCAACCAGCGGTTGTCAACGTATGGCATACCGCATTTTTCCGCCGCTTCGCGGATCGCTACGCGCGCTTGTTTTTTCGTACCGACGAACAGGACGGTTTGCCCTTCAGCCGCAGCATCGACAACTTGTTGGTACGCATTGCGGAAATAGCGCAATGTTTTTTGAAGATCGATGATGTAGATGTTTTTGCGGACGCCGAAGATGTATTTTTTCATTTTCGGGTTCCAGCGACGTGTTTGGTGACCGAAGTGCACACCGCACTCGAGAAGGTCTTTCATTGTGACCATATAAACTCCTAAGGAGGGATAGTGTGTTTTTCGTTGGCTTGGGCGATCGCGGACAGAGCCGATGAATCATCGGTTGCACGAAAAACGGCGATAACGCTTGCGATTTTTTTCCGACACGCTGCCAGGCGGCAGGGAGAGAAAATCGGGCGAATTTTACTGAAAAACCACTTAATTTTAGCTGTGTTTAAATATCCCCGCTTCTCATCACCTTTTTATCACCCGATTTCGCCCATTCAAATTCGTTTTATATAATTTTTGTTAATATCATCGGATCAATCGCACGGTAGGGTGCTTGGAAACGGAAGGAGAACGAAATGAAGAAACGGATGATTGGCTCCGTCGTTGCGGCGGCGATCCTCGCGACCGGGCTGCACGCGGACGACGCGCTGATGCAGCGGTTCGAAAAAATGGAAAAAGAGATGGCAGCCCTCAAAGCCGAACTCGAAGCGCTCAAGGCCGAAAACGCCCAACTGAGCACCCACCTGGCGACGCCCGCCCCGGCCGAAACGAAAACGGAAGTCGCTTCCGCGTCCAAACTGAACGAAACGCTGGAAGACATCCAGGATCAGCTGAGCGAGATCAATAAGAAAACCAACAAGAACAACCTCAAATGGGATGTCGATTTCCGCACCAGCGTGGACAACCTCCGCTACGAAATGGCCGACGGAAGCGTCCAGAAAAACGATGCCGTCCTCAGCAACCGGCTGTGGTTGAACATGAGTTATGCCGCAACCAGGAACCTCAGCTTCGTCGGGCAGCTGGCGTACAACAAAATCTTCGGACAACGTACGTTAA
>JBFXFU010000015.1:0-66815 GCA_050178755.1 Sulfuricurvum sp. | reverse complement strand
TAACAGCAGCGGTACAAACTCCTCCAAATCAAACTCAATCTTCATCCCTTTTAAATCCATCATCGCTATGATCCTTTCTTCTCATCATAGTCGATTCCGAATTTACAGAAATTATTTTACGCTACCATGGATGCGTTGGATGTGTTTAAGCTCAATGTATCAGAAATAGAAATTCATAAGGATTTAATAAAGCAATATGTTACGAATAGAAAAATAAATTTATATGCTTGTGAGCTAAAGCATCATTTAATTTATCATAAAGATTATGGCTCACTTGTGATGGTGGATTTTTTTGAAAATGCTTCTTTGGCTTTGAGTGTTCCTTTTAGTATGTTGTCAGTATTAGAAGCAAATGCCATTTCTACAGAATATTTGATTAGAATTAAGTGTGCATTGAATCAAAATAAGCCGCAAAGAACGATTTCATTAAAATTGATCGAAGAGGATTTTAACTTATTACTTAACAATGATGGGCTTTCAGAATACAATCTAATTCTAATATTGCTTAAAAAGCATTTTCCTTTTTTAAAGCTAAATGAGTTGTTGATTTTTGCAAAAATATTGATTAGATATGTGTTAAACATAAGTAGCATGGAAATTTCATTAATCTCCGTACTGATAAAACATACAATAGTTAATCAATTTATAGGCAATGCAATTATAAAAGATATGCAAAGAGGAATGTCAAGACATTTAGTTTTGTTTAAATTCATATTTATGATCTATGAATATATGAAACCGAATAATGCTTTTAAATTGAACAAACAACACGATTTAAAATACAATCCAAGAGTTTTTTTAAAGAATTTCATAAATGAATATATAGGGCATTATTTAAAAACATTTGAAGTGGCAATCACCAGAGAAGGGGAAGAGCAAGTCTATTTAGACACACTAGAAGAATCAAAACATATTTTAGATAGTAGCATCATTTTAGAAAGTTGTAGGACGAATAGAGATTTATTGAAACATAAATTAGAGTCTGAATGCAATGTTAAAGATTTGAAACTATTAAATATTTTTTTAAATGATTTAACAGCTTTAAAATTACCTAACAGCATTAATATCGATATAGAAAAATATTTTGATGATAATTTGAGTTTAATAAATACAATAGAAAAATCATTCAGAGAGAGTAATATGGTTAAATTTCATATTCATCCGAATGATGTAGTATATGTGTAAATCTATCAATAATTTCTAGCAAAATCAATTCTTTTTTTCATTACAGATTTGATGAATCAATGTCAAAGGAAGAAGGGATTAAACTTCTGTTTTAAATACCAGCATTTGGAATACAGATGCAAATATGCATATATTCAATTGCCCATCCAACTTTAAAAAGTGGGAAAAAAATATAACAATATATCTGTAAGCTCATAAAATTGGTACTTTATGACGAATATTCGTATCTGGGGTTGGAATATCAGTATTCGCATTCAAAGAGCGGGATAAAAAAGTGGGAAAAAGCAATGAGAATATTTTTAAAACCCCTGAAAATAGGGATTTCAAGGGTGAAGTGCCTATCAGGGACCAGAACCACGGGGTTTAATTGTCGAAAGTCTAATTTTTAGGGAATTCCTCTCTAAAATAGGGACTACTAAGACTTCACATTTTTAAGAAAACTACCATAAATTATCATTCTAGAGTTCAGAAAAATCAGAACGGATCACGATAAAATGAATCCAAAGTCATTATAAATATTTTCGATATGCTGCATCAGTTAAAAAAGTATATTGCCACTAAAAAGCTGCTTAGCGGGGTTGGAGAAGGGTCTACATATTTCTCATAAATGAAGCTACGATAGCTGCGTTAAATACTAATAAATATGTCTGATCGGTAATATTGCCGATGAAGAAATGAATTCCATTGATCGGTTTAGGTTGTTCCTAAGATTACTGAGTCTGTAAAAACTCTATTGTATTTTCAATAGGAGGGAATAAATTTATTGGGATGTTATGCATATTTATATTGGTATAAATTATAATCAGTATTAAATTATAAAAAGAACAATTTTATGCTATATTTTTAATCTTCATATTTGTATAAATAAGCACTCTAACCAAATGGAAATTATAAATGAAAATAAGAACTCGTATTAATATCAACTTATTAATCAGTTTCGGGATCAGTGCGGTCATGTTCATCGTTTCGTATTCAACGATGAATTCAGTTCGGATAAAAGGTGATACATACGAACAAATCGTGTTATCAAAAGATTTAATTGCGGATATCCTTCCTCCGCCGGAATACATCATAGAAGCCAGGCTTGTTTCGTATCAGCTCGTAGAGCGTGGAAGGCATGACAATATTGCAGAGCTGAAACAAAAAATAGAGAAATTAAAAAAAGATTTTGAAGAGCGCCAAGATTACTGGGCGAAAAGCAATCTTGATGAAGAATCCAAAAGCATGATTGCAGGAAATATCAAGAGATCGGCAACCAGTTATTTCAACGACGTTCAAGGGAAATTAATCCCAATGATTGAACAAGGTGAGATTGATTCTGCGAGAAGTCTGTTGCACGGGCGATTGGAAGATTATTATGAGTCACATCGAAAAAGTGTAGATGAGCTGGTCACTTTGGCCAGCAAACATTCTGAAGAACATGAAAATGCATCGAATTCCGAATTGACATCGGGAATTATTCTGATGATAGCCTCGGCAATCATCGGAACGATCATATTACTGATTTCATTAATCATGACGGGTAGAGCAATTGTAAAACGTATTCATGAACTAGGAGAAATTGCGCAAAAGCTCGAAAACG
This sequence comes from Sulfuricurvum sp., assembly GCA_050178755.1. Classification (GTDB taxonomy): domain Bacteria; phylum Campylobacterota; class Campylobacteria; order Campylobacterales; family Sulfurimonadaceae; genus Sulfuricurvum. Next base: position 64,048 of record JBFXFU010000015.1, on the reverse strand, counting down.
ACGATTCGTCATTGTCACAGCGAATTCCCGTCAAAGTCAATGATGAAATATCCGAAACGTCCGTGTTGCTCAATAGATTGTTTGATAAGTTCGAATCGATTGTCAATAGGGCGAACGAAGAGGGGCATAGAGCCGATTCTTCTTATCAAAATGCATCAAAAAATTTGGAAAAATCCAATCTTATGACAACGCTATCGAATAAAATGACCAGCGGTATTATGGTTGGCTCAAAAGATATTCAAGAAGCGATGGCGCAAGCCATAAAAGCGATTAACGGTATTAATGATATTAATGATACGACGTCGACGGTTGTATCGAATGTACGGGCGAATACGGATCAGATACTCTCTTCCATGCAAAATATGAGAGAGATGATCAACGTCACGCGAGAAAATGCCGAAAGCGTCAACAAAAGCATCGATGACATCAGCCTCGTCATTACGCTTATCAAAGACATTTCCGATCAAACCAATCTTTTAGCGCTGAATGCGGCCATCGAAGCTGCGCGTGCCGGGGAACACGGAAGAGGATTTGCCGTTGTCGCCGATGAAGTTCGTAAACTGGCCGAAAGAACGCAAAAAGCAACTGCGGAAGTAGAAGCATCCATTAATATTTTGAGACAAAATGCGGGGAGTATGGTAGACACCAGCGAAAGAACGGAAGAACAAGCGTTGGAATCAGGAAATATTTTGGACCATTTTAAAAATGACTTGTCCGAACTGACGGATAAAGCAGAAATTATCCGTAATGAAAATAAAAATGTTTCGTATGAAATTTTTGTAATTTTGGCAAAACTTGATCATATAGTGTTTAAACTGAATGTCTACAGCAGTGTATTTGAAAACGACCGAAACGCTCTATTTGTGGATCATCACAATTGCCGACTGGGAAAATGGTACGATCATGGGGATGGAAAAAGAGTTTTTGGAGGATTGACATCGTTTAATGCTATCCTGACGCCGCATCAGCTTATTCATGAGAATGTCGGGAAAATTCTCGATTGTATTAAAACGGAGGGGTGCTTAACCCATCCTCAGGAAATTGTCGATAAGTTTTCGCTCATTGAAGATAATAGCGAACGGTTGTTTACTTTATTGGACAATTTATTGATTGAGACAAAACAGGTCATAAAAGCATAATTATTTTCAAGGTGAAGATTGTGCCAACGTGGATGCGATTGCTAATAATCGGATATTATCGTTAAGTGGGTGTTTTGATTTAAACTCTTCTGGAATGGAATAGTGGGATATAATGCCAAAAATGAAATGTGCATGTGTGCGTTAGTTTCCTCCCGAGAAGAGTTTTAAATACAATATGGGTTGGACATGGACTGGTTCGCAGCATGAGGAATAAAAATGATTATCCGCAAACTCTTTAAATTTGAAAATGCCCATATTGTCCGTGGTTGTTCGACTCAACGTTGTCGAGCGTCGATACATGGGCATTCCTACAAAGTCGAAGTTCTTTTTGAATCAAAGTTTCTCGATCACGGACAGATGGTGTATGACTTTGGTCTGATGAAACAGGGGATGAAGGAACTAATCGACAGCTTTGACCATGCTGTGGCCATTTGGGACGGTGATGAAAAAACGTATATCGAAGCTATGAAAGAGCATTCGAACCGATGGGTGCTTCTTCCCGTCTCCCCATCCTGCGAACAATTTAGTAGGGTCATATTTCTAATGATCGACCGATTGTTAGGGTGCACTCGTATGGTTAACGGAGAGCAAGGGGTACGACTGCATAGCATTATCGTACATGAAACGGAGACCGGATACGCTCAGGCATTCGCCGAAGATGCCTATTCCGATCAGATGGGGACGATTAGGCTTGAATCGATCGTCTTCAGTCCGGAAGTAAAAGAGGGGTGGAATGATCCGACACTCTGGGAAAAAACCCTCTCCGGGGGAGTATTTGAAAATCCTTTGAGTGTTTAAACGGTGACGACCGATTGACGATCGCGACGAGTCATTGTCCAGCGGGTAGGGATGATTCGTACCGGTGCATTTTTTTCGAAGCCCTCGACTGAAGCGTCTACCATCATATAAGCATTGGCCAAAGAGAGGGGAAGAACCATTCCGGGACCGAATTTTGGACTTGGTGTAAATGTGGCTCCGTCGAAAAAGCCGGGAATAAGGGAACGGCGCCCTTTTTTCATTTTGAACGGTTCTGCAATTTTGGTTTCGATGGAGGAGAGGTATTTGTCGCTGCGTCCGCTGAGGGCGTGAATTGCGGATTGACCGAACAACTCGAAACACAACGCAGCCGCAAGCGGGTTACCGGGAAGATTCAGGATCAAGGTTGTGCCGATACGGCCAAAGGTGGTCGGTTTACCGGGTTTAATATCAACCGATTCGAAAGCGGTTTCAAATCCGAGCGACTGAAATGCCTGTTTGGTATAGTCCGCATCGCCGACGCTGACTCCGCCGGAAGTGATAACAAAATCTGCATCCAAAGCATTTCGTATGTGTTCTTGAATCGATTCCATCGAGTCGACGGCCGTTCCGGTAAATATGACATTACACCCCAGCTCGCGTGCACGCGCCGAAAATGTCGGAGTATTGGTATTGTAGAGTTGGTTGGTCAATAACGGTTCATAATGCATTTTCAATTCATTTCCGGATGAAAACAAGGCAATTCTCGGACGACGGTACAAACGGATATGTGTGATACCTTGAGAAGCGAGCAGGGCAATGTGGTGTGCATGTAAAACAGTCCCATTGTCAATCAGCAATATACCCGCTTGAATGTCTTCACCTTTTAGCCGAATATGCTGGGACGCTTTGATAGAAGCCGGCAGGGTGACTCCTTCATCGCTTACCCGAGTCTCTTCGATCGGCACGATGGCCTCTGTTCCATGTGGGATTCTTGCCCCGGTCATAATACGTACGCATTCCCCTTCAACCAATACGGTCTCTTCATGATCTCCGGCAAATACGGTACAAGATTGTGTTAATGTTTTCCCGGCATCCGCTATACGGACGGCGTAACCGTCCATCGCTGAATTATCGAAAGAAGGAAGTGAGACAGAGGCATGGATCTGTTCTGCAGAAACACGATAAATCGCGTTTTCTATCGGTTCGATTTCGGAACCGACCGGAGTGGCCAAAGAGTAAATTCGGTTGAGAGCTTCTTCTACGCTGACGGCCATTGTGATTTCCTTGATTTTTATGGAGTTTTTCCGGATTTATGCAATAAATGTTCGTATATAAACGATACAAATTGTGGAACTATTATAGGCAAATTAAGGTAAAATCGCCATTATGGAAGAAATGTATAAAATGGGATTGGATATCCATACGATCGGTGTCGTAGTGCTGATGGGGGTCGTATTATTTAACATCGTAATGTTGGCTTTGTCGAAACAGATTGTTCGATATGCAAAACGGATGCGAATTGTCATGCCGATATCGGCAACGTTGATCGCTTTGATCCTGTTTACCGGATCGATCATGATGGCGGCAAAGCATCTATCGTTCACGGTTGAAAATGTTTTGATGATTGTTATAGCCGTTGTGATGATTGTATTGGAAGCCAAACGGTATAAAACACTGAAACGGCGGACAGACATTAGTCTAGAAGGTGCATTCGATACGTATAAATCGAAAGCATTCCGTTTTCTCGGAATCGAAATGACACTTTTGGCACTGATGACGGGCTGGATGATGGCGGCATGAAATATCTGTTGCATCAAGAGTGCGGCCGAGATGAATTGGCGGTGAGAGGGGATGAATACAAATACATCGTTAAAGCCAGACGTCACGGAATCGGTGATCTGATCGCTTTTCGTTCACGTGAACGGTTGGATGAAGAGTGTCTCTATCGACTGGAACGGTTGGATGGGAAACAGGCCTTTTTCCGGTTGGAAAACCGTAAATCTTCTCCGGCAAGACCGATCCGTTTTTTCCATATCGGATGGTGTCTCGTAGACCCGAAATCGATAGAAAAAGTATTGCCGATGTTGTGTGAATTGGGGGTTGGGAAAATTACCTTTATTCATTGCCGCCGTTCGCAGAAAAATTTTCGGCTCGATTACGAAAGGTTGGAGCGTATCATGGAGAGTTCTTTGATGCAAAGCGGTCGAAGTGTAGCGGTAACGTTTGAAGAATCGCCGGGATTAAGTGCTTTTTTACAATCGTATCCGGATTCGGCTGTTTTTGATTTCAACGGCGAGGTTTTGGGCAAAGACGAAGTTTTTGAAAACGTCGTCATCGGTTGTGAGGGGGGCTTTGATGAAATGGAACGAAAAATGTTTGATACGCATCCATGTAGAAAGTTCTCTTCTCCGATTGTTTTACGATCTGAAACGGCAGTAGTTGCGGTAGCGGGGATAATGTTATCGTAAGCGCGAATATCAAGAAAGTGGGGATTGTGTCATAATGGTTTTGGACCCGAAGAAAAAGAAACTGGCGACAATGTTTTCAATCATGTTCGCCGGTGCGTTTGTGATGGTGTCGTTGGTTTTTTACATCTACGACTACGAAACGCAAAAAAAAGCTATGCATGATAATCTCCGATCTAAAGCATCGTCAATTCTTGATTTTGCAGACGTATTGTTGGAATCGAGAAATGAAAAGTTTTTCTCGGATGTATCCCCGGAGATTCCACAGGTTATTCAAAACGAGGTCTTTGGTAAGTTTACAAAAGTCTCGGACGGAAAGGTTTTTTTTAAAGAAGCTTCCGATACTCCTGTGGTCGCGACCAATAAAGCCAAAAGTTACGAAAGTGAAGCGATTAAGCAATTTCAATCTGACCGGAAACTAAAAGAGATTGAAAAGTTTGTTCAAGAAAGTGATAAAGAATATTATATGCTTGCGAGGCCGATCGTCAGCGAAGCTCGCTGTATCCAATGCCATCCGACGTGGGAAGCCGGTAATGTTATCGCGATTGAAGACGTTCGGATCGATACACAAGATTTTAACGCGGCGTTGCTGGAGAATTTCTGGATTACTTTGGCGACGGCATTTTTCAATATAGTTATTATATTGGTTCTGACCCATTATCTGTTCAGTAAATACGTTGCGAACCGCATTACAAAAGTACTGGAAGTGATATTTCGGGTTGAAAAAGGACATTTTGTCATTCAGGACTTGATCAAAGATGAACCTATCGCGCAGGGAAGTACTCAAAACGAAATCGACCGATTGTTCCGTCATCTTGACCGCATGGTAAATACATTACGTCCGGTTATCGGCAATGTGGTAGATCAGAGTAAGCAGATAGCCTTTGAAGCCAGTTACGGTTACGTTCGCATTGATCAGACGAATGATTTTGTCAAGGTTCAAAACAGCTCTTTGCTGCAATCGCAGGATCATATCAATAATGTTATGCAGCTTAATGGTACGGTTGGATCAAAATTACACGAGCTGTTGGAGAGTTCGGCGCAGTCGGTCAGACAAATCGAAACGGGGCAGGATGTCGTATTTTCGAATTTAAAAGAGAGTGAATCCGCTGCACAAGCGATGGAAAGTACGATTAAAGCCATTCAGGAATTACGAAAATTCGCGAACGATATCTCTTCAACGATGGAAGTGATCACTGACATAGCCGATGAAACCAATCTGATTGCATTGAATGCCGCTATTGAGGCTGCTCGTGCCGGTGAACACGGCCGCGGTTTTGCTGTCGTGGCCGATAAAATCAGAGAATTGGCGGAAGTTTCGCTGAGCAATGCCCAAACGATTACAAGCCATTTGGGTAATATCAACGAGCATATCCAATCGGTAACAAAAAATGCGGAACGTTCCAAACAGGTTATTTCAGAACTCAATGAAAGCTCCGAAACATTGAATCTGAAATTTAGTGATATTCGTAGCAGTATTGATCTGATTACCGATGCGCTTGAGCATTTTAAAGATGATTTTATGCAAGAGACGGAAGCGTTGCGTAAAGCAGGAATGGAGCTGACGCAGGTACAAGAGTCGAGTAAAATATTGGTAGCAAATGCAGATCATTCCAAAGAGATTATGAGTGAGCTTGTTCACCGGGGTGGAGACCTTAAAACTTTGGCGGATGGATTTGAAGTTGTTTTGCAAAACAATCGACATGCTATTCGAACTATTGTAACGCCGCCGATTCATGCCGTCGTAAAATGTTCGCAAGGGATTGTTAACGTCTATTTGTTCGATAAGTCCTCCAGCGGGGTGTCATTTTATGCGACTACACCCGAAGCACCCCGTCTTGTGGTTGGGGAGAGGGGAACGATGAAACTGGATATTCCGGTAAACGGAGTTTCAGAAGTGATGTTTGAAGTGGTCCATATTAGTTTGGAAGCGGGTCATGGAGCATTTTTCTATGGAGCGAGGCGGCTATAGCCAATTGTTGAAAAGAGAAAGTAAGCCTATATTGTTTTTTTTATAGGATTTAGGTACAATTCGCCTCCATATTATCCGCTCCAGTACGGATATAAAACTAATACCGGGCGACGTACTTTGACGTCGCCTATCAAGGCAAACACTATGAAAAAAAATCTTCACCCGAATGTGGTTGAATGTGCGGTTACGTGTGCATGTGGTAACACGTTTACAACAACAAGTATCAAAGACGCTATCCGTGTTGATATCTGCAGCGAATGTCACCCGTTTTATACCGGTTCTGAGCGCCAAGTTGATACTGCCGGACGTATCGATAAATTCAAAAAACGCTACCAACTCAGCTAAGTTGTTTGACAGAAAGGGGAGAGATTTATGCTGTCTCTCGTCCCTACTCCTATCGGCAATCTTGCCGATATCTCTTATCGCTCCCTTGAAACGATTGCCACGGCAGAAGTTTTATTATGCGAAGACACCCGTATCACAAAAAAATTAATTCATCTCTTAAAAGAACGTTATTCTCTCGAAACCTCAAATCCTAAATTTATCAGTTTGCATTCTCATAACGAAGCTGATTTTGTTACAGGTTTGGAACCGGATTTTTTCGATCAGAGAGTTGTCTATGTCAGCGATGCCGGAATGCCGGGAATCAGTGATCCCGGGCAGATGTTGGTACGCTATTGTATTGAGAACGAGATTGAATACGATGTCTTGCCCGGAGCGAATGCTGCGTTGACCGCATTCGTCGCTAGCGGTTTTGTTCAGACGAAAATGCTTTTTTTCGGTTTTTTACCGCATAAGGGACAGGACCGATCCGCCGCATTACAAGAAGCCCTATTCAATGGGTACACCACCGTATTGTACGAAGCTCCGACACGGTTAGAAAAACTGCTGAATGAAATTGCGGTAGCCGCTCCCGAAAGAGAAGTATTTCTTGCCAAAGAGATCACTAAAAAATTTCAACATTTTTATCGGGGAAGTGCAAAAGAATTAACCGCACGGCTCGAGGGGGAAATCCGGGGTGAGTGGGTTGTGGTAGTTGAAGCATCCCAAGGAAAAGGGGCATCGCTGTCCGAAACGGATATTTTGGCATTGGATATTCCGAAAAAAGCGGCATCGAAACTGATTGCGAAAATTACCGGGGAACACCCAAAAGAGTGCTATCAACGTCTTCTCAACATGTAAGGAACTATATATTATGCTAATTTATGGAAAACAGCCGGTTTATTATGCGTTGGATCGGCACAACGACAAAATTCAAACACTCTATCTTGCAAAAGAAATTGATAAAAAAGAGTATGCGCGTTTAAACAAAATGGGTTTTGCCCTAAAGCGGATACCGGAAAATGCTGCACAAGCTATGGTCCGGGGTGGAAACCATCAAGGATTCATTGCTGAAATGGAGCCATTGGAATCCTATTCGAACGTATATTTGAAATCATGTGAATTTGTTGTAGTACTCAGCTCGATAACCGATATGGGAAATATCGGTTCTCTTGTGAGAAGTGCCTATGCGCTTGGGGTAGACGCAATGGTTATTTCCGGAATTCGCGATCCTAATCTTGAAACGATTGTACGGACGAGTAGCGGTGCCGCATTGGATTTGCCAATTCTCATTGTTCACAATGTTCACGATGTGATGAATGAGCTAAAACAATCCGGATTTTCCCTATATGGAGCGGTTATGGACGGATCAGATGTCCGCAATACGGAATTTGGCGGTAAACGGGCATTGATTCTTGGAAACGAAGGGGAAGGTCTGAGCAGACGTGTACAAAAAGGATTGGATCATGGCGTTACCATTCGCATGTCGCATGATTTTGACTCTTTGAACGTCGGGGTAGCCGGTGCAATTTTAATGGAGAGAATGCGATGAAAAAATACGAGAATTTTGAGGACCTTCAAAAGCTCGGCATTGAAAAAATACATGAACGTACCCATATTTCGCGCGATAAAGTAGAATTGATCTTGTCAAAAGCGTACGGTGATATCGGTAAAGTTCAATTTATGGGATTCATCTCGATATTGGAACGCGAGTATGGCATCGATTTGGAAGAAATACGTAATGAGTATTTGACTTTCCGTCAAGATTACGATGTCCAAAATCCACCTCTTGAATCGGTTCTTTTAAGGGGGAACAGGGATTCAAAATCCAAATGGATCATCGGTACGGCAATTTTGGCAGCAGTATTGATAGGATCAGGGTATTTTTTACAACATTTTGCATCGAATGAACCCGTAGAAGATATCATCAAGCTTCCATCGACGGTCATTGCAGAACCGGTAACCGGTACGCCGGATTTGAATTCGACCGAGATGAATGCAAGTGCCGATTCCAACGAGACGAATCAAACCGTCAATCCTCCAAAAACACAGGCAGGACAAGGTATCGAAGAAACAATCGATACCGATAAAGATTTAAAAATCCGCCCGATTTATAAGGTCTGGGTCGGAATGATTGATCGTTCAAGCGGTGAGAAAAAACAGATGGTGACAACTCAGCCGTTTAGCGTTGATACTTCGAAGCAATGGTTGATCGTTTTAGGACACGGTAGAGTGGAGATTGAATCCAGCAAAGGGAAAAAACTTCTGAAAGAAAAAGATACGGTCTATTTTTCATATTCTACCGGCGAATTGAAACAAATTTCAAAAGAAGAGTTTTTGGAATTTAACGGTGGACAAACCTGGTAAAATAACCACATGAAATATTTAGTTTCAATGATAGCGACAGGTATTATTGCTGTCTATGCCGTTCCGTTAAATACAGTCCATGTACGAATTGATTTTGTTGGAGTGCCGGCTGTGGCACTAAAAGTCATAACGCAATCATTCGGAACAGTCGGATATCGCCTTGATCCTTCTTTTCTTGATTATCGGGAGAATAAAGGGATTTTGGAGGGATATCTGACCGGTATCCGTCCTTTGAGTGCGGAACAACTGAATCAAGTACTGCATGAATCGGGTTTTGATGTTTCGGACGGACAAGTCAAAGAAAAGAACCTTTTTTTTAAAGTAAACGGCACAAGCGGATATTGGAATGCTACACCGTTGCCGGCAGATGAAGGGATTGAATTAAAGAAAAGTGCTTCAGCGCAGTGGTTTCAGGTAGAGGGGGGACAAAATATCCATATTGTACCGCCCTATGTGGGGAGATGGTATCCTGATATTGCTGTGTTCGATGAGAGAATGAACGTCTTGATGGAAAAGCGTGACACTAAAGGGGAAGAAGGATTGGAAATCGACCTGCCTCAGGAAGCCAAATACCTCAAAGTATCCAATCTGCACGGCATGAAACTGCTTCGCGAAGGGACATGGATTGAATCGTCAAGCCCGGGACGATGATCGGAATGGTTATATAAAAACTAAGCCTCTTATGCTAAAATGGCGCAATTTTTTACTATCAGGTTGTAGATATGTTTGATGAAATCCAGTTCGATCGGATTAAGCGACTTCCAAAATATGTATTTGCAGAAGTTAATGAACTCAAAATGGCGCGTCGTCGCGCCGGAGCCGACGTAATCGATTTTAGTATGGGAAATCCTGACGGGGATACACCCGAGCACATTCGGGCAAAACTTATTGAGTCGGCACAAAAGACCAAAACACACGGTTACTCGGTGTCCAAAGGGATTCCAAAACTCCGTCAGGCAATCTGTGATTGGTACAAACGCCGATACGATGTTGACCTGGACCCCAATACTGAAGCAGTAGCGACGATGGGTTCCAAAGAAGGGTATGCCCATCTGGCGTATGCAATCACCAATCCAGGAGATGTCGTCGTCGTTCCGGACCCGACTTATCCGATTCACTCGTATGCTTTTATCTTGGCCGGCGGAAACGTACAGAAAATGGAACTTCCGTTCGACGAAGATTACAAAGTTGATGAAGATCTGTTTTTTGAACGTTTGGAACAGGCTTTTCACATTTCGTTTCCTAAACCGAAGTACGTTGTGGTAAATTTTCCGCACAATCCGACAACCGCCACGGTTACTCCGGCATTCTATGAACGAATTGTCGAAATGGCAAAACGCGAACGTTTTTATATTATCAGTGATATTGCCTACGGAGACATTACTTTTGACGGGTATAAAACACCTTCAATTCTTTCTGTACCGGGCGCGAAAGATGTAGCGGTCGAGAGTTTTACCCTTTCTAAAAGCTACAACATGGCCGGATGGCGGGTTGGCTTTTTTGTCGGGAATGCAAAATTGATCGGTGCATTGCAGAAAATCAAGAGTTGGCTTGATTACGGTATGTTTACCCCGATTCAGGTTGCAGCAACGGTTGCATTGCAAGGGGATCAAACGTGCGTACAAGAGATTTCTGATAAATACGATCACCGTCAGGATGTCCTGTTAGAAGCGTTCAACCGTGCCGGATGGCCGATTCGGCGAAACCAGTCATCAATGTTCGTCTGGGCGCGTATCCCTGAATGCGCACGCCATTTAGGAAGTTTGGAATTTTCAAAACGTCTCCTTGTCGAAGCCAATGTCGCCGTTGCGCCGGGAATAGGATTTGGGGATTACGGCAATGAATACGTCCGTATTGCCTTGATTGAAAATGATAAACGGATTCGTCAGGCAGCAAAAAATATCAAGCACTTCCTTCAATCGATGGGCTGCAAGGACGGCGAGTGACTCGTGTCGGCGTAATTGGCGTCGGTACGGTTGGCCGAGCAGTAGTACAGATTTTGGAAGAAAACCGTTCGATTATCTCCGCACGGGCGGGTGATGAGATTAAAGTAAAAAGCGGTGTCGTTCGAAATATGGCAAAAGCATCGGACCTTTCAATCTCCTTGTCGCAAAATCCTTACGATGTTGTTGATGATCCGGAAATTGATATCGTCGTCGAACTGATGGGGGGTGTCGAGCTTCCTTTGGAAATTGTTAAAAAAGCACTTAAGAACGGCAAAGCCGTAGTGACTGCGAATAAAGCATTATTGGCTTATCACCGGTATGAACTTCAAGATATCGCCGGTGAGATTCCTTTTGAATTCGAAGCAAGTGTCGCCGGGGGAATTCCGATTATTAATGCGTTGCGTGACGGGCTCTCCGCGAATCATATTCTTTCGATTATGGGGATTATGAACGGCACATGCAATTTCATGCTGACGAAAATGATGAATGAGGGGATTGCTTTTGATTCGGTTTTGTCCGAAGCACAGGCACTCGGGTATGCAGAAGCTGATCCGACATTCGATATCGGTGGATTTGATGCTGCTCATAAATTGTTGATACTTGCATCGATAGCGTATGGTATTGATGCCAAGCCTGAAGAAATTCTTATAGAAGGCATTGAAGGAATTACCCAAGCCGATATTGCTTTCGCCCGCGAGTTTGGGTATACGATTAAACTGCTGGGTATTGCCAAACGTGAGGGGAGCGAAGTTGAACTTCGTGTCCATGCCGCACTCGTTGATGAAGATGCTATGATCGCCAAGATAGACGGCGTGATGAACGGTATCAGCGTCGTTGGCGACCGTGTCGGAGAGACCCTTTATTATGGGCCGGGCGCGGGTGGAAATGCAACTGCCAGCGCGGTTGTGGCTAATATCATCGATATTGTTCGTGCGGGTAAACGTTCTCCGATGCTCGGATTCAACCGCCCACTCGAAGAGGGACTTCGCCTCAAAAGCCAAGATGACATCCGTTCCAAATATTATTTGCGTCTGAAAGTTTCCGATAAACCTGGAATATTGGCACAGATTACCCATCTTTTCGCTGAACATGCTATTTCGATTGAAGCGGTGATTCAGCGGCCGGCTCAGGAACAGAGTGCCCATTTGTTGTTTGCAACCCATGAGGCCACTGAAAAATCAGTACATGAAATGATGCTTGCTCTAGAAGCGCTTGAATCGGTAGAAGCTACTCCGTTTATGCTACGTATAGTGTAGGCGCTTGCGTCTGCACACCTTGTTTTTTTTGCACCTTAATAAAAATTTAACATTAAACAAATTATAATACGCGTCCACTTTGCCCTCTCGGACAAACAACATTGAATGTTTGTAAATATCAAACAGATAGTTACAAGTATTGGTACGATCTTGTTCGTACCTACGATGAGGCAGTGACCTATAATGAACGGAGCCTAAGATGAAAGTACGTTCTTCAGTGAAGAAAATGTGCGACGATTGCAAAATCATCAAGCGCAAAGGGGTCGTTCGCGTAATCTGCAAAACCCCAAAACATAAACAAAGACAAGGATAAGCATGGCACGTATCGCTGGTGTAGACTTACCTAAGAAAAAACGTATCGAGTACGGATTGACTTATATCTATGGAATTGGTCTTCATACGTCTCGTAAAATTCTGGATGCAACTGGGATCGATTACAATAAACGTGTATACGAACTCTCAGAAGACGAAGCGGCAACAATCGCAAAAGAGATCCGCAGCAGCGGTATTGCTGTTGAAGGGGATCTTCGTAAAGAAGTCGCTATGGATATCAAAGCGTTGATGGACCTTGGTTCTTTCCGTGGTCTTCGCCACCGTAAAGGACTTCCATGCCGTGGTCAGAAAACCAAAACCAATGCACGTACGCGCAAAGGTAAAAAGAAAACTGTCGGCTCAGCCACAAAATAAGGGATTAGAGTATGGCAAAAAGAAAAGCAACCCGTAAAAAAATTGTTAAAAAGAACATTGCCAAGGGTATCGTACATATCCTTGCATCGTTCAATAACACTCTTGTAACCGTAACGGATGAGATGGGCAACATGATTGCATGGAGCTCAGCAGGAAGCCTCGGTTTCAAAGGTTCAAAAAAATCAACTCCGTTTGCCGCTCAACAAGCCGTTGAAGCAGCTATGGAAAAAGCAATGGTCCACGGAATTAAAGAAGTGGGAATCAAAGTTCAGGGTCCTGGTTCAGGACGTGAAACTGCAGTTAAAAGCGTTGGTGCAATCGAGGGTGTTCGTGTCTCTTTCATGAAAGACGTTACTCCGCTTCCACACAACGGATGTCGTGCGCCTAAGCGCCGTCGCGTGTAAGGAGGTTTGTAATGGCAAGATATAGAGGACCCGTAGAAAAAATCGAAAGAAGATTTGGTGTAAGCCTTGGAATGAAAGGTGAGCGCCGTCTTGCAGGTAAAAGTGCCCTAGACAAACGTCCATATGGACCAGGACAACACGGTCAACGTCGTACAAAAATTTCTGAGTACGGTACACAGCTTCGCGAAAAACAAAAAGCGAAATTTATGTACGGTCTTAGCGAAAAACAAATGCGCTCAACGTTTGCTGAAGCAAAACGTCGCCACGGGAACACCGGTACAAATTTGGTCGTTCTCCTCGAGCAGCGTCTTGACAATGTCGTTTACCGCATGGGCTTTGCAACGACTCGTCGTTTTGCACGCCAATTGGTTAACCATGGACATATTATGGTAGACGGTAAACGTGTGGATATCCCTTCATACCGTTTGAAACCGGGACAAAAAGTCGAAATTATCGAACGCAGCAAAAAGAACGCTCAAATCGTTCGTGCAATTGAACTTACCAACCAAACTGGTCTTGCTCCATGGGTTGATATTGATCAAGATAAAGTGTTCGGTATTTTTACACGTTTGCCAGAGCGTGAAGAAGTTGTTATCCCTGTTGAGGAACGTCTAATCGTCGAGCTTTACTCGAAATAATCATTAAAGAAAGGGCGCTCAGCATGAAAAAAATCAAAACATCACCGCTTCTTCCGAAAGAGTTTGTCGTTGAGCAAATCAATGCGAATGAAGCAAATATCGTTGCTTACCCGTTTGAAACCGGCTTTGCGGTTTCACTCGCGCATCCGCTTCGCCGCTTTTTGTTAAGCAGTTCTGTCGGATATGCGCCAATCGGTATCAAGATTGAGGGTGCTAAACATGAATTTGACTCCGTACGCGGTATGCTTGAGGATATTTCGGATTTCATCATCAATCTCAAAGGTGTTCGTTTCAAATTAAAAAACGGACTCAAAGAGAAAGAGATTAATTACAGTTTTGCAGGCCCTTGCGAAATTTTCGGTAGTGATCTTGATAACGATGATGTCGAAGTTGTAACGCCAAATGCATTCTTGGCAACGTTGAATGAAGATGCGACTTTGAATTTCACTGTCAAAATTCACCAAGGTATCGGATATACGCCGAGTGAAGATGTACGTGATATGCTTGGAGAGGGCTATATCGCCCTTGATGCATATTTCACACCTGTAAGACGTGCGACATATTCGATTGAAAATGTCCTTGTTGAAGACAATCCGAATTTTGAGAAAGTCGTTATCAACGTTGTTACTGACGGTCAGATTTCACCGGTTGATGCATTTAAGAATGCATTGGAAGTGATGTATGCGCAAATGGCTGTATTCAATAACGAAGTCAGTATTAAAGCACCTGTTTCTACCGATCGTTCGGACGAGCATCCGGAATTAAAACGTCTCGGTGCACGCATTGAAGAGTTGGGTTTAAGTGCCCGCAGCTTCAATTGTTTGGATCGTTCAAACATCAAATACATCGGCGAAATCGTTATGATGAGCCAGAATGATTTAAAAGAGGTCAAAAACCTCGGCAAAAAATCATTTGAAGAGATTTTGGAAAAAATCAGCGAATACGGATATACCGTAGGTCAAGATTTGTCTGACGAACTCGTCAATGCAATTAAAAAGAAAATAGAAGCTGAATAAGCTTAAAATCAAAGAGGAAGTATCATGAGACATCGTCACGGATACCGCAAACTGGGTCGTACAACTGCACATCGTGCAGCACTGTTGAAAAATCTCAGTATCGCGTTGATTGAAAACGGTAAAATTGAAACCACATTAGTTAAAGCAAAAGAATTGCGTTCTTTCGCTGAAAAATTGATTACGACTGCACGTGCAGGTGATGCTAATGCTCATCGCGCTGTATTCGCTGTTCTTCAAAACAAAGAAGCAACAAAAGCGTTGATTAGCGAAGTTGCCCCAAAATACAATGAACGAAACGGTGGTTACACACGTATCGTCAAAACACGTATCCGCCGCGGTGACGCTACACCGATGGCTTACATTGAACTCGTATAACGAGTTCAATCCCCCCCCTTAATCCGAGCTTCACTCCGAAATTATCCGGTTGTTATTAGTACTTGTTTAGCCCTTTTCCCCTATTATACGTTATCTATATTGTTGTAAGGTAAAATGCATGATCCCTTTTACAGACGAAGAATTAATGCTGCCGGTAAGATCGGTAATTGATAAAATTAGACCATCTCTCGCTCTAGATGGTGGAGATATTGCATTCTTGACGGTTAAAAATGGAACAATATATGTACAATTACAAGGGGCGTGTATCGGATGTTCCAGCAGCGGCAATACCTTAAAATACGGTGTTGAACGTCAGATCCGGATGGATATTCATCCCGAGTTGATTGTCGTTAATGTACCATTCGGTATGGAAAATCAGATAGACGCGTTGTAAAATATCATCGTTTTACCGATATTATCAAGAATATTTTAGAAGGAGGGATAGATGAATACTAATTTAACACATAAAACCCTCAAGTTAGCAAACGACTATTTTATGTCCGGGAAATACAAAGAGGCATTAAATTATTTTTCTCTTGTTCTTAAAGACGACCCTGAATGTAAAGAAGCCTACAACGGCGCAATACTCTCGGATATGGCGATGAGCGGCGAAAACGGTGCCGAAGCACTCTTTGATTATTATGCTATTTTGAAAACAGAGGATTCGGAACAGGCGGACATTGTTATATCCGAAATATTGGAAACCATGGACGGTACGTTGGACCAACTAGCAGGACTGTTTGATGAGAGCTTAAAGCAAAGACTTGCTTATGAAGATGGCATCATGTACAATGAATTTAAAGAATTAATTAAAAACGATAGTGATTTCAACCGTATTTTTGAAAACATTATGTTTTCGACACGTGTGATCATTACCGAAAAAGAAGATTTTGTTGATTTCCTGGATAATCTTATTGACCATGGATACCGCGAAATGGCTTTAAGTTATTTAGAAAGTGCTTTAGGTGTATATCCGAATGATCGAAAATTACGCAATCTTTTAAGACGTCTTGCAAAGGGTAAAAAACTTGAAAATACAAATTGAGGGTTATCCGTATCGGTATATTACTGAGAATACAAACGAGTGTAATGCAGAGAGCGCTTTTTTGCATACAAAACAAAATGACAAATATCTGACACAGGCTACAGAAGCCCATTGTGCTACCGTGCTGAAACCAGAGGAGTGTTGGGAAATCTTTGGTTTGGAGCGCATTAAAGTTATCGGTATTACCGGAACAAATGGAAAAACCACTACAGCAAGTGCTATTTATTCAATTCTACTTGATCTCGGATTCAAAGTTGCAATGCAAGGTACTCGTGGTTTTTTTATGAATGATGCACTTGTTGAGGGGAAGACGCTAACAACTCCTAGCGTACTGAATACGTACCGTCACATGGCTCAGGCTATTGCTTCGGGATGTTCTTATTTTGTTATGGAAGTCAGTTCGCATGCCATTGAACAAGAACGTATTGCCGGTATCCAATTTGATTTGAAAATATTAACCAATATAACACAAGATCATTTGGACTATCATCATAATTTGGAAGAGTATATCCGTATCAAAAATCTTTTTTTCAATGATGAATCGAATAAATTGATCAATAAAGATGAAGCAAGAGCAGAATTTAATATCAAAAATACGATGACTTATGGAGTTGAGAATCCCTCAACGTATCAAATCGTAGCTTATTCCCTTAATGACGGTGTCAGCGGCGTGTTAAAACATTTTGAACAATTGGTACCGTTCGAATCGTCCTTACATGGTTTTTTTAATTTGTACAACATTACAGCGGCTATGGCCGCTGTACATATGATCAGCGGTGTAAGTCTCGAAAAGATTGCTGATGTCGTCGAGAATTTTGGTGGGGTAAGCGGCAGGATGGAAGTCGTCAGTACCACTCCGCTGGTGATTGTTGATTTCGCACATACTCCGGATGGAATGGAACAAGTATTTAATGCTCTTAAAGAAAAAGAGATTAATGTTGTGTTTGGTGCAGGAGGTGACAGAGATAGACTGAAACGTCCTTTAATGGGGACAATAGCATCTGCATATGCGAAGAAAATATACGTAACCAGTGATAATCCTCGTTTTGAAGATCCGGATGCCATTATTGAAGATATTTTGCAAGGAATAAAAGACCAAAAGAATGTGGTCGTCGAAGTCAACAGGAAAAGTGCAATAAAAAGGGCTTTACAAGAACGTGAAGGGGACGAGATTGTCGTTATTTTGGGTAAAGGTGATGAAACATCGCAGATTATCTATGACAAACATTTTCCGTTTGACGATCGAGAAGTTGCCAGAGAGTTGTTAAAAGAGCTTTAAGAGTAAAAGTTTGCTAAATAGACTTAAAATCGTAAAGTACGATTTGGATATAATACGCTAACTAAAATTATGACCTTACCTAATGTATTACAAATCAAAGGAGTAAAGTATGGGTATTCCACAACCGGCTTTTTATATTTTTAAATGTGAACAATCATCTCCTCCAGGGATGCCAAAGCCAAGTTGCGTCAATCCGCACACACAAGATGTATTTCAACATTTGGCGCAAACATTAATGCAAAAAGGGTTGATTGCTACGGTTCAACCAATTAGAACGTCGTGCATGAATCGATGTAACGTTGGGCCGGTTATGCTTGTTGAGCCAGGACATGTGATGTACTGCGGTCTTACAAAAGAAAAGATCAATGAAATTATTGACCGCCACATTATTGGTGGTGAAGTCGTGCAAGAATACGTTATTCCGGCTGAATTGTGGGATGCTCCAATCACACCGGCAGATATGATGAAGCAGATGGGGCGCTGATCGATGCTCATCGAAATGCTTTACAGCAAGATCCATCGTGCAACGGTAAGTGATGCCAATTTGAATTATGTTGGTTCCATTACAATCGATGAAGAACTATTGGAAGCTTCGAAAATGCGTGTGGGTCAAAAAGTCGAAATTCTTAACATTAATAATGGGGAACGATTTTCTACCTACATTATTGTGGGTGAACGTGGGATGGGCGATATTTGTCTAAACGGTGCAGCGGCAAGAAAAGTTCATCGAGGGGATAAAATTATCATTGTTGCGTATGCGACTTACAATGAATCCGAACTCGAGAATTATAAGCCGACGGTTGTCCTTGTTGATGATGACAATAAAATTACGGAAATCATCGAGAAAATATAAATGTTGAACGGACTTGGAGATCTTGGTAAAATATTTGAGACGTTACAGGCTCAAGCAAAAAGTATGGAACAAGAACTCGCAGAACGTCGCTATACCGTAAAAAGCGGTGGTGGAATGGTAAAACTGACCCTGGACGGCAAAGGGGAAGCATTGGATCTTGAAATCGATGATTCGTTACTTGAAGACAAACCCTCGCTTCAAATCATATTGCTGTCCGCTATTACGGATGGATACAAAATGGTTGAGGATAATAAAAAACAGCAAGCCATGAGCGCGTTAGGCGGAATAACGTCATCGACATCGTGAATGTTTATCACCTCTCCTCTCCTCTCTTCTTGATTTGATTTATACAATGTGCTGAATGTGGTACAATTCGCTAAAAATTTCAAAGTAGAGATAATGGAGCTTTTTGAATCGTTTTTGATTAAAAACTTACCGCACGCTCCCAGCTTTCATCCCCATTATGAAGATTCAGTACGTAAAATGGTGATAGGTGGAGGGAAGCGTTTTCGTCCGCAATTACTTTTGGGTGTCGTCAATGCCTATAATCCGTTAATGACTCAAAATGCTTATTTTGCTGCATTGGCGGTTGAATTACTGCATACGTATTCCTTAATCCATGATGATTTACCGGCAATGGACAACGCCGATTTGCGCAGAGGGATTCCGACATTACACAAGACGTATGATGAAGTGAGCGCAATTTTGGCCGGAGATGCATTGAATACGTATGCATTTGAAGTACTGAGCAATGCCCCTTTCAGTGACAGAGTAAAAATAAAACTTATTCGTGAACTGGCAGAGAACGGCGGATTGAATGGAATGGTATTGGGACAAGCCATTGATTGTCATTTTGAAAATCAAAAACTTTCATTGGATCAAATTAAGTTTTTGCATATTCATAAAACGGGGAAATTGATCGCTGCTTCGCTTAAAATGGGGGCAATTATTATCGATAACGATCGATTGGCCGATGAATTGTACAGATTTGGAATAGATTTGGGCCTATTGTTCCAAATACAAGACGATTTACTGGATGTTACGCAAAACGACGAAACGGCGGGTAAAACAACCAACAATGACGGAAATAAAAATAGTTTTGTAACGTTGCTTGGATTACAGGGTACGATGGAAGAAGCGGATAAACTTGCTGATTCCATTCAAAATCGAATCAAGAGTTTTGATGAGAATTTACGTAGAGAATTGTCACCAATGCTTGAAATTTATATCAATCGACATAAGGAATCAATGAGATGAGTAATACAATGCGTCAAAAGATGGCGGACACGATCCGCTTTTTAGCTGCAGATATGGTGCAAGCGGCCAACTCGGGACACCCAGGTGCGCCGATGGGTTTAGCTGACATTGCCGTAGTACTTTCTGAACATCTTGCGCATAATCCGGCCAATTCCAAATGGATCAATCGTGACCGGCTTGTTTTTTCTGGCGGACATGGAACAGGATTGATCTATTCGCTCTATTATCTGTGGGGATACGGATTGGAGATAGAGGATTTAAAACAGTTTCGTCAACTTGATTCTAAAACTCCAGGGCATCCCGAATACGGGCATACGAACGGTATCGAGATCACAACCGGCCCATTGGGACAAGGGGTTGCTAACGCTGTCGGCTTTGCGATGGCGGCCAAATACATAGGTCATAAAGTTAATTCTGAAACGGCATCGATGATTGACCATAATGTGTATTGTTTATGCGGCGATGGAGATCTTGAAGAAGGGATCAGCTATGAAGCGTGTTCAGTTGCCGGACATTTGGGACTCGACAATCTAATTATGATTTACGATTCAAACCGCATTACAATTGAAGGTTCAACCGATTTGAGTCTGAGTGAAAATATGCGTGACCGTTTTGAATCCCAGAATTGGGCTGTATTGGAAATTGACGGCCATAATTTCGATGAGATTGACGGCGCAATTGCACAGGCCAAAATGATAAGTCGACCGGTTTTAATTATTGCCAATACGGTGATAGCCAAAGGTGGAGACAAAATGGAAGGTTCCCATCATGCTCATGGCGCACCGTTAGGGCACGATGTAATCAAAACGGCTAAAATTGCGGCAGGATTTGATCCGGAAAAAACTTTTCATGTAGATGCAGACGTTCTTGAACGGTTCCGTTGTGCAATTGAAAAAGGGGATCTCGCAGAACGCGAATGGAACCATCGCCTTAAAGAACTGCCGCTCATGGAGCAGAATGAGGCCTATGAACAGTTGATTAACCCGGATTTTGCACGTATTCAGTGGCCGAATTTTGAAAAAGCCGATGCTACGCGTAATACCAATGGAATCATTCTCAATGCAATCGCTAAAGCGATTCCCGGATTTTTGGGTGGATCGGCTGACCTTGGTCCATCGAACAAAACCGAACTTAAAGATATGGGTGATTTCCCAAAAGGGAAAAATATCCATTTCGGTATCCGTGAGCATGCAATGGCGTCAATCACTAACGCAATGGCGCTTTATGGTCCTTTGATGCCGTTTAGTGCGACGTTCTTTGTCTTCAGCGATTATCTCAAACCGTCAGCGCGTATTGCAGCACTTAGTGGTATTCAGCATTTTTTCATCTGGACGCACGACAGTATCGGCGTGGGCGAAGACGGTCCGACGCACCAGCCAATCGAGCATTTGAGTCAGTTTAGAGCATTGCCGAATTTTTACGTCTATCGCCCTGCAGACGGAAATGAGAACGTTAAATGTTGGCAAAAAGCCCTATCGATGACAAAATCGCCTTCAGCATTCGTCTGTTCTCGTCAGAACTTGCCGCTTCTTCCGAATGCGGTAAACGGAGATGTCGAAAATGGCGGATATTTGTTGATAGAACGTCCGAATGCGACGGTCACAATCATGGCTTCAGGCTCAGAGGTAGGTGTGGCAATTGAAACGTCGACATTGCTGGAACAAAAAGGTGTAATGGCAAACGTTGTCAGCGTACCATGTTACGATTTGTTAATCGAGCAGCCGCAAAGTTATATTGATGCGATCATCAAACCGTCGACGAAAAAAATTGCAATCGAAGCGGCACGCGGACTGGAATGGTACCGTTTCGCGGATACCGTGGTTGCAATGGACAGTTTTGGCGCCAGCGCTCCGGCCGAGAAACTCTTTGAACGTTTCGGCTTCAGTGCCGAAGCGGTTGCCGCACGCATTTGATTGCGTGCTCGATAATGAACGATTCTGCCCATTACCTTCAAAAAAAAGCCTTTTTCGACTCATTGATCACACTGTATGGCCGTAATGTCGCGGTCGAAGTACTACGTGATCCTTCGATCGAAGTTTATCGCCTTCATTTGTCTAGAAGCAACCGCGTGGATGAGACGATTCGCGAGATTGTTGATCTGGCGGAAATGCGGGGAGTAGAGATCAAATACCATGCCAAAGAGGCGCTTTCGCGTATCTCGAAAAACAGTGCCCAAGATCAAGGTATTGCCCTTGATGTTAAGGCACACAATTATCGCAGTGCTTCGCAGATTGCTTCCGATTTACCCGGTCCATTTCGGCTATTGGCACTGGACGGGATCAATAATCCGCAGAACCTGGGGATGATCGTCCGCTCCGCTGCCGCCAGTCGGATTGACGGGATCGTTCTTCCGAAGAAAAACAGTACCAAGCTCTCACCTTTGGTTATGAAAGCAAGTGCGGGAACGCTGTTCAAAATTCCGATCTATTATTGTGATACCCTTTCAGACATTATGGGACTTAAAGACACGGCATTCATCACCCTCTCTTCCCATGCGGCTATGGATATTTATTCTTTGGAGATGCCAAAGCGCTCTGTTTTTATCCTGGGGAACGAATCCGAAGGGGTAAGTGCGGAAGTAGAAAAATGTTCTACCCATCAGGTGTCGATTCCGATGCACCGGGGCGTCGAATCGCTCAATGTTGCCGTGACGGCAGGGATCGTCAGTTTTTTGCCCTAGTATTATAGACACAGCCCGAAGCGGCAAGCTCTGATACTAGATAATCTTTTTAGATGGCAATTCACGTATCTCCTTTTTTAATCAAGCATAAGATTGTAAGGCCGACGAATCGCATCGATAACTTCGCCGACACTCATATGACGGCTTTTACGGAGAAATTCCCTTCCCTGTAAAAAGACAAGCACGGTCGGAATGGCGAAAACGCTGAAATGGGACGCGATTTCGGGCGTTGCGGAGATATCGACGCTAATAATTTCAAAAGCGTTGAACTCGTTTTCGATTGCTTCGACCAGTTTGGGTTTGAGGGCATGACAGACGTTACAGCCGGGTGCACTAAAATAGAGCATTACGGCGTCTTTGTGTTCGAGAGTTGTAGTTATGTGTTCAAGTGTTTGCATGTGTCATTATAGCAAAGGGGAGATATGAAATTCCATCGCGTTTACGTAGAAGTGACGAATATTTGCGGCCTTTCATGCAGTTTCTGTCCACCTAAGCATCAGAGCACTGAGACGATGACAAATATTTTTTTCGAGAATGTATTGCAGCAGCTTCGCGCATACACCGACGAAATAGCTTTGCATGTGATGGGAGATCCGATGGTCCTCTCCGATCTCAATACCTATCTTGATGCGGCAAAGCGACAAAATATGAGGGTGGTTATTACCACGAGCGGGTTTTATATGGACTCGAAGCGCGCACAAATGCTATTTCATCCGGCAGTAAAACAGGTCAATATTTCTTTAAACAGTTTCAACAAGAACACTACAAGTCGTTCATTACGAGAATACTTGGAACCTATTTTGGTGTTTTGTGAAGAGAAAATTGACAGAGGTTTCGATTTTTTTGTTAATCTGCGACTATGGAATCTTGATGAAGCCGGATATGAGGCTGATTATAATCGAAAACTTTTTACAATATTTGAACAACGTTTTGCACTTCCATCGGGGAGTATTCAAGAACAAGCGTCGGGCCTGCGTCAGGGAGTACGTCTTGCATCGAAAGTACTGCTTCATTTTGATCGCTATTTTGAATGGCCTTCTTTGGATTTACCGGTAATTGGAGACGGATTTTGTCACGGATTGAGCTCTCAGATCGCCATTCTCTCGGATGGGAGAGTGGTACCATGCTGCCTAGATGCTGAGGGATATATTGAACTGGGGAATATTAAAGAGACAAATTTGGATAAAATTCTTTCATCAAAACGTGCAGTGGCGATTCGTGAAGGGTTTTCCAGCGGAAAAGCGGTTGAAGAATTGTGTCAAAAGTGCAGCTACAAAGAACGGTTTAAAGGCAAGGAGCGCTCATGATTGAAAATATAGTCGAATCGATTAACAATCGTGTCGCATTATACAATGAAGGAATCGATGAAAGTGTTCATGTATACGAAATCGGATCTTTGCTTAAAACTTTGCACGATGAAGATGAAGCGGTTTATACTCAGATACTAGAGACCCTTCCAAAAGAGATTCTAGCCGAAATATTGCTTGAAATGCCTCAACAACAAGTTGAAGAAGCTTATGAGCAACTTGGTGCGGAAGGGCTTGCCGATTTGGCATCCGAACTTGATACCGACGATGCGGCCGATTTGATCCAAAGTATCGAAGATGTGAATGAAGAACTCGCTGAAGAGGTCCTTTCACGCCTTCCCGAAGAAGAACGGGCAACGATTGAGACGCTAATTTCGTATAGTGATAACGAAGCCGGCGCTTACATGCAAACGGAATTGTTTGAAGCCAAGGTAACGGAAACCGTAGGGGAATCGATTAAACGGTTGCGGGCGCTTAAAGCCGAAGAATTGATTGATAACGTTCATCAGGTATTTGTCGTCGATAAACATCGTCGATTGATTGGTGCAATTATGTTGGAAGACTTGATTCTTCATGAAGCGCATGAATTATATGGAGACATATTGCACGATGGACACAATACGATCAACGTACGTGCACATGACGATATTTACGATGTAGTTGAAGTATTCGCCAATTACAATCTGAATTCACTTGGTGTCGTAGACGATAATCAGATTTTGCTCGGGCGGATTACGGCAGATGATATTCATGACGTTATGGAAGAAAGAGCGACCGAACAAATTTACCATATGGCAGGGGTCAGCGATGTGGCCGAAGAGGAAGAAGAGTTCTGGAGCATCGGAAAAACACGCGCTATTTGGTTAGGAATCAATTTGGTGACGGCAATAGCGGCATCGGTTGTCATAGGGATGTTTGACGCGACAATACAGGCTTTTGTCGCATTGGCTATATTGATGCCGATCGTTGCCTCGATGGGAGGCAATGCCGGGACCCAGACGCTGACCGTTACGGTCCGTAAAATCGCTTTGGGTGAAATTGAGGGAAAAGAAGCCTATACGACCGTCAAGCGCGAAGTATTACTTGCTCTGTTTAATGGTTTTATTTTTGCTCTGGTGATCGGTACGATTGCATATTTATGGTTTAAGATCCCTTTATTGGGCTTAGTTATCGCGTTATCTATGATAATTAATCTTTTTTTTGCAGGATTTTTTGGTACTATAATCCCTCTTGGACTAAGAAGGGCCGGTATCGATCCTGCAATCGGATCAACAGTCATTTTAACGACGGTTACCGATGTTGTCGGTTTTTTAAGCTTTTTAGGGCTGGCAACGCTCATTTTAATATAAGGATCGGCTTTGGACAGGCGACTGCGCTATTTTGTAGAAGATTATTGGGATATCTTTGTTGGTATCGTTTTTATCGTTTTAGCTATTATATTTCATCTTAAAGGTGAATCGTTGCCGGCAACGATCTCCGCTGCTATTGGGATCGCCGCTCTTTCATTAACAGTCGCAGAAGTGGCTGATATTCTCTCCGAACGACTCCATGAACCTTACGGAAGCTTTGTACTAACTTTTAGTGCCGTTGCGGTAGAAATTATTCTTTTATACGTTATCTTACTTGAAGTACGTCATTCCCCGGATGTCCTTGAAACCGTTAAGGGGGGAATTATCTCTGCCGTCATTGTTGATTTGAATGTATTGCTCGGATTGGCTGTTTTTTTAGGCGGTCTGGCTTTTACCCAACAACAACACAATAAAGAGACGTCAAGTGCTTACAGTACCGTTTTATTTGTGTCGTCGTCCGCATTGCTTGTGCCCGGCTTGTTGAGTCACACGGATCATACCTATGAGGTATTAACGCGGGTGAGCCATCTAATCGCCGGCGTTTTGATTCTGTTTTACGTGATTATTTTTATTTTTCAGACCCGTACGCATACCCACTTTTTTAAAGCGACGGCACGAAGTCGGTTTTTCCGCCTTAAACGTAAACTTCAAGAGCATGAAGAAGAAATCGACGAATCGCAATCCAGTGATTATATTTTTGAACATTTAAGCACGTATGTCAATTTCATGGCCATATTTTTACTTATCGGTATCATAGCCATAGGGGCGGAAGTTTTTGCGGACGATGGGGTTAAAATTGCCGAAAAACATAATTTGTCGGCGGGACTGGCCGGATTGGTCATTGCGATCATCAGCGTTTCTCCTGAAATTTTCACCGCGGTCCGTGCAGCGCGTAATGACCAGATTCAACGGGTTGTCAACATAGCGATGGGAGCTTCGACAGTATCCATCATATTAACGGTACCGATGTTAATGCTATTGGCCTATTTTTCCGGAATCAATCTGACCTTGGATTTCAATCCGTTACAAATCGGAGCATTACTGTTGACGATACTATTGGTTTGGAAGACCACCGATGAGGGCGAAACAAACTACTTTGAAGGTGCCTCCCACCTGATGTTTTTTATCAGTTACGCAATCATCGCCGCATATTATTAACTGATGTTATGCACTTTACGGGCAAAGTCCGTAAAATGGCAGGGAGAGCCTGGCCGGCACTTTGTGAATGGGCCGGGTTCCAAAGCTAAAAAAGCCAAGCAGTTGGTTTTTTTAACGCTTTTCATCTATACAATCCCTAAATAAAGCTTCCGATATCTTTCGGATATGGGAGAAAACTGACAATCTGCCCTTGATTTCATCAAGTGCGTAAGGTCAGTTATTAAGTCATTGAGCATTTGCTCGGAAGAAGGAACGGTATGATTGTTTTGTTCGCACCCAGCGAAAGTAAACAAGAAGGCGGCAATTTATCGCCGTTGGAAAAGGAGAGTTTATTTTTCGCGGATTTGTATCCCTATCGGCTTGAAGCAATCGAGAAATATGAACACTTTATCCTTAATGCTGCAGAACCTGAGTTGTCAAAATTGTTTGGGATAAAAGAGCAGAAAGAGTATGCAAAGTATCTTCGTTCTTTTCGTGAAGCTAAAACGATGAAGGCAATTGAAAGATACAACGGAGTGGCGTATGAGTATTTGGAATATAGTACGCTGAATCAGCAGGAACAAAAATATATCGATGATAACGTCATCATATTTTCAAACTTGTTCGGTCCATTACGGGCATCGGATCAAATCCCGGATTATAAGGTGAAGCAAGGCGAGGAGATCGATGGGTTTAATCTTGAAAAACATTATCGAAAGTATTTTACCGATGCTATTGGCAATTGTATCGGGAATGATGAAGTTTTGGATTTGCGCGCCGGTTTTTACGAAAAATTTTATGTTCATTCCACACCGGTTACGACGATGAAATTCTTACGTGATGGAAAAGTGGTAAGTCACTGGGCAAAAGCATATCGCGGATTGGTGCTCAGAACGGCTGCCAAGGGGAAAGTCCAATCAATAGATGAACTTTTGGCAATGGAGATTTCAGGATTAAAGTTAGAAGAAATTCATGAGTTGAAAAAGAAAAAAGAGATAATTTACACAATTTTGTAAAATACTCTTGACAATGCAAAAAAAAATACGTATAATTGCAGCTCCATTTCGGAAGAAGCCGGTTTAGCTCAGTTGGTAGAGCAACTGATTTGTAATCAGTAGGTCGGGAGTTCGAGTCCCCCAATCGGCACCATTTAGAAATCGGAATCATTATCAGTGTTAGACCAGATTTTATGGCCGTGGTGAGATACTCAAGTGGCCAACGAGGGCAGACTGTAAATCTGCTGATTTTTATCTTCGAAGGTTCGAATCCTTCTCTCACCACCATCTATGCGGGAGTAGCTCAGTTGGCTAGAGCGTCAGCCTTCCAAGCTGAATGTCGCGAGTTCGAGTCTCGTTTCCCGCTCCACTGGGAGCTGAAGTACAACCATTACTACTTCATTATTTATCTTTAAAACTAACAAAATAGTTTTTAAGCTTCCAAAATACATATTTTTATTGTTATATGCTCACGTGGCTCAGGGGTAGAGCACTTCCTTGGTAAGGAAGAGGTCGGCGGTTCAAATCCGCTCGTGAGCTCCAGTAACTATTTTGTAATTTTTTGAAAGCTTGAAAGCTATTTCAGCTGGTTTTTTTGGTATAATTCCAATTTCATTTACACATTCAGTCGGAGGACACAATGGCAAAAGAAAAGTTTACGCGTAATAAGCCACACGTTAACATCGGTACGATCGGTCACGTTGACCACGGTAAAACTACCTTGACAGCTGCTATTACTGCAGTATTGGCAGTTAAAGGTAACGCTAAAATGATGGATTACGATCAAATCGACAACGCGCCGGAAGAGCGTGAACGTGGTATTACGATCGCTACATCACACGTTGAGTACGAAACTGAAAATCGTCACTATGCGCACGTTGACTGTCCAGGTCACGCCGACTACGTTAAAAACATGATTACTGGTGCTGCTCAAATGGACGGCGCTATCCTCGTTGTTTCAGCAGCAGACGGCCCAATGCCACAAACTCGTGAGCACATCCTTCTTTCACGCCAAGTCGGTGTTCCATATATCGTTGTATTTATGAACAAAGAAGATATGGTTGATGACGAAGAGCTTCTTGAGCTTGTAGAGATGGAAATCCGTGAACTTCTCAGCAGCTATGATTTCCCGGGTGACGATACTCCAATCGTTGCAGGTTCTGCATTGAAAGCTCTTGAAGAAGCCAAAGCTGGTGCACTTGGCGAATGGGCAGACAAAGTCCTCAAATTGATGGCTGAAGTCGATGCGTATATTCCAGAGCCAATTCGTGAAACAGATAAAGATTTCTTGATGCCGGTTGAAGACGTATTCTCAATTTCTGGACGTGGTACCGTTGTTACTGGTCGTATTGAGCGTGGTGTTATTAAAGTTGGTGATACTGTTGAAATCGTTGGTATTCGTGACACTCAAACAACAACTGTTACAGGTGTTGAAATGTTCCGTAAAGAAATGGACATGGGTGAAGCGGGTGACAACTGTGGTATCCTTCTCCGTGGAACAAAAAAAGAAGATGTTGAGCGTGGTCAAGTTCTTTGTAAACCAAAGTCAATCAACCCGCACACAAAATTCGAAGCTGAGATCTACGTACTGAGCAAAGAAGAAGGTGGACGTCATACTCCATTCTTCGATGGTTACCGCCCACAGTTCTACGTTCGTACAACGGACGTAACGGGTGCTATCCGTCTTCAAGAAGGTACTGAAATGGTTATGCCTGGTGATAACGTAAAAATCACTGCTGAACTGATCCACGCAATTGCGATGGAAGAAGGTACTCGTTTCGCTATCCGCGAAGGTGGACGTACTGTAGGTGCTGGGGTTGTTTCTAAAATCCTTGCATAATTTTTCCCAACCTGCGGGTTGGATTAAAAGGTAAAAAATGCGCGAAAATATTCACTTGGCGTGTGAAAAATGTACTCGTCGTAACTATCACACGACAAAAAATAAAAAGACTCATACTGAAAAATTTTCAGTTAAAAAGTTTTGTAAATTCTGCCGCGAACATACTGTTCACAAAGAAGCAAAACTTTAATCAGTCGGATTCCTTCGGGAATCTCTTTATACGTCAGTAGCTCCAATGGTAGAGCGCCGGATTCCAAATCCGATGGCTGGGGGTTCGAGTCCCTCCTGGCGTGCCACCATTTCCAACTAATAGTGCTTTAGAGCTTTATTCGTCGGAAATGTCCACAAGGATAACATAAAGATGAAAAATACACTCAATAGCTATATCCATAATGCCAAACTGGAACTTGCAAAAGTAATATTCCCTACTAAACCGCAAGTTAAACAGGCTTTTTTGGCAGTTATTGTCGTCGTAACTTTCGTCGTGGCTTTCCTTGCTCTGGTTGATTTGGTTATGTCATCGACCGTGTCGGCTATTTTGAATTAAGGAAATGATATGGCACACAGATGGTATTCGATTCAGACTTATGCCGGTAGCGAAAGAAGCGTCAAAGCGTCTATTGAAAATTTGATTGCAGAGAACAAGCTTCAAGACGTCATTACGGAAGTTGTTGTCCCTACTGAAGACGTCATCGAAGTCAAAAATGGCAAAAAGAAAATTTCTGAACGTTCATTGTATTCCGGATATGTGTTTGCGAATATTGATTTGAACATCGATTTACAACATAAAATTCAGTCTATACCAAGGGTCGCCGGTTTTATTGGTGAAGCCAATAAACCAACACCTTTAAGTGATAAAGACATTCAAACTATCCTTGATCGCGTAACCAACCGGTCGGCACCTAAACCTAAAGTGTTCTTCGACAATGGGGAAATGGTGCGTATCGTCGACGGTCCATTTGCCAATTTCACGGGCACGGTTGATGAATACGATCTTGAACACGGCACGTTGAAATTAAACGTATCAATTTTTGGACGTAGTACTCCGGTTGATATTTCGTATACTCAAGTCGAAAAAATTATTTAATCTTAAAAAAAGGAAGCACATATGGCAAAGAAAATAACTGGCTACATCAAGTTGCAAATTCAAGCCGGTGCGGCTAATCCGGCTCCCCCGGTAGGTCCAGCGCTCGGACAACGTGGTGTTAATATCATGGAGTTCTGTAAAGCGTTCAACGAGCGTACAAAAGATAAAGCAGGGTTTAAACTCCCTACTGTTATTACCGTTTATGCTGATAAAACGTTTTCGTTTATCACTAAACAACCTTCAAACACCGCTTTGATTATGCAAAAAGCAGGTATTAAAAAAGGTTCGGAAAATCCGTTGAAAAACAAAGTTGCTAAAATCACCAAAGCGCAAATTCTTGAAATCGTCAAGCAAAAAATGCAAGATATGAATACTCAAGATGAAGAAGCGGCTGCACGTACAATCGCTGGTTCAGCTCGTTCAATGGGTATCGACGTCGTCGACTAATCCTGTACTCTTCGACCGCAAAGAGGATAAATAATGCGGCAGATTCTATATATGGAGAATTATCATGGCAAGTAAACGCTATAAACAACTAAGTGAAAAAATCGATTTGACGAAAAACTATTCAGTATCTGATGCTTCTTCTTCAATCAAAGAATTAAAATCTGCAAAATTCGACGAAACTGTTGAAATTGCTCTTAACCTCGGTGTAGATCCACGTCATGCGGACCAAATGATCCGTGGTGCGGTTGTTTTGCCTCACGGGACAGGTAAAGTAGTCCGTGTTGCGGTTTTCGCAAAAGGCGCAAAAGTGGATGAGGCAAAAGCTGCAGGCGCAGATATCGTCGGTGCAGAAGATCTTGTAGATGAAATCAAAGCCGGTAACATCAACTTTGATATCGTTGTTGCTGCACCGGATTGTATGGGTCTTGTCGGACAAGTCGGTCGTATTCTAGGGCCAAAAGGAATGATGCCAAACCCTAAAACCGGAACAGTAACTCCTGATATCGCTAAAGCGGTAAGCAACGTTAAAGGCGGACAGGTTAATTTTCGTGTTGATAAAAAAGGGAACATCCACGCCGGTATCGGAAAAGTCAGTTTTGACTCTGATAAAATTGCAGAAAATATTAAAGCATTTGTCGGTGCAATCAACCGTGCAAAACCATCAACCGCAAAAGGGCGCTATATCAAAAATGCCGCTCTTTCACTTACGATGAGTCCTGCTATCAAATTTGATACGCAAGAACTTTTGGATATTCGCTAAATTATAGATATGGCATATTTTCTGCCATTGCTTTATCTTATGGACTGAAGATAGTCGGGGGCACTGCTTAATCGGTCATACCGCCCCGCTTGAAGTCATGTCTGGAAAGGAGAAACGATGAACAAAACGCAAAAAGCTGAGATTGTCAATGCTCTAACCGAAGAGTTCAAAACAGCAAATGCCGTCATTATGTGTGATTATCGCGGTCTAACCGTTGCTAATCTTGAAGCACTTCGTAGAATGGCTCGCGCTAAAGACGCAAAAGTTCAAGTTGTAAAAAACACACTTGCAACGATTGCACTTAAAAATGCTGATATGAATGGTATCGACATTAAAGATACTAATATTTTCGTATGGGCGCCAGATGCTATCGCTGCTTCAAAAGTTGCAGCTGATTTCGCAAAAGATAACGAAAAATTCGCTATCCGTACGGCATACATCGACGGTGAACCTGCCGATGAAAACAAAGTACGCGCGTTTGCAACATTGCCTGGCCGTGAAGAGCTTCTTGGTATGCTTGCATCTGTCTGGATGGGACCTGTTCGTAACTTTACAATCGGTCTCGACGCACTTAAACGTAAAAAAGAAGAAGCTTAATCACTTCTTGAATTAAATTAATTAAAAAACGCCTAGAAATATGGCAAAGATTTTAAAGGAGAATACAATGGCTGTAACAAAAGAAGATGTTCTTGAGTTTATCTCAAACCTTTCAGTACTTGAGCTTTCAGAGCTCGTAAAAGAATTCGAAGAAAAATTCGGTGTTTCTGCGCAACCGGTTGCTGTAGCAGGTGCTGCAGTCGCTGCAGTTGAAGTAGAAGAAAAAACTGAATTCGACGTTATTCTTAAAGATGGCGGAGATAAAAAAATCAACGTTATTAAAGTTGTTCGTGCACTTACTGGTCTTGGTCTTAAAGAAGCAAAAGATGCAGTTGAAGGTGCTCCTACAACAATCAAAGAAGGTGTTGCTAAAGACGTTGCAGAAGCAGCGAAAAAAGAGCTTGAAGAAGCTGGCGCAGCTGTCGAAATCAAATAATCATTTTTATGATTCGGGGCTTTGCCCCGCCTCCCACAGGGCACTTTACGGAACAGATTTTCATCTGCTCGGTAAAGTGCCCATACGTCGTTATAGGCTCAGGGACGCCTGAGTTTTAGACTTTGCACTTATCCCTATGGGATCAAAAACTTCGATTGAGGTAGCCTAATGTTAAACTCTCTTCACTCCGGAAATCGTCTACGAATAGATTTCGCGAAAACCCCCCAACAGATTGAAGTACCGAACCTATTGCAGCTCCAGCAGAGTTCTTATGAATCTTTTTTGATGCTTGATCAGAAAGATCGTTCAAAAAGCGGTATCGAACGCGTTTTTCAATCGGTTTTTCCAATCCATGATTCACAAAATCGTCTTTCGCTTGAATATTTAGGGTCCGAAGTCGGCCGTCCTAAATATACGGTACGCGAATGTATGGAACGTGGTCTCACCTATTCTGTTTTGCTGCGTATGAAAACGCGTCTTATGATTTGGGATCGTGATGAAAATACGAAAGAAAAAACGGGTGTCAAAGACATCAAAGAACAAACGATTTTTATCCGTGATATCCCTTTGATGACAGATCGGACTTCATTCGTCATTAACGGTGTCGAACGTGTCGTCGTTAATCAGCTCCACCGTAGCCCAGGTGTAATTTTTAAAGAAGAAGAATCGACAACTGCCGGTAGCAAATTGATCTTCACCGGTCAAATCATTCCAGACCGTGGTTCTTGGCTCTATTTTGAGTACGATCCAAAAGATATTTTGTATATGCGTATCAATAAACGCCGTAAAGTTCCTGTAACGATTATGTTTCGTGCTCTTGGTTATAGCAAACAAGATATTTTAAAAATGTTTTATCCATTGCAAAAAATCCATGTCGAAGAGAATAAATATCTCATGGACTTTGATCCGGAGCATTTTGCGGGTCGTCTCGGTTACGATCTTATTGATCGCGACGGCAAATTATTGGTTGCGGCCGGAAAACGTTTATCGGCGAAGAAAGCAGAAAAATTAATTGTTGATGGCGTCACGTCTATCCAGTATCCAGTAGAGACCTTAATCGAACGTCATTTGGCAGAACCAATCATTGACGCCTCTACGGGTGAAATCATGCTTGATACCATGACGCAACTTGATGAAACGAAGTTACGCAAGATGGCCGATGCCGGCGTGAAAGAGTTCGTCATTGCCAATGACTTGGCAGAAGGTCATGACAGCGCCATCATCAACGCCTTTATCGCCGATGCCGATTCGCTCAAACTTCTGAAACAAACGGAAGAGATCGAAGACGAAAACGATTTGGCTGCTATCCGTATTTATAAAGTTATGCGCCCAGGCGAACCGGTAACAAAAGAGGCCGCAAAATTGTTTGTTAACCAGCTCTTTTTTGATCCGGAGCGTTATGATCTGACTCGTGTCGGTCGTATGAAAATGAACCATAAACTCGGATTGAGTGTTCCGGAATACGTAACGGTATTGACCAATGAAGATATTATCAATACGGTTAAATACGTTGTCAAAGTCAAAAACGGGCAAGGTCATATCGATGATCGTGACCACCTTGGAAACCGTCGTATCCGTTCGATCGGTGAGCTTCTAGGTAACGAATTGCACAACGGTCTTGTCAAGATGCAAAAAGCGATCAAAGACAAACTCTCTACCATGAGCGGCCCGACAACTGAATTGATGCCACACGACCTGATCAACTCGAAAATGATCACAAGTACGATTATGGAATTCTTCAGCGGCGGACAGTTGTCACAGTTCATGGACCAGACGAACCCACTTTCAGAAGTAACGCATAAACGTCGTTTATCAGCTCTCGGGGAAGGTGGTCTTGTTAAAGAGCGCGCCGGGTTCGAGGTACGTGACGTTCACCCGACTCACTATGGACGTATCTGTCCGATTGAGACTCCAGAGGGTCAAAACATCGGTCTTATCAATACGCTTGCAACTTATTCGAAAGTTAACGAACACGGTTTTATCGAAGCGCCGTACAATGTCGTCAAGGACGGCATCGTAACGGATGAAGTGGTATATCTGACCGCGACTCAGGAAGAGGGCAAAATCATTGCGGCTGCTTCAAGCCGTGTTGATGATAAAGGTAATTTCCTTGATGATCTGGTAGAGATCCGTCAAGACGGTGAGATCATGCTAAAATCACCAAAAGAGTGTGAACTGCGTGACCTTACGCCACACATGGTTGTCGGTGTCGCGGCAAGTTTGATTCCGTTCCTTGAACATGATGACGCGAACCGTGCATTGATGGGATCGAACATGCAACGTCAGGCGGTACCATTGCTTCGTCCGGAAGCTCCGATGGTCGGTACCGGAGTTGAGAAACTGGTTGCCCGTGATTCATGGGAATGTGTTAAAGCCGAACGTACGGGGATCGTCGAAAAAGTGGACGCGAAACACATTTACGTAATGGGTGAAGACGAAGAAGGTACGTTTATTGATTACTATCCTCTTCAAAAGAACTTACGTACCAACCAGAATACGACTTTCGGTCAAAAACCGATTGTTAAACAAGGGCAGGTCGTTTCGAAAGGGCAAATTATCGCCGATGGTCCAAATATGGATCAAGGGGAATTGGCTCTCGGTATTAATGCACTGGTGGCGTTCATGCCATGGAACGGGTATAACTTCGAGGATGCGATCGTTATGTCTGAGCGGATGATCCGTGAAGACGCATTTACGTCGGTTCATATCTATGAAAAAGAGGCGGAAGCACGTGAACTCAAACACGGGGTAGAAGAGATTACCCGTGATATTCCAAACGTACGTGACGAAGAATTGGCTCACCTTGATGATAGCGGTATCGTCAAAATCGGTACCTATGTCAAAGGGGGTATGATCCTGGTCGGTAAAGTCTCTCCTAAAGGTGAAGTAAAGCCGACTCCTGAAGAGCGTTTACTACGTGCAATTTTTGGTGAAAAAGCGGGTCACGTCGTCAATAAATCACTCTATTGTTCACCAAGTATGGAAGGTATCGTCGTCGACGTCAAAGTCTTCACGAAAAAAGGATACGATAAAGATCCTCGTACATTAGAACTGGAAAAACAACAACGTGATGAACTCGAACGTGAGCATTACGATCGTCTTTTGATGATCGATAAAGAAGAGATGCTCCGTATCGTATCATTGTTGACAAAACACCCATTGATTAACGACGTCAGCGTAAACGGCGTCGAATACAAAGCGGGTGAAAACGTCAAGGCAGACGATCTGAAAGAAGTTAACCGTTTTGCGATGAACAACATCGTCAAAGCGTTCAGCGATGATATTCAGGAAAAATACAACCAGACGAAAAACCATTTCCAGAAAGAGAAGAAAAAATTCCGTGACGAACACGAAGAAAAACTCTCGATTCTGGAAAAAGACGACATCCTTCCAAACGGTGTCGTGAAATACGTCAAGGTATATATCGCGACGAAGCGTAAACTCAAAGTCGGGGATAAAATGGCGGGTCGTCACGGGAACAAAGGTATCGTCTCTACGATCGTTCCGGAAGTCGACATGCCGTATATGGCAAACGGTCGTTCGGTTGACGTTTGTCTAAATCCGCTTGGGGTTCCGTCTCGTATGAACATCGGACAGATCCTTGAAATGCATCTTGGTATGGTCGGTAAAGAACTTGGATATCAGATCCAGGAGATTTTTGTAGCCAAACAAAAAGAGTTTATTACGCAATTGCGTGAGAAAATGGCTTCTTTCGGTAACGTTGCTGGATTAATGAATGCGGCTACGGCCGTAAGCAGTATGGACGACGAAACTTTGTTAAAATTTGCCCAAGACTGGTCAAAAGGGGTTAAATTCGCCACTCCGATCTTTGAAGGGGTAACGGCTGAAGAGTTCGGTGAATTGTTTGAACTGGCTAAACTTGACGCAGACGGTAAAATGCAGCTGTTTGACGGTAAAACCGGTGAACCGTTGAAAGAACGCGTCAACGTCGGTTACATGTACATGCTCAAACTCCACCACTTGGTTGATGAGAAAGTTCACGCCCGTTCAACCGGACCGTACTCTCTTGTTACGCAACAGCCGGTAGGTGGTAAAGCCCTCTTCGGTGGACAGCGTTTCGGGGAGATGGAAGTATGGGCATTGGAAGCCTATGGTGCTTCTGCGGTTCTAAAAGAGATGCTAACGATCAAATCGGATGACGTTGATGGACGTGTCCGTGCGTACAAAGCGATAACGAAAGGTGAAAACGTACCGGCCTCAGGTATCCCTGTGACATTGTTCGTATTAACCAAAGAACTCCAGTCTCTAGCACTGGATATTGAGATTTTTGACGAGGTGGATGACAATGAGTAAATTAGTACCGGTTACCGTAACGGAAGAGAATCGTCCTACAGACATCAAACAGCTTCAGTTCCGCTTGGCAAGCCCTGAGAAAATTCTCTCATGGAGCCATGGAGAAGTCAAAAAGCCTGAAACGATCAACTACCGCACCCTTAAACCGGAGCGCGACGGATTGTTCTGTGCTAAAATTTTCGGACCGGTTCGTGATTACGAATGTCTGTGCGGAAAATACAAAAAAATGCGTTACAAAGGCGTTGTTTGTGAGAAATGTGGTGTTGAAGTCACATCCGCAAAGGTTCGCCGTATCCGTATGGGACACATCGACCTAGTCACTCCGGTCGCGCATATCTGGTATGTAAGCTCGCTCCCAAGCCGTATCGGAACTCTTCTCGGCGTTAAAATGAAAGACCTTGAACGGGT
Source organism: Sulfuricurvum sp. (assembly GCA_050178755.1). Taxonomy (GTDB): domain Bacteria; phylum Campylobacterota; class Campylobacteria; order Campylobacterales; family Sulfurimonadaceae; genus Sulfuricurvum. The sequence goes on along the minus strand of JBFXFU010000015.1, from coordinate 26,933 downwards.
ATTGTATTACGAAGCGTACATCGTTAAACAAGGTGGCGAAGCCTATTATGACGGTGAACAAACTTCTCCGGTACTTAAATTTGACGTATTGAATGAAGAACAGTACCGCACATTGGTACAGCGTTACGGTGATGCCGGTTTTGTTGCCGAAATGGGTGGACAAGCGGTACGTGATCTTTTGGACGAGCTTGATTTGGTTGATTTGTTCTCGGCGCTCAAAGACGAAGTTGCCGCCACCAATTCCGAAGCAAAACGCAAAACGATCGTTAAACGTTTAAAAGTTATCGAATCGTTCCTGAATTCCGGAAATAACCCGGCATGGATGATGCTTACTGCATTGCCGGTTCTTCCACCGGAACTTCGTCCGCTTGTCAGTCTCGATGGCGGAAAATTCGCGGTTTCGGATGTCAATGATCTTTATCGCCGTGTTATCAACCGTAACCAGCGTTTGAAACGTTTGATTGAGCTTGAAGCTCCGGAAATTATCGTGCGGAACGAAAAACGGATGCTTCAAGAAGCAGTCGATGCGTTGTTCGACAACGGTCGTCGTGCGAACGCGGTAAAAGGGGCCAATAAGCGTCCTCTTAAATCGCTCTCTGAAATCATTAAAGGTAAACAGGGACGTTTCCGTCAGAACCTTCTGGGTAAACGGGTTGACTTCTCGGGTCGTTCGGTTATCGTCGTCGGACCAAGCCTGCGTATGGATCAGTGCGGATTGCCGAAACAAATGGCATTGGAACTCTTCAAACCGCATTTGATCGCGAAGCTCGAAGACAAAGGGTACGCAACAACCGTTAAAGCGGCGAAGAAAATGATCGAAGAGAAAACCAACGAAGTATGGGAATGTCTGGCCGAGATCGTTGAGGGGTATCCGATCATGCTTAACCGTGCTCCGACGCTTCACAAACTTTCGATTCAGGCGTTCCACCCGAAACTGATCGACGGTAAAGCGATTCAGCTTCACCCGCTCGTCTGTGCGGCCTTCAATGCCGACTTCGACGGTGACCAAATGGCGGTACACGTTCCATTATCTGCCGAAGCAATTGCCGAAGCAAAAGTTCTGATGCTTTCATCTATGAACATTTTGCTTCCGGCATCGGGTAAAGCGATCGCTACACCTTCACAAGATATGGTCTTGGGGACTTACTACCTAACATTGGCAAAAAACGGTGTAAAAGGTTCGAATAAACTCTTCAGCAATGTTGATGAAATCATGGTAGCACTCGAGCATAACGCGCTTGATTTGCATGCCAAAGTACGTACCCGCGTGGACGGTCGGATGATTCATACGACAGCCGGGCGGATGATTCTTAAATCGATTCTCCCGGATTTCGTGCCGGTAGAATTGTGGAACGTCGTCATGAAGAAGAAAAACATCTCTTCATTGGTCGACTACGTCAATAAATACGGCGGTATTGCGGTAACGGCAGAGTTTTTGGACAACCTCAAAAACCTTGGATTCCGTTATGCGACGAAATCAGGGGTATCGATCTCTATCGCTGACATCATTATCCCGGAAGTAAAAGAGGGACTTATCAGTGCCTCTAAAACACGGGTTAAAGAGATTCAGAAACAGTTTGAAGCGGGTCTTTTGACTGAGCAGGAACGTTATAACAAAATCATTGACGTCTGGACCGATACGAACAATACGGTTGCCGGCGGAATGATGGATTTGATCCAAAACGATAAAGACGGGTTCAACTCGATCTTTATGATGGCAGACTCGGGAGCACGGGGTTCTGCGGCGCAGATTCGTCAGCTTGCCGGTATGCGGGGTCTGATGGCCAAACCGGACGGATCGATCATCGAAACGCCGATTATTTCGAACTTTAAAGAGGGGTTGAACGTCCTTGAATACTTTATTTCGACCCACGGTGCCCGTAAAGGTCTCGCCGATACGGCTCTTAAAACGGCGAATGCCGGTTACTTGACCCGTAAACTGGTCGACGTTGCGCAAAACGTCAAGATCATCGAGCACGATTGCGGAACGCACGAAGGGATCGAGATTACCGATATTTCTGTCGGTAACGAATTGATCGAACCGCTTGAAGACCGTATCTACGGACGTGTACTGGCCGAAGATGCGATCGACCCGATCACAAACGAAATCCTCTACTCTGAGGGGACGCTCATCGATGAGATCAAAGCGTCCAAAATTGCCGAGGCGGGTATCAAATCGGTGCAAATCCGCACTCCGACAACGTGTAAATCGGAAAACGGAGTTTGTGCCCTTTGTTACGGTATCAACCTTGGGACCGGCCATATTGTCAAAAAAGGGGAAGCGGTCGGTATTATCGCAGCCCAATCGATCGGGGAACCGGGTACTCAGCTGACGCTCCGTACGTTCCACGTTGGGGGTACGGCGTCAAGCACCCGGGAAGAACGTCAGGTTGTTGCGACCAAAGAAGGTTTCATCCGTTACTACAACATGAAAACCTATACCTCAAAAGAGGGTAAAAACATTGTTGCGAACCGCCGTAATGCTGCCGTATTATTGGTTGAGCCGAAAATTAAAGCTCCATTCGACGGTAAAGTAGAGATTCAGACGATTCACGACGAAGTCATTGTCAGCATCAAAGGTGAAAGCCAAACACAACGCTACACCCTTCGTAAAAATGAGGTAGCAAAACCAAACGAACTTGCCGGTGTCAGCGGTAAAATCGAAGGTAAATTCTATCTTCCGTATGAGAACGGCACATCGATCAAGGGTGGAGAATCCATCGTCGAAACGATCAAAGACGGATGGAACGTTCCAAACCGTATTCCGTACGCTTCTGAGATTCAGGTCAAAGACGGTGCTCCGGTAACGCAGAAAATCCATGCCAAAGAGAAAGGGGTTGTGAAATACTACCTTCTCAAAGGGGACTACCTAGAGCGTCATTACGAAATTACCAAAGGGTATAGCGTAGAAGAAAAAGGGCTCTTCGCCGTTGTTGCCGACAGTGAAGACCGCGAAGCGATTCGTCACTACATCGCACGCGGCTCGATCATCGAAATCAACGATAACGAAGAGGTTAAATCCGATACGTTAATCGCGAAACCGGCTAAAGACGAGTCAATTGTCATTGCCGAATGGGATCCGTATTCGAATCCGATTATCTCGGAAACGGACGGTATCATTACGTTTGAAGATATTATTCCGGGAGTTACGGCTTCTGAACAGTTCGACGAATTGACCGGGAAAACCCGTTTGATGATCAACGAATACGTTGCACCGGAATTCAAACCGGCAATCGTTCTTGCGTCGAATGACGGTACAATCATTCGCTATGCGATCGAGCCAAAAACAGCGATTTTTGCTCAGGACCGTGCCGAAGTGAAAGTGGCCGATATCCTGGCGCGTACACCGAAAGCGTTGCAAAAATCACGCGACATTACCGGGGGTCTTCCACGGGTTTCCGAGCTCTTCGAAGCACGTAAACCTAAAGAGATCGCCTTGATCGCAGAGCTTGACGGTGTGGTCAGTTTCGGTAAACCGTTGCGCGGTAAAGAACGGATTATGATCACGTCTGAAAACGGCATGATCAAAGAGTACCTGGTAGATAAAAATCTCTCTATTCTGGTACACCCGGGTGAGTTTGTCCACGCCGGTGAACGTTTGACCGACGGTATCGTCAGCTCGCATGAAATCCTGAGAATCCTCGGGGTCAAAGCGCTGTACAACTACCTGATCAGCGAAGTTCAGCAAGTTTACCGCCGTCAAGGGGTTAACATCGCCGATAAACACATCGAAGTCATCTTTACCCAGATGCTTCGTCAGGTGAAAATCCTCCGGTCCGGAGACACGAAGTTCATTGAAGGTGACGTCGTATCAAAAGTCCAGTTCAAAGTCGAGAACGAAAAAATCCTTCGCCTCGGCGGCGAACCGGCAATCGCTGAACCGTACCTTGTGGGTATTACCCGTGCGGCGGTCAGCGCCGATTCGATCATCTCGGCCGCATCGTTCCAGGATACGACAAAAGTCTTGACCGAAGCGGCAGTCGCTGCGAAAATCGACGATTTGACCGATCTGAAAGAGAACGTCATCATCGGTCGTACCATCCCGGTCGGTACCGGTATCTACAAAGACCAAAATATTCAATTTGGCGAATAAATTTCAGCAGGTCTTCCTGCTGAAAGCTTTCTTTTCTCTTTTTCTTTGAACGAACACTCTCAATAAGAATACCTTCTCTCGTTTTTAGCTCCGGTGTGGGAATCACATGAACAGAACTTTACCCTCAAATAATCGATATCCGAAACATTATCTCTATAATTGAATATAATCCGTTAAAATACAATACAGTTTGTTGAATAAACTTTGATATCGACAAATTAAACAAAAAAGATGGATACATTACAAACGTGTATGTCCGGAAAGTGTAGAAAATCCTTAGTTCCTTTTCTCTTACAAATTCCTTAAAATAAGCTCTGTTTAATTGACAATTGGATACCATTGCGCGTTTATTAGTCCCCTCTATTGAGTGGATTAAATATTCTACTGGAACAAATTCAATAAAGGAGATTGTGTGCCTACAATCAACCAACTTATTCGTAAAGAGCGACAAGCGGTAGTGAAAAAATCAAAATCACCCGCTTTGGTGTCATGCCCGCAACGCCGCGGAGTATGTACTCGTGTATATACTACAACCCCTAAAAAACCGAACTCGGCGCTTCGTAAAGTTGCAAAAGTTCGTTTGACTTCAGGGTTCGAAGTTATTAGCTATATCGGTGGGGAAGGTCACAACCTTCAAGAACACTCGATCGTTCTCGTACGCGGCGGCCGGGTAAAAGACTTACCGGGGGTTAAATACCATATCGTCCGTGGTGCGCTTGATACTGCAGGTGTTAAAGATCGTAAAGTTTCTCGTTCTAAATACGGAACGAAAAAAGCCAAGGCTAAAAAATAATTAACTAAACAGACAAAATCCGGTTGATGATGACCGTGTTTTGAGTAAATGAAATACCATTGAAGGAATATTAAATGAGAAGAAGAAAAGCGCCCGTTCGCGAAATTATGCCCGATCCGGTACACGGTTCAAAAGTTCTTACCAAATTCATCAATAAATTGATGTGGGACGGTAAAAAAAGTACTGCTGAAAAAATCATGTACGGTTCGTTGGATATCATCAGTTCACGTAACAGTGAAAAAAGCGGTATCGAAGTATTTAACGCCGCTATCGACAACATCAAACCGGTGCTTGAAGTTAAAAGCCGCCGCGTGGGTGGAGCGACCTACCAAGTTCCAGTAGAAGTACGCCCTGTCCGCCAACAGTCTCTTGCAATCCGCTGGCTTATCGAAGCAGCGCGTAAACGTAATGAGCGTACTATGGCTGAGCGCCTTGCGAACGAATTGATGGATGCTGCAAGCGATAAAGGTTCAGCGTTCAAGAAAAAAGAAGATACTTACAAAATGGCAGAAGCGAACAAAGCGTTTGCTCACTACCGCTGGTAAGAACCTATTTCGGTTAGAACGCAGCCGGAGCGAAGCCCCGGCTGCTGCGCTAGCCGCTATGGCTACTAAAGCTTGCCTCATCCGAGGCAGAATTTGTAACCTGTTGATAGCTTTTTACGGCTATCATCCTCAATTCAAAACAACTCTTTAAGGGCTATTATCATGGCAAGATCCCATAAACTCGAAGACGTTAGAAACATCGGTATCGCCGCTCACATCGACGCGGGTAAAACGACTACTACTGAGCGTATTTTGTTCTACACCGGTATCTCACACAAAATCGGTGAGGTTCATGAAGGTGCTGCAACCATGGACTGGATGGAGCAAGAACAAGAGCGCGGTATTACGATTACTTCCGCTGCAACCACTTGTGAATGGCGTAAAAAACAAATCAACATCATCGACACTCCGGGCCACGTTGACTTCACCATTGAAGTTGAGCGTTCTATGCGTGTACTTGACGGTGCTGTTGCGGTATTCTGTGCAGTAGGTGGGGTTCAGCCTCAGTCTGAAACCGTATGGCGCCAAGCAAACCGTTACCGTGTTCCACGTATGGTTTTCGTCAACAAAATGGACCGTATCGGTGCAGACTTCTATAACGTAGAAGAGCAAATCCGCGAGCGCCTCAAAGCGAACCCGGTTCCCATTCAGCTTCCAATCGGTGCGGAAGATACTTTCAAAGGTATTATTGACCTTGTCAAAATGAAAGCGATCCTTTGGGATGACGATGCGGCTATGGGTTCAAACTACCGCGAGGAAGAGATTCCGGCTGATTTGATGGACAAAGCGGAAGAGTACCGCGCGAAACTCGTCGAGTCGGCTGCCGAAGGTGCGGAAGATTTGATGGAAAAATTCTTCGAAGAGGGTGACCTTTCAAACGAAGAAATTATGCGCGGGATCAAAGCAGGTTGTTTGAAAATGGAAATCATTCCGATGACTTGTGGTACAGCGTTCAAAAACAAAGGGGTACAAACTCTTCTTGACGCCGTTGTTGATTACCTCCCATCACCACTTGAAGTTGAACAGATCCGTGGTACGCTTGAAGATGACGAAGAAGCGGAAGTTGTTGTCAACTCCACCGATTCTGAGCCGTTTGCCGGTCTTGCGTTCAAAATCATGACTGATCCGTTCGTCGGACAGCTTACGTTCGTTCGTATGTATCGTGGTATCCTTGAGTCAGGATCGTACGCGATCAACACGACCAAAGGTAAAAAAGAGCGTATCGGACGTATCGTTAAAATGCACGCGAACAAACGTGAAGAGATCAAAGCGCTTTATGCGGGTGAAATCGGTGCGGTAGTCGGTCTGAAAGATACGACAACGGGTGATACCCTTTGTGATGAAAAAGATCGCATTATCCTCGAACGTATGCACTTCCCTGAGCCGGTTATCTCGGTTGCGGTTGAGCCAAAAACGAAAGCGGACCAGGAAAAAATGGGTGTTGCACTCGCTAAACTGGCTGCGGAAGATCCATCTTTCCGTGTTCACACTGACGAAGAAACTGGGCAAACGATCATCTCCGGTATGGGTGAGCTTCACCTTGAGATCCTAGTTGACCGTATGTTCCGTGAGTTTAAAGTCGAAGCGGAAGTCGGTGCTCCACAGGTTGCGTACCGTGAAGCGATCCGTAACGAAGTTAACCAAGAGTACAAATACGCGAAACAATCAGGTGGACGCGGTCAGTTCGGTCACGTTTATCTCCGTATCGCTCCGGGTGTTGCCGGTACCGGTTACGTCTTCAAAAACGAGATCAAAGGTGGGGTTATTCCAAAAGAATACATTCCAGCGGTTGAAAAAGGGTGTGCGGAAGCGATGCAAAAAGGTATCCTTGCCGGATATCCGATCGAAGACGTTGAAGTTGCGGTTTACGACGGTTCTTACCACGAAGTCGACTCTTCTGAGATGGCGTTTAAACTTGCTGCTTCTATGGGTTTCAAAGAGGGTGCGCGTAAAGCTAACCCGTGTATCCTTGAGCCATTGATGAAAGTTGAAGTTGAAGTTCCTGAAAACTTCATGGGTGACGTTATCGGTGACCTTAACCGCCGCCGTGGACAGGTCAACAACATGGGTGACCGTTCTGGTAACAAAATCGTCAACGCGTTCGTTCCACTTTCAGAAATGTTCGGTTACTCAACTGACCTTCGTTCTGCAACGCAAGGGCGTGCGAGCTACTCTATGGAATTCGATCACTACGAAGAAGTTCCAAGAAACGTTGCCGAAGAGATCATCAAAAAGCGTAACAGCTAATTTTTCTCCTCTTTCCCCCTCTGCGGGGGATTCTTTATTTTCAAGCGTCGTGTTATAATGCTTCCATGAGACGCAAATGTATATCCTTTTTATTTATCCTTTTTCTACCGCTTTTAGGATTTTCGGCAAATACGAAAGAGCACATCGATATCGGCGTATTGGCCCATAAAAATTACGAATCGACCCATAGTATGTGGGACGCTACGGCGCAATATCTTAACGAACGTATTCCCGAATACGAATTTCACATCATACCGCTGCGGTTTAACGAATTTCCCCTTTATTTGCAAGAGAAAAAAATCAATTTCATTATCACCAATTCCGCTTATTACGTTGATTTGGAATCCCATTTTGGAATTTCAAGAATCGCAACGCTAAAAAACAGTGATCTCAAGGGGGAAGGGTTAACGGAGTTTGGGGGGGTTATTTTTGCGCGCCAATCGTCCGGCATCAGTACTCTGAATCAAATCCGGCATAAGCGTTTTGCCGCGGTGGATGAAGAATCGTTCGGCGGATGGCTTATGGCGGAGCGTGAACTGCGAGCTTTCGGCATCGAGAGAGAGGATATGGACGTTCGTTTTTACGGTACCCATGAATCGGTCGTACGTGCGGTGATGGACGGTAAAGCCGACGTCGGCACGGTACGGACCGATACGCTGGAACGGATGGCGCATGAACGCAAGATACGGTTGGAGGATTTCAGGATCATCAATCCTAAAAACTACGCGAATTTCGGCTATTTGATCAGCACGCGGCTTTATCCCGAATGGCCGATCGCAACCGCCAAGAACACTCCGGGATCACTGGCCGAAAAGGTTGCCGTTGCTTTGATTTCGATGCCATCGGATGCCAAAGCGGCTCATGATTCCAAAGCGCAGGGGTGGACGATACCTCTGGATTATCAAAGTATTCATGAGTGTTTAAAAGAGTTGGGAGTAGGCCCCTATCAGCATAGTGAAGAAGATGCACTGAGTTATTTTCTCAATCGATATGGAATCTACATTGTCGCCGGCGGGATCGGATTCATGCTGTTGGGGCTGATAACTCTGTACATCGCCAGAATCAACGGCCGATTGCACGATGCGCAATCCAAGCTCGTGGACATCAACCTCTCTTTGGAAGATAAAGTATCGGAAAAAACCCGATATTTGTATGAAAAAAGCGAACAGCTCGAAAAAGCGTATGAAAATGAAATGTATTTGCGCAGTATTTTACGGACGGTTGCCGACGTCAATCAATTGCTGATAACGACGCGGAACGTCGACGAACTGGTCGATAAAGCAACGATATGTCTAAGCTCGAACGCTTCATTCAAAAATGCAAAAATATCGCTGGTGCGTGAGGGCGAGCTTAATATGGTGGCATTTCACGGTGAAGGAAAAATACGGGAAATCACCTCCATCGAAGCAAAAGCATTTTCGGACGCACGCAATGTGATGATTACCGATACGGAAGGCGACGCATTGAGCGAATCGTGCCGATCGGAAGCCAAAAAGCTGCAGATCAGAGGGATTTACGTCCTGCCGCTAAAAAGCAGTAATTACGGAATTGAACCGCTTGGCGTTTTAACGATCTGTACGGGAAAAGAAGGGTTTAGCATCGAAGAGCAGAAAATGATCGAAGAATTGGCCGGAGATATCGGATTCGCGATCAACGCTTTTGAAAAACAACGACAAATCGACCTTTTGAACGATGAACGTCTGCGCAGTTATCAGAGTTTTATCGAGGCGATGATCAATATGATCGAGCAGCGCGACACCTATACGGCGGGCCATACCGAACGGGTGGCTTTATACGCCGAACGGATCGCACAGGAACTGGAGCTGCCGGAAAAAGAGATATCCCGCTTGGTTGCGGCCGCCAAATTGCACGATATCGGAAAAGTGGTCACGCCGGATTCGATTTTGTTGAAACCGGGAGCGTTGAGCGCTTTGGAATACGAACTGATCAAAGAGCATGTTTTGGCGGGATATGAGGTTTTGTCCACGATCCATGCGTACAAGGAATTGGCCGAAATCGTATTATGCCATCACGAGCGTTACGACGGAAGCGGATATCCATACGGGAAAAAAGGGGGCGAGATTTCCATGTTGGGACATATTCTCGCCGTAGCCGATTCGTTTGACGCAATGACGACGAACCGTATCTACAAGCCAAAAAAACCGGTGGAAGAAGCGATACGTGAACTAGCGGAACTTTCGGGGAAATGGTACCATCCCGCCGTGGTCAACGCGGCGGTAACCGTACTGGAAAGGGCTTACGTCCCTACGGAGACGTCACAGGAAGTTTCGACCTTGTTGGAACAAGAACGGATGAGTTATTTTTTTAAAGACCGTTTGACCGACTTGTATAATGAAGAGTACTTTTCAATGACGCTCCAGGGGAGAGCACGACATTCAAAACCGCAGGGGGTATGGATAGTGTCGTTTGATGATTTTCATACCTATAACAAACATAACGGATGGGAGAGCGGGAACCGTTTGTTAAAACGTTTTGCCGCATTTTTAAGGGGACGTTTTCCGGACCGCTTGATTTTCAGAGTATGGGGAGATCAGTTCGTCATTGCCGATGATGGGGAAATCGAACCGTCTTTGTCCGATGCGTTTGAAGGGGAAAATAAGATCCATCTGAATATTCGCAAAGTTAAACCGCTTCCGGACGATATCGACGAGCTCATTCACAAGCGGATATGATTATGCCGATACGGTCCAGATCTGTTCGAGGAGGAGGGTCTCTCCGTCGTAAACTCTTCCGGTAAAACACTCCAAAGGGTGATAGGTACCGACCCCTTTTGGGGTTCCGCTCATAATGATATCACCGTCTTCAAAACTCATAAACGATCGAATCTCCTCAACCATTGTCAACGGTTTGTAGATCATCAGCTCATACGTCGCTTCCTGTACCAGTCTGTCGTCAATATGAAGCGTCATGCGAAGACTCTCGAAGGGACCCTCAAACGGGACAAACGAACTTAAAACGGCCGAGCCGTCAAATCCTTTTGCCCGTTCCCACGGAAGTCCTTTGGATTTGAGATGGTTCTGGATATCCGCTTTGGTCAGATCAAGACCAAACCCGATTCCCGCTATTTTTCCACCCATTATCAAGAAACAGATTTCCCCTTCGAAACGGGTATCGGAAGAGACGTAACGCAACCTATCGGAGAGGGCGGAATTGGGTTTATTGAAAATAACCATCGATGAGGGGATTTCGTTCTCTAGTTCGTAGATGTGCTCGACGTAGTTACGGCCGATACACACGATTTTGGTCGGGGCGATAGGTACATTATTGAACAGGAGGGTTTTCATCTGAGGGTGTGCTCCATAGAGGGTATTCGTACTCTTCCGGGCGTCCCTGAAGTTCACGGTAAGGTTTGAAGTCGGCTTTATAGGCAAGGCTCGGGCACTCTTGCACGTAATAGCCCAAATAGACCCATTTCAATCCCAGGGTACGTGCCATTTCGATTTGGCGAAGCAAGGTGAATTTTCCTAGTGAATAGGAAGTATACTCGGGATCATAATAGCAATATAGAGCCGATATTCCTTCGTCGAGGATATCAATGAGATCGACTGCGATCAATCGCTCCTGGTCAAAATAGAGCACTTCAAATCCAAAATCGCCGTGTCCGTGGACAAAGGAGGCGTAATAGTTTTTCGGATCGGCCTTGGGGGTATCCCATGCTCGGGTATGGTGTTTGTGAAGATGATAGCGGTGGAAGAGGTCAAGATGTTCACGGGTCAGGGTAGGATGACGTACAACCGTCTCGAACGCGCCGTTTTTTCGCAGGATTCTCCGCTCCGATTTGCTGAAACGGTAGTTCATGACATCGATTTTAAGGCTTTCACATTTGCGGCATTCTTGGCAGATGGGACGGAAATACATCGCTCCGAAGCGGCGCCATCCGCGAAGGATCAGCGATTCGCAGGCAGGTTTGGTACATTCATGTATAATTTTGTAATGGATGCTTTGGGTATTTCCGGAAATATAGGCACACGGTTCGTGTAGGGCACATTCTTTGACTACGTTCATGGATAGGATTTTTCCATAAATTCCGTAAAAAGCTACTGTAGGAGTTGAGTTATGCATATCAATGAGTGGGTCATCAGGTATCAAAAAAAGCTTTCGTTGGGTATGGGAATAGTGTTGATCTCTGCCGCCCTTGGAATCTTGTTTTGGGAAAATACCCATTCCGCCATTGTTTCCGAAGAGGAAGCGTATGCACAGAAAGTGGCGGCTATGGAGGCACGGATGGCCGGACCCTATGCCGCTCAACAGGCGGTTCCGGAAGAGAGTAAGATTATGGAGGCATATTTAGAACGCCAGGAGAAACATTTTCGCTATACGCTGATCGTCCTGATAGCGTCGGGAATAGGTTTCATCCTCTATGGGGTGATCAAAAAACGCTAGAATCCGTAGAGGATTATTCCTCGTCTTTACGGTTTTGGGTGATCAAAACCCCTTCGATCATGGCGTCAAGATCACCGTCGAGGATGGCGCTGATGTTGGAAAATGCTTCGCCGGAGCGGCTGTCTTTGATCTGTTGGTAAGGTGCCATGACGTAGGACCGGATCTGGTGACCCCAACCGATTTCACTTTTTTCGACTCCGTCGACCGCCGCTTGCTGTTTTGCCAATTCGAGTTCGTAGAGGCGGCTTTTGAGCATTTTAAAGGCGGTTGCCTTGTTTTTATGCTGGCTACGGTCGTTTTGGCACTGTACGACGATACCGGTCGGAATATGGGTGATGCGGATGGCCGATTCGGTTTTATTGACGTGCTGTCCTCCGGCACCCGATGCACGGTAGGTATCCAGCCGGATGTCTTTGTCCTCGATTTCGATTTCGATGTCGTCATCAAGTTCAGGAGAGACGAGCACCGACGTAAAACTGGTATGGCGTTTGGCATTCGAATCAAACGGGCTGATGCGAACCAGGCGGTGGATACCGTTTTCGACTTTGAGATAACCGTAAACGTTGACCCCTTTGATAAGCAGTGAAGCGTCTTTGATACCGGCTTCCTCACCCGGCTGATAGTCGAGCATTTCGACCGTGAAGTCGTGCCGCTCGGCCCAGCGGGTGTACATCCGTAGCAGGATCGATGCCCAGTCCTGGGACTCGGTTCCCCCCGCACCCGGGTGGATGGAGAGAATCGCATTATGGCTGTCGTGTTCGCCGCTAAGCAAGACTTCGATCTCCATCGATTTGACCTGATTTTCGAGCTCTCCCGCATCGGCAAAGAGACTCTCGATGGTCTCATCATCCCCTTCTTCCTTGCCCATTTCATAAAGGTCTTTGGCATCGGTCAGGGCATTAAAAGTTTTCATGAATTTCGCGAGTTTCCGCTCTGCTTGCGTTTTCTCTTTTTGGATGACGCCGGCCGCAGCCGCATCGTTCCAGAATTCGCTGGAATTTTCGAGCTCGGAAATTTCATTCAGACGTGTTTGAATGTCATTGGGACGGACGACGTCGGTGACGTTTTGCATTTTGGTCGTCAAGGTTTTAAGCAATTCGGTGTATTCGTAATGATCCACGTATCGGTTCCTGCAATTGGTATGGAATTTGGCTGACTTGCAATTTGTGCGGATCATCAATCCGGACGAAAGATAAGGTTTCGCAACAAGTCTGTACTATAATTGCGATTATATTCTATAGAGGCTAAAACAATGATTATCGCCAGAACGGCATACGAACTTCGCCGCGCGCTTGAATCGCTGAACGGCTCGGTCGGATTCGTCCCGACCATGGGGGCTTTGCATAACGGACACCGAACGCTCATCGAAGCGGCACGGCGACAGAATGACGCGGTAGTCGTCTCGATTTTTGTCAATCCTACCCAGTTTTTACCGGGAGAGGACCTCTCCAAATATCCCCGCCGCGAAGAGGCCGATTTTAAAGTCTGTGAACTCAGCGGTGTCGACGTATTGTTTTATCCGGCGGTTGAGGAGATGTACGGAAAAGACGAAATCAAGATTACGGCACCGGACGTCCGGGGATTCATTCTGGAGGGGGCTTCCCGGCCGGGACATTTTGACGGGGTATTGACGGTTGTGATGAAACTGCTCAATCTTGTAGGCCCGGCACGAGCCTATTTCGGCAAAAAAGACGCCCAGCAGCTCGCCTTGATCACGCAGATGGTCGAAAACTTTTTTATGGGTATCGAAATCGTTCCGATGGATACCGTACGCGAAAGCGACGGATTGGCCCTTTCAAGCCGAAACGTTTACCTGAATCCTTCTGAGCGTTCCGAAGCGTTGAAGCTTTCGGCATCGTTGAAGCGTTCGACCAAAATGGTGATGCAGGGGATTACGGAAGTCGAAACGATCCGCTGCGCAATGTTTGATATCTTAGAACCGCTGGAAGTCGAATACGTGGCTGTAGTCAACCGCCGTTTCGAAGCCCTCAAAGAGGTTGTTGTCGGCGATACGATCGTACTGGTTGCGGCACGCGTCGGGTCGACGCGTCTGATTGACAACGTCTGGATCTGAAGATGATCAAATGGTTTAGCGTTCCGTTAATCGTCGCGATGATTTCGGGGTGTGCTCCGAAAATGGGTCAGGATATTCGCATCGAACCCGCATCGGGAATCCGTTTGGAAAATTCATCGGGCGAAATGATGCTGGGAGTTTTGTGGCTTTTGGGTGCTCCGGTCGAGAAAGAGGCGATCCGCTTGGGCGGAGACGTGCGGGTGATCAACCGCTGGCACAGCGATATGCGGTTGGTATCGCTTTCGTACGCGCTGGAAGACTCCAAAGACGTTATTGCCCAAGGGGAAAGTAAAAACAGTGTCGAGGGTGCATGGGTTATCCCTTCGGGCAGTGATAAAACGATTCCGCTGACTTTGCGGGTGGATATGGAAAAACTGACGCCTCAGCGGATTGAGGGAGTTTTACGCTCCAAACGAAAACTGGTGTTGAAAGGGGATGCGGTGATCGACGTCTGGGGCTGGCAGCATCACTACGTTTTTGAAACGGATGCGACGAAAGAGATTTCAAAAGTGCTTCGAAAAATCTAGCCTTAGTGATGCTCGGAGTGCGGCTCCCCGTTGGCTGCTTTGGCCGCCTGGGCCGCTTGCGCTGCGGCAACGGCCGCCGGATCGGGGGTCAGATATTTTTCTTCGACCATCATGTCGACGATCCCTTTGAACACCGGTACGGCCGTAATGGAGGCGAAATAGACCGTTTTCGGTTCGATGACCGTGACGCCGATCGTGTAGTTGTGCTTTTTGTCGTTGGCAAAGCCGATAAACGACGTATGATAGCTGTTCACGTACTGACCGTTTTTGGCGATATGGGCGGTTCCCGTTTTTCCTCCGACTTCAAGTCCCGGCGTACGGGCGATAGTTCCCGTCCCTTCATTGACCGTTTTGATCAGAATCTGTTTCATCCGTTCCGCCGTTGCGGGGGTAATGACCTGAATCGGAGGCTGAACCTGCATCGGAATCGTTTTTCCCTCATCGTCGTAGAGGTAATCGACGACCATCGGGTTGACGATTTTGCCGCCGTTGTTGAACACATTGAAGGCTTTGATGAGTTGCATGGCGTTGGCGCGCATCCCGTATCCGTAGGCAGTGATCGCCTTATAAAGGTAGTTGTTCAATTGAGCCGAAGAGGGGATCGATCCTCTTTTTTCGTAAGGCAGATCGATGCCGCTGAAGTGGGTGAAACCGAAGCGTTTGAGTCCTTCGGTATATTCGACGCCGTTGAGTTTCTGGGCAAGTTGGGCGATTCCGATATTGGAAGAGTAGACGATGACGTCTTCGGCGCTGATCATATTGAATTTATGTTCGTCAACGATGGTTTTACGTCCCATCGTATAGCGTCCACCGTGTCCGTTGACCATTTCGTAGGGGCTGATCAGCCCTTTTTCGAGCATCAGTGAAAAGATGATCGGTTTGACGACCGAACCGGGTTCGTAGCTGTATTCGATGGCGTTAGTATTGAGCGAAGAATAATCGTCGCGGCGG
The DNA here is from genome assembly GCA_050178755.1 of Sulfuricurvum sp. Lineage (GTDB taxonomy): Bacteria > Campylobacterota > Campylobacteria > Campylobacterales > Sulfurimonadaceae > Sulfuricurvum. The sequence goes on along the minus strand of JBFXFU010000015.1, from coordinate 11,299 downwards.
ATATGGCTGGGATCAAAACGGTTGGAACTGGCCAAAGCCAGGATTTTTCCACTTTTGCTGTCCATGATCGTCGCAACGATTTCTTCCGCCTGGAGTTTTTCTTTGATTCGGTCGACGATCGCTTCGCTGCGCGCTTGGAGGGAAATCGGTATGTTGAGCCGGACGTTGAGGCCGTTGATACGATGCCGAACGTCGCTTTGTTTGTTGAGGATAAGGTAACCGTTAACGTCTCTAAGGGCTTTCTGGGTGAGGTTTTGCTGCGGATTGAGCTCTTCGTCGAAGAATTTCTCAAGCCCTTTGATACCGTAGACGCGGGTATAGCCGTCTTCTTCCATTTTACGGGGGTATCCCAGCAACGGGGTGAGGAGTTTGCCGTAGGGGTATTCGCGTGCTTCCCCGCTCTCGAGTATGTTGAGTCCTTGCAATATTCTTTGTCCCGATGAGGTTTCGTATTCGATAAAGACTTTAAGGCGGCGCAATTCAAAAGACAACGTCTTAAGATACATCGCTTGTTTCGGGCTGATATGATAGCTCAGGGTCACCGATCCGCGCCGGGTATGAAGCCGTTGGCGGATTTCGGCGGCGTCAATACCGCTGTAGATACTGAAGAGTTGAACAAAAAGCTCCTCTTTTTTCGGATCGATGTTTTTGGTATTGACGACCGCTTTGTACAGTTTTTGGGTCGTTGCGATGTGAAATCCGTCCGCACTGACGATGGAACCGCGCTGGGCTTTGGAAGTCTCTTCCGAATAGATCGAAGGGATGTCCCGTTCATGAAGGGCGGTATAGAGCATTACCGAAAGAAAAATAAAAAATCCTCCCAACAAAAGGAGAAAAAGGGCGAGTATTTTTTTGGATTTGTTGGAATGGCGCATTCGGAGAAGGGAACCCGGATCAGATCTGGGTTCGGGTAATTTCTTTGTAGGCGTTGAGCGCTTTATTGCGTACCTCAAGCATCAGTTTCATGCTGATTTCGGCTTTGTCGATTGCGATGGCCGCCTGATGGAGGTCCTTGACGCTTCCCGTCGCAATGTCGCTCATCGCTTTTTCACCGTCTACTTGCATCTCGTTTACGTTGTTCAGGGCATTCCTGAGTTCTTGTGCAAAATCGGTCTGTCCCCCGCTTTCGGCTCCGCCGCTTGCACCTTTTTTGGCAAGCAACTCGGCGGTCGAGAGGGATTTGATGGAGTTTATTCCGGCCATGGATTCATTTCCTCATGTTAGGCTTGTAATATGCTGATGGCGTTTCCGGCCATGGTTTTGGCGCTTTCGAAAGCGGCAACGTTTGCTTGATACGAACGTGTTGCTTCGACTAAATCGGCCATTTCGATCACAGGATTAATATTTGGGTAGGCAACGTATCCGTTGGCATCGGCATCGGGATGAGACGGATCGTATTTCATCTTCGGTGCGCTGTCGTCGCGGGTGATTTTATCGACCACGACGCTTTGGATCGCCGGATAGGCTTTGATCCCTTTGAGACCTTCGTTGAGCGGGTCGCTGTACTCGAGTGCGGAGGTTTCACGCTCAAGCGCCTGATTGTACACTTTATTGAAATCAACGGCTTTGAAAACCACTTCCTGCCGGCGGTAAGGGCCCCCTTCGTCGGTACGGGTAGTCTGGGCATTGGCAATGTTGGAACTGATCGTGTTGACCCGGACGCGTTGAGCCGATAGGCCGTATCCGCTGATATCAAAACTGTCTAAAAATGCCATTGATCATCCTTTCATATGCGATGGGAGCAAAGCCCCCTTTACTACGCAAACGCTGTGTTTCCCTCGGCGGGATGCCCATGGTTTACTCATCATGATGTTTTTGCCGAAGCGTCGATAACGCTTTTAAATAGGGCCGAATTTTTTTTCAGTGCCGCCGTCAACGCATTGAACATGGTCGAGTTTTTGGCCATTTCGGTCGATTCGACGTCAAGATCGACGCTGTTTCCGTCGTTTCTGGCCATGTGGCCGTCCCGGAAAAAAACGGTCGGTTTTGAACCGTCCGTTCCGGAGTTTCCGTCCAGATGTGCTTTATCGGTATGGGCCATCGGCAGTGTTTTGGACGTTTCGTCGAAAACGTCCGCACTTTTCTGCGCAAGAACTTCTTCGAAACGGATGTCTTTCGGACGGTAAAACGGAGTATCCGCATTGGCGATGTTACCGGCGATCATGTCCTGACGTGCCGCACGATAATCGAGGGCCTCTTTCATCAGGTCATAAGCGCGCGAGATAGTCAATCCCATGGTATTCTCCTTTTCTTGCCCAAAAGGTTACGATGACGTTAAAGCAAAAAATATTCCAATCTTCTGCTTTTCTTTGTTTTCGGCACTCCCGCCGAAACGATTGCATCTCCTGTTCAAGGTTCAGCAACGAAACGCTATAATAAGGTGTTTAATTATACATCAATTAAGTCAATATGAATGGCCGATAAGAAACTATTTATTTTTGCAACCGCGCTGATTACGATCGGAATCATCTGTTCGTACACCCTTTCGGCATATACGGTCATTTTATTTGAATACGGCAGTTTCCACTTTGTCATCCGGGAACTGATCGTCGGGGTGGTTTCCATTTTGCTGATGTGGTCACTGGCCCAGCTGGACCCGGACGTATGGTTCCATCGTCTGGGTTTTGCCCTCTTTTTCGGAGGGATGGCGCTGATGATCATTATGCCTTTCCTCCCCGCATCGCTCGTCAGTGAAGTCGGGGGGGCAAAACGGTGGATCAAGCTGGCCGGATTTTCTCTGGCACCCGTCGAATTTTTCAAAATAGGATTTGTCTATTTCCTTGCCTGGAGCTTTTCGCGAAAACTGGGGCACCATGCCGGAATGGGGGTTATTGAAGAGTTCAAAAGGGTTGCTCCGTATGCCGGGATTTTCCTGGTTGCCATCTTTTTGATTGCCATTATGCAAAACGACCTCGGACAGGTAATCGTTTTGGCCCTGACGCTGGCATTCATGCTTTTTTTTGCCGGAAGCAGTCTGCGGTTTTTTCTGGTACTGATCGGAGGATCGATCAGTGCGTTTATCGTCTTGATCGTCACTTCCGAACACCGTATCAACCGTATTCTATCATGGTGGGCTACGGCGCAGAACACGATCCTGGCGATATTTCCCGAATCGATTGCCAAACATCTGCGGATCGAGAACGGGGAAGAAGCATACCAGATCGGCCATTCGCTCAACGCGATCCACAACGGAGGCGTCTTCGGGACGGGGCTTGGCGGAGGGACTTTTAAGCTCGGCTTTTTGAGTGAAGTTCATACCGACTTTGTTTTGGCCGGTATTGCGGAAGAGTTCGGTTTCATCGGTGTTTTCGGCGTGACGATGCTGTTTGTTCTGATCTTGCACCGTCTTTTTAAGATCGCCAACCGTTCGTACGACGATACCTCCTATCTTTTCAGTCTGGGAGTAGGGCTTTTGATTTCGTTCGCGTTTATGGTCAATGCGTATGGAATCAGTGGCATGACACCGATCAAAGGGATATCGGTACCGTTTCTGAGTTACGGAGGTTCGGCCATGCTGGCATCGTCCGTGGGGATCGGGATGGTGTTGATGCTCTCTAAAAAAATCGTTTACAAATCGGGAGACAAACAATGAATATTCTCTTTACGGGCGGCGGTACGGGAGGGCATCTGGTGATTGCCCGCGCACTGGCCGAAATAGCAAAAAAACGGGGACATACCGCAGTGTTTATCGGATCGACCTCGGGACAGGACCGTCAGTGGTTTGAACACGCCGATACGTTTGATGAAACCTATTTTTTGGACACGACCGGCGTCGTCAACAAGGGGGGACTCGGAAAAATCGGCGCGATTTGGAAAATTATCAAAGCGGTGACCCTCTCACGCCGTATACTCCGGGAAAAAAAGATCGATGCGGTGGTCAGCGTCGGAGGATTTTCGGCCGCTCCCGCATCGCTGGCGGCGATGAGTATGCATCTTCCGCTTTATATCCATGAACAAAACGCCGTGACCGGAAAACTCAATTCGATCTTGCGCCCGTATGCCAAAGCATTTTTCACCTCTTACGAGGAGGGGGAATCGCATTGCGATTACCCGGTCAATCCGCTCTATTTCGAACGTGCCCGGGTTCGGAAAAAAGTCTCGACGGTGATCTTTCTGGGAGGATCGCAAGGGGCAAAATTCATCAACGATCTGGCGCTTGAGATGGCTCCCTGGCTGAATGGGCACCATATCCGCATTATCCATCAGTGCGGGGCGAAGGAAGAGGAACGGGTAGTGAACGCGTACCGTGAGATGGAGATCGAAGCGGAAGTGTACGGGTTTACGACCGCCATCGCCGACCTGATCGAACGGAGCGATTTTGCGATCAGCCGTTCGGGGGCAAGTACGCTGTGGGAATTGTGCGCCGCGGGAGTGCCGACGTTTTTTATCCCGTTTCCTCATGCTGCCGGTGATCATCAGTATCACAATGCCCGCTACGTTGTCGAACACCGTCTGGGGTGGTGCGAACGCCAGTCCGAATCGATTGCGCTGGAGTTGCAAAGAGCGCTCTCAAGTGATATCGAACCGATCAGCAAGGGGATCTCATCCTTAATTTCTCCCAACGGTGCAGTCCATATCATTGAACGGATTGAACAAGAGGAAGTCTAATGATTGCAGAACTGACGCAGTGGCTGATTCAGACCGTACAGGGATTGGGATACGCCGGGATCGTTGCTTTGATGGCGGTGGAGAGTTCATTTATTCCGTTTCCGAGCGAAGTGGTGATGATACCGGCCGGCTACCTTGCCGCACAAGGGAAAATGGATATTTCCCTTGTCCTTTTGTTCGGGGTGATGGGGTCGATGATCGGTGCGTACATTAATTATTTCGGAGCGTTATGGATCGGGCGGCGCGTGCTGCTACGCTATGGACGGTACGTTTTTATCTCTCCTGAAACGATGGAGAAGATGGACCGTTTTTTTGAACGTCACGGAGCCATCTCGACGTTTACGGGGCGATTGATCCCCGGGATTCGTCAGCTGATCTCCCTTCCGGCGGGATTGGCCCGTATGAATCTCCCCCTTTTTAGTTTTTACACGGCATTGGGAGCGGGTTTGTGGGGAACGGTTCTGGTGCTGCTTGGGTATTTTATCGGGGATAACGAGGCTCTTATCGCCCGTTATTTGCACCGCATCACATTGCTTTTGGCCATCGCAGCAGGAACCGGTATCGTCGTGTACCGTTGGAAGAAACGGGGATAGAGGATTAAATCTCCCCGATTTTATGGATAATCCATAAGGCAAATCCCAAAAGCAGCGTACTTATAATAGTGAGGGTGATGGTTCCGCTTTCGATTTCCATGAATTATCCTGCCATATCGACCATCGACCACATCGGAAGAAAAATTCCCAGCGCCAAGACCAGAACAAACCCGGCGATTGCGGCGATGAGAATCGGTTCGATCAAAGTGGCGACGTTATCGACGATGTAATCGTAACGGCTATTATATACCCGATTAACTTTTCCCAGCATTACTCCAAGAGCTCCGCTGCTCTCCCCGGCTTTGATCATCTGCAACACCATGCTTTCGAATTGTTCGCTCTCCTGAAATCCAGTCGCAAGGGAACGTCCGTCTTCGATGGCGTTTGGGATTTTTTGGAGTTCCTGTCGGATGTAGGTATTATCGACGACCCCCATCGCGATCTCCAACGCGTCAAGCATGGGGATTCCCGCTTCGCTGAGGACGTTAAAGAGGTAGATGAAACGCCCGATCATGGCGTAATAGGTCACTTTTCCGACAATAAATATTTTGAGAAAATAACGGTCGCTTTGCAGTCGTATTTTTGGATATTTGACGTATGCGTAACTATATAGTGATGAGACCGCGATTGCTCCGGCAATAATATAAGGACCGAAAATACGGATCGAATGTTCGGCCCATAAGAGGAGTTTGGTCGGAAAAGGGAGTTCCATATTGGATTGTTCGAAAAAGGACTGGAACTGTGGAACGACGAAAGTAATGACGACGGTAAAAGCAATGGCCATGGCTACGACGATGAAGAGGGGATAACGGGTCGCTTTTTTGAGTTTGCGGCGGTTGTCGAAAATCTGCTGCAAGATAGCCGAGAGTTTGGCGATGGAGTTGCTGAGGGTTCCGGTCTGCTCGCCGAGTTCGAACATCGAGAGCGAAAGGGTCCCGAGTTGTTTGGGATATTTGGCGACGGAGCGGCTCAGGCTCTGGCCGCTTTCGATGTCCTGTAGCACTTCGGCAAAAATAGCCCGGATCATCGGATCGTGGGTGTCGGTGATACTCTCGGCCAGACAGGTGTTAATCGGCATCCCCGCATCCAGCATGGTTCCCAGTTGATCGAGAAACGCGATGTAGGGTTCGTCCCGGACCCGGCGGTTTTTGATCGGGGTGGTAAACCGCTCTTTAAAACGGTCCCATTTCATTGCCAGCGGCTGCCTGGTTTCGTTGATGCCTATCGGAATGCCCAAGCTTTTTTCCCGAAAGAGTCTGATTGCCTCGGCTTTGTGGGCGGCTTCAAGGACAAGGGAACGTTTGTGCTGTCCTTGTTTGTAGCGAACCCGGTAATACTTCATCAGAGTTCCTTGGTGACGCGCATGACTTCCTCAAGCGTCGTGATCCCCCGCAGCGCTTTGGAGAGACCGTCGAGAATCATCGGTTCGTACCCTTCGCTCTCCTGCGCGTGGCGGGCAATATCGTAACGGGAGACTCCGTCGGAGATCATTTTGGAGACAGCCTCGTCGATCGTGAGAATTTCGGAGATCAAAATCCGTCCGGAATAGCCGGTATTGTTGCATTTTGGGCACCCTTTTCCGGCGTAGAAAACCTGATCTTCGGTCACCCATCGGTGAAGACGGCGTAAAATGCTTTTATGGGGTTTGATCTCCTCTTTGCAGGCCGGACAGATTTTCCGGACAAGCCGCTGGGCGACCACTCCGATCAGCGAATCGGCGATGAGGTAAGGCTGCAGCCCCATCTGGATCATCCGTCCGATGGCACTGGGAGCGTCGTTGGTATGAAGGGTAGAAAAGACGAGATGCCCGGTCAGGGAAGCCTGGGTTGCCGAATTGAGGGTTTCGACGTCCCGAATCTCACCGACGAGGATAATATCGGGGTCTTGGCGCAAAAAAGAGCGGAGCGCTTCGAAAAATCCGAATCCGACCCGTTCGTTGACCTGAACCTGCTGGACGAGCGGAAGCTGGTATTCGATCGGATCTTCGATCGTCAAGACTTTATTTTCAATGCTTTTGACTTCGTTGAGCGCCGCATAGAGGGTGGTCGTTTTCCCGCTTCCGGTCGGTCCGGTGATGAGGACAATCCCGAACGGGGAGTGGATCAGCTCCTGAAAGCGGGAGAGGTTTTTGTTTTCGAACCCGAGTTCGTGAAGCTTGAGGAGGATTTTTTGCTGATCGAGAATCCGCATGACGATTGATTCCCCAAACAGCGTCGGCGTGGTCGAGAGACGAAAATCGTATTTTCCGGTTCCGACGTCGAGACTGAAACGGCCGTCTTGCGCTTTGCGCCGTTCGGAAATATCGAGATTCCCCAGCAGTTTGATACGCGAAGCGAGGGCGACGTAGATATCCAGATCGAACACGAAAGTCTCTTGCAACAATCCGTCAATCCGCGCCCGGACCGACATCGATCTGAGTTCGGGTTCGATGTGAAGATCGCTGGCACGGCGGAGGATCGCGTCTTTGATGATCAGCGAGATGAGCTGCATGACCGCGCTGGCGTCGCCGTCGCTCTCTTTGGAACCTTCGTTGTTAATCTCTTTTTTGACTTCGGCGGCAATGCTTTGCGTTTTTTTGATGATTTCGAGCCGTTGGAAGATATGCTGAATGTCTTCTTTGAGGGAGAGATAGACTTTGAGCGGTTTGATCGCAATATTCCGCTCTAGGGCTTCGAGGGCGTCGAGATTGAGCGGATCGGACGTAGCGATGTAGATATAATCTTCGTCTTCGCGAAACGGAATGGCGTTGGCGGCCGAGAGGAGGGGCATCGAAAACTTGGCTAAGGACTGGAAATCGATTTTTTCGCCGTAGAGGTCAACGAAATCGATTTTAAGCTGTTGGGAGAGGATGAGAGCCAGCTCTTTATGGGAAACGAACCCTTCGTCGGTGAGGACCTCCCCCAGTTTTTTGGAGAAACCGAACTCTTTTTGTTTTCGAAGGGCGGTTTCGAGCTGGATTTCAGTGATGACCCCTTCGGCAATGAGCAAATCTCCGAGGCGTATCTGGGTACGGATCATGTATCTTCCTCTTATTGTTTCCAGCTGCGCAGAAGTTCTGCGGCCGCTTTGGATTCTTTATAATTCATGAAAAGCTCCAAAGCCGCAATTGCTTCGTTTTTACGTCCCGACGCATAATTGGATTTGGCAAACAAAAGCCATGCCTCTTCCCCTTCACGGTTGAGCTGGTTCGCTTTTTTAGCCCATGAAGCGGCTTCGGTGTAGCTGTTTTTGCCGTAATAGATTTTTGCGATTGAGAGAGCATTATCGTATTTAGGGGCGGCATTGTATGAATCGATCATGTTTTGCAAAGGTGTTTTGGACGTATTGTCGACGCTGAACAAGGCCGTACGTTCACTGCTTGCAATCGGGGATGGGGGTGGTGGGGTGTCGGAAGCTTGCGGTTTGGTCGTATTGGTTTCGGACGCGGCACGCTGGCTGGGGAGAACGTTTTCGAGCACTTCTCGATCCTTCTCCGAGAGGGCGACCCGTTTGTCGTTGTAGGCGTACGAAATCGGTGAAAAACCGGCGGCAGAGAACACCTGCTTCAAGCGCGGCAAAGAGGCTTTGTTGAAAATATCGATGAACCGTAGAGCGTAGCGGCCGTTGACGAGATAAATCGCGGTTCCGGAGCGGTATGCCTCGGGGACCCGTTTGATTTGTGCGGCCGTTTTGTCGTAATTTTCTCCGGTCATGAGCTGCAGTACGTAGAGACGCTTTTTGGGCTCTGCCGTTTGTTTGGGCACGGGCGGAACCGGCTGGGCAACTGCTTTTTGGGCAATGTCGGCGACGGTTTGGGAAGTTGTCGGTACGGGTAGGGGTTCTTGTACCGTCGGCACTGGGGAGGATGTCTTGGAAACGATGCCGGAAGGAGGTTTCGTATCTGCATTATATTGCCAGAATACGGCGATAAGGGAGACGGAGGCGATCAGAGCCGAAACGATTCCTAATGAGAGCCGGATCATCCGTTTGCGCCGGCGGGTACTGCACCGTCGGACGAGTTCGTCGAAATTATCAATCATGGATCAGCTCCGCATCCATCGCCGCCATCGTCAAGGTGCATTCGGTAGGGCGAAGGTATCGGGTTTGATTGTGGGTGTTCGTGTAATGCAGCAGGTGAAACAGGTGGAAAAAGACTTTTTTGAAATTTCGGAAATTTCCACGGCTGATAAGGTAGGCCTGATCGATCAGTTTCGGGGTGATGTCGCTGATGATCTCGGAGAATCCGCTTCGCCCCAGTTCGCGGTGGAGATAGTTTTTCGCTTCGGCCTTGGTCAGGGAGGAGAGTTCGATGATTTTGTGGGGGCGGCTTTTGAAATGGGGGGCACGTAAAATGGCTTCCCCTTCGCTCTGGTGCATGGCGATGATGAACCAGAACGCTTTGGTATCGCTGAGGATGCGGATGAACTCTTTGGTCTCCGTACTGAGAAGCTGGGCTTCGTCGATCATGATGAGGTGATCGCTGTCACGGTAACGTTCGATGGCTTCGGCACGGAGCGCTTCGAGATCGTCGCCGTGCATTTCGCCTCCTTTGTGAAGAAGGAGTTTTTTCAGCAGTTCGACGGGAGTGATGAAGGGGGTTTCGATCAGCAGCATGTCCCGCTCTTCTTTCCATACCGTGTGGAGATGGTTGAGAAGGAAGCTTTTGCCGCTGCCGGGCTCGCCGATCAGAAAAACGAGTTGACGAAACGAATCTTTCAGAAGGGTACGTATTTTCTCCGTTGCGCTCAGGGCGCTTTGCATTTCAAAATAATCCCCGCTCTCGCGGCGTTCTTCAAACCGTTCGGCGGCCCTGATCCACGTCGACATATCAGTTCAACCGTCGCATTTTGGTATCGTCTATGGAGGGGAAACTTTCACCGATGGAGGGGAAAATATCGTTTTTTATCAGGGACGGCGTGATCAAAATGATCAGTTCGCTTTTTCGGGTGGAGGCTTTGGAACCGTGAAAGAGGGCCCCCAGCAGCGGAATATCACCGAGCAGAGGGACTTTGTTATCGTAATTGACCACTTTTTTCTCGATGAGTCCGCCGATAATGACGTGTTGATGGTCTTTGACCTTGACGATCGAACTCATCTGTTTGATCCGCGTATCGGGAGGCATCGTCCGCGTCGTCGAAGCGCTGGCGCTTTGTTGCAGGAGCGAACTGTTGGTATCTTCGCCGACGACTTCGCTGCTGACGGGATTGATCCGCATGACGATGTAGCCGTCTTCGGTCACTTCGGGGATAATGTTGAGGGTGAGTCCGACGAAAATCGATTCGAGGGTACTGGTCGTCGCCGCGCTCGGCGCCCCCGTCGTGGTAGTGGTAATCGAACCGCTCGAATAGAGATAGCTAAGCTGCTTTCCGACGTTGATGACCGCGGGTTGGTTGCTCAGTGTCAGGACTTTCGGATTGGAGAGGACTTCGACGTCCCCGTAGCGGTTAAGAAAATCGATCAACCCCGCCGGGTTGAAATCGATCCCGAACGAGTAGACGGGATGGGCGACGCCCAGATTGTTGTAGCTGTTCGAATAGCTTCCGCTAAGCCCCAGGCTAAAGTCGCTCCAGTTGACGCCGCTGGTATTGTAATCGTCGTAGGTCAGTTCGATGAGGTTGGCTTCGATCATTACCTGGGAGTGCATGCGTGCTTCGAGTTTATCCAGATAGCGTTTGACGGAATCGAGCTGGCGTTTAGTCCCCGAAACGGTTACGACGGCGGCATCGCGGTTGACGAGGGTTTTATTCAGGGCTTCGTTGTATTCGTCGTCAACCTGCAAAATCTGTTGGATGTGGTCGTGGAGCTGATCCCAGAAAGTGAATTTGGAGACGGCCCGGACGTTGGTGTAATCGGTATTGGCCCCGGCCCCTCCCATACGCATCCCCTGCATCCCCGATCCGGTAGAGGTCCCGGAGGTATTGGAATAGGCCGAAGAGTTGTAGGAATTGTTTGATCCGTACCCGCTGTTCCCGATACCGTTATTGGAACTGTTTCCCGCTCCGACGGTGATCGATTTGGACGACTCGGTCATCAAGGTCGTCATGTTGATGTAATCGATGTTGTAGTTGACGGTTTTGGTGTAGGCTACGCGTAAAACCGAGCGTTCCGGATCGTAGGTA
>JBFXFU010000014.1:0-70114 GCA_050178755.1 Sulfuricurvum sp. | reverse complement strand
TTGAATAATTCTCTGCCGTCACAACCGCGGAATAGACCTCTTTTTGAAAGAAGTGGGCCTGAATGTGCGTCAGAAGTTTGCTGGAAGTTTTGATGCCGGATTCTTCGTCACAGTTGTCGAGAACAAAGGCGACAAGCTGATCGTGTAAGGGTATGTACCGGTCGCTTTTACGCAGAAAATGCAACATGTCGCTAAAATCGATCGGTTCTCGAGAATAAAACATGACCACTGAAAAATTGATCTTATAGCGAATTTGACGATACTCGAAGATCGTGATGTGTTCACTTAAGGCTTTTTGAAAACCTCTAAAATCTTTATTGAATGTTTCGGCCATCGTATACTCTCCCCGTCTCTTCTCTGCGCGATAGGGATTATTATAGCAATTTGTTACGAAAAAACGTCAGAAAGTCGTTTTGGTAGAGGTTTTAATTTCACTGAGGCGATAAGCTGCATCTTGGTGCCCTTGTCTCATCGCTTTTTTCCACCATTCCATAGCCGCATCGAGATCGGTATCGACCCCTTCGCCGTAAAAATAGATCATCCCCATATAAAACTGGGCTTCAGCATTGCGTTGGTACGCGGCAAGCGGGTAAAAAAGTTCACGGGCTTTATGGTAATCCCCCGCATCGTATGCATCGATCCCTTCATACAGTGCATCCATGGTTAAAATCCTTTTAAACGATTGACGACATTATACCTTTGCTACGTTTTTTTAGGCTGATACTTTATAATGGCCCTATGAATTTTAACGAGTACGAAAATAAATCGGTTTTAGTGTTGGGAAAGACCCGTTCATTGACCCTGTCGGAGTTTGAAGCGCTTCTTAAACTTCACAAAATCACATTGTCTTCCGATACACTGGAAAACGCGTCATTACTTGTCGAAGGGCGGATGATGAACCCGTATGAGCAGAGCCTTGGCGAGCAGTGGTATCAAGAAAAGCGGGGAGATATCGTTTCAATCGATGCGGTGGAAGAGTGGCTGTGCGGCTCTATTGATGCCAACCGGCTTTTGATGAGCTTGAAATTATCCAAGGACCAGGAACGGCTGGTAACGTTTATCCAAAATCCCTACATTTCCGAGGAACTTTTTTTTAAATTGCTGAAGCTCTACGATTGGCAGAAGGAGGGGCTGTTTGATAATGACCGAAACCGTGACGTTACGGCGGCGATCATTGGGCGTTTTTATAAAGACTTGAATCGGAATCACAACGTTCAGTACGCTATGAGCGGATTGGCCCATCTGATCGAACGGTACGGAACGGCTGAACTGATCGGTGCTATCGGGGATCTGACACCGATTTCGCGGGCTCTTCAGGGGGAGAGCGAACGTTCGATGGAATTGATACTTGATTCAATGGCACTCCATCCTCTCACTCCCGAGAGGATTTTGCAACGGATGGTGAAAGGGCGTCCACTTCTGCTGGCACGGCGTAACCCTCCGGCATTGGAGAACGATCTGCTGTCTTTGAAGGACGATCGCGTCAATCAAACGCTGGCACGTAACCCTGCGTTAAGTCCGGCAGGGATCGAATATTTGCGTAATGACTATGGCAAGTTACTGGCCGGTTCGATTGTTCTAAACCGGGAATATTTCGAGGAATGGAAAGATTGCTATGCAGAATCGCTGGCTCAAAACAAAACGCTTCAGGTATGGATGCAAGAAGCATTGCTGAGTATCGACGATCAAAAAGTCAATACGATACTGGCGTCCAATCCGACTGCAAATCAAGAAATTTTGGAAGCGTTGAAGAAAAACGGCGGATATGGATCCGCTTTGGCATCGAATCCGTCGCTTGTTGCGGAAGATTTGGAATTTTTGTATCAAATCGCCGATGCACCGGTGCTGGAAGCGTTGGCATCCAACCCCTCTACGCCGGTAGAGATCCTTTACCAATTGGCGCTGGACAAACGGTTCGAATCCAAAGTAAAAGCCAATCCGGGATACGGACAGCATATTCAGACTCATAACATAGGATGGCTTTAATGCGTACTGGTGATACCGTAACGACGATTCGTGCATTGGTCGAATCAAAAATTCCGACGTTTCTGTGGGGACCTCCAGGGATAGGAAAATCCTCCATCGTCAAGCAGATCGCCGAAGAGATGGAAATGGAGTGTATCGATCTGCGTCTGGCCCTGTTTGATCCTACCGATCTCAAGGGGATTCCGTTTTACGATAAGAAGACGCATCAGGCTCTCTGGGCACCGCCGTCGTTTCTGCCAAAAGAGGGGAGAGGGATTTTGTTTCTCGATGAGATCAATTCGGCCGCTCCCGCCGTGCAGGCTTCGGCTTATCAGTTGATCTTGGACCGGAAGGTCGGCGAATACGTATTGCCCGACGGATGGGCTATCGTAGCGGCGGGAAACCGCGAAGGAGACCGCGGAGTCGTTCATCGTTTGCCCAGCCCGTTGGCCAACCGTTTTGTACACGTCGAGATGGAAGTCAATGCCGCCGACTGGCACGACTGGGCATTGAAAGTGCATATCGACGCACGGATCCTAGCGTATATCGGATTTAAAAAAGAGGCTTTGTTCGCCTTTGATCCCTCGAAAAATGCTAAAAGCTTTCCTACCCCGCGAAGCTGGGAAGCGGTTGATAAAATTCTCAAAAGTCCGCTCCCAAAAAGATTATGGCTCGATGCGATCCGCGGAGCGGTTGGGGAGGACGCTTCGGTCGATTTTCTGGGATTCGTGCAGGTAATGGATGCATTGCCGGAGATCAATGCGGTACTGAACGGTGAGAATCCCCAAGCTCCTCAAGAACTCTCGGCGCTCTACGCGCTTGCTTCGGTATTGGTTTCGCGTATTCTTGAGAACCCCTCGGACGAGCGTGTCTCGAACGTACTTCGCTATACGCTCGGTCTAAAAAATGAATTCGCCCTTCTCATTGTGCAAGACCTTCAGCGTCAGGGAGTATCGATGGAACATCTAGACGCGTTTGGGGAGTGGGTCGAGGCCTTTGCCTTTTTGCTATGATCGATTTTTCTTTGATTAAAACACGTCTTTTGATCGATTATCCGTTTTTCGGAACGATTGCCAGTACGATGGAAACCGTCGTGAACGACAATATCGAAAATTTCGGCTACCGGGACGGGCGATTGGAATACCGAGAAGCGTATGGGAGTCAATTGAGCGATTCTCAGGCGCTGTTCGTCCTCTGTAACGCCGCACTGCATGAAGCGCTTTCGCACACGCTGCGTCGGGGAAATCGGAGCCCGTGGTTGTGGAACATGGCGTGCGATTACGCTATTAATGCATTACTGTTGGAAAACGGTTTTGAGATGCCCCCCTCACTCACTTACGAGCGTCGTTTTGAAAATCTGAGCGCCGAAGAGATTTACGCGGAACTTTCCCTGGAATTTCTTGATCAGGAACAAAACGATCGCGACGTTGACGAAGGGCGCCAGAATGAGAGCAGTGATGAGCGGTTGTCTCGGGCCCAGCGGGAGCATCGCGTCCAGGAAGCTTTGGGCAAAGACGATCCCCTTGAGGAATCGATTCTTCGCTTGCTGGGAAAACGCCGCTTCGGCACCGTTGATTGGCGAAACGAACTGCGCGATGCGTTGGGCGGCTATTACGTCACCGATTTTATATTGATCCCTCCCAGTAAAAAATTGCTCTATCAGGGGATTTATTTGCCGGGAGCCCATTCGCGCCATCTTGAAATTGCCATAGCAATCGACAGTTCCGGATCGGTGGACGAAGAACTGTTAAGCCGTTTCGTCGCGGAAGTCGAGTCCGTTATGGAGAGTTTTGGATCGTACGGAATTGAATTGATCGTTTGCGATGAGCGGATTCGCAGCCGAATGCGGTTCGAAAACGGCGATGAGATCGTATATCATCTCAAAGGGGGAGGCGGCACCGATTTTCGACCGGTGTTTGATGAGATAGCAACCTGGCCCACATTACCCGCGACGCTGTTGTATTTCACCGATCTGGACGGAACATTTCCGACATTTGAGCCCCCTTATGATGTTGTATGGGTCACTCCGGAATCCAGGGACGTCCCGTTTGGAAGAATGATCGATATCGGAGCGGAATATGAGGCTTGAGTCGGCGCTAAGGATACTTGAGGGATCGCATCTCTTTATTACCGGCGGTGCGGGTTCGGGGAAAACGACGCTAACCCGGTCCATTATCGACGAATACCAAAAAAGAGGCTGCAGCGTCGCACGCCTTGCATCGACCGGGATGGCGGCAACCCTGATCGGGGGTCAGACCCTGCACAGCTTTTTCGATCTGGGGATTGCGAACTCGGTCGGGGAACTTGAGCGCAGCGGCAAACTCGAACCTTCCAAAAAACTCCGTAAACTGATCCGAACGGTTCACCTGATCGTGATTGATGAGGTCTCGATGGTGGGGGCCGCGCTGCTCGATATGATTCGGTTACGATTGCTGCAATCGGAGTTTGAGGGGCGGCTGGTGGTCGTGGGAGATTTTTTGCAGCTCCCGCCTGTCACGCGGGGAAATGAGAACGTCTATTTTGCCTTTGAGTCCCCGAGTTGGGAACGGTTTTCGTTTGAGACGCTCCATTTGGAGGGTTCGTATCGGACGCATGAAGCACAATTTCTCGAATTGCTGGAGAAAGTACGCCATTCGCGCATCGATGAAGCGGCGGCAAACGCGCTTGAAGCGCTCATTAAACCGTTCGGGGAAGATTTGAGTACGATGACGATCCTGTACGGTAAAAATATCAGTGCCCAGAATCACAACCGGCTCCAGCTTGAACATCTACACGGCGAAGCGATAGAGTGTGAAACGTATGTAACGCTGCACGATCCGAAAATACGCGAAACCGATATCGAACGTTTTATGAATGAGAGCCGTCTGGAGAGGGTAATGCTGCTCAAGGTCGGTGCCCCAGTGTTGTTCACCCGAAACGCATGGAACTATTACAATGGGGAACGCGGACGAATCACGTCGATCGAAGAGGATTGCGTATGGGTCAAAAAAGAGGGGGGGCAAAGCGTCAAGGTCGAGAGGGTGAACACGATCAAAACCCGCTGGAATGAGAAAAAGGGGGAACTGGTCGAGGAGAACCTGATTACTCTGAGCCAATTTCCCCTTACTCTGGCATTTGCGATCACGATTCATAAATCACAGGGGATGAGTCTGGCCGATTACATTATCGAAACGAACGAAATATTTGCCCCTTCCCAGTTTTACGTTGCGCTTTCACGCTCGGTTTCGGCGCATCGGGTAACGCTGAAACGACCGAATCGAGGATGGGAAAAACTCTGTTTCGTCCATCCCAAAGCCATTAAGTTTTTGGATACGCTCTCGGGGCAAAACCCAAAGAGGCCACGTTAACGTTAAGTTCTCCTCGGCAGAATGCCCGCACACCGGTGCGCTTATTTTTTACTAAACGCCGCTCCGATAATGACGCTATACGAAAAGAGGACGCTGAATACGGCGGATAGCAGTGCGACGGCGACCATCATGTACATGACGGCAAGCTGATACGAGATCGCTTTAAGCGGATCGGCCCCGGCAAGGAGCATTCCGGTAGTGATGCCGGGAATATGGATGATTCCTACCGTCTGGAGCATGTTGAGCGTCGGGATCATCGACGCTTTGACGGCGGCTTTGGACGCCAATTTCAGAGCCTCCTGGAGCGGTGCGCCCAGTGCAACCATCCCCTCGATGATTTCAATCGTATTCTTGACCTCGCCGCGAAACCGTTCCGTACTCTGGGTATAGACGTTGAGGGCATTGCCGATGATCATCCCCCCGATGGGGATCATTTCGTGCGGTACCATGTGGATCACACCGAATGCCATCATCGATAAAAAGACGATGGCCGAGGACGCTCCCAACGAATAGAAGGCAATTTTGAACCCCTGATCCCCCAATGGGGTCCGTTTGCGCGCGGTATAGGCACCGAAAAGCACCATTCCCAGTAAGACAAAAAAGAGTAAGGCGGGGTGTTGCATCTTAAACAGATAGACGAGGGCGTATCCCAGAACACCTAACTGCACCATGGCCAGGATCGAATTGGTGAGAATCTTTTTTTCCAGCCCGAATTGTTCGCGGCGTGAATACCATAGTGCGAAAAGTATCAAAACGTATGAAGCGAGAAAAGAATATTGCATCGAAATGACCTGCTCTCTTGTGGTAAGGTACAATATCATGAAGATGATAAAAGGGAGAAGGACGTGACAAAGTATCCGATTTTTTTAACCTTGATCCTGTTTGTGCAAGGCTGCATCCCGATTCCGGTACCGTATGGGCCTTATTACCAACCAACCTATCCGGATCCTTCGGCAACGGTTATCCGCAAGGATTGTCACGGTCAATCCGGAGAAGCCATCGGCGTGGGGTTTAAAATTGAGGGAGGTATCGACGTTACGGTGAAAACTTCGGGTTCTTCTTATGCGGATCATCGTCAGCATCTTTATATTGCGATGGATATTCCTGCCGGAGTCACAACCGAATTTCTTTCGGATCAAATCGTCTTTGAAAGTGACGGACAGAGCGTGAATCTTCCCGTCCCGACGCTTCAGGTATCTTCGTTTGCGTCTGCCGATACCAACGCAACGTTTGTTCGAGGAGCGTTATGCCCGGTTTCGGATGAGGTGCTGGAGCGGGAGAAAATCAACCCATTCTACGGTCTTTGGTACTGGAGCAAAGAGGGAACTTATGCCGGGTTCGTCCCAAGCCGGCTTGAACTTCAGCTCCCTTCCATGGTTGTCGACAACCGCCCGGTTAGGATGGAACCCCTACAGTTGAAACTGGAAAAACGAAAAGACAATCTCTCTTACCGAACATCGAAGATGGAGAAGGAGAGAGATGAAAGATATGAAGCGTGCGTGAAAAATACCCCCCAATTGCATTGCAAGAATATTTTAGAGGTTTATCAGGAGGGATTTCGTATCGAAAACGGCGAATTTGACATTACAGGGAGTGCCGGTGGATGGGGAAATTCAATCGGCGTCGGAGTGAATGAGATGAAGGTATTGACGGATAAACCGTGGCAGTATCTTTCACCTGAAATTGTATTGAAAGACGTCGCGTCCGGCGAGATTCAAAGAAGAAATCTCTCAAAGGTATACACCCATTGCGGCCCGTGTACGGTTCCGTTTCGAACGCCTCTTCAGACACCGGTCGGATACGTGAAGGGAAATTCTCTGGTTTTCTTTAATGGGATGGTTCAAGATCTTCCGTCGCAATCAAAAATAATCGTACGTATCCCTTCGTTGATGATTAACGGTAAACGGTTTGATTTTCAGCCGTTATTATTGGAGCTAAGACTCTTGGACGGAGGTTTCCCGCCTTTTAATTGCTAGAAGATACGAAATGATTAACTTGTATAGTACCAAAGAAGGAAAAAGAATTTGATGTTCTCCCTTTCCCAAAGAAAGTCATTTTATGCGAGACAAAAATAAGTGTTATATTTTTCAAAATTCTTTTATAAAAAATGTAATAATAATTAGAGAGTATTTAAAATAAGTGATTGAATATGAAATTAGTGGTAACATTCGGTATTCTGGCTTTCATGATGAATGGTTGTATACCAATTCCTGCAGTGTATTCATCGTACTATATGCCAACTTATCACGATGCAAAAACACGAAGTCCCGGATGTGTAGGGCCAAAAACAAAAGTCTTTTTTGATATGCCTGATAACGTGCAAGTCGAAGTTAGAACGGACAACGCATTGGCTAATACATCGGCACAAAACCCGATTATCATCCACTTCAAAATTCCAAGAGGAGTTAGTTTCCAATTTGTCGATGATACGATACGTGTGGAGAATAATTCTACGTATTCCAAGGTTGCGATTGAGAATAGATTGCGTGTCGAATCTAAACATTTCGGTGCTGAATCTGATATGGTGTTTGATTTTGATAAACTTTGTCCTATCGATTCAAAAACGATAGAAAAAAACTCTCAGCAGATCCATGCATCATTTAATTACAGCGTTAAGTTTGGGGAGTATAAAAATGATTTCCCTAATCAGCTTGAATTATTATTTCAACCGATTACGATTGATAAAAAGATTGTTTCATTCAATCCCTTATTTTTAAATTCAAAACAAATTAACCAAAATAGACATTACTATATCCCTGCGTTCAAAAAGATATTTGAAGAGTGTGCAATTCATAGTGAAATCAAAGAGTGTAAAGAATACGGTCATTCATTATGGCTGCAAAAAGGATATGCCGTTTCTAATGATCATTTTAACATGTCAGGAAAAGTTAGAACTTCTGAAGTTGGTTCGTATATATATGTAAGGAATGAAGTGAATATCTTTTCTGCCGAATCGTTTAGGTTGCCGGTGCCTGTGATAAATATAATAGACAAAACAAGTGGGAAAAAGTATTATGGGAATCCGGAACAAAAGAATATTACATTTGAGTGTGGAAGCTATACGGTGCCTATAACCACTCCGATACAGGTGTTATCTAATAAAGCTGCAGAATACTCAGATGTTTATATCAATGGTTCGATAGAAAATCTGCAAAGCAAAGAGATAGCTATTCTTCTCCCGTCGATCATGATTAATGGGAAAAAATTTGATTTTAAACCAATCAAAATATTTTTAAAACCGTTTGATATGGAGATTTTGCCGTTTAATTGTTAGATAATCCTCTCCTTAGAGAGGAAGAAGAATTAGAGCTCTTCAGCGTGCGCTGCAAGATATTCAGCGACACCTTCGGTACTTGCTTTCATACCGGCATCACCTTTTGCCCATCCCGCAGGACATACTTCACCGTGCTCGTTTGTGAAAAGCATCGCGTCGATCATACGGAGCATTTCATCGATGTTACGTCCGAGTGGAAGGTCGTTGATAACGGCGTGACGAACGGTACCGTCTGCATCGATCAAGAATGAACCGCGAAGTGCTACCGATTCGCCGAACAATACGTCGTAATCGCGTGAAATTTGTTTGTTAAGGTCAGCAACGAGTGGGTAACGGACTTGTTCGATACCGCCTTGGTTTACCGGAGTGTTTTTCCATGCAAAGTGGCTGAACTGAGAGTCTACCGATACACCGATGACGTTGATTCCGCGTGCAGTGAATTCATCAAGGCGGTGGTCGAACGCGATGATTTCAGACGGACATACGAATGTAAAGTCGAGTGGATAGAAGAAAAGAACCGCACCTTTTGGTCCGAAGTTTTCGTAAAGGTTGAAGTTGTCTACGATCTGGTTATTACCAAGAACGGTAGTAGCGGTAAAATCGGGAGCTTTTTTAGTGACGAGCATGAGAGTTTCCTTTGTTTGTTTTGGTTGACGTGCAGAAATTGTAACACATGAACTTTAATGCATCTGAATTACAGGAAAGTAACTTTTTGTTCTAAAGGAAAATTTTTATTATTTAGAACGGTAATTGCAGCCTGATACGGATTGGACTATAATTAGCGTCATGATAACCTTTAAAACCCTCTATCGTATGATGCTTCACCATCGACGCCCTCTGATGATCGGAAATATCCTTGCCCTTGCGGCAACGCTGGTGTCGATTCCGATCCCTTTATTGATCCCTTTGTTGGTTGATGAAGTGTTGCTGAAAAAAGGGGGATGGATTACCCGGGGCATCGATGGACTTTTTCCGTATCACGAGCCGTTGCTCTATATCGCCGTTGCCTTGTGCGTGACCGTTTCCCTGCGGTTTCTTTTCTTCGGATTGAGCGTCGTATCGCAGAAATACTTCATACGCCTTTCCCAGGAACTCAGCTATATTCTCCGTGTCAAGGCGCTAGAACACCTCAAAACCGTTTCAATGAGCGCGTATGAGCGGCTTGGGAGCGGAAAAGTCATCACAAACCTCGTCAGCGATATTGAAACGATTGAACAGTTTTTAGGAAATTTTCTGAGTAAACTGGTCGTCTCCGTCGCGACGCTGGTCGGGGTAGCGGTGGTGCTGATCTGGATCAATCCGTTGTTCGGAATTTTGATCTTGGTTTTTCAGCCGTTGATTATGATCGTAACCCGTCGTATTTCGGGGCGCGTCGGATTGTTGAAAAAAGAGCAGAACCGTAAAATCGCGGAACTTTCCGATACCCTTTCGCAGATGCTAGATCTGTTCGGACAGATCCGCTCCAGCAATAAAGAGGAGCGTTTTATCGCCCGTACGGTTCAGCAGGCACATGAACTCAAAGAGAGTGCGGCGTTATACGGGATTCAGGCGCTCTCGGGTGAGCGGTATTCGTATACCCTGTTTCTCAGCGGATTCGAGATTTTTCGGGCGATGGGACTGGTGATGGTTTTGTATTCGGATCTCTCGATCGGGCTGATGTTCGGAATTTTCGGATATTTATGGTTTATGATGACGCCGGTTCAGGAACTGCTCTCACTCCAATACAGCTACGCCAATGCCAAAAACGCCCTCGCCCGGCTCAACGAATTGTTGGAATTGGAAAAAGAGCCGCAGTACGTTTCGCGGCGTGATCCTTTTGGTAATGCGCAGGGGATTGCGATTCGGACGGAGGGATTGAAATTTGGGTATTCCCCGGAAGAGGCGGTGTTAAAAGGGGTGAATCTGAACATCTCCGCAGGGCACAAAGTCGCGATCATTGGGGCTAGCGGAAGCGGGAAAAGTACTCTGGCGCAACTGCTGGTCGGATTTTATCCTCCGAGTTCGGGGGAAATTTTTTACAACGGCATCAGCGTCAAAGAGATCGGGTATTCGAAAATCCGTGATGAGGTGTTTGTGGTATTGCAGCAGCCGCTGATGTTTAACGATACCTTGCGATTCAATCTGACGATGGGGGATGCGATAGCGGATGAAGCGATCTGGAACGCCCTTGGAATAGCTCAGCTCGAAACCTTTGTCCGTTCCCTGCCGGCAGGGCTTGAGACTCAGGTAGGAAAATTCGGCATACGCCTCTCAGGGGGGCAGCGTCAGCGTCTTTCGATCGCCCGAATGGTTTTATCGAATCCGAAAGTGGTTATCTTCGATGAATCGACGTCGGCACTGGATGTACATACCGAATCGGCTTTGTTCGAAGGGTTGGAATCGTTTCTGGAAGGGAAGACGGTTTTGATCATTGCCCACCGTCTCAGTACCATTACAAAAGCCGATTATATCTACGTCCTTGAAAACGGTTTTGTGCTTGAAGAGGGGACCCGTGAAGAACTCGAACGTCTGGAAGGGAGTTTTCATTCGTTTGTAAACGCCCAGCATTAGTGTACAATTACCTCAAAACCTCTACAGAATAAAGAAAGGAATAGATGAATCAGAGCCGATTTTTACAGTGGATGACCATCTTGGCGATGGGTTTGATCGGCTGGATGTTTTTCCCGTTTCTTAAAAGTTTTTTTGTGGCGGTATTATTGGCCATGGCCACTTCGCCGATCCACCGTTCGATGGAACGAAAATTGTCGCGTATCGGATGGCTGTCATCATTGTCTCCGTTTATTGCGGCGGGATTGGTCTCTGCAGCACTCTCCTTGATCATCTTTTTACCGTTAAGCGTTTTTTTGTTTCAGCTCTTCGACCATCCGGGCGATACGATGAACATGATCCGCTCGGCGGTCAACCGTCTGGAAAATATTGCAGCGTATCTCCCTTCGTACCTCTCATGGCTGCAGATTCCTCTCGATACGATGATGCATCAGGCCCGGCTTCATCAAGAGAGCATCATCGCCTATGTGGCTCAATGGTTCGGTAACGGTCTGACGACGTTCATGGCGATGCTTGGTGAAATGGCGATGGTAATCGTCTGGTTCTTTTTTTTGAGCTGGTACGGTCGTTCCATCATCTTGTTTTTGTTACCGATCGTTCCCGTATCGAGAACCATCAAACGGGAATTTCTCGGAGATATGATGACGACTACGGCCGTCGTCTTTTTTACGTTTATGGGAGTTATGATCGCGCAAGGGTTGGCATTTGGGATTTTTATCGCTTTTTTTGAAGGGTATAATCCCCTCATGCTTGGATTCTTGACGGGTATTTCGGCAATCATACCCGTCGTCGGAACGGCATTGGTATGGGTCCCTGTTGCGGTCAACGAATACATGGAAGGGCATATTTTCAATGCCGTGGTGATTTCACTCTATTCTTGGGCGATGATGGCTTTTTTCATCGACAATATCGTTAAGTTGGTCATTCTCAATTTTGTCAATCGCAGTCTCAGCAGCGGAAAAAGCCGCATCAACGAGTTTGTCATCTTTTTTGCGATCGTGGGAGGATTGGCGACGTTCGGATTCTGGGGATTTATTTTAGGACCGGCCGTTGTAGCCTTCGGGGTGACGACGCTGCGTATCCAACGCCGTCTGAATCGTATGCCGGTCCCTTGAGAATAGGGATCAGGAATTGGCGTTTAGAGCCTGTACTTCATCACGGAGACGATTGAGCTCTTCGATGATGTGACTTACTTCGCTCTCTTTGGCCGCATCGCTGGTGTCGGTGTGCTGATGGTAGCGTTCGATTGTGTTTTGAAACGTATGGGTCAGTTTTTCGAGTTGCGCTTTGGCTCTTTCGATCAGTTCATGCCGATCAAGGTGGAGGTTTTCTTCGAGTTCGTGGATTTTTTCGACGATTTCGTCTTGATGTTTACAGAGATAATAGGCCGCAGCTCCACCGGCGACTGCTCCTAAAATAAACGAGGCTAGATTGTTTTGATTCATGAATGCTCCTTATGCTTTTGGTTTTTTGCGAAAAATCTGGGAAAGCGCACCGATAGCAAGGGTTCCGACGGTTACTTTGGCAATGCCGTTGGAAGCTTTGAGGGCGAGTCCCTGCGTTTCGGTGTGAATATAGGCGATCAGATCGCGAACTTCATGGAGGGCAAGGCGTGTTTTATCTCCGATTGAAGTACTCTCTTCTTTCAAATGACTCAGTAGCTCACTGACGTCGTGCAAGGTGACGACGGCCTTACTGGAAATAAAACTCAGTTCGTTTTGGGCGATGGCAATGAACTCATGGATTCGTTGGACGGTTTTGAACAATTGAATTCCGATGACGATGACGACAAGCGTTATAATCACCATACATGCGGCAATAATACCGACAAATAGGGTAAGCGTTCCACCTTCCATAATGATTCCTCTTAAACGGTTTCGATAGGTATGGAGTGTAACGAAACAATTCTTAATCTTCTCCTTCTCTGCCGTTTGCATTGATATCGGTCAATTCGATCGGCGTGGGTTTTTTCTATAATGCCGGAACGTCGTCGACAAGAGCAATGGTAAAAAAGGGGTAATATGGATGGTTTGGAACGTTTTCGATCGGTAAACCCGGTTGTGATGATGGATCCTCTTCTTGAGACGCTTGGTGTTTCAAGCGAGGGGGTCCTCACCTACGAATACAAGGATATGCTCAAGCTTGCCGGTCATTCGTGTCCGACGGTAGCGGGTGTATTTTTGATGGTGCGTGAGGCTCTGGCTCGGTTGTATCCCGATTCGATACCGGTACGAGGAGAGATTGCGGTCTGGATTCGGGGACGTTTGGGAGAGGGGACCGTCGGTGTGGTAGCGAATGTTGCTTCAATGATTACGGGGGCTGCCGATATCGGGGGCTTTCAAGGACTAAACGGGATGTATGATCGACGAGGATTGCTTCATTTCGATGCACAGATGAGCGACGATATGGTTTTTGAACGTCTCGATACCCGAAAAAAAATCGGTGTACGTTACAATCCGGCAATGGTATCAGCTGACCCTAGAACGTTTGAGTGGATGAAAAAAATCACAAATAACAGTGCAAACGAAGAGGAACGCCGCGCATTCGGCGAAGCCTGGCAGGATCGGGTTTGGAAGATTTTGACAAGTTATGCCGACTATCCGGGACTTTTGGAATTCCATGATAATGATCTCAACCCTGTTTTGTCAAACACAATAAAGGAAACCGTATGAAACTTACCCTATCGCTTTTGATGATTGTACCGCTCTGTGTATCGGCGGTAGACGGATACGCCGTCTATAAAAAGCATTGCATGAAATGTCACGTGGAGATGATGGAAAAATCCGAAGTGGTCAAGCACCTTCCGTCGCTCAAAGCGCCTCCGATGGTCGAAGTTTCCGGACGGCTCAAGGAAAACGTCCAAATTGCCGACGACGATAACGATGTCAAACGACGCGTCATTACCGCCTTTATCAAAGACTACATTGAAAATCCGAGCGTCCAGTACAGCATGTGCCATCCGATGGCGTTGGAAAAATTCGGCACCATGCCCTCACTCAAAGGGAAACTAAGCGATAAAGAACGTCAGGCGGTTGCGGAGTGGGTCTTTGACCGGTATGAAGGGGTGGTGTTTCATTAACATTTGCCGATTGTGGAGTGGGGAACGGATAGAACGTTGGTTAACCTGTTCCCTGAGGAAAGGTGTCCGTAGGAGTGAGTAAGGCTCTGGATATGAATTAAGTATTTAAAATATATACTTTCGATATCTTAAACGTATTGAAGGTTATTATGATCCTCACACTGTCGCATCAGAAAGGCGGAGTCGGCAAATCGACCGTAGCCTGGAATCTCGCCGTAAATTTTTCAAAAATCATTGAAACGTCCATTATTGATCTCGATACGCAGCGTTCATTGACCGTAACCAATGCCTTGCGAGAAGGGCAGAATCTATTGCCGATACGCATGCTTCATTTCGATACGGCCGAAGAACTGGCCGATTATGCCCGCAACGATTCAGCCGATCGGTTAACGATTATCGATTCGGGGGGATTTGACAGTGCGTTTAACCGGGTTGCCATTGTCGCTTCGGATGTGCTGATCACTCCGATCAGCGACAAACCGTTTGATTTGATGGGATTGCAAAAATACGAAGAGATACTGCAAAGCCTTTCTAAAATTCAGGGGGAGACTTTGAAAACCCGCGTATTGTTTAACAACATCAATCCGGCAATGAAACGGTTTGGGGAATTGATCGATTTCATCTGTATGTCCGAACATTTCGACCTGATGGTATCCGTATTACGGCAGCGCGTCGATCTGGCCCATTCGGTGGGTGAGGGAAAGAGCATTAAAGAGTACCGTATTTTCAGTAAAGCCGATCAGGAAATGGATGCACTTTTTGATGAGGTTAAAGGACTTCTGAATATTTAAACAATATATAAAATATATATAAGGGATATAATATGGCTAAAAAAAACTTTTTGCAAAACATAGAAAAAGTGAAAAATTCAGCGGCAATGAGCGAGCGTGAAACCGGTGAACCCGGGGAAAAAGAGAAGAAAAAAAAGCTCATCACGATTCCCGTCGAATGGGAAGAAAAAATTCGGAAACTTCATGGCGGAACACTCAGCGCCTATATACTCATCGCGCTGCAAGAACGGATGCAGCGGGACGGACTGCTTTAGAGCGGTTTACGCCAAAACATCATCGGAGGTTCACAATCTTCGAACCCTTCGGAGCGGTACAGAGCTTGCGCAACGGGGTTGTCGATCCGTACTTCCAGCGTGATTTTGGAACACCCAAGCTCGTCGGCTACGGCACTGATACTGCGAAGCAGCTCCCGACCGATCCCTTTCCCCCTTTCTTGGGACAAAACGACGATATCGTGGATATTGACGACCGGAGCAACGGCAAAAGTTGAATACGACACAAAACACGTCGCCATTCCGACATAGGTATCGGTATCGTGTGCCAGCATGACGAATGCGTGAGGCATGGAGGAGAGTGCTTCGATGAGTTCGGCCTCTTTTTCCATAGAATGGGGCGTACTGCTTCCCATCGGATCGTCCATATAATGGCGTAAAAGGTCGAGAAATGCCCTGACATGATCAGGATCGTTAAAATCGCATAAAACGGTATGAATCATAAAAACTCTTTCGAATAAGATTAATTTCCAATAGAGACAAAACGGCTCCGGCCTTCTTGTTTTGCCCGATACAATGCCATATCGGCAAGGTTTATGAGATCGTAGTACTGGCTGTCGGTATGAGGAATTACCGATGCAATACCGAAACTCAAAGTGACCGTTTCCAGAGAAATCCCTTGATATTCAAACCGTTTTTTACTGCTGATGGCAGCCTGCATCGATTGACAAACGTTTTTGGCATCGTCCACACCAGTGTCATAAAGAATGACAATGAACTCTTCACCCCCGAAACGGGCGATAAAATCGGTATTGCGTTTGAGTACTGTTTTTAGCAACAGCGCGATGTCTTTGAGAACGAAATCGCCAATGATATGTCCGTAGGTATCGTTGATCCGTTTAAAGTGGTCAATATCACACATAATGACCGACACGCTGACGTTCTGACGTTTGGCCAGTTCCCAGATATTATGCAAATGATCTTCCAGATATCTCCGGTTCGGCAAAAGGGTCAGAGGATCGGTCGTGGAGAGCTCTAGTAAACGGACGTTCGCGTCTTGAAGCTCTTTGGTCCTTTCCTCTACTTTTTGGGCTAAAGAACGGTTCATATCATCCAAGAGTACCGTATGGCTGCGTATCCGATCAACCATCGATACGATGGCATTATGAATAATTCCCACTTCGTCTTTACGTTCGGTCGATTGCAGGGAAAAATTATTGATGCGCGGATCATAGTTATGTACGTGACGGCTCAGTTGTTTGAGAAAACGAAACTCCTGCCGGATATACGCGACGAACAACAGTAACGCAAAAAACGTAATCAGGTAGATTCGCAAACCCGTTTCATGGTTTTTTTCCAGAAGCTGCCGGTATTCATGGTCGTCAAACCGCAACGTTACTTCGCCGATACGTTCTTGGGTAACGGGATCGAGTATAGGGCGATGGATAGAATGTACTCCGTCTTTGGCCGTATGGGATATGGGAGGAACATTTTTGGTATAGCGATATAATACCCGATTGTCGGCATCGGTGAGGAGGAAATGGGTTAAATCATGATTTTGACGAACAATCTGATCCAGATATTCGTGATTCGCATCGTCAAGTCCAAGCGAAATATTGAGCCCCACGATCGGTGAGATCGTATTGACCAGAAGAGTATTTTTGGCTTTTTTCGACTCTGCAAACTGAGAGAGGATATTTTGGGTAAATTCGTAGCGTTCAAACCCGCTTAACAGCAGTACAAACAAGATGGCACCGAGAATCATTTTGAGTTCAATACTGATGTTACGAATCATTTGCCGTCTCGCTGCGAATAGATTTTTGAAATCTGCAAAAGGGCATTGTCGATTTCAATGCCGTTTTGCTGAAGTACGTCGAAGTGGATATACGGAGTAACTTTTCTGCCGATAAACAAAGAAGATTCGACGCCGTTTTCCAGATAGATCGGATCGTAGGACATCGAGAGTACTCCGTTTTTATGCAAGATACGTACCGCTTTTTTGATGGTTTCTCCATTGGAATCAAACAAGAAAGCAATTTGATTTTTCTGGCATGCGGCGACGTTTTTATACTCATAACTGCTGAGTACCAGAGGATACCCTTTGATTCCGGTGGGATAATTGGTGCGGATTTTCCGAATGAGCGTATCCGCTTCCTCCGTATCGGAGGGTTCATGGGCTACGCAGATACCGATTCGATTGTCTATGGTATTTTTTTGAGAACTCATCAGGACAAGGCGAGGGAGAATTTTTGAGACGATTTCCAAAACGGAATCATCGTACGATTCGGCGCAGGCCGAATATCCGAAAAAGACAAAAATCAATCCATACCGAATTATCTTTTTTGTCACTAACGGTACCCTTTTCTAGAAGTTGCAACGGAACAGATTGTCATATTATCGGAGAAATAATAAAAAAATGTATAATTGACCGTTATATCTAGAAGCAGGGGGAAATGCTTTAGCAATGGCAAAACGTATGGGATTCGGGTCTATGCTGATTTTATTGGTATATGGATCGTTGTATGGGGCGAACACCACAGATATCGGAGATTTCGAGGCAATATTGGAAAATGCCAGTGCGTTGGCTACCAAAAAGTCTCTCAATGTCGATTATCTTCCTTCAGCCGTCAGTATTATCGATGCGCAGACCTATCTGGATGCGGGGATTCAGAATGTAGGGGAGGCATTGGGGATGCTTCCCGGTTTTCAAATGCAGCTTAGTCCGATGGGATATGTCATGCCGACGGTAAGAGGATTGAAAAATCCAAACGCGTACCTCTCCGATAAAATCAAAATTTTGATTGATGGTGTAGCGATCAATAACGAAGTGTCGGGATCGAGCGATTTTTATATGGATTTTCCCTTGCAGCTCGTCGAGAGGATCGAAGTGTTGCGCGGACCGAATTCGACGATGCAGGGGTCCGGTGCTTTTTACGGCACGGTCAACGTGATTACCCGTCTCGGAAATGCAAAAGAGGAAAACCGGTCTTTCTGGGGACCGGTAGTTACGGTTTATTGAATGCCGGGATGAATGTCCACACGACGGCCGGAGGATGGAAACTGTTTTCGGACGGCTATCTGGCACGAAATTCCAAATCGTTACCGGTGGAAGGACGAAACGAGGAAACGGATGAATCGATGCGTGACCTATCGGTAGGATTCAAAGCCCGCAAAGAGGGGTTGGAACTGTTGGCCCGCTACAAACGGAGTGTATACGGAAATTTTTACGGGTTTGAAGAGGACCTCGATCCCATACCGGTTTCTCCCAAAGAACATATCAACAGCTATCTTTTTTCGCAGATTTCGTACAAAACCCGATTAAACGATATCGGTGTAGAGTCCAAGATAAACGTTTCGGAACGTATATTGGAGGAAGGGGCAAATATCTCGGACATGTCGACGGTAGCGAGACGGTTCGCCGTTGTCGGAGTCGATATGCAAGAGGGGTTTTATTTCACTGAAAAAATGAAGGAACGAAACGTCGAAGCCGAAACGGTACTCAGCTTTCCCAAATGGCGTTCCAATGATATTGTTGCCGGAATCGGGGGACGGGACGTGCGTTTGCCAAAAGACAATTATTATAACAGCGTTGAAAACGCCATCAGCAGCAACCTCTCAACTATTCTTGCGAGTCCGGGATATCCTTCGTTTCGATTTCGTGAAGCCAGGGAACCTGCCTATTGGGCTAATCCGACGACCAGTTTCATCCAGTCGGGACAGAGCCGGACAATCGGATACGGCTACGTTCAGGATCTGATCTCTCTGGGGGCCGATGTGGATCTGATTTTGGGAACACGACTGGACCATTATTCGGACATCGGAGCTCAGTGGAGCAAGCGGGCGGCGCTCGTATACCGGGCAAACGAGACGACCGTTCTGAAGCTTCTGTACGGATCGGCATTTCGAGCTCCGACGTTTACCGAAGCCTACGCAAACGGTCATATCAATTACCGTGCGGGCGTCGCGTCGATCAAACCCGAAGAGACCGACACATACGAAGCCATTGCCGTGTATACGCCGAACTTCAATCATAAATTCAGCGTTGATTTTTTCTACTCGGACCTTAAAAACGTCATCGATCTTGAAGAGTATTATTCGACGATCCCGGGATATCAGAATTATCCCGATCGAAAGAGCAAGGGGATCGAATTCGAATACAACTTTCGGACGGAATCGGCGCATGACCTTTATCTAAACGCATCCTACATCAACACTGATTATACGACTCCTCCGGAAGAGGGTTCCGTATCGCTCAATCAATCGATGCCCGATATTTCAAAAGTGATGCTCAAAGGGATGTACATATATAAACCTACTGACAGCCTCTCTTTTGGAACCACCTGGCAGTATTATTCCCGAACCACGCAGTCAAAATTGAGCTGGATCACGGACGATGGGACGGATACGACCGTAGCTCCTCAGCATATTGTCGATGAAACCGTTACGTACAGATTCTCTCCTTCGACTGAAATGCGTTTGAGTGTTAAAAATCTGTTGGATGCCGATATCCGTCAACCCAGCTACTATTATAATACGGCCGGAGGGATCCTGCGGGAAGGCAGAAACTTCTTTTTAAGTTTCACCAAACGTTTTTAAGGACGTAGAGGGCAAGAGGTTTATCTATTGTATTCAGACTGCTGGAGAGTTGTAGGACTCGCGGCAGATTGCTATCTGACTGCGATTTTAAACAGTATTAGAACCCATCCAAATATATCGATGAAGTACATAAATAGGTACATTATACTGATTACGATACAAACGGTATAGAAAGCGGAATGAAATAATTTAGTGTTGAGTGATTTTTTAT
The DNA here is from genome assembly GCA_050178755.1 of Sulfuricurvum sp. Taxonomy (GTDB): domain Bacteria; phylum Campylobacterota; class Campylobacteria; order Campylobacterales; family Sulfurimonadaceae; genus Sulfuricurvum. The sequence goes on along the minus strand of JBFXFU010000014.1, from coordinate 50,092 downwards.
AAGGTGGTGGCCAATCTCGGAATCGAACCAAGGACACAATGATTTTCAGTCATTTGCTCTACCGACTGAGCTAATTGGCCACAATTGCTTGTGAGGCCGAAATTATAACGGCCTTTACATTAAAAACAGCTTAAGTGTTCTTGGCGAGTTCTTTAAACAGATTTCCCCGCTGTGCGTATGAAGTAAATTGATCGAGACTCGCTGCGGCGGGTGAAAGCATAGCGACGGTTTCAGGGGTATGAACCCGGGCGATCTGTGTCACGGCAACGTCAAGAGTATTACACACAATGCAGGGGATCGAATAGCGTGCGCACAATGTTTCCAGACGCGCTGCGTTGGATCCGATCGCGTAAATGGATACTTTGTAGTTTTTCATTGGAAGGAAGAGCTCTTCCAAATCAACTCCCTTGTCGTCTCCTCCGAGGATCAGGTGGATCGGCATATCCCCAAAGGTTCGCAAGGCTGCGAGCGTCGCATCGATATTGGTGGCTTTGGAATCGTTGATCCATAAACGCCCCTGGGAGTCACGTACCTCTTCTTGTCGGTGGGGATCGAGGATGAAGGCATTGATTTTCTCGTAATCGATCCGGTCATAGAGAATTTTATCAATCCCCATGGCAATCAGTGCATCCATCAAAAACGCCCCTTTAAACTTGATTTTGGAAACATCGATTCCAAAATATTCGGCCAGATCGTTTTCCGTTTCATACGGGATGACGAATGCTTTGGTCGGAGTATCGGCAAAGGCTTTGGGGAGTATCACCGCTTCGCCCTCCTGCATCTGTGCAAGAGGTTTTAGTTTTGCCTTGTAGTACTCTTCCATGCTTCCATGCCAGTCAACGTGGTCGGGAGTTATGGGAAGAAGGGCATAGATATTGGGAACGGCAACCGTATTGTAGTGCATGCTAAACGAGCTCGTTTCCAAAATCCAGATGGGTGATTGCGGGGATAAATCGGCCAGAGGGGTCCCGATATTGCCGCCGCTTACCGCCCCTTTATCTCCAAGCAGGTGCTCAACCATTTGGGTGGTCGTCGTTTTGCCGTTGGTGCCGCTGATCCAGATGGAAAACGGTATTTGCGGAGCGAAGAAATCGTATTCGCTGATCAGATGGGAAGCATTTTGGATCAGAGGGTGATAAGGGGGCATCCCGGGCGAGGGGATTTCATGGGTGAAGAGGCGGGTATCAAACTCGTTGACCGGTTTGAGGTGATTCCCCTCTTCATCGATAAAAGGTTTAGTCACTTTGTCGTCAAAAAAAGTGCACGGGCCGAATTTTTTAGCGATGGCACGGGTTGTTTTCCCGTACCCGAAACAGGCGATGCGTCGTTCCATAGTGTATCTCGTTTAGCGGATTTTGAGGGTAATTAAGGCGAGAATGTTCGATAAAAGCGAAATGATCCAGAAACGGACGATAATTTTGTTTTCGGCCCACTGTTTCATCTCAAAATGGTGATGGATCGGTGCCATCAGGAAAACCCGTTTTTTACGGAGTTTATAGCTTCCGACCTGCAAAATGACCGATACGGTTTCGATAACGAAAATCAGCCCGATTAGGATCAAAAGGATTTCGCTTTTGCCGATGATGGCCATATAGGCGATAAACGCTCCGAGCGTAAGCGAGCCGCTGTCGCCCATGAAAACTTGCGCCGGATGGCAGTTGAACCATAAAAAGCCCAGTAAAGACCCCATCAGTGCCATCGAAATGATGACAACCTCACCGGCCGGAATTTTCGGCATCAGAAGGTAATGGGCAAGCGATGCGTTCCCGACGATGTAGACGATGACACTCAGGGAGAGAAGGGCAAAAATAGAGGGGACGGTAGCCAGACCGTCGAGTCCGTCGGTAAGATTGACCGCATTGGAGGTGGCGATTATGACCAGAACCCAAAAAACGATGCTGAAATAGCCCATGTCGAAAAGGCTGGCTTTGACGAATGGGACGTAAAAACCGGTTTCCAGATGGGCGATATGGATGAGAAAGACTCCGATGGCCAGACCGAAAACGAGCTGAAGCGCCATTTTGGCACGGGCAGTGAGACCGGCGAGGTTATGTCCGCCGCGAATTTTCCCCCAGTCGTCGGTAAATCCGATGTAGGCGTAAAAAACGAGGGTGAGGAGTCCGCCGATGACGAACGGATTCATCAGATTGGCGCTTAAGAGGGAAGCCAGAATGGTGGCCGAGACAAAAACGATCCCTCCCATCGTCGGCGTTTTGGCTTTCCCCTGATGGGCGGCAACGTATTCGTTGATAGGCTGCACCCGGCTGGAACGCTGTGCCCAGGCGATGAAACGGGGCATCAGGAAAAGGGTGAGGAATAATCCGGCAAAAAAAGCGAAGCCAGCGCGAAACGTAATGTACTGGAATAAGTTGATTCCCAAGACGTGGTGAAGCCAATATAACATTTATGAAACTCTTTTAATCGTTGGAATATGAAAGCAATGCAAAAGTGACATTTTAATATAATCCTCCCAAAGTTTGATTAATCAAGGAGCCAACTTGAGCAAAAAAACCGTTTTGGTCATCACAGACGGGATCGGTTATTCTCCGAAACACGAATTTAATGCGTTTCATGCTGCGAATAAACCCGTTTATGACCGTCTTTTTAAAGAGGTGCCGCATTCGTTGATCGATACGTTCGGACTGAGCGTCGGGCTTCCCGAAGGGCAGATGGGCAATTCCGAAGTGGGACATATGACCATCGGAAGCGGTCGGGTGTTGTATCAGGATCTGGTAAAAATCTCATTGGCACTTGAAGAAGGCTCATTTGCCGGCAATGCGGTTTTTTCCGGATTGATGAAAACTTCCAAACGTCTTCATCTGATAGGTTTGATGAGTGACGGTGGCGTCCATTCCCATCTCAACCACATTATGGGAGTGGCCGAATTGGCTGCCGAAGCCGGAAAAGAGGTGTGGCTGCATCTCATTACCGATGGACGGGACGTATCTCCGAAATCGGCCAAACTTTTTCTTAACACGGTCAACGCACACGGATATCCCAATATTAAAATCGGATCACTCGGCGGACGTTTTTTCGCGATGGACCGTGACAACCGCTGGGAACGGGTGGAAAAAGGGTACGATGCCATCGTCCGAGCTGAACCGAAAAGCGAACAGAGCGTTGCGGATTATATTGAGAATGCCTATGCTTCAGGAGAAACGGACGAGTTCATTACTCCGACCGCCTTTCACGGATATGACGGTTTTCGAGACGGCGATGCGGTATTGATGCTCAATTTCCGAAGCGACCGTATGCGTGAAATTACCGCAGCTATCGGCGATCCTTCATTTAGCGGGTTTGCACGGACATTTGTACCGACCCATTTGGCAACAATGACCGAATATGACAAAAATTTCCCTTATCCGGTGTTGTTTCCAAAAGAGACACCGAAAAACACCCTTGCCGAAATCGTTTCGAAGGCCGGATTGCGACAATTGCATACGGCCGAGACCGAAAAGTACGCGCACGTAACCTTCTTTTTTAACGGAGGGGTCGAAGAACCGTATGAAAATGAGACCCGAGTACTGATTCCGAGTCCGCAGGTCAAAACCTACGATATGCAACCGGAGATGAGTGCCGCGGCCGTCGGTGATGTCGTTGTCAAAGCGATGGACGAGGGGACCGATCTGGTCATCGTCAATTTCGCGAACGGCGATATGGTCGGACATACCGGTAACTACGAGGCGGCTATCAAAGGGGTGGAAGCGGTAGACGAACAGCTCGGTCGCATCGTCGAAGCGGCTGAACGAAACGATTATGCCATGGTTTTGACATCGGATCACGGTAACTGCGAAGAGATGCGTGATGAGATGGGAAATGTTTTGACGAATCATACCGTCGGTAAAGTTTGGTGTTTTGTAATGGCTGAGGGGATAGACCAGGTACACCCGGGCGCTTTGAATAACGTCGCGCCGACCGTACTCAAATTAATGGGACTGGAAAAACCCGCCGAAATGGATATGCCGTTGATTTGACGGTTTGCCGGAAAACAAAAGTTTTATAAAGGATATATGGGATGAGATTTACGGGTAAAAATGTTTTGGTAACGGGATCTAGCCGCGGGATCGGCGCCGAAGTCGCAAAAGTACTTGCCGGATACGGTTTGAAAGTCTGGATTAACTATCGTAGCGGTGCGGCGGCAGCCGATGAGGTCAAAGCCGCGATCGAAGCGGCAGGCGGTCAGTCAGCCGTTATCGGATTTGACGTCGCGGACGAAGCCGCTTTTACGGATGCTATCAAAACGATTGTTGACGCAGACGGAGAACTTTCCTATCTGGTGAACAATGCCGGAATTACCAAAGACGGACTGGCATTACGGATGAAAAGCGACGATTTCATGGCAGTTATCAATGCCAATTTATTGTCGGCGTTTGTCGGATGCCGGGAGTCGTTTAAAGCGATGCGGAAGAAAAAATTCGGTGCAGTGGTCAATATCGCATCGATTGTCGGAGAGACAGGCAATGCGGGTCAAACAAACTATGCCGCATCAAAAGGGGGCGTCATCGCGATGACGAAGAGTTTTGCGCAGGAAGCGGCGTCCAGCGGTATTCGATACAACACCGTTACTCCCGGTTTTATCGCGACCGATATGACCGATGTCCTCAGTGATGAGATCAAAACTTCGTTCACGTCGAAAATTCCGATGGGGCGTTTCGGAAACGCAAGCGAGGTCGCAGAAGCGACGGCATTTTTACTCAGCGATCATGCGAGTTATATCACGGGAGAAACGCTTAAAGTCAACGGCGGAATGTTTATGTAACCTTTTCTTAAACAGGGGGATTTCCCTCTTAAGTTAAATATGCTATAATGCGATGATTTTATTCATAAGGACAGGAGCTATTATGGCACTTTTGGACGATATTAAAGAAGTAGTGGTTGAACAACTTAGCGTAAACCCTGACGAAGTTAAAGAGGATTCTAAATTCGTAGAAGATCTTGGCGCGGACAGCCTTGACGTAGTCGAATTGGTAATGGCTCTTGAAGAGAAATTCGATATCGAAATCCCTGACGACGAAGCGGAAAAAATCCAAACGGTACAAGATGTAATCAACTACATCGAAAGCAAAAACTAAAAACGTATCCTGATTCTTCCTCCGGGGTATCATCCCGGAAGGAATGATTTGAGATAGTGGCTTTTTCGGAGCCGCGATTTCAGACCATCCACATCAGGAGAAAGTGTGAGAAGAGTAGTAGTAACCGGATTGGGAATGATCAATGCCCTCGGTCATGATAAAGAGAGTTCATTTAAAGCGATTTGCGAAGGGCAATGCGGGATCGGCATGATCACCATTTTCGACGCTTCAGCACAAAGTGCGCAAATTGCAGGGGAAGTAAAAGATTTCAAACCTGAAACGGTAATGGACCCGAAAGAGGTTAAAAAAGCGGACCGTTTTATCCAGTTGGGTATCAAAGCGGCGCAAGAAGCAATGGCCGACGCTGCATTTCCGGAAGGGTTTGATAAAGAGCGTTTCGGAATCGATGCGGCTTCCGGGATCGGTGGACTGCCGTCGATCGAGAGAAACTCGATCGTTCTTGAGACGAAAGGACCGCGCCGTATTTCTCCGTTTTTCATTCCCGGTGCGCTTGTCAATATGCTGGGTGGTTTCATCACGATCGATCATGGTCTGCAAGGGCCGAATCTTTCATCCGTAACGGCATGTGCGGCCGGTACACACGGAATCAGTGAGGCAGCAAAAACAATTATCTGCGGCGGTGCGGACCAAATGTTGGTCGTTGCGGCAGAATCGGCTATTTCCGGCGTCGGAATCGGTGGATTTGCCTCGATGAAAGCACTTTCAACCCGTAATGACGATCCGTTGCACGCTTCACGTCCGTTCGATGCGGAACGGGATGGTTTTGTCATGGGAGAAGGTGCGGCGGCATTGGTACTTGAAGAATACGAAAGTGCCAAAGCCCGTGGTGCACATATCTATGCAGAACTCATCGGATTCGGAGAAAGCGGGGATGCGAGCCACATCACGTCTCCAAGCCTTGAAGGACCGCTGCGCGCTATGAAAGCAGCGCTCAAAATGGCCGGAAATCCGAAAATCGATTACGTCAATGCGCACGGTACGAGTACGCCGACCAACGATAAAAACGAAACCGCGGCACTCAAGCAGGCATTTGGCGGAAAAGAGAACTGTCCGCCGGTCAGTTCAACAAAAGGGCAAACGGGACACTGTCTGGGTGCTGCCGGGGGAATCGAAGCGGTCATCAGTATTATGGCGATGCGCGACGGTATCATTCCGCCAACGATCAACTACGTTAATCCGGATCCTGATTGTGATTTGGATATCGTACCTAATGAAGCCCGTAAAGCGGAGCTGAACATCGTTATGAGTAATTCATTCGGTTTCGGTGGTACGAACGGTGTCGTCATTTTCAGAAAAATGTAAGAGGGCCGGCCATTGGCAACCTATTTAGATTTCGAACAAACGATTCGTCACATTCAAGAAGAGATTATTGCCGCAGAGGTACGATACGATCATCATGCGGTTGAAATCCTCAAGCAGGATTTGGCCAAAGAAGTCGAAAAAACCTACTCGAATCTTTCGCCGTATCAAGAATTGCAGTTGGCACGCCATCAAGATCGTCCATATGCGCTTGATTACATTAACCTTATTCTCGATAAAAAATATGAGATTCACGGGGACCGACATTTCCGTGATGATCTTTCAATCGTCTGTTACCTCGGTTATATCGGTGAAGAACGGGTTATGGTCATCGGTGAGCAAAAAGGGCGCGGTACAAAAAACAAATTGAAACGCAATTTTGGTATGCCTCATCCCGAAGGGTATCGAAAAGCTCTGCGTGCTGCAAAAATGGCGGAAAAATTCAATATTCCAGTATTAATGCTGATCGACACTCCGGGTGCTTATCCGGGACTGGGTGCCGAAGAACGGAACCAAAGTGAAGCGATTGCCCGTAATTTGCTTGAATTGTCGAACCTGGATACGGTTACCGTTTCCGTCGTCATTGGCGAAGGAGGAAGCGGCGGTGCGCTGGCTATCGGCGTTGCCGACCGTTTGGCCATGATGCGCTATTCCGTATTCAGCGTTATCTCACCGGAAGGATGCTCCGCAATTTTATGGAACGATCCGGCCAAAGTGGATGCAGCGACCAAAGCGCTGAAAATCACGAGTTCGGATCTTAAAGAACTCGATTTGATCGATGATGTGATTGAAGAGCCTCTTATCGGTGCACATCGGGATAAAGAAGGGGCAGCTGTGGCGATCAAAGAGTACTTCCTTGCCAAGCTGAATGAATTGAATACTCTTTCCAATACCGAGCGTTTACAAAAACGTTATGAACGTTTAACGGGCATGGGACGTTTCTCCGAATAATCTTTTTTCCTCTCTTTTCTGCTCACAAAAGGGCAGAAAGGGATTATGACTCTTTTTTAATATTTTCTTCTTTGTTTTCTTGTTTATTTTCAACGACGGTTTTTGGTTTTTTTAGCCGTTTTGCTTCTTTCGAAAATGCGATAACCTCTTCGACGGTATGAATGGTAGGTGGAAGAAGTTTTAGGGTTCGTTTGAGAAGTTTGGTCGTGGTCATGGCATCGGAAAAAGCGCGGTGATGGGTGGCGTCTTTGTAGAGTTGAAGTTGAGAATTAAGATAGGCCAGACCGTATCGTTCCGATTGTATGGTTCGCTCGGCAAGATCAATCGTGCATAAAGAACGGTTGAGAAGCCTTGAAAGACCGACTCGTTCCATCATTGATGAGATAAAGGAATAATCAAATTTAGCATCGTGTCCGACGAAGATGGCATCGCCTAGAAAAACCCGAAACTCGCGCATGACTTTGGTCAAAGCGGGGGCATCGCGTGTAAGATCGGGTGTGATTCCGGTTATCGCCTGAATTTGCTCGGAAATCTCGGTGCAATACACCAATGTCTCATACGTGTCAATGACCGAACCGGATTGGACTTTAATTGCGCCGATTTCGATAATCTGGTGCTGGGAGGGTTTGGAACCGTTGGTTTCGATATCCACGATACAGTAAACCGCTTCATCTAAGGGTAGAATGGCACTTTCAAAGCGGTAGCGGTCGTTGTCAATGATCAGATTCATACCGGAAGCCTTCAGTATCTCGATTTCCAGATCGGAACCGGCCCACGTTTCAAATTCTTGAATCGGCATCCCTCCGCGAGCAAGTTTTTCGATTATTTTCGGATCAAGCGGATTCACGATTTGGCCTGCTTTATAAAGGTTTCTACTTTGAGGAAATCTTTTTTTCCTTTGGAGGCTTCGACGCCGCTGCTGACGTCTACGCCGTAAAAACCATAGGGACGCAGGGAAGCGACGTTATCAGGATCAAGACCGCCGGCTAGAATGATTTTGGAGCAGTCTAGGTCTTTAAACCATTCGATATTGAGCCTTTTACCGCTTCCGCCGTACGCTTCGCAATAAGCGTCAACCAAACGGTATTCGTTCGCATACTCGACAACATCTTCCCGTTTTTGGGCACGAATGACTCTTAGCGTCGGATATTTCACATCTTGAAAAAAATCGTCTTCTACGTCAAAGTGGATTTGGGCGAGGGTACATCCGCTTTCCAGACAGACGGAACGGATGGTTTCCGGAGTTTCATTGACGAAAAGGGCAACCTTTTCGACAAACGGAGGGAGTTGAGAAATAATCGTTTTAGCGGTTTCGACGTTCACAAAGCGAGGGGACTCGGGATAGAAAACGAATCCGAGAGCGTCGGCACCCGACTCAATGGCGTGTATGGCATCCTCAAGGTTGGTAATACCGCAGATTTTAACGCGCATATCAGATTTTCAGACTGTCGATGGCGGCTTTATAATCGTCTTGACCGAAGACGTAGCTTCCGGCAACGCAAACGTCTACTCCGGCATCTTTGAGGTCGTGTATGTTTTTGCTTCCGACACCACCGTCAATTTCGATAAGACAATTGGGATTGATGCGATCTCGAAGCACTTTTAGACGGCGTATTTTTTCGATGACGGTCGGAATGAATTTCTGCCCCCCAAAGCCGGGGTTGACGCTCATGACCAAAACCATATCAACGTCGGACAGCAGGTATTCAACCGTTTCCGCCGGAGTGTGCGGATTGAGGACGATACCCGGCTTGATTCCAAGTGAGCGGATATAATGGACAAGACGATGGGGATGTTTTTCTTCCTCGATATGAAAGGTGATGTATTCAGGTTTCAACGGTGCGAACAAATCGACGAAAAACGTATTGTTCTGAACCATTAGGTGGATATCCAGCGGTTTTGTGGCGGCTTTGGCAATGGCGTCGACGACGACCGGCCCGATCGTGAGATTCGGTACGAAATGGCCGTCCATAACGTCTACATGGACCAGATCGCATCCGGCATCGCAGATCGCTTTGACGTCACGTGCCAGATTGCCGAAATCGGCGGAGAGTACACTGGGAGCAACAAGCATAAGGAACCTTCGAATTTTTAACGCTATTTTAGCGAAAAAGATTTGCATCGAGCTTTTGAAGCAGGATCAATAGGGTTACACCTTATCGCGTTAAAAAGAAAATGAATTGACTTCCTTCAAAATCGAGGTTAACCTGAACCCCTTTTTTATGCTGTGCCATTTCCATAAGGGAAGAAACGTCTTTATAGGTGCGCGGAAGGGTGATGTCGACCCGTTCTTTTTTATCGGCAAGGAGAGCTTTGGCGCGTCCGCCGATAATGTTGACGAATTCGGCGAGGGAGTCGAGAATAGCCTCTTCATCGCCGACCCCTTCTCCGATCAGGAGTTCACAGGTTTTTTGTGCGATGTATTTTGGAAAAATGAGGATGATCATTCCATCCACATCGCCGTAAAATCCTATCGAGCTGGCAAATTGCTCTTCGCGTGTAGGGACGGAGAGTGTTTGAATATTGACGCCGCGTTTAACGGGTTGGGCGTTGGTCATCATGCTGATGGTTGAGACGGTTGCATCGATAAAAGAGGAGAGTTCGTTCACCAGCGCTTTGTTGATGGAACGGATATTTTTGGTGGTCGTTGCCGTACTTCCCCCTAACTCTTCGAGCAATTCGCGGTTTTTCAGAATATCGTCCATATGATTGTAAAAAAGGATACCGGCATCTTCAAGATCGTGTTTGAAGGTTTCGGGGGTTTTTTCAAACGTCATTCCGACAAAACAAATCGTCGCGTTGTATTCGGCTCCGGCGGAGGCGAGTTTGGTAAAGAAATTGAGTGCGTGGATATTCATCGATACAACTTTATACGCATCGAAGATAAACAAGCGGAAACCAACGTTTAAAGAGTTGTTATGATAGGAGATGTTGAAGGTATTTCCTATTTCGGCATCCAAAAAATTGGCTATCGTATAGATGACGGCATTGCCGGTTACCCGAGTCGCGATTTTATGTCCGAACAGTCCCAAAAACGAATCTTCGATGATGGCGTAATACAGATCGGGGTTTTTCTTTTTTTCTTCGAACTCCTTTTTGCTTTGGGCAATGATCGGATTGTGTCCGTAATCAAAAAGTTCGATCGCCATCGCTGAACGCTGGGAAGGGTCCTCGTTATACAGCAAGACGGTACGTGAATCACCCTTGTTGGTCGGGGCGAACAATTCGGCGATTTTTTCGGTTCGAAACAACGAGAAATTAAGAGTATGGCCGTAAAAGGTGTTGATGGTCTTGAATTTTGTGTGATCGTAATCGCACAGGCCGATGGAGATATGGTGCCGATTGCGTATGCCAAGCAGGACGTTAATGAAGAAATCAAGACCGTTTTTGTTGAAAAAAATCACCTTTTTCAACGATACGAGCAACATATCGACTTGTAGCGATTCGGTAGCTTTGATATCGTCAATGCTCAAAAAAGAGGGCGCATTATTCCCATCCAAAAAACCCTGCGGATAGAAAATGCCTACCCGACCTTTAACTGTTGCCCGCATCGTTGCCTACCACTTCCATGAATGTTTCATATATATCCTGGACGAAATCGATTTGAAAATCGATGAATTCATTGAGCCCGGCCTCGACGTAAACGGGCTGCGAAAGCTCGTAAAAAAGGAGCAAATGCATCCATTGGGCCAGAATTTTACGTTTTCCCTCGATCTCTTTATCCGTTCCGGACGCGGCATGGACAATGCTCAGTACGGGTTTGGGCATTTCCCATTTTTGGGCAATGACGACGCACAGGTCAAAGAGGCTTTCTTTGTTCAAGCGGAGCAAGATGGTATTGTAGTCAAGAGATTTGACACTCCGCAACTGTGTCACTTCCTGTTTGTGTTCGGCAAAGAGAGCGTCACAGACGACAATGCTGGCCGGAAGAAGAGTAATGGCGCTTTCGATATCGCGATTGTGCAGACCGATATGTTTGAGAATAGCTTCCCATTTGCGTCCAAGCGAGGCCTGTAGATCGAAAAAAGCTTGATTGTTCAGATCGAAAAGCCCCCATTTTTTAGGCAATAGAAGGGTCATCAGATAATTATAAAGAATTTGCTGAGCCGTCGATGTCCCGAGAATACCGAAGATTTGGGAGAGATCGTGAACTTCATTGCGAAAACCGTAAATAGGACGGTTGACCAGCGTACGCAAATAGTGTTTTAATGCGGGATCTTCTTCCGCTCGTTTGGCAGCTTTGGTCAGCTCTCCCTCTTGGACGCTGTTCAAAACATCTTTGATAACCAGCGGAGCTGTAGGAACTTGTTCTATGTAGCGGGAAATATCTTCTGGTGTAACCACGAATGTAGACCGTACCTTTGCGGATTAGTCCCTTATTGTAGTCTTTCAACGTTGAAAATAACTTTATGGGGGGGGACGAATCGATTACACGGGCGGCTGAGTTTTTAATTTTAAGGAATGCTTAGGTTTTTTTTTGGTAGAATTCGCAACCAAAATTTACGCAAGGAGCCTCGAAATGGCAAGAAAATGTGCTATTAGTGGTAAAGGCCCAATGAGCGGGAACAACGTTTCCCACGCGAAAAACAGAACAAAGCGCCGTTTTTTACCGAACCTACGTACCGTCCGTGTTACGTTGGAAGACGGTACAACGAAAAAACTTAAAATTGCTGCTTCTGAGCTTCGTACTCTGAAAAAAGATTCGTAACGTCCCGTAAAAGGGTTCACGTTGAATCTTCTGCAAAAAATTCAGAAAACGCTCAACTGGGAGCCTTCTCCCAAGCCTGATATCACCCTGAATGCTGAGTTATACGCTCAGCTTCTCCCCTTTAGAACTCCCCTTATCCTTATTCAGCTGTGTATGCTTTTCGGAACCATCGGTTATATGCAAATTGAAGATCATTCGCTGATCAATGCGATTTTTCAGACCGGATATACGATAACGACCGTAGGATTCGGTTCGTTGGGGGAGGGGGAGTTTTCCCCCATGGGAAAGTTGTTCACGATCACCCTGATCATTTTTGGATACGCGGTATTTATCTTTGCACTCGGGGTTATCATTGATGTTATCAATAAAGGGGAACTCAAACGAATCCTGAAGGAGCGTAAAATGTTGTATCGTATAGCGCGTCTCAAAAAACATTTCGTTATTTGTTATCATAACGAGTATGCCATACAGGTAACGAAGCAATTGCGGGCAAATCATATACCGTTTGTCGTTATTGATCCGCGCGAAGACATCGAAACAATCGCGTTGCAGTATAAATATCCTTATTTTATCCGTGCACAGCCCCACAGTGAAGAGGCGATGTTAAAAGCGCATATCAGTTCCGCTAAAGGGGTCATTACCCTCTCCGATTCGATTGCCGACAATATTGCGCTGATTGCAACGGTTCGATTGTTTGAAAAAGAGCATTTGATCCCGATGCCCTATTACATTATCAGTGCGACGGAAGATGTTGAGGATATCGGCAAACTCAAAAAACTGGGAGCCGATACGGTCGTATCGCCGACCAAGCTTACCGCCCAGCGGGTTAGCGCCATGGCGGCACGCCCCGATATGGAAAATTTGCTCGAGCAGTTTTTGTATAAAAGCGATACGCCTCTGGATATGGAAGAGGTATTTGTCCCTAAAACGAGCTGGATGGTTTTCAAAAAACTCAAAGAGACCCATTTGCGGGATATCGCCAACGTTTCGGTGATTGGAATCACTAAGAAAGACGGAAAATTTCAACCTATGCCCAAAGGAGACGTACTTGTAATGAGCGAATGCAAACTCTTGGTTATCGGAACGCAAAAAGGGATTTTGTACACCAAAGGATTGGTAAAAAAACATGAAAAACCGGAGGAATTGAAATATGTATAAGTTGCATCCAGTAGAAGGGGGAGTTTGTGCGGCGGAAGGATTTTATGCCGACGGAATTCATATCGGGTTGAAAAAAGAGGGGGCAAAAGATCTTGCATTCGTCTATTCCGATACACTCTGCGCAATCGCATCGGTCTTTACGACCAATAAAATGACGGCGGCTCCGATCCGTCATTTTCGTGCTAAAGGGGATTTCAAAGGGAATTTTGTGTTGGTCAACTCAAAAAATGCCAACGCCATGACCGGGCAAGCCGGGATAGACGATATCGATGAAGTCCTCAATGCCCTGCAGGAGAAGTTTCCTCAGGTCCAGCATCCGGTGATGAGTTCAACGGGGGTAATCGGCGTACGTCTTCCCAAAGCCAAAATCATTGAGGGGGCGATGCAATTCGATCTTTCGCACCGTGATGGGGTAAGCGCATCCGAAGCGATTATGACAACCGATACGTTTGCCAAACGGATTGCGTTTGAAGTAGAACTTGAGGATGGAAAACGGTTCCGTATCGGGGCGATGGCCAAAGGTGCGGGGATGATCAATCCGGCGATGGCAACCATGTTGTGTTTTATCACAACCGATGCCGCAGTGGACCGTTTGACCATGCAGGAAATTCTGGATGAGTGTACCCATACCACCTTCAATGCCGCCAGCGTGGATGGGGATACCTCGACCAACGATACGGTATTGGTTATGGCAAACGGTCGTTCGGGAACGTTTCACAAAGAGGCGTTTAAAGAGGCGCTTGAATCGATCATGCTGTTTTTGGCCAAGGAAATGGTACGGGACGGCGAAGGGGCGACCAAGCTGGTGACCTATAAAGTGACGGGTGCCGTAAACGACAAAGAGGCCGAAGTTGCCGCCAAAGCTCTTTCCAATTCGTTATTGGTCAAAACGGCGCTGTTCGGGCAGGATCCGAACTGGGGACGTATCGCCTCAACGGTAGGAGCCAGCGGAGTGATGTGTGACGAGGCTTTTTTGAGTATCTGGTTTGATGACGTTTGCGTCTACAAAAAAGGTGAGCTTCTCTTTAACGACCAAATCGAGCCGATTGCTGCGGCCGTAATGCAAAAAAGCGCCTTTACGATCCATTGTGATATCGGTCTTCAGAGTGGAGAATTTACCGCGTACGGATGCGATCTTGGGCACGAATATGTGAAAATCAATGCCGATTACCGGACCTGATTTTTGAAACGGAAATTCCCCGCTTTTCGGGAGAAAGACCCGAAAAGCGACCGGAAAAATACCTCTCTGATCCTTCTCCTCTTTCTTGTCTCTTTTGGGAAAAGGCTCTTTTTCCGCTCGACAATCTACGATTTGTACCAGACCGGTTAGTAGCAGACCCGGTTTCTCCCTCCGTTTTTCGCCTCGTAAAGATAGCGGTCGGCTTCTTTGATCGCTTCATCGATCGAGGGGAACGGTTTGGTCGTAAATCCGCAGGAGAGGGTTGCTGAAATCGAAAAGCATCTGTTTTCCTGTTCGATGTGCAAGAGTGATTGTTCCACTTTCTGCCGGAGCAACTCCATGATCTGCACCATTTTGGAATCGTCGACCTGAAGAACGAGAATGCAAAACTCTTCTCCGCCGAAACGGGTTAGGAGATCACTTTTGCGGAGGTTGTCTCCGAGAATCGACGCAATATGTTTGAGAACCCTGTCTCCGACATCATGACCGTATTCATCGTTGATTTTTTTGAAAAAGTCGATATCAAGCATCGCCACTCCCAAAGATAGGGTTTTTCGGGCGATTTGCGGAAAAATTTGCTTGGCACTTTCGAAAAGATAATGTCGGTTGTAGAGGCCGGTCAGGAAATCTTTTATGGCCATTTCGCGTGCGAGCCGCAGATGGGCCATAAGCTCCATATTGCTCAGGATACGTAACGTAAACTCCTCTTCGCTGTATTTGTAAGGGATATAGTCGTTGGCCCCTTTTTTTAAAAATTCGACCGGGAGCGATTGTTTGTCATCACCGGAATATCCGATGATCGTCATCGATTCGATACCGTATTTTTGCCGGATGTTCGCGGTAAGGTCGATACCGTTTTTCCCTCCCATATGATAATCGACCAAAACCAGCCGGATATCTTCATTCACGTTGAGCAGTTCCATCGCTTGATCGGCATTTTCCGCGTGAACAACGTCGAGTTGAAGACGTTTAAGACTGAATTCGAGTTTGGTCCGGGCAAATTCGGAATCGTCGACGACCATGGCGCGGATAAACTGGTTCTCGTATAAACCGGCAATCAACCGCAACGCATATTGGAAATTGTTGAGGTTGTTTTTGAGAATGTAATCGACGATCGGTTTGCTCATAATGAATTCCCGGAGCTCTTCGTTGTATTGTCCGGTAAAAACAATGGTCGGGATCCGTTCGTTGATTAAAAGATCGATGACTTCGCCTTGCTGTGCGTCCGGAAGAACAAGATCGGCGAGGGCGACAAAAAAATCCCCTTGATAGGCATCGATGGCCTGTTTGGCTTCGGCCAGGGATTTTGCCGTCACAACGGGAAAATTAAACCGCATCTGCAATGCTTCCAGTTCGTAGGTCAGCATGGCGATGCTGTCTTCGATCAATAGAATTTTTTTGGTCATGGATACCTCCTTCTTTCAATATCAGTAATGGTTGATCTCTTCTTGGGAAAATAAAGTATCGACATTAATAATCGAAACGTAATGGTGTTCGATATCAACCAATCCGGCAAGGAATTGATGATTGATCATAAACATCTCTTCCCCGAGCCCGATAATGTCGTTAGGTGAAAAATAGGCAAGGGTTTCGATGGCGTCGACAACCACCGCGACCATGCGGTTATCGGAGGTTTTGGTCGTTACAATCAAAGTCGTTTCGCAGTAGCGCCGAACGGCCTGATCGTCAAACCGGAGTGTGAGGTCGATCACCGGGACGATTTCTCCCCGTATATTGATGACCCCCAGTACAAACGGTTTGGTCCCGGGAAGATGCGTAGGAGTTTCGTACGTTTTGATTTCACGTACCCGGGTTACTTCGATTCCGTAATATTCTCCCGATAAGCGAAAGACGATGAGTTCATTCATGGGCATTCTCCACAAGAGAAGGAATGGCATTGAATTCGGCAAAGCACAGATGATCCAGAATAAGAATGGAGTTCGCAGGCTGTTCGATATAACCTTTGACAACGGAACTTTTGATCCGGGTTTCGATTTTTTCTCCGGAAATGATTTCCTGATCGGAAAACGAACCGATGTCTTCAACCGAGTCGACGACAAGGCCGAGAAGTTTTCCGTCGGTGAGTTTGGTGGCGATGATGACGGTTTTATCATGGTATACGGGAGTCAAATCGGTTTGAAACCGGATACGCAGGTCGATGATCGGCATCGCCTGCAACCGTGTTTCGACGATGCCGATGACCCATGGAGGAGAATCGGGCATCCGAGTAATACTGCGGTAGGTGATGATCTCACGGATAAAGGAAAGTTCTACGGCATACCGTTGATCGCCGACGGTAAATATCATCATTTGAACCGACATTAAGAAGCCCCTTTGATACGCTGATGCATTTTGACTATGGCTCCGGCATCCAGGATCAGTCCGATGCTGCCGTCTCCCCGGATCGAAGCTCCGCTGAATCCGTCGATCGATTTGAAATGCTTGTCGATTGCCTTGATAACAACTTGCTGCTGATTGGCAAACATGTCGACGAATAGTGCCACTTTAGCCGTACCGTAACGGGTAATGATTAAAATCCCATCGGTTAAATCGGTGATGGGTGAGGGGATGGAAAAGAGTTCGTGCAATCGTATGACCGGAATGATCTCTTCGCGCAGAATCAGGGCTTCGTTCCGGTGATTTCCCATCGATTGGATCATTGCCGTATCGGGCTGAAGCGATTCTACAATGACCGAAAGGGGGAGGAAAAAATGGGACGATCCGATGGAAACCGTCAGTACATCGACAATGGCGAGCGTCAAGGGGAGCATGAGGCTAAAGGTGCTTCCTTCTCCGGGGACGCTTTCGATGTGTATCGTACCGCCGAGTTGATTGATGTTGGAGCGGACGACGTCCATCCCTACGCCGCGTCCGGAAATATCCGTAATGGTTTGAGCCGTAGTGAAGCCCGGTTCAAAAATCAGACTGATTTTTTCTTTATCCGAAAGTAATCGCCCTCTCTCTTCGGTGATTAAACCGACTTGAATGGCTTTTTGAACGATTTTCTCGGGATCGATCCCTTTCCCGTCATCACGGATATGGATAAAAATCTGTTCATTGGCCTGAGTCGCTTCGATCGCGATCGTCCCTTCGGTCCCTTTTCCGGCTTTTAAACGTTCATGGGGCGATTCAATACCGTGGTCGCAGGCATTGCGTATGATATGCATCAGAGGATCCGTAAGCCCTTCGATCATTGCTTTATCGATTTCGACGTCGTTGCCGGTCGTTTTGAAATAAATCTCTTTATTCAGATTTTTGGCCAGGTCGCGGACCGTTTTCGGAAATTTGGCGTACACCTGTTCCATCGGAACCATCCGTGTGCTCATAACCGAGTCTTGGAGGTCACGGACGGTTTGCCGCAGGAAGCCGATCCGTTCGCTGAAACCGTTTTTAAGCTTTGAGTCGCTGATCACTTCGGCATACTCTTCGAGCATGGACATTGCGATCACCAATTCACCGATCCCGTTCATCAAGCTGTCGATTTTTTCGAGATTGACGCGAATGGAGGCCGCGGCGATCGCATGCGTATCTTTGATGAGATGCGTATTGGGCGTTGTCGCTTCCTTGGCAATGACCGGCGGTGCCGAATCGGAATCCTCCTGAGGATCGATGAAAAATCCAAAACGTTCGTTTTCTGCAGCTTTGGAATCTGGGGGCGGCGGTTCCGGATTATTTCGTTCCGATTCCAGCGTTTTGCCTAAAGTTTCCAGATTGGCGATAAAGGGGGTACAAAAATTACGAAACAGGGTTTCATCGGCCGTTTTGTCGATTTCGTAGGTTAAAACGGTGTTGAGAAGTTCGTACCCTTCGATTAAAACGCCAATGGCTTGAGAGGAGAGAGAAAAACGGTTTTGACGTATTGAATCGAGAAAATTTTCAAGTTGGTGGGCTAATTTTGAGAAGTATTGAAATCCGATCGATGATGAGTTCCCTTTAAGGGTATGGAGATAGCGGAATAAATCGTTGATTTGTTCGGTAGTGCCGGTACCGTTCTGTTCGATTTCCAGTAGAAGTTTTTCGATGCTTTCAAGAATCTCTTTGGCTTCATCAATAAACAAATCGATAAAACGGTTCATATTAAAAGAAGCAAACATTCAACTAGCGCCCGGGAAAAAGAGTATTGACAACGTACAACAGGTCATTGGGAACAAAGGGTTTGACGAGCCACGCCGAGGCGCCGGCTTCTTTTCCTTTGGTTCGCATTTCCTGACTTGATTCGGTTGTCAGGATGATGACGGGCGTTTTTTCGTATCCGCTGCGCTTTCTGAGGAGTGAGCACAGTTCCAGACCATCCATATTTGGCATGTTGATATCCGTAATGATCATTCTGTACGGTTCGGATTGGGCAATTTTTTGTAATGCCTCCACACCGTCCTCCGCTTGGTCGATATCACTGTAACCGGCTTCGTTCAGCGCGAAAATGACCATATCCCGCATCATTCTGGAATCATCGACCACAAGGATAGATGCCGCCATCAGAAAGATTCCCACTCTTCGTGTGCGTCAATCCGTTTGGGCAGAGAGGATTGCGGATTTTTGAGAGATTTTTGAGTAACCGGACGGTGGAGCAACAATTTGTGAGGCTGCGCGCGTTTGGTTGCATGAAAAGAGGTCTCATTTTCGCGTTGCTGATAGCTTCGGTGGATCGTCTCTTTATTGGTAAATCTTTTTTGCATGGCGTCATCGCTGAGGCTTTGCGCCAGTGCGCTCACTTGTGCGGAAATGGCGTCCGTATCGTTGGACATATCGGCATTTTCCTGAGTCATCTGGTCGAGCTGGACGATGGCGTCGTTGATCTGTTCGATGCCGTGCATCTGTTCTTTATTGGCATAGGCAACATCGTTGACCAAATCGGTGGTTTCATTGATTCTGTGGGCGATTTTACGGAACCCTTCAATCATTTTTCCGGAAATTTCCGAACCATTATGCGCTTTGTTTTTGGCTTCATGCGTCAGTTGTTTGATCGTTTTGGCCGCTTCGGCGCTTTTATTGGCAAGAGAACGTACCTCCTGGGCGACGACGGCAAACCCTTTTCCGGCTTCACCGGCCGTTGCCGCTTCAACGGCGGCGTTGAGAGAAAGAATATTGGTTTGAAACGCAATATTTTCGATGATGGCGACGGCTTCGTTGATGGAGTTTGTCGACTCGACGATCTCCTCCATTGAACGGACGGTTTGGGTGGCGAGTTGTTCACCCTCCTGGGTCGCATTTCGGGCTTCGTTGGCGCGGATGGCCATTGTGGCCGCTTTTTCGGTGTTGGAGCCGATGTTACTGGTGATCTCTTCGAGTGCGGCGCTGGTCTCTTCCAGACTTGCGGCTTGTTCGTTACTGGCATGGGAGAGCTGGGCAACAAAATTTTTAAGAATCATCGCCTGATGTTTGAGATTCAAACCGTTTTCAAAATTTTGCGCGAGGGTTTTGTCCATCGCTTCTCCGAGGGAATTGACTCCGGCAAGAAGAAACTCCATCTCCCCTTTCAATCCACGGTCTTCGATTCGGCCGGTGAAATCGTTTTGCGTGTAGCTTCGGATCGTATGCAAGACGGCATTGATGTCTTTGCTCAGAGATTCGAGCATGTCGTTGAAGGCTATTTGCAATTCAAGCAGTTGAGGATTGCTCGGGGTGGCCGTCAGTTTGTCATCCAGATACCCCTCTTTGATCCTTTGGGCGACGTTGAGGGTATTTTGGATCATGATCTCATCTTTGACGAGGCCGTTTTGAATTTCTTTAATGTTGACATCGATGGTTTTGGCCATTTGTGCCAGTTCATCTTCACCGTCGAGTGCAATCGGTTCGGCGCTTTTCGTTTTACCGTTGAGGTAGTCGAAAAAGTGGATCAATCCGTCCCGCGTCATTTTGACCGAACGGATAATTTGGTGGTTGACCAGATAAAAAATTATCATGATGATTGCAAGGGCAAGAATCTGGATGAAAATCATTTGACTTTTTGTGCTTTGGATTAAAGCCAGGAACGCTTCTTCGCTTTGGTGTGCTGCCAAAGTCTGTTCGGAGGTATTCTGCAAAAGCAGTTTTTTGAACGAACGCCATGTCTCGGTATTGCCAAGTAGCTGCTGACGCTCAAGGGGATGCCCGGATAAAGACTGTTTGTAGAGATTTTGGGTGTTTTCCAAAAATGTGCCGTAATCTTTTTGCAAAGATTGGTAGATCGGCAGATCCGCTTTTTGCAACTCATCCATGAGGGTCTGAAGATGCTCGATGGCGTTTCCGAGATTGCCGATAGCGGTTGCATCGTCGGAATCGATATAAATGTTCCGAAGCGCCTGACCGATCTGAAGCGACTCGGCGACGATGTTGAGCAGTTTTTCATGATTTTTGGCGATGGAAGCGCTTTTGTCGTAGTCGGATAAAATGGCTTCGGATTTGATTTCGGCAGTGATACCCATGATGAGGGTCATAAGCACGACCATGGACGAGAGGAATAAAAATTTGATTTTGATTGAGAGATTTTTCATAACCTACCTTTGTTCATAAAAGTTAATGTTTTGTTTGCGGCAACAAGAGATCATATTTTCATTAGAGGAGAAATCTTAGCGTGTTTAACACAAAAATTGGCTATTTTGCGTGAAATTTCCTGTAATGAGAGAATTTCGCTGATCGCTCCGACCTCGATAGCTTTGCGCGGCATTCCGAACACGACGCAACTCGCTTCATCCTGCGCGAGGGTCCAGGCGCCGTTGACGTAGAGCTCTTTGAGCCCGATGACCCCGTCGTCCCCCATTCCGGTCAGAATGACTCCGAGCGTCTGTTTGCCGAAGGTGTTATTGACCGAGCGGAAGAGAATGTCGGCACTGGGGAGGTGGCGGCTGATCCGCGGACCTTCGGCCATCGTGACGAAACCGGGGTGGGAAGGTTTTCCCGAAGGAGAAACCAACAGGTGACCGGTTCCTCCCGAGAGGTAAAGGGTATCGGCTTCAATCGCTACCGATTCGGTCACCTCCACGACATTCAGTTTCGTCAGGGAACGGAGGCGTTGGATGAAACTGCGTGCGAATCCATGCGGAATATGTTGGACGATAAAGATAGGAGGGGTATGCTCGGGGAGGGCTGAAACAAGGGTATGGATGGCCTCGATTCCGCCGGTGCTCGCGGCGATGGCAACGGCATGCATGGAATTTCCAAGAGCCGGTTTGGAGAGCAGCATGACGTCCGGAGAGAGTTTTTGTCCCCCGTCCTCCGCTGCAGGACCGGAAGGACGGTTTTTTTGCCGGTACCGGTCATACAGATAGGTAAAGTTGAGCAGCATGGTTTTGAGGCGATGGATAAATTCCTGGGGATTTTCGTCCGCACGGGTTTTTTCGACAAACCCGAGAGCTCCGTCTTCGTAGGCTTCTTTGTGACGTGCGGCTTCCGAAGAGACAATAAAAGAGGGCATGGGATGGAGTCTCATCAGATTTTTGAGAAATACGATGCCGTCCATTTTGGGCATATTGATATCGATGGTGACGAGGTCGGGTTTGAATTGTTTGATTTTTTCACGGGCGTCATAGGCGTCTTCGGCCGTAGCAACCACTTCGAAGTCCTCAAAACTGTTGATGACCTGTTCAAGAAAGCGTCGATAAAAATCGGAATCGTCGATAACAATCACACGGTACATGCTACGCCTTTTCGTTCGGAATGTTTTTTAAAAATAGACGGCCCGATTTTTTCGATATAGGAGTAGAGAGAAAACGGAGTCTCGGAATGCCCTGTATAAAGAGTCCCCCCTATCTTGAGCTGGTCGAAGAGTTTGTTCAAAACTTTCTCCTGATCGTGGTTATTGAAATAGATCAACACGTTCCGGCAAAAGATAACGTCGAATTTCATCGGGGCAAAAGCCGGTTCGGGATCAAGAAGATTGTATTGGCTGAACGAAAGAAGATGGCGAAGTTTATCGTTGGCCCGGATCAGCACGTAGTGGACACCGTCAACAATACGCCGTTGAAAAAAATTCTGAGGACGTACCCAATTCGGAAAAGGGGAATGTTCCGTATCAAATCGGTAAATGCCGTTTTGTGCCGTTTTGAGAACGTCGGTGTCGATATCCGTTGCATACACGCGGCTACTCATCGGCAGGGTGTTTTGTTCAAGATAAGTGAGCAGGGTGATCCCGATCGAATAGGGTTCTTCTCCGGTCGAGGAAGCGCACGAATAGATTTTGATCTCTCTGGAATGGGCAAAATGGTCCGGAAAAACGCGATTCATCAAATCCTCAAATTGGAGCGGTTCCCGGAAAAAAGAGGTTTTGTTGGTCGTAAAAGCGTTGATGAAGGCTTGAACGTTTTTTCCGTGTGAAATCTCTTCGAGCATTTGCGTCAGCGAGAGGGGGCCGCCGTAATTCCGATACAGTTTTTTCAGCCTGTTTCGTATTAACAACTCTTTTTGCTCTCCGATCGAGTTGCCGAAAAATTTTTTGTTGAGTTCCCGGGCCAAACGTATATCGGAACGGTTAATTTTAAGCATGGTGTCCTTGTGACGCGCAGTAATGGCAAAAAACAGTGTTTGTTTTCGCCGTCAATTGTAGCAGATTTTCGGCCGATTCGGCAATGAACGGTTCATTAGAAAGTGCTAAGTCTCATCACGCTATAATCCCGAAATTTTATTATTACACTATCGTAATCAGGGATGCCAGAATGCGCGGATACAAAATTTTTAGTGGTTCTTCATGTACGGAATTTGCGGCAGAGGTGTGCAAAACTCTTGACGTTCCCCTCTCAAAAGCTCAGGTTAAACGGTTCAGTGACGGCGAAATCAACGTTCAGATTGCCGAAAGCGTTCGGGGACGGGACGTCTTTATCATCCAAAGTACCGGGGCTCCGTCCAATGACAATTTGATGGAACTTTTGATTATGACCGACGCATTGCGCCGCAGTTCGGCCAGCTCGATCACGGCGGTCGTACCGTATTTCGGGTACGCGCGTCAGGACCGTAAAGCGGCTCCGCGCGTTCCCATCACGGCAAAACTCGTAGCCGATATGTTTGAAACGGCGGGAATCGACCGTGTCGTTACGATCGATCTTCATGCCGGGCAGATTCAGGGCTTTTTCAACATCCCTGTTGACAATCTGTACGGGGCGATCCTGTTTCAGGAGTACATCAAAACAAAAAATCTTTCCAATCCGATCATCGCGTCTCCGGATATCGGCGGGGTGGCACGTGCCCGTTATTTTGCCGAGAAACTCGGTCTTGAGATGGTCATCGTCGATAAACGCCGCGAAAAAGCGAACGAAAGCGAAGTGATGAACATCATCGGTGACGTCAAGGGAAAAGACGTCATTATGATCGATGACATGGTTGATACGGCCGGTACGATGGTCAAAGCGGCTGCGGCTTTGAAGAAAAACGGTGCGACATCGGTTATGGCGTGTGCAACGCACGGCGTATTGAGCGGTAAGGCATACGATAATCTCAATAGCGGAGAACTCGACGAACTGGTTATCTCCAATACGCTTGATCTCAAAGGGAAAAGCGATAAAATCAAAGTCCTTAGCGTCGCTCCGTTGTTTGCCGAAGTGATCCGCCGCGTGTACCACAACGAAAGCGTCAATAGCCTCTTTAGCTGAATAAACATCTTGCATAACCTTGTTTTGCAAGAAGTCCTCTACCTCAAAAGGCAAGCTTTAAGTGCCTTAGCGGCAAGCGTAGCTTTGCTCCGATGGCGTTCAAAAAATAGAGTCATGAAAGAACTCTGATGAATCGCGGGTCGTTTGTACCCGCACCCCCCTAAGCAACCTTTTGCTATAATTCCCCTAATTAAAACATACGAGTAATCAATCTAATGGATAATATACGCAACTTTTCAATCATTGCCCATATCGACCACGGAAAAAGTACGTTAGCTGACCGTATTATTCAAGAGTGCGGAGCGGTCAGTGATCGTGAACTCACCAAGCAGATGATGGATACAATGGACATCGAGCAAGAGCGCGGGATTACGATTAAAGCGCAGAGCGTTCGTCTTGATTACGTCAAAGACGGTAAGCACTATATCCTAAACCTGATCGATACTCCGGGCCACGTCGATTTCAGCTACGAAGTTTCCAAATCGCTCGCATCTTCGGACGGTGCACTGCTCATTGTAGATGCGGCGCAGGGGGTTGAAGCGCAAACGATTGCCAACGTCTATATGGCGATGGAGAATGATCTAACCCTCATCCCTGTAATCAATAAAATCGATCTTCCTGCGGCAGAGCCGGAACGAGTTGCCGAAGAGATCGAAACGACCATCGGGATCGATGCGACCGATGCGGTGATGATCTCGGCAAAAACCGGGATTGGGATTCGGACATTGATTGATGCGATTGTCGATCGTATCCCTGCACCCGTAGGGGACCCGAGTGCGACGACCAAAGCAATCATTTATGACTCATGGTTCGATTCGTATCAAGGGGCTATGGCGCTTGTGCGTGTGTTTGACGGAGAGATTAAAACAGGGCAGATGGTTAAATTGATGCACAACAATGAAAACCATCAGGTTCTAGAGTTGTTGTATCCTCATCCGCTGCGCCGCCAGAAAACGCAAACGATCAAAGCCGGAGAGATCGGGATCGTGATCTTGGGTGTTAAAGAGGTCGGCAGTATCCGCGTCGGCGATACGATCACCGATGCGCGTAATCCTGCCAAAGAGCCTGTCGGTGAGTATGCTCCGGCAAAACCGTTCGTATTTGCGGGGATCTATCCGATCGATACCGATGAATTTGAGTCGGTGCGGGACGCGCTCGATAAACTCAAACTCAACGATAGCAGCCTCAGCTACGAGCCGGAAACCTCTATTGCGTTGGGATTCGGTTTCCGTGTTGGGTTCTTGGGGATGCTTCACATGGAGGTGGTCAAAGAGCGGTTGGAGAGAGAGTTTAATCTCGATCTGATCGCGACCGCACCTTCTGTTGTCTACAAAGTCTATAAGACGGACGGGTCGATGGTGGAAGTCCAAAACCCGAGTGAACTTCCCGAGCCGCAGAATATCGAGCGGATCGAAGAACCGTACGTTCGGGCAACGGTCATTGTCCCGACAGACTACTTGGGGAATATCATCACTCTTTTGACCGCGAAGCGGGGGATGCAGGAAAAGATGGAGTATCTCAACGAGACGCGGGTCATGCTCATCTATGTGATGCCGATGAATGAGATCGTCGTTGATTTCTACGATAAACTCAAATCAACCTCCAAAGGGTACGCGAGTTTCGATTACGATCCGATCGAATTCCGTCAGGGCGACCTCGTTAAACTTGATGTCCGCGTAGCCGGAGACGTCGTCGATGCGTTGAGCGTCATCGTTCCGCGAAGTAGTGCGGAATCCCGCGGACGGGCACTTGTAACGAATATGAAAGAGATCGTTCCGAGACAACTGTTTGAAGTGGCGATCCAGGCCTCGATCGGAAACCGCGTTATCGCCCGTGAAACGGTCAAATCGATGGGTAAAAACGTCACCGCCAAATGTTACGGCGGGGATATCTCCCGTAAACGTAAACTCCTCGAAAAACAAAAAGAGGGTAAAAAACGGATGAAAGCGATCGGGAAAGTCCAACTTCCGCAGGAAGCTTTCATGTCGGTTCTCAAAATGGACTGACATGCGCTGTTTGATGTGTGAACGGTTTTCCCTTTCACATATTTGCCGCAACTGTCGCATAACCCATCTTACCCCCGTCTTACACAAACGTAAAATTCTCGGTTCCATCCCCGTCTACTCTTTTTTCCCTTACAGCGAGATCGAACCGTTGCTGCTCAGCAAACATACCGATCTGGGGTATTACGTCTATTCGATCCTTGCACAACAGGCGATGAAAGCGTTTGCGCAAGAGTGGCGATACGATTATCCGGTGGCATCGGTCTGTATTGATGATCATGTCAAAAACGGCTACAGCCATACGGCACTCTTGAACCGTGCCCTGAAATCCCGCCATATCAAACCGGTGTTTGGGAAAATGCGTGCCGGGAACGATTTTACCTACGCCGGAAAAAGTGTCCAAGAACGACTCCAAAACCCGAGAGAATTTCACTATCGTCCGTTTGAATACGATGAAGTGATCTTGGTGGACGATGTCATCACAACCGGTGCTACATTGAGCGAAGCGGCCGAAACGCTGCACGCAAACGGTAAAAAGGTGATTTTATGCCTGACTCTTTCGGACGCGGAAACCCGTTAAGCGGTATGAGACGTTTTTATTCTGCGGCAGTGATCGGTGATTGCCCATTTAACGGCAAGGCAACGTAAAAGCAGCTCCCTTTTCCCTCGGTACTCTCTACCCAGATTTCCCCTCCGTGTGCCTGAACCATCTCTTTGACAATCGCTAAACCGAGGCCGGTTCCCTGCTGCTCGATAAGGTTTCGTTTGACCTGGACAAACGGGTCGAAAATGGCGAGGAGATTCTCGGAGGCGATCCCTGAGCCTTCATCGCAGACGCAGAGCAAGTGTTCATTGTGATTATGATACGTCAGGGTCACGGTGGATTCCGGCGGAGAAAACTTGATCGCATTGCTGAGGAGATTCAACAGGATTTGATGAAGCATTTTACGGTCGGCTCTGAGAACGAGATCCGGATTGTCCGGAAAAAGGATCGAAATGGCCTTCTTGTGCGCGAGCGGTTCGGTAATGGCCTTAAGATCGGTCATAAGATCGGCCAGGTGGATGGAATCGATCAGAGGGGTCATTTTTCCGGCCCGCATCTTTGAAAAGTCGAGAATACTATTGACGAGTTCGAGCAAATGGTTACCGGAGATAAAGATTTTTTCGATGAAATCTTTGAATTGGGGCGGGAATTCGTTTTTTCGGAAGAGAATTTGCGAAAATCCGAGTATGGCGTTCAGCGGGGTCCGAAGTTCATGGCTCATGGTCGCGAAGAAGGCATCTTTGGCTTTGGAGGCTTGTTCGGCTTCTTCCAGCGCATTGCGAAGGGAAGCCTGGATGGATTCGTTTTCGATGATTTTGTCATAAAGTTCGCTGTTGAGTTTTTCAATATTCTTTTTTTCCGATTGCAGGGAGTCGGAGAGAGCCTGTTGTTCAAATTGCAAGGTCAGGGCATCTAGGAAATGGGAATGAAACTTTTTGCCGGAAATGATCAGCATAGCGCTAAAAAGGATCAGAATGAAGCCCATGATATGAAACTCGTGTGCGGAATGGCGATGCAAAACGATGATGAACGGAAGCATGATCGTAAGGTTGTAAATAAGATAGGTTTCAAACCGGTAGGCAACGGACCCAAGGGCTCCGGCCGTCATTCCGCCGGCGATGAAAACGACGAGAACGGCATAGATCAAGGATTCAGGGAATAAGAAAAGGGCCGTGGAACCCCACAAAAGGGATGACATGGCCATCCCTCCAAAATAGAGGAGATAAAAGGTCCGTACCGGGTGAAATGCGCGGTTACGTCGATAATAAAAGTAGATTCCATAGCGAAGAAGGGTCAAAACGGTATTGGCTCCGATCCACATGATCAAGACGGAAGAATCGATCTGGCCGATAAGCATCCAGGCCAGGAACATTGAATTGAACCAGGAGGCGAATAGCGGGAGCGGAAGCGCGCTAAAGAGGGTATCTGTCTCTTTCATAAAAAGGTTATGGTGGAGATTCATCGAAGTACCCCTTACCCAGAATAAAAAATTATAAGTAAGAGATACTTTAACCTTGATAAGGAGGCGGTATGATGATCTTTTGTCCCATCTGCGAAAGAGAAGTTGAATAGCAGGATTTAAGATTGAGCGTTTTACAATGCGAATGCGTATTCATATTAATAGAAGTTATATATTAGTATGAAATATGCATATTTTGCGCATACAAAGAGGGGAACATGCGTAACGCTGCTGTACGTGTTGTTGTAGGGTTTATGGTGGCTGCGGTGGCGGCCTTGCATGCCGAGCCGGTATTGGAATTTGACAAAGCCGATAATTTCGCTAAAAACCGACGGGTCGCGGTAGTCAATTTCGCGGTGGAATACCAGACGAAATTGGTCAAAACGGCATCGCGATTTGGTTCAACCTCTTCATCGACGACTGAGTTTAGCCTTCTTGGGGTTACCAAAGCAGCGATGGAAAAAGATACGGAAAAAATGTATCAACAGTTTCTCAAAGACCTTGCGGCATCGGGGATAGAAGTGGTGCCTTTGGATGAGATCAAAAAGCATGAAGAATATGCCAAACTCAAGCGAAGTGCCGAAACGATGCACGATGTGTCGTTTACGTATAACAAATCCAAAGGTTGGTCAAAATCGGAAGCGGTTGTCTGTTCTCCGGCGGCATTGCCCTACCATACCGAATCGGCGGGGGAAGTTGCCGGACGGTTTGTAGGATTTGACACGGGGCAAGAGGGAATGTCGGAAGTTTTTGCCAATAGAGGACCGCATAAAGATATCGAAGCCGATCTGGCCAATTCGTTGAACGCAACGTTGTTAAAAGTATATTACGTCGTCGGATTCGGTGATGCAAAAGCCAGCGTCTCTGATGGTGCGGGCTCTATCAGTCATGGACAAGCGGTTACGAGCGAATTGTATCTTGCGACGGACGATACCCGATTTTCGTTACGGGTACCGGATACATCGTCGTTTCATTGGAGCAATGAGAGTTCTCCGTCGCAGGATGGAAATGCCTTTATCCGGTTGAAAGAGCGGGTATCCGCCGGTGCCGGTTTTGCCGTCGAAACGCCTTCGAACGCGAATACGACCGATACCAACGTCGGAAATGCCCTTTCGATGCTCGGAAACGTTGCGTCGAATCTGATGGGAAGTACCTTCGGAGGGACGGCCAACAAGCAGGAATTCAAAGTATCGGCTGATGAGAAAACGTATCTGCAACTGGCCGATAAACTCATCGACGAAACGCAAAAATCGATGATTGCCCGTCTCAAAGCGGGACAATAACGGTTTTTTTAATAAGGCGGACCGGTTGCGATACGGGTATCGACAACCGCCCGTCCGATCGTGAAATGGTAGAGTGATTGAAATGGCCGTTCGGAAGAGATGCCGAGCAAGGCATGTATTTCGTCGTCCAGAAAACATCCGATCCCCGTCGCTGAAAGTCCCATCGACGTCGCTTCCAGATACATCGTCTGCCCTATGGCACCGCATTGATGATAGAGCGCTTTGTATCCGATCGCTCCCTCTTCTTCCAATACCGATGAAAAACGGCACAACATACCGAAACTAAAGGCTCCGTCACGGGCAATTTCCTGATTGCAGGAGATATATTGTGCCTGTCCTCGGCAATCTCCGGAACGTAAAAGATAGAACCCCTCACCGCAGTCTTTCCAGAGAAAATCCGCTTGAAGGGAGTTGCGTAAAAGCGTTTCGTCTTGTGGATTTCGGATAAACAGATACATCCCTTTTTCCAATCCTTCGACCCGATGGACAAAAAGGATGAAATGGACGTCGCCGCTTGTATCACAGAAGAGCGAAGCATCCAGCAATCGGCGAAAAGAGGCTTCGTCGATTCCGCTTTGATCCATCATTTGGGCACTCCGGCGTTTGAGAATCACCTCAGAAGAGGGAGCGGTGGATGGGGGAGTTTTTCGGTTGCGCCCTAAAGGTCTGTGCGGCGGATAGAGTCCTCTCGTCGCACGATCGATTTGTTCTAAAATTGGCCAGGAGTGGTGCGACGGACTGAGCCGGTTGGCCTGAGAAGCGAGAACCGGCAGTTTCGGCAGCTCAAACGTCGGCCGGTCTGTTTCAGAAGAGATCCATAAAATCATGTCGGGTGATTCACACTCCTCGGGATGAAACCGTTGGCATTGATCCGTTCCGCAAGCATGGGCGATTGTATCGCTATCGACCGGAAGGATGCGGCAATGCCATCCAAGAGAAGCGGCACTAAGGCGAATTGCTTCATACGCATGTCCGGCATCGAGCTGGCAGTATCGCCAGGAACGTTCGCCGTATTTCCACGCTTCACGCCAGAGTACGGAGTTTAAGATAAGATAGAAACCCTTTGATTCGTCTCCCGTGTCGCTTGTTTCAAGGGAATGGAGGACTTCCAGAACATGTTCCCGGGGTGCGTAATGCATCAAAGCGGCCGGAAATTCTCCCGATCCGAAAGAAGGGGTGATCAGATAACATTCGCTCGGGTGGAGATTTCCGCTGCTGGCGTTGCAGCGCAGCGCCCAGCGGGAGGGGCCGTAATGTTTCCATGCCGCCAGTCCAAGCGAATAACGCAGCAGATGGGAGATCGATTCCAGACACAGGGGAGCTTTGGGAAGGGTTTGCGGGGAAAATAGAGCTGAATAGGGGACGCTTAAAGTGTCGTGGGTTAAAACTATCCGGTCGCATCCGGAGTAATAACGAAAAGGATTGGGTTGGGTAGACCAGTCCATGTACCCCAGACTGGCGGCATATCGTGAAGGGCGGTGTTTGGTACGCTCGTGATAGTCGAGTACTTCGTTTAGAGTTTCCATGCCGCGATTGTCATGGAAAAAGGTTGAATTTCACCTTTTGGTTTTTATCCCTTCAGGGTATTTAATAGTTCCCGAAGCATCGAATCATGCGTTGCGTTACGGTCAAATTCCATTCTGATAAGGTCGGTTCGTAACGTTCCGTGATAACGTACCCCGTCGGGATCGATACGGGCGGTGATATTGCCGTCGAATCGGAGCGGAGGCTGGCTGAGGCCGTACTCGCTTTTCAATACGGCGGGAAACGTCGAGCCGTTTTTGAGATCGACGGAGAGTGTTCCCCCCTTTGTATTGAGATGCGCGTTAAAAGTCCCTTTGGCATTGACGGGCGCTTTGAGGTCAAACAGTGAAAAGAGTTTGGCGACGTCGGCATCTCGGACCGAAAAGGTAAGTGCATCCGGTTCGAGATCGCGAAAATGGATCAACCCTTCCGAATCGCTTTGGGCAACGTCGGAGCGTATCTGAAGCCGAAGATCTTTTTCATTCCCGGATACGGTCGCTTTGGCGTTTAACGGACCATTCATGGGAATTTTGACAAATTGTTCCAGTATCCCGGAATGGGCGATAGCTACGTCGGCCGACAGATGGATGCGAAAGGGTGGGACGATCCCGTTTTCGTCGGCCAATAACGAGTGTAAATCGATCGTTTCGTTATCATCCGGAAGAATCGGAGTCGGGGTAAAACGCTCCGTAGCGGATTCGAGACGGAGCGATCCCGCGACGTCCCTGCGTTCAAAACCGCTTAATGCGGCCTCTGCGTTGATGCGCGTATCGGTTTTGGACGGATATCCGAATTCGTGCATCAGCGGAGCGTACGCGAGATCGGTCACGCTCAATTGGAGATTGGAAAACTTCATCCGCTGAAGTTGAATGTCATAGCGGAGGGTGCCGTGAAAGGCATCGGCTTCACCCAGAATCTCAAAAGCGACGAAGCCCCCTTTGAGAATCCCTGTAGCATTCAGATCGCTTTTCAGCGGATTCATCCCGCCACCGGTCGGAGCGTGCAGTCGGTAGTAGGCATACATCTGCACGGTCATCAGCGAATATTCCCCCTGCAGTGAAAAGGTATTGGCAAATCGGTCATGGGCACTGAGTGCGATTTTGTTATGGCGCAGACGGAAAGAATCGATTTCGACGCTGGGATTGAGCGTCGATTGGACGATGAGCTCGATGAGCGATCCCATGATGCGATTTCCGGGCGAAGAAAACAGCAAGAGGTAAAGGAGCACGATCAATCCGCCGATGCGAATCCCCCACCGTCCGCTTCGGGTCCGATAGGCTTTTCGCCAATAGATCAGGAAATGGCTAAAATCCATGGGGTTCCCACCGTTAAAAATACGATCAGATTCAGCAAGGTCACCGCCCCGCCGTAGAAATAGATTTCCCGGGCCGTAATGTATCCCGAACTCAGATAGATGGCGTTACACGATGATCCCTGCGGCGTTATCGTGGCGTTGAAATTGGTAGCGAATAGCAGCATCATGGCCATTAAAGGGCCAGGAACTCCTGCCGAAAGGCCGATCGAGAGAAAAATTCCGTACAAGGCGAGCAAATGGGCACTCTGCGACACAAACAAATAGTGGATCAAAACGTACAGGACAATCAAAATCAGATAAACCGACCACCACGTCATTGCGTTGAGATAGCCTGTAAAATGTTCGGCCACGGCATTCATGAATCCCATTTCGGCCAGTTGGGATGATATCCCGAACAAAATGGCAAACCAGATTAAGGTCGAGAGGGCCTCTCCCTGGGTTTTGAAATCCTCCACGCTAAAGACCCGACTGGACAAAAGGATACCCAAGCCGCCAAAGGCGACGGCCGTTTTGTCGATGCCGAATATCCCGGACAACGACCATAAAGAGAGCATCGAGACGAAAACTCCGGCCGTGATCCATTCGTTTTTGCTGATCGGTCCCATCGCTACAAGAGCTTCGGAGGCTTTATGCGGCGCTTCTGGGGTACTTTTAAGTTCCGGAGGATAAATACGGTACAAAAAAAGCGGGATCAGGATAAAAGCAGCGAGCGTGGGGAGAAATGCGTACGAGAGCCAACTTCCGAAAGTGATGGAAATTCCCATTTTGGCAGCGACCTCGACGCCGACGGGATTGACGGCCATCGCCGTGAGCCAAAGCCCCGAAGAGAGGGTCAGTCCGGCCATTGAGACCATCATGAGATAGCTTCCCGCTTTTTTCCGGGTACCGTCGCCCACTTTGGACCCGCAGTCGTGGGCGAGCCCGTAGACGATCGGATAGAGTACTCCGGAACGGGCCGTGTTGCTTGGAAAGGCGGGGGCAATGATCATATCCGAGAGGATCAGGCTGTATCCCAAACCCAGCGTCGAGCTTCCGAATCGGCGGATGATGTGGAGTGAGAGACGTTTTCCAAGTCCCGATTTGTGGACGGCTTGCGATACGAGAAAAGCGGCGACGATGAGCAGAATGAAACTTTCCGAAAAACCGGCGTAGGCTTTGGCCGGATCGATGATGCCGCCAAGGACCGAAACGGCCAGAGCCATCAACGAAGCGGTCAATATAGGAAGGAGGTTGAGCAGGATCGACAAAATGGTGCTCAAGAAGACGGCGAACAGTTTCCATGCCGCCGACTCGATTCCCAACGGCGGCGGCGTTTGCCAGACGATGAGGGAAAAAACCATCAGCCCGATCAGTAAAAATACCCGTTTGGTAAACATTGCGTCACTTTTTTTTTGTATATTATAGCCCAAATCTCTATAGTGACAAACATTTATATATATGGACTCAACTTTATTTAGTAAAAATATTTACTTTACTCTTGACAACACTTGACTCAATGCATTATAATAACGCTGGATTTCAAATAAGGAGTCGTATAACTTATGTCTAACGAAATAAATGAAGACGTGATCAGCGACGAGCAGACTGTCACACAAGAGGGTGAAAGCGAAATCGTTGAAAGCATGAACGAATTAGAAACTATTCAAGCCGAATTGGCATCTTTTAAAGATAAGTACGCACGTGTACACGCCGATTTCGACAATATCAAAAAACGTCTTGAGCGGGAGAAATACCAGGCGCTTGAGTACGCAAACGAAAAATTTGCTAAGGATTTGATCCCGGTGGTCGATTCGCTTTCCATGGCGATCGGTGCGGCGGAGATCGAAGCGGAGCCTGCGGTTCTTTTGGAGAAACTCAAAGAGGGTGTTGAACTCACGATGAAACAGCTTCTCGGTGTTCTCGAAAAACACGGAGTCACTCCGGTGGATGAATCAGAGCCGTTTGACCCGAATATCCACAACGCGGTACAGCGTGTGGACAGCCCGGATCATGAAAGCGGAGCAATCGTAAACACTTTCCAAAAAGGGTTTCGATATAAAGAGCGAACATTGCGTGACGCAATGGTCGTTATTGCAAATTAATTTGAACGGATATCGGAGCATAGCCCCGATATCCTACGCTGGGCGCTAAGCCGCTAAAGTACACCGATGCTTTCGGCATCGGCGCTATCTAATAAATAATTATTCACTGAAACAGGAGAACAAAATGTCAAAAGTTATTGGTATCGACCTTGGAACAACCAACTCATGTGTTGCTGTCTATGAAGGCGGCGAAGCAAAAATCATCCCGAACAAAGAGGGAAAAAATACGACTCCTTCCGTTGTAGCGTTTACGGACAAAGGGGAAATCCTTGTCGGTGACCCGGCAAAACGTCAGGCAATCACCAATCCGGATAAAACGATCTACTCGGTCAAACGTATTATGGGTTTGATGATGAACGAGGAAAAAGCGAAAGAAGCACACGACAAAGTTACCTATAAAATCGTCGATAAAAACGGTATGGCTGCGGTTGACGTAGCGGGTAAAGTGTATACGCCGCAAGAGATCTCGGCAAAAATCCTCTCAAAACTCAAAGCGGATGCGGAAAGTTATCTCGGTCAAGCGGTAACCGATGCGGTTATCACCGTTCCGGCATACTTCAATGATGCTCAACGTAAAGCGACAAAAGAAGCGGGAACGATCGCAGGGCTTAACGTCCTTCGTATCATCAACGAGCCGACGGCTTCCGCACTGGCGTACGGTCTTGAATCCAAAGGGGATGAAAAAGTTCTCGTTTACGATCTTGGGGGCGGAACGTTCGACGTAACGGTTCTTGAAATTTCCGAAGGTACGTTTGAAGTTCTTTCAACGGACGGGAATGCATTCCTCGGTGGGGACGACTTCGATAATAAAATCGTTGATTTCCTCGCATCTGAATTCAAATCTGACCACGGTATCGATTTGAAAGCCGATAAAATGGCGCTTCAACGTCTAAAAGACGCGGCTGAAAACGCGAAAAAAGAGCTCTCATCGGCAGAAGAAACCGAGATCAACCTTCCGTTTATCACGGCAGATGCTACAGGGCCTAAACACTTGGTCATCAAACTGACCCGTGCAAAATTCGAAGGGATGATCGACGATCTGATCAAAGAGACGATCGCGCACATCAACACGGCGATGAAAGAAGCCGGAATGGGCAAAAATGAGATCAACGAGATCATCATGGTCGGTGGATCGACGCGTGTTCCGTTGGCGCAAAAAATGGTTTCCGACGTATTCGGCGGTAAAACACTCAACAAAGGGGTAAACCCGGATGAGGTCGTTGCGGCCGGTGCGGCGATCCAAGGTGGGGTTTTGCGCGGTGACGTTAAAGACGTATTGTTGCTCGACGTTACACCTCTTTCACTCGGTATCGAGACATTGGGTGGCGTAGCGACCAAAATTATCGAAAAAGGGACCACTATTCCGGTCAAAAAATCGCAAGTGTTCTCAACGGCGGAAGACAATCAGCCGGCAGTTAGCATCAGCGTTGTTCAGGGTGAGCGTGAATTTGCCCGCGATAACAAATCGCTCGGTCTTTTCGAACTCAACGGTATTCCGGCGGCACCGCGCGGTGTACCTCAGATCGAAGTTACCTTCGATATCGATGCGAACGGTATCCTGACGGTATCGGCTTCCGACAAAGGTACGGGTAAATCGCAAGAGATCAAAATCACGGGAAGTTCAGGGCTCTCCGAAGACGAGATCAACCGTATGGTACAAGACGCTGAGAAACACAAAGCCGAAGATGCGAAACGCAAAGAGATCGTCGATCTGCGCAACCAGGCGGACGCTTTGGCAAGCCAAACCGAAAAATCGCTCAAAGAGATGGAAGACAAAATTGACGCTTCCGAAAAAGCCTCTATCGAATCGGCACTTGAAGAGTTGAAAGCGGTACTCAAAAATACCGACGCTAGCAAAGAAGAGATCGAAGCAGCTACCAAAAAACTGGCGGATGCTAGCCACAAAATGGCAGAGCAGATGTACAAACAAAACGAAGGCGGCGCACAGCAAGCCTCTTCGGCGAAAAAAGACGACGACGTTATCGACGCCGAAATCGAGTAATCTTCTCTTCTCTCCGCTTTGGCGGAGATACTTCTATCAATCTTCTTTCATTGCTTCCCTGTTATAATAGATGTCAAAAAAGATGGGTGGGTTCAAAATCATGGGCGAACGGCACATCGGACGTCAACCGATCATTGACACACGGGCAAAAATCGCGGCATACGATCTTCTTTATCGAGAAACCGGACATGGCGATGATGATAATGCGATCACCGCGTCGGTAATCAGTAATTTAATGGGGACGATTGGAATCGACACGATTCTGGGGAAACATTTCGGATTTATCCGTATTAACCGGGATTTTTTAAATTACGATTTGATCCATTCATTGCCGCGCGAAAAAATAGTTTATGCCTTGCTTCCTGAGATTGAAGTCGATGAAACGCTATTGACGCGATTGAGGGAGTTAAAGAAAGAAGGGTACAGTTTCGCTCTGAACGATTCGGTATTCGATGGCGCTTTCATGACGAAAACATCCCGTCTCTATCCGCTTCTCTCCTTTATGAAAATTGACGTTTCACGAAGTGATCTGCGATTGCTGGGGCAGGAGATCAATGCCATCAAACGTTATGGCGTAACCCTGATCGGTGCGAAGATCGAGACCCATGATGCTTACAATCTGTGCCGATCGATGGGATTTGACTATTTTCAGGGATATTTCATTTCGCAGCCGAACGTCATCACCCATGCGGGATTTTCCGCAGAGCAGCAGGCTATCATCCAATTGTGGAATATGCTCCAAAGTGATGCGGAAATGCCGACATTGGTCAATGCTTTTGAACAAAACCATGTCGTCAGCATGAAATTATTACAGTTCATCAACTCCGCAGCGTTTTCACTTCGATCCCCGGTATCTTCGATTGCCCATGTGCTGACGTTGATGGGACGGGACCCGATATCGCGTTGGATTATGTTGATGATGTTTGCTGACGAGGACCAAAAAGAGTCCAGACGGGTTCCATTGCTGTTGATGGTCATCAACCGTACGGAACTGATGCACGGATTGATCGAAAAGCTCAACTCATCGGCAACCAAAGCTGAAAAGGCGACAGCCTATTTTGTCGGTATGCTCTCTTTGGTCCATTTATTGTTTCATATGCCTCAGCAGGAGATCCTCTCAAAACTGAATATTTCCAAAGAGGTCGAGGAAGCGTTGCTTCATTCGAAAGGGTATCTGGGCGGACTGCTTGATCTGGTCCGATCCATCGAACTAAACGACATGGAATCAATCCGCCATTATCTGGGCAAGACGCGTTTCGACTACAGCGACATCGAACCCGTTGTTATCGCGGCCATGCAAAAAGTCAATCAAATGGAAAAAGAGATGGAACGATGACCGTAACAAGAATCAAATGGATCGTAATCACGCTATTTGTCTTCGCAGCAACGATTGTAGAGGCTCAAGAGTCGTACAAAGTAGTGTTGGCGTCGTTTAAGACGTTCAAAGAGGCAAAATCGGTCCTCGAAGAGCTTAAACCCCATTTGGGCGCGGAAGATGAGCGATTGAAAGAAGAATGCGGGTTTGAATACGTAGCACGCCCTTCGGGTAAAGCGTTTTTGGTAGGGATTGAGCCGATCGGATCAAAAGAGGAAGCGCAGAAGATTCTGAAACATTATAAACGTTCCTATGCCGATGCCTATATCAACAAATACTACGGTCCGACGGAAGGGAGCTATTTTTTATCGGCTACAGAAACACCATCTTCATTGCCGACGGTTCCTCCATCAGCAGAAAACGAAGCACCGACCCTAACGGATGAACCCGCGGTGGCGCCGGAACCCGCCTTAAAACCGGTGATCGAACCGGTTCAAAAAGTTCCATCCGAAGATAACGGATTGACCTATTACCTCCTGTTTGGTTTGCTGGTAGTGTTTATCGGTATGGGATACGGAATGCTGCGACAACGCAGAACGATAGCCGCGTTAAAAGAGCAATTGTTGCGGCTGTCGGTTGTCGATGCGTTTCAGGAACCGGAATTCAAGATCCGTACGACGCAAGAAGAGACTCCGGTTTTGCAAGAGAGAGAGGATACCGTCCAACAGGACTCTCCGGAAGAGCCGGTAAGCGGGAACGATCCGTTTTATCAACTGATTAAAAACATTTCGTTCAGAACGTTGATTCAGGAGCTTCAATACGCCTCGGACAACAAAGAGGCCAAGCAGTGCCGCGATCTGATGGATGAAATCAAGCGGTATCAGAAGAATTACCGACACAGCGCCGTTTTGGAGCGTATGGATGCCCTGATTGATGCCAAGACTTTCGACGTTCTTTCGGCAATCATCCGTCGCGAAGCGGAATAATACAAATTTACGACAAAAGGCAAACAATGGAACAATTTTTAGCAAACGCAAAATCGGCAAGCCGGACGCTTGCCACGCTCAGCGGGAGCGAACGTAATCGTATATTGCGCGAAATGGCCGAAGCGTTACGTTCGAACACGATGAACATTATGGAGGCGAATGCACTCGATATGCGTAATGCCGAGATGAACGCGTTGTCTCCGTCGATGAAAGAACGGCTCTTGCTGGATGAAAAACGGATCGAAGCGATGGCGGTAGCCGTCGAAGAGATCGCCGCTCTCAAAGACCCGGTAGGACGGGTTCTGGACGGATGGGTGACCGAAGCGGGACTGAAAATCGAAAAAGTCACGATCCCCATCGGGGTAGTCGGCATTATCTACGAATCCCGTCCGAACGTTACGTCCGATACGGCGGCGCTTTGTTTTAAGAGTTCCAACGGCTGCGTTCTCAAAGGCGGAAAAGAAGCCGAAGAGTCCAACAAAGCGATCGCTTCCGTTTTACAAGGGGTTTTGGTCCGTAATTCACTTCAGCCCGAACTGATTGCCCTTCTTCCCGATTCATCGCGTGAAGGGGTGGCGCAATTAATCAAGATGGACAAATACGTCGATTTGATCGTTCCGCGCGGAGGAGAAGGGTTAATCCGTTACGTCAGCGCCAATGCGACGGTTCCGGTCGTCAAACACGACAAGGGGTTGTGCCATACCTACATCGATAAAGATGCCGATCTGGAAGGTGCGGTTAAAATCGCCATTAACGCAAAGGTTCAGCGCCCCGGAGTGTGCAACGCGATGGAAACCCTGCTGGTCGATCGTGCCATTGCCGCCGAAGCTCTGCCAAGACTCAAAGAGGCGTTCGATGCGGCGCATACGCAGTTAAAAGGGTGTGAAAATACCCGTGCCCTTATCGACGTTGAATCGGCAGGCGACGAGGATTTCGATACCGAATATCTGGCCAATATTTTGAATATCCGGGTAGTCGATGGGGTAGAAGAGGCGATTGAACACATCGCCCGTTACGGTTCCGGGCACAGTGAGGCAATCCTGAGCGAAAACATCAAAACGGCCGAACGCTTTTTGGATGCCGTGGATGCGGCGGCCGTTTACGTCAATGCATCGACCCGTTTTACCGACGGAGGGGTTTTCGGATTCGGTGCGGAAGTGGGGATCAGTACGAATAAACTTCACGCCAGAGGACCGATGGGAGTCGAAGGACTGACAACGTACAAATATAAAATCTACGGCAAAGGCCAAATCCGTTGAATACGGTATTGGATATCGAAAATATATCTTTCGGATATAAAAAAGATACGTTGTTGCTGCAAAACTTTTCTCTATCATTGAAAAAAGGGGAACTGAAATCGATTGTCGGTCCCAGCGGGGCGGGCAAATCGACCCTGTTTTCATTGATTCTCGGAGAGCTAAAACCCCATTCCGGAACCATCCGGGTTGAATCTCTCTCACAGGTGTTTCAAGACCCCTACAGCTCGTTTCACCCCTCGTACACGATACGCAATCAGATATCGGATGTCGCGGAATTAAAGGGGTATGAACCGTTGTTGATGAGAATGGGGATGGAAGAATCGTACCTGGACCGCCTGCCCCATCAGCTTTCGGGTGGACAGTTGCAGCGGTGCTCGATTTTACGGGCTCTTTTGATGAAACCGGATTTGCTGTTACTGGATGAACCTACTTCGGCACTTGATAATCTTAATCAGCTGGACATTATGAAACTCATGGTCGAACAGCTTGAGGATATGGGGATTTTACTGATAACGCACGACGCCGGATTGGCACAGTGGTGTAGCGATCAGACGATTACGATAGGAAATGTTTGACGGCGTAATAACCCGTCGATGCCATCAAAACACTGCCGAAAAGGTTGAGCGCCATATTCGCCATTCCAAGGAGAAATTGGCCTCCGCCGAGTAAGAAGACCGTTTCCATCGCAAAAGTAGAGTAGGTTGTCAAAGCGCCTAAAAACCCCGTGGTAAGAAACGATTTTACGTGGACGCTGAGTTGAGGGGTGAAGCTGAAATAGGCGAACAATATACCGATGACGAGGCTGCCGAGAAGATTGACCCCAAGGGTGCCGAAGGGTAGCGTATGGGGAAGGTGATGGTTGATTTGTCCGTTGATCCAGGAGCGGGCGATTGCGCCCAGAAAACCTCCGCTACCGATAGCGAGGATGGTTTGATAACTCATTGTCATAGACGTGCTGCATTTTTGTATGGAGATTGTGGAGCCATTCGGGATCGCTTTTGTCGGCGATAAACGGTTCCATAAATACCGCAGTCACGGTTCCGGGGCGGAAATCTTTGCGCTTGTTGCTAAAATGCCATGCGGTAGCGATGAGGACGACCGGTTGGACTTTTAGATTGTATTTGTCCGCAACAATTTTTGCCCCCTGTTTAAAGGGCTTCATTTTACCCGTTTCGGTCCGGGTCCCCTCTGGAAAAATGGTAATCACACGGCCGTGATCGAGGCGGTTTTTGCACTCTTTGATCAGTTTGACGAGCGCCGTCTTGCTTTCACGTTCAAGGGGTATGTCTTTGGGCAATCGGACGACAAGACCGAAAAAAGGGACGTTAAACAGCTCCTTTTT
The DNA here is from genome assembly GCA_050178755.1 of Sulfuricurvum sp. Classification (GTDB taxonomy): domain Bacteria; phylum Campylobacterota; class Campylobacteria; order Campylobacterales; family Sulfurimonadaceae; genus Sulfuricurvum. The sequence continues at coordinate 9,030 of JBFXFU010000014.1, read as the reverse complement.
GGCTACCCAGGCGAGATCATGGGAGGTGACCGTTTCCATGATTCCGATGTCGATATCGCTTTGATGGTTGATTAGGAACATTTGAGCATCCGGATCGGGTTTTCCGACGGTACGTACCGGCAACCAGACTAAGAGGCGAATGAACCATGCCGCGATTTTTTGCGGATACGGTTTGGGAAAGAGATAGAAGATGGCAATCATCAACGTCATTCCCGTGAAAATCACGAGAACGGCGTAAAGCCATTTAATTCGAGCAAAGATCACGTTTGTTTACCCAACCTACACGGTCTTGTTTCAAATGGACTTTGAAAAAATCGCCTACCTGTTTTTCGCTTTCAAGGCTCTCTTCTTCCGTGGTCATCTCAAAGATGGTACCGTGATTGATCGGAAGCAGATAGATTGGGGCATCTTTTTTGACGCATACTTTTTCATTCGGCATAAAAATGACGATCAGGTAGAAAACCGGAAGTGCCGTCAGATAGAGATACCATTTTTGTTTTCGCCAATAAAACATTGCACTTAAGAGAAGAATAGCGATTCCCGCGGCAGAAGCTTTGAGATCGGTATGGCGGTCATCCGTCGGTGTAAGATCACTCTGGGTGGAAACCGTGTCATCATCGACGACGATAGGGACCATCAACGATTCGAAACGCTGCTTTTTCAAATTGAAATAGGAGAAGTTGAGGCTTTGTTCCGATTTCGGGATAATGACGTAATAGGTGATTTGGGACTGGTTGACGTTGGCCAACTTGCTTTCGAACCCTTGTTTGACGGCATTGTTGATGGAAAAATCGGCGATGTTACAACGAGACGCCTTGGCGGTAAAAATGACAACGTTATTCTCTCCGTCATAAGGGGTCGTTTTGTAGTTGATGATTTCAAAACTGTCGGCAAGGACGTTGGCATACGTCGGTGGCGGGTTTAAAGACGACACGGCAACCGAGGTGCCGTTAAGGGTTTTCGAGACGGCTCCCGTCGAGGTGAGTGTCGCGGTGATATCGGGAAGGCGAACCGTCGGTGCCTGAACGAGAAAATAAAACGTATCGTATACGCCATCCGATTTGACACTGCGGCGCGGCGTATCACTGAATATCCGCAGCCCTTCTTCGTTTTGCAAAGTATATTCAATGTTGCCCGACGCAAGATCGACAGGGGTCAATTTAACGCTTAACGCGATAATTTCGCCCATATACGCACGACTTGGAGGATTGACAAAAGAGATGTCCAACGCCGTATCGACATTGGAAAAGAGAGTGTTGATGTCGGATCCGTTAGACGATTTTGCGGCTTGGGTATCGGTCGACTCCGCCGCAACGTCTCCGCTGGTGGCTTCATCGGTAAGTACCGAAGGTTCGGCATGAAGAATATTGAGTACGATGAAGAAAATGAAGATCAGTTTTTTCAAGCGTGTAAGAACCCTTCGAGCATGCGACGCCCATCATCCGAACCGAGCAGTGAATCCATAGCACGTTCGGGGTGAGGCATCAGACCGAAAACGTTTTTGGCTTTGTTGCAGATTCCCGCTATCGAATCGACCGAACCGTTTGGATTGTCGAGGTTTCCATTGGCATCCGTGTATTGCAATAATACCTGGTCGTTCTCATAGAGATCTTTCAACCCATCTGCATCGATGTAGTAGTTTCCGTCATGGTGAGCAATCGGAATGTTGACGACATCCCCGATAGTGCATTGGCGAAGAAAGGTGTTGTTGTTGTCGACGACTTTTAAATGGTGATGGCGTGAAATGAAATGGAGCCCTTCATTGCGTTTGAGTGCACCGGGGAGAAGGCCGGTTTCGGTTAGAACCTGAAATCCGTTACAGATTCCGATAACTTTTCCGCCCGCTTCGGCGTAGCTTTTGAGCGCTTTGACGATCGGAGACATTTTGGCAATGGCTCCGCTGCGAAGATAGTCTCCATAGCTGAATCCTCCGGCTACGACGACCAGGTCGGTCCCGTCGGGAATCGTACTCTCTTTATGCCAGAGAATCTGGGTTTCACACCCAAGCATTGAAAACGCATATTGGGTATCGTATTCGCAGTTGGTTCCCGGAAACTGGATGATTCCTACTTTCATGCTTCAATCTCGATCGTATAGTCTTCAATGACGGTATTGGCCAGAAGATCTTCGCACATCTGTGCAACTTTGGCTTTGGCTGTATCCGCATCGCTTTCATTCATGTCAACGATGATTTGTTTCCCTACGCGTACGTCATTGACGCTTTCGAATCCGTGGTGTGTCAACGCATGTTGAACTGCTTTACCTTGAGAGTCCAGGACTCCGTTTTTTAGAAATACGTTTACGATAGCTTTCATCTCTGTTCCTTTGTTGATGTTAACCGAGAATACGGTTAAGTACTTCTTCGTAGGCTACTTTTAGCCCTCCCAATCCTTGACGGAAACGGTCCTTATCCATTTTCTCACCGGTTGCAAGGTCCCAGAAACGGCAGTTGTCGGGGCTGATTTCGTCCGCAAGAATGATTTTGCCCTCTTGATCGCGGCCGAATTCGAGTTTGAAATCGACAAGGTTAAGCCCTTTCTCGGCGAAATAAGGACGAAGAATGTCGTTGACCTGACGAGCCATTGCGCGTAACTGATCAAGTTCGGCTTCGTTGCGGACCAGTTCGAGAATCAGACAGTGTTGGTCATTGAGTTTCGGGTCACCCAGTGCATCGTTTTTGTAATCGAATTCGACCAGGGTAAACGGAAGTACTTTTCCATCTTCGATACCAAGGTTTTTGCTCAGGCTTCCGGTTGCGATATTACGTACGATTACTTCGATCAGAATAATGTCTACTTTTTTGCAAAGCATATGATTATCGTCGAGCATCTCGACAAAATGGGATTCGACGCCGTTTTTTGCCAACATTTTGAACAGTTCGGTCGAAATCTTGTTATTCAATGCCCCTTTACCGTCTTCACTGGCTTTTTTTGCACCGTTGAAAGCAGTCAGATCATCTTTGAATTCGGCAATGACCAAATTGGGATCGTCGGTTGTGAAAAGACGTTTGGCTTTTCCTTCGTACATTAATTCGCGTTTTTCCATAATTACTTTCCTTTGACTATGATTAGGGCTTTGATGATGTCGACACCTTCTTTAAGTTGAATGTCCTTATTGAGCTGTTCGGTAGTGATCGTCGTTTTGTTGGTGGTATTGGTCTCGGTTACGTCGACCATCCCTTCGGTTTTGTCCAGTTCGCTTTCCAGATGCTTTTTAAGATCGGCTTCTTTGATATTGAACTGTTTGTCGTTATTTTTGATCTCGCCGGAAGCCACTTCGATGTCCGGAGAAACTCCCACCGCCTGAATCGTACGGCCGCTTGGCAAATAATAGCGGGCAACGGTCAGCTTGATCGCTTCGGTATCGTTGATCGGCATGACGACTTGAACCGAACCTTTACCGAACGTCCGTTCTCCGACGATCACGCCCCGTTTAAGGTCTTGAAGGGCACCGCTGACGATTTCCGACGCACTGGCCGATCCTTCGTTTACCAAAACGACCAGAGGAAGATCGGTGATGGTTGCACTTTTGGTCGCGCTGTAGGAGACATCATCTTCTTTATTACGACCTTTTTGGGAGACGATCACCCCTTCATTGACGAAAAGATCGGTGAGTTCTACCGCCTGATCGAGCAATCCGCCCGGGTTGTTACGCAAATCAAGGATGATCCCTTTTGATTTGGAAGCGTGTTTTTTGATGGCGGCTTTAACGTCAGCAGCCACTTTTTTATCGAAATTGGTAACGCGGATATAGACGATATTGCCATCAATCGTACGGGTGTAAACGGATTGTACGGTGATGATGTCGCGAATGATATGAAACTTCAGCGGATCGGCTGCCCCTTTTCGGACGACGGTAAGATCGATCGGGGTTTTTGGGGCGCCGCGCATCAGGCCTACCGCATCGTCTATCGTCATGCTCAAGGTCGATTGTTCGTTGATTTTTAGGATAATATCCCCGGCTTTCATACCGGCTTTATCGGCAGGTGTCCCTTCGATCGGAGAGATGACGGTAAGGGCATTGTCCCGCATTCCGACCGTGATCCCCAATCCTCCGAATTCTCCGTCGGTCTGGGTTTTGAGGTTGTCATAGCTTTTTTTATCCAGATAGGTCGAATGGGCGTCAAGATTAGAGAGGAGCCCCTGCAATGCTTTATCGATCAGCTGGTCTATGGTCAGATTGTCAACGTTGTACTGTTCGACAATACTGAGAACTTTGGTGAATTTGGCAAGAGACTGAAGACGGGATTCTTCTGTCGAAGGGCTGGCTTGTGTTTGAGAAACTTCGCTTTTGGCCAGTAACGACGTAGATAGGGCAACGCTTACCGAAACCGCACTGATAAAGCCGAAAAGCATCATTTTTCTGTTTTTCATTTTGGTTGACATCTTTACGTAAATATGGGGCGTGTCGCTTTTAATACGTCGAAACACAACCCTTGTTGGTACTTGGGAGAACTTCCTTCGCGGTGGCTATTCGGTTCTTCGTCAGGACAAGCCGCATAGGGATTCATTTAAATATGCGGATTATAGTCAAAACTCCATTAAATAACAATGGAAAATCAGACAATTCTGATGACGACGTCTCCGATGGTCAGAAGGTCATTTTTGACGATTTTGGCCCGTTTACGAAGTTCTACTTCTCCGTTGCGGTAGACGTGTCCGTTAGCTATCAGCAATTTTGCCTGTCCGCCCGTATCGACCAGATCGAGGATTTTGAGTAACTTAAATAGTTCGATGTAGTCTTCATCAAGTTGATAGGTCATGTCGATTCTTTCGATGTGAAATGCTTAGGGATTAAGATTGACTACGTAGAGGCGGAAGCTTAGAAATAAGCTTCCGAATTAGAAATTACCAGCGTTCGCGTGGTGGGCGTGGAGCGCGTGGACGGGCTTCGTTGACGCGAAGAGTACGTCCTCCGAATTCGTTGCCTTCGAGGGCAGTGATCGCTTTAGCGGCTTCATCTTTGTTCGCCATTTCTACAAATCCAAACCCTCGGAAACGACCTGTTTCTTTGTCATTTACGAATTTAACTGAACTAACCTGTCCGTATTGTCCGAAGAGATCCGCAAGATCGTCTTCTTTTTTGCCGTAGGGAATATTCCCGACATAAATCTGTGTCACATTGTGCTCCGTGAAAAAATCGAACTATACTGATGCTGATAATTCTTGGGTTCATTTTATCGCTTAGATTCTTACGGCAATGTTAAAAAATATTGTGAAAATGTTATTAGTCTGCCAATACCAGACAATTCGTTTCGATATTGCACGTTTTATCCGTAAAAATGGACTTTTCCGGATTAAGCTATCCCTTTTGGTTCGGGGGGATGACTTATGTCTGGAACATAGATATTTAAGCCTGAGAACCAGGGGTATGGGATGCCGTCAATGTCCCAGGCGTACCTAGAAATGCTTTTTGGTATTGTTCAAATTTGGGTATAATCGCGGATAATAAATAATTGAAAGACAGGCAGACAATGGTACAAGTAACAAAATTGACGATGCGTTTTGGAAGCCGCGTATTGTTTGAGGGGATCAATCTCAAACTCGACCGTAATAAGCGCTACGGTCTGATCGGGGCCAATGGAGCGGGAAAAACAACGTTTTTGAAAATCCTTAGCGGCGAAATCAAAGAGTATGAAGGGGATATCTCCATCGAACCGGGATTAAAAGTGGGTGTCTTGGGACAAAACCAGTTCGCATTCGAAGATTTTACGATTGCCGATGCGGTTTTGTACGGGAACAAACGTCTCTACGATGCGATCAAAGAGAAAGAAGAACTCTACATGAGCGGTGATTTTGAAGACGATGCGGTGAATAACCGTCTTGCCGAACTTGAAATGGTTTGTGTCGAGGAAGATCCGACGTATGAATACGACGTGCAGATTGCCAAAATCCTTGAAAATGTCGGAATTCCGGCTGAAAATCATCAGGATCTGATGTCGAGCCTTCCTTCATCAGACAAGTTCAAAGTCCTGTTGGCACAGGTTCTCTATCCGAAACCGGACGTATTGTTCCTTGATGAGCCGACCAACAACCTCGATATCGATACGATCGGCTGGCTCGAACACGAATTACAACGCCATGAGGGGACGATGGTCGTTATTTCGCACGACCGTCACTTTATCAATGCGGTTGTCACCAACATTCTTGACGTCGATTTCCAAAAGATCCGCGAATTTACCGGAAATTATGACGACTGGTACCTTGCAGCGACTGTTATGGCGAATCAGGCACAGTTGGAACGGGATAAAAAGCTCAAAGAGAAAGAGCAGCTTGAAGCGTTTGTCCGCCGTTTCTCGGCCAATGCGTCAAAAGCGAAGCAGGCGACATCGCGTCAGAAACAATTGGACAAACTGGTTATCGACGATATCAAACCTTCCAGCCGACGTGACCCGAGCATCGTATTTAAAGCCAAACGTCAAATGGGGGATGAAGCGCTTGACGTTATCGGCGTTTCTCATAATTACGATGACTTGGAAGTGCTTAAAAATATTGATCTTAAAATTGTTCCGGGTGAGAAAATCGCTGTCATCGGTGCCAACGGTGTGGGTAAATCGACTTTGTTAAAAATCATCATGGAAGAGCTCAAGCCGAGTGCGGGAAGTGTCAAATGGGGAGCGACGATCGAACCGAGCTATTTCCCGCAGGATACGACCGACCGGATCAAAGGGATGGAGACTCTTTATGACTGGCTTCGGGCGTTTGATCCCAAACGGGATATCAGCGAAATCCGAAACTGTCTTGGACGGATGCTCTTCAACGGCGAGCAACAGGAAAAAAGCATCGAGAAAATTTCCGGGGGTGAAAAACACCGGATGATGCTCTCCAAGATGATGCTCGAAGGCGGGAACTTCCTTGTCCTGGACGAACCGACCAACCACCTCGACCTCGAGGCGATCATCGCGTTGGGCGAAGCACTGTACGAGTTTGACGGAAACGTCATCTGCGTCAGCCATGACCGCGAACTTCTCGACGCGTTTGCCGGGCGGATCATCGAGCTCCACGCCGATGGCAGCTACATCGACTTTGTCGGTACGTATGAAGAGTTTGCCGAGGCGAAAGCGAATGGGCAACTATAACGATTACGTCGGGCTCGGTGTCGCCGGGAACTTCGCACTGCATCTGGAACAGGCCGGTGAGAGCGCCGATTTTAAAGATATCCTGACCGAAGATCCTAACGGTCCGAAAGGGATGTTTCCGTTCTATGTTCCCGGTCGGGCCGGAGCGCTCGGGGTCTATCCGATCAGTTCGGATACGATCATCCTCCCGGAAGAAGAATGCAATGTTCAGCCGGAACCGGAAGTCGCATTGATCTGTGACCTTGAATACGATGAGAACGGAAAGATCGCCAAGATTGTTCCAAAATGGTTTGGCGCTTATAACGACTGTTCGCTTCGTAAAGAAGGGGCACCCAAAATCAGCGTCAAGAAAAACTGGGGAAGTGCCAGTAAAGGGCTCTCGGATACGCTGATAACGATTGACCGCTTTGAGCAGGGAGGGGTTATGGACCGTTACCGTATCGCTTCTTTTTTGCGTCGTGACGGGATGTTGATGCGCTATGGGGAAGACGTTGAATTGATCGGATACAGTTATTTCCATGAGAAATTACTCAATTGGTTGCAACAGCAGATCAATTCCCAAGTCGATTTCGGTCCGCTTGAAGCGATCGGAGACTACATCGGCGAGGCCGAAAATCCGACGCATGCGATTATCAGTATCGGGGCAACCCGCTATACCCATTTTGGAGAGACCCATTTTCTTAAAGAAGGGGATGAGGTGATTATCGTGGTTTACGACAACAATCTGTATTGTATGAATCCGATCCTCTCTATGGCCAATAAAGGTGAACTTTCCGGCAAAGAAGGGGTCAGCGTATTGGTTCAAAAGGTCGTACGTGCTTAAAAACGGTCTGTATCGCCATTATAAGGGGAAACATTACGAGGTTATCGGCGTTGCCAAAAACTCCGAAACGGGGGAAGAAGTAGTTGTCTATCGTGCGTTATACGGAGAACGGGGCCTATGGGTGCGGCCGCTGGCAATGTTTGAAGAAACCTTGTCCAACGGGATGAAACGATTTGAATATTGCCGGGATTTGAACAATGGGTAGGGGAGAAAAACTCTCTTTGGATTTTACCGGTTCCTGGGGAGAAGGCTGGAGTCTGGAAACCGAGCCTAAAGAGATTTTACTGGTGCCGATTGATCCGTCCAGGCACCAGCTCGTGTTTCGGAAAGAGAAGCGCAAAGGGAAACCCGTGACGCTGGTAGGCCCTTTTTCCCTTAGCGGCGACGATGCACAAAAATCGTTGGCTATGTTGAAAAAGTCTCTTGCATGCGGGGGAACGTTTAAAGAGGGCTGGATGGAATTTCAGGGGGATATCGCCGATAAAGTGCGTGTTCAACTCGAAAAGCTGGGATTTAGATTCAAAAAATAGTTTCTGTCCGTGTTTAATCCGTCTGTACGGTTATGAATCCAAGAGAGGAGAATTAGATGGCAAAACGAGTGATTAAAGATGAGCGGATCAAAACGATCGTACACAATATAGCGGAAGATTTCCGTTTTTCTCACGAAATGGGGGATTATGCCCTATTGTTTTATAAAGCGGATACCGAAGGAATCATTCGAGGCGCGGATATTGATGCCATGGTGGAATATCTGACGACAGGATTGTCCGAACTGCAAGACAATATCCAATGGAGAAAAGAGTTCTTAAGCGATAATCCCGGAATGGATGAGATGAAAATGCTTGACAATCTGGGCGTGATTGAAAAAGAGTATATCGAATTGCTGGAATTTTTGCGTTAACCCCACGTAAACGGCAGAATAACCGTTTCGAATAAATGAATCATTCGGTAGGAGTGGGGAAACGATCGTCTCCTTAGTCCTTTTTAGGTAGAACCCATCTCAAAAATGGATGGCAGGTGGATTGCTGATGAATTGGTATGGAATTGACAAACAAACAATGGGAATTAATCGAGCCTCTGTTTCCGGAACGAGAGTTGCGTCCAACGGGGAAAGGGAGACCTGCACGCC
>JBFXFU010000013.1:61657-71944 GCA_050178755.1 Sulfuricurvum sp. | reverse complement strand
GAGGAAATTCCGGAATGTTCGATACCTAGCGAAATTGATACCCGAGGCGTTTGTGGCTGACAATACGGTCCTTTCCGAGGAGTTTGCGCAGAGTCTTGATATAGGTTCTCAGGCTCCCGTCGCTGGGGGTTTCGTCGTATTCCCATAGCTGTTCCATAATCGTTTCATGGGAGAGGAGTTCATTTTTGTGCTGGATGAAAAGTTTGAGAAGTTTATGCTCTTTGTTCTGAAGCGTCTGGACGTTTCCATCGATCGTGAGCGTTTGGCCGGCAATATCGTAGGAGATTCCCCCACCCAGATCGAGAGCATCGGAAGGGTGGTGGAAAAAATTGCGTTTCAGGATCGTCTGGATACGGAGCAAAAGTTCTTTGAGGGCAAAGGGTTTCCGGATGTAGTCATCCCCGCCGCTTTCAAATCCCGTTTCGACGTCGTTCATCGCATTGCGTGAGGTGATGAAGATCGCCGGAATCGAATTCCCCTCTTTGCGGCTTTTTTTCAGAAGAGAGAACCCGTCTCCGCCGGGAACGTTGACGTCGAGCAGCAACAGATCAAACGGGCGTTCGTAGATAAGATCTTCAGCCGAAACGGCATCAAAGGCGCAGGCCACTTCGTATCCGTGTTCTTCGAGATATTCGCTGACGCTTTCGGAGAGATTCGGATCGTCTTCGAGAAGGAGAAGTCGGGTTTTCATTGTGTCAGTCCTATTCCGAACAGAATATACAAAATCAAGGCGGCACCTGCGGCGATAAGGGCATAGGGGAGCTGGGTACGGGTATGCTCCGCGACGTCGCATCCGCTGGCCATGGCCGAAATGATCGTCGTATCCGAAATCGGGGAACAATGATCACCGAAAACGCCGCCCGAGATCACGGCTCCCATGACAAGGGCGATCGGGGCATCCAATCCTACGGCTAAAGGGATGGCGATCGGGAGCATGATGCTAAAGGTTCCCCAACTCGTCCCTGTGGCAAAGGCGATGATCCCCGAGAGGATGAAGATGGCCCCGGCAAGATAGGCCGAGGGGAGATAGTTACCGACGAAGGAAGCGAGATACTCGCCGACTTTCATGTCCGAAGTGACTCCTCCGATCGCAAAAGCAAACAATAAAATTGCGGCGATCGGTACCATCGACCCGGCTCCGGAAAAGGCTCCGTCGATAAACTGGCGGTGGCTTAGAGCATTATGGCGACGATAGAGTATCCACATGAACCCCAGGGTCAGGAGGAGGGTATAGAAGATCGACGTTGAACCGGACCCTTTGAAAATATTACCCTCTCCGGTCCAGAACATGAACCCGACCACTCCCGAAATCATCCAGATCATCGGCCAGATAAACAGCCCTACGTTCCCGGATGGCTCCGGCAGATCGGTATCTTCGGTGTGGATCGTCGCATGGCGCATCGGGCCGATATCGATCGTAAACCATACGGTGAGAAAGGTGACGATGAGTGCCGCATAAGCGTAAAAATTATAGAGAACCGATTCGAAGAGCCATGTGGCACTTTCGCCGCCGATCGTACCGGCGGCAATTTCTCCTCCGATCAATCCGAGCAGCAACGCTCCCCATCCGTTGAGGGGGATAAGCGAACACACGGGAGCCGAGGTGGAGTCGCAGACAAATGCGAGTTTGGCGCGCGATACCCCGTAGCGGTCACAAAACGGTTTTCCGACGGCCCCGGCGACCAGTGAAGTGATGGACGATTCGATAAAAATAATGATTCCGGCGATAAAACTGGGGATGAGAGCTCCCCGTTTGCTTCGGATCCAGCTTCGGCGTACGCTCAATTCATGAACGAGTCCTCCGACCCCTCCGCTTTGTTCGACCAGGTTCATTACCGATCCGACCATGACGGCGAAAGCAAGGGTTTTAAGGACCCATCCTTCGCTTAATAAAGCAGCAAAACGCGCTGCCGTTAAGATAAATGCATCCAGCGGATGAAAGGAAGCGAGGATAAATTCGCCGGCAATCACGGCGCTGGAGAGGGCGATAAAAACCGATCGGCTCCACAGCGCCAGGGTAATGGCAAGAAAAGGGGGAATAAGTCCAAGGGCCGCGTGGTCGATGAAAAATCCTTTGTATCCCTTCTTACGGGGAATAGGGGAGAGATTAGAGGTTTAATTGCAGCCGTACGATTCCCGGACGGCCGAACTGCTCTTTGTAGTATTCGCTCCGTTTTTCATCGACGACGGTAAATCCGAGTTTTTTGTAAATCATTTCCATCTCAACTACTCCGATTTCAAAAGAAGTCTGGACTTTGCGATACCCTTTGAGGCGGGCGGTGAGCATGCTTTTGCCGACCAGTTCTTTATAGACTTCGAAACTTTTGGCTACCAGAAAATCAAGAACCCAGGTTTTGTTATCGACTTCCCCTTCGCACAGGAGATAGGCCGCAATCCGTTCATGATAGGTTTCGTCAAACCCGATCTCTTCGAGCGCTTTGGAAAAAATTTCGTGGGTAGCGATCCGGGGTTCGTATCCGCAGACAACTCCGACTTTCTCGCTTCCGTTTAAAGCGACAAAAAAATTGGAGATATGACAATACGATTTCGTGCTCGTCAATGCCAGACGTTTGATATGGCCAAGTAACTCGTTTTCTTCCGATGTATTGAACACCAGATCGAACAAACCTATCTTTTTATCGGCCCGCGAAACGTCCACAATTGCCTGGGCTACAATGTCAATATCTGCTTCTACCGCTTTACGAACCGTGATTGCCATAAACGCCTCTGACTTGCGAATTTTCAATATGCTATACTACCTAACTTTAAAATAAACTAAGTCAGCGGGATTGTATGACGAAAATATTCGGGCTAATTTTTACACCGATGATCGTAGCGGCATCTTCGGAACAACTTGTCGTCGTATTGGGGGATGATGTAAACGTCTCACAGGGTATTTTACAGCGTTACGAGCGCAAGGCGGAGTGGGAAAAAACGGGGTTGCCGGTTCCGGTCATACTCGGACGAAGCGGGATGGGATTTGAGCAAGGGGCTCTTCCGCTCAAGAGGGAGGGTGACGGTCGAAGCCCTGCGGGAATCTTTCCGGTAATGGCCGCATTTGGATATTCCCCGTTACCCAATTCGGCGTTGCCGTATCTATACGCGGACGATCGCTTGATCTGTATCGACGATTCCGAGGATCCCGACTATAACCGGGTGGTTCCGATGCCTGAAACGAGAATACCGAAAAGTTATGAGAAGATGCATCGAGACGACGAGTTATATCGAAACGGAGCGGTGATCGGGTACAATGCACCGGGATTGCAAGGACGGGGATCGTGTATTTTTTTCCACCTCAAACATCCGGACAATACGCCGACATCGGGGTGTACCTCAATGGAAGAAAACGATCTGAAAACACTTCTGGGATGGTTTAAATCCGAAAAAGAACCTATGGTATTGCAAATTCCGGTGGGTGAATGCAGCCGTTACCAGGAACGTTTCAGGGGGATAGAGTGCCCCCTCTCGGGAGCAGAAAAGAAACATTAGCGCTCGATGAAGCCAACGCCCCTGATAACATCAAGGGCGTAAAGGGAAATATCAGTTGTTGAGGACGTCGACTTTTGGCGTTGCGTCGGTCGCGCTTGGAAGCATCGGATAGATAATGGAAGGTTTTTTCCCTTCCAGTGATTTGAGGAACGTTTCAATCGAGGCGACTTCCTCCGTACTCAGATCGACTCCCAGCTGGATGCGGCCCATTTCATGGATCGCTTCTTTGAGCGTTGCGATCTGTCCGTTGTGGAAATACGGAGCGGTCTGGGTGACGTTGCGCAACGTCGGAACCCGTACGAGGCCGTTGGTATCCCCTTTGAAATCGCCGACGTTCATGAATTTATACGGAGCCGCAACGCCGAAAGCCTGCATTGTTCCTCCCAGAGCGGTATCGTTATGGCAGGTCGTACACCCTTTGTCGATAAAGGTTTTCAGCCCTTTTTGCTCTGCTGCGTTCAGAGCGTTTTTCTTACCGTTGAGGAAATCGTCGTAGCGTGAAGGGGTGACGAGGGTACGTTCGAAAACCGCAATCGTATCGGCGATTTTGGCAAAGTCGATTTTGACCTCTTTGCCGTACGCCTTTTTAAACATCGCAACGTATTCCGGCATTGAATTGACGACGGCTTCTACACGGTCTTTGGGTGCTGCCATTTCCGGCCCGGCCTGAATCGGTCCTTGTGCCTGATCTTCGAGATGCGGACTGCGCCCGTCCCAGAATTGCTGGCTGTAGAATACCGCGTTGTAGACGGTCGGCGAACTCAGATGGTGAGGATTGGCCGTCCATTTGTGACCGATGGCCGCCGCCATTCCGTCGCTTCCTCCGAGAGCTAGGTTATGGCAGGTATTGCAGCTGATAAGGCCGCTTTTGGAAAGGCGCGGATCGAAATAGAGCATTTTTCCTAGCTCCACTTTCGCCGAGGTGGTTGGGTTTGTAGGGTTGGAGGTCATTTTTTCAACCGCTTTCGGGTTGGAAGGGATCGCTTTGAGTCCTGCATTTTTGGCTTCGTCGGTTAAAGAAGCACCCATTAATCCGGTTGCTAAAACGGTGGAAATTATCAGTGTTTTCATGTGCGTATCCTTTGGGTGAGTGGGTTATGGCCATAATTGTAACATACCCATTCTAATGGAAAATTTTTTTCCTTTGGTTAGTTTTTATCTTTGAGGAGAAGTTCTTGCATGACGGTTTGACGGCGAGTCGTTTCCAGACGGCGGCAGGCCGATTCGAAGGCTCCGGTCTCGCCGATGAGGATGCAGTGTTTTTTTGCACGGGTGAGGGCGGTGTAGAGTAGTTTGGTGTTGAGCATGATATGGTGGGAAAAACTCATGACAATGACCACCGTGTCGTATTCCATCCCCTGAACCTTATGGACGCTGAGCGCATAGGAGAGGGAGAGCAGATCGCTGATCCCTTCGTATTTGTATTGGACGATCACCTCTTCGCTGGGGTAATAGACGTAACACAGCTCTTCATCGTCATCGAGGCGGAATATCAAGCCGCACATACCGTTGAAAATTCGCCGTTCGCTCGGTTCGGCCTGCGCTTTGAACTCTTCGGGGGTGTAAGAGAGGATATTTTCGTTTTTGGTATGGACGACCTTGTCCATCAGGCGTAATTCGCCGTTGCGGGTAGGTATTTTCTTTTTGGGGCTCGGATTGAAATAATTTTGGAGTACCGTATTGAGGTTGTCGACCCCCAGCGTATTGGCGCGCATCGGGGAGATGACCTGAAAGGCTCCGAGATATTCCCGGATCCGTTTGGCCTCGAGCAACGCGCGTGAAGCGGGGAGATTTTCGAGCGTCGTTTCGGCAATGTGTGCGAGAATATTGTGCGAAAGGGTTTTGAGAACCTCTTCGAATTCGCCCGCACTGAGACTCCGTTTGAGAGCATGGCGGTTGGGAAGTTCGACGGGATGAAAGGTGAAGTCGTCGTAATGCTCCCGGTAAGGCGGAAGGATTCCCCGGCGCACGTCGTTGGCGATCAGGGAGATGGCCTGATCCGGGCTTTGGCGGTAAATGTGGGTGAGCATCACGGTGGGGGCAAGGTTGAGTGCAATGGCGTCGCTGAGCGGGCTTCCCGATCCGATCGGGGGAAGCTGTGCGTCGTCGCCGACGATAATGACGACGGCCTCCGGATCGATTTTAGCCATCAGCCGCGCGAAGAGGGTGGAGTTGATCATGGAAGCTTCATCGATCAATATCGCTTTAAACGGGAAATAGTCGTTTGTTTCGTAGCGTACGAGCAGGCTTTGGATCGTTGCGCCCGGATAGCCGCTCCGTTCGCGTATCCTCTGCGAAGCGATCCCGCTCAGGGCGCAGGTCATGATCAAGGCGGGATCGCATTGCCGGCCCAGCAGGTCCAACAGCGCTTTGGCGGTCGTGCTTTTCCCGGTACCCGCATACCCGATCAGAAACATCAATCCGCACCCTTCATTGATGAGATCGACCGCCTCTTTTTGCTGGTCTCCCAGCGTCAGGCCGCACGATTCGAGAAAGGCGTCGACGTCGTCGCAGACCGGAGCGGAGCGTTTTTTTCCCCGTTTTCGGAACTGGTCCAGCAAAAAGCTTTCGGCTTCGTAAATGCGAAGCGGCGAGAGCCTTCCGCTGGGAAGTCGTACGATGCTCCCTTCGTTGAGACGGTTTTCGAGGGCGGCACGGTAGGTTTCGTGTTCGCCGAGTTCGAGCAATAAATCGAGACGGTCGTACAAAAAGGGCTCATCGATGCAGCTGTTCCCTTCCTGATCGCAATAGTCGCCGAGGGTATGCTCCATCGCGGCTTGTATCCGTCTGGGGTCGTGGCGGTCAACCCCCATTCGGAGGGATATTTCGTCGGCTTTTTTGAATCCGATGCCGTGGATGCGCATCAGGCCGTAGGGATTGGCACGGATCGCTTCGATCGGGTCTTTTACCTCTTTCATCGCTTTGGCGATAAGCCGCAGCAAGGAGGGGGTGACGCCGAAAGGGGCGAGATATTCGCCCAGCAGCCGCATGGAACGGAACTGTTTCCACCCCTCGGAGAGTTTGGAGAGGCGCTTGGCGCTCATCCCTTTGATTTCCATCAGCCGTTCGATATCGTTTTCGAGAATGTCGATCAACCCTTCGGAAGAGTACCGTTCGATCAACTCGGCGGTCAGTTTTTTGGTGAATCCCTTGATGACCCGATTGAGAAAGAAAAAGAGTTCGTGCTGATTGACAATTAGCGATTCGGCTTTGAACGTCCGTCCGTATTGGCGGTGCTCTTCCCAGAACCCTTTGAGGGTGACGGCGGCACCGATGAGATGCTCGACGTCACTTTCGAAATAGTGGGCGCTGATTTTTTCACCGCTGCGGAGCGCGGCGATCAAAAAGCCGCTGTTTTCATAGATGATTTTTTCGATCTGGCCGATAAGTGTTTGCATGCGCGATTGTACCGAAAAACGGTATCGGCGGGGATGGAAGTGTCATTTTGACAAAAGTTTTTTCAGCCGATCCTCGGTTTCTTGGACAAACGGAGTCTTTTAAAAGAGTTCAAATCCGTTGTCGTCATCTGCAGCCGTATCGAGGGGTTCGAGAAAGGAACGTATCATATGAATATTGGAGAGGATAGAGGCATCCATAAAATCGGTGGAGGGGGCCCCTTCGAAAAAAACCTGTTTAAACCAGGTAATGAGGTCGTTGTTGAATCCGTTGCACAGCATCGACATCTGCGGAGCCATTTGGATAAAAGTCGATTCATCTTTTTTAATGACGTTGGAGAGATCGTTGATGGCCATTCCCAGACTTTGGGTCTCGGAATAAAAAATCATGACGGCGGCAATTTTTTCAAAAGCGTGGACGATCTGGTCGACGTCATGCGGTTCGAGTTCATTGCTTCCCATCCAGATGAATTGCGTCGAAAGTTCATTAAGCCGGGATTCGAGTATTTGCAGATCTTCATCGTCCATAAAATCGTAGACAAAAAGCGCCTCTTCCCCTTTTTCGTAGTTTCTTGGCATCGGAGCCGTTTCGACGTAACCGCAAACGGCCTGTTCCGACGTATACCATTTGTCGAGTTTAAAACAAAATTGGTTGGCGTCAAAGAGGTATTCGGCCGAACGAAAGTAGCGCTCGATGAGATGGACCAGTTTTTTCCCCGGGAGAATGTGGGTATTGAAAATCGAAAAGAAAAAATAGGATTCATTCTCTTCAATAATGATTTTGGGCTGGACGCGATACGAAAGCATGGTCAGTCCGGTTTGGTATAAGAAGCGGATGAGGTCGCTTAGATCGTTGGTCCGGACGCACTCTTTGAATTTTAAGAGTATCGATTCCCAGAGCTGGGCGAGGTCTTCTTCGTTTTCGATCCGGTAGACCGTGTGGTGGCAAAAGACCGATTTGGTGAACAGATTGGCGCTTTGTTTTGGAGACGGGGCCGCTTTGAAAGAGTGGAGCATCGTCATGTAGAGTTTAAGCCGGTGTTTGAAAACATCGGGTTGGATCGGTTTGACGAAATAGTCTTTTGCCCCGTTACGCAAAGCGCGTATCTGATTTTCCTCATCCCCTTCGGTCGAGACGATGACGATGATGGCGTGGGGGAGGAGGGCATTGATGTGACGGGTGGCTTCGATACCGTCCATTTCGGGCATCAGAATGTCCATGAAAATGATGTCAAACGGTTCGCTCCGGCACATGTCGAGGGCTGCCAACCCGTTATCGGCAGTTTTGACGTCGATGGATTCGTCGTAGGTATCGGCATAACGGATGAGATAAGAACTCAAAAGGGTCTGGTTGAGCGACTGGTCGTCGGCAATGAGAATTTTTTTCATGATTCGTCCTCATTCTGGGTAAATATCGTATAGATTTCATCTCGGTGCCGGACGAATACCCGCACGAGTTCGGGATCGAAATGGGAACCAGCGTTCTCTTTGATGTAGTGCATTGCTTCGTTAAAATCCCATGCATTTTTGTAGGGACGATTGGAGGTCAAGGCGTCGAAAACGTCAGCAATAGCGACGATTCTTCCGTATAAAGGGATCTCTTCTCCTTTGAGCCCGTTAGGATAGCCTGTTCCGTCAAATTTTTCATGATGACTCAGTGCGATGACGTATCCTGCCTGTAAAAATGGGCTTTTGGCATCTTGAAGGATTTGTCCTCCGATGGAGGTGTGTTCGCGCATAAGCTCCATCTCTTCATGAGAAAGTTTTCCATGCTTGAGGAGAATTCGATCGGGTGTACCCACTTTACCGATGTCGTGAAGCGGAGCCGCGTAGCGGAGAATTTCCTGCTCTTTGTTTGAAAGACCGATCTGTCTGGCCATTAATACGGCATATTCCGAGACCCGTTTGACGTGTTTTGAGGTTTCGACATCTTTAAACTCTGCAGTTTTGGAAAGGACGTTCAAGGTTTCATGCTCTTTTTGTTCGAGGGCCAAATACGCTTCGGTAACTTCCGTGATGTCGTAGATGGTCCCGATCATCTGAACCGGTTCCCGTTTGGCATTGTAGGTAACCGATCCGCGTTCATGGACGTATTTGATAGTACCGTTGACGATAATGCGATGGCGAAAATTATACGGAGTGTTGTGGAAAACCGCGTAATCAACCGCTTGTTGAATCAAAAGACGGTCATTAGGATGGACAAAATCGAGAAAAATTTCGTAGGTCGGTTCAAATGAACCGGCTTCAAGATTGAAAATGCGATAGGTCTCTTCCGACCAGTGTAGTTTTCCGGTCATGATATCCCAGGTCCAACTGCCCAGATGGGTAATACGTTGGGCCGTTTGCAGATCCGAGATGTGTTTTTGCAGATTTTCCGTAGCTTGATCGATTTGCTCTTGCAAAAATTTCTCTTCGTTCATCAGATGTAATATCGCTTTACGCATTTTCATAAAATTTTTGGTGCGGTTGAGAAGAATGATTTTATTGATCGGTTTAATAATAAAGTCGTTAACACCCGCTTCGAGAGCTTTGATCTGTACTGCTTCTTCGGAGGTGCTGGCGGTAATCATGATGACGGGAATTTCGGCGTCGATCCGTTTGATCTGCCGGGTCAGCTCGATACCGTCCATGCCGGGCATTTTGTAATCGACAATGAGCATATCGCAGCGGTTGTTTCGGATGTATTCCAAGGCGTTTAGAGAATCGGAAAAGTTGATGAACTGAGCGTCCAGTGAATTCAGATAGGTTTGAATCAATAACAGGTTCATATCGTTGTCATCGACGTTGACGATTATGAACGGAGGTGTGGCGTTCATGCGTTTAGCTCCTGTTGCATACGCGTGATAATGTGATCGGTCTCTTGATGTATGGCATCTATCCGTATTGTGATTTCATCCGCTTCAAGGGTTTTCAGATCGTTTTCGAGCGCTGCACACATTGAGCTGATCGGTTCGAGATACAGATTTTGTGAAATTCCTTTCAACGAATGAAGAGCATTTTTTACCTCTACTTCCGAGAATAATTGTGCAAGCAGCGCCTGTGCGTTGGCGATATACTTGCGAAACAGTTCAAAAATGATTTCCAAAGGCAATTCGAGCCGTTCGGAGACGGAATTTGCCAGAGAGCCGGTTGCATGATTTTTGGGTTGCATTTCGTGTTCGATGTTTTCTTCCAAAAGGTCGTCCGTTTCGACGATATGGGTAAAAAACAGTTCTTCAAGCACCTGTATCAGTTCCGATTTTCGAAGCGGTTTGATCAGATAGCCGTCAAGTCCGTGAGAGAGATAGATGGCAATGTTTTTGTCGACCGCATCGGCACTAAGGCCGATGATCGGAGTATGGGGTGTGCCCATCTCCTGTTCGAGCCGACGGATTTGCTGCGTTGCGCTTACGCCGTCGAGATT
>JBFXFU010000013.1:0-61557 GCA_050178755.1 Sulfuricurvum sp. | reverse complement strand
CAGTGAATAAGCGTAATGGCGGCATTCGGAATCAAAAGTGAAACGGGTTGAAAAAACGCTTCCTTTGCCGTAAATACTTCGAAACGAAAGATTCCCGCCCATCGCTTTTGTCACCCGTAAGACGATATTGAGCCCAAGCCCGGTCCCTCCGAATTCCCGTGCGATCGAATTATTGGCCTGGACGAACGCTTTGAAAATCTTTTCCTTATGGTCAGGATGGATACCGATCCCTTCGTCGGCGACGGTGATGCCAATTCTGAGAGAATTCCCTGTTTCCGATAGATTTTTAATCCGTACGTATACCCGTTTGCCTGATGAGGTGAATTTGATTGCGTTTCCGATGAGATTGATGAGGATCTGTTTGAGTCGGAGTAAATCGGCGTTGACCGTGATAGGAAGAGCCGGATCGATGAAAACAAGTAATAATACCCCTTTTTTGGCTGCCTGGGCATAAAAAGGGTAAAGGATCGTTTCGAGTTCGGAGATTAGCGTAATGGGGGCATTGTGAAGTTCGATCTCCTCACGTTCGAGTTTCATTACTTCGAGAATATCGTTGATGATCTGACGCAGAGTCTCTCCGCTCGATTCGACCGCTTGAAGGTATTGACGCTGTTGAGAATCCAAATGTGTCTCGCGGAGCAATTCAGTAAATCCTAGGATACCGTTGAGCGGCGTCCGAATTTCATGGCTCATCGTTGCCAAGAAACGACTTTCGGTTTCAGAAGCTTCTTTGGCTTCCTTGAGGGCACGATTGAGTTCGGTAACGTCGTCAAACGATACGAGATAACAGACTCCGTCTGAAAAGGTGTCGTCGTATATCTTTTCGACATGGATCGAAAAGATACGATGATTCGCGTCTCCTCCGCGCATGGCGACTTTGACGAATTTTCCGCGTAGTTCGTAAAGACGTTCCAGCCATACGTACCGCTCCCCGTGACGGATCTGGAGCGCGTTGTCGATATCCATGAAGAGTTCATGAAGATTATGAAAGCCCCAATGTTCCCGTTCATGCTGTGAGATTCCAAGAAAATCATAAAAACCGCGGTTGGCCTGTCGTATTCCGTCGATTTTATCGACCATACAGATCAGGCTGTGCTGGGCATCGAGGACGTCTTGTACCTTCTGACGCTTGGATTCGATCTGATGCTGCTTTTCGATCAAAGGGGTGATGTCGTGACGAATGCTGATGTACTCGATGATGTCGTCACCGTCGTCGAGGATTGGAGCAATGGTGGTATCGACGTAATAGGCACCGCCGTCTTTACGGCGGTTCATCATCATCCCCTGAAAAATCTTTTTTTGCTGGAGAATGTTCCACATCCTTTCAAAAATCAGTGGACTGTTATCGGGATGACGGACGATATTGTGGGGTTGACCGATCAGTTCGTCTTGGGTATATCCTGATATTTGACAAAACTGTTGGTTAACGTAGGTAATGTTCCCTTCCGGATCGGTTTTCGAGACGATTGAGCTGGAATTGATCATATTTTTAAGTTGATTAGAGAGACTTTGTTCGTATTTTAGCCGTCGTTTTCCGATTCGGTAATCGAGGTAGCGGGTCATGCTGTTGAGAAGCTCTTCGGCGGAATACGGCGCTAGTAATACGTCATCCACTCCGGCACGGTAGAGTTTGGATATCAGATGCGGATCATGTTCGTGAATTAGAACAATAATGACCAGTTCCGAAAGACGGATCATCCGGACATATCGAACCAGTTCAAAGACTGTTTCTTTATGCTCATGATCGCTAATGTCGAGTACGATTAGGTCAGGAAGTTCATGATTATCGTGCATCCATTTGTGTTGGGCCTCTTTGGAACGGTACAGATAGCACTGACGATAGTTCCGATGGCGTGAGAGGTTTCGAAATGCAATGTGTTCAGTTTGGGAAGGGCTGATGAAGGTGACGTGAAAAGTGATGTTGTTACGGACGGTTTTAAATAACAAAACCAGTTCACGGATGGTCTCATCAATATCATCGTTTTTGGACAAAAAATCGAGCAGACCACATTTGAATAAACGGTTGCGTAAAAACGGATCGTCATTTCGGCTCCATACGATGGGGGCTATCGTACTATCGGGAAGCGAACATACGACAAGCGGATCGCAGGAATCGGGATCAATTAGTAAAAAAGATGGAAAATCAACGTTTAGAGGCTGAAGAATCTCTTTCGGCGAAAGAAATCGAACGTTGCACCCTTTCTCTTGGAGTATTTGACCCACTTGTACTGCCAAAGGGTCGTCATCGCAGATCAATACGGTAGCGACGCAGGTTGGGTCGTCATTAAAAAAAACAGATTGTATCTCCATGGTGTTTATTGTAGCATGAAAATCTTATTAGTGACGATAAAAAAGATTAAAAAGTAATCAGATTTTAGAAAACGGGAATAAACTTCCCGTCTTACGATTTGACCCGCTCGAGTCGTTCGTTTTCCTGAGCTTTGTAGAGTTCCGCACACCCTTTGGCGAGTTCACGGATTTTGAGGATGTAGTTGGCCCGTTCCGTTACCGAAATGGCTTTTCGGGCATCGAGCGTATTGAACGTGTGAGACGCCATCATGCACAGATCGTAGGCCGGCAACGGCAATCCCGCTTCCAATACCCGTTTGCACTCTGCGGCTTTGGCTTCAAATTCGGCAAACAGCATCGAGGTATCGGCAATTTCAAAATTGTATTTGCTAAATTCGATCTCCCCTTCCTTGTGAATATCGCGGTAGAGGGTTTTTCCGAATGTGTTCTCACTCCAGACGATGTCGAATACCGTATCGACGCCTTGAAGATACATCGCCAGACGTTCGGTTCCGTAGGTAATTTCGACGGCGACAGGGTCACAGGTGACGCCGCCGACTTGCTGAAAATAGGTGAACTGCGTGACTTCCATGCCGTTCAGCCATACTTCCCAGCCAAGCCCCCAGGCTCCCAGCGTCGGAGATTCCCAGTTGTCTTCGACAAAACGGATATCGTGTTCGGCCAGGTTAAGGCCAAGATATTCGAGACTTTTCAGATAGAGTTCCTGAATATTTTCCGGACTGGGTTTGATTAGAACCTGAAACTGGTAGTAGCTTCCCAAACGGTTTGGATTTTCGCCGTAACGTCCGTCCGTCGGACGACGGCTCGGCGCGACGTAAGCGACGGACCACGGCGTCGAGTCCAACGAACGCAGAAACGTCGCCGGATGGAATGTTCCGGCCCCCGCCGCAACGTCGTAAGGCTGGACGATTGCGCACCCTTGCTCATTCCAGAATTGTTGCAGTTTTAATAATAAATCGCCAAACGTAATCATAAGACATCCCAAAAAAAATTACGCCATTATACCAAAAACCCAAAACAGCTTCATGCAGGCTGATCGTCGGAGGTGCCGGAATGATAAACTGATTTACGCTTTTTTAAATGTTTACAGAAGCCTATTCTGCAAAGATGCAGGTAGCTTTAGGGGAATGTAACAGTGAAAAAGTTGAGTATTTTATTTTTAAAGTACAAAATAGTTTATATTAAGGAAAAAGTTGATTTGTACGATAATAGGTTCTGATTAAAAGGAACGGACGCTATGAAAAACATCTTAGTGATATGGGTTATTTTCGTCGTATCCGTGTGGGCAGAACCTGTTCGCGAAAAAATATCGGTTCAGTTGCAGTGGGCCGATCAGTTTCAATTCGCCGGTTACTACGTTGCGAAAGAAAGAGGGTATTACGCGGACGTTGGACTGGACGTCACGATTCGAAAATTCGATCCCAAAAAACTGACGGTGGACGAAGTGCTTTCCGGACGCAGCGAATACGGAATCGGAAGATCGTCACTTCTGATTGACCGGATGAGAGGCAAAGAGGTCGTTGCCCTATCGGCTATTTTTCAAAGTTCTCCTTTTATATTACTGTCGAAAAAATCGCTGGGGATACGGACCCCGAAAGACCTGATCGGAAAACGGATTATGATGACGTCCGATTTTCAGGATTCGATTTCGGTACGGGCGATGTTAAATTCTCAAAATGTGAGGATGGATCAGCTCCATTTTCTGGAACATTCGTACGATCCGATGGATATTGCCAACGGTAAAACGGATGTGATGGCGTGTTATATCTCCAATGAACCCTATATTTTAAAAGAAAAAGGGGTTGAAACCAATGCGATCAATCCGGAAGAGTACGGATTTGATTTCTACAGCGATATTTTGTTTACGAGCGAGAAAGAGGTCCGTAACCATCCTAAAAGGGTGCAGGCTTTTGTCGATGCGACGTTGAAGGGATGGGAATATGCTTTCGGTCACATTGATGAAACGGCCCGACTGATCAAAGCGCGATACGACGGTCAGCACAAATCATTACCGAGCCTGATATACGAAGGGGAAGTACTTAAATCCCTGGCATATCACGACAACGTTCCGCTGGGCGCGATCACACTGCGCAAGTTTCAGCGAATATCGGATATTTATAAAGTCATGGGAATTCCGCAAAATGAGCAACGTTTTGTCGGATTTATCTATGACGATGTCCGTAACCGTTCGTTACCGCTGAGTATCGATGAACGTTCTTTTTTGCATTCAAAAACAATCCGCTATATTTCAACGTCGACGTGGCCTCCGTTTAATTTTCGCAATGAGACCGATGGACGATTCGGGGGAATCGCTAACGATTTTTGGAATCTGATCGTACAGCGAAGCGGTATGAAGAGTACGTTCATCGAAGCCGATAACTGGAAACAGGTACTTGATGCGATCCGCTTTAAAACGGCCGATCTGACCCTTGGTACCTCCACTACTCCGGAGAAAGAACACTACGCTCTCTTTTCCAAGCCGTACGCTTCGTTTCCTAACGTGATCGTTACCGATAAGTCGATCGACTTTTTACCGGGATTGTCGGCATTGGCGGGAAAACGGCTGGCGATTGGCGAAGGTTACGGGGTGGCCGAACTCATTGCCAAAAAATATCCCGCGATACATATTGTTTTTGTCAAAGACACCAAAGAGGGATTGAAGCAGTTAAGCGGCAAAAAAGTGGACGCTGTAGTCGACATTCTTCCCGTCGTAGCGTATTTGATCAATTCAGGTCATTACGTCGATCTCAAAATTTCCGGAACGACCGAATTTCAGTTCGATGTGAGGATGATGATACGAAAAGATTATCCCGAACTTAAATCGATCGTGGACAAAGGGATCGATTCGATCTCTTCTGAGGAAAGAGAACGGATATTTAACCGTTACATTTCGGTGACGTACGAAGAATCGATCGATTACGACTGGGTTTACGGGATCGGTATTGCGGCATTGCTGATTATCGCTCTTTTCGTATACCGGCAATTCGAGATGGGACGATACAATCAAAAACTGCTACGGCTTGCTACAACCGATCCGTTGACGCAGATAGCCAATCGTATCCGTCTGAATGAAAAACTCACTTCGTGCCATCAGGCTTCCAATCGCAGTGGACATAATTATTCGGTCATTATCCTCGATTTGGACCATTTCAAGCAAATCAACGACCAATACGGTCATTTAAGCGGGGATGGCGTCTTGAAAACTATTGCCAATGTTCTTGAGCATTCAGTTCGACAAACCGATCTTGTCGGACGCTGGGGCGGTGAAGAGTTTATGATTATTTGTCCGGAGACGGATCTTTCAGGTGCAAAGCATGTGGCTAGAAAGGTTCAGTCCATGATTCTGCGGGCGAAGTTCGGACCCGTGCATACGGTATCAGCCAGTTTCGGAATCAGTGAAAGCCGCTCGGATGACCGCGTGGAGGACGTGGTTTCCCGAGCGGATGAAGCACTCTACCGTGCGAAAAATGAGGGACGAAACCGTATTTGCGAGCAATAATCTGCGCTTAGACACTCTTCTCGAAGAGGCAGACGATATCTCCGATCTGGCGTTGCAGGGAGGAAGCGACGACGGAACATTTCACCTTGAGTAAGAAACAGATACCGTTACGTTGCTGCGGTGTCATACATTCGTAGTTGCCCATCCCTTTGGCAATAATCAGATCGGCTTGTTCAAACGCTTCTTGGGCAGATGCGGAGGCAAGATCATAAACGAATCCCGGGGTAGGTACGCCGCTGTCCAGCAGGGTACAGAAATCCTCCATACCCGCTTCTTTGGCGTCTTTTAGGGTGACGTCGTTGATGATCGGATTGCCGCGGACCATGTAGCTCACGGAGAGATTGGGATACAGTCTGCGTAAATGTTTGATCGCTATACGATCAAAAATATGTTCTCCGGCATTATCCCCGATGTAGAGAAGATTGTTGGCAGATAAGAGGGACTTTCGCAGTGATTGTGAATCGTCGTGGGCAAAGGGAATGGCGAATACGGAAGCGATCGCGTCGTGCAGATCAAAACTGACTTCTGAGGCCAGATCGATCACGTTTCCGACAACGGCGGTTTTCAGGATGGCTAAAAACGGATCATCACTTTGAGCGATAGTCGTTTCAAGAAAGTCGATATAACTTTCCGCTTGCTTGGTCGCATGCTTTTTTTGATGATCGTATAAATCGGTTTTGTCGGCCAAACGGGCCATCGTTTCATATAGCGGGGCAGCAACAATGGGAGGGGAAAGGGTAAAATCGGCATGAAGCAGCGCCTCCTCTACGTGGCTTGTGATGGCGCTTCGGAGCGTTTCATCGGCTTCAATGGCATCGCATACCCGGCGACTTTGCCCGGCAATACAGGCAATGCATTCGTGTTGAATTGTCACTGGGTACCGTACTCGTCAATTACTTTACCCCACATCAATTTGTATTTTCGGCGCATAAACTCGACTTCCTGCTGGGAGAGTTTGAGTTGCTGGGTGAGGGTGTCGATCGTTTTGCGGTCTTCTTCGTAAAGCTCCTGCAAGGATGCGAGTGCTTCTTTGAGAAATTCGTTTTCGGCCCGTATAGAATCGATAGTCTCTTCTTTGGCGATCAATACTTTTTCGTGGAGATTGATAATGGTCCCGATCGTTTTTTCGACGAAGCTGGCTCCCATGGTTACGTCGGCATGAGAGGCACTCAACTCGTGAAGTGTAGCGGGAACGATACCCGAGAGGCCCTGTCCTGGATCGATGAAAACTTCTCCGTCTTCTACAGTTGTCGTGAGTTTTCCGCGTACGATTAATGCTTCGACTTCCGACCGTTCCAGTTGAGCCAATCGGGCGTATTCGTCGATACTCATCCAGTGCTGCATGCTTCCACCTCTCGATTAATGGGACGATTATAGCAAATTACGTTCCGAAATCAGTATTACTTTATTTATTTTTCGACGGAGTGTACGTAAATTATGAGCGTAGTCTGTTGAATGATGGTTTTTTGCCAAAAGATACGCAGAGAGTTATCGTAGTGAAGAAGGGTGAATACAGAGCACGGTGTGCTGTGCGTGGGCTTCCTGCCGAAGGAAACGCAGAGTTATCGTAGCTTGAACGGGCTTTGCCCGTCAAGCGTATATATTTATAATATAGTCTCGATTTCGAGAGAATCCATTTCCACTTGTTTCGCTTTGGCGATGCGATCTTCTTGCAATTTCATTCGGAGTTCGTCGTTGTCAAGCGCTAAAATTTGCATTGCCAGATAGGCCGCATTGACCGCTCCCGCTTTTCCGAGGGCTACTGTGGCAACCGGCATTCCAGAGGGCATTTGAACGGTTGAGAGCATTGCATCCATTCCGTCCATCGCGCCCCCTTTCATCGGTACTCCGATGATAGGACGGATGGTTTTGGATGCCAAAACACCGGCGAGGTGAGCTGCCATGCCGGCTGCGGCGATAAATACCTGAGCCCCTTTGGCTTCGGCTTTGACAATATAGTCTTTAGTCCGTTCCGGACTGCGGTGGGCAGACGAGATGATGAGTTCATACGGTACTCCGAACGCTTCGAGCGTATCGGCACACGATTTCATCACGTCGTAATCGCTTCTGCTTCCCATAATGATTGATACGAATTTCATTGTAATCTCCTTGTTGATGTGGGTTGAATTAATTAAAAAGGGTTAAGGGGATGACCCTTCAATTCTGCTGTTCCTTGGGCGCATCGCATTTGACGGTTCCCATATCTTCCGTCGCCGGAATGCGGAAAAAAGTAAATGCCGGGAGTCTGGCCGGTAAAACGAACCGGTTCAGATTGCCGCTGTGGACTTGGTCCCATACTTTGCCGCTTTCGGCCAGAAGCTGTTTGAACGAGATATTCCATTGACCGTTCTCTTCCCAGATACGGCCGATATCGTTTTCAATGGCATCAATAACCGATCCTTCCGGAAATACGAGTTCCATCGTATCCCCCGGAAAGGTTTTGTATTTGCATTCGAAATACTCACCTGATTCGTCAACCAGTCCGCTCACCTGATGCGTTCCCATCATCATGGTGAAATCGAGATTCTGGGTATCGTGTTTTTCGAAAGGGCGGTTGATCAGATAGGCGTCGGTAAAGCCGCGGTTTTGCATGGTCCCCAGTTCGCGTTGGTAGGTTTCACCGTCAAACGCCGCTGAGTAATAATCATCGATCGCTTTCCGGTATACTTTGGCAGTTATGGCAGCATAATAGGGGGCTTTGGTACGTCCTTCGATTTTGAGTGAATCGATACACCCCGCATCCAGAATCTCTTTGATGTGGGAAGCGAGATTGAGATCTTTGGAATTCATGATGTAGGTCCCTACCCCTTCGTCTTCGACGAGTTTGAACAGGGTCCCGGTTTCAGGGTTGGCTGCGTACATTTCGTAGGGAAAACGGCAGTCGTTGGCACAGCTTCCGCGATTGGGAACACGGCCGCTTTGGAGGGTTGATATGAGACAGCGACCACTGTAGGCAAAACACATCGACCCATGAATGAATACTTCGATTTCGAGATCCGGGAGGGTTTCTTTGATCTGTTTGAGATCTTTGAGCGAAATTTCACGGGCTGCGATGATCCGTCTGGCCCCCATTTCATAATATACCTGCGCGTCAAGGACGTTCATGACGTTGGCTTGCGTCGAAAGATGCAACGGAATCTGCGGAGCGATTTCATGGGCGAGTTTCAAAACGCCGGGAGTCGCTACGATAAAAGCGTCGGGTTCCAGTGCCGCCATTTGGGAGATATGTTCTTTGAGAAGTTTGAGCTGGGAATTGAAAGGGAAGCCGTTAATGGTGACGTAGACTTTTTTTCCGCGGGAATGGGCATAATCGATCCCCTCTTTGAAACTCTGCATATCGAACTCTTTACCCGATCGGATACGGAGTGAGAAATGACTGACGCCGCCGTATACGGCATCAGCACCGTAATCGATGGCAATTTTGAGTTTTTCCAGATTTCCGGCTGGGGAGAGAAGTTCTACTTTTTTCAATTAACTGGTTCCGTCTCTGATGAATATTCGGAATTTTATCTTAAAAAAGTTATTCGTAGGATGAAAGTTTGGGGTTAAATGATCCACATAGCCCTTTTGACGGTGCGATGTGGATGAAACAGGGGATGAAGTAGTCTTATTTTTTCCCGAAAGAAGCCAGAAGTGCTTCGATATCGTCACTCGTCACGACATCTTCGGTAGTGGTATCACCCGGTAGATGGACGGCGGAAGTGACTCGTTTACTGTCATCGATTTTCCCGGCAAACAACTGGTTCATATAGGATGAGAGAGCCCGCATGACGTTAATGACCCGTTCGATTTTTTGTCGGTGGATATCCTGATACTGCATGATATCCATGACGTTCATAATAGTATCGCCGCCGTTTTGTAGCATCTCCAGAACCTCTTCGGCTGTTTTGGCCGCTTCACGGTTTTGCGCCAATTGGGTTTTAAAGACCTCGACGTGCGGAAATTTTGAACTGAGCGTTTCAAACAGTTCCAGATTGGTTTTGATAACCGCTTTAAGACATTTAAGCTGTTTTTCACCGTCTCCGAGATCATTACTGATCCCTTCGATCAGGTCAAAAATTTCCGATGCTTTTTGTTCGCTCTCTTTGGTGACGTCATCAAGCTGATGAACCATTTTGTTATCGTCCGTCGGGGGTGGTGGCGGCCAGCTGTGTAGCGCGGATACACGGTAATTTCCCGGATTAGTTTCGTTATAAGGTTCATCAACGCCTACATCTTCTTTTGTGTCGTCTTCAGACTCTTCTTCTACCGTATCGTCAAAGTCTAGTTCACCGCTCATTAATGCGTCTAATTCTTCTTGCGTCATCACGATTACCTCACAACAAATTGCACTATAATAGCATTTATATCTTTATTTTTTTTGGAAAATAATCTCATGAAAGTCGATTTGCATAATCACACTGTTTTGTGTAATCACGCTACCGGATCGGTTAGCGAATACGTTGAGGCGGCGATTGCCCGCGGAACCGAGTACTTCGGATTTTCCGATCATGCTCCTATGAATTATGATCCGCACTATCGGATGGATTTTGAAGCTATGGAAACATACGAGAAATGGATTGCGGATGCACGGGAGACGTATTCCGGACAAATAGAAGTGTTGACAGGGTACGAAATCGATTATCTGCCCGGTTATATGGACGAGAGAGTATTTGACCGTTTGTGTGATTACCGCATCGGAAGCGTTCATTTTATGGACGATTGGGGATTTGACAATCCCGAATTCATCGGTCGGTACCAGAGCATCGACATCGATGCGGCCTATCGCCGTTATTTCGAGTTGATCGAATCGATGGCCAAAAGCGGACGGTTTGATATAGCAGGTCACCTGGATTTGTTAAAAGTTTTCCGCTATCTCCCGACAAAAGATATCCGTTTAGTGGCAAAAAATGCGTTAAACGCGATTCGTGAATCCGGAATGAGCGTTGAGATCAATGTGGCCGGTTATCGTAAACCCATCGAAGAGGCTTATCCTTCCAGGAGCTTACTTGAGGAAATTTTTGAACGTGATATTCCGATCACCTTCGGCTCGGATGCCCATGCACCCGATCAGGTAGGGTTGTATTCAAAACGGGCGGAAGATTTTGCGCGGAGCGTAGGGTATACGGAATGTGCAGTTTACATCGGAAGAGATCGAAAGTTGATTAAATTTTAATCATCGTATTTTCTTCATTTTTTGAGTTATTTTGATATACTGCTCTGACTTTTATTTTGTAGCTAGGAGATTTGCATGGGTAAATTCGTAAACAGCGTTGACGAGTTTTTCAGTTTTTGTCAAGAGAACGACGTACAGTTCGTAGATTTTCGTTTCACCGATATGAAAGGTACATGGCATCACGTCACATACCGCATGAGCGCGGTAAATGCAGGCCACTTTGAAAACGGTCTCCCGTTCGACGGTTCATCAATCGACGCGTGGCAGCCGATCAACCGCTCTGACATGATCCTTAAACCAGATGCTCCGACAGCTTTCATGGACCCTTTCACTGCAGATCCGACCGTTATCGTATTCTGTGACGTTTATGACATTTACAATGGACGCATGTATGAAAAATGCCCGCGTTCAATCGCGAAAAAAGCACTTGAGCACCTTGCTGAAGCGGGTATCGGTGATGTCGCATACTTCGGTCCAGAAAACGAATTCTTCGTATTCGACGATGTAAAAATTCGCGACGAGATCAACTGCTCTTATTATGAAGTTGATTCTGAAGAGGGTGAGTGGAATCACGCGAAAGATTTCAAAGACGGTTACAACACAGGACACCGCCCGGGCACAAAAGGGGGTTACTTCCCGGTAGCACCGATCGACACAATGGTTGATCTCCGTGCAGAGATGATGCAGGTTCTTGAGCAAGTAGGACTTGAAGTCGTTCTCGGTCACCACGAAGTTGCTCAGGCACAAGGTGAAATCGGTATCGTTTTCGGAACTCTTGTCGAAGCGGCGGATAACGTACAAAAACTCAAATACGTTATCAAAATGGTTGCACACCTGAACGGTAAAACCGTTACATTTATGCCAAAACCGCTTTACGGAGATAACGGTAACGGTATGCACGTTCACCAATCGGTATGGAAAGACGGCAAAAACCTTTTCTACAAAGAGGGTGAATACGGAAACCTTTCTGAAACGGCTCTTCACTACGTCGGCGGTATCTTTCACCACGCACGTGCGGTTGCAGCATTCACAAACGCATCGACCAACTCGTACAAACGTTTGATTCCTGGGTTTGAAGCTCCTTCAATTCTTACGTTCTCAAGCCAAAACCGTTCAGCTTCTTGCCGCGTTCCTTACGGTGCAGGTGAAAAAGCGACACGTATCGAAATGCGTTTCCCGGATTCGACATCATGCCCATACCTTGCGTTTACGGCAATGTTGCTCGCCGGACTTGACGGTATCAAAAACAAATACGTTCCGGTAGGACCGATGGACGAAGACCTCTTCGAGCTTAGCCTTGATGAAATCCGCGAAAAAGGGATCCCGCAAATGCCGCACACGCTACGCGGTGCTCTTGAAGCATTGGTACGTGACAACGAGTTCCTCCAGCCGGTTATGACTCCGTTGTTCATTGATACCTATCAACACTACAAATTCGAAACTCAGGTTTGGCCATACGAAGCCCGCCCGACTGCATTCGAATTTAAAACAACTTACTCATGCTAATCTCATGGCACTGCATTTGCGGTGCCATTTTTCATTGTTTTCAACCTTAAAAATCATCTATATTAGTAAATGTTAAGATAAAAACGACGATAATAGGACGATTTGTAAGGTTAAGCACAAAAAGAGGAGTCTCTCATGAAACGGAGCGGTTTTACGTTAGTCGAGTTGATCTTTGTGATCGTGATCATCGGTGTATTAGCAGCAGTAGCTATTCCACAATTTAAAAATCTGAAACAAAATGCGGAAGCAAATGCAGTTGTTAAAACAACTATCGATACAGCGCAAAGTGCGGCATCGGCAGCCGTTAATCAGGTTGATATGGAAAACAATACAACAATTGCACTAAATGGACTTGTAACCGTAAAAGGTAAAGGTTGGACTTACGCAAGCAATGTCTATACTTATAAAGATCCTGCCAATACGACTACAGTCGCTACAGTAACGTTGGATTCTACGAACAGAACCGTCAATTATACGATTGATTGTACAAAATTTGCTAACTCTGTAAGTCAATCTAAATGTCAAACAGCATTGGGTGCTTCTACGGCAAATGAAACAATTACGTATTGACAAGATTTTAAACAAGTGATGTTTTAATGAAAAGAGTTGGCTTTACACTTGTAGAGCTGGTCTTTACCATCGTCATGATCGGCATTTTGGCCGCGGTGGCGATTCCTAAATATTCTCATCTTACTGCCAATTCCAAAATTTCTGCCGAATTAGCTACTGCATCATCTATCCAAAGTTCTCTTGAGAGTGTGCACGGAGAGTGGATTACGAATACCTGCACATTCATCTGGGGTAACGCTCAGAGTTCGGCAACGCTTAATCCGGAAGGATATCCGGCATCTTTAGACAATGCTCAGGTTTTTGATACTTTGTTTAAAACTTCTTCCAAAGATTGGCAAATATACGTGTGTCCGGCTGGAAGTACGGCGACAGCATGCTATCAGGGTCCGGCGAGCAAAACGGGCAGCGGTGTGCCTGATAAAGTGGGTAAACCTGACGAAGGGGAATATTGGGAATATAATGCTACTGCCGGAACCTTTACGCTCAATGAATCATAGGATTTGTTTCACAATCTTTTTATGAGTTTTATATGATCTGATGCATAGTTTTCTGCATGACGGTTCTGCGTTTTATTCCAGCTTACCTGTAACGGATAAGCAATAAATGTGGCATCTTTCTTCTTTTAAAAGTATTTAACTGACTTTACCTACTCGATGAAATCAAGGGCGAATGGGTCATTTTAGTTCAACATCAGCATGATTTGGGAAGCTTTAGAGATTGTAGTGACATATGTCGCTATCGCTTTATGAGCTTTACCTGTAAAGTTCGTAAGTTCAGGTAATAAATTCATTGTTATGTATTATTCGTAGATGTCTTGATAGA
This sequence comes from Sulfuricurvum sp., assembly GCA_050178755.1. Taxonomy (GTDB): domain Bacteria; phylum Campylobacterota; class Campylobacteria; order Campylobacterales; family Sulfurimonadaceae; genus Sulfuricurvum. Next base: position 47,695 of record JBFXFU010000013.1, on the reverse strand, counting down.
AGAGAAAGTAAATTTTGTATCAATAGAAATGTATGGAATTCAGGATAGAAATGGTGAGTATTTTCTATTTCCGCATCGGCGGAAATAGTGATATAGGAAGATTATTCGTTTGGAAGTTGAGGACCGGCAGTAGAATAGTCGAAATCCCCTGATCCGTCAATGTATTTTTTAAAGTTTTCGATAAAAAGCGCGGCAAGCTTATCGCGTTGGACCAGATAAGCATCCCGGTCTGCCCAGGCATTACGAGGATTGAGGATAACCGGATCAATTTCTCCGAGAGTTTTTGGAATATGGAAACCGAAAGTATTGGTTGTGTCAAATTCACTCTCTTTGATTGAACCGTCCAAAATCGCATTGATACAAGCGCGGGTATCTTTAATGCTCATCCGTTTTCCGACTCCGTAACCGCCTCCGGTCCATCCGGTATTGACGAGATAGACATCAACCCCGTATTGGTCAATTTTTTCACCGAGAAGCTTGGCGTATACGGTTGGATGGAGTGGAAGAAACGCTTCACCGAAGCATGAACTGAACGTAGCAACCGGTTCGGTAATACCGCGCTCGGTTCCGGCTACTTTGGCCGTGTAGCCGCTCAGGAAATAATACATTGCTTGCTCTTTGGTCAGTTTGCTCACCGGTGGCAAAACACCGAAGGCATCCGCGGAGAGGAAAATGATGTTTTTTGGATGAGGAGCCTTCAGGCTTGGCTGATGGTTTTCAATATGTTCGATTGGATAAGAGACGCGCGTATTTTCGGTTTTTGAGCCGTCTTCATAGCGCACGTTGCCGTCCTCGTCAAAGACGACGTTTTCAAGTAGGGCATTGCGGCGAATGGCATTGTAAATTTCAGGCTCGCTTTTCGGATCTAGATTGATTACTTTTGCGTAACAACCCCCTTCGAAATTGAAAATTCCTTCTTCATCCCATCCGTGTTCGTCATCACCGATGAGTGCGCGTTTCGGATCGGTCGAGAGGGTTGTTTTGCCGGTTCCGGAGAGTCCGAAGAAGAGACAGGTATCTCCCTCTTTACCGACGTTGGCAGAACAGTGCATTGAGAGATTCCCTTCCAACGGAAGCCAGTAGTTCATCATCGAAAAGATACCTTTTTTCATCTCTCCGCCGTACCAGGTTCCACCGATGATGCATAGGTTGTCTTCAACACTGAAAAGGACGAATACTTCGGAGTTCATACCGTGATTTTTCCATTTTTCGTTAACGGCTTTACATGCGTTTAATACGGTAAAATCGGCGCTGAATGAGGAGAGTTCTTCGTCTGTCGGACGGATAAACATATTTTTGACAAAATGAGACTGCCATGCGATTTCAGAGACAAATCGGACAGAACGTTTACTGGATGCGCTTGATCCGCAAAATACGTCCGTTACGTATAAATCTTTTTCGGAGAGTTGTTCTCGGGCCACTCCGAGGAGCTCGTCAAAAATAGCTTTGTCAACCGGTTTGTTGACATCACCCCAAGCGATATAGCGGTTGGAAGGATCTTGATTGACAAAATACTTGTCTTTTGGACTGCGTCCGGTAAAAATACCGGTATCGACCATCGTTGCACCGTTGCTGGCAAGATGACATTCACCGTTTGCCAACTCGTGTTCAATCAATTCATCGTAACTCAGATTATGGAAAATTTTTCCCGGGTTCTTTATGCCTAACGTCTCAATTTCAGTGGAAATCATGGTTTGTTTAGCCTTTGTGATCACCTGCGTACTGTACGCGGATGAAAGTTTCATGTCCGGAACCGGACACTCTTGTGATAAGAATTATACGCCTTTAAATTATAAACGAGAATTAAAACGGATATTTATTTGTTTTTACGCAAACAAAACTATAACTCCAAAGCGAATAGTATAAAGTGTGTCCTGCGTGGCAGAATTATTTAAACTGTTGTGCCAATTCGGTTAAAATTTTCGGTGCCATTGCTTCCATACCATTGTATTTTTGGAGTTTTACCCCGACATTGTTCATGCTTTTCGCGGTATTTTTACACGCCATTTTTACGACGAGATAATCGCAATCTTCAATTGCCTGGGCCATCGTGTCGTGCGCACGGATATGTTCCATATCGTTTTCATCATGATCACAGGTATGATGGTCGTCATGATCGTGATGATCTTCTTCTCCGGAAACTTTCGGATTGGGACGAAGTTCTAGCAGTTCGAAACTGCGAAACATCCCACCTTTGAGATTGAATACCGCGAAATAGGGTGTATGGCCCGCATTTCCCGCCATTTTCAGGGTCTCATCAATAACTGGTACAGCAATTTTCATATTTTATCCTTCTCAAGTAATTTTTCGTATCCTTGTTAAAAATACCATCATACAAAATTATGACAAAAAAATATGTACACTATCTTGAAATGAAATCAGAAAGGATGAAAATTTCATTACATTTATTTTGAAAATATTCATCTGAGGCAAAGTCATGGATAATAACATCTGAAATCAACGATTATAGTATTTTTTAATCTAATTGTAAGAAAAAGGGGATCATAATACTTATTAAGGTTACAAGAGTAATCTAAAGTAATCTAAAATCTTCTAAAATGAACAAAGGAGTAGGCCATGAAACGTTCTGGTTTTACTATGATCGAGTTGATCTTCGTGATCGTTATTCTAGGTATTTTGGCAGCTGTAGCATTGCCAAAATTCATCGGTGTCTCTGAGCAAGCACAAGTAGGTAAATTGAAAGGGTATGTAGGAACGTTGAACCGTACTGCTGCTCCTGCACTGTGGTCTAAATCAATTTCTGCTGGTACGGCGGGAAGTATTAAGACTACTGCATATAATACTGAGCTGAATAATACATTGGCGCCGCTTGAAAATATCACAGATACGGGTGGAGCACTGAGTTCTTATGATATGACTCAATGTGCTGCTTCTACAACAGCTGATCCTATTTTGAATGGTGCAGATGCAACAACTACGAACACAATTTCATCGGGTACAGTAGGTGGTAAAATTTACCGCGTAAAATGTATTGACGGAAATATGAGTGCTTCTCCACGTTTCTTCTTGACAGATAGTGCTACGATTATCGCTAAATAAATGTATCTTTTTCTCTCCAAGTGTGGAGAGAAAAATTGCTTGGTAGAGATTAGAAAATAAAGTTTTTTAATCTCTGTTAAGAATTGAAAAAATATTCGGGATAGCACATATGAGATCTGCTTTTACAATGATTGAGTTAATATTTGTAATTGTAGTGATTGGGATTTTAAGTGCTGTCGCTTTGCCAAGATTTTTAAATGTCTCTGAAGAAAGCAAGCGTACTTTATGTAATTCAGCAATTGGAACAATGAACCGTACTGTGGGTTTGAATTTGTGGTCCAAGTCAATTGCAGAAGGGAATGCCGGTAATGTTTCAACTTATTTGAATCAAACGGCGATGACTAAGAACCTTCCTGATTACAATACGACTGAATGTGGAGTGATAATCGGTCTAACCGCTGGTGCTGTCGCTGCAGGGGATGGAACATATGGAAGTCCACGTTTACTCAATGAGGGAAATATGACCAATGCACCTCAATGGGAATGGGTCAAAAAATAGGTTGAGAAGGGAATTAATGAAGCGAAATGCTTTTACAATGATTGAGCTGATTTTTGTGATTGTAGTATTGGGAATTCTCGCAGCAGTAGCTATACCGAGAATGACAAGTGCTATCGATGACGCAAATATCGGAAAAGCCAAAAGTGATGTGGCAGCGCTACGCAGTGCAATTGCCAGTGAACGTCAGGCACGCATACTACAAGGAAATGCGGGCTATATCACTCATTTGGATCAAGGAGTGACTCAAGATGCAGCCGGCGTGACGATTTTTGACGGAAACGGCAGCGGAGTACTTCTGCAATATGGAATAATTACTGGAACGAATGAGGGTGAATGGTTGAAAACAGGAGCTGACCAATATACGTTTAAAAGTGCCGGAGCTTCAGTCGCATTTGATTACAATGCAACAACTGGGCGGTTCACCTGTGATCCATCGAGCGGTACAACTGCAAACGATAATTTGTGTAAGCAGATAATTTACTAATTTTTGGCGTGTTTTATTACAAAATTGCCTTACTGGGCTCTCCTCTTGAGCCGTTAACGTATGAATCAAAACAAACCTTACTGCTCGGGAAGAAGGTTGTCGTTCCCTTGTCCAAACGCTCCTGCGAGGGAGTGATTATTGCCCAGAGCGAATCTCCTGCATTTGAAACCCAGAGCATCACCTCCGAAACAGAGTTTTTCTTTTCCTCTGCACAGATCGAAACAGCCCGTTTTGTATCAAGTTACTATATCTGTTCACTGGGGGATGCGTTAAATCTTTTTGTCCCTTACCGTGAATCCAAATCCGAACCGCTTTGCAATGACGGCAAATGTCCGCCGAATGTGGATATTGCCCTTTCCGATCTTCAAAATAAGGCACTGGACTTTGTCCGTTCCCATCCGATTTCGCTGATATTCGGAGATACGGGATCGGGGAAAAGTGAGATTTATATGAAACGGATCGATGAGATGATCCGTCATGGGAAACGTGCATTGCTGCTGCTTCCCGAAATATCCCTCACACCGCAGATGCAGAGCCGTTTTCAACGCCATTTCGGTGACTCATTCGTGTTATGGCATTCCAAGATGACTCCGAAACAAAAACGATTGAGCCTTGAAGCTATTTATGTGGGGAGAGCACGAATCATTGCGGGTCCGCGTTCCGCACTGTTTTTACCGATCGAGGATCTGGGATTGATCGTTGTTGATGAAGAACACGATGACAGCTATAAATCTTCTAGCCGTCCGCGATACCATGCCAAGGATATGGCAGTGTACATCGGTACGCGTCAGGGAATACCGGTTGTATTGGGCAGTGCTACGCCCAGTCTCTCCAGCTATGCCAAGTTTCCCTCTTTCCGGCTAAAGGGGGGATATTTTGCGTCGAACCGCCGTTTCGTATTTGAACCATCGGTTGAAAATTTAAGCGAAAGGATCGATCAATCGGTATTGGAAAATTTTTCCGAAGGAAAACAGGGGATCGTTTTTCTTCCGACACGTGCCAATTTTAAATACCTGATATGCGATTCGTGCGGGTATACGCTCGAGTGTCCTTTTTGCAGCGTCGGTATGAGTTTGCACAAGCATGCGCGGGCGTTGAAGTGCCATTATTGCAATTATACGGAACCGCTGCCCACAGTGTGTCCGAAATGCCATAGCGGTGCATTGAGTACGTCACGTTTGGGAACGGCCGAAGCGGTTGAACATTTCCGTACACTCCAAGAAGGGTTGGAAGTGGTGCAGTTCGATCGCGATTCGATTACGACCAATGCCAAATTGACAAAGATTCTGGGGGCGTTTAACGAGGGTAAAATCGATTTGCTGGTTGGAACGCAGATGCTTTCCAAGGGGCACGATTATCACGACGTAACTCTGGCCGTTATCATGGGAATCGATAATCTCTTGGCTTCAAGTGATTTTCGTGCCAAAGAAAAAGCTCTTGCGCTACTTATCCAGATTGCCGGTCGAAGCGGTCGAAAACACGATTCACTCGTGTACGTGCAAAGTTTTAACGAACCGTTTTTCCGGCGTTACGTCGACGATTACGAAACGTTTATAAAAGATGAACTTCTTTCTCGGGAAGGGCGCTATCCGCCGTATAAAAAACTTGCACGATTACTGTTCTCTCATGCAAACGGCCTCAAAGCACAAGCGCAGATGGAGGAGGCAGTCAAAACGATAGAACAATTTTCCGAGGTCGAGATTGTCGGATGGGGAGCTTCACCGATCGAGAAAATCGCAGGAAAATACCGTTATCAGATTCTATTGCGTGGCGATAAAGGCACCGACTTGATCCGTGTCATCGTACAGGTGAAAACGCCTATGTGCGAGATTGATATGGATCCGATTGAATTCTCTTAGTAATGAGACATCTGGACAATAGACTCTGATTTACTTGGTCTGTATTACGGTATCACAGTTTTTCCCGTTTCGAACAAAGTAATTATTAACGTGCTAACAGCTAAAATCACTTCATGATAACACGCTATCCAACTAAGAAAATATTTGTAGGCAATGTTGCGGTCGGGGGAGATGCCCCGATCTCGGTGCAGTCGATGACCTATTCGCGCACTGCCGATATCACCGCTACCGTCGAGCAAATCAATCGTCTCCATTTTGCCGGATGCGATATCGTTCGTGTAGCCGTTCCGGATGAAGAAGATGCGCGTGCGCTCAAAGCGATCAAGGATCAAATCGCACTGCCGTTGGTTGCCGATATCCATTTCAATTATAAATTGGCTTTGATTGCGGCGGAGAGCGTTGATTGCATCCGGATCAATCCGGGGAATATCGGGGAGAAAAACCGGGTTCGCGAAGTGGTCAAGGCGTGTCAGGAACGTAATATTCCGATTCGTATCGGTGTCAATGCGGGAAGTTTGGAGAAAGAGTTTGAGCAACGCTACGGACAAAGTGCCGAGGGGATGGTCGCATCGGCAGAGTACAACATAAAGTTTCTCGAAGATCTCGGCTTTACCGATATTAAAGTATCTCTCAAGGCCAGCGACGTTCAGCGGACGGTTGAAGCGTATCGTTTGCTACGGCCCAAGAACCATTATCCGTTTCATCTAGGGGTGACGGAAGCGGGGACAATTTTTCATGCTACGATCAAGAGCGCAATCGGTCTGGGGACACTTTTACTCGAGGGGATCGGCGATACGATGCGGGTATCGATTACGGGCGAACTCGAAGAGGAGATCAAGGTAGGGCGTGCGATTCTTAAAGATAGCGGCGTTGCCAAAGAAGGTCCCAATATCATCTCTTGTCCCACGTGCGGACGGATCGAAGCCGATTTGGTCAGTGCCGTCGGGGTGATTGAAGAGCGGCTTAAACACATCAAAAAACCACTTGATCTATCGGTGATGGGATGTGTCGTCAATGCGATCGGCGAAGCAAAACATGCCGATGTGGCGATTGCTTACGGAAAAGGTTCCGGACTGGTCATGGTCAAAGGGGAAGTTGTTGCCCGCCTCGATGAAGAGAAGCTTGTCGATCGTTTTGTCGAAGAGGTTGAAAAAATGGCTTCCGAGGAAGAAGGATGAGACGAAACGATTCTGCCCCATTTGGGGCAAGCTTCAGTGCCATAGCGGCGAGCGTAGAGATCGGAGCTTTGCTTCGAGATCATTGTCCTTCAATGGACGTTGAAGAGGTTGAAAAAATGGCTTCCGAGGAAGAATAAGTGGAAGAATCACTTTACAATCTCGCTTTTGAACGCTCTGTTTTAAGCTCGATTATTTTTGAGCCTTCGCAGTTTGATGATTACGAAGCAGCGTTAAGCCCTGAAGATTTTTATCTGAGTGCGCATCAGGAAATTTTTCGAGCAATGCTTGCTTTATCTCATCGTGATTTGCCCATCGATGAAGAGTTCCTAAAAAAAGAGTTGAGTGCCAAGCAGAAGTTTGATGAGAGGGTTATGGTCGAAATCCTGACCACCAATCCGATTTCCAATACTTCCGCTTACGTTCGTGAGATAAAAGACAAAGCAATCAAACGTCATTTGCTCACCCTGACGACCGAAATCAAGAGGGTCACGCTTGAAGAGGACTTAGGAGGGGTAGATGTCGTCGATTTGGTCGAGAAAAAACTCTACGAAATTACCCAAAGCTCCCAATCGACCGATTTCAAAGATGCACCGAGTATTACCGACGCGACATTAGCCTACATTGAAGAGATGAGAGCTCGCGGGGATGCCGTACTGGTCGGGGTTGATACCGGATATGCGGAACTCAATAAAATGACGACGGGATTTGGAAAAGGGGACCTCGTCATTATAGCCGCCCGTCCGGCGATGGGGAAAACCTCATTTGCGCTGAATATGGTTCAAAATTTGTTGGACAAAGGAAAAGGGGTTGCTTTTTTCTCACTTGAAATGCCCTCGGAGCAGCTGATGCTGCGGTTATTGAGTTTGAAAACGTCAATTCAGTTACAGCGGCTGAGGGTCGGGGACATGAATCCTGAGGAGTGGAACCGTCTGAACGATGCGGTGGAGCGGATGCGAAATTCGAAACTTTTCGTCGACGATCACGGTTCGGTCAATATTCATCAGCTTCGATCGAAACTCAGAAAACTCAAAGGGCGTCATCCCGAGATCGAGCTTGCCGTCATCGATTACCTTCAGATCATGAACGGAACGGGGGGTAAAGACCGCCATTTGGAAGTAAGTGAGATGTCGCGGGGGCTTAAGATGCTTGCCCGTGAACTCGAAATTCCTATTGTCGCCTTGTCGCAGCTAAACCGTAGTCTTGAATCGCGTGCCGATAAACGACCGATGCTCAGCGACATTCGTGAATCGGGATCGATCGAGCAGGATGCCGACATTATTCTTTTCGTTTACCGTAACGACGTTTATCTCTACAAAGAGGAGAAAGAGCGTGAGAAAGAAGCCCGTTCGGCTGGAAAAGAGTATGTATCGCAATACGTCGAAAAAGACGAAGAGGAAGCGGAAATCATTATCGGAAAACAGCGTAACGGCCCGACCGGGCATATCAAACTGATGTTTCAGAAAAAGTTCACCCGTTTTATTGACCGTCCGACGTTTGGAGCCGCACAGATCGTCTATGAGAGCGTTGATATGAAAAGTGCCAATATGGGAGTGGGAGGGGACGAAATCGTCTCAATGCCCATCATCTGATGGCGGCACTTGAGCGCGTCGAGCTCTTTGACCGCAAGAGTGCTTTTGTATTTATTCTTTTCCTCTTTTTCATGGCATTTCTCTCCCTTGGATGGGAGTACTACCGTTATCATGAATTTACCCGTTTCGACGATCCGTTAATACGTGCATCGGTGATTGATCAGGAAATCCGCATGATTGGAAACAAGCCGAAAACGTCGATCAAATTTCGTCTGGATAACGGTGCTTTTGTTCGGTGCGTCATGTCTCCATATCTGCGCGATTTACGCGGGCGTGACGTATTGTTGGAACTCTATGTCAAAGAACTAAGCTTCTGGGAATATCTCAAAGGGTTTCGTGCCCGGGGTAACATCGAAGAGGTGTACCCGCAGCTGAGTTTGAAAGAACGGTTATACCGTCGTATCGCATCGCAGCATGAAGAGTCGACGATGCAAGAACTCTATGGGGCTTTGTTTGTTGCTACCCCGATGACTCAGGAATTTCAGCAGCTGATCGGGGCCATGGGATTAAGTGCGGCGATATCGATCAGCGGTTACCATTTTGGAATACTCTCGGCAATTGCTTTTTTTCTCCTGCGTCCTGTATATCGAACGGTTCAAAACCGTTACTTTCCTTACCGACACGGCAATCGTGATCTGTATCTGTTCATCTTGACGCTGATGGGGGTGTATCTTTGGGCGTTGGAATTCAATCCGGCAATGGTTCGCTCTTTCGGGATGCTGGCTGTAGGATACTGGCTCTATGACCGGGGTGTTAAAATCGTGTCGATACAGACGCTCTTGATAGCGGTCGGAGTGTTGTTGGCTTTTTTCCCAAGACTCTTTTTTTCGATGGGATTTTGGTTCAGTGTTTTTGGAGTGTGGTCAATTTTCATTTTTATCCGCTATTACGGACATTGGAAAGCCTGGCAGATTTTTTTGGCATTGAATGTCTGGTGCTTTCTGGTCATGCTTCCGTTGGGATTGGCAATTTTCGGAACGTTCGGATGGTGGTATGCCGGATCGGTTGGGTTGAATCTGGTGTTCAATCTCTATTATCCTCTGGTTCTGGCATTGCACTCGGTTGCTCGTGGTGATGTGCTTGATCCGTATTTATTGAAAATGTTCGACAGTGCCGAAGTATTCAAGGTGGTTATTCCCGAATGGGTTGCTGCGATGTCCGTTATTATTGCTATTGCGGCAATGCGGTGGAAAGGGGCGTTTTGGTTACTCGGAGGGGTTGGATTGATTACGTTCGGCAGCGCGGTTTATCAAATAGCATAATTTCATACCGTAGATGACGATGATCCACGACACATAGATCCATAAAAAGAAAAAAATCAGTGCCGAAAACGAACCGTACATCGTTGCGTAGGTTTTGTTGTAAAAAACGTATTGAACAAAACTGTTTTTGGCTATTCCCCATACGATGGCGACGATGAACGAGCTTGCAGCGGCCGATAAGGTTGAGACCTTGGCGTGAACGGCAATTTTATAAATCAGAAAAAAGATTCCCCAGAGTAGCAGAAAAGGAAAAATCGAAAAAATGCCGAGAAGAAATCCGCTTAGATGAGCCGTTAAATAGGCTTTTAAGCTCATAGAAGCGATCAGGATAATCGGGGTCAGAGTAATCAGTGTCCAATACGTCGTGATCGATTCCCAGACGCCCCGTCCCGGGGTGCTGAAAATTTTGGTCACGATATGCTCGAAATTCTGGAAAAAGAGGAGACTGGAAATAATCATGGTCGTAAATCCGATGACGCCCAGTTGAACCGAATTGCGGAAGAAGGATTCAAGATATCCTGCGATCGCTTCGGTTTGGCCGGGCATCATGTTTTCGAAGATAAAGACCTGAATCTTGGCGTATTGCTCTTCGAAAACGGGGACATTGGCGATTAGACTGAGTGAAATAATCAGCAAGGGGACGACGGTAAAAATCGTATAGAAACTAAGGCTGGAGGCATAGACCGTGATGTCACGATCAAACATCATCAGAACAAAATGTTTAAGATGCCTCCATATCCTTGGGGGATTCATTGATTATTCCAACCCCATTTTGGAAGGATTTAAAATATTGTTCGGATCGAAAGCCCGTTTGATGGACTGAAACAGGGCCATCTCTTCAGGGGTAAATGCCATCCCCATATAAGGTGCTTTGGCCAAACCGATTCCGTGTTCGCCGCTAAGGGTTCCGCCCAGATCAATGGTAGCTTGAAATACCTCTTCGATCGCTTGGTAACCGATTTTGACCTGTTCGGGGTCTTTGCCGTCTACCATAACGTTGGTATGGACGTTTCCATCGCCAGTATGACCGAAACACGGGATTTTGATATTGTATTTGTCGGCTATTTTATAGAATTTGTCGAGTAACGCGGGAAGGGCGGAACGGGGGACGGTCACGTCTTCGTTAAGTTTTTTGCTGCCGTAGACCGATAGCGACTGGCTGGCATTACGACGGGCAAACCATAAATCGGCTGCTTCTTGTTTGTCTTGGGCGATTTTAAAATCACTGCAACCGTTTTCCCGAAATACTTTTTCGACCACATCCAGTTGGAAATCGAGGTCTTCTTCGAGATTTCCGTCAACATCGGTGACCAGAATCGCTCCCGCTTCAACCGGAAGCCCTTTGTGATAGGTTTGCTCGACCGCACGAATCGTGAGATTATCGAGAAACTCCATTGCAACCGGCGTAACGCCGCTGGCCATCGTTTTATAGACCGCTTCCATTGCGGCATGGACCGTCGGAAAAATCCCCATTGCCGTTTTGGTCATTTTGGGTTTGGAAAGAAGTTTAAGAGTTACTTCGGTCGTTACGGCGAGAGTCCCTTCGCTGGCGATCAGGATACCTGCAATATTGTAACCTGCAACGTCTTTGATCGTCCGTTTTCCCGCTTTGATGACGTCGCCGTTTGGAAGTACTGCACGGATCGCCATGACGTAGTCTTTGGTAATACCGTATTTGGCTGCCCGCATTCCACCGGCGTTTTCATTGACGTTTCCGCCGATCGTCGAATATTCCTGAGAAGCCGGATCGGGGGGATAAAAGAGGCCGACTTCTTCGACCGCTTTTTGAAGCTCTTTATTGATAACGCCGGGTTGAACAACGGCGACCATATTTTGCATATCAATTTCGAGAATTTTATTCATGTGTTTTTCAAAAGCGAGGACGATACCGCCGTTTGCCGGAAGAGCACCTCCGGTAAATCCGCTTCCTGCTCCGCGCGGGACGATAACGATACGGTGCTCGTTACAATGACGAAGGATGTCGCTGACGTCTTGCTCATGGCGCGGAAACAAAACGGCGTCGGGTTCAAACCGTTCCCGGGTTGCGTCGTACGAATAGGCGATCAGATGGGCCTTATCGCTGTAGACGTTTTCTTTTCCAAGCAGGCCGGTAAAAAAATCGATGGCGCTTTGTGGGAGCATCGGTTATTCCTTAATATCGAAGTAGCGCAATAGTGCACTTTTATCACTAAATTTCGCTTTGTAAAGATCATATAGTGATCGGTTTTTGGGATTGTTTAAAGCGATTTGTTCCAGATAATAGGGATCGAACTGCTCCAAACGGCTGCTTCCCTCTCCCCACCATGCGGCGCGGATATTTTGAACACGGCTCCAGAACGGCAACATAGGCTTATTGACCGCATTAAGCGACGGGGCGGTTTGAAGCAGTGCAAACGTTTTGCAATCGAGGGTAAAGAGGGTATCGGCACTTTGGACGTAGAGTAATCCTACGGAATTGGCCGTACAATAGTTGTGAAAATCTTTAACTAACGGGGTTGGATGCCCTTCCGAAGAGAGATACGCCGCAAAACGGTCCGGATGGATCCATGCCACTCCCGGAGTGCTTTTGGTAATAGCGTAGTACGCGTCGTCATTGGGAGCTATCAAGAGAGCACGATCGTAATCGTTGGCCAGATAGGCAACGTCGGAAGTGTTCGGAGTCCAGTTGCCGTGCGGGAGTGCATTTTGCTGTACTCCATCGTATTGGCTGACCCGTAATAGCGTACGGCCGTTTGCAGAGTTGGTTTCCTCGACACGGGCATTGGCAATGATGGAACTGTGGGTATCGTCGAATTTTCGGACAATATATCCGCTCATTCCGGGCTGAAGATTATCGGCGACAACGGCGGCACGATCCTTTTCAACCTGCAATATCGGAGTCGAGACGGATGCGGCGTTTGCAACGCCAAAAGAACATAGCAAGAAGAGCCATTTGCGCATCATGGTAACCTTTTTTGAAAGTCAATATCGGAGATTATAGCTTATCACGCCTTTGTAAACGGAAATTTTGCTATCATTTAATTCTTTTTCCGTTGAAAACGGACCTTAAAACAGCAGTGTGAGCAAGGATTGGGATGGGCCGAATTTTAGCGTTGTTACTATTGCCCGTTTTGTTATTCGGCGCAATGGTAAAACCGTTTAAATGGAATAACGGAGAAAGTTTTTTAACGTTTCTAGAACGAAAAAAGCTGCCGCTTGGCTTGTACTACAACATGGACAAGGAAGATCAGAAGCTTACCGAAGATATTCCGTACAATGCCAACTGTCAGATGGTGCTTGATAAAAAACGGATTATCCGACAGATTCTGATCCCCGTCAATGACGAGCTACAGTTGCAAATTTACCTCAAACCCAAAAATCGTTATGGACTCAAAGTGGTCCCGATTGTGACCGAACAGCGGACCGAAATCCTTTATATCCCCATTCAATCTCTCCCGTATAACGATATTCTCAAAGCCACCGGTTCTAAAAATCTGGCCGCTATTTTTGTCAAAATGTTCAAAGGGCGAGTAAATTTCAAATCCGGTTTTAAAGTAGGCGATGAGATCGTTATGGTCTACACGCAAAAATACCGACTTGGAAAACCGTTTTCAATGCCGGAAGTCCATGGCGCTATGGTAGAAGTAAGCGGTAAACAGTATGGGGTTTATCGTCATACGGACGGACGTTTCTATGATGAAAAAGGGGCACAGTTTGAAACATTTTTGTTTAAATTGCCGATGCGCAATCCCCGCATTACGTCCGGATTTACACTACGGCGTTATCACCCTGTCTTGCATCGGTATCGTGCGCACGTCGGTATCGATTTCGGAGCGCGGCCGGGAACGCCGATTCTTGCTACAGGAGATGGAAAAGTGGTTTTTGCCGGTTTTTCACGCGGGTATGGGAATACGATCAAAATACGCCACTCCAACGGGTTGATCAGTTTGTATGCCCACCAGAAATCGTTTCGGAGCGGTATTCATAACGGTACGTCGGTCAAACAAGGTGAGGTGATCGGATACGTCGGCTCATCCGGCCTTTCTTCCGGACCGCATTTGCATTTTGGGGTTTATCAAGGGAGTACCCCGATTAATCCGTTGACGGTTATGAAACGTAAAACTGAAGGTTTCAGCGGCAAAGAGCGAAAAGCCTTTGTGGCGGTTCGGGACAAAATGGATCGGTTGTTTCATAAGGCTCTCCAATCAAAACCGCATCACAAACCTTATTTCGATTTCGCACCGACCTATTACGTCGACATCGCTACTTTTAAACCCAAACCGTTTTAAAGTGGATTCATGATTGAAAACGTCCGTATCCATCCGTGCGAAGAATCCCTTTACGTTAAACCGAAGCGGATCAGATACGTACAAGATGGCCAGGAAAAAATCTGGGATATGGTAGAGGTACACGACAGCGTTGCGGTCATCTTATACCATACGCAGCAGAATGCTTTCATTGTCGTTCGACAGTTTCGCCCGCCGGTACATTTAAAAAACGGTGATGGATTTACCTATGAACTGTGTGCGGGAATCGTCGATAAAGAAAAAACGCTTGTCGAGATTGCTCAGGAAGAAATTTTAGAAGAGTGCGGATTTGATGTTCCGCTTGATCGAATCGAAAAAGTGACGTCGTTTTATACGGCGGTTGGCTTTGCCGGTGCGCATCAGACCCTTTATTGCGCTATGATTGATGAAACGATGCGTCGACACGAAGGGGGTGGAATCGATGTCGAGTCGATCGAAGTGATCGAGATTCCTCTGGGTGACGCTCAGGCGTTTGTTATGGATGAAAGCAAGGCGAAAACGCCCGGATTAATGTTCGGATTCGAGTGGTTTTTGCACAATCGGCCGTGAATTCCCGTAAAAAGGGAAAGAGGACGAGTCGTTTGTATCCCTCTGGAGGGATAGATTAAAATTTGTATCCGAGTGTAGCGTAGAAATTACGTCCCGGTTCGTTGAGGATCAGAGGTTGCGCCCCTTCCATTAAAGTAGTGAGCCCGATATAACTGTTACTTACGGCATACGCTTTGTTGAAAACATTGTTGAGACCGGCTGTCAGAGAAAATCCATTTCCGAAATCGGTACCGTATTTCAGATTCAATAGGCTGTAACCGGCAATCGCCTGTTCACCGTTATTGGCATCGTATATCTGAGACCGGGCGGCTATCAATTCTGCCGATGCGTAGTTTTTCGCATCATCGTAAACGACGGCGATGCGCCCTTTCAGCGGCGGGATATCGGCAAGATCTCTATCGGTTTGCGTCGCCGTACTCAACGCATCGAGCTGGGCGGTATCTTTTTTCGTCCCTTTCTGAAGGGCTATTCCCGATTCGATTCTGAAGTCGTTATTGAGAAGATAATCGGCTCTGAAATCTCCCCCGACGATCAGTGCATCGATATTGGCATACGAAACGGTAGACCCTACGCCGGTTTTGTAAGCATAGATATAGTTTTTGAGATCGCTATAGAAGAACGTCCCTTTTAGGTGCAAATTTCCGATGGTGTGTTCTGCCCCAACGTCGAACTCACGATTTTTGGTTGCATCGAGATTGGTATTTCCGACACCGGCAAAGTAGAGTTCGCGCGCATCTGGGACGCGTACCGACTGTCCGAATCCGATGAAGGTGCTACCGTCTTTACTGTAGTGATAGCGTCCCATCAGATTCGCGCTGATATCCGAATAATCTCGGTCTTTTGCCGTAGCCATCAGGTTCTGATCGGCATTGATACGGGTGTCGTCGTAACGTACTCCTCCGCTCAGATCGAATGCACCGAGCGAACGTGATGCTTTAGCGTACACACCGACGTTGTCGGTATCGACATCAGGGAGTTGGGTGGTCGTATACGGATTGGCGCGCGTTCCTTTCGTACCGTTCCAGTTACGACGTGAAACGTCAAGACCGACCTTTACGTCGGTTCCGTCGATTGCCAACGTATTTTCAGTACGAACCCCTTTCATCGTAGCGTCGACCAACGAAACCATTGTAGTGGTCGGCAAAGTTGCACTTGCGCGGAAATCGGTTCCCATATCGTGTGTGACTTTCGAATGGTACGCTTCGATATTCAGCTCTTTGGAGTAGGTTCCGAGATTAAAGAACTGGTATTTTGCTTTGAACATATCGGTGTTGTCTTTCAGCGCATCCATCGGATAGCGCGGATAGAGGACATCGTTGGCACGGTCGCCGAAGTAACTAAGCGTCAGTTTTTGGTTGCTGCCGATGTTCGCGACGATTTTTGTCCAGAAATTATCACGGGTGTACGCATCGTCGTTTTTGTGGGATGTTGCGTAACGCTGTGTGGCCATTGAAGCTGCGTCTGCTTGTTCCGTCATGGTTCGGCCGTTACCGTCTTTGTATTGTCCGCTGGTTTCATGGCTGTATCCGACGAGAGCCTGTACCGTGTCATTGCCCCCTTCGACAACGCCACCGATCTTAAGATAGTCGAAGCTTCCCGCGGTTCCCGTGAGTTCTCCGTGAATTCCTTTGCGCGGGTCTTTGGTGACTACATTGATTTTTCCGCCGAGACTCCCAAATTGGGTGACGTCGAATGGTCCTTCTTTGACTTCAACCGCAGCGATTTGGCTGGATGAGACGTGCATTGCCGGCGGGTCCATACGATTTGGGCAGGCACCGCACACTTTGGCATCGTCGATAGTGACATTGAGGTTGTCTTTTTTAAATCCGCGTAAAACAATATCGTTTCCGATCGCAGTAGTACGTACGTGCGTGATTTCAGGGAGTGTTCCTGAGAGCATTTCACCCAAATCTGACTGCCGCGAGAATTTAACGATTTCATCCGCATTTATACTGGTGGCATCGCTTTGGGCGCTGTCAGCTTCGATCGTAATTTTCTGAATCGTTACGCTGTCAGTAGCGAGAGCCGCTACGGCTGCGAGTGAAAGGAAATAAATAGATTTCATTTTTTGTTGTCCTTGAATAATGAGAGGATGATTCTAGAAAAAGAGTGTTACAAAAGTGTTAAACGGCTTGAGTAGGGGTGGAGGGAGAGAATTTGTGTTACACTGTCGCCATGAAATTAACGTATAAGCAATTACTTTTGACAGCGGCTCTGATGGCCGCATCAGGCTATTTTCTCTATACCGGGTTTTCTATCCTGTTTCACTCGTAAAGAGAGAGCGTTCAGACGTTTTATCATCGGACGCTCCGGTAAAAAGAGGCGTTTTAGCAGCGAAGCGATACCTCTTCGGGAAATTGCATGGTGACGCAGTGGAGCGAACCGTGCTGTCGGATCAGAACCGAACAGTCGATGGGGACGATGTCGCGTTCGGGAAATACTTTTTCGCAGATTCGGATAGCTTCGTCATCATGGGAATCATTATAGACGGGGAGTAGGACGGCGTTATTGATGATTAAAAAATTCGCATAGGTTGCCGGAAGACGTTCATCGTCATAGTAAATCGCGTTCGTCATCGGGAGTGCTACCAGTTCGTAAGGATTGCCGTCAATATCGCGAAGGGCTTGAAGCTCTTCTTCCATTTTTTTCAACGCTTCATAATGTTCGTCCTGAGGATCGTCGCATTTGACATAAAGAATCGTTTCGGCATCGGCAAAACGGGCAAGGGTATCGATGTGGCTATCGGTATCGTCACCGGCAAGATATCCATAATTGAGCCACAGAATCTGTTCGACGCCGAATTCTTTTTTCAAAATATCTTCGGTCTGCGCTTTGGAAAGGTGAGGATTTCGGTTGGGATTGAGCATGCATTCGGCCGTGGTAAGAAGGGAACCGTTACCGTCGGTTTCGACTCCACCTCCTTCTAAAATCAGATCGATTGCGTTCATTGGTGCACCGTAGGTATCGGCAATCGCACTACTCATGCCGTTGTCACGAGAAGCATCGAATTTTCCGCCCCATCCGGTAAACGTGAAATCGAGCAGAAGGGGTTCCCCTTCTTCATCCAAAACGGTAAGCGCGCTGCAATCGCGTGCCCAGGTATCGTTGCTTTGATAGGAGACGAAAATTAGATTATCGTTTTCGTCAAAATAGTTTTTTACGCTCTGAACGTCGTCACATACGATCAAGCAGGGTTGATAACGGGCAACGGCATTGGCGATGTTGACGAACGTTGCACGGGCTTCTTCAAGATAGGGTACCCAGTCGCTTTGCGGATGGGGAAAAATCAGTTGGACAAAACTTTGGGGTTCGAATTCGGCTGGAAAATAACGCATTAATTAACCTTGATCTATAATTGCACCATCTATCACCCGCAGGGATATAATGGGATATATTACGCTCAGCCGTAAGGCATTGATTCATAACCTCGATATTATCGCACAACAAGTCGGTGGAAAAGATAAAATAGCCGCCGTTTTAAAAGATAACGCATACGGACACGGCGCCGTGATGCTTTCTGAAGCGCTTTTTCAATACGGAGTTCGCAACGCGGTCGTTCGGCTGGAACGAGAAGCCGATGAGATCAGTGGGTATTTCGATACGATACTGATTCTGGGTGATTATTCAACGCAGCTCAATCCAAAATACAGTTATGCCCTTAATTCTCTTGAAGAGATCGCCAAATATTTGCCGGGGACACGCGTGGAACTCAAAATCGATACGGGTATGCACCGTCACGGGATTGTTCCGGAATATCTTGAAAAAGCGTTTGAGGAGATGGCGACTCACGGTCTGGTGTGCGTGGGGATCATGAGCCATTTGCGCAGTGCCGAAGCACTGGGAAGTGAGTGGTACTGGCAGCGTAAAACATTCGATACGGTCAAATCCAAGGCTATGGAACTGGCTAGCGGATACGGATGGAACCTTCGATTCCATATTTCCAATTCGGCCGGTACCTTTCGTTCATCCGAATGCATCGACGATATGGTCCGTGTCGGTATCGCACTCTACGGATGCCTTGAAATGGACGAAACCCTTGTTCAGCCCGATCTTAAACCGGTTTTGTCATTATGGGGGAACAAAATCGCGACCCGTGTTTTGCGCAAGGGGCAGAAGGTCGGATACAACGGAACGTATGAAGCATCGGAAGATGAGGTGATTTCAACGTACGATTTAGGGTATGCCAATGGACTGGACCGATTAGCCTCCAATCGTTACGTAACGCCGCACGGAAATTTCCTCAGAGGCAGAATATCGATGGACAGTGCGGCTTTTTCAGGTAACGTCGAAGAGCTTCTGGTCTTTGACAATGCAAACGAATACGCCAAAGCCGTCGGTACGATAGGATATGAAATCCTTGCCTGCCTGGACCAAGGACTTTTACGGGTATGGAGAGATTGATCAGGAAGTGATTTTGACGATCGCTTCGGCGAAAATTGCCCCATCAAGACGCATTTCGATCAGCATCTCCAGATGATCCATTGAATCAACGTAGCCGAGAACTTTGGCGTTGAAAAGATAGTGTTCGGCAACGGCTTGTATCTCGGCAGCGTCGCGGGGATCGACGATCAGATACGAAGCCCCGAGATTTTCTCCGAGGACCGCTTCGCTCAAAGTCTGGATATGCAAGCCGAAACGAATATTGTTTTTGCGTAGATGAGCAATCAGATCAAGATTTTCTGCCGAGAAAAAAAGGGTTAAAACCGAGTTTGCAGGACTTTTGCGGATGGCTTCAAACGACTCTATGTGATAAAACGTTTGGGAAGGAATATAAGGATGACCGAATAATAGCATTTTCAATCACCCTTCCATGCATTCGCGTGAGCAGTAGTATTTTCCGTCGCGCATAAACGCTTCTTTTGCCTGTACATACGTACCGCATTGGGCACACGGAATCATTGCCTCATCCGATGAAGTATCCGAAGTCGGAGGAACGTTTTCTTTTTTCTTGAAAAACATAAAGTATACGACCGTTCCGACCGCAACCAATAAAAGTAATTTCATTAACATACTTATCTCTTGATCAAAAGGTAATGGCGATTTTCCATCTCTCTGATTTCGTAGTCGAGAGTTTCGTCTACTTCATCATACACTTTTTCCCCTTTGTAAAAGAGCAAAAGGGTCCCTGACGTACAAAACGGTTCAGAAAGTTGAAGCAACATGCGCGTATCGGTGACGGCACGGGAGGTGATCAGATCAAATGCGACCGGATCGAGTTGTTCAACCCGTTTGGCTTGTACTTCTACATTTTCGAGCCCTAAGCTGGCTTTGACGAATTGGAGGAAACTGGCCCGTTTGCTTAAGGGTTCAACCAGGGTAAAACGGGTCTGCGGCATCGCAATGGCCAGAATCATCCCCGGGAAGCCCGCACCCGTTCCAATGTCCATCGCGTTGCTGACGGGAGGCAAAAAGGTGACCGGTGTGACGGCGTCAACAATGAAATCATCGATTTCATCGAGTGTTTTGGCTCCGGTGAGATTATGAATCCGGTTCCATTTTTCAAGCAGGGTTTTGTATTCTTCAATCTTCTCAAAAAAGGTTTCGGGAACGTTAATCTGACGCTGTTGGATCATATCGTATAAAGAGGCCAAATATTTCCCTTTTTCTCTAGAATAGGCTGCCGCATTGTCGAATTTTACCCGATATTGACTTATGAATGGATGCTTTCCTCTGATTTCGGCGATTTTTCAAAAGCATAGTACAATGTTGTGTAAAAGGTTTTGACGTCGATCGGTTTGGCGATATGACCGTTCATTCCGGCTTCGGAAATATGTTGAATATCGGAATCAAGGGTATTCCCGGTCACGGCAATGATCGGGATGGCATCACGCTGAGGATTTTTACGGATCCGTTTGGCCGCTTCGAACCCATCTAAGACAGGGAGTTGAATATCCATCAAAATGATGCTGATTTCCGGATGGGACTCGACCATGTCAACGGCTTCCTGGCCGTTTGCGGCACTTAGGATACGAATGTCGGTACCGTTGAGTAAACCGCTGATGATGTAGCTGTTGATTTCATTGTCTTCGGCTAAGAGTACGGTGCGATCGGCAAACTTTTTTAGATTCGTTTTCATGGTTTTGATGTTGTTTTGCTGTTGCTGATTTTGATCCATAAAACCGAATACCGAGAGGATGATATTTAAAACGTGCAACTGATTGAACGGTTTGCGTAGAATCGCTCCACCGGTTTTTCGGACATCTTCCCCAAACCATACGATTTTGAGGTCGTTATCCCGGATTTTTGACTGGAGGAGTTTTTTGAATTCACCTCCGAGCACCAAACGGGTATCGACAAAAATCATGTCAAAATGACACGTTTCAAGCAGTTTCAGTGCTTCGTTTGAATTGGTAAAACCTTTGACTTCGTAATGAAAATATTCAAGCCCCCGTTGAAGGGCTGCAATATTTTCGGTGTTGTTGTCGAGGATCATGACGTTTTTGCACATCAATTCTTTTGTCGGAAGACGGTAGCGGCGTTTTTCATACTCTAGATCGGAATGGAGTTTGACGTCGAAGGAAAAAGTACTTCCCTGACCAGGTACACTTTTAACGGAGATACTTCCGCCCATGAGTGTGATAAGATTTTTACTAATAACGAGCCCAAGCCCGGTTCCCCCGTACTTCCGTGATACCGTATCATCCCCTTGGGCATACGAATGGAACAACTTGTGAATCTGTTCTTCGTTCATGCCGATACCCGTATCGATGACTTCGAAAGTGAGTTTTAGATTGATCCGATTGATTTGCTGTGATGCGACACGTAGGATGACCGATCCGGTACTGATAAATTTGACGGCATTTCCGAGTAAATTGACGAGAACCTGAAGCAATTTTAGAGGATCACCGATCAATTTATTGGGGACGCTGCGGTCGACGTCGAAAATAATATCAATGTTTTTTTCAATGGCTTTCGGGAGGACGATATTGGAAATATCATCCAATAGGGCATTGAGATCAAATGGGATTTGCTCTATCGTAATCTTTCCGGCTTCGATTTTTGAATGATCTAAAATGTCGTTAACTAGGGTCAGCAGGATAGATGAGGCGTCTTGTATTTTTGAAACTTGATTGTGCAATTGAGGAGAAAGAGGCGTTTCGAGAATGAGATGGCTGATCCCCTTAATCGCATTAATAGGAGCGCGTACTTCATGGCTCATCATGGCTATAAAATCGTTTTTTGCCTGAAGAGAGTTTTTAATAGACTCTTTTTCCGATTTTTCAGCTTGATAATTTTTTTTATGGGTTTGGGACAAGCGTATCGATCGTATTAGCAGCCCGGCCAAAAGAATAATGCTTCCGAACAAAATATAAACGTAGCCTGGAATTGAGGATTGAGATGCGCTTGTAGGTTCCGATATCTCAGGTTGTGGAATGAGATGTTTTGTCGGAGTTCGGTCGGTAGGGAGAGGAGAATCGGTGAGGATTTGATCGGAAGAAACGTGTATGAGTTCCCGATGATCGTGTAAAAGGGGCTCGATGTTGTCGGCGACGCCTTGACTGACAAAGGCATGGGGTGCTATCGAACGTATTTTATTGAGGAAAACCTGGGCATTTTTCGGATTGGAAAAAGGTTCTGCCGTAATGATAAAACGATCTCCCGAATTTCGGTAGTGGATGAGAAAGGAGGGATCGTTTCCGTATCTTTCGATAACGCTTTCGGGATCGTTTTGTTGTTGACGGTAAGCATTTTGTGCATCGGTTTCGGTAGAAAAGACCCCTAAAACGACTTTATAATTGCCGCTTAATGCATTGAGGGCGGATGCGAATAGGAGTATTGCAAGTATATAGCGCATTTGGTTTCCCCTGACCTTTACGCACCCCGGGAGGGTGTTGGTTTAAAAGATATGTCCCATCTGTTCTTTTTTGACTTTGAGATAATTTTCATTATGCGGATTTGGATCGATAATCACCGGTATTCTTTCGAGGATGGTAACGTCGAGGTTTTCGACCACCGACACTTTGGCCGGATTATTGGTAAGTAGCCGAATCGTAGTGAGACCAAAGTCCTTGAAAACCTCCTCCACCACATCATAGGTACGCTGATCGGGAGCGAAACCCAATTCGACGTTCGCTTCGATCGTATTGCGTCCCTGATCTTGAAGCGAATAAGCGTTTATTTTATTGAGAAGGCCGATGTTGCGTCCTTCTTGACGGTGATAGATGACAAGGCCTCCTTGTTCCGAAATTAATTGCAAAGCTTTGTGAAGCTGATTGTTACAATCGCATTTGATGCTTCCAAAAGTATCTCCCGTAAGACATTCGGAATGAATGCGTACCAACGGAGCTTCCTGATTTTCAAAGTTTTCGGTGAAAATAGCGAGATGCTCCTGTACGCCTTCTTTATAGACGCGGACTTTGAAGTGCCCGTAGCGGGTCGGCAGATTGGCTATTGCCGATTTTTCAAACAAGGGTTTCGTATTCATACGGCAATTATAATTTCCTTTTCTTAATCTAACACGCGATACACTTATTCATCAAATAGAAGAGCAGAACCGTTATCGGTTGCTCTTTGCCCAAGAAAGGAATCAACCAAATGGAGCGTTTTCGTCGTACCCGTTTAAACCCTGTATTGCGAGCCATGGTTCGTGAAACTCATGTCCGTGTGGACGATTTTATTTATCCGCTGTTCGTTCGTCCCGGAGAAGGGATCAAAAGTGAGGTTCCATCGATGCCCGGTGTTTTTCAGATGAGTCTGGATGAAATACTGAAAGAGTGTGAAGAACTTTTAAAAATCGGTATTCGTTCGATCATCCTTTTTGGTATTCCCGAGGTCAAAGATTCCGTCGGCAGCGATGCACTGTGCGACCATGGGATTATCGCAACCGCTGTACGGGCTGTCAAACGGGCGTATCCGCAGATGTTTGTCGTTACTGATTTGTGTTTTTGCGAATATACCGATCATGGACATTGCGGGATTCTCGATCACGTCCATGAAACGGTTGATAACGATTTGACGCTTGATATATCAGCCAAACAGGCGATTGTCCATGCACGTGCAGGTGCCGATATGATCGCACCTTCAGGAATGATGGACGGGATTATCGTCACTTTAAGAGATGCTTTGGATGCCGGAGGATATTCGAACCTTCCAATCATGAGCTATTCGACCAAATTTGCGAGCGGGTATTACGGTCCGTTTCGCGACGTTGCCGAATCGACACCGAGTTTCGGAGACAGGTCAACTTACCAAATGGACCCGGCAAACCGTCGAGAAGCGATCCGAGAAAGTCTCGCCGACGAAGCTCAAGGTGCCGACATTTTGATGGTTAAACCGGCATTGGCGTATTTGGATATCATTCGTGATATTCGAGAAGCGTCGACGCTTCCGCTTGCAGTCTATAACGTCAGTGGAGAATATGCGATGTTAAAACATGCCGGGGCAGCCGGACTGATCGATTATAACCGGGTTATGATGGAGACTATGGTCGGGTTTAAACGTGCCGGAGCAGATATCATTATTAGTTATCATGCTAAAGAAGTGGCACAACTTTTGAACTAATGAAATTTTTTTATGATATGATTGTTTTTTGTATCAAAGGAATAGTGTGAGACATTTTTTAACATTAAAAGATTATACGAAAGAAGAGATTCTGGAGATCCTTCAAATTGGGCTTGAAATCAAGCGGGAAGTTAAAGCGAAAGAGTTTAAACCCCGTTTGGCCCATCAAACGCTTGCGATGATTTTTGAAAAAAGTTCAACGCGTACCCGTGTCAGTTTCGAAGTAGGCATGTACCAGTTGGGCGGTCATGCGTTATTTTTATCAAACCGGGACATTCACCTCGGGCGGGGAGAACCGGTTAAAGATACGGCAAGAGTCATTTCGTCGATGTGCGATATGGTCATGATCCGGACGTATGCGCAATCGATGCTAGAAGAGTTTGCCCGTTATTCAAAAGTTCCGGTAATCAACGGATTGAGCGACAGTTATCATCCGGTTCAACTGTTGGCCGATTATATGACGATGATGGAATGTGAAAAAGATAAAGATCCTATCGTCGCCTATATCGGAGACGGCAATAATATGACCCATTCTTGGTTAATGCTTGCGGCAAAACTTGGATTTGAGCTGCGCGTAGCTACGCCGAAAGGGTATGAATGCGATCCGGCGATTATTGCGGATGCCATGGAACTTTCCAAAGAGAGCGGTGCGAAAATCATCCTGACGAATGATCCGAAAGAAGCCGTTAGCGGTGCGAGTGTCGTAACGACCGACACATGGATATCGATGGGACAGGAAGAAGAAAAATCGCAGCGCCTTCGAGCTTTCGAAGGATACATTGTTGATGAAGGATTAATGGCATTAGCGCAAGACGAAGCTATTTTTCTCCATTGTCTGCCTGCGTATCGAGGGGTAGAAGTGAGCGAAACGGTCTTGGAAGGGGCGCAAAGCCTGATTTTCGAAGAAGCAGAAAACCGTCTTCATGCACAAAAAGGGTTGATGGTTTGGTTGGATAAACATCGATAAGGGAGAAGAAATGCGTTGGTTTGCGGCATTAATAGTGGCAATGATGACAGTTCAAGCGGCTGAAGTGGTTGCAGTTGGTGATAAATTCAAAGATTCCGGAAAATGTAAAGCGTGTCATAGTCATATTGTTAAACAGTGGGATACTTCATGGCATGCAAATTCTCATTATGACAACGATGAATATTTGCGTAAATCGATCGATTACGTAGCGCGAAAAATGAGTGGAAAATCACTCAACTCTATTAAGATCGAATGTGCCGCATGTCATAACCCCCGTATTTCAGTGACGTCAACGAGTTCAGAATACGATGCGATCGCTATTATGAAACTTGATGCAAATACCGCAGTTAACAAGGCTCTTAACAGTGATACAATTAGTGAAGGGATCAATTGTGTAGTCTGTCATAATATTGACCAAATACATGACGATTTACCGGAAAACAAACGGGGTATTCATCGTGTAAGCTGGATGCCATCCGGGGATATGAGCGGGCCGTATGCCGATGCCAAGTCTCCTTATCATAAAGTAGAGCAGCGTTCTTTTATGGACAGTAATCCAAATCAGTTGTGTTTTGTATGTCATGCCAATGACACTTCGGAAGAGGGGTTGCGTTTCACGAATATGCAGTCAGAGTTCAAAGGTTCCAAACAGTGTGTTGATTGTCATATGAGCCCTCGTAAAAGCGGTGTGGCAGCAACGTTACGTACTGCCGATGGAAAACCGATGCAGCGTTTGATACGTGAACACGGTTTCAAGGGAGGTCATGTCGAGAGTATGTGGAAAGGGGCATTGAACGTACAGGCAACCAAAAATGCCACTACGTTGGATGTTACCCTGGTTAACCCCCAGCCGCACGCTTTACCGAGCGGATTTGGGGCGCGTGAAATTGTGGTCATGGTAGAGTACCAAAATGGTGGTAAAACGATAAAAACAGAACAGACCTCGATTACGTCCAAATATTTTAGTAAACGCGGAAAACCGACAATACCTCATGTCGGTGCTAAATTTTCAGAACAGGACGCTATTCCGGCTCAGGGTTCAAAAACGTATTCGTTTCCGTTGGCTCCAGGAGCTCAGAACGCTGTGATTACGGTTTATTACCGATTGGTCAATGATGAAGTTCGGGAAATGCTGGATTTGAAAGAGGCGATCTGGTCAAAAAAGATGTTGATTCAAAAAATCAATCAAAAATTGTAGGGTATCTTGCTTCGGCAGGGGAATACCCCTCCGAAGAGGTAATTAGTTCATTGCGACTTTGATCACGATATCGTCGCCGTCTTCAACAAAACTGAAATTGTGTTTTTGACAAAACGTTTCGTTCATCTCTTGCGCCCATGCTTCTGCTTCAGTCAATGCATCTTCTTTGGTATTAAATGTTTTTGTATTTTCCATACCGCTTTTTTTAAAACATCCACACTCTTTTTCCATACGTACAGTATACATAACAATAGACTCCTCTAATAAAGTTGAGCTGGAAGTATATTCCCTGAATATTAAATTTTTAAAACATTAAGTACACGAATTGAAACTAAAGTTTCCCTTTAGATACCGTAGCTATTCACACAGTCAGTAGAAATTATGCTCTAAAAAGGTATAATTCGGCGAAATTTTTGGGTGCCTTTTTAGAGTTTCATACCTTAGGGTATGCAGTTTTCAAAAGGTGCCCTCCATGGTAGAGATCGCGGGACGGTAATGACACCCATTGCGGCATCTCTGAAAATTTGGGCTTACGAGCCGCTATATGACGGTTGGCCAGAGAGTAAAGTAACATGGACTTACCTGCCTTTTAGGACGAGGATAAGAGTGGCTACATCGTACGTACATACCAAAAGGATATATTTATGAATTCAGAAACGCAAAACACTTCTTTTGAAGATTTCGGTCTTCGCCAGGAGATTATGCAGAGCATCCATCATGCCGGATTTAAACAACCCAGTCCGATACAGGAATTGGTTATTCCGGTCATTATGGAAGGGCGTGACGTTGTCGGACAAGCGCATACCGGAACCGGAAAAACGGCAGCATTCGGTTTGCCGACACTTAATAAAATGCATCTTAAAGGGGGAATCGAGACTCTGGTAATTACCCCTACGCGTGAACTCGCAAATCAGGTTAGTGACGAAATCTATAAATTCGGACGACATCTCGGTGTCAGAACCGTCACCATTTACGGCGGTTCATCGTATAGTCGTCAGGTTGATCTGATTGAACGTGGTGCGCAAGTGATTATTGCTACTCCGGGACGTTTGTTGGATATGCTGAGTCGCGATATGCTTAAAGGGTTTGCTCCTTCAACCGTTATTCTCGATGAAGCGGACGAAATGCTTGATATGGGATTTTTGGATGATATTAATGAAATTTTCACTTATCTTCCAACCGAACGTCAAACATTGCTTTTTTCTGCGACGATGCCGCCTCCGATTAAACATTTGGCGGAGAGAATTTTGGTTAATCCATTTTTTGCTTCGATCACAAAAGAAGAGACAACCAATACGGATATTACACAACAGTATTACGTTATTGAAGAATCAGAACGCGACGATGCGATTATTCGTCTTTTGGATGCTGAAGATGCGCAGAAAACCGTTGTTTTTTGCCGTACAAAAAAAGAGGTAGATCGTCTCTCGAATGTTCTATCGGCAGTAGGATATTCGGCCAAAGGTTTGCACGGCGATATGGAACAACGCAGCCGCGAGAGTGTTATCAAAGGGCTTAAAACCGATGCTATTGATGTATTGATTGCAACTGACGTTGCTGCACGCGGGTTGCATATTGACGGAGTGACTCACGTTTTCAACTATCATATTCCGTTTGACCCGGAAAGTTATGTACACCGTATCGGTAGAACCGGTCGTGCAGGGAAAAAAGGGGTAGCGATCACTTTGGTTACTCCACTTGAATTCAAAGAACTTCAGCGTATCCGTTCAAAAGTCGGTACGACAATGGAACATGCTTATATTCCAAGCAAACGGGACGTCAAAGAAGCCCAGGTGACGCGTTTGTTAGCCGAAATCGAAAAACAGCATATCTACGATGAAGCTCACAAGGTGCTTGACGCGCTTAAAGAAGAGTATGATATGGAGCAGATTGCGTACAAGCTTATTTCCGTATTGATGGAGCAAAACAAAGTCCATGGTCCAAATCAGATCGGTATTGCTGCTGAACGTTTAGAAAAAATTCTCCATAATCTTGACCGTCGCGATCGTGGCGGTAATAATAATAATCGTCGTGGAGGGTTTAATAACAACCGTAATCGTGGAGGTGGTGGAAACAGCCGTTACCGCAGCAACGGTGATCGTGGCGAACGCGGCGGTGATCGCAATGAACGCAGCGGAAATGATCGCAATGAGCGTTCACGCAGTTACAGCGGTAACCGATCTCAAAAACCTAAATATTGATTTTCATCCCCCATTAGCGGGATGAAAGCTTCTTCTGCACTGCTTCTATAAAAGGGGAAATCGGAATTTCCAGTTTAAACCCTTCTCTCTGTCGAGGTCCCCACATCGGTTCTGGAAAATACTCATCGTTTTCAAAACGGGCCATAATATGCCAATGAACTCTTGGAAGCATATTTCCAAAGGATGCAATATTGATTTTAGCCGGTTTGAAATGCGAGAGCATTTCTTTTTCGATGATGTCCAAAGCATTCCAAATAGCTTCTTTTTCACCAGATGAACATTCTGAAAACTCTTTGTGCGGTATATGGGTGAAGATTTTTAGCCAAGGAATCTGGCTTTCATGAAGTTCAATATAAATGTAGTCATTTGAAAACAGCATACGTCCCCTTTTTTGTGTGACGTATTGTAGCCTGAATAGGTTTAGTTTAGAGTTTTACCTGCAAAAGGGACAAGGGCACTTCCCCAGGTTAATCCGCCGCCAAATGCATCAAGAAGCATCAATTCGCCCTGCTGCAAACGACCCGATTCGAAAATATCGTTAATCGCCATTGGAATAGAAGCACCGGACGTATTACCGTATTTTTCGACAGTCAATACTACCTGCTCTTCGTTAAGTGCGAGTGCATCACCAACCGCTTTGATAATGCGGTAATTGGCTTGGTGGGGAATGAAGTGTTTGATGGCCGAAGATGTGATATCGTTCTGCTCCAAAATGTCAACAACATCGCTTGTGAGGGTGCGCACGGCAACTTTAAACGTTTCGTTTCCTTTCATCCGCATAAAGCAACCTGCCGCTTCGCGATCAAGTTCATCATGGACTGAACCGCTTCCTCCGTTTGGTGTCATGAGCAAATCGGCGAATGAACCGTCAGAACCGGTATGGATATCAATAATGGCTTCATCAGTGTTGCTAGTAGCGCTGATAAGGGCTGCTCCTGCCCCGTCACCGAATAAAATACAAGTTCCTCTGTCGGTGTAATCGGTAATAGAACTAAGCTTTTCAGCACCGACGATCAGAACGTTTTTTTTCATTCCGGATTCGATGAAAGCTTTGGCGACACTGAGCGCGTATACGAACCCTGTACAGGCGGCTGAAATATCAAATGCGGTAATACGGTTCAATCCGAGCTTGGTAGCTATGATGGCTGCAGTGGAGGGCATGCAAAAATAATCGGGTGAAATCGTTGCACAAATCAACATATCGATATCGTCGAGTTTGATACCGGAACGTTCAATAGCTATTTTAGCGGCATTGGTTCCCATATCACTCGTTGTTTCGTTTTCGGCGGCAATATGCCGTTCTTTGATTCCGGTACGTTTGGTAATCCATTCATCACTGGTTTCGACCATTTTTTCCAAATCGGAGTTTGAGAGCACTTTGGAAGGTACGTATGCTCCGATAGAGCGAAATGCCGCGTATGTTCTCATCTTTACCTTTCGTACCTGGAAAAAAATTAACTTTGTTTCAATTCTTCGAGGCGGTTTTCGATATGTTCGTTTATGCCTGTATTTACATAACGTATGGCTTGAAAAATAGCATTTTTGATTGCTTTGGGATTGCTTTTCCCATGACTTACAATGGCGCACCCTTTGATACCGATAAGAGGGGCACCGCCAATTTCAGCGTAATCAATCTCTTTTTTTAGGAGATTGAAAACTTTTCGCATCAGCAAAGCCCCGGTAATCGCAATCGGAGACTTCCGGATGTAGTCTTTAATAAAATAACTAATGGTCGATGCCACACCTTCTGATGCTTTTAGAACGAGATTCCCAATGAAGCCATCGCACACGATAACGTCACAAGAACCGTCGAAGATATTGTTTCCTTCTACGTTTCCAACAAATCCCCGTGCTCCTTTGAGCATGGAGAAGGCTTCTTTGGTGACTTCGTTCCCTTTTGAATCTTCTTCGCCATTTGCCAGAAGACCGACTCGCGGAGCGTCAATTTTGAGCATGTCTTTTGCGTAGTAATAGCCCATTACACCAAATTGAAACAGATGTTCCGGCTTGCAGTCGACATTTGCCCCGGCATCCATTAAAATGCTGCGTTGTCCGCTACGAGTCGGCATCAGGGTGGCAAGTGCAGGGCGCAATACATGCTTGAGACGTCCGAGGCGTAGCGTTGCCAGACTCATTGTCGCACCGCTGTGCCCTGCACTGACTACGCCGTCCGCTTTTCCTTCACGCACCAGTTCAATTGCTTTATATATTGAACTTTCTTTACGCTTTAGCGCATCGGTTGCGGCATCACCCATGTCGATGACGTCATCCGCTTCAACAATTAAAATTTTATCTTTATAGCCCTTGGGTAATAAAGATAAAATTTCATCTTTTTTACCTACAAGAATTGCTTCGAAATTTTTCTCCTTGAGCGCTTCAAGGGTCCCTTTTACAATTGGTTCGGGACCGAAGTCCCCTCCCATTGCATCAATTGCAATCTTGATCATCGATTATTTATACTCACCGGTTGTCGGGTTGACGTAGTGAGGCAATTTGTATGTGCCGTCTTTGTCTTTGACCGGACGTGCAAGAGAAATTTTATAGTGAGTTCTGCGTTTTGCGGCGCGAGATTTGCTCACTCTTCTTTTAGGTACTGCCATCGTTTTGTCCTTTCTGTTTTGATTTTAAACGCCATAAGCGTGTAACGGAAGGATTGCTTCCGTCAAAATTCTTTGTCGAGAGATTTTCCTTCGCATTCTGAACAGCAAAAGTAATCACTTTTGATCAGTTCCAGTTCCGAATAGAAGATCTCATCCATGTCAATTATCGATTTATCGATTTCTACAACGTCGTATTCTTCGTCCTGGCCTTCGAAAATTCCGTCTGAAAGGTAGAAAATTACTTCCTCTTCCACATTTTTTTCTATAGGCTCGGCACAAATATCGCACGATATCGAAATGTTTCCTGTAATTGTACCGTTTAATTGGGCAAGATTGCTTTTTTTCAGGAATATATTTCCCGAAAAACGAGCATTGTCACGAATTACCTCAAAAGCAAGAGGCTCATGCCCCAGTCGTTTAAAAGGTATTTTCATGATTTAGGCGATTTCGCGTCCTGAGAAAAAGAAAGCAATTTCGATTGCCGCATTTTCCAGAGAGTCACTTCCGTGTACTGCATTAGCATCGATATTTTCAGCAAAATCAGCACGGATTGTTCCAGCTGCAGCTTCTTTAGGGTTGGTTGCACCCATAAGGTCACGATTTTTAAGTACGGCATTTTCTCCTTCAAGTACGGAAACGACAACCGGTCCGCTTACCATGAAGTCTACCAAATCATTGAAGAAAGGGCGTGCTTGGTGAACTGCATAAAACGCTTCTGCATCCTGACGGCTCAACTGTACCTTTTTTGTTGCGGCTATGCGCAATCCGTTGCTTTCAAAGCGATCCAAAATTTTACCGATGACACCTTTTGCAACGGCATCAGGCTTGATGATTGACAATGTTTGTTCCATCAGTTCTCCTGTTTTTATTGTGTGAAAAATAGGGTGGAATTATACCGAAAAAATAATTTAGATAAAATTAAAAAAATAAAAATAGGACAGTAAAGAGGATCAGAAAGCAATAAGCTTTCTGATTTTCATTTAGAAGAAATTAGTTAACAACGTTCGCTTTAGAAGAACGCATTTCTGCCGTGATATCTTCACGATGCGCTGGGCTGGCACCGATTTCATCCCATGTGATACAACCCTCTGTCGGACATGCAGTCGCACATGCCGGCTCGTCGTGGTGACCTACACACTCAACGCATTTGTCACCGTGAACGTAATAGATTTCTTCTCCCGTTGGGTTATCATCCTCGTCTACGATCGCTTCTACAGGACACTCATCAATACAAGCGCCGCAGTTAATACAGGTATCATTAATGACTACTGCCATGGATTCTCCTTGGTAATATTAAGTACCCGGTAACTATAACAGAACTAATTTAAAGAGACCTAAAAAAAGGGGGGTGATCAGGAGTAAAAAGTCTATATTGTTACTCAGGCAAACGCTTTAGGGAATACCCGACCGCAACAAAGCGGCTAGGAGTCAAAATCATAATCGGAAATTTGGTTTGGAAAGGTTTATATTATAGGCCCAGATAGGCCTTGATAGCATCTACTTTATCGGTTTTTTCCCAAGTAAAATCGGGCAGCTCACGGCCAAAATGACCGTAGGCGGCAGTTTGACGGTAAATCGGACGAAGAAGGTCCAGAGATTCGATGATTCCGCGCGGTGTAAGATTGAAAAGTTCACGAACGCATCTTTCAAGTTTTTCTTCCGGGACGACAGCCGTTCCGTGTGCGTTAACCATGATTGAAATAGGCTGAACGACGCCGATAGCGTAGGATACTTGTATCGTAGCACGTTCGCATGCACCGGAAGCAACAAGGTTTTTGGCAACATAACGGGCCGCATAGGCGGCTGAACGGTCCACTTTGGTCGGATCTTTTCCACTAAAAGCTCCGCCTCCGTGCGGGCAAGCACCGCCGTAGGTATCAACGATAATTTTACGACCTGTCAACCCGGCATCTCCCTGGGGACCTCCGATAACGAATTTACCGGTCGGATTAATGTGGAACACGATGTGCGGACTCATCAGATCGTCCGGAATAACTTTTCGGATGACTTCTTCAATGACATCGGCATGAAGCTTTTCTTGTGAGACTTCAGGCGCGTGTTGAGTCGAAACGACTACCGTTTCAACCGATACGGGTTTGTCATCAATGTATTTTACGCTGATCTGCGTTTTTCCGTCCGGTCGGAGATAAGGGAGAATTCCCTCTTTGCGGACTTGTGCCAAACGCTCTGCCAAACGGTGGGAGAGGTAAATCGGAAGAGGCATCAAAACATCGGTTTCTCGGCAGGCATATCCGAACATGAGCCCCTGATCGCCGGCACCGATTTCGCCATCGGCCTGATCGACTCCCTGATTGATATCGGGAGATTGCTCGCCGATTCCGTTCAATACGGCAGCCGAACGATAATCAAATCCGTAGGTAGCATCGGTATAGCCGATCTCACGGACGACTTGACGGGCAATGTCCTGCATCGGTGCGTAGGCAGTTGTTTTTAATTCTCCGGCAATGACGCAGAATCCGTTGGATACGAGTGTTTCACATGCTACACGCGCTTTGGTGTCGTGAGCGATAATGTAGTCAAGAATGGCGTCACTGATTTGATCGGCCATTTTATCGGGGTGTCCTTCGGTAACCGATTCGGAAGTAAAAATGTATTCTTTAGGCATTCAGTAATCCCTTTTGCTTTTTGGTTTTCATTGAAAAATATTATTGACGCAGTGACCGTTGAAGACACCGACCGTCGTTATTGAAGGGGTAGTTGGGCGCGATTATAGCAATTTCGTCGTTAGTTCGCCTTTAAATAATCGCGTTCCCAAAAAAAGTCAATCCAGTCATAGGCTTCGTAAAGTGAATAGTCAGGCTGAATCAAAGCACTTGATTTGGTATACAATGTGGCGGATTTGAACGTAATATCCGGATACTGATTGCTGAATAAAGACAATAATGTACTGAGTGTCTTTCCGCTATCAACGATATCATCGACGATCAAGACTCTTTTGGAACGTGAGAAATCACATGAACCAAAAATCTTAACATCACTCCGTTGGGATTGGCCGTCATAACTTTCCATACGGATGCTTTGAAGATTCCGGACGTCTAAATTGACGCACAATGCATGAGCAAGGGTTACGCCGCCTCGGGCAATTCCGACGACGGTATCGGCTTCGAAAGAATCGCAT
This sequence comes from Sulfuricurvum sp., assembly GCA_050178755.1. GTDB lineage: Bacteria > Campylobacterota > Campylobacteria > Campylobacterales > Sulfurimonadaceae > Sulfuricurvum. Next base: position 13,323 of record JBFXFU010000013.1, on the reverse strand, counting down.
AGACGACCTAAATGCTGTATGTCGGACATAAATTGTTCGCAGTTATAATGAATCATTAAAGTTCCTCCTCTTCTCATAAGGGCTCATGCGCTATAATAAAATATCCATTATACCAATAAAGGTTGAAATCTTGAAAAAATTAGCCATAATCGGCCGTCCAAATGTCGGTAAAAGTTCGTTGTTCAACCGCTTGCTTAAACAGCGTGACGCCATTACGTCGGAAATGGCGGGGACGACGCGAGACGTCAAAAAACGGACGGCGACCATTCTGGAGAAAGAAGTCGAATTGCTTGATACCGGCGGTTTGGACGAAGGGTGCGAACTTTACGAAAAGATCAAGGAAAAATCTTTGCGCGCCGCTCAGGAAGCCGATATCGTTTTGTTTATGGTCGATGGGAAAAGTCTTCCGGAAGAAGAAGATAAAAAGCTGTTTTACGAACTTGAGGCTCAGGGGAAAGCGATTGCGCTTGTCGTTAATAAGATCGATAATGACAAAATGCATGAGAAACTGTGGGAATATTATGAGTTCGGGACGGATAAAATTTTCGGTATCTCCGTAGCGCATAACCGACATATCAATGCTCTGCTGAACTGGATATCGGCACAGCTTCCGGAAACGGATATCATTGTCCCAGCTGCAGAGTCCGATGAGATGGATGCTTTTGATGCGTTCGTGGAAAACTTCGAAGAGAGTGATGACGAGTTCGATGATGAGGGATGGGACGATGACGATACCGAGGCGGATGAGGATGCCGAAATTATCGAAGAGCCGATGAGAGAGATCGATGAGAGTGAGCTTAATCAGATGAAAGTCGCCATTATCGGGCGTGTTAATGTCGGGAAAAGCTCTCTGCTCAATGCGTTACTTAATGAAGACCGTTCCGTCGTCAGCAATGTGGCCGGGACGACAATCGATCCTATCGACGAGACGATCGAATACGAAGAGAAAACCATTACCTTTATCGATACGGCCGGGATTCGGAAACGGGGCAAAATTTTAGGAATAGAAAAATATGCCCTCATGCGCACCGAAGAGATGCTTGAAGCGGCCGATATCGCGCTACTGGTGCTGGACGCTTCCGAACCGTTCAAAGATTTGGACGAAAAGATTGCGGGTTTTGTAGATAAAAACCGTTTGGCATGTTTGATCGTACTCAATAAATGGGACATGGCACCTCGAGAAGATTATGACAAAATCATCCAAGAAGTTCGTGACCGGTTCAAATTTCTCAGCTATGCTCCCATCATCACCGTTTCGGCAATGACAAAGCAGCGTATCCACAAGATTTTTGAGATGCTGCTCAAAATCAATGAATCGTATTCTCAGCGTATTCCGACGGCCCGTATCAATGAGGTTTTGGAATTTGCCCAGCGCAAGCATCCGATCCCGAGCATCAACGGTCAGACGATTCGTCTGTATTACGGAACCCAGTACGATATCCGTCCGCCGCGGATCGCGCTCATCATGAATAAACCGCAGGGTTTGCATTTCAGCTACCGCAGGTATTTGACAAATCAGTTCAGAGAGATGTTCGATTTCGAAGGGACACCGGTACTGTTCAAAGCGAAGGCGAAGAATCAGAAACGCAGACCCAAAAGATAATTTTACTTTTCCGATCCCTTCTGAGAATAGAGAAGGGAAGGCCGCTTATTCCTCTCCTTAACAAACTGGAGAAGAAGGTTAAAACGGTTTGATGACAACTAATGCCACGATTCCCATCAGCAGTAATGTCGGGATTTCGTTGTACATTCGGAAAAACTTCCCGCTTTTATACGCAGTATTTTCTTTGAGTTTGAGACGATATCGTCCGAGTGAAAAGAAATAGGCAATCAGGATTGCTACCAGAACGAGTTTGGCATGCATCCATCCTCCCATTGCAAAGACGTTGACACCGTAATGGTTTCCGGAAAGAGCGATCAGGGTAATTCCCGAGAGAAACGTCGCCCAGAATGCCGGAATCCCGATGTATTTGTAAATTTTCATCTCCATAATTTCAACCACTTCGACAAAACCGTTGTTTGTCCCGTTTTCGACATGGTAGACAAAAAGGCGTGGCAGGTAGAAGAGGACCGCAAACCACGAGACCATGGAGATGATATGAAACCAGAGAATCCAGTTATACATGCTTTTCCTTATTTGTTATAAAACGGTTTTTGTAATGGCGGAAGAGTAACGAAAGAAGGTTAACACGCCCATTAAAGTTGGGCATGTACCCATCGGATGATTTCAGAAGCAGGAAGTGCCCCGCTGAACTGATCGACCATTTGATTGTTTTTGAAAGCGATGACGGTTGGGATCGAGCGGATGCCGAAGCGTGCCGCTAGCGATTGTTGTTCTTCGGTATTAATTTTGACGAACATCACTTTGAGCGGGAAGCTGCGTGCCGCTTCTTCAAACGCAGGGGCCATGCTGCGGCACGGACCGCACCACGGAGCCCAGAAATCGGCAATGATCAATCGCTCATCGTTTACCATCAACCGTTCAAATCCGGCTCCGTCAATATTTTTCGGTTTTGTCTCAAGCAAAGAACCTTTACAGTGACCGCATGAAGCTTTGGTATAGCTCTCTTTTACCGGAATGGCATTAACCCCTCCGCAATGAGGGCAAACAATATTGATTTTATTCATCGGATTACTCCGCTTCGGCAACCTCGATTTCACGTAACGAGGTAGCATGGTGGTCTTTTACTTTATCGTGCAAGCGGCGTAACGCTTTGTTCGCACGTTCAATCGCTTTGTCGATCGCAGTGTCAAGATCTTCGTCGGAATCGGAAATGACAACGGGTTGCGAATGGGCAATATGCATGTCAAACTCGACTGCTACCTCTTTTTTCTCTTTCGAGATCATAACGTTTACGGTTGTAATGTCAAGATGGTAACGTTTAAAATTACTAATGGCGGTTTCGATGTGGTCATTCAGATGTTGGGTTAGTTTAATTTCTTTGGAACGAATTTGTACATTCATGTTAAGTCCTTTAGGATGAATTCGAAAAAAATATAACACAAGTTTTCTTAAGACGAAGCTTAAGGGGCTCTGCGGTAAAATAACTTCAGTTTAAGGAGTTAAAGTGCGTGTTCTAACAGGTATCCAACCGTCCGGTGATTTGCACATCGGAAATTATTTCGGATCGATTCGACCGATGATCGAATCACAGAATGAAAATGACGTTTTTGCGTTTATAGCCAATTACCATGCGATGACAAGTCTAAACGACGGAGAGCGGCTTGCTCATTTGACGATGCAGGCGGCGACCGATTTTCTGGCTCTTGGGATGGACCCGGAGAAAAGTACGTTTTGGGTACAGTCCGACGTCAAAGAGGTCCTTGAACTGTATTGGGTGCTTTCATCGTTTACGCCGATGGGATTGCTGGAGCGTGCCCACAGCTATAAAGACAAAGTAGCCAAAGGGATCGCGTCGAATCACAGTCTGTTTTCGTACCCTGTTTTAATGGCAGCTGATATTTTGCTATTCGGTTCGGAAGTCATTCCGGTTGGAAAAGATCAGATTCAGCACGTCGAAATCGCACGGGATATCGCCCTGAAATTCAATAACGAGTACGGCGAGGTTTTTGTAATGCCGGAATTTCGCGTGGATGAAAACGTCGCTACGGTTCCCGGTATCGACGGGCAGAAAATGTCCAAAAGTTACGGCAATACGATTCCAATCTTCAGCGAAGAGAAAATCCAGTCGAAAATTATTAAAAAAATCGTAACGGAACCGGTTCCGATGGAAGACCCCAAAGAGTACGAAAATTGTAATGTTTACAACATTGTCAAGCTTTTTCTCGATTATGAAGAACGCAGTGCATTGCAAGAACGGTATCAAAAAGGGGGAGAGGGACACGGACACTTCAAACTCTATACTCATGATGTCATCTGGGAATATTTCCGTCCTTATCGTGAACGGCGCGAATATTTTGCTTCCCATCAGGACGAAGTACGCGAAATTTTACGTCACGGAGCGGCTAAAGCACGTGAAACGGCCGCTCCGATAATCGAGAAGGTTCGCAGCGCAACCGGTATCCGTTATTAGGCCTACAATGCGTATCATCAATACCGGAGGGACTTTCAATAAGCGGTATGATCCCATTAGAGGTGAATTATTTGTTCCTAATGATGATTTAGCGATCGAGACGATTTTGCAGACGTTCTCTGAACGGATAGAGATTGACGGAATCATTTACAAAGATTCACTGGTAATGAATGACAAAGACAGAGCTTGTTTAGTCGATGCTATCCGCAACGCTTCGGATCAGTGCCTTATCATCGTTCACGGAACCGATACGATGCATTTGAGCGCTGCTGCCGTGAAAGCCGCAATGATCGCTAAGACGGTCGTTTTTACGGGAGCCATGATTCCCTTTTCAATTGATCCTATCGAAGCTACGGCCAATCTGGCTATGGCAATCGGAACCGCACGCTATGCTTCGGAAGGGGTTTATATTGCGATGCAGGGAGTATGCGGAAGATTCGATGAAGTAGTCAAAAATCGGGAAAAGGGAAAATTTGAATATGTCCAAAGTCAAATGTGATCACTGCCATCTGGAATTTGGCGATGAGGTGATGATCCACGATGGGGAATACCGATTTTGCTGCAACGGGTGTCAGGGGATATTTCATTTGCTTAAAGATGAGGGATTGGACAGTTTTTACGCAAAGATGGGAGAAACAACCCTCACACCGCCAACCGAACAATTTGAAGCGAGTGCTAATTTTGATACTCCCGCTTTCAGTGAACGTTTTGTGACGCATACGGATGAAGGATTATCGCAGGTATCCTTGATCATTGAAGGTATCCATTGTGCGGCATGCGTATGGCTCAATGAAAAAGCGCTGTATAAAATGGACGGTGTTATCGAAGCCAATATCAATTTTACCAATAATAAAGCCCGTATTCTCTGGGACCCTGAAATCGTTCGTCTCTCCTCCATCATCGATATGATCCGCGCGATCGGCTACAATGCTTTTCCTTACGATGCGACGCTTCAGGAAGTCCGTGCCAATCGGGAACGTAAAGATTATTATTTACGGATGGCGGTTGCAACGTTTGCGACGATGAACATGATGTGGGTGGCGGTTGCGCAATACGCCGGATATTTCACCGGTATTACGCAGGAAATTAAAACCATTTTGAACGTGGCCGAATGGGTTTTGGCAACTCCCGTACTCTTTTACAGCGGATGGGTATTTTACCGGGGTGCCTACTACGGGTTGCGAAACGGTTCGGTAACGATGGACATGCTGGTCGTTACGGGATCGAGCATGGCGTATCTTTATTCCATATACATCACATTATTCGAAAAAGGGGAAGCTTATTTTGACTCGGTAGCGATGATTATCACCTTTGTACTATTCGGCAAGTTTTTAGAGGTGCTGAGCCGAAAAAATGCTGCCGATACGCTTGATGTCATCGGAAAACATATTCCCGCCGAAGTGAGTATTCTCGAAGGTGATGTTATCCGGGAAGTCAACGTCAACGAAGTGAAAGCCGGAGACGTCATTCGGATTCGAACCGGAGAGAAAGCGGCCATTGACGGAGAAGTGATCAGCGGAGAGGGGAGTTTTGACGAAAGCAATCTGACCGGAGAAGCCGATCCTATTTTCAAGCGTCCGGGTGATACGATCATTAGCGGAACGACCAGCATCGATGCATTGATCCATTACCGCGCGACCAAAGATTTTGCCCACTCGACCCTCTCGCATCTGGTGAATCTTCTTGAAAATGCGATGAACCAAAAACCGAAAATCGAACTTTTGGCCAATCGTCTGTCACAGCATTTTTCATCGACCATTTTATTTTTGGCGGTGATGACATTTTTGACATGGTATTTTTGGCCCCATTCGTTTGACCGGGCACTGATGGTCGGTATTTCGGTGATCATCATTGCCTGTCCGTGCGCTTTGGCACTGGCAACGCCCGTTGCTTCACTGGTCGGATTGGCATTGGGTGCCAAACGGGGGATACTGTTTAAATCTTCTGCGCAGATTGAAACGATTGCCAAAGCGACGATGGTCGTATTGGATAAAACGGGAACGATTACACAGGGTAAACCTGAAGTTGTTGCCGCGAAGCAAACGGCTCCGTTTGATCCTGCCCATCTGTATGCGCTGGTATCGGCTTCCAAACACCCTATCAGTCGCGGTATCGTGCAGTATCTGGAACGTGAGGGGGTCGATGCGGGAAAAACCTTATTGGAAGAAGCCCGGGAAGTTCCGGCACGGGGAATCGTCGGCCGGATCGGTGGGGTAATGATTTCCGGCGGAAATGCCCTGTTGATGCGCGATATCGGAATCGATGTCGAGAATTCAAGCGGGCATAGCGTATTCTACGTTGCTTTGGACGGTCAATTGGCCGCGATGTATGAATTAAGGGATCTGCCGAAACCGGGTGCGAAAGAGGCTATTGCGGAGCTTGTACGCTCAGGCCTTCGTGTTGTGATGCTTACGGGAGATCATGAAGCTTCCGCATTACGGATCGCCTCGGAAGTCGGGTTGGATGAAGTGCATGCGGACCTTTCTCCCCAGCAGAAAGCCGAATTTATCGAAAATGCCCATAGTAACGGGCAAATTGTCGTCATGGCGGGAGACGGGGTCAACGATTTGCTGGCATTGGCAGGAGCGGATATCGGTATCGCCATGGGTAACGGCAGCGATATTGCGATTGACGTAAGCGACGTGGTACTGTTGAACGATTCGTTGACGTCGTTAGCCGAAGCATTTGCGATCAGTCGCCGGACTTACCGTCTCATCAAACAAAATCTGGCACTCTCTTTGATTTACAATTCGATCACGATTCCCCTTGCGGTAGCGGGATGGATTATTCCGCTCATTGCGGCGATTTCGATGTCGTTTAGTTCATTATTGGTGGTCGGTAACTCGATGCGGGTTCGCTGGCTCTATAAATGATTTTTTACATACCGATGAGGAGAAACGGATAATGGACGGTTGGGTAATTGCCATGATGCTCGGTGCATCGTTGTTCCTGGGCGCGGTTGCTCTTGCCGCATTTATGTGGGGGATTAAAAACGGTCAATTCGACGATGAAACCAAAATGATGAATCAGGTACTGTACGACGATGAGAACGAGTTAAACGATGCGGCGGAACAGCAGCGAAAAAAAGAGAATTCACTAAAGAAAAAAGAGTATAAACCCGAATAAAAATATTGAAGAGTAATAAAAAGAGATTCTTGTCGCGCGAAGCGCAACAAGAGGAGAATTATTTTACGCTAGCAGCGTAAGTAGCAACTGCTTTGATATCTGCATCTGACATAGAAGCAACTTGACCTTTCATAAGGGCACCCATACCAGCTTTGTTTTGTGTACCAGCTTTGTACGCTTTCAAAGAAGCTTCAATAGCCGCTTCTGATTGACCTTTAACGATACCAGATTTTCCAAGAGCCGCTTTTTCAAAAGAAGCACCGTGGCACGCAGCACATTTACCGGCAAGAGCTTTACCGTCAGCAGCCATCAAAGATACACCAGCGAACAACATTGCAAGAGCAATTTTTTTCATACATTTTCTCCAAAAAAAAATTCCCGGTATTATATTCCTATGAATCTTAAAGGAGTCTAACAGTTTTTTATCACAAAATACCGAACCTTATCCTCATTTCTATTGAATACTCGACGCGGACGGTCAGAAAAAAGGCGTTATAATAGATGCTGTCATATCGAAAAAGGCAGAAGGGATGAAAGTATTAATTCTAGACGACGCGCGAATCGGGCATCGGAACCAGTCCATAGCGTTTGCAAGACTGATCGGTGCCGAATTCCATATCGCATCTGTCCGGTACATCAACAAACGCTATAAACCGGTTTCGTATTTTTTAGACCGCCTCGGTATTTTGAGCGCATCTCTTTTTGAATGTAATGTACCGGATGAACGTTTTGATTATGTCGTATCGGCCGGTTCGACGTGCGCTTATCCGCTGAAAGTCATTGCCCGTCGGTTGGGAATACAATCGGTGAGTATGATGCTTCCGAAGGGGTATCGTTACGATGGATACGATATCATTTTCGCCCAATCGCACGATAATCCGCCGGAACGCTCCAACGTTATCCGCATTCCGGCTAATTTCAGTTATCCGGAACCGAAGAAAATATACGTTCCTTCTAAAAAATCCGTAGGAATCGTGATCGGGGGAGACAACTCCGTCTTTAGCATTGATGAAACTGCCCTTAGCAAAGCGTTGGAGCAGATATCCAGACGTTTCGGTGGTTACGAAATAGCGGTGACGACATCGCCGAGGACTTCTGCTCGTATTGAACGGATGATTGAATCACTTCCTTGTGATTATCGAATTATCTACTCCAAAACACCCCTTAATCCGATTCCCGATTTTTTGGAGCAATGCGAATACGTTTTTATTACTCAAGATTCGACCTCGATGATTTCCGAGGCGGTCGGTTTCGGTGACGCCTGTATCGAGATACTTCCGTTGAAATCGGATGGGCGGAACAAGTTTGTGAGATTGGTGAAAAGCTTGGAAACCGATGGGTATTTACACGTATTTGACGGTACGTGCGGTAATGCAAAGCGAAAAATCGATTTTTCGCACTATATCCGGGCTGCCGGAGTGGCCGGATAGGGTATAATTAGACGATTTATCGTGAAGGGGAGAAGGTTGAAGATGCGAATCGTACAATTACTCCCCGAATTGAATGAAGGCGGAGTTGAACGGGGAACCGTAGAACTAAGCCGCGAATTGGTGTTACGCGGAAATGAAAGCATCGTGATCAGTAAAGGCGGGACATTGGTTTCGCAGATCGAAGCGGACGGCGGCCGCCATATTTATGCTGATGTGTGCAGCAAGAATCCTTTGAACGTCTTTTCCCGGATGCGGAGATTGCGTCGGATTCTCAAAGAACTCAACCCCGATATCATTCATGCTCGCAGCCGCATTCCGGCGTGGCTCGCTTATCTGGCAAACAAAACCCTTCATATCCCTTTTGTGACAACTGTTCACGGTTTTAACAGTATCAGTCTTTACAGCCAAATCATGACAAAAGGGGATCGTGTCATCTGCGTCAGCGGCGCGATCAAAACCTATATCCAAAAACACTACCGAACCCCCGATGAGAAGATCGCTATCATCCCCAGAGGAATCGATCTGGATAAATTCAATCCGGACAATCTGGACAGAGCTTTTATGGAGAGTTTTTCGGACCAATACGGTTTGAACGGGAAGTTCATCGTCTCGGCGGTCGGACGGATCACTCAGCTTAAAGATCTCGAAACATTCATCCGAGCCATCGGCGTCGTAAAACAGACGAAGCCGGAGGTCAAAGCTTTGATCGTCGGCGGTGTGAGGGAAGACAAACAAAGCTATTTCGATCTTTTAAAAGGATTGGTTCAAGAACTGAATCTGGCGGATGAGGTCGTTTTCACCGGATCGCAGAGCAAAGTCGCGGAGATCTATGCTCTAAGCGATGTTATCGTCAGCGCTTCGAAAAAGCCGGAGAGTTTCGGACGGAGCGTTGCCGAAGCGATCACGATGGGTACGCCGGTGATCGCTACCAATCACGGCGGTGTTCTCGATATCATACGCGAAGGGGTGGACGGGTATTTCGTCCCTGTCGGTGAGAGTACAGTTTTGGCGGAGCGAATAATGGATGCTTCGAAATTGCGTTTTGAGGGAAGGGGATATATCCAAGAGCATTTCTCCCTGCTGCAGATGGTGGATAAAACGGTAGCGATTTATAAGGAGATGATTCGATGACCCCCATTCAGAGTTTAAAAATCGGCTACGTCAAGGGAATACTGGCGATGCGCCATGCCGTGATCACTGCGGTTCAAAAATGTCTGTTTGCTCCTAACCACGATCCAAAAAAGATACTTCTCCACCGTATCGGGACATTCGGCGATTCGATCGTCGCTTTGCCGGCGGTATCGTTGATCCGCAAACGCTATCCGAATGCAAAATTGGAGTTTGTGACGACCTATGCGACCGCGTTGAATCTGTCGGTCATCGTCAAAGAGGGGATTTTCGATGCTATCCACCTCATCGATAAAAAGAACCGTAAAAGCGGTATTCGAACATTAAAAGAGGGACATTACGATTTGTATATCGAAATTCCCCAAAACTACGGTTTGATCAAAACTTTGCGGAATATGTTTATCACCCGTTTTGTCCTCGGTATCCGAAGTGGTTTCGGATGGGATGAGGGGATGACGAAGCTTTTTGCCAAAGAGCAGCTGATGTTCTATCCGCCGCTCAGAGAAAGCGAGCGGTTTGTCCGGAATATGGCACGCAACGGCATTGTAGGCGACATTGACTATCCGATCAAAACAGAGTCTCCGCAGCCGGAGGCGTTGCGCTGTTTCGGAGAGAGAAGAATGATCGCTTTGGTCATCGGGACGAATGTTCCTGCCAATATGTGGCCGCTGGAATCGTGGCAAAAATTGGCACGATCCTTACATGACAAAGGATTTGCCGTCGCACTGATCGGAGGTGATCAGGAGAAAGAACGAGGGGAAGCCATTATCAATGGTTTGGAACATGCCTACAACTTTTGCGGTGCATTTTCGATCGCTCAAAGTGCAGGTTTTTTACAGTTATGTACAGGTGCAATCTGTCACGATACCGGTGCCATGCATTTGGCGTATGCCGTCAAAACTCCGCTTGTAGCGTTGTTCAGTCCGCGGCAACTCTCGTCGAAATGGTTTCCGCCGGAAGAGGGCAATAGTGTCGTGATGAGTATGGTCGAGTGTGCAGGGTGCTTCCGTAAACGGTGTGACGATAATATTTGTATGAAGCAGATCGATCCCGAAACGGTTGAGAAGCGATTACTAGAAATGATCGGGGATACGCAATGAAAATCGTCCATGTTGCCAGTTACAATTATCTCAAAGACGGTCAAAGTTATTACGCTACCGATTATAAAATCCATCAGGGATTGGTTCGTAACGGTCATTTCGTCTATCCGTTCAGCTATCGCGATACGGCCCGCTGCGCCAATATCTTCGGTTCGAAAAAATGGGGAGTCGGTAAAACGAACAAACGATTGATCGAGACATGCCGTAATATCCGTCCCAATCTGCTGTTGATGGCACATGCGGAGCTGATCACGTTAGAGACGCTGCGTGAAATCCGGAAAATGCTTCCGTCGATCAAAATCGCGATGTGGTTCGTCGATGCGATGTTTAATGAACGAAACGTGATCAATATCGAAGGGAAGATTGCCGAAATCGACGCATTGTTTCTAACAACAGGTGGAGAATGGCTGGAGAGATTTGCATCCCCTACGACGAAAGTCTCTTTTTTTCCGAATATCGTCGATCCGTCCATCGACATCTATCGAAATTTCGAGAGCGATGATTTGCCGATCGATTTTCTGTTTTGCGGTACCGATTATAAAGATCCTGTGCGACAGGCATTTTTGAACACATTGTCTGAGCAGCTGTCGGATATCAATACCCGTTTTGCCGGATGTCTCGGGCAACCCCGTATTTTCGGTGCGGAGTATATGCAGACTCTCTCACAGGCTCGAATGGGGTTAAACTACAGCCGCCGTAATGATGTGGAATTGTACAGTTCGGATCGGATTGCTCATTTGACAGGAAACGGTGTTCTGACATTTACCCCCCGTATCCCCGGATATGAAGCACTGTATACCGAAGAAGAGGTGGTGTACTTTGACGATCTGGACGATCTGATCGCGAAGGTGCATTATTATCATCAGCATCATGAAGAAGGGGCTGCTATTGCCAAATGTGGATGGGAGAAAGCGCATACCCTTTGCAATGCCGATAGTGTAATAAATAAGATTTTTTTTAAAAACTTGATTAATACTCAAGGGCACCTCTAAAAACCAATCTCAAAAGGAGATAAGTGGTGGTTGTGTAAAATAAAGATACTTATGCCACAGAAGAGCGAGGTTTAGAATGAGCAAGAAGCTGCGAGGGTTGTTTGATTACGAGTATCAGTTGGAGCTGATCAATAAACATCAACCACCGCTTCAAAAGCTTAATGCAGTGATCGATTGGGAGATGTTTCGAGGTCCTATCGAAGAAGCATTGGCGGTTGAACCCAAAGCTCCCGGTGGAAGACCTCCGTTTGACCGGCTGATGATGTTCAAGATACTGATTCTGCAACGCTACTACAATCTTTCAGACGAACAAACCGAATTTCAGATCAAAGATAGGTTATCGTTCATGCAGTTTCTGGGATTACAGATCGGTGATCCGGTACCAGATGAAAAGACGGTGTGGTTGTTCAAAGAGAATCTCAAGAAACATAATCTTTCTAAAAAACTGTTCGAGCTGTTTACCCGAACGCTAATATCCAACGGTATCGTTGCCAAAGAGGGAAGCATTGTGGATGCTTCGTTTGTCAATGTACCCAGACAGCGTAACAGCCGTGAAGAGAATGAAACGATCAAACCGGGAAAGACAACACCCGAATTGTTTGAAAGTAATCCAGCGAAACATTCCCAAAAAGACTGTGACGCACGATGGATGAAGAAAAACGGTGAACGCCATTACGGATACAAGAACCACGTTAACGCCGACATGAAGACGAAGCTGATTACGAAGTTTTCAACTTCAAGTGCTGCTCCTCACGATTCAACTGAAACCGAGAACCTGTTCGATGAGAACGATAACGTTGCCTATGCCGACAGTGCTTACCGAAGTGAAAAGATCGAGACCTATCTAAAATCGATCAACTGCACAAGCCATATCCACGAAAAGGGATATCGGAACAAGCCCATCGAAATCCAGCAACAGCTTCACAATCATATGAAATCAAAAATCCGCTCACGGGTAGAACATGTATTTGGCTACATGACCAACTCGATGAATAACGGACTCAACCTTAAAGGCATTGGTAAAAAGAGGATCGATTCGCTCATCGGATTACTCAATCTAACCTACAATCTGTTCCGTTACGAGCAGCTGGTAAGACTTCAGAAGGTTAAAGTGATGTAACAAAATACCTAAAGGGGCAAATTGGATGAGATTTCTCCTACAAAAGCAGAAATCTCATCCAACTTTCCTCGGTCAAACCGAAATGAAAGTCAAACATTGTGCCCCTTGAGGGTAAAAAATGAATGGGTACAATAAGATGATTCCAAATGAGGTTATTAGAGGTGCCTTTAAGTAATTAGCGGTTAAAATTATTTATTAAATTATAACGCGAATAGTTGGTTAGAATGAAAGTTTTATTATTAGCGGGCGGGTACGGAACACGTTTGTCCGAGGAGACGGATATACGACCGAAGCCGATGGTTGAAATCGGAGGCAAACCTATTCTTTGGCATATAATGAAAATATACAGCTATTATGGATTTAACGAATTCGTTATTTTATTGGGATATAAAG
>JBFXFU010000012.1:0-75918 GCA_050178755.1 Sulfuricurvum sp. | reverse complement strand
TAGCTGTCGGTAACTCATAAGTGCCCTTATCTTGCCGGATAATTCACTTATTCTATCGCAGCTAACCTCTTCTATTATCCGCTACTTCTTTTTTCTTCTGTGTTGCACTTTAAACTTGAATTGGCGAAATAATAACTGCAACACAAATGAAACCAACGTATTACCATCTACCGCTCTATATCTGTTCCCTTTTCCCTAGCAACGATTATGTTCACCTCTTGGGTAGGATAGTTCCATAATTCATTTTTAATTCACTAATCTTAGTTTGCTTTGCTTCTGATTTTTGCGAAAAGAGTATTTCATAATAATCCTTTTAGTATTTTTTTGAACTAATAAATCAAAAAAATCTCACAATTGTGTTACAAAACCTCACATCTTATATTTTTACAGCAATGTTATAATTTTTCATTTACAACATATTAACTATTGTGTTTATGCTATATATCAGGATAAATCGCAATTTTGACGTAAGATTGTATATTTTGTATCAGTATGTTTCGTCATATTATAATATAAATATCTATTATAATAAAATATGATGCAAAGCTATTTTCTTATTAAGTACCGATTTATTTTCTGATTCCTATAATAGTGCAATTAAGGCTGTAAATGCCTGAAAGAAGGAGAGTTAATGATTCGTTCAATTAAAATCGCTGTGGCTGCTGCAATAGCATTGTCTTCAACATCTGCTTTTGCGACAAATGGTGATGCTATGATCGGTGTAGGTGCAAAAGCAGTTGGTATGGGTGGAGTAGGCATCGGTATGTCTCATGGTGCAGAATCTGCATTGACAAATCCTGCAATGATCACAAGTGTTAAGAATACTGAAGTGTCTTTTGGCGGTACTGTTTTTATGCCAGATGTTCGGACTACTGTAGCTGGTAGTCTAGGTGGGACTGAGGGTAAAAGTGACGCAGATCTTTCTGTCATACCGACGGTTGCCGTAGCGCAAAAAGTATCTGATAATTTTTATTGGGGCGTTGGAATGTACGGTGTTGCCGGAATGGGTACAGACTACCGTGGTACAAATGTAAATTATAATATGATGACAAATTTGCAGTTAATGCAATTTGTTGTTCCTTTGGCTTATAAATCAAATGGGTTTAGTCTAGCAATTGCTCCTATTCTTCAGTATGGATCATTAGATATTAACTACGATACTTCATATGCCGGTGGTAGTAAAAGTTCAACTAGAGGAGTCGCACAAGACTTTGGTGTCGGATATACCGTTGGTACAGCATATGAAATCTCAAATTTTACTGTAGGTGCTTCATATAAATCGACTATAGATATGAAATATAATGGACAGATTTCACAAGCAATGGCTGATTTTACAGGTATGGCGGCAAGTAATTTTTCTGATAATCTTGAACAACCGGCAGAAATGGGCGCGGGTATATCGTATAAAATGGATAACCATACTTTTGCCATAGATTTCAAAAAAATCAAGTGGTCTGATGCTAATGGATATAAAGATTTTAAGTGGTCTGACCAAAATGTTATTATGCTCGGTTATCAATATGCACAAGATAATTGGGCATTAAGAGCTGGTTATAATCACGCTACTAGTCCAATTAAAGATCAAGGATATGCTGGGACACTAGTGAATATCATGAACGAATTGGGATTCCCAGCAATTATAGAAGACCATTATACCGTTGGTGGAAGTTACGCTTTTACTAAAACGACGTCGCTGGATCTTGCATACGTTTATTCTCCTGAAGTAACGGACGAATACGGTATTATGGTACAAACCGGTGCAACAACCTATACAGCGTCTACAATTAAAACAAAACACAGTCAACAAGCGGCTACAATCCAACTTAACTTTAACTTCTAAAATCAATTTCTCTCCTAAGGGGAGAGATTCACAATTTCCTCACATTTTAAAGCAATAATTAGAGATCACTTTTATTGAACTGTGATTATCGCTTATTTGATGAGTTTGTGATACAATATGGTCCTTTTTAAAAAAGGGTACTGTAAATAGCCAGCTCAAGGCGATTATTTTCAAGGAGAATCGAATGTTAAAAAAATTATTGATTGGTGCTGCAGCGTTGTCATTGGCTGCATCTATGGCGTTTGGTGCACAAGGGGCAAAATTCTTTGTCGCGAACGGTGACAAAGAGAAAGAACACATGACTTTGGTCAATGAAAAGATTCAAACAATCGGTTTTGTGCTTTCAGATCCGCATGAACGTATTAACGATGCGTACAAAACCAAATACGGCGGAACGAACCTGGATAACCTTGGGTTCTTTTCGGTCACACGCGACTCTGTTATCGGGCCATTGTTGATGAAAGAACCTGCACTCGGTGGATTCAGCCCTTTCAACCTTCACGTTTACAAAAAAGAGAGTGAAGATAAAACCTATGTAGGTCACGTTATGCCAGAGACGATGCTGGATATCGTTGGAGCAAAAGATAAAGAAACTCGTGAGAAATTCATTGCGTCTTTTACCGATCTGGATAACATGATCGCAAAAGAGATCAGTCCTACCGTTCAAATGGTAGATTACAAAGCCTTGCCAGAAAAACCGATGATGACATTTGAAGTTCCGTTTGAAGGAAGTTTGGATGCCTTTATCAGCGATTTCCAAGGTAAATTTGAAGAAAAATTTGAAGCGAATCATTACATTATTGCCGGATATAAAGATATCAAAGGGGCAATGACCGATAACAATGTTGAATTCGGACGTTTTGACGCGTACTGGGTGTATTCATTGTGCCATTTCAAATTCTCCGAAAGTATCTTCAACCAAGGGCGTCCGGATGCGGGAGTCTTTGCACCGTGTTCAATGTACATGTATGTTGACAAAGGGACTAATAAGTTGATGGTAGGTATGCCGAAACTTGAAAACTGGATTGCCGTTATGGGGATCAAAGATCCAAAAATGGTCGACTCAATCCATGCGCTTGATGCCGAAATTATCAATATTATGAAAGAATTGGGAGCTAAAGAACTATGAAAAAATTCTTTTCACTCATCGCCACTGCATTTGTCATCGCGTTTTGCGGTTGTGCAGGTACGACACCGGCTGCTGAAGCAGGCGTTGCCGTAGAAAAAGAGGTTGCGACGTATAAAATCGCTACTTATGTCGATGTCGCAACAGCCAAATCAAAACTTCAAAGTGCCGGTTTTGAAGTTCTCGGAACGTACAAATCGTTTGAAAAAGGGACTACCGTATTATTCACTAACGCGGCTATGAAATCAATGGCCAACAAACCTAACCGTGGATTGGCCGCTGCAGGGCGTCTATTGGTTGACGAAGAACGTAATCAAATCAGTATTGCTAATCCGGTTTATTTTGGTAAAGCATTCATGCAAAAAGAATATAATCATAAAACGTCTTCGGATGCTCTTGCTGCACTGGAAAAAGCGTTTGGTCCACTGAAGAACTCAACGGACAAATGGGAATTTGACGGATTAGCAGGATACCATTTTATGGTTGGAATGCCGTATTACGAGGACATGAGTATTGTCGGAGAAGGAACTACGGCTGATCTGGTCGCTAAAGCACAGAAAGCCAAAGGGACAACAACGGTAGTAAAACTTGGAGATGACCGTTACGTCGCATTCGTTGACATGGATCGCCGTACAAACGGATTCGTTAAAAAAATCGGCACACAGAATGCTGAGCTTTTACCTTGGGCGGTACTCATCGAAAATGGACAAGCAAAAGCACTTAGCGCAAAGTATTACATCGCAATCAGTTATCCGTTGTTGACGATGTCAGAGTTCATGACGATCGCTACGGTTCCGGGTGCTGTCGAAGTGGATCTTAAAAAAATCTTTAAATAATACTTTTTCTTTTCCCTCTCATCTATTCCTCTTTTGAGGGATAGAATCGTTAATCTTCTGTTATACTATTCGAAATCAAATCATCAAAGGGCGGGAATCAATGTCCAGTATTGTCAAAGATCAGAATACAAACGAATGGTATTTTACGGACAAAGACTATATTCTCAGTGAAACGGATGAACATGGGATTATTCTTTACGCCAATGAATCTTTTTGTGAGATTGCAGGATACACGAGTGAAGAGTTAATAGGTCAACCTCATAATATTATTCGACATCCCGATATGCCGCGCATTGCTTTTAAAGGTTTATGGGATGATTTACGTAATAAGGGATTTTGGACCGGTTTCGTCAAAAACCGCAGAAGAGACAACGGTTTTTATTGGGTTTACGCAACGGCTATGAGAAGAATCCATCCGGATGGACGAATAACGTATTTGTCCGTTCGCATAAAGCCTTCGCGAAGCGATGTTGATGCAAGCGAAAAACTTTACGCACAACTTCGTGCGCAAGAGTAAGCGGTTAAAGTCTGAAAGAAACCGAAGACAGCATCGCGTCGGTTATTGTTCGATAGTATCCTTTCGATAGGTCGCTTCCCAGTGCGACCGGGGGTTCTCCGTTATCCGAACCTTCTCGTATCGCCATGTCCAATGGAATTTTTCCCAATAGATTGACCTTGTAGCGTTCCGCCAGACGTTCCCCTCCACCATTACCAAAAATATCGTATCTGTTCCCCGTATCCGGTGCAATAAAATAACTCATATTTTCAACCAGCCCGGCAATAGGAACGTGAATATCCTGGAACATTCGGATAGCGCGACTGACGTCGTCTGAGGCAACCATCTGAGGCGTGGTGACGATAACTCCGGCTGTAATGGGCAACTCCTGAGCCATAGTAAGCTGAATATCTCCGGTGCCGGGAGGCATATCGATAACCATAAAATCGAGTTCTCCCCAGGCAACGTCTTCTAGAAACTGGATCAGTGCCGATACGGCAACGGAAGAACGCCATACGAGCGGAGTGTCTGACGTAGGGGTCGTGAGGGCGACGCTCATGATTTTAAGACCGTAGTTTTCACTCGGAACAATTTTATTTTCATCGTTCCATTTGATCCGTTCAAGATCGGTATTGGTCAGTCGAGGGACATTGGGTCCGTAAACGTCTGCGTCCAATAATCCGACCCGATATCCTTTTTGAGCGAGTGAAATTGCCAGATTGACACTTACGGTACTTTTTCCTACTCCACCTTTTCCGCTGGTAACGGCAATTACATTTTTGGCATACGGTGCCCGGTTATTCGGAGACATACTATTGCCGTAATTAGTGTCTTTTTGGGCTAGCTGTTTTTTCCGGATATCGAGAGTTGCGTATGTCTTGCCAAAAGCCCCTTCAATAGCTGCTTTTACGGTGAGGTAAGAATCATCACTGAGTGTCAAAAGTTCGATCTGTGCGTTATTTCCGGTGACTTTTACATCCGAAACAAGCTTGAGCTCCCCAAGGGTACGTGACAATCCGGGATAGGGAAGCGCATGCAGCGCAAGGGTCAGTTCTTTAGTATTCATACGGGTTACCTCGACTTTCTCGAGCCAAAAGGGATTTTGTTCCGGTTGCTTTTTGCGCGAGACGGGAGAGGGCAGCACTCGCGCCGGGATAATCGAGGCTGAGACGATGATAGGCATTGATCCGTTCATCAATTAGATGGTTCAGGGAAGCAATGACCTTGGCCAGAGTTCCGGATTTGTCCGATTCGTTGAGAAGATCCTTGATGAGCATTTCACGTGAATGCATTTCCAATTCAAGCCCACTCTCCTTCCCGATAGCAATAAAGTCTGCTGCACTTAAATAAAGTCCTGAAAAAAACGTATTTAGAAAATGATTCTCGAGTGCCAAAAACTTGCTTCGTTCTTCTTCATGACGCCGTTTCATTGTCGTTCCTCCAGATTGGCGGCGGCAGCTTTTTGAACATCCGGGTCATTATCGCTTAATAAAATTGTGACGACCTCCTGTGGAGCCGAACGGTTTTCAGCAAGACGCATGCGAACCATTTTATCGTTATCGTCGCACAGAATTTTTAATAATTTTGGAGGTGTATTCGGATTACCGGAGAGTCCGTCTCGGACGATTTTTTCATCGTTAAAAAACTTTTCGAGTACATCGGACGGAGTGTTAGGGTTGGCCGCTACAAGCGCACGGACAAGATTAATAGAATCGTTCGATAAATGACGGAGCACTTCAACCGGAGTGTGCGGATTTTTGGCAACGGCCCAGCGTGCTCCCATATCGACTGGATTTTGTGATATGTCTATTAGTAGTCGAACCATAACAGGGCTGTATTCTTTTTCCCGCTCGTATACCGATGTTCGTAAGGACAGGTTCATGGCTACCTGACCGACAATTTCTTTATGGGTTGTAAACGCATTGTAGATGGTTTCGACGTCTTCGATCGGCAAATTTTTGTTTTCAAGAAGTTCGATTAGTTTGGCCGTATCTTGATCGGCGATGGCAGTGTTAATCTCCACTGTGCTCATCCGGCGTCTCCTTTCAGGAATAAAAATAATTGTCATAGTATCAAAAAGTTATTAAACTCTGAGTATTAAAAACAATGTATAAGGGAAATTCAAAAGTTTCATACAACATAAAAATAGTAACTCACCGCAATTGTGATGAAGTAAAAAAAATGTGATATTATTGTAACAAATAGTAATACTTTGAGACTTATGTGATGGAAATTTAAGAGTTATTAAGAGTCTCGGACCTATAATGATTACGGTAATTCCGTTAATTATTGCACCGTGGGGTGCATACTAATAAAGAAGGAGCACGGATGAACAGATTGCTTAAAACACTATGTGTTGCGGCATCACTGTCGGCAGCTACCGTAATGGCAGCAGACGGATATAAGAATAACGACATTCTTATTTCCGCCGAAGAAGCGGTCAAATTGATCGGCAATCCCAAAGTGATGTTTGTTACTGGTGACAATGAGGACGTATATAAACTCGGTCACATTAAAGGGTCGGTAGAGATGTATGCTCACCACCTGCACCATTCGGATATTGACGGAACGATGCATTGTGCTCCGCTCTATCGCTGTGTAGACGATGCAGAAAAATACATCGGCGGTAAGGGAATCAGCAATGATATGACCGTTATCGCATACGATGACTATAAAGGACCGAATGCGACGGGTGTTTACTCATTCTTCAAAAGCTACGGCCACAAAAACGTCAAAGTATTGAACGGCGGACGTGCGGCTATCATGGCAATCGATCCGGCTCAAAAAGAATACGATGAACTCAATGCTCAGCTCAAAGAGATCAAAAAAACACAAAAAGCGGATAAAGAAGCTCTGAAAAAAGAGGGTGCGGACAAAGCAGCTCTTGATGCGTCGATCAAAAAAGCCGGCGACGATATGAAAGCGATCCAAGCTAAAATGGCTGAAGTCGAAAAAAATCTTCTCGTTGTTAAAGGTGATGAAGTAGATACTCCAAAAAACTATAAGATCGATACCAAAAAACTTGACTTTACAGCGATTGCTGAGAAAAACGAAGTCAAACATGCAATGGAAGATATCCTTAAAAACGGTCAAAACTCCAAATACGTGATCATCGATTCTCGCGGTATGGCGGAAATCATCGGTGAACGTAAAATGGACAACGTTGCACGCGGCGGACACGTGCCGGGCGCTACATTGATTGAATGGAGCCGTATTTCCGATGCTGATCATAAACTTTCGTTTAAATCGGCGGATGAATTGAAAAAAGTTTATGATAGTTATGGCGTAACACCGGACAAAACCATTTATGCGTATTGTCAAGTAGGTGCAGGACGCGGTTCCGAGCACATTACAGCGCTTCAATTGCTCGGATATCCGAATGTCAAAGTTTTCACTGGAAGCTGGGACGTTTGGGGTAACGATATGAACCTTCCGATTAAACGTTAAGGCAGAGGGGTAAAAATGACAAAAGTAATGAACAATCAACGCCGCGATTTCCTCAAAGTATCAGGAATGACGGCGGCACTTGTGGCTTCACAAGGGTCACTGTTTGCAAAAACCAACGTAATTTCGGTTGAGAACGGGAAAAACAACTACCCAAACACCAACTATACCGAAGATATGTACCGTAACGAGTTTTCGTTTACGTACGGGAAAAAAGAAGAACACGGTTTTGCTTACCACTGTGTTAACTGTCAAGGTAACTGTGCATGGGAAGTATGGTCGAATAACGGTGTCGTAACCCGTGAAAACCAATCGGCTCGCTACCCGGTCATCAACGCAAAAATCCCTGACTTCAATCCACGCGGATGTAACAAAGGGGTTCAACACTCTCAAGTAATGTACCAAAAAGACCGTATCCTTTATCCGATGGTTCGTGTCGGTGAACGTGGTGAAGGCAAATGGAAACGTGTAAGCTGGGATGAAGCGGCTGAGCGCGTATGTCAAGAGATTTTCAATTGTATGACCGATCCTGAACGCGGACCGGACAAATTGATGGTTCACGCCGGTACCGGTCTTTTGACTGAGGGTCGCCGTGGTGCACCCCTTCGTTTCTCGACTCAGCTCGGTGCTATCCGTATTTATCCTTCTTCTTACCTCGGGGATATGTTCTCAGGTGCGGCGATCGCATACGGCGAAGGTAACGTCGGTTGTACATGGGATTTCATGTATAACGTTGATACTGCTGTCATGTGGGGCGGAAATCCATCGGTTTCACGTATTCCGGATGCTCACTTCGTTTGGGAAGGAAAATACAACGGTGCAAAAATCATCGTTATTACTCCTGAATTCAATGCAACGGCTAAATCGGCTGACCTATGGATTCCGGTAAAAGCAGGTTCGGATAACATCCTTGCGATGAGCGTTATTAACGTAATCCTGAACGATAAACTGTACAAACCTGAATTCATGAAAATTTTCACGGACCTTCCGTTCCTGGTTGATGTGAATACGCAAAGAATGATTCGCCGTTCCGATATGGAACATGCTGCGAATGAAGAGGATCACCATAAATTCGAAGAGCAGTTCTACAGCATGAACAAAGCAACCGGCAAGGTTGCGTTGATGCCGGGTACTGAAGGATCTTCGATCAAATCTCTCCGTCTTGATGAGCAGGGAATCGTACCGGAACTCGAAGGAACATGGACGATTACGGACGTTAACGGAAAACAGCGTACGGTTACAACCGTATTCGAAATGTTGAAAAAATCGGCAGCGAAATTTGCTCCGGAAGCAACCAAAGAAGTTACCGGTGT
Source organism: Sulfuricurvum sp. (assembly GCA_050178755.1). Classification (GTDB taxonomy): domain Bacteria; phylum Campylobacterota; class Campylobacteria; order Campylobacterales; family Sulfurimonadaceae; genus Sulfuricurvum. Next base: position 66,863 of record JBFXFU010000012.1, on the reverse strand, counting down.
CCATCCGGATACGGTTCGCCAACTGGCTCGCGACATCGCATTGCCAAAAGTAGTCGAAATCACAACCGGTTTCTCGCTCAACAAATATTTCAACGGTATCCTCTCTATCTGGAATATCGCTTCTATCTGTGGTTTGACCGGACGTATGGGACCATACGGCGGATTGAACACCGAAAATGAATTTACCCTCTCCGGTCTGGGTGCACTCTCAGGCTTTAGCGGTAAATACAACGCCCGTTTCGGTTCTGGATTCGTCGGTGAGTTTGTATTCGGCGAAGGTATGAAAACATTTGATCAATACTTCAGCGATGAAGACGTTAAACGTGCCCAAAACGGTATGAGCAAAACAGAGTATATGGCTGTTCTTTCTGAAATGCTTGGGCAGGGTGAAAACAATAAAGTTAACTTTGAATCAAAACACGGCAATGTCAACAAACCGTGGTGGATGCCGGATTGTGCATTGATCGTAGCCGACTCTAAATTCCGTCGTAACAAAGGTAGTGAATACCGTAAAGCGTTCTTGAAGAAAATGAAATTCTACGCATACGTCGATTACCGCATGAGCGAAGCAGCACAGTTTGCAGACGTATTGTTGCCGGCTAAATCACACTACGAAGTATACGACCTTCGTACAAGTCCTGGTTACCACCGTTTCACGAACCTGGCTCAGCCGGTTGCCGATCTTAAAAACATCGGTGAAGCGATGGATGAGTGGTCCATGTTTACTTTCCTCGCGAAGAAAATGGAAGAACTTGCAAATCGTCCTGAAAATGTCGATAAAGCAAAAGTCAAAGATCATCCGAAGTACGCTAAACCAGGTTTCCATGACTTGACGATTTTCCACAAAGAGTACACCAATACTGACCCTGAATCTGAGGGTGCAGGTGAAGTTTACCTTGGAACGGACAAAATGGCCGTTCAAGCCGCATTGGAAAAATGTGAGCAGTACGAGCCGTGGACGATGGAGAAAATGTACAAAGTGGGCGGATTCTTGCTGATCAACGAAAAAGCGGCAAAATCTTCACCATTGTATTCAGACCGTCCGTACAGCTCAATGGAATATCATTTGTATAAATTCGAACGTCTTGAGACAATGTCCGGGCGTCAAACGTTCTACGTTGACCATGATCTGTACATCAAAATGGGTGCGGCAACCAACACCGGTATGGAAGGGATCCGTCCGAAATCGAAAGATTATCCGTACGTATTCATGACACCGCACGCTCGCTGGTCGATCCACTCGAACTATAAAACGTCACGTACGTTGTTGCGCCTCCAACGCGGTGTCCCTGCAATTCAGGTCAACCGCGTCGTAGCCGAAGCCAAAGGGATCAAAGACGGAGATACGATCCGTATCTTCAATGCCCTCGGTGAATTCTTCGCGATGGCGAAACTTTCCTCTTCCGCACCGGCTGATGGCCTGGTAATGGAACATGGATGGGAGCCGTACATGTATAAATTCAACAAAGGACACAATGAAGTTGTACCAACTGCATTGAACCTGCTTGAAATGGCTGATGGATGGGGGCACCTTAAATTCGGTGGTCTCTGGGACGGTAACCAGTACGCATACGACGGCGCCGTGAACTACGAAAAAGCAAACGTGTAAGGGGTTTAGATGTCTAAAAGACAATTAGCAATGGTAATGGACCTGAACAAATGTATCGGGTGCCAAACATGTACCGTAGCATGTAAAACACAATGGACGAACCGCAACGGTCGTGAATATATGTACTGGAATAACGTCGAGACGTATCCGGGTACCGGTTACCCTAAAAACTGGATGGAACTTGGCGGCGGATTCGATGCTGCCGGTGACCTTCAGCCGGGTGTTATCCCTAATCTTGAAGCCGATTACGGGGTACCCTGGGATTACAACTACGATTCATTGATGGGTGGTGCAAGCTTCCGTCCGAACGTAGAACCGACATGGGGACCAAACTGGGACGAAGACCAAGGTGCCGGTGCATTCCCGCAAGACAACTATTTCTTCTATCTTCCACGGATTTGTAACCACTGTACAAACCCGGGTTGTTTGAGTGCATGTCCGCGTGACGCAATCTTCAAACGTGAAGAAGACGGTGTTGTCCTTGTTGACCTTGATCGTTGTCAGGGATACCGCTACTGTATCGCGGGATGTCCTTATAAAAAGATCTATTTCAACCCGAAAATCTCTAAATCTGAGAAATGTATCCTTTGTTTCCCACGTATCGAGCAAGGGCTTCCGCCGGCATGTGCTCAACAATGTGTCGGACGTATCCGTTTCGTCGGATTCTTGGATGATGAAGAGTCACAAGTGTATAAATTGGTACACAAATACAAAGTAGCGATCGGATTGCGTACCGATTACGGTACTCAGCCAAACGTTTACTATATTCCTCCGACCGAATCTCCTGCGAAATTCGATGCTGAAGGGAAAATTATCGAAGGTTCTACGCGTCTTCCGATCGAAGAGCTTGAAAAACTCTTCGGACCTGCGGTTCACGATTCTATCGCGACGTTGAAAGCAGAGATGAAAAAACGTAAAGAGACCGGCGTAAGCGAATTGTTGGATCTTTTGATCGCTTATCAACACTCGGATATGTTCCGTTTGGACAACAACTACTATCAACAAGTAGCCAAAGAGAACAAGCGTACTCCATTGGCACCGGTTGACACACGTTACATCGCCGGTAAATTTACGTCAAAAGAACACGGAATGACATTCTTTGGCGGTCATACAGAGGGAGGACACCACTAATGAAAAAGCTTCTATCATCAATTCTTTCATTGGGTGTCGCTGCTTCTGCGGCGCTTGCCGGTGATCTTTCCGTTACAGCCGTAAAAGTATCCGACAATCTGGCGGGCATTACGGCTGATTCGGCTGTATGGAGCAAAGCCAAATTTGCAACGGTTGATTTGTACCCACAAACGGCTATCACTATGAACGATAAAAAAGCCAATGAAGCGAATGCCGGAAGAAAAGGGCAAAAAGCTCAAGTAGCCGCTCTGCATAACGGTAAAGACCTTGCTTTGCTTGTTAAATGGGCTGATGGCACAAAAAGCGTTCAGGGATCATATTCATCGGATACGTACAGTGACGGTTTCGCAGTACAGTTTGCCGGAAGCAGCAAAACTCCGCTTCCGTATATCGGAATGGGTTCAACCGGTCGTCCGGTTGTCGTGCATCTCCAAAAAGCTACGGCTGCCGTGTATGAGCCAAATGGAAACAAAGATGTTTCGACTCAGGTTAACCGCAACCAAACCAACTATTTCAATGACGATCTTGCGGCTTACGACAAAAAAGTTGCATCATTGGCTAAAACCGATTACGAACGGGTATTCGTGGGTGAAGGTTTCCGTTCATTGACCGAGATCAAAGACTCTTCCGTGCAGTCTAGCGCTTCAATGGCCTATGGAAGCAACGGCTGGAACGGTACTTTGGTTCGCCCGATCAAAGATGCCTATATGAATGCCAACGGTACGGCTGCGGTAGCAATCGCCGTATGGGACGGAGAGAAAATGGGACGTAACGGTTTGAAAAACCTTTCAAGCTGGGTTGCGGTCAATCTTGACGGTATGAAATCGGATGCAAAAATGGTTGCCGAAGCTACTGAAATGCCGAAAGGAAATGCAGAAGCCGGTAAAGCAGCGGTCGAAGCAAACGGATGTGCGGGATGTCACCAAATCACGGCGGATATGCCTGCGGGTACGATGGCTCCATCGCTCTTGAACGTCGGAGGATACTCTACGGCTGCGTATCTTCGTGAATCAATCTTAAAACCGTCTGCGGTTGTTGTGCCAGGTTATAATCGTAATGCACACAGCAACACACCTTGGTACAATATTGAAAAAGGCAAGCGTGTATCTACGATGACTGACTACAGCTTCCTGGATAAGAAAACGGTAGAAGATATCGTAGCGTACCTCAAAACTCTCAAAGCGGAGGTAGAATAATGAAAAAAATCGCACTTTTGAGCGCAGCGCTGGTTTTCAGCGCGTTCGCAGGTGAACCAGAAGGCCAAGAATTTGACGGATTGTTGACAACTCCGGGATGTGCTGCACAAGGCGCATTTGCTGATTGTTATCTGGAAAATTACGCATGTGGTTCAGATTATTGTTATAAAAAAAGCGAACCGGGTGTTCGCGGTAAACCGAATCTTGCGCTGTTCCAGCACAATACCGGAAAAACATATCAGCTTGATGTGAGTAAAATCGATCTTTCTGAAATCGGTGAAGGTATGAATAAAAACGGCGTGGTCATCGTCGGAACATTGGATGAAGCTACTAATACGATTCATGCCACTGAATTCAAAGCGCCACCGCCACCAAAAAAATCATTCTTCAAAGGGTGCCTCTAAGCACCTCTTGCAAACCCATTTTCCGGGTTTGCAAAACTACTTTAAACAAAATGGCTTGGTTGTTTAAAAGCCGTCCTGTGACACAATTTCCCCATTATAAATTAGGAATCAGTGAATGAATCAAGAGTATCGCCTTTATATCTATGCATTTTTATCGCGCGTCATGAGTGATATTCCCGACCGTCGTTTTATCAATGATCTTAAAAACAACGATCCCCTTTTGGAGATTATCGGTGAAGAGACGAGGGAATGGGTCAATAGTCATGAGATTGAAACGCTGTACGACGCGCTTAACACCGATTTTACATCGATGTTCATCCTGAATACCCAACCGGTCGAGTCGTTTGTCCTGGATGCGAAAAACGAAACGCTGGTCGGATTGCAAAACCCGGTTATGGCATTTTATTTTACCCATGGATTCGAGGTCAATATGGATCAGACCGAAATCATGGCACCGGACCATTTGGCGATTGAACTGGCGTTTATGCAAACGCTTGTGTACCGAAATGAAATAGCTCCTCAGCTCGAATTTCTTGATCAGCATCTCTTTGCGTGGGTAGTACCTTACATGATCGGCATGAAAAGCATGGCCGACACTCCGTTTTATCGTGATATCTGTGATTTCATGGTTGAATTTTTAAGTGCGGACTATGAGTATCTTGTTTCGGGTGCGAATAATGGCTAATATGAATTTTATCCAGTCAAGCAATCTATTCCGTTACATCGGAACCCGATGTTTGCGAAACGAATATTATCATAACGATTGCCGAGCGTGTATCGATCTGTGTCCGAAAGGGGCCTTTCATATCGTCCGTAACAAACTCACCCTGTTTGAAAACGAATGCGTCGGATGTGCGGGATGTATCGGCAGCTGCCCCAGTGAAGCGCTGGAGATCGAGAGTTTTGATCCGAACGGGTTTGCCGCATCGTTTATCCATCTGGAGGATCCTAAGATCTCGTGTAAAACGACGACGCCGTGTCTTGGGGTGTTTGACAGCGAACACTACCTTGTAATGGCATTACGGGGTGAACAGCAACCGGTTTGCGACATGAGCCACTGTTCAACGTGTACGCTGAATACGGACGGCCGGTTGGCGCAAACGATACATGGCAAAATCGATGAATCGAACCGTTTTCTCGAAACCATCGGCCACTCTGCCCGGGTTACAATTTTAGAGGAAAAAGAGGAACAAACCGAACGTCGTGCTCTGTTTCGAAAAGGATTTGACAAATTACGCGATTCGGTTGTTCAGGAGAGTGCGGCACACGTCGCGATGACGACGGCGCATTACAAAATGCCGGACGCCAAATTACCGCTGAAGAGGGTATTGCTCAAAAATTCTCTCAAAGAGATTATGGGAACTCTCCAGACGACTGCATTTGCCGAGAATACTCCTCTGTTTTTCGATAAAACAATTGATTTTCACGCGTGTACGAACTGTGGGGACTGCGTGCAGTTTTGTCCGACGGATGCGTTGTCGGCTACCTCGGATAAGCAGGGGATCTATTTTACGCAGGGGAAATGTATCGGTTGCGGTATCTGCGAGGATATCTGTAAGCCAAATGCCATTTCCGCCAAAGAGGGATTTGATCTGGTATCGGTCGCGTTTGATCGGGCGGAACTTCTGGTGCGCTACGAAATGGTCATGTGTAACGAATGCCGCTGTCCTTTCCCTTATAAGGGGGGAGAACCGATTTGCGACCGCTGCTCAAGCTATATCAAAGAGCATGCGAATATGTTCACCCTCGCGAAGGATTTCTGACATTCAGTGCGATGGGGCGCACGTGTATTGAACGCGCGCTTCAATCGTGAGGGTTTCGTCGTGCTGAAGAGGGCTTTGCGTCTCCGGCATAGCTCCGGCCGTCATCATAGCGCGTGCGGCATAAATCGGTGCCGGATAGGCTGTTGAGGTATAATCGACGGAAGCGACGGTACAGGTTTCACCGGTTTCGGCTGAAAAGCGAAGCGCTTGCTGTCTGGCCTGGCGGATCAGCGAGAGACGCAGAGCGTTTTCCGCCTCTTTACGTGCCGATGCGCTGACGTCCCATTCCAAAACCCCCTGGTTTTTTTTCACATTGTCCGTTATTGCGGCATCTGCCGCGGCGTTTAGACGGTTATAATCGTCAATATTATTCACTTCGCAATCAAATCGCAGCGACCCGTGGTAACCGAGGAATTGACGTTTCTGATCGATGTAACGGTATTGCGGGGAGAGGTAATATCCTCCGCCCCGGCACATTCGGTTTTGGGGATCGGAACGTTTGAAGGTAGCTACCAATACGTTGAGATGTTCTTGGATCAGAGAAGATTTTGGAGCGTCTTCTTCGAACGTGATGGTGCCGCGCATGATGTCGGGACGCAAAGCCGTTTCCACCTTTTCGGTGGTTGTGATCGTCATTTGCCCCCATGCCAAAAACGGGAAAATAAGATATGCGATACTTCTTTTCATCCGATACACTCCCCTCTCTTTATAAGATCGTCTTTTGGGTATTGAGTCTTTGAAACAGGCTTAAAGACTATTGTGTCGGAGGATAGTTATTTTTTCTCCATCGCGTCTTTGGCACCTTTGATTGCCCCTTCCATTGCCGATTTGGCAACGCTCCATGCGCGTACGCCGATCGCTTTGGCTTCCTGCGCCGATTTGGAATGGAGGATCTTGCTTCCTTGTTTGCTCACGCCGCGTTTAATGCGGGAAAGACGGTCACGAAGCAGGGCGACGGTTTCTTTGGAGAGATGGGCCAGCTCATCCGAATCGTGGGTAATCTCGGCGTGAATTTCTTCGAGTCGTTGAACCAGTGTATGGGGATTATGGCTTTTTAGACCGTGAAAAATCTGTTCAAAGAGGGTTTCGACGTTATCGAGTTCGACTTCGATCGTTTTGTATTCATCACGGTAAAGTGACTTCACCTCTTCGGGGACGAAAAGGAGGTATTGACGGAACTTCTCGATCGATTTGATAAGCGCCGCATGAATCCCTTTGAGTGTTCCGCGCAGAATGGTCTCTCCCCGGTTCGGCGTCGCCTGGGCGATGTCGAGTGCACTTTGGAGAATGCTGGCGATGATACGGCGGATACGGGTGGCGTTGAGGACGTTGGCATTGAGTGCCTGGAACGTGATTTCACGAATGATCTCATTGAGCGTCTCTTCGATATCGCTTCCCTTCTCAAGCGTTGTGATGATAGCGCTTTCGGTGATCTCCTCAAGGATTTCGAGGAGATCGATGGACTGGATTTTTACCTGATGGAGGCGGCTCAACGTCTCTTCATTACCGGCAAGGAGTTTTTCCAGAGTATTGAAAAGATTGTATTTAAGATGCTGAAGCTCGTCGCTTTTTCGGGCGATCTGACGCTCGATACGCTCTTTTTGGACGATCAAATCTTCGATTTCGGCAAACAGCGCATGCCCCTCTTTTTCGACCATCGCTCCCGTGAAGGTTCGGAGTTCCTGAAGGGAGAGATTGTGCGGGGTTGTGGACCATTCGGTTCCGAGCGCTTCGACCAAGGATGCGACTTTGGATTCCAGATCGTTTTGGCTTAACGATTGATAGCGTGCCTGAAGATCGCGTTTAAACGTTTCGAGATTCATGATGCAACTCCTGTTTGAATAATGTAGGCGAACTTTTCGTGAAATCCGTTCTCACAAGAAAACGGATTATAAAACCATCTTGATGTGGGGATGGGCTTTGAACGTTTCGTAAAAATAGGTCCGTTCGTCTTCGTTGTGAACCAGCAATTCGAGATTCATACTGACGTATTTTCCGCCGCTGCTTTTGTTTGACGGCGTCAGGGAGTAGGAACGCTCCCCCAATATTTCGATAGCGGCTATTTCGATTCCCGCCCGCTCGTACGCGACGACTTTGTAGAGCCAATTACACGGATATTCCAGTTCAAGCTTCTGGGTTGATTCGTTGATAATCACCACTTTTGCCTCCTGATTTGGTTTCAAGCCGGATCGGTCCGATGACCATCCCTTTATCGATCGCCTTGAGCATATCGTAGATGGTGAGCAATCCGATGCTTGTCCCGGTCAGTGCCTCCATCTCGACTCCGGTCTGGCCGCTGAGCTTGGCCGTGACGGTGAGGCGAAACCCCGGCAGCGCAGGGAGCTCTTCGATATCGCAGTGTACCCCGCTCAGGTTGAGGGGATGGCACATCGGGATGAGATCGGATGTTTTTTTGGTCCCCATGATGGCGGCGATGACGGCCGTTTGCAAGACAGGCCCTTTTTTTGCCGTCTGCTGCACTACGGCATCGTACGCGTCCTGACTCATCGTGATCAGACCGCTGGCAACCGCAACCCGCGCGGTCGTATGTTTATCGGAAACGTCGACCATTTTTGGGCGGTCGCGTTCGTCGAGATGGGTTAATTGCATGCTCCAAACCTTTTTAACTCTTTTCCATATTATAGCAGGGAGGTGTAAATTCAAGGATGATTAAAAAATAAGCATATAATGCTCAAAGATTGGGCTATAGTTCTGACATGAGACTGCGGTGGCGTTGAATGATAGCGCATAATTCCGTGGTCCTCATCACTACTTAGAGATTCGGATGCGCCCCCTCATAATGCCATGATGAACTATCTTCGGGGGGAAGTCTATAACCTAAATAAATCAGATTTAAAAAAGAGGGGGAAATCATGCAGGATTTAGTACGCAGTTACAATATGAATGCCCCGTTGATCGAAAAATTTATCATAACTTCTTTAGGCAAGGTGAGCCTGAAACATCTCAACGCGAAGATGGCACAACGGCTGTACAAAACGTTTCCAAGTCTGGAACTGCTGTATGAAACGGACGAAGGGTTTGTCCAGAATTCGCCCAATATCCATATCGACCGTGAAGATCATGCCCAAATCGGTGAAGACCGGAGCTATCTTGTCGATGAGGTAGCGTTGGTCAAAGGGTACTATGCCAGTGAACCCTACATCTCCACGGCGACGGGGTATCTGTGCATTACGGTCGTCTACGCGGTCGGAGAGGGGTATTTGTTTCTTGATTTCCGGGTGCGCAAGCTTCTGGAACGGTTCGATCTGATCGAGAAAAACGACGTATTCAAACGGCTTAACCGCACCTCCTACTCTCTCATCGGAGGGGGGCTGCTCTTTTTTGGGGTGTTTGTCGTCATGTACGGATTTTACACGTTTGCCGGATATCTGCTGGCCAAAGAGCCGCTCAGCATCGACGCCGTGTTCAAACCAATCATCGCGCTGACGCTGGGGCTGGCGGTTTACGATCTGGGGAAAACGATTTTCGAGCAGGAGGTCCTGCCCAAAACCCAGAGGGTGAGCGAGACGTTCAACGCCAAGACGCTGATGAATTTCTCGGTGTCGATCATTATCGCACTGTTAATTGAAGGGCTTTTGGTGGTCTTTAAAATATCGATCCACAATTACAAAGATCTCCCCTATGCCTCGACTTTGATCGGAGCGTTGGGGTTTTTGCTGCTGGTATTTGGGATTTTCGTCTATCTCATCCGAAAAAGCGAGAAAGAGCCTCTTGGTATTCGTGAGGGTGATTGAGGTTCGCAAACGGTGTTTCATCGTCGAACATCACGTAACGGGTGTTTGAAGCATGGAGCAGTTTACCCAGCCGGTGGTCCCCTTCGCGTAGCATCCGTTCGAATTCCTCCAGCAATGAGCGGTGATAGATACCGCACATCGGATGGGTTCCGGAAGCCGTTTGGGCGATCACGGCATCGAGATCATCCTTATCCTCATCCAGCAGAGCGGTAAAAACGGTTTCGTCGATGAAGGGAGTATCGACGCTAAGGACCATGATCCGTTCAACGTCCAGCATCTGAAATACCGATACGAATCCGGCCGTCGGAGCAAACTCGGCCCCTTCGGGATCGGGGATAAGCGGGACCTCCATCGGGAATTTGTCCTTGTTTTTGGCCGAAATATAGACCCTGTGAAACATCGGTTCGAGCCGTTTGAGCTGAAATTCGCTCAGGGTATCGTATCCTCCGAACGGCAGAAGCGCTTTGTCCCGTCCCATCCGCGAACTTTTTCCCCCGGCAAATACGATGCAATCGATATCATTCATGCGCAATTCCTTGTAAAGAAGGGTGACATTGTATCATGACCACGTGATGCAGGTGATTTCGGCCTGAGACCCGAGGCGTAGAGGCGGTCCCCAGAACCCGATCCCGCTGTTGACGTAGATGTGGCGGTTGTCATCCAGCCGATGGAGCCCGCGAACGAAAGGCTGTGCGAGGGAGACGAGGTAGCCAAAGGGCCAGAACTGTCCTCCGTGCGTGTGTCCGCTCAGGATCAGCGAGGGTTTGGCTCCCCCTAAGAAGTCGATAAATTTGGGCTGATGCGCCAGCAGAAGTACGGGGGCATCCGAAGGGATTCCTTCGAGTGCACGGGCAATGTCGGGGACGAATGTCCCGGTACGATAGCCGAAGAGGTCGTGAACCCCCGCGATGTAAAACTCCCCGATCCGGACCGATTCGTTTTCGAGGACCCGAATGCCGAGTTGCTTCACGTAGTCGATCGTCTCTTGAATCGAGTGAAAATATTCGTGGTTTCCGACGACGTAGTAGGTTCCGAAGCGGCTTTTGAGGTGCCTGAGTTCGCACACCGCTTCGGTAAGGGTATCGATCCGCGCATCGACGAGATCGCCGGTGATGGCGATGAGGTCGGGTTCGAGGCGGTTGATCGTCTCGACGCTTCGCGCGACGAAATCACGCTCGATCAGCCCCCCGATGTGCATGTCGCTGATCTGAACAATACGGAAGCTTCTGCCCCCGAAGCGGTTTTGATCTACGTCGACGAAGGTCACGACGGGCTCTTTGGAGCCTCCGGCGATGCCGGCTCCGAGATATCCCCCCGATAGAGCCAGAAACCCCATGTCGGTCGTCCGTTTGAAAAGAAGCCGTTTTTCGGCATGGAAGGGGACGAGGCGCTGCAGGAGATGGAGCGTTTCGTACAGGAGGATTCCCAGCAGCAGAACGAATCCGACGCCGATCGAGAGAGACATCAGAAAATAGAGGGGATGGGGCGGATTGAATCCGTAGCGGCCCGCAAGGTAGCCGAATACGCCTGTGAGGTTGGCCATCAAAAATCCGATCAGCCAGTGACGCAGGGTCTGCGGGAGATGAAGCCGGAGGAGGACCCGGCTATAAAACAGGTAGTGGATCGATACGAAAAGGAGACCCAGAAGAACCGGGAAAAGAAGATTCATCCCCGGTTCCCTCTTCTTACTGCGCCAGCGCGGTCTGGACGACTTGCGCCATACCCGGGGTTGTCCCCCCCTGGATATACTGAAGCACCAGCGGAGTGAATTTGCCGATCATCGAGGCATCCATCCCCAGCAGCGAAAACTGAGACGCGGTGGAGCCGGTTTTGAGAAACGAAGAGGGGACGGCGGAGAGGAGTGAACCTACTTGCGGCATCTCTTTGGTCAGGGTGGCGTAATCGGTCGATTTCATCGAACTTTTGGCATCGTAAAGGATTGCGGCGCTTCCGCCGATCGCCTGCGTCGGGGTGACGCCGAGTGTCGTCGTGAGGTTTTTGACCAGAGGATTGGAGGAGAGGGAGGTATCTACGGCCGGAGCGGCACTCTGGGCAATCGGGGCGACGGTTTGCATCATGGAACTAAAATCGAAAGCAAACGAGTTGGTAGAAGCCAGAAGGGCAGCGGTTAGGGCGAGAGAGCGAATCATGCGGTATCTCCGTATTTAAATGCCCCATTATAACCGATCAATGTGAAGGAAGAGTGAATAATCTAGGGTAGGGTGCCGACGCATTTGGTATACTCACTATCAGGATTTTGAAGGGGTATTGCGTATGAAACGGATGATTCGATTGATCATCATTGCCATTGTCTGGGGCGGTTATGGGTGGTCGGAGGATACGGATGTTATGGTCAATAGGGTGTTTGTCGGGACATTAATCCCTTTGTACTCTTATCCGGGTGATGCGGCATGGGACAAGCTGATCCGGACCGATACGACGCTTCGGCGACTGGCGATCATCAACCCTCAAAACGGTCCTGTCGCGTGTGACCGTCCTGCAACGGCCGATTACCGAAACGGTATCGCCAAACTAAAGGAGTCTTCCGTTCAGGTCGTCGGATACGTCTATACGCGCTATGCCCACCGTCCGATGGAAGCGGTCAAAGCCGATATCGACCGCTACCGGGAGTGTTTTTCGAATCTGGACGGGATATTTTTGGACGAGACCAATTCGTCAACGCAAAGCGCGCCCTATTACGCACGGATCAACGCCTATATCAAAGAGAGCAACGGATCGCAGCTCACGCTTCTCAATCCGGGAGTTTACCCCGAAGAAGCGATTGTGAGGGCTTCGGACATTACGGTGATTTACGAAGACGAGGGGGACCGCTACGGGGCGATTACCCCTCCGCCCTATGTGGCGGAGTATCCTTCGTCGCGATTTGCGTTGCTGGGGTACGGTATTTCGGAAGAAGGGGTGAGTGATGCGAAGATCGCATCGCTGAAAACGGCGAAAATAGGATATGTCTACCTGAGCGAAGACGGAGGGGATAACCCTTGGGATACGCTGAGCGGGTATTTTGAGCGGTTGATGGAGAGGTTAAAAGAATAAATCGTGGCCTGATAAGCGTCGAACCTCTTTGGTTGTCATTAAGCCGCATGTCATCCAATGATGTTTATCGGTTATAGACGGCATTACGGGTAAAATAAAAATCAATAATGGTCTGGAAGCTTGTAAGACAAAAGAGGGGCAGTTGTATGAAATGGGAAAATTTGAAGCGGAGCACGAATGTCGAAGATTTACGCTCCCAGAGCTCCGGAGGGCGGATGAACTTTAGCGGGGGAAGAGGGGTGAATCTGCTGATACCGATTATCCGATTTTTGATGGGGAGCACGATCGGGCGGATCGTTTTATTGATGGGGATAATCGCCTATTTTATGGGGTACAATCCTCTCTCGCTGCTCGATACGCCAAACCAAACACGTACTAACACGGCTGTTAGTCAATCGGACAATGACCGAAGTGCGGCGTTTGTAGCTGCCGTTTTAGGGGAAACGGAAGAGGTTTGGACGAAGATATTCGAGCAAAAAGGGCTGACCTATCCCAAACCGAAGTTAGTGCTGTTTCGCGGAAGCGTACAAAGCGGCTGCGGATATGCCGATGCGCAGGTGGGACCGTTTTACTGTCCGGTAGATCAAAAAGTGTATCTGGACCTGAGCTTTTTCGATGAGCTCTCTCAGCGACATAATGCCCCCGGAGATTTTGCTGAGGCGTACGTGATCGCCCATGAGATCGGACACCATGTCCAAAATCAGCTGGGTACACTGGATAAGGCGCACAGCATCCAAGAAAAATCGAACAAGAGCAAAGGAAATACCGTACAGGTCAAAGTGGAACTTCAAGCCGATTGTTACGCCGGAGTATGGGCCTACCACACCCAAAAAGAGAGAGCGGTACTCGAAGAGGGAGATATCGAAGAGGCGCTGAATGCCGCCAGTCAGATCGGCGATGACACCCTCCAGAAACAATCACAGGGGTATGTCGTCCCCGATGCCTTTACCCACGGAACGTCGGCCCAGCGGATGGAGTGGTTTAAAAGAGGGTTTGATAAGGGGACGCTGGAAGCGTGCAATACGGGGGTATAATGGAAAAATAAATATTTTAGAGAAGTATAAATCCGTAAAAACGGAGAAGAATGGCAAAGGTATCTCTTGTGTTATAATTATCCAAAATAGACCGTGAAAAGGAAGAGGATGAGGGCTGATCTGGAAGCAAAATTGCGTGTGCTCTGCTCCCGTTTTAGCAGTGAGGGATTTGTCATTGTCGGTATCAGCGGCAGTTATGCACGCGGTGAAGAGAGTGCCGACAGCGATGTCGATCTACTCTATGAGATACCCGATCCTGCCGAGTTTGCCGAACGTCACGGCGGTTTCGGTTCTTTTAGCAAAATTTTGGAGATCAAACGTGAAATCGAAAACGAGATCGCCCTTCCTGTCGATTTGATCTCACTCTCTTCTCTCAATGAAATCGGTCAAAAATATATTTTAAAAGATTTGAAACGTGTCAGCTGATTCGATCCGCGCCAAAGCGGAATTTACCGCACAAACAACGTTCTATTCGGCAAATTCAAAGGTATGGCAGGCAATGAGGCTATTTTTTCGGGCATCACCACGAGAATATAGCCATACGTCTCTTCATTCCACCATTGAAAAAATTCTTTTTTGCTTTGAACATAATAACCAAAACTTGGATCAAGGATACTGACAAAATCTCCACTATGATTCATCACTACAACAAAGTGGGCATAGTTTTCCCGATTGTCGATACGGGCGATAACAGGAACTTTCAGTGATTCGAATATCGCGGTATCTATCTTGTACCCTGATGCATTAAATCCGAAATCTTTGGATATATTCGCCATTTGTGCGAAGCTCAGCATATCGGTCGTCGATGCTTTACCTAGAATATCCTTCTCGCTGATTTTTTCTCCGTAGAGATTCATCATTGTTGCCAATGCCGCTGCACCGCAAGAGAGTTCGTATCCTTGTAACACGGTCCCTTTTAGCTTTAGTGCCGAAAAAGGGGTCGCTTTAAAATTAGTGATCTCGTCCGCACCCAGTGATAGAGCGACAAACAGAAATAATCGTATCAGAACTTGTGCCATAGCGAAACAGAGAGAATAGAATCGGGAGATTTGGATGATCCGCCCATCGCACCGGAAACAGACAAAGAATTTTTAGCACTCATCGAATAGGTCGCACCGATATTAAGTGTCGAAATAATAGCGGCATTTGAGTAGGCTACTCCGTCGATCTTCGTCTCGCTCTGATAACGCTGTTCAGTTCCCAAATCCAATGCTACTTTGGGGCTTAAGATGATCGAAAAATCAAGTCCTGCCGAAATGACGTCTCCGTTATCGATTTTATAACCGCCGAGATTTCGAGCACTGTTATAAATCGCTCCGATAAAAATCGTCGAAATAACCGGGTCAGAATAATTCCGAAACGCGAGCTTCGCAGAGTACGAGTTTCCGTAGGCATTATTGGTATTATCGAGGTATCGTTGTTTCTGATACACTGAGGCTTGGAGCGTCAAATAGGGTTTGAAATCGTCAATCGCATCGAATGCATACGTCCCTCCGATCCATAATGAATCAAAGTCGGTAGAATCCTCATGACTGTATAGACTTAATATATCATAATATTCGCGTCGTTTGATACTTCCTTCCGCAGTGATCATAGCATCGAAATTTTCCGTAAAATCATAGAGAAATGTCTGTTGCAGACTAAAAACTTTTACGTCCTGCCAATATTTTCCCTCATTATCCGCCATCAAATCGGGATAAGTTCTAAAAGAATTGGAACTGCCACTTGAGAGCGATTGGAACGAGGTAACACTTCTAAGTCCTTGTTGATTTTGAAACATTGAATCCAGCGTTACAGGATCGGAGCCGAATGCAATACTTGCACATCCTAAGAGGGGTAAGAAATATTTTTTTACCATTTATGCTTCTTTTATTATTTGATATGAGCATCACCGATTATATCGGTGATGCAGATTTTAAATTTTATGCGATCAAATATTTAAATCGCAGCAAGATTATTTAGAACCGTGTTTAAATAAGGAGAAAGGATTCCATAAGTTGTCGAATTTGTGACCACGGGAGTTGGAGCCCAGACGTAGAGATAGTTCTTGTATACTTTAGTTGGTGCAGTAGTTTTACTTGTCGTATGTCCAGCAAGATATACTTGGTAGCCACTACTAAGTGTACTACCATATTTTTCAGCAATGATCCAAAGATTTTGACCTTGGTAGGTTTCATCCAAATAACCCCATGTTTGTTTCATGGTTGAACTTGCTATATTATTATAAGTACTATTGTTAGTATAATGATAGCTTCCTGCAACAACATTTTTCATCTCGTCATCAGTTAGTGCTACCGTAGCCGATTTTTCAGCAGTAACGGTACCGCCAGTAGCTAATGCGAGTAGGTTTGATTCGGCTGCAAATGCCGAAGCGGACAAAAGAAGAGAAGCCAATAGTGTTTTTCGGAACACTTTTTGCATGATATACCTCGTACCTAATGAAAGTTAGTGTATTTCAAGAACATTGACCGTCTGCAAACATGAGATGTTCTTGAATGAGGTAATTGTATACTTAAACATACTTAAACATACTTAAACATACTTAAATTAAATACAATCCTTAATATTATTATATACCGATATTGATCAAACTACCGGAAGTAGGCAATTTCACATTTTTTATGCCTTGATATGCTGATGAGAGGGTAGAATTAGTAGTAGTTTTATCGTTCTGGTTAAGAATCGAATCGGCTGTCGTGTTTTGACTAGAAAGATAACTGGCATAGTTCTCTTTATTATGTCGATCAATCTCTTTCATCAGATTATCAAACATATCAGGATCTTTGAAATTGGCATTCATCCCATCGGCTAAATTTTTGACGTGATCGGCTCCGAATTTTTCCGTAAGGTACGACTTAAAATCCTGTCCTGATTGTACAAAATTAAAATAATTTTGTACATTTTCATGAGTATCGGCACTGGCTGGCATTTCTTGCATACAAAATACACCAAATAATTCACTCACCGATATTTCATTTTCTACACTGCTCGCAGGATCAACAGGTGCAACATAGTTCTGATATAGTTCTTTAATTTCACTTTTAAAGTCAGGCAATGAACCTGCATATCCAGATCCAAAAAATGATCGTTGACCGGTATCAAAGGCAGCTTTATCTAAAACATCCGGATTGGTATTAGTCAACCCCTGAATTTTCCCCGAAATTTGGCTAAGCGCTTCCGCTTCAGCTGCAGTTTTTTGGACACTGACCGGATTATCAAGTAGACTTCCATCAGATTGAAAAGTTTTTGACATTTTTAATATTTGTGATTCTGTCATACTTCCATCTGAATCGAGAGCGTTTCCTGCCACTTTACTAAAAAAACTCCATATTTTTCCGAGTGCAGTTACGGGATCATCACTCGAACCGATCGCCTTGGTATAGGTTTCAGCCATTTCCAATTGTGTTTGATTTATTTTTACATTAACCGGAATCCCTGCTGCTTTATTAAAATCGGCACCAAAGAAACCATTCTCATCGACTTTGAATCCCCATTTGGTAGATATGGTCGCATCGACGTTACTCGCAGATGAAACCTCATCGCTCGATGTGGCGGCGGTAACGACTCCTGAACTCTCTGTACTTTTGGTGACGGAAGAAGCGGCATAAAGAGAAGAAGATGACGTAAGTGCACTGATTAACATGGTAATTCTCCTTTAAAATTAAGTAATACCATAAAGCAAATATTATTCCATTTATTATGTTTGTATCTGTTTTTTTGGAAAAGCTTAAGCGAGCAATGTGCTTTTCTTTGTCGGGTGTTTTTATTTTAGTCGTCAGATTATTGTGAGAATTAAGATGAGCGCCTTGCAGATGCAAGGCGAATATTATTGGATGGTAGCAGGATCGGTGATATACCCGGTAATCGCCGAAGCGGCGGCGACGGCGGAGTTGGCGAGGTAGACTTTTGAAGAGCGTGCTCCCATCCGTCCGACGAAGTTGCGGTTCGTGGTGGCGATGGCGACTTCGTTGTCTCCGAGAATCCCCATATAACCGCCCAGACACGCACCGCACGTCGGGTTGGAGACGACGCCGCCCGCATCGACGATGATGTCGATGTAGCCGAGTTTTGTCGCTTCGCGAAGGATACGCTGTGTCCCCGGGGTGACGATAAGGCGAACATCCTGGTGAACCCGTTTGCCTTTGAGAATTTCCGCAGCGATTTTAAGGTCGCTCAAACGGCCGTTCGTACAGCTTCCGATAAAGGCCTGATCGACTTTGATCTGATCGCTGACCGCCTGGCTGAGGCTGTGGCCGTTGGACGGAAGAAACGGATAAGCGATGACCGGTTCGAGGTTGCCCACATCGATTTCGAGGACCTGAACGTACACCGCGTCGTCGTCGGAGTAGTGGATCTTCGGCTCACGGGCAAGAGTTTTGTCCGCGAGAAACTCGGCCGTGATCTCGTCGTACGCGACGATACCGCTTTTGGCACCCGCTTCGATCGCCATGTTACACATGCTGAAGCGGTCGTCCATTGTGAAATACTGGATCGAATCGCCGACGAATTCGAGGGTGCGGTAGAGGGCACCGTCGACGCCGATCATGCGGATCACTTCGAGAATGACGTCTTTACCGGTGGTGTATTTGCCCGGTTTGCCGCTGAGGACGACTTTGATCGATTCGGGGACTTTGAACCAGTTGCCTCCGGTAACCATCGCAAACGCAAGGTCGGTCGAACCCATGCCGGTCGAGAACGCGCCGAGCGCTCCGTGGGTACAGGTGTGCGAATCGGCACCGATGATGACGTCGCCCGGGACGACGAGCCCTTTTTCGGGAAGGAGGGCGTGTTCGATCCCCATGTCTTTTTCATCGAAGAAGTGCTTCATCTCGTGTTTTTTCGCAAAATCGCGGCTGACGCGCGCCTGATTCGCCGAAGCGATGTCTTTGGCCGGGATGAAGTGGTCCAGGACGATCGAGAAGCCGTCGGGGTTGGCGAGCTGGGTCGCCCCTACGTCTTCGAACGCTTTGATCGAGATCGGGGTAGTGATGTCGTTTCCGATGACCATGTCGATCGGCGAACGGACGATTTCTCCGGCGTAGACCGGATGACCCACGTGCTCGGAAAAGATTTTTTCGGTAATGGTTTGTGGTTTAATCATTGGGTGCCTTTTGGATACGCCATCGGAACGCGTCCCGATGGCTACGCTAACGCTGGGTTCTCTTCGGCAGAGTGCCCGCGCACGCTAGCGTGCGTGAATTACATTAAAATTTCGCGCTTGTATCGACGTAATTAATGGCGCAATTATACCACAACGTCCTTTAGCGTTTGGGGGAAGGCATGGGCATTTTGCAGTTTTTGCCGCTGCACCCTTTCATCGTCGGAGCGGTTGAACACATCGATGCGGGCATGGACGAGGCACCGCACATTTTGTGGGGGAGATTTGTGAACTCCATGTGGTGCTCGTACATCCCCATCAGTTTCGGAAACTCCTGTTTTTGTGCGTCGTTCAAGACCAGATAGATGGTTTCAAACAGGTCGCTCTGGGCCTGGAGAGCGTGAGCCGGGGCAGCGGATTTGGCGTAGAGGTCGGGATGAAACGCACCGTCGGCAAAAGCGTCGGAAGGGAGTTTGGGTTTGTAGGCGCGCATCTCTTTTTTGTAGAGTTTGATCGCGGTCCGGATGTCTCCGTTGTCCGAGAGACCGAGTTCACCCAGTGCGTAGGTGATCGTCTCTAAGATCGGCGTGCCGTTCATTCCGCAGCCGCACGAGCAGGAACTCATCGCCGAGGGTGAGGAAGAGGCGCATCCGCCGGAGGAGGGATTTCCGCAGGCGAGGGCCGCGGCGCCGATGAGGCTGAGAGCCAAAAGGATGGGACGGAACATGGGGGACTCCTTCGAAAAAATTCTCCTATCGTATCCCATCAACGTATAAGTTATTCTAAAGAACTATGGCTAGGAACGAGGGTTAAATCTCAGTCGAGGTGAAATTCGAGCGTCAGGTCGATTTCGCTCGGAAAAACTGCGATCAGATGGTCGGGAATCCGGATGCCGGAAGCCGAAGCAACGGCCATACGGGCCGCATCGTGAAAAACATCGGGCCCCTCTTTGAGGGTGATGTTCTGGACCGAACCGTCGGCGTTGAGTATGAAACGGACCCCTACGGTCCCTTCCATCCCACGCCGGCGAGCCACCACGGGGTAGCGCAAATGGTTTTGGATCGTCGAGCGCAGTGCCGCGTAAAAATGTTTTTTCTCGGCGGTGAGGTCCGTTTTGGGGATTTCCGGCTTCGGAGCGGCCGCAGCGGCGATGGCCGGTGCGGGAGTGGTCGCCCGGGAGACCGAGGATTGTACGACCGATTCGGAGGGTGTCTGAAGGGTCGCTGCCGCAGGCAAAACGGCGGAGGATTGTGCCGGGATCGGCTTCGGGGATGCGTTCTGTAAAGGGGTGGGAGGATTGAGCGTCTTTTCGGAGAACGCCGGTTTGGGCGGCATGGGAGCGGGCTGACGTGGGGCCGGGGCGCTTACGCCGGGGGAAGCGGGGGAATCGTACGCCTCCAGTGAGAGGAGCATCATCGTCTTAAGGGGCGTTTCGCTCGGCGGCACTGCGGGGCGGGTGAATCCCATCGCCCAGAGGACCAACAGCGCCATCAGGGAGTGGAATCCGAACGAGAGGGTGAAGGCTTTGGTCTGGGGGTTCATAGGCGTATCCATCCGTTGAAAAGTGCGATCCCGATCAAGGCGAGGAGGATCGGAGCGGCCTGCCGGATCCGGTCACGGTAGGCGTGCAGGTGAACGAGACTCTCTTTGAGAAGATGGGTCATCGCAACGGAGAAAAAGAGCAGCCACAGCAGCGTCGCACCGAGGCCGAAGACGATCCCGTAGGCCAGGGCCATCCCCGGCGAAGATGCCGATGCGCTCAGCGTCATCATCGTCGCTACGGGGGCGCAGAGTGACAGGGAGAGGAACACTCCACTCAGGAACAAAGGGATGAATCCTCCGGTACCGTTCTGGCGTGAGGTATCGGTACAGCAGCCCTGAGAACGGCGCTGGGTGATCCAGAGCCGAAAGGCCAGAAAGAGGGTCGTACTGCCAAGAAGGTATCCCATCAGGCTCGGGTCGCGCAGCAGCTGCCGTAGGTAAAACGATCCGGTAAATGCGGCGAGCGAGAGGAGGGTATATCCGGTGATGCGGCCGGCGGTTATGGGGAGGAGGACGCGCAGGCTTTGGGAACGGGTCGCGTCGTTGGCCAGCAAAATCGGGGATAAAAGCGGCATGCAGGAGAACATGCACGCCGTCGCCCCATAGGAGAGGGCGACGAGGAACAGCGTCAAGAGAGGAAGCAAATCGATCATGTCGGCCGTTTGAAACATAAGGTCAGCCGACATTATCGTGCAAGAGTGTTACAGCAGTGTTAAACGCCATCTAGCCTCTCCACCATTTATCGATTTTGGTCCGTTTTTTGAAGCCCTCTTTGGACGAGGCATAGAGACTTACGGGACCGTATTTTAGACTCATCACCCCATCGTGCGGACAAAATTCGACGCAGCGGCCGCAGAGCGTACAGTCGGTATGGGTGATGTTGCGGTTCTGGGCCGTTTCCTGAATCTCGAAGATGTCCATCGGACAGGCTTTGACGCAGCTTGAGCAGTTGTCGCAGTACGATGAGCCGTTTTTCACCAGACGCAGCAGCCCTACCTTTTTAAACAGCGACTGCATCGGAAGAACCGGACAGATGCGGCAAAACGGCTGACGGACGAAGAGGGCGAGGGCGATCATCAGCCCGAACAGCAAATCGGCTAGCAAGGAGAGGGCGAAGTAGCCCCATCCGGCCTGCGAAACGTAAACCTGCGACATGTCCCCCGTCAGGGTCGTCGTCATGATCCGGCTGGGGCAGATGGAACAAAACGGCGATCCCCATTCGTGTCCCAGCAGCCCGATTCCCGTCAGAAGGGGGAAGATCAGCACGAAGAACAAAAAGAGGAACCATTTAACCGGGCGGATTTTGGTAATGGTGTCGCGGCCGAGCGATACGATCTGGGTGATCCCCAGTTTGGTGCCGATCATCCCGATCACCTCCTGAAAAAATCCCAGAGGGCAAAGCCAACCGCAAAACGCCTTGTTCAGAATGACGATGAGGACGATGAACGTCGCGAGGGTAATCAGCGTCGGCATCAACGCTTCCATCGCCTTCGCGCTCTGGGTCAGCAGACCCGAGACCCGGTGGTCCATCTGGTGCTGTAACGGAATGAGGGCGCAGTAATCGCCCCCCTTCATGTCGTAGGCGCACGAGAGGGCCGGAAGGGCCTGGGTGAGTTTATCGTCGGTGTAAAACGTCGTAAAGATCATCGTCCCGTAGACGAAGAAAACAAATGCGAAGAGCTGGACGACGCGGCGCAGCGCCGTGAGCGTTAGCAGTTTATCCATGGTTTACCCCTTTGGTACGTCGGTAGAGAAACAATCCTCCCAAAAAGCCGAGCAACATCGTTCCGGCTCCGAGTTTCTGCGATTGCCAGTAGTCGTTCGGATTGACGTAGTAGGGCATCGAGAGGGTACTGACGTAATCGCTCTGCGTACTGCGGTGTTCGACGGTCAGCAAAAATTCGCCGGGGAGATTTTCGCTGCGTCCCACGTTGACGTTTTGAAAATCGTCGGGGAGTTCCAGACTCACTCCCCCCTGCGGATCGGTTCGGTACTCTTTTGCGGTATTTTGGTTGGTCTCAAACCGTACCGATGCGTTTGGAAGGGGGTGGTTTTCAAACATGACGGTAAAGCGGTACGTTTTGGATGCGGTGTAACGGTCATGTTCGCGGTGCAACGGGTTTGGGACGATTTCAAGCGGACTTTTGGGCAGGGCCGTCAGGCGGGTCGGCGAGACTTTGGCGGGACGTCCGAATTGTGAGAGGTAGCGAACGGCGCTCTGCGTCCGTTCCGGCGTTTTGGACTCGAGGACGAGGGCGTAATACCCGCCCATAGAGGATTTTGGGAGGCTGAGGATGTCGCGGTGGAGAACCAGCGGCCGGACCGTGAGATCGGGGAGGATGAGTTTGGCCGTCGCGTTTCCTTCCAGATTCATCGCGGCGAACCGGGTTTCTTTGCCGTGGCCGTGGCCGCCGTGGGCGGATGCGGGTTTTCCTCCCCCCGCACCGGGATGGGGTGCGAGGTAGAGGGCATTTTCCCCATAGCTCCACATCGCGGTTGAGAGGAGAATGGGTAAAAGCAGTGTTTTCATCCTCACTCCTTAGAAACGGACCGAGAGTCCGGCGGTGTAGACCCGCCCCGGATTGACGGTGAGGGAGAGGTCTTCGGCGTTATAGACGCCGTCGTAGTTGCGATCCGAACTGGCCCGTGCGGTGTTGAAATAGAATTTGTCAAAGAGGTTATCGACCCTTGCGAAGAGGTCAAACGAATACCCTTTCCATTTTTGGGAATGGCGGGCAAGGAGATTGAAAACGGCGTAACCGGGCATTTTCAGCATGTTCAGCTCGTCGGCGTAATAGTTGGACCGCGCAGTCATTTCAGCCGAGAATACGGTTGAAGGGGAGGCGTTGTAGTATCCGATGAGGTTTAGGGTATGGTTGGAGGTACGGGGGACGGTATTGCCTTTCAGGTTATACGCGGTGTTGGTGAATGATGCGCCGTAGGGATTGCCAAGACCCAAATAGAAATTGTCGTACTGGGTAAAGCGGGCATCCAGATAGGTATATGCCGCATCAAACCAGAATGTTTTACGCGCGTCTGATTTGAGAGAGAGCTCGGCCCCCTTGCTCCGCATCCCCCCCGATATTTTGGTACTGTTCCGGGGTTGCGGCGGTCGCGGCCGAATACTGGCCGATGGAGGACATGATGTAGTTGGTCCGATCGAGCCAGAAGAGGGAGGCCTCGTAGGTCAGCGTATTGTCCGGTACCGACACGTTACCGCGTATTCCGGCATCGTAGTTGATCGCGAATTCGGGTTTCAGGTCCGGATTGCTGAGTATTTTGGACGATGGGTTGATTGTTCCGTTGAAGAGCTGGTCGATGGAAGGGGCGCGGAAGCCCGTCGAACGGTTCGCAAACAGGGTTGTCGAGTCGTTGAGGGCATGGGCGAGTCCGATCCGGTGGGAGTAGACGTTAAAGTTTTTGTTGAGCGACTGGGCTCCGAGATAGTCTTTATAATCGAGCCGGATAGCGTCGTAACGACCGTTGAAGGTCAGTGTCGTCGCGGAAGAGAGGGGAAATTTGACCTCCGCATAAGGGGCGTAGACCGCTTCGGTCGTTTTGTTGTCTCCCGTCACCGTACCGGCACGATAGATTGTCGGTGAAAAAGAGCTGGTTTTAAAGTCGACGAGATAAAAAGTCTTGTTCTCGTAGACGTTGTTGCGCACATCGCCTCCAAGCATGTAGGCGAAATCTCCGTTGCTGCGGTATTCGCTCTTGATCCCGCGCTGTACCTGATGGTAGTCATTGCCGGTCGTATAGGCATCGTCCGCCGTGACGGTAGCTCCCGTAGCGCTGTATTTTTGCGGTGCGCTGACAAAGGTCGTGTCGTCGCTGTATTGGTACAGGTTGACGAGGAGGTTTGAATTATTTCCGAAATCTTTGGCGTAGGTGAGGAAGAGTTTGAGTAAATCGACGTCGTATTTGCGGGTGTAATCGCGTCCGGCGACGCTTTTGGGATCGGTCAACGCCTGCGTCATCCCCTCGACGGTGCCGTGGGAATCTTTTTCACGATGGGAAGCTTCGATCCCGAAGGTGAGGTCGCTGGTGTCGTCGATGTAGTACTGGAGTTTTCCGTTGGCGTATTGGGCAAGATAATCGGAGTCTTTCCAGTAGCCGTCGCTTTTTCGTTCGCTGATCTGGAGACGGCCGTTGAGTTTGTCGTTGGCAAAGGAGGTCTCCCCCAGAAGTTTTTGGTAGCCGAAGCTTCCGAACTCGCTGGAGAGGGCCGAATGGCTGCCGGAGGTGCCTTTGCCTTTTTTGGTCGTGATGATGACCGCACCCGCCAGTGCATCGTCGCCGAAGAGGTAAGAAGCTCCCCCTTTGATCACCTTGATCGATTCGATGTTGTCGAGGTCGATGTTGACCCGTCCCGTCCGTTCGAATACGGGTACCCCGTCGATAACGACGGCGACTCCCGGTTTTTCTCCCATATAGCGTTGGTTCTCAACCCCTCGAATATGGATTTTGATGCTGTCACCCGATTGAAGTTCGGTGGTGAGACCGGGGATGCTTTGCAGCACCTGCTGGAGATTTTCGATATGCGCCGCATCGATGGTTTTACCCTCGATCGTCGCGTTGGAGGAGACGTCCGTACGGGAAGAACTGAACCGGTCGTCGATCGTCGTCGAATCGATACCGACGGTTCCGATGTTTTCGGCCGCCGAAAGAGTGCCGGTCAGAAAACTCAGCAGAAGAAGGCTGCGTGAAAGGTTGGAAGAGAGGTTCATAATGCGTCCTGATCAATGAAATGGTAATAATTTCGCGCATTATGAAAAAACAGTGTTACATTTATGTTAAGTTTATATAGTAAGAATTAGCAAAGAATAGTAGTTCCCCAAAGGGGAAAAATCAGATATTCCGGGCGACTTTATAGGTCGGATTGTCGAGCTCGTGGGTGCAGTACGGTCCCGCATCGCGGAGCGCGGCGATACAGTCTTCGCTGAGATGGCGCAGCCGGAGCCGTTTTCCGGCGTCCAGATAGAGCTTGCTCACCTTGTCGATCGCTTCGACGCCGCTCGAATCCATAACCCGGGATGCGCTAAAGTCCAAAATAACGTTGTGCGGATCTTCGGCGACGGTAAAAATGTCGTTGGCAAAACGGGTGGCCGATCCGAAAAACAGCGGTCCGTCGAGTTCGTAGATTTTGGTACCGTCTTCTTCAAAACGGACCTTGACGGTAATTTTTGCGTGTTCCCACGCAAAAGCGAGCGCCGAGATGATGACCCCGGAGATGACCGCGACGGCAAGGTCGGAGAAAATGGTGATGAGGGTAACGGCGACCAGGACGAAGGCATCGGTTTTTTTCATCCGTTTTAGGCGGCTGATGCTGGCCCATTCGAAGGTATTGAGGGAGACCATGAACATGATCCCCACCAGTGCGGCGACGGCGATCTGGGAAATGATTCCCGAGAGGCTGATCACGAAGAGGATGACGAGGATTGCGGCGGTAGCGCTGGAGAGGCGGGTGAGGCCTCCGGAGGTGAAGTTGATGATGCTCTGACCGATCATTGCGCATCCGGGCATCGCCCCGAACAAACCGCAGAGGGTATTGCCAAGCCCCTGCGCGATGCACTCCTTGTTTCCGTTGCCGCGTACACCGCCGAGTTCGTCGAGAACCGAGAGGGTCAGGAGCGATTCGATCAGCCCTACGAGCGCCATGATGATCGAATAGGGGAGGACGGTTTGGAGAAGATCAAGCGATACCGGCGGAATCGAGAACGTCGGAAATGCCCCGGCGATGTCGGCGAGGTCTCCGACCGTCTTGGTCGGGAGATCGCCAAACAAAACGATCAGCGTCACGGCGATGATGGCGACGAGACCTGAGGGGACCGCTTTGGTCATTTTTGGGAGAAAAAACATGATCAGCATCGTGAGGGCGACGAGGAGATACATGGTGATCCCTTCCCCGGCGAAGAGTTTGAATTGGCTCATCGCGATGACGATGGCAAGGCCGTTGACAAAACCGAAGATGGCGGGCTGGGGGACGAGGCGGATAAATTTTCCAAGACGGGCGGCACCGACGGCGATCTGGATCACCCCGGTGAGGATCGCCGACCAGAAGACGTATTCGAGTCCGTGGGTCATCGCCAGCGAAGCGAGGACGACGACGATCGCCCCGGCTGCACCGCTGATCATGCCGGGTTTTCCCCCAAGCAGGGCCGTTGTGAGGCCGAGGATGAAAACGGTGTAGAGACCGATGATGGGGGAGAGCCCGGCGACGAACGAGAAGGCGATCGCTTCGGGGACAAGGGCGATCGCGACGACGGTACCGGAGAGGAGATCGTTTTTGATGTTGGAAGTGTTGTATGGGGTTAGGGTGAACATGGGGAATCCTTGAGAACGAAACAAAAGGGAAGCTTATCGTAACGGCACTTTCATAAGGGTAAAACGGTGCTCTTTAGGAGGTTTTAACATATTATTATCAATAATAATGGACGAATAAGCGAGGAAAAAATGAGTTGTTACAGCGTTGAAAACGGGCAGTTGGTTGCGGCTTTGCAAAACGGCTTTCAGGAAAAAAATCAGATTATTCTCGATGATATTATCGATTTGTACATGCAGATTCTTCTGGCCGAAAATGAGGGGGTTGACGGGGACGCCGTTCTCAAAGCGGTGTGCAAATGCGTGCAGGGGTACTGCGACCTGGATGAGGGGATGCGGGAGAGCACCCGGATCATCAGCTCGGCCAAAGAGAGTACGCAAAGTGCCCTGAACGCGATGAAAACCAACAATATCCAGGCGATGGCGATGGCTCAGGAACAGTTCGAAGAGTATCAAAAACGGATTCGCGAACTGGAGAGCGAGATGTTTACGGATGAAATGACCGGCGTATACAATCGCCGTTATTTGTATCAGTATAAACTCGATCCCGACCAGAACTTAATGACGCGCGAGACGGTTCTGGTGTTGATAATCGAGCCGTTTCAGGAGATTAACCAGCGTTTCGGATATTCGGTTGGGGACAATATTCTCAAATATTTTGTGCGGAATCTTTTGACGCTGATCAGTCTGAAAAATTACGATATTATCCGGATGAGCGGCGGGACGTTCGTCGTCTTCGCGAACGAGCACCAATTGTCGGTTCTTGACCGTAAACTCGAGGGGTATAAAAATGCCCTCAAGGCCAATCGGTTCAAAACCTCTTCGGGCCCGATCGAATTCAACTTCCGTTACGGGCATGCTCTGGGGCAGGAAGGGGACCGGTTTGAGGAACTCTACAAAGATATCGTCCGCTATCTCGCCTGAATAGGCCAAAAGCCACTCACCCGTTTTTCAGGAAGGATGGTTCCTTCCGGAGAATTTCTTGCATACCCAACATCCAAACGAATAAAGGATTCTAATGATTACAATATGGCATAACCCTAAATGTTCCAAATCCAGAGAAGCGCTGAAACTTCTCGAAGCGTCGGGGGCGGCGTTTAACGTGGTCAAATACCTTGATGAGAACCCGAGCCGCGACGAGATTGCCGCACTTCTCTCAAAACTCGGGGTATCGGCACGAGAGCTGATGCGTACGAAAGAGGATTTGTACAAAGAACTCGGACTGGCAAAAGAGACTGACGAAGCCAAACTGGTCGACGCGCTGGCAAGCTATCCCAAGCTGATCGAGCGGCCGATTCTGATCGAGGAGAACCGCGCCGTGATCGGTCGTCCGGTCGAAAAAGTGATCGCGTTTTTAAACTAATATAAGACTTTGGGAAATTACTTTCCTAAGGCCGACTTGATGGGAATGGCACGGATGGTCAGTGACGTTTTTGCTTGCGCGTTCCCATTGGAGGGAAGTTGGAACCAACGAGCGTGTTCGCAGCTTCCGACAGGTAGGGTGGACAGAGCTTTTTACCACGTCAAGGTTTTGGTATTGTCTTTGAACAGAGCTTGTTCGATCGTATCCGGATCGGATGCTTTGACGCCTCCGATGACATCGCTCTCTTTCATTTTCATCGCTTGAAGACACATAGGACAATACAGGATGGTTGCCCCTTTTTCCGAGAGAGAAGAGATGGTTTTTTGTTGAAATACGTATTTGGACGCTTTCGATTTTTGGAGCACATTGACCCCTTTATTGTTGAGAAGAATGGTCAAAGGGTGCCCTTTGTTGAACATAACCTCGCCAAAATGGATTGCCATTTGTGAAGAGTGCGGATCATCGGTGATGATATTGACGAATAGAGGATCTTTGTCACCTGCATACGAGGCTACGGACATCCCTCCCAACATTGCTGCAATTAGCAAAAATTTGGAAAACTTTTTCATGTGAAACTCCTTGGCATTTTTGTTGTGGTTCGCACCGTAAAATTATTTTAGTGAATTAATATTAGAAAAGTGTTAAGGAAATCCGTTGGAATATAATAGACTATTTTCCAGTCTGCAACTCTCCATTCTTTCTTCCTGAAGCAGATAGTAAATGCCGGATAGCGTCAATAGCAAGATTGCCATTACCGCGATGAGGTATGGGTACCCTCTCCCTCCGGCCTTCATTCTCGGACGTGTATCGCAGGAAATCAGTGTTGTGATCGTGGGATGTTTGGCAAAGGTTTTTTCACATACCGCCTCGCACAGTCCGCATTGGATACAGCGCGGATCGAATCCCTCTTTGATATCGAGATCCGGGATCGGGCAGATCGTAACGCATCTGCCGCATTCGGTGCAATCGCCGGCGGGATCGAAAAATGCGTAGCTTAGCCGATCTTCTATCGGCAGTATTGAGCACATTGCCCCATAGGGGCACAGGTAAGCGCAGTACCATCCTTGTATCAGGAACACTTCCGCCGCCATAAGAAGGGCGAGAAAAACAACAAGCCATCCCGAGATACCGGGATGAATGAGGGCGTAGGAGAGTTCGGCGGTGTCGACTCCGTAGGCTACGATAGAGAATGCCAGCATAAACGAGAGGAACAGCAGTAGAACAGGCCCTGCCGTTTTACGAAGCGCAGAACTTTTTTTCTTGGTTACGAGATCCAACAAATGGGCAAAAAAGGTATTAGGGCAGAGGGTACCGCAATAAAAACGCGATAGACTAAGGGCGCTGATGAACGTCAGTGCAACCCCTGTGAGGATCAACAGCGCGATCATCGAATAGGTACTCATTTCGGTCGCAAAACCGCCGATTTCGAGCCGGTTATGGGGAAAATTGAACAGGAGAAGGTGAAAATCTCCAAGCGTGATCCACGGAATCGCCATGAAAGGGATCAGCAGGGTTAAAAAAGCGCTATTCCGACGTAAAAATTCCATCACATACCCTTTCGATCCATGGTCCACGTATCGACGCGCCGGTCGATCGGGAGAGTCCCGTTTTCTAGGCGGCCCTCTTCGAGACGAGAAATGAGATCGTTCAGGAGCGTTTTATCCGGAAGAGACTCAAACCGCTTGATAACATTGCCTCCACGGTCGGCGATCAGAATGAGGGGGACGCTCTGCGCCAGACCGAAGGGAAAGGCTCTTTTTTGGTTTTCGGCATCATTGACGCAGATACGCCGCACGATCAGATCCGGATGAGATTTTTTCATCTCTTCCAGTAGCATCAAACTCCGTTTGCAGGGTGGGCACCATGTGGTGTAGAAAATAACTACCGTTGCCGATGCGGCCGGAGAATAATAAGGGGTGTTCTTGAGCGATAAAGGCGCACCTACGAGAGGGAGAACGGTCAGTACGATGAATAGTAGCCTCAAAGGAGAACCGAACAGGCTTTGAATCTTTAAGGAGGTCGATTGTGGCATATTGGGTTCTCTTTTCAGAATAGTAAAGGCCCAAGGGGATAAAACCCCTTGGGCATGTAAACGCTATAGTTGATCCAGCGGTGGGTTCACGGGCAGAAGCCGCGTTTTATTGAACCCTCCGTAACACACTTCTTATCCCTTTTCTTGGTGATGATCAAAGGAGATGCCGTTATTTTTGTTTCAATACCCACTCGATAAGGGTTTTGGCCTCTTCGTCGCTAACGCTTTGCGGAGGCATGGGAACGTCACCCCATTTGCCCGTACTGCCGTTTTTGATCGATTCCATTAGAACCTCGACACTTCCCCCTTTGGCGGCAACCTCTTTATACGCCGGTCCGACGAGACGGGTATCGACGCTGTGACATGCCAGACACCCTTTTGAATCGGCCAATGCTTCTGCCGGATCGACGGTTACCGCCGGAGCGTTTTTCATCTCCTCTTTGTAGGCGTTGTATTCGGTAATGACGTTGTTCATATACTCTTCGGTCGCTTTGGCCTGCAATGCCAGCGGCTCTTCGAAGCTCACCACGCGGATACCGTGACGGGCCGTGGCCATCAGTGCGACCGCAATGAGCATGAGTGCCATCGCTTTGGTCGCATCGGTACTGTTGACCTCTTCGTCGCCGAAACGTTTGAGAAGGAAGAAGAAAAGGATCGTCAACACAATCGACGCCAAGAACGGCAAGAAAACAAACGGCGTATGGATGTAGGCCTCGCTGATACGAGGAGTGAATGCGAAAAATACCAGAGGCAATACGGCGATGTTGACCGGAGCGGCCCACATGAACCACTTTTTCCCCTGATCGATCGCCAGGCGCCCGACGGCAGCTTTATCACCTCCTTGTTTTGCCCATTTGGCACCCATGTATATCATGAACACACCCGTAAAACTAAATGCCGTGAGGTAGAAGTTGAGTAATCTAAACCCTGTTAACGGAGTGAACATGATGTCCCAGATGTTATTGACCGTTGCAAACGTTTCGGGTTGCAGATAAAGGTTCGCCATCGACATAAATACCGGCGGTAAGGTATAGAATGTGAGAACTGCCACCAGACCGATTGCGATATGGAACCCTTTGTGGTGATGCAGACCGTGCCAACTGAATTTATACGCATACGAGAGCAAGAACGCGAAGATGTTCCCGTAGATGATGTGCAAAATATGGGGTGATACTTTTAAAATCGCCGTATAGAAAAATCCGGTATAGAGTACCGAAATGACCAGCAGCGGAGCAACCCCCCATAAGGCCCCCATATTTTCGCTGATCGTAGTGGGATTGGTCATGGCGTAGGCCAGATCGTCATCCGTTTTCGATTTTTTGAAAACACCGGTGATGTTATAAAGTACCGATGCCGTCGATGCACCGATAAGAGTGTAGATAAATGCGATGTGCACGACAAATACGATAACGCCCAGCGCATCGAAGAACCAGCCGGGAAGTCCCATCGTCGGAACGACGAGAGGGATGTCAAAAGGGAGTTTCCAGTTCATTATTCGATCTCTCCTTTTTTATTCAATGATGCGAGGTAGGCCGCTAAAGCGTCTTTTTCCTCTTCGGTTCCGGTAAACGGAGGCATGTAGGGCGTTCCGCCGCCGGGGAGATTGTTGAGTCGGTTACGGATCGCTTCTTGGCTCCATCCCGCCGTGAGCGCTTTGAGTCCGTTGATACCGTTTTCGGTATGGCAGGCGCGGCACTCGATTCGTGCGATCGTATGACCCACGTCGATGAGATTTGATTTGTCCGCATTGATCACTTTGTCTTTTTCATCGACAAACCGGGCGTATTTGAGGATACCTACTTTGTTCAGATACGGTACGTCGGTGACGCGGATACCGTTGGCGTACATGTAGTTATAGATCAGGTACGGTTTACGGATAAATTCACGGGTACGTTCTTCGTATCCCCAGAACAACATGAACGCAGCCACCATGAGAGACGCGGCGATGTAGGGCATCCGTTTGGGCGAGAAATAGGCGATGACCGTCGTGAGTACCACGGTAGCGCCGATGGCGCTGATAATCATATACATCATGTCCATTTTGTCGGCAAATGCTCTCGTCATCATCGCGGTCGGAATCATGGCACGCGCCGCTTCGGGAATTTGGAGGAGATAGTAATACCCAAGCGCCGCACCGATAGGAACCGTGACGATCATGATCTTGGCAAAAAAGCGGATCAGCCCTTCGCGGGTATTACGGATCACTTCGTCTTTGCTGAATGCGGTGATAAGCCATGTCCACATGATGGCAAGCGCTGCGGCAAACGCAATCGCGCTAAAGGTACGGAATGCCAGGCCCGGAATCCATGTCGGATTGAAAAGGGCATTATTGTAGTTGACATGTCCCGGATACACGGTAGGATCGACCCACGGTTGAC
The DNA here is from genome assembly GCA_050178755.1 of Sulfuricurvum sp. GTDB lineage: Bacteria > Campylobacterota > Campylobacteria > Campylobacterales > Sulfurimonadaceae > Sulfuricurvum. The sequence continues at coordinate 34,183 of JBFXFU010000012.1, read as the reverse complement.
CGTCGAAATTCGGGGTAAGCATGAATCCCAAAATGGCGGTGATGATGAGCATCGTCACCCAGGATGAGACGGCGTAGAAGACTCCGAATTTGACCGATTTGGCACGCCCCTCGGATGTGAGTGCTTTTTCTTTCCACGTCATAAACCAGAACAGCAGTAAGACGACTTCGAAATTGAACACGATCCATTCAATAAACCATTTCCAGAAAAAGACGCGGATGAGTCCGCCGATGGCGTTGGGGCTGATAATGTTGGCGTGAATCCACATTCCGATACCGGTAAGGGCACCTACGGAGGTTGTGATGATGAAGAAGACCATGAGCAAACGGTAGACGGTTTCATACGAAGCCATGTCGCCACGTTTGTTGGCCCACCATGCGGCGAGGGCTAAAACGACCGATCCTCCGACCGCTCCGCCGTGCGAGACGAAAACGTGGATGATCGCGTTGATCGCCATAAGAAACCGAAGCCCGATGGTGGGCATTTCGAATATGGGAAAATCGAACATATATATCCTTTTTGTTGTATAGCATGCCTATGAGCAACGCCCATAGGTATGGCAGCATCTCTCTATCTTTTCGAATGGATACGAAAGGTTTTAGAGAGTGCGTTTGAAAGGTGTATATGCACGGCAACGTCGCAGAAATAGCGCAAAAACGCTATAATATGACATTGCTATGCAATACGATTTTCCGTCCGCCTGAGAGGTCCAATTCATAGGGCGGACGGAGCGTGATTGTGTTATGCTTCTGCGACGTTTTCTTCGGTTGGCTCCTTCATCATAAAATTTTTCGTGTTGTGATTATGTTAAAACAGTGTTACATTTACGTTAAAAAACTAATAATAACAATTAAGTTTGTTGTATGCCAATGCCGTTGGCAGAGAGAAGAACGGGAATATTTGCAAATCACCTGACGAATCAGAAAGAGTATTTTCGGTTCGAGTCGGGTGGTTTATGTTCGGAAATTATGAAGACGTCCGTTTAGATCGGCTGTTTTGGTTCGAAGGTTATGTGCAACGTTTGTGATTTCGTGGATGCTTTTGGTATTGGACATTGCGATTGAATCCACCGAGGTAATTTTCTCAGCCACCGTTTTCATCGCTTCATTGAGTTCTCCCAGGTCTTGCGTCGAGAGCCGTATACTCTCGGCCGCTATATCCATCAAATTCGAAGATCGTCGAATCGTGGACTCAATGGAATCGGAATTGCGCGAAATCAGTTGAATCGAGGAGGCCGAGCGGTCCATTTTTTGGCTGCTTTGGACGATGGAGCCGACGATCGTATTGATCGTATCGTTGATGTTTGACAGGCTCTCCTGCGTCCGTTCGGCCAGTTTACGTACTTCGTCGGCGACAACGGCGAAGCCACGGCCGTGTTCGCCGGCACGGGCCGCTTCGATGGCGGCGTTGAGTGCGAGAAGATTGGTCTGATCGGCGATGTCGCCGATGATATCCAACACCCCTTTGACCTCTTCGGCACGCCCTGAAAGCGTTTTAAGCTCTTCGGAAAGGGTGGATTGAAGCGTGGCGATTCCCTGCACGTCTTCGTTGAGCCGGAGGATTTCACCGCTTGCGGAGACAAGATTGGCGTGGGCTTCGTTGATTTTGGTTTGGGTTGTTTCGGCTTCGTTGGTCGAAGCGAATGCGATCTCTTTGATGGTATCGATTTGAGAATGGGCCTGGTGGATATCACCGGCGCTCTGTTCGAGGCGATTTCGTATCATGCCGCATACCTGATTGAGCTCTTCGGCCGAATGGATGCTTTCTTGTGAAGACGCTTTCATCCCTTGAAACATAAATTGCAGTTCGTTCATCGATGCATTAAGCTGCGTCGCGGCGGTGCTGAGTTCATCATTGCCGCTGACGTCGATCCGTTTGAGCAGGTCTCCGGAACTGAGCGATTTCGACAACGAAGAGAGCTCGAAAATTTTTTCTAACAGTTCTTTGGAGATGGTCGCGAGGACAAAATAAGCCAGGACCATCCCAACGGGAAACGTCAGAACGATCAGCATAAGGGCCTGGGTAAATTGTTTTTGGGAAAGGGTGTAAAGCGCTTCGGCATTGGCGATTTGGATTTGGGAGAGGGTTTCGAGCTGTCCGACGGCCGGTGTCATCGAATAGGGAAAGTCGCTTTGGATAATGTCGAGCAGTTTCATCAGATCGTGATCGCGTAATGCGTTTTCCAACGAACCGATCGTACGCTCGGCGCTGTTCATGTACTTTTCGGCTTCGGGAAGCGCTTTAGCCTCTTCGGGAGTGAGCGCGCCGTGCCGATAGGCATTCCAGGTTTCGTTGAGAAGTTTATGGGCGTCGATGACGGTTTTGGATGCGGTATCGAATTCGCCCACCCCTTCGGAGAGCTCCTGAGCCGTTTGAGAGACGTCGTGCTGAAGAATCTGTTTGCATTGACGCAGTTTTTGCAAAGGGGCCAAGCTTTGGGAATGAATGGTTTCGAGCGAATGGTTGGAAAAAACCATTCCCGAGACGCCAAGAGCAATTGCAATCAGCGCAAGCAGCTGTGATGTGACGACGATCAGTGCCAGCTTTTTTCGTATGGAAAGACGTGAAAAATACGACGATAAGAGTGTTGACATAAATATATATCCCATGCAGGTAAACAAAGTACGCTATTATGTAGCGTAATGGTTACATGAGGATTTCATAAGAAAATGGAGGGATCAGTACGCTTTGCGATCCTCTTTGGCCAGCCACTGTGCGAAGAGATCGGACGATTCGGCCGAATCGAGAGGGTGTAGACCCAAGACGGAGGCGGGATCGTGCATAAACGCATGGAACCGTGCGTCGTCGAATCCTCCCCGTGCTGCGTCCTCGGCCGTGGCTCCGTAATAGACGGTCGGAATCCGCGCCCATAGAATCGCCCCAAGGCACATGGGACAGGGGTAGCAGGAGGTGTACAAGACGCAGTCGGAGAGATCGAATCGCCCCAATGCGGCGGAGGCGGTCCGGATGGCGTTGATTTCGGCATGGGCGGTAGGATCGTTCGTCCCCAAAACGGTATTGTGCGTTTGGGCGATAATCTGATCTTCCCGGACGATGAGGGCACCGAAAGGGCCGCCCTCTCCGCGGTTCATCCCCTCTTGGGCTTCGCTGCGGGCCAATGCCATCCAGCGGTTCATATCAGTTCCCCGAACAGGCGGGGACCAGCAGTTCCGGGCGGTATTCGAAATGCATGGTATCGTAGTGATACCACCGTCCTCCCCAGATAAAGCCGTGTTTTTCGAAAATTTTGACGATCGACATGGGCATCGTGTTGCGATAACCGATACGGGCGGTTTCGGACGGGGCTTCGTCTTTCCAGTACTGGGTCTTGGTCGGGGCCAGATCGATCGCGATACCGAAGCTGTGCATCGAGAGACGGTCGGTGTCTTTGATCACCCGGTAGGCGTAGGTCGTGGCGTCTTCGGCCCAGATACGGTCGCTTTTGGGCAATTTGGAAATCTCCTGACCGATGGCGAAGAGTTGTTTATCCACCCCGCCGATTTTGGTAACCGGAAGTTTGACTTTTCCTTTGAGGGTCGGCCATTCGATCCGGACCAGATTTTTTTCGACTTCGGCTTGGTTTTTGCCGTACAGGGCCTGAAAAAACGGTTGGTAACGGAGCCGTCCCGGATCGAAAAGATACGCAGGAGGGGTGTCGCGACCTCCGGCGTCGTAGCGCTGCGAGAGCTGGATTTCGAGGTCGCCGCGGTTGATTTTGTCATCCCAGGTGGTTTTGGGCTCTGCGGTCCGGTATGGGAATCGGGTTCCGTCAGACAAAACGACTTCGGTTTCGTTTGCGGAACGGACAAGTTCCGGATAGCCTTGGACGAGGCACTGGGGATTTCCCAGCAGCGATGCGCAGAGGGCGCCAAGCCCGAGCAACGATCGAAAAAGATGCATGCAAACCCTTTTTTCGTTTATTTTAGCGGATTATGACCGAAACTTTTTCATTTTTGGTGCGCATTTTTAACCATGCGTCGATTCGGGAAAGCTCTTTGGCACTAATGCGTTTGCTCGATCGGGCATTGAGGATGAGGTGCGGAACGTTGCTATGGATGTCGGAGACGTTACGGTCGAAACTCTGGGAGAGGACGGCGTCTTTGACGTTGGGGAAGAGGGTCTCAAGCTCGGCCGCAACGGCACCGAAAAGTTCCCGGTCGGCACGCAGGGATTTGATCTGATCTTTGAGGGCGGCGATTTCGGTTTCGCTCTCTTCGAGGGAGGCCTGGGAAGCTTTGTAGAGGTCGGTGACGATGTCGGCCTTGAGGGTCGAGACGTCGATGCTTTCGCTTTCGCCGTTTTGGTAGACTTTGAGCGTTGCGTTTTGGAGGCCGTCGTTTTTGAGGCGGAGGCTGATGTTGTTCAGTTCGCTTTGGGGGATATGGGTCCCGATCAAAAAGACCTTGATCTCTTTGGATTTCGGATCGATCCGCACCTGTGCGACGTTGGTGGATTGAAAGTTGAACTGGTCGTTGACGAAGCTTCCCGCTTTGGCTTTGAACACCTCTTCGCCGACGAGCTGATAGGCGAGATACGAGCTTGGAAGCATCGTCAGGATGACGACGACGGCGATGTAGTGCTGCGCCCGTTTGGCGACGGCGGGATCGACGTATTTTTTTTCAGAGACGTTGAAGGCCCGTACGATCAAAAAAGCTGAGAGGGCGATAAAAACGAAGTTGATCGTATAGAGGTAAAAGGCCCCGAAAAAATAGTTCCAGTGACCCGTCGCGAGGCCGAACCCCGCCGTACACAGCGGCGGCATCAGCGCCGTGGCGATGGCGACTCCGGGGATGACGTTGCTCTTTTCCTGCCGGGTTGCCCCGACGATTCCGGCCAGTCCCCCGAACAGGCCGATCAGAACGTCCCACAGCGTCGGCGTCGTCCGGGCGAGAAGCTCGGACTGGGCCGTATCGAGCGGGGAGATCAGAAAATACAGCGTCGAGGTGAGAAGGGCGATCAGGGTGGCGATAAAGAGGTTCTTGAACGAACGGCGGATCAGGTCGAAATCGTTGATTCCCGCCCCGTAGCCGATCCCCATGATGGGTCCCATCAGCGGGGAGATCAGCATCGCTCCGATAATAACGGCGGTGGAGTTGACGTTGAGCCCGATGGAAGCGACGAAAATGGCGAACATCAAAATCCACAGATTGCTTCCCCGCATCTCGACGTCCCCGCGGATGCGGTTGTCGATGACGTCGTCGTCGGCTTTGTCTTCGGTGAGGCTGAGACGTTCGTGAAGCATCTCTTTGGCCCTCAGCCAGAAGCGGTGTTCTTGCAGTGTGTTCATGGAGTCCCTTTTTTCAGATTGTGTTGCGGCATAAGCTTTTAGGGGGTGCAGGGTTGCTCCCCGCCACTGACGGGCGTTACCCGAAAAGTGTGTGATAGCTGATTATAGCCAAAAAATTCTTAACGGCTTTGGACCTTTTAGTGCTACAATGTATGATAGGTTTTACATTATTGAAGCCTTGCCGGGCTGAAAAAAAGGGGCAGAATGAATTCGGAAAAAGTGATATCGGGTTTTTTTATCATCTTGGCGCTGACGCTGAATTTTGGATTCGTATACGGGGGTATCGACGTCATCGCGCACCACAGCGTCTATGAACTGGTGGCGGCAATCGTCGTCAATCTGATTGCGACGGTGATGAAACTCGGGGACAAAACCCAGACGGGATCGGTACTTCTGGCGACGAGTTTCGTGGCCGATTTGCAATTGATTGCGGCGTCGATCGTATGGGGATTGATCAATATGACGACCGGAATGACTCCCGATCTGTTTACGATCATCGTATCGCTCGCGGCGGGGGCGCTGGTGGCCAACATCATCTCGGTGGCCCTGTTCGTGGGTGAGACCCTGTTGCTGAAACGGTGATTGCGTACCGATGAAACCGACCGAAGCGACGCTCTGGCTCTTTTTGCGCAAAATGAGGGCCCCGTTGATCGTCCTCAATCTCGCGCACGCCCTTCCCGTCGTCCTTTTGACCCTCGTTCCGGGGGTGGACGGGGAAGGGAAGCCGATTTATCTTAGTTTTTTCGATGCCATGTACATCGTCGCCTATACCGCGACGACGATCGGGTTCGGGGAGATCCCCTACGCGTTTACCTACGAACAGCGCGCCGTCGTGCTGATGACGATTTATCTGACCGTCCCGGCGTGGGTGTATGCCATCGGCTCGATCATCGCCCTGCTTCAGGAAAAAACGTTTGTCAATGCGGTACGGATGAACGCATTTCGGCGGAAGGTGCGCAACCTTCAAGAAGAGTTCGTCGTCATCTGCGGGTACACCGATGCGAGCCGGCTGCTGATTAACCGGCTTAACCGGGATAATCGCTACCGCATCGTCGTGATCGACAAAAATCCCGATAAAATCGAGGAGGTCGAGAGCGAACTCTATCTCCCCTCCATCCCTGCGATCGCCGCGGACGCTTCGGCGACCGAAGTGCTCAAAGCCGCAGGGATACAATCGGAGAAATGCCGTTACATCGTCACCTTGTTCGAAGAGAGCCAGCTGAATCTCAAAATATCGGTGCGTGCCCGCGTCCTCAACAAAAATCTCCGGATCATCGCCCGTTCCGGGATCAAGCAAAGCGGAGAGAACCTTTCGACGATCGGGGTGGATCACGTGATCGACGTCTTTTCGATTATGGCCAAACGGATCGATTTTGCGTTGCGATCCCCCTATCTGTTCAATCTGCTCAGCTGGGTGCAGGGGGGGAACCTCCACGTCAGCCGCACCGATAACCTGCCGCGCGGAAACTATATCGTCTGCGGACGGGGGCGGATCGCCCATGCGGTGACGGGGATGCTGGAGAAACACGCCATTGCCTATACCCACATCGACATCATGGAACGGATACAGGAGTTCTCGGTATCCGAATACGACTTTTTTCTCGAAGCGGGGGTCACAGAGGCGGCGTGCGTCATCGCCGCGACCAACGACGACGCGATCAACCTCTCCATCATCGCCGCGGCCAGAGCGATCAATCCCTCCATTTTTACGATCGTCCGGGAAAACGAACTGAACGAACGGAGCCTTTTTTCCAATCTCCGTGCCGATAAAATCTTTGCCCTCGACCAGATCGCGGCCTTGGACGGGTATAACTATATCCAGCGCCCGATGACCTTCCGGTTTATCGATGAGGTCGAAAAACTCGGAGAAGAGGGGTTTGCCCGTATTCTGACCACCATTACCGAAACGCTCAACAAGCGTCCGCCTCTGATCGAATCGGTAATCGACGAGGAGCGGATGTACGCGCTTTTTCGATACCTTCAGGAGGGAACGGTCACGCTGGGGCAGATCCTGAATGATCCTTACCGAAACGGCGAAGATCTGGAACTTACCGTACTCGGGATCGCCCAGGAGGGGGGTGATTTTATTCTGATGCCGCCCGACGATGTGGCTTTGAATCCGGGAGATCGCCTCCTTTTCGCCGCTACGAATGAGGGGTTGAAACGTTTCGATGTCATCGTCAACCACTACTATGAACTTTATTTCGTCCTTCACGGGCAAGAGGCGAGCCGTATCTATCTCCCCTGGAGACGGTGAAACTTTCCACGATTGCTTCACACTTATGCGTCATGATCTCCTCATCAAAAGATGAAGGAGTCGATCATGACATTTTTGCGTACCGGCGCGGCCGTGGCTGCCGCATTGATTTTGGCAACGTCCGTTTTCGCCGACGGTGGACATTTTCGGGAAGAAGAGAGAGGGATGCACCGTTTCGAGGGGAGGGATTATACCCCTCATCCTCGCTACTATAGGGAGTACGAGAGTCGCAGAATCGCTCTGCCTTCCTGGGGGACGAGGGTATATATTTCCGGCCCGGCGGGGATTTATGTTTCGTATCCTGTGTATGAAGAGAGACGCGTTTATTCACCCGGATGCGCAGAGGAGCGTTACGCAAGGTGGCCGATGCGCTGATCAGCGCTCTTGTTTTTGGAGGTACATCGACTGATCGGCGGCGCGGATGAGATCCGTTTCGGTTTCACCCTGATCGGGATAGCGGGCGATTCCGATACTTGCGGAAGGGAAAAAGAGGCGATTTTCTTCAAGCCGGATCGGTTGGGTTACGGTCTCTTGGATGGAGCGATAGACGGATTGAATCTCTTCTTCCCCATCAATGTGTTCGGCGATGATGACAAATTCGTCTCCTCCATACCGGCAGACGGTATCGCACGTGCGCAGAGAATTTTTGAGATTTGAAGAGATTTCCTGCAAGAGACGATCTCCGGCATCGTGCCCGTATCGGTCGTTAACCTGTTTGAAATCGTTTAGGTCGATGAAAAAGAGGGCCAGTCCTTCGTGTTCGTGTCGAGCATGACGGATAGCGTGCCGGAGATTTTCAATCATCGCCGAACGGTTCGCGGCACCGGTTAAAGGATCATGCCGGGATTTATGGGTCAGCCGGTCCATCATCAAACGGTTTTGGGTAATATCGTACAGTGCAACCGCGAACCCTTTGAGGATACCGTTTGTTTCCAAAGGGGTGATTCGTGCATCAAAATATTTTTTTTCTCCCCCGCACTGCGCACTCAGCGTGATGGGATCGATAGGCAATGCATTGGGATTTAACCGGATGGTTCCGAAAAGATCGTCCAGATCATTAAATAAAGACCCCAGAGAGGTAACGGAAAGATTTTTGGGATCGGTAAAGCCCAGCGCGTTGAAGCTGCGATTGGCGATGACAATCCATCCTTCCGGATCAGTGGAAACAAGAGGAATTTCTGCCGCGTCAAACGCGATGGAGCGGAGGCGCTGCTCTTCGAAGATGTTGTGAATCACGCTCACGTCTCTGGCCATGCAAAGAATCTCTCCATGGGACCCGTTGAGACGTTCCGTATGCCATTCGCACCAGAGCTCTTCGCCCGTTTTCTTGAGGGCGCAATGGTTAGAAAACGATTTTCCCTCCCGGACGGCACGTTCAAGATTGTTCAAAAAAGCGTTGCGATCAAATTCGGAAATCAGAAAGTGGAGCATGTCTTTCCCCACCGTTTCAACCGCTTCCCATCCGAAGACCGTTTCGGCCGAAGGATTCCAACCGACGATTTGATGATTGTGATCGATGATGACCAAAGGGATCGGGGAGCGCTCGAAAAAGTCACCATAGCCACTTTTGGAATCGATCCGAAGGCGTTTATACGCTATCCCCGTAATGCTTGCGAGGAGCAGCAGGAGCAAGAGAGAAAGGAAAACCGTCGCTTCCATCCTGGGATTATCCCTTTGCGGATGGGCACATGCGATTAAAGGCGGAAACGAAAAACAGATTCAAACGCATGACGGCAAGTTCCTTTCTTGTCGACGGTATGAAGATATTGTATATGGTGAATTATAATGTTTCCCTAAAATGTTTTACCGGAAATGAGATTTTTTTGATTTATTAGGAGGTATAATAAAAAGAAGAAGGAGTAGAAACATGTTTTTCCCGACCCTCGGTCTCATAGCGACTACCGGCGTAATTACGGTTGATATTCATGAAAGCGTTCGGCAGGCACTTGAAAAAATGCACCGTTATAAACATCGAAGCATTGTCGTCTTGAATGGACCTTTGCATTACATCCTGACAACGCGGGATATCATCCGGCTCAAGATCGAAGGGGTTTCGTTCGATTTGCCGCTCTCGCAGATAACTTTGTGTTCCCTTTCTTCTATTGAGAAGGAAAGAAATATAGTGGATGCACTTAGTCTGATTAATGAGGGGGATGAACATATCGCCGTGTGCAACGAAGACGGTACTCTTTACGGTCTTGTTACTAACAGTGACATTATTGCCAGCGTCGATCCTCAAATCGTATTGGAGTCGTTGCAGATTTCGACGATTTTTGACAAAAAATACGGCTTTAAAAGTTTTCCTCCACAAACCCGAATGTCGGAAGTGTTGAATTATATGAACGAGGCGATGGGCGATTGTGTCATCATTCAAGAGAATGCCAAGGCAATCGGAATTCTGACGTCAAAAGATGTTTTGCGTTTTATCGGTGAAAACCGCAGTGAGAGCGTTTTTGTTTCGGAGGTGATGTCGAGCCCCGTAGTGACCCTCGAGGGAAAAGCGTCGATTAGCGACGGGCTGAAATTTTTAAAGGAAAAGCATTTCAAACGGATCGTCGTCACCGAGGGAGAAGATCATGTCATCGGAATCGTGACCCAGCAGGATCTGATCTCACGAACGTATCTGAAATGGTCACAGTTGATGAAGGACCATTTCAAGCAGTTTGAAGAGATTACCCAGCTTCTCCAGCAAAAAAATCGTCATCTTGCCAAACTTGCGACCAAGGATACCCTGACCGGAATCAACAATCGTTATATGTTTGTTGAGCTGTTTGAAAAGGAGCTGGCTCTTTTGAAGCGTCAACAGATGAGACTGTCGCTAATGATGATTGATCTGGACCATTTTAAATCGGTAAATGACCGTTTCGGACATAATATCGGCGATTATGTCCTCAAACGTTTCTCCGAAACGGTTTCCATGATGGTCCGGGAAGCCGATATTTTCGCGAGATGGGGGGGAGAAGAATTTGTATTGCTATTGCGAAACGCGACGTGTGAAGAGGCTTACCGGGTTGGAGAAAAAATCCGGATGGTAATGGAGACGACCCCGTTTGAGGAAGTAGGACGGATAACGTGCAGCGTCGGTATTACCGAATTAGGCGGAAGCGATTCGCTTCAAAGCGCTATTGAAAGGGCAGATCAGGCCCTTTATGCGGCCAAAGACAACGGCAGAAACTGTACGATTGCCTGCAAGGTGGATTGATGGATCGTATAACGCTTGGAAACATTGTTTCCGAACAGCCCGTTACCGTCGGAACGGATCGAACCGTTCAAGAGGTGCTGGAATGGATGGCGGAGTATTCACTCAGTTCCCTCGTCATTGCCGACCGTTCCAACCGACCGTTGGGAATTTTTACCGAACGTGACGCTTTACGGATGGTGCATCAATCGGTACCCTCGGATACTCCGATTAAAGAGGTGATGACCCGTTCTCCGCTTTGTTTGGGGGCAGACGTATTCTTGCACGACGCCTATCGGGTACTCGAGGAGAACAAAATACGTCACCTGGTTGTCGTCGATGCGGATCGAATACTGATCGGAGTGGTCAGCGAAGGGGACTTTTTACGTCACATGGGGATGGAACATCTCGGGTTGAACAAGACGGTCCATGAGGTTATGAACGAGTCGGTGCTACTCGTTACGGCAGAGAATACCCTGGCTGAAGCGGCCTCCTTGATGGGGGAGCACCATAGCGATTATGTCGTCGTGATGGAGGAAGACGAGATTCTAGGGGTCATGACGGAACGCGATATTGCCAGACTGTACGCCCGCAATACGGCGCAATCGGATCGGATTGCAACCCATTTGAGCCGGAGCGGTTTTAGTATTGTCCATAAAAATTTCCTACTGCAGGAAGCGGCGGTTGAGATTCAAAAGCATAACATCCATCAGCTCATCGTGATCGACGATGCCGGACGGTTGGCCGGGGCGTTGACTCGTCACAGCGTCTTGATGGAGCTTCATGGGGCGTATTACCGGTTTTTGTTGGCGGTCATCGAGCAAAAAAGTACGACGATCGAGCGGATGGAAGAACTCGAACGGCAACTGGTTGCGGAGAAAGAGCAGATTGTTGAAAACGAACTCAAATGGAGAAAGCTGTTTGAAGCGCTGCCGGAGGGAATCGTCGTTCTTCATGCCGAGACGATGGTGGCCGTGGAGTTTAATCGTACGGCGCACGAACAGCTCGGATACAGTGCTGAAGAGTTTGCCTATTTAAAAGTCTCCGATTACGAGGCGATCGAATCGATGGAAGAGACGCGCCGCCGGGTCAAGGCAATTATGGAGTCGGGAATCGATTCATTTGAAACGGTACACCGGAAAAAAGACGGGACTTTGATAAACGTATGGGTCAATACGGTTTTGATGCAGCTCAAAGAAACGTTTTATATCATCGCCGTATTCCGGGACATTACCGACCGAAAGCAGGTTGAGGAGGAACTGGATCGCAAAAGCTCGTTTCTCCGGACGCTCGTCAATACGATTCCCGATCTGATATGGATGAAGGATACTCAGGGGACCTATCTGGCGTGTAACCCGATGTTCGAACGTTTTTTCGGTGCCAAAGAGAGTACTATCGTCGGGAAAAGCGATTTTGATTTTGTCGCTCCGGAACTGGCCCGGTTTTTTCTCGAACACGATGCCATCGCCATTCGCTCCGGGGGGCCGATGAGCAATGAGGAATTCCTGAAATTTGCCGACGGAAGTTATGAAGGGTATTTTGAAACGGTCAAAACCCCGATGAAAGATGAAGAGGGGAATGCTACCGGAGTGTTGGGCGTCGCTCGCGATATCACCGACCGGAAGAAAAAAGAGGCGGAGATCAACCGGGTTCAGGCGCTGGCGCATATCGGAACGTGGGAATGGGATCTGAACAAGGATCAGATCATCGGAAGTGCCGAAAGTTATCGGATCATGGGGGTTCCACATAATACCGTCATTTCGATCGGCGACGTGATGAATCTGGTTTATATTGACGATCGTCAGTGGTTTGAACGAGAGATTACCAAAGCGTTTTGGGACGGTGTATTTGATATGACCTTTCGGATACAGGGGGCGGACCAGGATATTCGGTGGGTGAAGGTCAATGCCGAGTTCCAATCGGACGAATCGGGACGACAGGTCAAAGGGATCGGAATCGTGCAGGACATGACCGAACGGATGCGCTACGAAGAGGAACTCAAGCGTAAAGACGACGATCTTCAGGCCGCTCAGGCGTTGGCCCAAATCGGTAGCTGGAGGCTCGATATCCCGGGGGACGTTTTGGAATGGTCAGATGAGACCTATCGGATTTTCGGGATCGAGATCGGTACGTCTTTGTCCTATGAATCGTTTTTATCCGTTGTCCACCCCGATGATCAGGAAAAAGTCAATCAGGCTTGGGAACTGGCCCTCACCGGGGAAACCTACGAGGTTGAACACCGAATTTTGGTGAACGGATCAACCGAATGGGTGCGTGAAAATGCCCGGCTGGAGGTGGACGATGTCGGAAATCTCCTCAGCGGAGTCGGAACGGTTCAGGTGATCACCGAACGCAAACTATACGAAGCCAAGCTCGAAAAAATGGCCAATTTCGATACGTTGACGATGCTGGCAAACCGATCGTTGATGCTGGCAAGTTTGAAACAATCCATCGACAAAGCTTCTCGGCAACAGTCGCAGGTCGCCCTGTTGATTTTCGATCTCGATCGCTTTAAAGACGTCAACGACAGTTTTGGACACAGCGCGGGGGATGAACTGCTGATCAAGACGGCGTCGCGGTTTTCAAAACGTTTTCGGGAAGGGGATATGATCGCACGTTTGGGCGGGGATGAATTCGCCGTTATTCTGGAACATTTGAATCAGCCTCAGGATGCGGGGCGGATTGCCGAAGAGATGATCCGGATACTTTCCGAACCGTATAAACTTCAAAACGGGGTAGAAGTTCACTTGGGGGCAAGTGCGGGGATCGTCGTGTATCCTCAGGACGGGGAGGAAGCCGATATGTTGTTACAGCACGTCGACACGGCACTCTATAAAGCCAAATCGGAGGGTAGAGGAACCTACCACTATTACACTGAGGATTTGACCGAGAAGACCCGGAAACGGCTGGAATGCGAAAACCATCTCCGCCGGGCAATCGATAACAACGAGCTCGAAGTATTTTATCAACCGCAAGTGCATATCGAAACGGGTCGGATTGTCGGTGCCGAAGCACTGGTGCGCTGGAACGATCCGCAGCGGGGACGGGTCTCCCCGGTCGAATTCATTCCGATTGCCGAGGAGACGGGATTGATCCGGGAAATTGGGGAGTGGGTATTGAACGCTGCCTGTATTCAGGGTAAGGAGTGGTTGGACAAAGGGCATCGTCTGACGGTCGCGGTGAATCTGTCCCCCAATCAGATACGCAATCAGGATGTGCGGGGGATGGTGGAATATGCCCTTCGACGTAGCGGGTTTCCCGCCGCCCGGCTGGAACTCGAAATTACCGAGAGTGCGTTGATGCAGCGCGAAGAAGAGGTTGTTTCGCTGCTGCACGGTTTGCGCGCATTGGGGATACGGCTCGCGATCGACGATTTTGGAACCGGGTATTCGTCTTTGAGCTATCTCAAACGCTTTCCGATCGATATTCTTAAAATCGATAAAAGTTTTGTCGACGATCTGCCGTTCGAGCAGGACGACATGGCGATCGTCTCGGCCATCATCGCAATGGCGCAGGCGCTTGGATATCAGGTGCTTGCCGAGGGGACGGAGAGGATCGAGCAGATCGAGTTTCTCCAAAGCAAGGGGTGTACGATGTACCAGGGGTATTTCAAAAGCCCACCGTTACCGGCGGCGGAGTTTGAAAAACTCCTAGAGTGAATCGACGTAATCGGCGAGGAGTTTGAGTTCGTCGTCGCTGAGCGGCGATACGGTTGTTTCCATCGTCTCTTTTTGCGCTCCGCCGAACGTTTTGTTTTTGTAGCCGGTCAATTTGGCCAGCGTGCCTCCGCTTCCGCCGATGGCCCGAGGGGCGATCGAGGTGTCTTTACCGTTATCTCCGTGACATTCGACGCAGTGTTTTCCATAAAGTTTCATCCCCGGGTTGGCTCCGAAGGCGAGGGTGGCACCCAAGAGAAGAGAGAGTAGCGTTTTCATTGTTTTTGCTCCTTATTCGACGCGGTTGCGTCCGTTTTGTTTGGCCAGATAGAGTTTGGCGTCTACCTGTGCGACGTAGTGTTGAATCGTCTCTTTGAGAATCACACCGGAGCTATCGGTATCGATGGGGCTGACTCCGATGCTGACGGTGTATGAGATGGCTTGATTATCGTATACCGCGTCGGTCTGACGGACGTGTTCACAGATTTTTCGGGCAATTTTTCGGGCATCGGTTTCCGTAGTGGAAGGCAAAAGGATAATGAACTCTTCCCCTCCGTATCGGAAAATAAAGTCGGATTTACGTAACAGGGTTTTTAAAATTTCGGAAAAATGGACGATGACGGCATCGCCTCCGCCGTGCGTGTAGGTGTCATTAATCGTTTTAAAATGGTCCAGATCGCACATCATGAGCGTACAATTGCTTTCGGTGGCTCTGGCAATCTCGATCTGCGCGGTAATGACTTTCTCAAAAAGTCTGCGGGTCAGCAGCCCGGTTAGCGGGTCTTTCGTATACTCTTCAATCATGATCATGTCGTTTAAGATCGCGATTTCATTACCGATCTCCAACGAGAGGTAATCGATTCGCTGCATCAGCTGAATCGTATGTTTGGGACCGGATTGGGCGATTTGCATGTGGCGGACGATATCGGCAGCAAAACTATGGAGTTTTTTGTGGAGTTCGATAACGTCTTTGAAATGGCTGGTCGAGACGATGTAGGGAATCGAGGTATCGTGAAGCCATCGTCCGAACGGACAGTTTTCATGATGCAGCTCGGGAAACGAATGGATATCCGAGGGGTGCTGGATGAAATCGATCAGACGAATCAGCCATTCGACGTGACGCTGGTAATGGATCATCAGGTTTTTTTCGACCAGATTGGAGATATGGCTTAGACGCAAGTGGTTTTTCGTGGCGAGACGGCGTAGGAATTTCCGGAAATAGGCATCGGCGATCCGTATGCCGAGCATATCGAAATAGTCGTTTAATTCCTGAATCGCTTCGTAATTTTTTTCCGCCATGCTTCTTTTGACCAGATTGCGGATGATACTTAGAATCTCTCCGTAAAGATACATGTAGGGAATGTCATTGGAGACGCAGAAAAAGACGAACTCTTTTAAAGCGTCATCGGCATCGGTTGCGTTCGATTGTTGCAATAAGGCAAGCAGAAGCTTTTTGTGTTGGTTCAGCACTTCGGTATAGAGAAACCGATTTTCCCCGTACGCTCCGTCGAACTCGAAATCGCTATGAAATTCTTCAATCGCCGACGTAACGTCGTCGAGATAGTTTTTGATAATGAACATCCCCTGAAATCCTCTTTTTGGCAAGAGGGAATTATACACTGATGTTTCCCGTTTTTCGGGTGAAGCCCGTAAAGGTGGAAAAGTGATTGTTACCTGGCCCCCCATATCTTCCGGAGATGGGGAGGAAAACACTTCTTTTGCCATCGATGCAAACAAGGGTAGAAGGTTTTATCGTACAAAATCCATAAGCCCCATGATCACTTCAATGACGATCAGGACGATGATGATCCATTCGAGGAATTCGCTTTTTTTATGGTTGATGAGGTCCATGACGAGCATGACGTCCTCTTTGATCTGGGCGAGTTTGGAGAGGGCGGTTTCGTGGCGGTCGTAGAGCTCGAGGATAAAGGCCAGACGGGTGTAGAGGGCTTCGGCGTCGGCATTGTCCCACAGGATATTGGGTTTGTCGAGCAGGAGAAGGTTGCTGACCATATCGTGGCGTATCAGGGCGAGCCGTTTGGCGAACTGCATCAGATGGCCGCGCCGGGTAAACGAAAGGGTATGGATCGATTCGACGATGTGGCGGCTTTGGGAGTAGAGAAGGTCAAGCCGTTTTTCGTAATATTCCAGTCCCACGCTTTGGGAGATGGCCAGCGCGATGAGGTTGAGATTGAGAATGGAACCCGTTTTGAGGATGATGACGTCGTTGGTCACTTCGAAACCGCCGTTGATCGAGGGATCGATCCGGATCGGATAGTCCTGGGTGATCTGGTAGTGTTCATGGTCGGCGTCCAGCGGGATTCCCAAAGAGGTCAGGGCGGAGAGGATCGTCTTTTTTTCATCGGCGATCAGGGTTAAAACGTTAAAAGGGGCCAGTACGACGTGCAGCGTGTCGTTATGGCCGTAATAGCCGTTTTCGACCCCTTTGGCCATCGTCAAATCGAGGGTATATTCGATGACCGTTTTGGTCAGCGGACGGTTCAGATATAAGGATAGCAGGTTCATACGGCGCCCTTTTGGGGAAAATGGTATCGCCTTATTGTATCACGGGTTCGTTACGGAACCGTTGCACCGTCGGTTTGGGGGGAATGGACGCTGTGGACGCAGACGCAGTTTCGTCCGGAATTTTTGGCTTCGTACAGGGCCTGGTCGACGCGGCTGATGAGGGTTTCGCCCGAGAGATCCGAGAGGTCGTACTGACATACGCCGAAACTGGCGGTTTGGGTGTATGTGCCGGTAATGGATGAATCGGAGAGAATCTGCCGGAGCTTTTCGGCCAGTTTCTTGGCTTCGATCAGGGTAGTTTCGGGACATAGGATGAGAAACTCTTCTCCGCCCCATCGACCGATCGTGTCCGTTTTGCGAATCTGGCTTCGGATCAGGTCGCTGCACCGTTTTAAAACCAGGTCCCCCGTCTGATGGCCGTAAAGATCGTTGACGTGTTTGAACCAGTCCAGATCGATCAGAATGGCCGAAAACGGGCGATTGTACCGATGCACCCCGGCAACAAGTGTCTGAAGCGTCTCATCGAGCCGTCTGCGGTTGGCCAGCCCGGTAAGCTGGTCGGTAATCGAGAGGGATCGGAGTTGTTCATTGGCCGCTTCAAGGTCGCTTTTCGTCCGTTCAAGGTCGTTCATGGCCATGGAGAGGGTTTGGTTGAGACGGTGTTGCTTGCGGTTGTAATAAAGGAGCAGTATGACGATCAAAACCAGCGGCATGAAGAATTTTGCCAATTGTTGCCAGGAGAGTGTCTGGGTATATTCGATTTGGATATGGCGGTCGCGAATCCGTTCACGCTCTTGCGGCGTGATCGAATTGAGCGCTTTTTGGAGAATCGAAACCAGTTCGGGCCAATCGTTGCGTACCCCCATGGAAAGCCGATAGTCGTAGGAGATTTCTCCCGAAATCTTGAGATTTGAAAATCCGCCGTTTCGGATGGCATCGGTGATTACTCCGATCGCATCGACGTAAGCAAATGCCTCTCCCTCGGATACCGCCTTGAGCCCTTCGATGGGCGAATTGACGCTAAGAAGGGGGATGTCGGGATAAAAACGCATGAAAATATCTTCGGCGTAATCGCCTGCGATGACCGCGACGGTTTTGTTTTTCAGATGATCGACGTTGTCGACGTAATGGACGCTTTCATCGGTCGCGATGACCATTTTCGCCTCATAGTAGGGCTCGGTAAAGAGGGTATGAGGCTCGAGTTTCGGAGTGGTGACGATGCAGGGAAGCATATCGAATACCCGATTCTCCGTCGCGTCATCGAGCCCTTTTAAGGTTTCGGCCGGGACAGGCTCAAAACGGATACCGAGTTTTTGGGTGATCAGCGCGAGATAATCGGCCGCTATCCCTTCGTATTCCCCTCTGGGACCCGTATAATCAAACGGTCTCCATTCTTCGCGGCTAACGATTCGAATCACGGGGTGTTTACTCAGCCACAACTGCTCTTCGGGGGTAAGATAGACGGAACGGCGCGCCTGTGCTTCGCGGTAGATGTAGTGGGAGAGAGGTACCGCTGAGTCGATCAGCCCCTGCCGGAGGAGAAGGGATTGGGTATACTCGAGCCGTCCGGTGTCGAGGGTTCCGATGGGAATCGTTGCGGCAGAGACGACCGAAGCGATTCCATCCGCCTCGTAGCGGAGCTGTTGAAAAGTTTTAGAGGGTGCGTATTTGGATTGGATCAGCCGGATGATCTCGTCTTTATGGGTCAGGGCATACTCCCATCCCCGTATCGTCGCCCGCTTGATGGCCGCAACCCTGCTTGGATGGTTTTTCATTTCGGTTTGCGTCGTAAAGAGCATATCTCCGTAGAGGTCTACCCCGAAATTGAGGGGATTGATGACATTGGTCTCGATCCCCCGCTGCAGTAATGCGAAAGGTTCGTTCGTGATGTAGCCGTGGTGGGCATCGACGTCGCCGCGGATCAGCGCGTCGATATCGAAATTGGTGTTGATCCGTTTGAACCCTTTTTGCAGCACTCCGGTCTCAAACAGCATGGCCAGCAGCGGCAGCCCGTCGGCATCGTTGGGGTAGAAGGCCACTTTTTTACCGATCAGTTTATAGGGACTGTCGATGCCGCTTTTTTTGAGGGTGATCAAAACGTTCGGTGAGTGTTGGAAAATCGGCGCGACAATAACGATGGGCTCTTTTCGGGCCTGATAGAGGAGCAGCACCGAATCGGCGATACCGTATTCGGATTCGCCGTGAAGGACCTGTTCGATGTTATTCCGGGAGGGATCGCGCTCTTTGAGGGTGACGTCGAGCCCTTCCTCGGCATAGAAACCTTTTTCAAGCGCCGCATAGTAGCCCGCAAATTGAAACTGGTGAAGCCATTTGAGCTGGATCGAGACGCGCTCGTTGGCGGATAGACTCATGGAGCCGATCAGGAGGATGAACACGATCAAGCGGTGCAGGAATGTCATGTGTTCTCGTACAGATCAAAGATATCGATCCCATCCGGGAGACGCGGTTTCCCGTCCCGGAAGCTCCGGGTGTGGGCGACGAGGCGTTTGAAATGTTTGCGTAGGTGGTAGGCATCGGGGACGTTGGGCCGGAACCAGTCCCCTTTGGCGCTGAAGAGCCAGTCGATGACCGCTTTGATGTCAAGCAGGGTATATCCGTTGACGTCGATGAGGAGTTTGATCTGTTTGGCCCAGCTCATGACGTCGAACGGCTCTTCAAACTGCGGATCGATGGAAGCGAGACGGTGGATGAAATAGCGGGTCAGCTCGAATTCTTCGCTCGAGGGTTTGGCCGCTTCAACCTCCTGAGCCGAAGCCGCTACCGGGGCGTTGGACGCGATCTCTTTGCGGACCCATCGTTCGAATTCCGCTTCCCAGTCGAAGGAGCGGTTGTTTTTGGAACGCTGATACAGATTGAAATCGTCGAACAGATCGCGGCGAAGCCCCTCGCGGTCGCAGAGCTCGAAGGCGAATGCCTGTAGCCGTTGATGCGCGTCGTTCCCCAGATTGAGATAATAGTTGGCGTCGACGTACTCGGCGACGACGGGTGCGGCGGGAGAGGTCTGGCGCAGTTGCAAAGGGGCGAATCCGTAGCGGATCATCATTCCGTTTGGGGTCTTTGTGCGGGAGGTTTTGAGGACCCCTTTTTTAACCAGGGCATCGAGTGCCTCGACCACCTCTCTGGGGCTGTGACGAAGCGCTTCGGAGAGAAACGGGGCATCGACGTCGCCGGGTTTGTCTCCCCATTGGAACGTGTGGAGGGCAATGAGGGGAATCAGTGCGCGTTCAAGCAGGCTTAGATCATTGCGCTCGATCAGGGAGGAGGGGATCGTAATCATGATCGTGCACGCCCCATGCCCAGACGGGAACGGACCGGCGCGGCGATTTGCCCCTCACGATCGCGGTCGCGGCGGAGTATTTCACTAAGGTATTCTTTCGTCATGCGCGCTTCAAAAAGGGAACGATCCAGCGAAACGTAGTCGTAAATCCATTTTTTCCCGACCGTTTTGACGACGTTGATATCGGTTGTATCGAGTAAGGGAACGGTCTCGTCGGGTTTGCGGATCGAGGTGAAACGGATCGATTCGAATCTCTCCAGCGCACTTTTTTCCGGGTCGCGTTCGAGGGTGACGGTACGCCGAAGATCGTACATCAGACGGTAGAGAAAATCGGTGCGCCGGGCCGCTTCTTCCTGCGCCGGCGTAAGAGACTGCTCTTCGAACTCCGCAGCGACGGCGGCGATTTTTTCGAATCCGTTTTTGAAAGGCATTTCACGGGACGAGAGGCGTCGAAAAAATTCGCGGTATCGGCTGCGGTCGATGTGCCGGACGAGATCGGCAACATGGGCGCGCAGGTTGATATCCTCTTCGATTTTGAAATACTCCATCAGCGACGTGACGAATTGGGTACGGATCTGTTCTTCGGTCGGACTTCTATGCATAGGGGGAGTATAACACCCGGTTGCTCAATAAACGGTTAAAGCCGTTGTGTATATAAGAAATATCAATGTGAAAAAGGCGTATGAGCGCTTTGTTTGGGACATGAACGATGTGTCGTGATGCGAGACGATACGATTTTTTGACAATTACGCTACAATATCCGCGGGCATTGCGATAACAAACCGTGCCCCGGCGTACGCCAACAAGCCTTTAGAAGGGGTTCCCCATACTGACCATCGATCATAACGCCATTCCCGAAGGGGATGAAGAGCTCGGCGACAACCTGCTCTATTACGACTACAACATCGATCATCTTCTCTCTCTTGAAGCCAAAGGGCTGACGATGGAAGATGAGGGGTACATC
The DNA here is from genome assembly GCA_050178755.1 of Sulfuricurvum sp. Classification (GTDB taxonomy): domain Bacteria; phylum Campylobacterota; class Campylobacteria; order Campylobacterales; family Sulfurimonadaceae; genus Sulfuricurvum. Next base: position 13,017 of record JBFXFU010000012.1, on the reverse strand, counting down.
AGTGCCTACCGTTCGTTTGAAGGGGAAGTGTACGAAAACTACATTTACGAAAAACTGCTGCGGTATGCGGCCAATGAGCCGAAAATCAAGCGTTTTATCATCAAAGGGCCTCATAAACACCGTACCCGTGCCCAGAGCGATGCCCTCTCGGTCAGCTGGAAAGGGCAGATCATCTACCGTGCCCGCCATAAAGAGATCGGGGAGTTCGACGGGTTGCTCTTTACCGACCGGGAACTTTATTTCGTCGAAATGACGCTGGTCAAATCGGTCAGCAATCTGAAAAAACGGCTTCGCAAAAAACGGGCACTTCTGGAAGTGCTGTTTCCCCGCTACAAAGTCCGGGCGATCCTGGTCTTGAACGAAGGGGCTACCGGAACGTCCGATCTCCCTTCCTACGCGTCGGTGTGGATGACCAAACCCTACAGCGCCCGCCATATTCTCGATCGTCTCAGCATCAATGCCCCGCGCCAGCCGATGCGCCGCGTCGAAAGTACCAAAATCGTCCATGCCGAAGAGATCAAGACGGCGTCGTTCAAATATTATGCGACGCTGACGTGGATGCTCCGTTCTTTGCGCGGAAAATACCCTATCGACGTCGACTTTTTTACCAAAGGGACGACGCAGCGTTATCACGACATCTACACGAAAGTCTACGTCGGATACGTGAGTATCGAGGATTTCCGTGCAATCGCTCCGGACCTCGATTTGGAGGGAAGCGGGGCCAAACGTGCGATCGTCGCGATCGAAAAAGATCACAGCGGAGGGTATTTCCTCACCTACTTCCTCCGTCACGGAGCCAAAAAACTCGATAACGTCACGATTGTCGAAGGGGTGAGCAAAACGGTCAAAAAAGACCCCTATGGGATTACGCTGACCGAGATGAACCATCTCGACCGGGTGATGGACGAGAGTTTCATGATCGACCGCGAACGCCACGATGCGATTATGAATACGATCACGACGATCCGCTACAAATAAGTGCTGACGGCATTAATCATCAATTTGCCGTTTTCCCGATAGACTGTTGCCGTTAATCCTAACTAACAGTATAAGAGGAAATAATGAAAGCACTTATTGCGGTGGCATTGGCCGCTATTTACATTTGGGCAGCCCCCTATCAGATCGGCGAACCGGTCAAAGCCCTGACGCTCGAAGACCAGTTCGGCAAAAAGCATACCCTCAAAGAGTATCCCCGTACCGTCGTCATGGCGTTTGAAAAAGAGACCGCGGCGACGGCAAACGACCTCTTCGGAAGTCAGAAACATGACTATTTGACCGAACATCATGCGCTGTACATTGCCGATATCAGTCCGATGCCAAGCTTTATCGCCGAAGCGTTTGCCCTGCCGAAAATGCGCAAATACCCTTATGCGATTTTGTTGATCCGGGATGAAGAGACGGGATTGAAATTTCCCGCTGCCGAAGGGAAAATCACGATTTTGCGGATGGAGGGGAATGCTATCCGCTCGATCGAATACGCCGCAACCGCCGAAGAGCTCAAAGCCGCGGTGGAAAAATGATCGCTCCGATCAAGGCGCTTCGAAAAAACAAGTTTAAAACGGCTCTGATTTTTCTGAGCATGACGGTATCGATCAGCGCGATTTTCCTGATCAGCGCGATTGCCGACGGGGTCGTGGGGATGTATTCGTCGATGCTCAAAACCGACGGCGACGTTATCGTGACCCAAAAAGGGATTGCCGACACCTTTTTCAGCGACGTCAACGTCTCTCTTTCCGAACCGATTTCACGTATCGAGGGGGTAGGGGAGGTGGGAGCTTTGATCCTCGGTGCCGCGCCGGTCGACCCCCTTCCCATCGTAGGGATTTACGGGGTGAGTCCGAACCGTTTCAAAAGCTACTCATTGATTCAGGGTGCCTATCCCAAACGGGGAGAAGTCATTCTCGGATCGAAAATGTACGAAACGCTCAAACACCCTTCCCGCATCGTCGTATCGAAAAAAGAGTATAGGCTCAGCGGGGTGTTCAAAAGTAAAATCGGGTTCGAAGACGGCGGGGTCGTCATGAACCTCTCGGACGCCTCCGAACTCTTTCACAAGAGCGCTTCATTGTTCTTGGTTCGCTTGAACGACCTTTCCGAAAGCGCCGAAGTCGTTTCAAAAATCAATGCGGTTTCAGACGACGTCGAGGCCAAAACGACGGAGGGGTTCATCGATTCGTACAACCAGTTCAAGATTATTCAGACCAGTTCGGGGGTAATCGGGGCGTTGGCGTTTATGATGGGGATTCTGGGAATCGTGAGCATGATGAGCATGGTCGTCAACGACCGCCGGGCGGAATTTGGGATCATGCGTTCCGTCGGGCTCCCCTCGTCGGCGATCATCCTGCGTCTGATGGGAGAGACGACGATTATCGCCCTCATCGCGTTTATCGCCGCATGGGGGATCTCCGAAGGGGTGCTTGAAGCGATTGAACACGTCCAGAAATTTCAGGGGTATATCAACGGCGAAATCACGTCGGCTCTTATCGTCAAGGTATTTGCGGTATCGGTGGGAATGGCGCTGGTAGGGACGTTTCTTCCGGCGCTTTATGCGTCCCGTATCGATCCGATGAGTTTGATTTTGCGGAGCGGAACATGATGATCGAAGCACAGGGAATCGACCATTTTTACGGCCGGGAAAAGATTCTGAACGGGCTTGACCTCTCGATTCGTCCGGGGAGCTTTACGGCGATCATCGGAGAGAGCGGCAGCGGGAAAACGACTCTGCTGTCGATTTTATCGACGTTGCTCAAACCTTCCGGCGGGATCGTGAGGTACGACGGGAAACGTTTTGATGAACTCGGAAACATCGACCGTTTCCGCCGTCAAAACATTGGGTTCGTATTCCAGTTTCACTACCTGATTTCGTATCTCACCTTGCGTGAAAATGTCGCGCTCGGGGCGCTGGATGCTTCTTCGGTCGATCCGTTGCTCGACGCGCTTGGGATCGCCAAACTCTCCAACCGTTACAGCGACGAAGTCTCGGGCGGGGAGCGTCAGCGTGCCGCCATCGCACGGGCGCTGGTCAACTCCCCCTCGGTCGTGTTTGCCGACGAACCGACCGGAAATCTGGATACGAAAAACGCCATCGGGGTGTATGAGCTGTTTTCACAATTTTCGCAGCGGGGAACGGGTTTGGTCGTTGCATCACACGATCACAAGATCAAAGAGTATGCCGACTGTATCGTCGAAATGGAGGATGGGCGTGTTAAAACCGTTTGTGTACGATAAGCTCCCCTTGGGACTGCTCTGGCTCATTTTCGCCCTTGCCGCCGGTTTTCTCTACAGTCTCCAGCTTCTGGGAATCGAATTGTTTGTCGGACTCCTCCCTCCCGAAAGGCTCCGATCGCTTCATATCTCGTTGATGCTGTACGGGTTTGTCCCTCTTTTTTTGTCGTTATTGCCGTTTGCGCTGTTTGAAAAAGAGGGGGTTCTCTCCCAAACGGCCCTGAACCATCTGGAACGCTATTTTTGGATGTGGAACGTTTTCCTGCTCTTTATGAGCGTCTCCCTGGCATTGGGCAACCTGCGCGGATTGCCGTTTTACGATTTTCCGTACTGGCTCAATTTTCCGCTGGCGTTTAGCGGGGTGTTTTATCTTCTGGCGATCGTCGATGCCCTTCGGCGGTATGAGAGACGTCCGTTGTGGGTCAACGTTTCGCTCGGGGTCGTCCTGATTGCGCCGCTTTTGCTGGTGCTGTTGATGAATCCGCAGTACGGACAGGTCGAACAGACCCTTACGGGCCCTCACGGGGACAATACTTTGGGGATGAGTTTTGCCCTGATCCCTCTGTATTACCTGTTGATCAAGCTTTCTGCGTCCGAACCGTTTCGGCCCCGATGGGCGGCGTTATGGATCATCCCTTTTGCGGGGTATGGGATATCGCTGCTTATCCGTAATGCCTGGCATCCGCTGACGTATAACGAAGAGTGGTTGTTTCAGTATCTGACGCTGCTGTACGTTCCGCTGTTGTGGCGATGGTGGAAGGATGCGGGGCTAACTCTGAACCGTCATCCTTACCTTTTCTTCTCGATTGCGGCGTTTCTGGCCGTTGATGTGGAGGGGAATCTCCTCTTTATCCCGGAAATCCGTACGCTGATCCACCGCAACGATCTCGTCGTCGGTCATGCTCACGTGGCGATGGGGATCGCCGTTGCTTTTATGGCACTGAGCATTGTCGGCCGCTATCTTCCTTCGCTGATTAGTAAATCGTGTGCGATCGGCTGGACGACACTGGTGGGGCTTATGGCGCTGGCTTTAAGTGCTGCGGGGTTGTCGGAGGCGGGTTGGATCGGCTGGAACGTGACGTATCTGTGGGCGGCCCGATCGGTTTTCGGGGGGGTACTGATCGTCATGGTCCTCAAGATACTGTTCGACCGGGTATGGGTTCGCCCTTCCAATCTGCTCGGATGGTACCATTGGACCGGATTCGCCAGCGATTTTTTAGGAGGGGCCGCGTTGCTTCTTTTTGGCAAAACGCTCTTCGGATGGCTTGGATTTTCGTTTGGCGGCGGATATGAATACGTCGTCTTTGCGTTCATAATGGGGACAGGGATGGTCCACTGGGCCGGTATCCGTGCGTATAGCGAGGAGGCTGCACACGTTTCATCGCTGATACGGCTTCTCGTCGCGGCGTCGTTTGCCGCCCTCTATACGGCGGGAACGCTCGATGAAGTGGCGTTGCTGGTGGCGCTGTACGACACGGCGTTTGCGGCAGTCTATTTTTTATGGCTCAGGTTTCGATGAATCCGCTCGTTATCACCCTTAGTGCCCAGCTTTTGTATTATCTTCTGATCGCCCAGACGGGGGTGGTCGGTGCAATGCATTCGGACATTTCCGAGCTTTATACTCTTCCTCTGGGAGGAATGGCCGGTGCGGCGGCAAGCGCGTTTGTGAACCATACGCACCTTAGGAAGGAGCTGATTTTTCTGTTCGGCGTGCAAGGAGCGCTGGCGTTTTTTTATCCCGACTATTCGCTTGTACTTCTGGCACTGATGGGATTCGTGATCGGATACAGCGTTCCGCTGCTCTTGTTCGTATTCGGAACGCAGGGGAAATGGACTCTGGCGATCGGATTTGCCCTCTCCTATACGATCGGGACGGCATTGTACGGTTATCCGTTCGATCAACGAGGCTGGATCGCAGCCTTGTTGCCGCTCCTTTCGCTGGGGGCGTTGGTCTTGTCTCCTCCGGTATCCGGCGAAGTGCTTTTCGTCCGCAAAAGGGTTGACTGGGAAGCCGTCGGCATTATGATGTTGTGGATTTTTGCCGATTCGGCATTGTTCGAGACCCTGAGCCGTTCGCAGGAGATGGCGATATGGGATCACTATACGCTTCTCATCATTGCGGCACATTTAAGCGGTATTCTTCTGGCATTGCGTTTTCCGGGCGGAATGCGTGAACGGTTTGGCTCGATATGGGTATTATTCGCGCTGAGTTACCTTCTTTTTTATTTCCGGATCCCTTTGTGGCTGGCCGTTGTTTATCCCGTTGCTATTTCTTATTATAATATTTTGCTTTTTCGTGAATTGATTGATCTGCGAAACATTCAAACCATTGCCCTCTCCATGGTCGGTGTGGGATGGATAGCGACGTCGGTGGCAAATGCCGCCGCACTGGAACATCAATTCTGGATTGCATCGGCAATTTTGGTTGCCTTTGGTATCGTATATCCATTTCGCATCAGGAGAAAAAGATGAAGAAAATAGTTTTGGCGGCATTGGCGGCTTCGGCATGGTTGTATGCCGGTCCGCTTGGTTTTGAGTCGGGAGTGATTAAAGCCCATACGGAAGTGTTCGGCGACAGTACGATTGATCCGATGTTTACAAAAGCGACGTCGCATCTCTCGATCGAGAATGCCCCTTCAACCCTTAAAGGGACGATGGAGGTGAGTGTTGCCGATTTTGTCAGCGATAACGCAAAACGGGACGAACATATGCATGAAGCGATGGAGTCGTCCGCATTCCCGAAAGCGTCGTTCGAGATCAAAGAGGTGGTTCCGAAAAACGATGCGTATTTGCTCAAAGGGACGATGAGCATGCACGGGGTTTCCAAACCGTTTGCATTTGAAGGGACGATCCGTGAAGAGAGCAATAAAGTCCGTATCAAAGCCAACGGGACGATGAAAATGTCCGATTACGGGATTAAACCGCCCAAAATGATGTTTTTGACGGTACGCGATCAGGTCGATCTATCCGTCGACGTCGTACTTAAACGGTAAATTTCCCCGATCTCAAGCGGTACGCATTCAAAGGGGTGCTCCGTTTGAGCGAGTAACCGCTCAAACCATTCGATCGGCTCGCGAAGCGATTCGTCGCTGAGTCGGAAGGTCCCGTAATGGATCGGGATAAAGGTCTCGGCTTCAAGCTCCCCGCAGGCACGAAACGCTTCGGGAGGATTGAGATGGTTGTGACGCATGATGTATTCGGGGCGGTACGCCCCGATCGGAAGAAACGCTTCATGAATCGAAAAACGCCCGGCAATCTCTTTGAAATGCTCCCCATACGCCGTATCTCCCGCATGGTAAATACTTCTCTCCCCCTGTTGCACGACGTAACCGCCCCATAACGCCTTATTGGTATCGTTTAATCCCCGTTTGCTCCAGTGCCGGGAGGGGACGAAGGTGATGAATACCCCTTTGAACATCAGCGATTCCCACCATTCGAGTTCAAAACACCGTTCCCGGGGAACCATCCCTTTGAGGTAGCGCCAAAATCCCGCCGGGGCGACGACGGTCGCTTCGGGATTACGTTTCAGAAGCGCTGCAACCGAGGGTTTGTCAAAATGGTCGTAATGGGCATGGGTAATCAAGATGAGGTCGGCGTGAATCTGCTCCTGGGGTACCGGCAGCGGGGTATTGCGGCAATAGAGCGGAATATCACCGAAAACGGGATCGATCAGAAGATCGAGCTCTTGTAACCGGATCCAAATGGACGCGTGACCGAGCCAGAGGGCGCTCCCTTCTTCCGGAGGAATTTTTGTTTTGTGTACCGGAACGGGATGTTGGACCGAAGCGTCGGCAGCCGGAGTAAAATATTTGGAAAATTGCCATTTGAGCAACGACGACAAAGGCACTCTGGGGGAAGTATGACGATTTCGCATGTTTTTTATCGGTACTATAGCACGATTCAAACGGTTTGGTCAATCGGATTAAAACCTACATTGAATAATAATTCATTATAAAATATTTACAAGCTATTAAGAAAAATTGGTTTATTGTAATCTCTTATGATGTTAGCGTAGGAGGACGATGATGCGACAAAATAATTCGCTTCTCAAAATTATTGTCCCTTTCCTCATTTCGTTGGGCATCATCAGTCTGATTTCGCTGGGATCAACATATTATCTACAACAAAAGCATATCGACGAACTGACCGAATCCACCTTTAATAAAAGTATCCGTTTACTGGATGATTCTGTCGCCAAAACCGTCCAGTATAATTTACAGATCCTCTCCTTGCTTCAACATGATTCTGAAATGGTATCTCTTTATAAAAATGGGGATCGGAATGGGATGTTTGTCAAACTCTATCCGTTGTATCGGGATCTGAACGATAAATACGGAATTACCCATCTCTATATTCATGATCTTAATCGGACGAATTTTGTCCGCATACATAATCGCGCGATGTTCGGAGACGAAATTCATCGACAAAGTCTGATTAATACCGTACGTACGGCAGCTCCGTCGTACGGAATCGAATATTCGATGAGCCACAATCTTACCCTTAGAACCGTTTCCCCCTGGATTGCGGATGATGAGATCATCGGTTATATCGAACTGGGCAAAGAGATAGAACGGTTTGCATCGGAACTTGGCCCGGTATTGGGAAGTCATTATGTTTTTACAATGAAAAAAGATATCCTCGATTCTAAAGACCGAAAGGCACTTGAACACTATTTTTCTGCAAACAAAGACTACATTGACCTTGGGCACTATTTTACGACGGCGCGGCAGCTTAAAGGTTTTGAACCGTTTGGTGAATTACGATCGCTATTAGACCGTTCGGATAATGTTTTCAACGTTGAAGTAAACCTCGGATCGAAACGGTTTTACGTCTATAGCCGATCGTTACTGGGGACGGATAATACAGAGATAGGGAAAATTTTTGTATTGATTGACGTGACCGGTGAAGTTCGAGAACTCAACGCATTACTGCTGCACAGCGGAGTCTTGATTCTGATCGTATTCTTTTTGTTGACGCTTTATTACTATGAGTATATTCATGTTCTTGATTCGCGCCTGCAGGGATATTTGTCTACGATTGAGTTTAATGCCCGTTTTGAACATTATATTAATCTGATTACCCACCATCTGCTTGATCACCCTGATATCGATAAAGCATTTTCATTGACCCTAAGTCAGCTTGGGAAAGCATTGGATGCGGACCGGACGTATATTTTTACGTTTAAATTTGATAACTCGCTGATGGATAACACGCACGAATGGTGTTACCCGGGTATCCGCCCGCAAATCGATAAACTTCAGGATATTCCGACGAAATCGATTCAGTGGTGGCTGCGCCGATGTCTTGAACACCAATCCATTGAACTCAATACGTTGGATGATCTCCCTGCTGAAGCGCGGATGGAACGCGCTTCTCTTGAAGAACAGGAGATTCGCTCGTTACTGGTTTATCCGATCGTTATCGGACAAAAGGTGTACGGCTTTATCGGAGTGGATATGGTTCGACACGCCGTGGTCTGGAACGATACCCAACGATCGTTTGTCAGGATCACGGCGGAAGCGATTGCCAATACGCTAGATAAGAAAAATAAAGAACGCTCGATTGAGAGGGCATTGGAGAACGTTACGTTAACCTTGGAGAGTGCGATCAACGCTATCCTCGTCGTTGATGAGCTGGGCAATATCGAGATGTGTAATCAGGCTTTTTCAATGATGTGGTCGATTGAGCGCTCCGAAAGCGATTCGGTCCCTTTTGAATCGTATCTTGAAACGATGACGCCGCAAATCATTGATCCGGATAAGTTTACGGAACGCATCCTGACGGCGGATAATCAGAACCAGCACACGTTTTTGCTCTATCTCAAAGACGGCAGAGTTATTGAAACCGGGCTGGTTGCCCGGATGAAAGAGGATCGTAACCGGGGAATCAGTTTCAGTTTCAAAGATATTACCCGTCGCTTGAATATTGAGCGGGAACTGGAACTTTCGGCGAAAGTCTTTGAACACAGTCTGGAAGGGATTGTGATTACCGATTCCCAGACCCGCATTGTAAAGGCGAACCAATCCTTCGTACGGTTGACGGGATACGATTTGAGCGAGTTGGTAGGGCAAACCCCGAAAATGCTTCAGTCCCATTGGCACGACGATCGGTTTTACCATGATATGTGGAGAGGGCTGGTTCAAAACGGGCTGTGGGAAGGTGAGATCCGGGATCGGCGTAAAAACGGGGAACTTTACGTAACGATGTCGACGATTATTGCGATTCGTGACGAAAAAGAGGAGATCGTCAATTATATCGCGATCAGCCGTGACGTCACCCACATCAAAGAGTATCAGGAAAAAATCGAGACACTGGCTTTTTACGATTCGCTGACGAATCTTCCGAATCGTTTGCTGTTTTATGATCGTCTGGACCAGGCAATCGTTCAAAGCCGTCGGGAACAGATGAAAACGGCGCTCTTATTTATCGATTTGGATGATTTTAAAACGGTCAACGATACATACGGTCACCGTATGGGAGACCGGCTTCTTCAGAGGGTTGCAGCGTTATTGCTCGAAAGCGTTCGAGAAAGTGATACCGTCAGCCGATTGGGCGGTGACGAATTTACGATTATTCTTAAATCGGTCCATACGCGTGACGATATCGATCTTATTGGTCGGGACATCGTCCGAAAACTCTCCTCTGCGCTAGAGATCGACGGAGTCATGCTCTTGATCGGATGCAGTATCGGCGTAGCCGTATTCCCCGAAGATGCGGGTGAGCGAAATACATTGATCCAGAAAGCGGACGAGGCGATGTATCGGGCAAAAAACGGAGGTAAAAATCGTATAGCGTATGCTTAACGGTCCAAAATTTCTTCTGTTTCAATTCGGACAAACGATTTTTTGCGGGTTTCCGATAGGATCAGGTTTAGCCGGTTCAAAACGATTTGCGGAGAGTGAGAGGGATCAAACGTATCAAGAGCGATGCAGGTGGATACATCGTTGAAATAACCGTCGAGATTGTAGAGCAGATTTTGGCATGCTTTATAAGCGCCGTCATGGGCAGTAAAGGCAAAGACGATAAAAAAATGGTGTTCGTCCAAAGAGATCAGATGATCTGAGATACGGACGTATTTGGAGAGTTCTACAACAGTGAGAGGCTGGGTGTGATATAGCAGAGCAAAGGTGGCGTCCACACCGTAGCGGGCGTTCACGTAGTATGCTTTTTTAATTTGTACGTTAACCCTATTGGTTATATCCGATCCCATGCCTTACATCCGTTTGTTTAAAAATTTCGAAAGTATAGCATGCTGAGTCTGTCGGAATCGTGCTTTTGACTTGGATATTTTGATGACGGACTTTGTCTATCTCCTTTTAGGGGAGCTTTTTTCCCCAATCCGGAAGATGTCGGTTGTTTTGGGAGAATATCACTTCCGGTTTGCAGGCTGTGACTGAAAAGAGCGTGTATCATCCGTTGTATAAATATGGTGCAACCCGATAGCGTTAGAGTAGATCTTCTTACTTTTTATTTAAACTTTTCTCATTATAATGTCTCATTTTTAGGGAAAAGTCTGGATGCGTGACGAATAAACAATACCATAAAATCTATTCGGGATTTAAAGCGTTTACGATTCATACCGTACTTCTGAATCAACCGATGGAATTTGACCTTTACATTGATAACGCCGGGCGATTGGTCAAATTTCTTATAGCCGGCTCGGTATTGAGCGAAGAGAAAAAAGAGCGGCTGGTACAAAACGGGGTTGACCATTTCTATATTTTTAACGATGATTCGTCGGCATTCGAGCATTATCTCTCGGATCATCTCGGAAAAGTTCTAAACGATCCAAATCTGAATAAATTGCAAAAGTCGCATATCATCTACTCTTCCGCCGTATTGGTTATGCAGGAGATGTTTGAGGGGGATATGTCCCAAACCAAACTGATGCAGTCCCGGGAGATTATGCAAGAAACGATTAGGCGTATTCTCGCCTCCGAAGTAACCGCCGCATCGATCATTCAAATTAGTTCTCACGATTACCGCACCTATTCGCATTCGGTCAACGTTGCATTGTATGCCATCGGCATTGCCCATGAATACGGAATGGGTGAACGTGAACTTCAGGATATCGCAACCGGGGCTATCTTACACGATATCGGCAAATGCCGGGTTGATCAATGCATTATTAACAAACCGGGCAAATTGACGCTTGAAGAGTTTGAAACGATGAAAGATCATCCGGAACACAGTTATCTACTGTTGCTTGAAAACGGCGAGACCAATGGTGCTGTTCTCGAAATCGTGCGCAACCATCATGAAAAACTGGACGGAAGCGGTTATTCGCGGAGTTTGAGGGAAGAAGAGATTTCTCTGGCAACCCAGATTGTGACGGTTGCTGATATCTTTGATGCTTTATCCTCGGACCGAGCATATAAAAAAGCGGCCAGTTTTTTCGTTGCCCTTAAAACAATGAAGGTTCAGATGCGCTCCCAACTCAATATCGAGGTTATCGACTCGCTGATCCGAATGCTTGGAAAGGTGTAAATTAATTTAACCATCGGTAGATGTATACATAGGGATAAATTCTCTTCCGTTTGCCGATTCGAAGCGAAAGAGTGAAGCGTAGATTAGGAGAGAAGCATCTCAAATTCGATGATCACGCTTTCGAGTTTTTTTTCAACCGTATCAAAAGTAATGCCAAATGTATACTCGCAATCTTCTTCCCCGGCCGCATGTTCGAGTGCACCGAAAAGAGAGTAGAGAGAACCGAGTTTCATATTTCCGGTGCTTCCCTTCATCGCGTGGGCATAATGGCGGATGGCCGGAAAGTTGCGTTCTTCAATTGCCGTTTCCAGAAGAGGAATCGTATTTTTAGTCTCTTTGATAAACGTTGTTACCAAACGGGGCATATATTTGGCCGGCAATCCGATGCTAGAAGCGAGATCCTCCCACCGTTCGTTGGCATGTACCGGCGGGGAGGATGGTTGTAGATCGGGGTGTCGACTCTCCTGAGCGGATCGGTGGATCATACGGTTTTGTATTTTGGCTAGGTCTGCGGAAACAAAATGGTTGAAATAGCGGGGATTGATCGGTTTTCGTATGAAACGTTTTCCTCCGATCGATTTCATTTTCGTATACGCTTCAAAATTTTCTTCCCCACTGACGACGAAAAGTGCGGATGCGTATTTTCCGGAGAGTTCTAATAACCGTTCCACAAAAGCATACCCGTCAAATTCAGGCATCTGAATATCGCTGAAGATGAGGTCCGCCCCATTTGTTTTGATGTATTCGAGAGCATTGAAACCACTTTCAAATAGATGGATTTCATTCGCCGGGACACCGAGGTCTTCAAGCATTGATTGCAAGGTTAGTAATACGGTCGGTGAATCGTCTAATACGACAATATTCATAGTTCTCCCGGCTTCGAAACGTTAAGTGAAGGCTATTTTAGCATCCTAGAAATTTATTTTCCAGACATTTAGGTATAAATTAAAAATATTATCGATAAATGGGTTTGTTACTTACTCTTTTTTAAAGTGATTGTCGCCATAATTGAGGGTATAATACTTTAAAAGGGTGATCATGACTGTTCTGCTCGTTGACGATAGTAAGATTATTCGTATGCTTTTAAGAAACGTCCTTACAAAGCATTTTGGAACCGATACTGTTTTTTTAGAAGCGGAAAACGGTGAAGAAGCGATCGAGCAGATGAAAAAAAATAGCGTGAATCTCATCATGCTAGACTGGAATATGCCGGTCATGACGGGAGACAGAGTCGTTGAAATCGTGCGGGCCAACCCTGCATACAACTCGACGAGGATCATCATGGCGACAACGGAAGGTTCCAAA
>JBFXFU010000011.1:29671-79129 GCA_050178755.1 Sulfuricurvum sp. | reverse complement strand
TTATGAAGAATGTCAGTTAAGCACCGCTCAACCGCCATTCCTGCTTAGTTTTCAATGATCTCAAACTCAAACTCAAAACCTTAACTCAAGGCCTCTTATCGTTTGTGGACGGGAATTATAGGGGAAAATCAAACCAATGTCAAGAGGTTTTAGAAAAAAATGCAAAAAAAAGAGAGAAATCTGAAAAATCTCCTCTTTACTTAACATTGGCCTTCTATAATTAATAGCTTTTTTTCATTCGATCCAATTCTAAATCGCACTTTACAGATATTTTTCACGTATTCGGATGGCGGTTTTCGTAAATCGCCCGGTATCTTGTCCCATTTTCTCAACAAATTTCAATGCTTTTTCAATACTACGGTCGCTTAAGCACTCTTTGACGTTAACAGCGGTGCTAACTGCTTTTAAAGCGTATATCATCTTGTCTTCTTCGCTTTTCATTTCGCTTTGGCTATCCACCGCTTCTATCAGTTCAGAAAATATGCTTTCAAAATTCCAATGCCGAAACAGCAATGCACTCACTTGATACGAAGTAATCCCGGCATACTCAAGTTCGCATTCCGAAATCGACATCCGTTCTTTCAAATCGATTCCAAACTGTTCAACGTAATCACTTTCTGCCAACTCTTTGGCAATAATGACTTTGCCCATCTCCATTAAAAACGACAAAGGAACGACAATTTTAGCCCGTTCGACATCAACCCCCATGAACCATTGAAACATTAGAGCATTCTGCATCGCACTGATTTTGGAAAATTGTTCGTTCGTTATACCGTATACGGTCATATCAATGGAAAAATTCTGATCCATAGCCGTTTTTAATGCAAATGCCCTAACGGTAGAGAGTCCGAATAAGGTTACCGCCTGCATAACGGACACAATTTTGTTTTTTAAACCGTATACGGGTGTATTCACTTTGGCAAGTATAGAGGCGGTTAATAAAGGATCGTGTTCAATGATATCAATGATGGTTTTCATATCCGGCTGCCCCATCCGGAATGCCTTGTCCAGTTTAATGACCGATTCCGGTAAGGGAGGCAATGTCTTTATGGTTGATACGATCGATTCAAATCCCATCGCAAACTCCGATTTAAATTATTCTATTCTCCGTACGTCTACGGCAACTTCGAGCCGGTTAAGCCCATTGCCGTGAATAACTCCCTGCATTGGAGCGACGTCGTTATAATCTCTTCCGAATCCTAGTACAATATGCTGGTTTGTCGGAACAATATTATTGGTCGGATCAAATTCAAACCAACCGAATCCCGGGAAGAAAACGGCAAACCAAGCATGAGACGCATCGGCGCCGAATAATTTTTCTTCTCCTTCGGGCGGAAGCGTCTCGATGTATCCGCTCATGTATCGTACGCACAGTCCCATACCGCGTAAAGCTGTTATGGCGAAGTGCGAAAAATCCTGACAAACCCCTTTTTTTTCCAGAAAAACTTTCTCTACCGGCGTACTGATATCACTAAAACCACTGACAAATTCAAAATCATGGAATATCCGAGACATAAACTCTTCCACACCCTCATACAAAGAGCGGTTTGGTTGAATGGATTCGGATGCATACCGTACCATCTCCTCCGTCGCAATCGCCAATGCAGGACTTTTAAGGGCAAACTGCTTCGCTTCTAGAATATCCGATGTCAATAAATTCATCCGTTCCATCGCCTGATGGTATGACAGGGAACGAACTTCATCTCTGGATAATTCCAACCCTTCCATAGCTTCCGGATCAAGCGTTACGATTGAATGTGCCGTAACACTTAAGGTGTTATGCGGTTCGCGAACCAGAATATGATACAGATGATTGTTAAAAAAGTCTTCATACGGTATTAATTCGGCCGGTGTCGGAAAAAGCTCCAAATCAAATTCACTCAGAGTCTGAATAAGAGTATCACGCGGTTTGATACGAATTAAATTATGACTTGATCCGACCCATCCCTGATACACAAAACGGGTACTGTGTACAATTTTGTATTTCATGGGTTACTCGTCATAGTGGGTAAAATAGATTTTGGTGATTTCATTGGAAGCCACTATAAGCTTTTCAGATAACGCAGATAAAGTATGGTCCAAGTCCGTGCGGACGTAGGTACTTTCTTCTAACTTACATAATTCATCGAGTTTACTCAAACGCAACAAAGAATACGCTTCGAAAATAGATTCTTCGTATCGGCTCAAATAAATCGCTTTTCTAAATTTTGGCAGTTTGCCGACATTTTGCAACAATTCATTGACCTCGCTGATCAATGATTTTGGAAAGTTAATATCCAAAATCAAAAATTCTACAACGTTTTGCAACTGCAACGATGCCCGGTAACGAGCCCTGTAGGCATTCAAACTTTCACAGCTGCTCAATAAGGTCTCAAGAATTTCGTATTCACTAAGCGGATCAAGAACCGGTGTCAATAAGGCTCTGGCTTGTGAAATGAGCAGTTGCGCCCGTTCAATTCGCGAACCGATTTCATATAATAACAGCCCCTGTTCGGCGAAAAGGCTCTCACTGATCAATTCTTTATAGGCCATCAAGTACAGTAGAGTTTTATCCATCTGATTAATCATCAATCGAGCGAACGGTTTACTTGTCCGGCTCTCTTCTTCCCAATCGCGCATCATGCGGTCCACAATCCGCCACCCTTCCATCGGAAAAAGATTTTTAACACTGGCATTGGCGTTAAACATCATATTCATTGTCTGTGCCATTGTACCGATTCGGTATCCGTCCGTACAAATCGAATGAATCTCTTCCAATAGGGGAACGTTAGCCGATTCTTTTAAGAAACCGGGGTAGGTCATCGTCACGTGCGTCAGAGCTTTTGCTAGAACCTCTTTGGTACTCCGGTGATCCGACTGGTTGTAACGTGACGAATTGGTAACATATTTCAATGTGGTACGAATCAATCTGGCCGTACTGATTGCACGCATCAAATAGCGTCCAAGCCAAAAAAGATTTTCGGCACGCATGCTCGGAATCGTTTCAAAATCGTTATCGCCAATACATTGCGGTTTGAAAAATGTGATGAAAGGAGCACTGGCAGCATTCCCGAGAATCCAGAGATCTTTACTGCTCCCGCCAAACTGGTTGGATACCAATAACGAATCATTTCGTATACCGACCCGTACCAATCCGCCCGGCATAACTGAACATGACTGTCCATCCCAAATCGTAAAAGCACGTATCACCGCTTTTCGCGGTTCAATCGTATTTTTAACCAGTGTCGGACAGCTTCCAAATTCAACTTCTTCTTGTCCAACGTATCGAAACGGTTGCTCCAGAATTTTCTGCTGCAATAATTTCAACTCTTTTTTACCGAGTTGACGACCGATATAGGTATGTTTGGATTCACTTCGATCGATCGTTTTGATAATCAGTTTATGAAGATTTCCCAATACATACGCTCGCTCCTTTTCCTGTCCACACCACCACGTAGCAATTTGCGGCAACAAAAGCTCTTCACCCAGGAAAAAACGGGCCAGACGAGGCATAAAAGGATTGAGTCCCAGATTTTCCAGAATACCGCTTCCGATCGGATTAACCATACGTACTCCGTTTTGACGTACCGACTGGACCAAACCGGGGACGCCAAGTTGGGAATCGTTACGCAATTCCAACGGATCGCAATACGCTTCATCCACACGACGCAATATCGAACCGACACGACGGAGTCCTTTGAGACTTTTGAGCCATACGCCGCCGTTTTTGGCCAATAAATCTTGTCCTTGGACCAAGGTCAATCCCAAGAATGAACTGAGATAGGCATGCTCAAAATAGGTTTCATTATGCGCACCCGGAGAGAGCAAAACATTGAGATAACCGTTTTGAGACGGAAAAAGCGATTTGAATTTTTCAAAAAAATCGTACAGACGTTTGACCGACACATCATTCAATAGTTCCGGCATCGCATCGTTCATAGTCAATCGGTTTTCGATGGCATACCCAAGTCCAGAAGGAGCTTGCGTGCGGTCGTTGATTACCCACATTTTTCCATCCGGTCCGCGTGCCATATCGGCCGCATAAAACGTCAACTGCATCTCTAATCCCTGGACTTCCCGCATAAACCCGCTATGGGCGTAAACGGTTTCCATAGGGATAATCCCTTCTCGGATCATTCGTTGTTCGCCGTAAATATCCTGCAATATCAAATTGAGCAATTTACAGCGTTGTTCCAATCCGGCCTCGATCTCCTTCCACTCTTCACCGTCAATGACCAATGGAATGGCATCGAGTTTCCAGGGACGGTTCATTCCCCCTTGTTCGTTATAAACATTGTAAGTGACACCGTTGTCTTCCAATCTCCAGTCAATCTCTTTTTGTTTGGAATGTAAGTGTTCCAATCCCGATTGCATGAGATTATCCATAACGATTTTCCACCGAGGACGGATATTTCCATCCTCTTCGAACAATTCGTCATAGACGGCTGATGATCGATACGAGTCAAACATTTCAGTAGTCAACAACCTTATCCTCGCATCTCGTTAGGACTCCATTTACGGCGCAGGTCGAGCGTATGAGGATATTCCATCGATCCGGGCAATTCCTGATAACTGAATCGCGGTTTGGTATCGTGTTTTTGAACCTGACGTTTCGAAGCTTCCCCTTCATGCGATCCTTGTTCACGAATGATCGGTTCATGAATTTCATCCAGTTTGCCTTGTGAGTGCCCAAATCCCCAATATCGGCTGATACGTCGAGACTGTGCTTCGAGCGTATTGACCGGGAACGTTTCATACGATCGTCCTCCAGGATGGGATACAAAATAGGTAAATCCGCCGGCCGAGCGGCGGTTCCACGTATCAACGAGGTCAAATACGAGCGGCGTATCAACCCCGATCGTCGGATGAAGCGCCGACCAAGGCTGCCAGGCTTTATAACGGATCCCCGCAACGTATTCACCCTCCACACCGGTACTGATCAGCGGTACTTTGACCCCGTTGCAGGTGAGGACATAGCGTTCGCTGACAAAATCTTTGACCCTGACCTGCACCCTTTCAAGCGATGAATCGACGTAACGGGCAGTTCCTTGTGAACTCGATTCTTCTCCTAAAACGTGCCACGGCTCGATTCCGCCGCGCAACTCAAAGTGGATCCCTTCAATCTCGCTCATTCCATACAATGGAAAACGGAATTCAAAGAAAGGATCGAACCAGTCTAGTTCAAAACCATACCCTTCAGAACGTAGGAACTCAACGATATCGCGAATATCATCACGTACGTAATGCTCGATCAAAAACTTGTCATGCAGCTGCGTTCCCCATCGAACCAGCTTATGTCGGTACGGCTTACGCCAGAAAAGGGCTACGAGGGTACGGATAAGAAGCATCTGCACCAGCGACATTTGCGCGTGCGGCGGCATCTCGAATCCGCGCAGTTCCAAAATTCCCAATCGCCCGGACGAGGAGTCCGGAGAATAGAGTTTGTCGATACAAAATTCACTTCGGTGGGTATTTCCGGTCAGATCGGTGAGCATGTGGCGAAACAGCCGGTCCGTAAGCCAGAACGGTATCGGTTCACCGTGCGGAATCTGATTGAAAGCGATTTCAAGCTCGTAAAGATTTTCAAGCCTTCCTTCATCCACACGCGGTGCCTGCGACGTAGGTCCGATGAATGCACCCGAAAAAAGATAGGAGAGGCTCGGATGGTGCTGCCAAAACGTCAACAGACTGCGTAGCAATTCAGGATTACGCAAAAGCGGACTGTCACTAGGGGTTATTCCACCGATCGTAACGTGATTTCCACCCCCTGTTCCGGACTGCTTACCGTCTTGCATAAACTTCATCGTTCCCAAACGTGACTGGTGGGCATCTTCGTACAAAGTTGTGATAACGTTGTTAAGCTCTCCCCAACTCGACGTCGGATGAATATTGACCTCGATCACTCCCGGATCCGGCGTGACACGGATTTTTTCAATACGCAGATCGTGCGGCGGTTCGTACCCTTCAATCATCACTTTCATATTCAACTGTTCCGCAGTCGCTTCAATGGAAGCGATCAAATCCAAAAATGCTTCGGTATGTTGCAGCGGCGGCAGGAAAAGGAACAGTTTGTTCTCACGAAGCTCGACACAGATGGCAGTACGGACATAAACATTGTAATCGTTGAACGGTTTGGTTGCATCCGATGCCGCAGCAGCGCGCATCCTGACAGCTTCATGATAATCCCCGAGCCCCGGATAGGCGCTGAAGAGATCGGGTTCGAAACTCTGTTCCAATTCAACCTGCGGTTTATGCATCAATGAATTAAGCGGCAATCGCAAACCGGCCGGAGAAGTCCCCGGTGCAAGGAAAAGATGTCCTCTTCTAAACTCCCACCGGCATGTAATCCAACGTGTCAATCCCCATCCCAACGGCAAAACGAATCCGACCGGCTCATCCAAACCTCTGGAAAGGTCTTCCGCCAACTGACGCCGTTCCAAAGAGTCTTTGAGATTTGATTTAAGCGGATCGACGTCAATAGGGAGCTGTGATTCTTGAAGCAATGCCACCAGCGGATCATTATAGGCATTATGGACGTTTTGATCGCTGACCCCAAGATTCAGCGCCAGACGGGAAATAAACTTTTTAACATCCGCATTGGTATAATCAAACGATTCGTCCAATCCGGCCAACAAATCCGGATTTCGCCAGATAGCTTTCCCGTCTTTGCGCCAAAAGATAGTATTCATCCAGCGCGGAAGCGGCTCACCGGGATACCATTTGCCTTGTGCGTGGTGCAGCATTCCCCCTTTACCGAAAGAATTCAGTAACCGTCTGGCAAGAACATTCGCCCGTTCGCGTTTGTGTTCACCGTCCGCATCGGTGTTCCATTCCGCCGATTCGAAATCGTCAATCGATACAAACGTCGGTTCCCCCCCCATCGTAAGGCGGACATCGTTCTCAGACAGTTCCTTATCGACGTCGAAACCAAGTTGATGAATCACGTCCCACTGCTCGGTACGATACGGCTTTGTAACGCGCGGAGATTCGAAAATCCGCGTCACGGTGTTGGAATAATCAAATTCCACTTCGCACTTATCCATCGCCCCTTCGACCGGGGCCGCCCCTTCAGGACTTGGGGTACAGGCCAACGGTATATGCCCTTCGGCGGCAAAAAGGCCGCTCGTCGCATCCAGACCGATCCATCCTGCTCCCGGAATATAGACCTCGGTCCATGCGTGCAGATCGGTAAAATCGTTCTCCGGACCGCTTGGTCCGTCAAGAGATTCGACATCCGCCGCAAGTTGTACAAGATATCCCGATACAAACCGTGCGGCAAGTCCCAAATGACGCAGCACCTGAACGAACAGCCATGAGAAGTCCCGGCATGATCCGAGTTTGTTCCCCAGCGTCACTTCACACGTTTGTACTCCCGGTTCCATTCGGATCGTATAATTCAGATACGTATTGAGTTTCATGTTCAGTTCGACCAGGAAATCGATAATCGGTTTTTCGCTACGGTCGATTTCCGCTAGAAAAGATTTAAGTTTATCACCCTCTTCGGCAATTTCCAGATACGGTTGAAGCTCTTTTTGAACCAGTTCATTGTATTTAAACGGATAGTCTTTGGCTGAATCTTCGACAAAGAAATCGAAAGGATTGATGCTGACCAGTTCCGCTTTGACTTCGACATCAATGGAAAATTCCGTTGTCTTATCGGGAAACACAAGCCGCGCAAGGTAATTTCCAAACGGGTCTTGCTGCCAGTTGATGAAATGATTTTCAGGTTTGATGGTGAGTGAATACGCCTCTATCGGGGTTCTGCTGTGCGGTGCAGGGCGTAAACGGATAATATGGGGTGAAAGGCTGACCGGACGATCAAAAGCATAATGAGTTTTGTGAGAAAGGACGACTTTGAGCGACATTGGACTCCTTTGTGCAGTTACGATGAAGTAAGAATAACACAAAACCGTACAAAAAAAGCCACACTCAATGGATGGAAAATCATCAAATTAGTCTATAATAACTTCCTTGTCAATAAGAGGGAATCAAAAGATGCAAGATTACATCGAGTTTCTGGGGACCGGCGGCACGCGTACTCCAAATCAGGGCACAACCTGTCTACGCGTTTCGGAGCATTGCGTCATCGATGCCGGAAATCTTATTAACCGTTTCGGCAACGACGTTTTTACGATCGAACATATCTTCCTGACCCATTCCCATCTTGACCACATCATCGATATCCCTTTTCTCGCCGATCTGTTTGTCACCCAGAAAAAAGTATCTTTGAAAATTTACGGACTGAAAGCAACGCTGGACGATCTGCGCCAATTCATTTTTAATTACCGCGTATGGCCGAATTTTGAAGAAATCAACCTCATCGGACATACCGAAAAAACGGTGGAGTTGATTGAACTCGAGCTTGAAACACCCTATTGTATTGACGATGTTATCCTTACCCCTTTTAAAACCGATCATACCGAGGGGAGCTGCGGATACATCATCGAAAAAAATGGTTCAGGTATCCTCTTTACCGCCGATACGTATCGCTGTTCTCGCATTTGGGAAATTTTGGATGAACGTCCCCACTTACACTCTTTGGTCATTGAAGTATCCTTCCCTTCGGCCTTCGACAAACTTGCCCGTGACAGTAAACACCTTACTCCGAAACTACTCAAAGAAGAGCTCTCTCACACTTCCCGTTCGGATTTTTCAATCTTTGCCATCCACATTAAAACATTGTTCTCCGATGCTATATTGTCTGAACTTTCCGAATTAAAACTGATGCGGCACCACGGCAAAATCCTCCAAGACGGTGATCGTATTCCCTACGTCAGGTCATCTACGCTATAATTCGCTTCTATATTTATCTAGTGATTTTACGTACTTTACGGGCAATGCCTATAAAGCGAGAGGGATATATTCGCCCCTCGCACCTCTCTAGAGCTACCGAATCTCTTTCGGACGCCGAAGACAAACTGCCTTTTTACACTTCTTGTGCAAAGTGCGTAAGGTCATATACAAAGGTTTATTATGAGTATTGAACAAACATTAAATGAACGCAGCGGCGGAATTTGTGAACTTTGCGGTTCATCGGAAGGCCTCGAAGCCTATGCGGTAGAACCGAGTGACGGTTCGGCAGACAAGAGTGCTTATTTGTGTGCAACATGCCGCGCACAACTTTCCGATCCGGCCAACCTCGACACTGATCATTGGCGCTGTCTCAGTGACAGCATGTGGAGCCAGACTCCTGCCGTACAAGTACTGGCTTACCGCCTCCTCAGCGCACTGGGGGATCAGGATCAACTTGATATGATGTATCTTGAAGAAGAGGTAAAAGTGTGGGCCGATGCGAAAATGTTGAACTCTTCTGCCGATCAAAGTGACGGTGCAATCGTCCATAAAGACAGCAACGGAACCGTTCTAGCCGAAGGGGACAGCGTTACTCTGATCAAAGACCTCGATGTCAAAGGGGCCAGCTTCACCGCAAAACGGGGAACGATCGTTAAAAATATCCACCTTACAGACGATTCAAAATATATCGAAGGTAAAATAAACGGTTCGGTTATCGTCATCGTTGCCGCTTATACGAAGAAAGCTTAAGCTTTCTTCGATTATCATTGCACTTCTCATTTACACGCGTCCGTAGCTCAGCTGGATAGAGCATTGGTTTCCGGTACCAAGGGTCAGGGGTTCGAATCCCTTCGGGCGCACCACTTAAAACTCCCTAAAATAGCCATTTTCAAACACACTTTATAATCAAGAATCTAATTTAAGTTTTCTCTGGGTGACACTTTTATTCAATTATCCACGCAGTGGTTCTGCAAAACTTACTATCAACCGATCCAGTCGTAATGACCTTTTAACTCCCGATACGTCATTATTTTTCTGCTGAATATCGCGCACCAATAGCGAATATTTATATACCGTCGTATTGATTACGTCCTCACCTTTGACGTCTATGAAATAAGGTCATTCCATATTAGCTTCTTCCTTTGATACTAATTGTTTAATGAAAGTATGATTTGATACAATAAAATCAACATCTTTGAAGGCGTGTAATGGCTTATAAACATGACTATGACAAAATCCTTACCCGACTTACCATTATTCTTTCAAGACTTAACAGCGGTGAAGGTCTATCTGAAAAAGAATTGGCGATAGAGTTTAATGTCAGCACGAAAACCATTCAAAGAGATTTCAATGAACGACTTCCTTCCTTTCCCATCTACAAAGAAAACAAACAATGGAAAATGCAAAACGGTTTTAAAATCGAAAAAATTACATCCTTGGAAGAACAGCTTATTTTAGACATCCTCGAAAAAATGACCGAAAGCATAGGTGGAAACTTTGCGATCAAATCCCATAAACTGCTTTCAAAAATTAAAAATGAAGACTTCAATCCGATATATACCAAACTCAATCTTGAAGATATCACAGACAGGCTTGATGATATTATGCTTATCGAAATAGCCATCAAAGAAAAAAAAGAGTTGGAATGCTCTTATGAAAACGAGAGAGAGGGAAAATTTCAAGCGCGTCTTCAACCTCTCAAAATAGTCAATTTTGAGGGATTCTGGTACCTAGTTGCATTCAGGGATAATTACCTTGAAAAATACTATCTGAAAACGCTTTCAAATATCAGAACAACAGACACCATTTTTGCAACAGATGAAAATATAGATGAGTTGTTGAATAATTCCATTTCAATCTGGTTCAAAGCAGATATTGAACCCTACATCGTAAAGCTTTATGCCGATGCTACAGCCACAAAATATTTTAATAGAAGACCTCTTCCTACCCAAAGTATCGAATCTATGCATCAAGATGGAACAATGAAATTTACAGTAAAAATAACCGATGAAATGGAAATCATTCCTCTAATAAAGTATTGGATTCCTCATCTAAAAATCTTAGAGCCTTTATGGATTAGCGAAATGATTGCTAATGACTTACAAAGTTATTGGAATAATCGGACATAAAGATGTCAGATATAATAATAAAATTTTACAACTCGTAATAAGGAACAGTAATGAGTAATATTGAAGAGATACAAATTGATTGGGAAGGCCCATTTAGCGAAGATGAAATCACCAATGATAATATTGATTCCAACAAATATAGAGTGAATGCCACAGATATTGGCTTATATCAAATCTATGCTTCTCATCCACTCTATGGAGATGATGCTTTAGTTTATATCGGTCGAACAAAAGATAGCTTTAAAGCAAGGCTCAAAGATAGATGGATTATTGAGTATGGAAGCGATGCAGAAAACGTAAAAATTTACTTGGGGAAAATCTTTAGTGACAACAAAGCACTAACCACTGAACAAACACATAAAATCATTGAAAAAGCAGAAGTGCTCCTCATCAACACCTTGAAACCCGCTTACAATTCATCAAATATTCAAAGTGTCAAAGAAGATTTCTTAAAAGAAAGATTTTTGGTTCAAAATAGGGGAAATTATAGAAAACTATTTCCTGTTTTAGACAGCCAGTATTTTTGGAAAGAACTTAAGAATTATTCTCTAGTCAGAAAAATCTCTGAATTATTCGATGTTAAACCTGAAGACAAGAATGGCTTTTTTGGTTGTGCTTTATATGACTCAACTGTTTGGATTGGAACCATCTATAAAATATGGGAAGAAGAGGGCTTCCCATCGGTAATAGGATTTCATAAAGAAGATTGGATAAGTGATAGTGAAAATAAATTTTTCTATGATGACGATGGCTATATTTATTTTGAGCTAGATTTATCAAACATAGATCCTGAAACCATTACTTTGGAAGATATTAAAGAAAAAATTGAAGAAATTAAAACACAGAACAACATCAAAGCGAAAAGTCAATCCTAACAAATTGATGTTAGGATATCAATGGGTTTGGAAACGAATAAACAACTCCTAAAAAACATTGTTCGCTGGCACCAAATGTCTTTTTTCAAATCCAGTAGCAATT
The DNA here is from genome assembly GCA_050178755.1 of Sulfuricurvum sp. Taxonomy (GTDB): domain Bacteria; phylum Campylobacterota; class Campylobacteria; order Campylobacterales; family Sulfurimonadaceae; genus Sulfuricurvum. Next base: position 67,250 of record JBFXFU010000011.1, on the reverse strand, counting down.
AAAGTGGCCCGAATGAAATCGATGGGTAAAGTTTCATCGGTTGTCGTTCCAAATATTACATCTGCCGATTCTTTGACATTATTATGTATGATATCCATCGCCTCACTCAGTTGCATGAAATCAAATTCAGGATGCATGGTAAAATGAACCAAGATACCAGAAGCGTTTTTTATTGGCTTACCATTCATGCACGCCAACGCTATTACTTTATTCATAGCGTGATACGCAGCTTTTTCTCCTTGATATTCACCGATACCTGCTTCTGCGACTCCTTTATGTGACATCACCGTTGCTAAATCGGCCCAATCAAGAGTGATATCTTTGTCACCATTGCTCAAAACGACACCGATAATACCTTCAATAATATCTATCGGTTTTAAACTTTCTGAAGTCTCTTTAGGGATAACAATGACACTTTCCAATCCTTTTGTAAGCTCTTGGACATTGGCTTCATCGTATTCAGAGGATATTGCAATAACACCAACGCTCAATGCTCCTAAATTTTTCGCCATCTTGGCAATAAGTCGAGCGTTGTTTTTTTCTTTCTGCCCGTCTAATCCTCCAGCGATAAAAACAATATCAGCATCTTGCAATTTCTCTTGAACGATATTCATATCCCTAGCATATCTAATAAATTCTACTTTGCTGTTTTTTTTAGATTTCATGACATCTGTGGTGGAATTGCCACTTGGCTCAAAATCTATAATTAAACATTTTGGTTCATTACTTTTATTCGATTCCATGATTTCAAATGGTGTCATACTCTTTATCCTCTATGTATCAATGTAAAAGCTTATCAATTCATCAGGACATCATTATGTCTATATTTTTGCTTGCGAAGATTATCGTCTCATGTAATGGAATGGTCTGCCACGACAACCAGTCTCATATTTCTTCGGTTGACATGAGTGTTACGCATATACGAGAGTGATTTCATAAATTTCATATTTTTATCTCACGCTATGAAATCTTGTTATCCGTTTGATTATCTCTTCATTATGGGATGGCCGATATTTGAATGTAAGTTGCAAGATAGGTGTACGTAGGTTTTTAAGAAGAAAAATATTATTGATCGTCCGTCGCTCCCGAGGAGCCGGATCAATACTCGTCCCAATAGACGTCACCGTCATATTCTGCATGGACTTTGATACTGCCTTTTTCCTGAACGTATTCGATCACCTCGCGATAACCTTCATCGTAGTGATGAACCATATGGCTTACATGGCTGTCGTTGAGCTCAACAATGTCGTATTCGTACATGACGTATCCTTTAATTGATTTATTTCTATACAGATACATAATGTATTCTCAGATTTATTTTTTATTTCGTATCAATTATTGATCAAATTGTATGATTGCGACAAAATTGTAAGCTTTTTTATTACGATTATTTACCTATACTCCAATTTACTATTGTCAGGTATAGTCTTGGTTTAAGATTCCTCCATCAAAGATTTCCGAACATGATTCGAATTGTATGTACCTTTGTAATGTTCGTATTGCCGATTTTTGGAGACGATCACTCCCCTTCCATTAATGATAATGCCCACTCTACTCGTCGTGAAATCGGAAGAAACGTTTCAATGCAAAACTTCTCTTCCGCATCCAATCCAGTATACGCTCTTGAATGCGATTCCATAGGCGTACTCTTCAATTCCCCGGTATCGTCCACACTACGATCCTATAATGAAACAAAACGTTTCTATTCACAACGATGCGATTTCACTCCCACACCCGTTTGGTCCGATTCATCCGGTCAACTCAATCTTATGGGGCAGGAATTATTGGAAAGCATTCGGAATGTTTCTTCGGTAGGCCTCAATCCGGAGCGTTATCATCTGAGTCGTATTCTTACGCTCCTGAATCTTGCTCATCCAGAACCATCTTCCGTCTTCGCTATTGAACAAGACACCCTTTTCACCGATGCGTACCTGACACTGGCAAAAGATCTCTATTACGGCGTCACCGATTGGAACAAACTGGTCTCTCTTGCCCAGGAACATTTTGGAAAATTTGAATGGGACCGCCCGGCCAAAAAAAAATTTGATCCAAACGATTACCTCAACGAACATCTCATTCCCAATCATATCGCCGAATCACTGCAACGTCTTAGCCCGCACTATAGCGAATACGATCGTCTGATCCTTTCATTAAAGTTTTATCGGGAAATTCAGTCCTCGGGAGGGTGGCCGACAATTCCCGAGGGAAAAACCCTGCGTCCCAACGATATCGATCCAAGGATTCCATTGTTGCGCAAGAGGTTACTCGCAACCGCGGATATCCGGCAATCCTCCGACACTTCGCTGAATCGTTTTTTCGATTCCGATCTGATTGATGCCGTGAAGTCATTTCAAACGCGTCACAATCTTCTGAACGACGGCATTGTCGGGAAAAAAACCCTTCAAGCCCTCAACCGAAGCGTAGAAGATCACATACGTACTATTATGCTTAATCTCGAACGGTATCGGTGGATGCCCGAAATCGATGAATCCAGCGCATCGTACATCGATGTAAACATCCCTTCTTTCGAGTTGGCCATCAAGGATTCGGGATATTCCCTGATGAAAATGAAAATTATCGTCGGAAAACCGGGTCGCCCTACCCCGGTATTGATCGGAAAACTCTCCTATGCCGTTTTAAACCCTTCGTGGACGGCACCGGAAACGATCGTAAAAGAAGACATTGTAGGAAAGAAAGATGTTATGGAGTATTTAGAAAGCCATAATATGCGTGTTTTTGCAAAAAATAAACAGGGACGCCGGATTGAAATCGATCCTTTTTCGATTGACTGGAGCGAATACGCCGACGCCAAACAAATTCCCTTCACCTTTGTCGCCGACGCCGGTGAGGACAACCCTCTTGGAGGTATCAAATTCATTTTTCCGAACCGCTACTCAGTTTATCTGCACGATACCAATGCTCCGGCCCTCTTTTTATCGTCCAATCGTGCCCTCAGTTCAGGATGCATTCGCCTGAGCAAACCTCAGGCTTTGTTGGATTATCTCATTCCGGAAAACGGGATCACGTTGCACAGTGACGAAACGGTAAACGAGAAATCGGATAAAATTTTAAATCTAAATGTAAAACCTACCGTCGTTTTCCGATACATGACCGCAAGTATGGACGAGCAGATGCGCCCTCTTTTTTACGATGATATATACGGGTACGATACGGTATTAAACTCGGTTATCTCTGCAGATATCGCCGATACATCCCTTACAAAAGAATAATCTGGAGATATGCCACTGATGACACTCTTCTTAAAAACCTTTGGCCAATGACGCGCAGAACGTTTCTACAACACCTATCGTATATGAGCCTAGGTACGGTGCTGATGCCCCAGATGCTCTTCGCAGATGATTCCCCACGTCTTATCAATCTCTACAATATCCATACGGATGAGTATTTGGATATTACCTATTATAAGAACGGAAGCTATCTTCCCGATGCCCTTTTGCGCATTGATCAAATCATGATTGACCGCCGTTCAGGCGATACGACGGCTATGGATACCAAACTGATTGATACCCTTTATTCCCTGCAAACTCTCTCAAATACCAAAGAACCGCTTGAAATCATCTGCGGCTACCGTTCGCCCGTAACCAATGCCCATATGTCTCAACCCGGAAGCGGCGTTGCCAAACACAGTTTTCATACCCTTGGCAAAGCGGCCGACATTCACATACAAAATCTCACTCTGGAACAATCGCGCGCGCTGGCACTCACCCTCCAAGCCGGCGGCGTCGGGTATTATCCAAAATCGGGATTCATCCATGTAGACGTAGGACCCATTCGGCAATGGATCGGATAACACCTCACCTCTTATATCATCCCCATCTCTTTTAGAGCACGCCGTATCGCGCCGGCGACTGATTCTCCCGTCCGTTCCACATAGAGATCCATTTTTTCTTTTTCCGCCTTGGTCAACGTTAAAAAAACTTTTTCGCTCTGTTTACTCTCTTGAGATTTTTTAGGACGGCCGCCGGGATGTTTTGCGGTCTGAATGGATACGTGCGTCGAAATTTCGCGCTGCGTTACCCGATTGGCAAATTTATTTTCTTTGGTTGTGCTCTCCATTTTAATACCTTTTAAACTGTATAAAACTGTATTTAGCTTTCATATTCGCGGATTTTTGCGTGCAATTCGTTAAACAACGTCGCTCCCTTACGATAAGCATACGCTTTGATCCCACCTTGTGTCGAGAGTTCAATAATCGATTTGTTTTCGTTGATGGCCGTCTGGAGGCCGACACTCATCGGAATCGGAAACATATCGATCTCAAATCCGAGTGTCTCTTCAAAAACGAATCGGGCATCGGCGATATCGTTTTCTTTTTGACTCATGTTCGGGACCATCAGGATCGGTTTATTCATCGGAGCCACACGGACGAGCGTATCGACCGTTCCTTGTATCGTCTCAAGCGTCGGGATAAACGGAATAATGATCAGGTCCGAATACGCAACCGCCTGATCAAGTTTGATATCATCAAACCCACCAAAATCGAAAATGGTCTCGTTGCTCGGACGATCAAGCTGTTTTTGACGCAATTCGATTCTCTCGACCGCGTCCGGCAATCGTTCGGCCAAAGATCCGTACGGGTCGATCTCTAATCCCTTGAATCCAAATCCGCTGATAAGTTGATGGGCAATCATCGATTTACCCACTCCGCCTTTGAAATTGACAATGGTTATATTCACACGCAAACCTTATTATAAAAACTGTTTTATACAGTATTTTACTTAGTTAAAATAAATAAAGTCAAGTTCTTTACAGTAAATATCTAGATCAATATATTGCGGGGATTCACCACTACATCAAAAAGCATTTGGCTTTTTGGCAATGGATCGAAAGACAACGGAAGTTGTCTCATCTGGATTTTAGTGAATAAATCAAAAAACAATCGAAGAAAAGGAGAAGAAAGACGGTTAATAAAAAATCCAGCCCAACATTCCAAAACCGATCCCAAGATTGATCCAGCTTCCTCCGTCTTCAAACATCATAACGAGCATATCATCGTAACGCTGTTCCAAAAAAGAGACGGCAGTGAGGTGTGACTCTTTTGCATAGGCGGTTATATCGGCACCCCAGACAAAAGCGATCACTTCCGGAAGGATAAAGAAAAAAACGATTCCCATAAATCCCCATATGGATTTTTCGGGCTTGATCGATTGCAAAACGTGCTTTGTTTTTGGATGCGAGGCCATTTGACGAATGGTAGTGTGTAGTTGCTGTTTCATTGTGCGAATGATACCATACTCGCTTATCGGATCATCAATAAATAGATGCTATCGTTTTCATACTGCAAGTTATAAAGGGAGATGATGCAAGAAATTTACGGCACAATCGAGAATGAAACCCTTTACGGAACCGCAAACAGCGATATTCTCTACGGGGGAAATGCCGACCCCTCCTATACCAATGTACTGACGGCCATACGCAACAACGGCGGAGAAAGTGCCGGATACGTTTTTTCCAACTATGGAAGCCGTACATTACTGGAAGTGGAACAGGATATTGCGTTTATGAAATCGGTTTATCCCGACATGGACTATGTATTTGTTGATCAGACGTCGAGCAAGTCGGTCCATCTCTCTTATTATTCAGCAATTGCGGATTATGCACACTCACTCGGGATAAAAGTGATTTTCAATGTCGGTACTACCCCTGAAAATAGCGGATTTTACGACGTAGCCGACATTGTCGTGGTTAGCGAAAAGGCAGAAGATGCCTCTACCGATATCCAAGATGCCGTACAAGCAGGTATCGACTCATCAAAAATTGCATCGCTCTCTTATGCCGTCAATACCCTAAACGTAGTAGAAACAACGCGCAACAACTTTCTAAACGGATCAGGATACACCTATGTCACGGAAGATGGAAACAACAACTCCGATCCCTGGGACACCTTGTCTGTCCATTTCAATGAAGAAGTCACCCTCGCGCAACAATTAGGAGGCAAAATTCTTTTGCCCCTTTATCTCTATCCCTCAACTACTGCAACGGTATGGGATACCGTTAGTGCAGCAGGTGCTTCTTGCATAACCATTTTCAATCCGGCCAACGGTCCGTTAAGCGGAGATGATGTCATTCACGCCCTAAGCGGAGACGATACCGTTTACGGATATGAAGGAAAAGACATTCTCTACGGTGAAACCGGCAACGATACCCTCTATGGAGGAAGCGGAAACGACATTCTCCGTGGCGGTTCCGGAAATGACCAGTTATACGGAGGTTCCGGAAACGATACGCTTCTAGGATTTGAAAACATCATAGGTTCCCGTTACAACGATCAGCTAATAGGGGACAATCATGCGAATCTGATATTCGGAAATAGCGGAAACGACACTCTTTCCGGAGGTGCAGGAGATGACCGGCTCCAGGGAGGTGAAGGAAAAGATATCGAATACGGAGGAGTAGGAAACGATACGATTTTTGGAAATAACGGCGATGATATCCTCTATGGCGGAGATGGGAATGACACTCTCTACGGTGGCAACGGAAATGACCGACTCTACGGAGGCGAGGGGAAAGATACATTTGTCTTTAATACACAACCAGACACTCTATCCAATAGTGACACCATCCTTTTGTTTGACCTATCTAATGATACGATTTGCCTTGATCATGCCGTATTCAAACAGCTTGATACTTCTACGTACGACGTACTGACCCACCAGATTATCCCTGATCATTTCGTGAAAAACAGTAGTGGTACCGCGCAGGACAACAACGACTTCATCCTTTACGATACGGATACGGGGAAGCTTTATTATGATCCGGACGGGAACGGATCAACTTCGGCTATAGAAATTGCAGTGCTTGGAGAAGCTGTCCATCCCTCTTTGAACTATACGAATATTCTCATTCTATGAAACCATTCAACCATAACACCGGCATTCGTACAAATCTCTACCGGATTGGAAACGATTTACCGGTTGCTATAGGGAATAAAACGGTACCAGTGCTTTTCACTTCCCGGTAATGGAATAGGGCCATAAAATCCAATCCCCGTTTCATCGTTCATGACGATAAGATTGCCGCTTGTATCTTTCCGGAGAATAAGCTTCTTTTTTGAGACGACAAGAACTTCTTGTGCTCCGTAAACGCCGCTCATTGGCAAATCGGCCCCATTTTCTAGACATATCAAAGTTTCTTCTTTTTCGGAAACATTGAAATCCTTCATTAGTTTCCCGTCTTTGTAGGCTTCAAATGTCAAAAAGCCCGATTGAGCAGAATCGATTTTTACGAAATCGAAATCCCTTTTATAGCCTCCGTAATTCGTAATTAGATCAAATAAACCGATCGGCCAATCCCGGTAGGTTCCGGACAACCCCTTGCAACCGTCCGGCTCTAACTTTGTAACCAGCGGTGCCCATCTTTCCGGATAAGGTTGATGCATGCATCCCGTAAACATCACTATTATGATAAAGACAACGACCATTCTATAGCTAAGCATAACGCAATCCCTAAGTTTCATTGATTACTGTATATTAATCTTTATTTCGAAAAAAACAACTAAATAGTATGTTTTTACGCCAAAAGAATAGTTTTTCAGATTTTTTAACTTTTACATCATATATCTATTGATGTATAGAGCATTGATTCGAGAAAAATTTCGATCCGTTTGGGCACACTGGGAAAAGAAGAAGTGAGGAAAACGCCTAAAACAGGCACTAAATGATGGGCTGTGCTCAACCACCTATTCCCTTATTTACGATATTTTTAGGCCATTGATAAAAAATAACCACATTAAAAACCACATTACACATATTGCTAAACGGTTTTTACCTTACAAAGATGAGCCAAAATGCAGTTATTCCAATGAGTACCTAAGCATAAAGCCGATTATAGCGGTTTTGAAATATAGGGTGATGTGATTCACTTCTCCGGAAGCGTCCAAAAACTTTTCTTTTTCTTTTTTTCTATGGGTTCACCTAATCCCACCATAAAATAAAAAATCAGAAACACGGGATTGAAGATACCGGCGATAAGATAAACGTACTTCACTTGATAAACAACCAATCAACGATCATAAATAAAATTACCATTCCGATTATTTGGACCACGATAAATGTTTTGGTGAGTGAAAATAGGTATTTCATACTGATAGTGTAGAACGGGGGAGCTTAAAGGATGGTGCGGCCGGATCGGGTGGATCGGCCGAATTATTTAAGTATAAATCGTGGGCAGGTCGTTAAATTCGTCTTTGAGTTTTTGTATTGAGTCATTGATTTCTTTAAAAACATCAGCTACCTTGAAAAGCAGCTCCGCGGTGTATATTCCGCTATCATCGAGGGCTAAATCCAAAATTGCTGATTTTGAGGCGATACTATCCATTTCTCTTGAATAATGCGCCCATGTATCAAATTTGATAACACCATCTTCCATCTATTCCCCCTTGTATTGTTTTACGATTTTGAGAGCATCATCTAAGGTGATCTCCAACGCTTTTAACTTCGCCTCACACTCGAACGATTTTTTGATACGGGTATAAAGCTCCGGCCGCTCCGTCTTCCACCGGCTGAATGTAACCGGGCTGATATCGATAGCGGCGGCTATATCTTTGTCTTTGATCTGTGACATATTCCCCCTTTGTTATCGGATTGATAACGATGTGTTGGTATTCGGCTAAAATCTTAGCGATATTTTGCCGATATTGTCAAGGCTTAAATTATCGAATAGTTAACAATAAATGCATTTTGTGCGCTTTTTATGCTTAAATCGTTAATTAACTGTATTGCTTAAGCTTTATTATCATTTTGATAATTTTATTGTGAAACTTAAGAGAGTTATTCACATATCGATAATTTTTGCCCGTTTTGTGTGAATAGCACACTGCTTTAAGGTTTGCATTGCTTAAACTCTTAACAATACGCTAAAATACTGTAAAAATAGCCCATTCTGGTTAACATAATGTTGATTCTATTGAAAGAGCACTTTTCAACCTTAAGCGGCCGGGCGGGGCGGCGTTCACTATATCGATAATCGTTATAATAATTTGTCCCGATTCTATTTAATCAATCGCGTACAATTCCCGCACCGTGTCCGGCTTCACTATCCAACGCTTCAAAAACTCGGATACTCTTAATTCAGCTTTTGAGCTTCTAAAATTGCCTCCGGATAGTTTATTAAGTAGCGCAAGCAATTCAAATGTCATTTCACTTATAACCTGATTGGTGACGTTAATTGCGTGAATCTCACAATCAAATGTTTCCGCATCCGTCGAATCAAGCTTGGAACGGTCGAACATTTCAGGGCTTAATACCTCTAACTTATCCATTCTTGTTAAAATTGCTTCAATCAGTTTTGGCGTTTGATCGTCCTTGATCGGTTCGGAATTACGCTTGGCCTCGTTCGCTTCACGCTGCGAATCACGTCTTGGGTCTTCTGACTCTTTAATTGCTGTTTTTGCTTCTTCGTACACGTACCATCGCTTTGATGATCCGGACTTTTCGTGATGAGGTATCCATCCACTATTCACCAAATGAATAAAATACGGGAGTTTTCCTTTAAACACTCCGGCCTGTCTTAGCCGGTTGACACATTCGGTAGCCGTAATAAGTTCCATGTTTTTCCTCTCTTGTGAAACTTCACTAAATTTCTGAAAATATCCCTTTTCCCATTAATGATTTCATACACGTAGTGTATGAGTCGATAACTCACCAAAAGTTAAGCAAGTTTTGGAAAATTTTTATAGTGTGTACGCTTGTCGGGAGTTGCATCACCCTTGCAGTATTTGATCCTCTAAAAGAACCTACCCAAAAAATAAAACATGTGTTTTTTGATACCGTACCCCCACACCGTAACCCGGCCTTTTTTTGAGGTGCCTTAAACGTCCTGTACATGGGGATTTCTCCCATATTTCTGTGTATCACCTAGAGCCATACACAACCTTAACCGCTACGCTATGCCATCGTCACCCCCTCGATAGGTTTGATCGGTGCCGGATATGACCGCGTTAACCGCCTGCTCGATAAGCGGCTGCGCTCTCTCCATCGATAGGTATTGCTGTACCGTCACCGGGTTTGTATGGCCTAATACGCTGCTGATGTAGCTCGTACTTACCCCGCGACTGTGCAGCATCGAGGCTAACAGGTTCCGCATGGCGTGGAAGGTGAACCGATCCCACCCGGATATTCTACGGATTCGCTCGATATGCGGGTGAATGTTGGTGTGTTCCTTCCCAGTGCGGGGGTTCTTGAATATCAGCCCCCGGCGTTTTCCCCGGAGCTTTCGGAGCGTGTCGGCTATCTCATCCGGTAAAGCGAACACAAAATCAATCCTCACCTTTGAATGGTCGGCCGGGATCATGTATTGCATCGTTTTAAAATCGATATGCTCCCACCGCATCCGCAGCACTTCGGCCTTACGCCGTCCGTACAGCCCGAACAGAAACACGCAGCGCATAGCCGGATCGTGCAGAAACTCCGTGTTGATCGCATCGTGTACCGCTTTGAATTTGCCTATCGCATCGGTTACGATGGTTTTCTGCTGCGCCGCTATGACCTTGATATCGTGCCGCCGTTCCAGTGGTAGCGTCTTGATCGTCTTGTCTTCGAGAGCATGGCGTAACGTGGCCTTGACGATATCCATGATCGATTTGATCGTGGCCGGGGCTTTGCCTATGGCCGCCGCCTTCACTTCGTCGATATGATGGGGGCGTACGTCGATGAGGTTCATATCTCCCAAATAGGGGGCGATATGATTGCGATAGGTGGCCTCCTGCATATCGCGCCACCGATTTGATACGTGCTTAACCGCCATCATCCGCTCAAACATTTCCCCGAACGTCGCCGCATTGACAAAATACCCCGACTTGATATCGGCTCGAAATTCAGCGTACCGATCCAATGCCTCCCGGTACCGCTCCGTTCCCTGCGCCTCGATGGTGGCAAACATTCGCCGCCGAATCTTCTTGATGTTGACCTCGAACATAAACCGGCTCGGCTCTTGGGTGTGCTGCTTGATCCCGATGAGATAGCCGCCGCGATACATTACCCGCTTCCACTGCGTTGACCGGAACGGCATAGCATCCCCTTACAGTGAGCGGGATCGTGCCATAGAAGCACGATAACGGCGTTCTTCCTCGGCTTTGAAGTCCTCGCACCATTGCCATGACGTTGACTTGCTGACGCTCCAACGCTTCGCCCATTTATTCGTTGACAAATAACGCCCATACTCCGAAAAAAAGAAAAATTCCAATGCCGCCGCCGCTTTTTCACGCCGCCCCTGATCGAATAGCTGCATGATGTAATCGCTTGGGATCGCCTCAAAACTCATCCGTTCCCCTTCAAAATCCCGCACTCTTGCAGATTAAAGGCCAAATGCTCGGCCAGATCGTAAAGGACGCTATAGCATAGCTCCGGGCGATATCCCCGCGCCATCACTTCGGTGTCAAGCTGCTCAATCAGCTCACACGCTCTTTCAATGCTCAAACGTGATGAACCCTTAACCTCATCGATAATTTCGCTTATAACCTCTTTTGCGGTCGTTTTACGTGATGTATCACTCATACATTCCCCACATTCTCTAAGAATTTCTCCAAACCAGTGATATTGTGAAACCAATAGGTTCTTGTCTGATATTCTTCGTTGTCTCTGAGCTGTATTGATGGCTTCCCATCGTCATTAATCCAAACATTCAAGAGTTCTCCCCTAAAACGTTCATTATTCACTATCGCTTCAAAATGCTTACCACTGTATTTCTTTTGAAGCTTTTCGCACCGGTAAATCGGAAGCCACGCTTCAAACCCCAAAAGGGTCGCTTTATCCTCTTTGATAAACTGCTGTATGAGCTTTTTACGATAGGCGTGTTCGTTGTGGATATTGCCGCCGTTTTCGATAACGCTATTGATGTACGCTTCGATCTCTTCACTATTGTTTTCGTAAATATCTGGTGTACTATCTCTCTCTTTTTCTTCTTTCTTTTTCTTATAAGAATTTTTATTCTTATAAGAATACTTACTAAGCGTCCGTTTTTCCGTGTCCGGTTTTGCGGACAGGGTGTCCGTTTTTCGGGACACGGTGGAATTGGTTTTTATCACTTGCATTTCATACTCAAAAGTTATGTATTTTCCCGCCTCTCGCACTTCGTGACGGCGTAACCATCCGCGTTCTATGAGCCTTTTAAGCGATTGCGAAACAGACGTTTTTCCCTCTTTCACCTGAGCGGATAATCCACGCACTGAAAAGCTCCATCCCTCCGGTTTTGAGAACATGAAAATATATAGTCCTTTATCTCTCAAATAAAGTTCTTTGTCATTAATCAGCTCATTATTTATGGTCGTATAGGGCGTTTTTTGCTTCCGTAATATGCTGTTTTGTTTAGGCACTTACCGCCCCCGCTGCGGATCGTGCCGATACAAAAGCGTCAATATCTGCCCTCGTCCATACGCTTACCCGTTCCGATAGTTTCGTCGGTTTATTCAATAGCCCGTTACGGACGTAATGCCATACCGTAGAACGTGAAATACTCAAAGCGTGTGCGACTTCTTTATCTCTAAAATAGACTTTTTCCATGTGTAGCCTCTTTGTTGAAAGCCTATCAATAAGGCTTTTTAGTGTTTAACAAGAGAAGTGTAAGAAGTATGGAAGGATAAAGCGAAGAGTTTCTATATTCGTTTTTTGGAGATTGCTATTTTAAAGTTTCCTTATGTCTTCTAAAAGTTTGTCAACTGTATTCGTAGTGTCAAACGAAATATCAAGGCATAAAATATCTTCTTTCGCTTTTTTTGTAAGTTCTTTATTATCGAATGGTTCTTGAAATTGTGGAAGCTGAATATCGCTTCCCATGATATGTAAAAGGTTCTGGGCATCTTCGAGTATTTTTTTTGCATTTTCGTTTTGTTCGTATAGTGTTTTTCCCTTCAGCATAGTTCGATACATTGCATTTCTTTCAATATTTTCCTTGTACTTTCGAATTATTTCAACTAACACTACAAAATCTTTGCTGTCTCCCTCTCGGATAAATAAAGACGAATTTTTTAAAAAATATTCTTTTGCTTCATCGGTTTTATGCTCAATATCTAAATCTATTTTTTCCTTTCCAACGGCTAAATCCCTATAAATAGCTTTAAAAAAAGCTTTTTTATAGATATCTTTTTCTTTATTTATTGATGAGTAGTAATCGGACGCATATAAATCACTTCTAAATAACTTTTCATTGTGTTTAATGGCTATTAGTTTTAAAGCAAGATCACTACCTTTGTGCTTCCGGTAGTAGGCTTTAATTGTAGTAGGCTTTAAAAACTCTTTTAAAAGCTCATTCCATTCCGATAATGTGGCTTTCACTTTTAAACCGCCTTGACATCATCGAGATAATCCGCCCACCACTGGAAAAGCTCGCGCATTTGATCGGTGTAATCGGCTTTGTGAATGTATGCCCGCACGGCTTCTTTCTTCTCATGGTGATCTAAGCACCGCTCCCGCACCTCGAAACTCGCTTTGTGGTCTTTCGCGTATGTCTCCGTCAGTGATCGGAATGTACCCCTAAAGCTGTGTAGCGTCTGCTTTCGGCCATTGGCTTCGTCGGTGTATCCCATGATCCGTAGAGCCTTGTTTCCGCTCTCTTTATTGACGTGTTGCTTCATATCGTCGAGGCCATGGAAAACCCATTGCCCCCATCCTGTCATTTTGTATGTCTCTTGAAGAATGTCGAGGGCTTGATGAGGTAGCGGGATAATGAAGTCTGGGAGGTTTTTATTTTTGACTTTCATATCGGCGCGGGGGATCGTGATGATCGCTTTCTCGAAATCGACCTGATCCCATTGGAGCTTACAGAGGTTATCGGCTCGTAACGGGATGATCGAGACAAATCGCAGCAGATTACGGACGATAACGCCGCCTTCTCCGTGGTACTCATCTATCGACCTCATCAGCTCCCCTAAAATCTTCTCGTCAGTGATCTTGGGTAAATTGACCTTTTCCCCTTTGGGTACGACGCTTTTATCGATCCTCATGCAGATATTAAGATCGGTGTATTCATGGCTTACGGCATACGTCCAAAGGCGGTTACAGTCTATAAAAAGACGGCTTGCGGTTTCGGCGGCGGTCTTTCCCTTTTCGGTGATGATTTTCAATAATTCTCCGTGGGTGATTTCCCCGATCTGTTTGGATGATACTATGCGGTGATTTTTATCATAGGTGCAGAAGTGAGGGAAGATATCGCGCTCAAAAGCCCGCTTGCGTTTGGCGACGGTGATATCGGCCAGTTTCGTAAATGTGGCAAGCCATTCGTAAAAGACGTTATGCAGTTGAGTTTTGACGGCGGCGGCTTCCGCTTCGGCCGTCTGTGCCTTTTGCTGCTTGGCCTCTTTCTTCTCTAGAATCGGATCGATCCCGGATGATATCTTACCTTTTAGTTCGTCACGCTTCATTCTTGCTTCTTTGAGCGAAACGGTGGGATAGGTTCCGGCCGTGGTCTGTTTTGCTTTGCCGTTGATCGTGTAACGTATTTCCCAAATCTTCCGGCCGTTTGTCTTGACGACGATCTGCAATCCGTTTCCGTCGGACAACGTGTATTCTTTGTCTTTTGGTTTCGCGTTCTTGATTTCGGTATCGGTGAGCGGGGTGACTTTCTTATTTGCCATGATAGACACTCTTCAATGTGGTTTTTTTGAGGCCAAATTAACCACATTATGAGTGAACCACATTTAAAACCACATTAATGATTTATCTTTTATTGAATTGCTTTGAACGCTATTGAAGGCTAAATAGGCCTTAAAGTGGCTATTTTAGGGAGTTTTTATTGTAATTTTGAGCTTGTTTGAAGTGAGTAAAATTGTAAGATGGTGGAGCTGTGCGGAATCGAACCGCAGTCCGAAAACGGGCAACCAAAGGCGTCTACATGCTTAGAGACGTTGTTTGAATCTCAGACGGCTTTCGCACAACGTGCAAAGCTATACCGTCCCAGCCTCTAAATTCTTCTGTGGACGAGACATGCCGCAGGTATATCTATCTGAGTGGTTATACTTCTCAAATCTTCCTAGATAGAATCAGAAGGAGAAGCAGTCCTTAATGTTAGTTAAAACTTACGCTACAGCGTAAGCAGGACGATAGTTAGTGTTGTTTGCATTTAAGCAAGGTGAGCCGTGTAACGGAGGTGCTCAGTCCGACATGCAACCTAAAGCATCCCGCTCCCGTCGAAGCCATGTCAGCCCCATGAGAGAGAATACGTAATTATAGCACGTTTAACTGTTAATGAGGGATTTTATGGTGCGGGTAATTTCGCAGCAGCGCTCGATTTTTTGGGTGTGGTTTATCGAATCGTCCAGCAATACGTTAACGATGGCCGAACCTACGATCACTCCGTCGGCTCCGAGCACTTTTTCGCGCGCCGTTTTTTCGTTGACACCGAAACCGACGTATACCGGTGTGCTCGAATGGCGTTTGATCGATTCGAGCACTTCGCTCAAATCTTCGCTCTTGCCGCTTCCGGTGATTCCCGCATAGGCGACCAGATAGATAAATTTATCCGCATCGGCGGTGATCGTCGCAATCCGCGCGTCCGTATCGGTAGGCGCGACGAATGCGATATTGGCAAGATCTCTTGCTTTGAACATCGGAGCGTACGCTTTTGCCTCTTCGTACGGAACGTCCGGAATGATCAGCCCGTTGACCCCTAATGCTTTGGCTTTATCCAACAGAGCTTCCATGCCGTATTGATAAAACGGGTTGAAATAACCCATCCACAAGGTATCGAGTTTCGGAGCTACCGCTTCGGAAATCTCCAGGATATCCGCAAACCGAAACCCGGCTGCCAGTGAACGTCCGTTAGCCTCTTCGATCACCGGACCGTCTGCTACCGGGTCGGAAAAAGGGACGCCGAGTTCAAGGGTATCAACGCCGTTTTGTCCCAACGCCAAAGCCAGATCTATAGTAAAATTCTTATCCGGATAACCTGCGGTAATGTATGCTACGAGTTGTTTCACGCTTTCTCCATATCGGGTAGAATTAAAAGGGAAAAATGGATCTTGGAGAGTTCATTGTCCATTTTGAAATCTTCCTGCCATTGCACGAACATATCCGAAACGTGGATAAGCCACGCAATCGTCTCATCATTAACCGGTTTGTTGCGGGTACGCAACTGTTCCAAGGCATCTTCGACAAATGCAGCCAATCGGCTGATCGGCTCAATCTTCAAGTATCCCGTCGCCGATTTGATGTTGTGAAATATCCGAAACAGTTCATCAATATTACGGACGAACCTTTCGGAATTGGCAAGATCAACGATCAGCGGTTCCATTACTTCCGTCATCATGGCGTAATGATCCAAGAATTCATCAATGATTTCAAAGTCGAAATTCGCTTCAATATCGCTTCGTACACCCATGGACGGCACTCTCCTGTTGGAGGGGATTATACCGACCTTTTTATTAATCTCTTCCCCTAATCCGTCATACGAAACGAAATGAGTTTAAAATTTCGGTAAACTACTACAAAACCTTTAATGCTGAAAAACGGAAAATCTTATTATGAAAAAACTTTCGATCGGATCGATTCGCAAACGCAAAGGATCAAACCCCATCGTCATGATCACCGCATACGATGCATTGTTCGCACGCTTGTTTGTTGAGAGTGCCGACATTCTTCTCGTCGGAGACAGCCTCAATATGAGTTTCGGAGGGAATGCCGATACCCTCACGGTAACGCTCGATCAAATGCTCTACCATACCAATGCCGTCTGCAAAGGGGCTCCGGATACATTTGTCATTACCGATATGCCGTTTGGAACCTATATCGACGAGACGACGGCCCTCGCAAATGCCATTCGCGTTTACCGTGAAACGCCAGCCGATGCCGTTAAAATCGAAGGAGGCTCCGACAAGGCCCACATCATCCGCCATCTGGTCTCGAACGGGATCGCCGTGTGCGGACACATCGGGTTGCTGCCTCAGGCGGTTCGCGCCGAGGGAGGGTACAAAGTCAAGGGAAAAACGGAGGAGGAAGCGCTTTCGCTGATCGACGATGCCAAAGCCGTCGAAGCGGCCGGAGCGTTCATCCTCGTCATCGAAGGGGTTAAAGCCGACGTCGCCTCACGGGTCGCGCAGAGCGTCTCGATTCCCGTCATCGGAATCGGTGCGGGTAACGGTGTCGACGGGCAGGTCCTCGTTTTCTCCGACATGCTCGGATTCTACGAACCGTTCGTCCCCAAATTCGTCAAGCAATACATCAACGGAGCCAAAAAAGTCAAAGAGGCCGTCGCGGCCTATAAAATCGAAGTTCAAAGCAAAGAATTTCCGGATGAAAATCATATCTATTAACGGTGCCGTTTTGACATTGGGACTATTGCTTAACGGATGTTCTTTTGATGCCCGGTTCGTTTATGATACGGCGCAAAATACGGATCGGCAAAAATGTCGCGATATCCCGAATCCCGAAGAACAACAATCCTGTTTCAATGCTCACAGCAAAACGTACGATCAATATCAAGCCGAAAAGAATTACCACTAAATGGAACGTATAGTCGAAATCGAAAAATTCAGCGCCGATGACGTCGCTGAAACTACGCTCCGTCCAGGAGGATGGAACGATTACATCGGTCAGGAACAGATCAAAAAAAATCTCGGTGTCTTTATCGAAGCTTCCAAGAAACGTGCCGAAGCACTCGATCATGTCCTCTTCTTCGGCCCTCCGGGTCTGGGGAAAACGACGCTCGCCCTCATCATTGCCAACGAAATGGGAAGCAATATCAAAGTCACCGCCGCTCCGATGATCGAAAAAAGCGGCGATCTTGCCGCCATTTTGACCAATCTTGAAGAAGGGGACATTCTCTTCATCGACGAAATACACCGTCTTTCCCCGGCCGTGGAAGAGATTCTCTACCCCTCAATGGAGGATTTTCGTCTCGACATCATCATCGGTTCGGGACCGGCAGCGCAAACGGTCAAGATAGACCTGCCGCGCTTCACCCTCATCGGTGCGACGACGCGGGCGGGAATGCTCTCCAACCCGCTGCGAGATCGTTTCGGGATGAACTTTCGGATGCAGTTTTATACCCCGGAAGAACTGGGCGACATCATTACCCAGGCATCGATCAAACTGGGAAAACCGATTGATCGCCAAGCGGCGATGGAGATTGCCCGACGTTCCCGCGGTACCCCGCGTATCGCCCTTCGCCTCCTCAAACGGGTACGCGATTTCGCTGACGTCGCCAACGAAAATGCCATTTTGCACGACCGTTCCCGCTACGCCCTCGACCAACTCGGAATCAATGCGCACGGCTTTGACGAAATGGACCTCCGTCTTCTCAAACTTCTGATGGAAGCCAAAGGACGGGCTATGGGATTATCGACGATCGCTGCGGCGCTGAGCGAAGACGAAGGGACGATCGAAGACGTTTTGGAGCCTTATCTGCTGGCAAACGGTTATCTGGAGCGCACCGCCCGCGGACGGGTCGCAACTGCGAAAACCTATGAACTTTTCAAATTCGGCAATCCCCAACATTCACTTTTTGGCTGAACATAAATGAAAAAAGAGTACTTTACCCTCTCTTTGCTGGCGTTTTCGACTTTCGCCATGTATTACCTGTACGAACCGTTTTGGATCAGCATCGTCGTCGCCTCTTTACTGGCGATCTCAACCCACCACATCCAGCTCGGATTCATCCGTCTGACCCGGAGCCGCCTCTGGGCATCGGCCCTCTCCACGCTGTTTCTCTCTGCTTTATTTTTTGCTCCGCTGGGCTATTTTTTGTTTCATATTTCGGTCATGCTTCAGCATATCGATCCAGTCGTCGTCCAAACGTTCGACGAAAAAATCCGTCATTGGATCACCCATCTTCCTCCCGAACTCTCCAGCGTGGAGAAAAAAATCGAAAAAACACTCAGCGGCTTCGACAGTACGACGGCTTCCCAGCATCTGCTAGCGTATGCATCTTCCATCGGCAGTTTTACGATGGCGTTTTTGAGCAAGACGATTTTCATTCTGACGTTTTATTTTTTCGCACAATACTATGGCCGGGAAATCTACGAATTTTTTAAACGTTCGGCCCATTTCCCGCAACAAGAAAGCACCCTGATCTTGTTTGAACTCCGTTCCGCCATGAGCGTCGTTTTCTATTCCATCCTCGCTACGGCCGTATTCGAGGGGGCGCTGTTTGGAATCGCCGTCGAATATATGGGATACAACGGATTGTTATTCGGCATTATGTACGGCTTTGCCTCGTTGATTCCCGTCATCGGAGGTGTCATCATGTGGCTTCCCTTTTCCTTGTACGAACTGGCCATGGGTCATACGGCCAATGCGATCTTTATTGCACTCTATACCATCCTCGTCATTTCGATCGTTGCCGACACGTTTATCAAACCGGTCATCATCAAAATCATCAATCAGCATCTGATCAAACCCCAAGAAAAAATCAATGAATTGATCATCTTTTTCGCCATTCTCGCAGGACTCTCAACGTTCGGATTTTGGGGGATGATTATCGGTCCGGCCATCACCGTACTGTTTTTGACGCTCCTTCACATCACCGAAAAACAGACCGAGGAGCCATCCCATTAACATTCGTTTACATAAGATTCACACTGTATAAACCTTGTTATTTTATGATTTCAACGTAACCAAGATAACACTATGGAGTCAATCATGAAAAAAATTCTAAGTGCGGCACTCATTCTGACCGCAACCGCAATAATGGCTTGCCCGATGCAAGGGTCCAATTCCCCGATGGGAGGCATGGGATGCAAAGGAATGATGGAAAAATGTTCCTGCGATACCAAAAAACTCCCGCCGATGATGGAAAAACTCGATCTGAACGACCAACAAAAAGAGCAGATCATGGCATTACGGGAAGAAGGGAAAGCGTTTCATAACAAACAACGCGAGAAAATGATGGCGATTCTTACCCCGGAACAACGGGGCAAACTGGAAGGCATGCGCATGATGATGGGACAAAACGGTCCGAAAGGGTGCAATACTCCGCAAAATCCTCCGATGGAAGAAAAAGGAATGGGATGCAAAAACTGCAACACCGCCCAATAAAAATGCCATGATAAAAATCCTCCTGATTGAAGACGACCTTGAAATGTCCGATCTCCTAGGGCAATATCTCAGCCGTTTTCAGATGGAGCTTTTCGCCTACGATCACCCCAAAGCCGCATTGTCGTCGCTTTCCATCGAATCGTACGATCTGGTGCTGCTAGACCTCACATTGCCGGATATCGACGGTTTGGAAGTGTGTAAAATGCTCCGTGAAAAAAGCGATATTCCGATCATTATCTCCTCGGCCAGAAGCGATCTTGGCGACAAGGTCGTCGCCCTCGAACTCGGTGCCGACGATTATCTTCCCAAACCCTACGAACCCCGAGAGCTTGTCGCCCGTATCCAGAGTCTTCTGCGCAGAGTCCACCGCGCAAACAAAAATGAAGAAGATGCCCTTTTTCGGGTTGAAGAACACGGTATTTACCGAAATCAAGAATTACTCCCGCTAACCCGGGCCGAATTCGAACTTCTCGCCCTGCTGATCAAACACCGCCGACAAATCATTTCACGTGATTTTATTGCCAACAACGTCGAATCGATCGGATGGGAAAGTTCGGAACGGAGCATCGACGTCCTGATCAGCCGGATACGTCAGAAAATCGAAACCGATCCCAAACATCCCACTCTGATCCGTTCCGTGCGCGGTATGGGATACCAATTCGTACCATGAACAGCCGTTTTCATTCCGTTTTTTTCAAGCTGCACAGTTTCTTCGCACTGGCAATCGCCATATTGGTCCTCCTCTTCATTTCGGTCAACGAAGATCAAAAACATAAAGAGTTTCGTATGGCCATGCACCGTTCGATGGAACTCGCCGACATCGTTCGCCTCTCCCAATACCCCCATAGCTGCATGGGGGACAACGATGCTCTCATCGAAGCCGGTTTTAAATTATTAGGAGGGGAGAAGCCCTTATGCCGTCCTCTTCCGCTCCCCCCGCCCCTGCACGAACGGCTCCGTCACCGCACCTCCGATATCTCGATCTTTTATGACGGTTCCGGTTTTATCTATCAGGTACGACGGGAACATTGCGTTATGTATTATCGCGATTTGACCGAAGGGAAAACGGCCTATTTTGTCTGGGGAATTTTTCTGGTTCTACTGGGCGGCCTTTTGGCCCTTTACCTTGTTTTGTGGAATAATCTAAAACCGCTCAAGGAGCTTTATGAACGGATCCGTTTATACGGAGAGGGAAAGGAGATAGCTCCCGAACCGAACGAAGGGAAAGACGAAATTGCCATGATCGACCAGGCATTTTACGAAGCCCATCGCCGTCAGAATCGTCTTAAGCGCTCCCGCGAGCTTTTTTTACGTAATATCATGCACGAACTCAAAACGCCGATTGCGAAAGGAAAACTGATTGTCGAACTCGAAACGCCAAGTGCGAATATGACCCTTCTTTCCAAACTCTTTTTGCGTTTGGAACATCTGATCACGCAAATGGCGGAAGTGGAAAAAATGCACGCGTTTGCGCTACAACCCCGGGAGGTTTTACTGGACACCCTCATTGAAACGGCTATAGAGCGACTTCTCATCGATCCGGCTCTTCTCAATCTCCAAGGGTGCCACCGGGTTATTCACGTCGATCCGGAATGGTTTACCAGCGCCCTTCAGAATCTGATCGACAATGCCTACCGGCATGCCGATGCTTATCCTGTCGACATTGTATGCGACGAAAACCGCCTATGTATTCAAAACCTGGGAAAACCTCTCTCCCGCCCGGTTGAAGAAGCGTTCGAAGCGTTTGTAACCGAAAAAGGGAGCGGGGGATTGGGATTGGGGCTCTATATCGCCCGAAGCGTATGCGAATTGCATCGGCTGGAACTCTCCTACCGATACGAAAACGGGGTTCACTATTTTTGTATGGATATCCGCGATTTAAAATAGCCCCAAAGCAATACGGCCAGCAACGCCATCGAAAAGCTCAGTGCCATTCCCAGAGTCATCCAATCACCGACAATGTATCCGATCTGCGGATCGGGAGCCCGAAAAAATTCGACTCCCGCCCGTCCGAGACCGTATAAAAAGCCGTACAACAAGATGAGTTCGCCGTTAAACGCTTTGCGTTTTCGGTAAGCATAGATAATCGCGAATACGACGATCCCTTCGACAAACGCCTCGTATAATTGGGAGGGATGGCGCAGGGTATCGTAAACGTAAATACCCCACGGCACATCGGTCGCTCGGCCGACGAGTTCCTGATTGAGAAAGTTACCGATCCGGCCGAATACGTATCCCAGCGGTACCGAGACGGCTACGAGGTCCATCAGCATCCCAAACGACACACCGTGCCGCCGGTGATAGAGATAGGACGCCGCGAGAAATCCGATAATCGCACCATGAAAACTCATCCCTCGAATCCCGACAAACTGTCCGTCGATAAACGGATTGAAAATCTGCCAGGGATGGGTAAGATAATAGGAGGTGTGCGTATCGTAAAACAGGATATACCCCAACCGCGCTCCAAGGATCACTCCGATTTCGGCATAAACGAAATAATCATCAAGCTGATTCTTCGTAATGGGAATCGAATCTTTCTGCACCATCCGTTTGGCGATCAGTAATGCCGACAACAATGCCAGCACGTACATCAATCCATACCAATGGACCGGAATCCCAAACGCACTGAACGCAACCGGATTAAAATGCTCGTATATATGGTTCCAGTATTCCATGCTCACACTTTCATCCGTTTGGCATCGACAAGATAATCGCGCCCGACGCGCCCGATGTTATGCAGCTTGACGTTATGGCGTTCATCCATAACCTCATCGGCATAGTAAAAGTGCTCAATCCGTAAAAACAATATGATCTGCTCACTGCCATTCAGAGCGACTTCCTGATGGAGTGAACAAAGCAACGCCGCTTTTGAGGCTTCCACACGCGGAGGATACCCCTCGAGCGTTTTGGCCATCGCAATACCGAATTTTTCCGCCTCGTTTTCACCGTAAGGAAGTGCGTCGGCGGTCGCATCGATCAATCCCGCTTTCGTATCGTCGGCCAGCGATATGGTCGCCCGGCCATGCAACAAAATATTTTTGGC
The DNA here is from genome assembly GCA_050178755.1 of Sulfuricurvum sp. Classification (GTDB taxonomy): domain Bacteria; phylum Campylobacterota; class Campylobacteria; order Campylobacterales; family Sulfurimonadaceae; genus Sulfuricurvum. Next base: position 44,225 of record JBFXFU010000011.1, on the reverse strand, counting down.
GGTATCCTTGAGCCCCCCCTCTTCGTTGGGTCCGATGGAGACCATTACGCACGGAGGATTGGAAGAGACCGGTATAAAATAACTGAAGGGAGCAAGATTCATCCCTTTTTCCCCCTCCGTCGCGATCCATGCGATGGGACGGGGGAAAACCGTATTGCTCATGAGTTTATAAACCGTATTTACGTCGAGTGCATCGGGATCGATCAACATTGTTTTTCCTTTAGAACGTCACGACTTTCCAATCGCTTTTTAGCGCATGCGTGAACAGCTCTCCCGTGTGGGTGGGTTCAACGCCAAGCGCGCGTAGCTGATCCGTCACCCCGTAATCGTCGCTGCACACGACGCAGACGGATGCTTTGACTCCGGTTTCAAGCACTTTGGTAAACATCGCCTGGATTTCGGCATTTTCGGCCAGCAATTTGGCCGACGGCCCCCAGATCATCAAATGGGCTTCATCCCAATACCCGCGCGGCAGCATCACACTTCCGTACAGCAACACCAGTTTTTTGGCGACTCCCGCTTCTCCGCTGCTCCAAACGATCAGTAATTTATCCATTTTTCCCCCCGTGTTGATGATGTCCTACCATCTGCGTAGACACTTCAAGATTCTCGTTTAATCGATAGGCCCGTCCGAATCCGCTTACGGCGCTTCCACCGGAAGGGGTTAGGCGAAACAGATGAAAATCGCCCATCTGCGAGAGGGTAGCGACCAATTCAGGATCGAACCGTTCTTTGAAACGTTTCAGTACATCCGCATAGATACCGTCGGTTCGCGCTATCTCGCAAGCTTTGGCATTCACCGTTACCCTGTTGCGGGCAAAAGGCTGTTCACAGATACTTTCATCCTCTGCAAACAATAACGATACGTCCGGATTCTTCAGGAGATTGCGTCCGTGCTGGGCTACGGTGCTGATCAGAATGAAAAAATCGTTCTCCACCCGGACATACGGCGCCGTACTGGCATGCGCAAAGCGTTCCGAATCCGTCGACGCCATAACGACCATCCGAAACGGTTCCATAAAGGCCCGAACGTCCGCCGTCGTCATCGTCTTAGCGCCTCGGCGATCAGTTCGATCGGATTTTTAAACACGACATCGCTTTGGGCTTCATGAAGGGAATTGTTGATTTGCATCCGGCACGCGGAGCACTCCGCCGTGACTACCTGTGCCCCCGTTTTATCGATCATCGCCGCTTTGGGTTTTCCGGCAGCTTGCGCGAAATGGAATTTTTCCGTCTGCATCGTCACCCCTCCAAATCCGCAACAGGCGTTCGGATCACTCATTTCGGTGATCGTGTAGTTTTGGCTTACCAGGGCACGTGGTTCTTTGTAAACCCCTTGCATCTTACGGGCATGACACGGATCGTGGTAGGTGACCGACAGATCGCTGCGCCCTTTCGAGGCCAAAAGGGCTTTGAGTTCCGTTTTTTGTTCCAGCCACTCGGTCGCCATGAAAATTTTCGGTTTGAGTTTGTTGGCACGTGCCTGCCACTCCGGCTGATCATGGAAAAAATGGTCGTAATCGATTTTGATCATCGCGCTGCAAGTCGCTTCTGGGATAATGATCGCTTCGACGTCGTCGATAAAACTTTCGAAGTATTCGATATTTTTTTTGGCGTTATGATCGACCGTCGCAAAATCCCCGGTAAAATAGGCCGGTGCACCGCAACAGAGCTGTTTTTTGGGGATAAACGCATCAATTCCGAGCGCTTCGAGAATCTCGACGAGCCCTTTTCCGATTCCGGTATAGTTGTAGTTTCCCAGACATCCGATGAAAATCGCCACACGGCGTTTACCGCCATGATCAATCTCTTCCGGGTACGAATTCAAAAACGACGTTTGCCCCATGGAGGGCAGTAACCGTCCTTTTTTGATGATCGGCAAATTAAAACGCGGCGTCATTGATTGAGCCTGTTCCTTGATCTTGAAGCCGCACGTCTGGAAAACGTAGCCAAGCTTGAAAAGAATATCCATTGTCGTACGGTGCCGCAACAGATAGAAAAACCCTTTTTTAAACCATGCGATGCCGTATTTGTCCGCCAGATCGGCTCGAACCTGTTCGATAACCATATCGGTCGGCAACGCTTTCGGACAGACGTCGGTACAGTTCGTACACAAAAAACAGCTCTCGAAAATGTCTTTAGCGTTTTTGTCGAGTTCAAGATACCCTTTTTGATACGCTCCGAGCAGATCGATAAATCCGCGCGGAGAGGTTACCTCATCGGCATTGACGTTATGGATCGTACAGACCGGGATACATTTACCGCATTTGATACAGGCATCCGATGTCGCACTAAAATTGAAAATTTCGCCGTTTTTTGTCATGATTACACCGTTTTGCTGAAAGCTTTGTCGCTGCCGGAGTGACGTTTCATGTAGGCATCGAAATTCATCGCAATGTTACGAATCAACAAAGTACCCGTTGGGGTACATTTCAGCATATCAGAGGATATACTGATCAGCTCTTCTGCCTCAAACGCTCTCAACGCGTCGATGGCATCGGCAAAATATTCGTTGAACCGAACTCCGTACGCCGCTTCGAAACGCGGAATGTCAAGCTTGAAATTGCTCATCAGCTCCATAATAACGTACTGGCGGATGCGGTCGTCTTCGTTCAAGGCCACACCGCGTTCGTGCGGAAGACGTCCGGCATCGATCGCTGCTTCGTAGCTCTCCATGTCCTTGAAATTCTGGGCATAGTAATCAACCCCTTCACCGATACTGGTCAGGCCGATACCGATCAAATCGGCTCCCCCTTTGGTCGTATACCCCTGAAAGTTACGGTGGAGTTCCCCTTTTTCGATCGCTTTGAAAAGTTCGTCTTCGGGTTTGGCAAAGTGATCCATCCCGATCATCTTGTAGCCGCTTGATTCCATGTGGTCAATGGTGTAACGCATAATAGAGAGCTTTTCACTCGGATGGGGAAGCGTTGTTTCATCAATTTTACGCATCGTCTTTTTAAGCCACGGAACGTGGGCATAGTTAAATACCGCAAAACGGTCCGGATTCAATGAAATTGCCAGATCCAGTGTCTTTTTGAACGTCTCCAGGCTCTGATACGGCAGTCCATAAATCAAATCCACATTGACACTGACCATGTTGTATTTACGGGCGAGATCCATCGCCGCTTTGGTGATGTCATAGGGCTGAACGCGGTGAACGGCGACCTGTACTTTTTCATCAAAATCCTGAATTCCGAAACTGACACGGTTAAATCCGGCTTCGGCGAGTACTTTCATCTGAGGTTCATCGATGTGACGCGGATCGATCTCACAGCTGATTTCTGCCTCCGGCATAAAATTATTAAAATGGCTTTTAATTGCATCGATAATACGCTGAAGCTGTTCCGCGTTAAAAAACGTCGGTGTTCCACCGCCGAAATGGAGCTGAATAACTGGACGGGATGTATCCAGGTGCTTGGAGAGAATCTCCATTTCACGGATTAAATAACCGATATAACGCTCTTTTTTATCCTCTTTGGAAGTAAACACAACGTTACAGCCGCAAAAATAACAGGCATTTTTACAAAACGGCAAATGAAAATAAAGCGAAAGCGGACGCGACGTATCCTGTGCGTGAAGCTTTGAAAGATACGCGTCGTAATCGAAAGCGTCACTGAATTCCAAAGCCGTCGGATAACTGGTATAACGGGGTCCAGGTTTGGAATATTTGGTAAATTTATCAAAATCAAGCATTCGTACATCCAAATATAGAGGTCTTGCAAACGTATTCATGAACCTTCAAAGAGATAAAAACATCCCTTTTTTCGGTATATCCAGACGCGGAGGGTATCCGGAAACGTCTTTTGTGAATCATAAAATACGCGATTATGCCTCTTTTGCGTTGAATAACGGATAAAAAAGAAACGTTATCCCAAAAGTGGATGATTTAAATACAATTTTTATCGCTGTGTGATAAACATTTTTAGTAAAATTGTGATAAAATTGACAGATTTAAATCGATAAAACTAAATATCTTGTGAAAGAAAACTGCAATGAGTGAAGTCAAAGTACTTATTGTCGAAGACGACGAAGTAACGGCATTAAATCTTAAAATGTCTTTGGAAAAACAAGGATACGAAATCGTTTCAATTGCCGACAACGCGGTTACGGCACGTAACAAAATCAAAATTTACAATCCCAATATCGCTTTGATCGATATCGGCCTTCAAAAAACCATGGACGGGATCAAACTGGCACAATTCATCCGTGAAAAACACCCTATGCCGTTTATCTACCTGACCGCCCATGCGGATAACGATATGCTGAGCAAAGCCAAAAAAACCGAGCCGTACGGGTACATCGTCAAACCGTTTGATCCGATCAATCTTCACACGACGATCCAAATGGCGATTTACCGTTTTTCCGAAGAGAGCAAACGGATCCACAATCTAGACGAACTCAAATCCGACCGTGAACAGCTTGAACGGCTTGTGTACGCCAAGAAACTCTCCGATAAACCGATTGTTGCCTTTGGGAACGGATACGTGCACGATATCGGTCTGGGAGAAACGTTCTTTGAGGGTGAAAAGATCAAATTGACGAAAAAAGAAAATGCTTTTATCCGTCTCCTCGTGGCACAATTGGGCACCGTCGTCGATTTCGAACAAGCCATCAATTACGTGTGGGATGCCAAAGGGGCGACCGATAACAGTGTTCGGACCCTTGTCTGGCGGCTACGGAGTAAACTTCCTACCGACGTCATCAAAAATGCGTCGGGGATAGGCTATTATCTCGAAGAGTAGTCTTACTCGCCGAAATGCTTGACGTACTCTTTCTTAAGAACGTCAAATGCCTCGGAAAAATCAAATTCATGTTCGTGCTGGGTTGCAGATTCCTCGATAACACTGGCAATACGGGAAAGTTCTTCAAAGCGGAAATTGGCACTTGAACCCTTAATCGAATGGGCGATTCGCGCAATGGCCGCGTAATGCATTTTCCGAATCGCACTTTCGAGTTCCTGCAATGATTTGTCCATTTTGGAACAATACACGCGAAGCAGATGCTCTATCTGCTCTTCATCCAGCATCAAAGCCGCTTTAAGCTGTGCCATATCAACCTTCAAATCGTGTCGGGATAACGATTCAGCACTCGTCGGCCGTTCCGCCATATATATTTTTTCTAGATGCCGTTCAAATACCTGTTCGATCTCTTTCAAAACGATTGGCTTACCCAAAAACATATCGTAACCGTTTTGAATCGACCGTTCGCGTGAACCCTTGATCACGTTCGCCGTCACTGCGATAATCGGCGTATGGTTCAGACCGTTCTGTGCTTCGTACGTCCGTATCAGACGGGTCGCTTCGTTTCCGTTCATTACCGGCATCTGCTCGTCCATCAAAACGATATCGAAACTGCCCGTACTGAAGCTCTCTACCGCCTCTTTTCCATTCGATACAATCGTGTATTCCAGTCCACATCGCTCAAGAAGGATTTTGATCAACTCCTGGTTGGCTTCGTTGTCTTCGGCAACCAAAACGGAACCCTTGTAGCCGATTTTCCCGTCCGTGCCCATCGTTTCAAGGCAATAAGCCTCTTTTTGACCCATCAATTCGTTCAACGCTCCCTGAAGCTTGGTACAATAGATCGGAAACGTCAAAGGGACAATGCTGGAAATGGTATCGTACCGGTCGTCTAAAAAATCCAAAATCGCAATGGAGGGGACTCTCTTGGAAATAATCCATTCACGCCGTTCGTCATCAATTGAGCTCTCAAGGAAAATCAATAAATCGTAGTCATGTTCCAGATTATCGATCAATTCAACCTCCAGACCGAAATGTTCCCAGTAGCGCTGAAGAGAATCCAGTTTATACCCCTCGTCCGGATCGTATTGCAACAATGCAAACTTCAGCCCTTCGACTGCCGATACGTCAAACTTGGTCAGAGCACACTCCAGATTCACCTCTACCGGAATTTTCAAAGTAAAAGTACTTCCGCTTCCGATACTCGAATGCAGTTCGATCGATCCGCCCATATGTTCGGCCAGTTGTTTGCAAATCGACAGTCCCAATCCGGTACCTCCGCTGATTCGCGTCATCCCCTCATACGTTTGTGAAAAGGCATCGAAGATTCTCTCCTGATCGGCAGGATCAATGCCGATCCCCTGATCGCTTACGGACAAAGAGAGAAGACCGTCACCGTATTTGGCCTCGACGTGAATGGCACCGAAAGGGTCACTGAATTTGATAGCATTGCTTAAAAAATTTCCCAATATCTGTTTAATGCGCAATGGATCGGCGATCATTTCGTACGGCATCGAGGGATCGATAAAGCTGATCAGCGTAATGCTTTTGGAATTGGCACTGGGAACGTACAATTCCATGGTATGGGATATTTCGTCATGAAGATTGAACGTATGGGGATCAACGGTGAACTCCCCGCTGCGCAATTTGCTGAAATCAAGAATATCGCCGATGATCTGCAAAAGACTTTCACCGCTGTTGCTGACAATTTCAAGATACTTTTGATAACGCGGATTGACCGCTTCATCGCGAAGAAGTGCGACAAAACCTAAAATGGCATTAAGAGGGGTACGTATCTCGTGCGACATGTTGGAGAGAAAATACTCTTTGGCTTTGGAAGCGTTAATCGCCTCCTGTTCCTTCTCATAAATCGTATCGGTATAAAGTTTGAGTACCGATGCAAAATTTTGGTCAAAAAGATAGCTGACCGCATTGAAAATTTCAGGTGTATTAATGCCCAGTCGATAGGTAGCATTGATAACGGAGCGTTTGAAATGGGTGCAGAGGATAAACAGTTCGTCCGCACGAAGTTCTTTATCTTTCAGATAGTCGATGAGTTCAGCGATTACCGGACATTGCCCGATTTGCATGACGCCTGAAATGACGCCCAAAAAATAGTCGAAAACTTTTTCGGCGTAGAACGAAGCGAAATATTCGGTATCAATTTCATGCCGAATCAGAATCGTCGTACACAACTCCTGCCGGACCCATTCTTGGACAATCGACTCTTTTTCCCCGAGAAGGGGTTTCAACGCCGTTTTAAGATCTGCTAAATCGGGTATTGCCATACGTACGCTCCTTTACGAATAAAGGATCATACAAAAAGAGAGCTGACAAACGGTTGTATATTTATTAATCTTATAAGTGGATGTTACGTCAAGGAGCAACCCAGAAGAACACACCTACTGCAAGTATGGCAAGCTGCGCCAGCAGAATCGCCGATGTTCCGATGATATTCCCCGTTTGACAACTGGTGCACTGTTTATAAACGCGTGCTTCATACTGCGCGTAGAAGAAATATCCGATCAGCAGCGCAATGACTCCGGCCATTGCGAACAAATCGAAACGGTAAATCCATAAACGTACCGTTTCGGAAACAAAGAATGGAGAAAACATGCTCAAAGCAATCGCCGCAATAAGATATTTGGCTCCGCGCTTGAAATAATCGCGGTAAAACACCGTCGGGCACGATCCGCCGTTTTCAACCAAACCGTATTCGAGATAATCGTTGATCTTTTGTTTCATTTCACGATCGACCCGGTCGACAAACGTACTTCCGAAACTGTAATCAAGATACTCCTGAAACTGCCGTGCGGCCTCTCCTTCGAGGGCTTTGTTCTGTGCATTCCCCTCTTCGTCTTCGTAAATGGCCGTTACCTTGGCAAAACGGTCTACGTCGGCGGTAATTCCCGGATAATAAATGCTGCGTTCGTTAAACGTCTGTTTATCGCTTTGTTTAATCACTCGGGCATTGATATAGGGGACATACTCTCCGTTTTCACGTATGACGATGACGTTATACTGAATTCCGATCAGAATGGCGCTCAGGGCATCGAGGTCATTGGCCTTCATCGTATCGATCATATCGGCAATCCAGCCTTTAAGCTCATCGTTGAAAAAACGGACGTTTGCAGAAATCAAACGGACTCTGGTATCCGGATATTGAATAATCTGTTGAATCATTGTGTGGGACTTTATAGATTAGGGTAAGACGCGGCCTAAGCCGCGGCGAAATGAAGATTAGTGGCTTTTACTAACGACCACAAGCATTTTAATATTTAGAACCATAAAACGAATAAATTGCCAGATTTTGCAGGTACGGAGCATCCTTGCCCCTTTTCCAGGTATCATAGCGGTATTGAATTGATCGTTCTTTCCAAAGTTGAATTCTTCTTCTTTATGTGCCATCGTCTTTCTCCTTATTCCGGAATCAGCGTCCAGCCCGGCTTGAGCTGTGCTTTATAGATAAACATGTAGTGAAGGATATGTTTGATCCAGTGACCCGCCAAACCGATTTCACCGAATGTATAATCGGTATCGCGGCCTGTACCCGGATATTTGTCAAAATCCGGAACAACAGGATAAACCGTCATTGCCGCAGCCTGGCCGTCAAGCCAACCTTTACCCGCCGATGCAACACACGCAGCACCCATTTCAGCCATAGACGCTTCATGTAAATGAGCATCTGAACCTTTTTTGATCATATCGCATACGCTGTGGGCAACCGCTTTACCGATGATACCGCTTGGCATACCTGTACGCGGAGGAGTCGGATTAATGACCGTACCGTTTGGCGATTTCGCCGGTTTAGAAATGATGTGCGGAGGAGCAAACGCGATACCGGCCGCAAACATATTTTTATACGTCGGGTTCTGATATGTACGTGGCCAGTCACTCGCTTTCCACTGATCGTATGGTTTTGCCGTATAATCCGCATCCACTTTCATGAATCCGTTTGGTGCGAATACCGTATCGGTAATATCATCACCCGCTTTGTTGTAAGCTTTAAGCCCTACACCGGCAAACGGTGGAATCAACATTGCGAAATCGAATGACTCTTCGCCGAATGAACCGTCAAGCTGCTCATACGACACTTTCCCTTTTTCAACTTTGTTGACGTGCGCACCCGTGATGTAGTTGACACCGCGTTCTGCAAACAGAGACTCGGTAAAGATACGAGAACTCACAACGTATCCGCCGACTTTCATATGAAGTCCGCCCATACCGAAATCACCCATGAACGATTCGTTCGAAATCCATTGGATATCGGCCATATCACGGAGACCGGCTTTACGAATTTCATGCTCAATGTTGAAGATGTACTCGAATGCAGCACCTTGACACGTACACATACCGTGACCCGTACCGACAAGGAATTTTTGACGTTCACCCTTGCGCATTTTATCCATGCATTTTTTCAGTTCGTGTGCAGCATGCTCAGCGTGATCTGCCGTACATACCGATACGGTGTTCTCACCGATATTAGAACCTTCGCCGAGTCCAGGAGTTGCACCGAAGTTGAGTTTCGGCCCGGTAGCATTGATCAAGTAGTCAAAAGCAACTTCTTCGCTTTGTCCCGCTTTTCCTTGACCGGTGTATTCGATCGTCACGAACGGTTTTGCACTTGAAGCACTCCCTTCCGGATTGATGCTAACCGCTCTGGCTTGTTTATAGGTGATTCCCGCTTTGGCGTAAACCGGAGCCAATTCGAACGTTACGTCGTCTTTGGTCATTTCACCGACACCGACCCAGATGTTCGACGGAATCCAGTTCCATCGTGAGTTAGGGGTGACAACCACCACTTCATGTTCTTTACCGAGCCAATCCGCCGCAAATGTCGCTGCGGTGTGTCCGGCGAATCCGCCGCCGAGGACAACTACTCTTGCCATTCTTTCTCCTTCATCATTTAATGAATTCCATAAAGCACGATTATAGTACCATTACATCACAATTGTATCACAAACTTAAAAGAATTTAGGTAAACAAGATTAAATTTCTTCTACAAGTTTTCCATGTTACGTTTTTTCTCAATATTTAAACGCTACCCAAAATCTTCGAAACGATTTCAAAAACATTGTCCGAAATCCCGCTATGGGCCTTGATCCGTTCAAGTTCACCCCCCATCATTGCTTTATGATCCGGAGAGAGTCTTCCGTAATTTTTAAAGGCTCCGGCCAATCCGGATGCGATCTGAGGATTCAGTCCATCGATTTCAATCACTTTGTCCGCTATGAACCGATACCCCTCGCCTCCGTTTTGGTAAAACCCTACCGCATTGCGCGCGAATGAACCGATCAACGCACGGACAAGGTTCGGTACTTTGACGTCGTATGCCGGATCGTTTTGCAAAGCGATCACCCGTTCCAACGTACCGGATCGGCGGGACGAAGCCAAAACCGAAAAATATTTGTTCATAATCAGGGTTTGATCGTTGTATCGATCGTAAAAATCTTTCAAAGCCGATTCTGAGTGCTCGGGAACGTAATTGACCAACAACTCCAGCGCCGCCAGTTTTTCGGTCATCGTCGACGATTCATCGTAATGGCGTCGGCACAATTCACCCCCTTCATTTCCTCCCAGCGTAGCTGCCAAACCAAGCAGACGGTTTTTGAGAGCGCGCCGTCCCATACTGTACGCATCGATGCGGGTATCGGCCGGTTCGAAAAGGGCATCGACTTTTTGTAATATCTCATTTTTGAAACGTTCGGCGAGAAGAGCCGTCAATCGTTCTTTAGCCGATACGATCCTTTCAACATCGATGATCTCCTGACGCTGCATCAGCGTTCCGATCGAAGGGAGTTCTAACAATTGGGCTTTCTCCATCGTATCGATCGATTCATCGCGTAGAACCGCTCCAAAACTGCGGCAGAATTCCTCGTCGCACTCTTCCGCGCGCATCATCGCTTCGATCGTTTCGATTCCGAATCGATGCGCCGCTTCATAACGGTTAAATCCGTCGCTCTCCATCGCCATCAAAAACGGATAATCGTTTTGCGAATAGTCGATGATGACGGGGGCACTGAAATTGCGGTTAATCGAAAGGCGCGGAGAGGTCGGAATCTCCTGAAATACGATTTCACTTAACGCTTCGTCGATCCATAAAATATCGTTATCGACAATCCGCACATCCGACGTGACCAACGGAAACGATCCTCCTTCATCGTCCAGTAATGCCGTTTTTAACGGCAATGCGTACGAAAGCTGTTCCTGATTATGGGTATTTTTCGGAATTACCTGAACGATGCGCAGATGAAAGGTCTTGGCATCTTCATCATACCGGGTCGTAATTTTGAGTGTCGGGGTTCTCTCCTGAGAATACCAGCGGCGAAACCGTTCCAGACTGACGGGACTTTGCGATTCCATGGCCCACAGGAATTCATCCGTTCCGACCGCTTTTCCGTCGAAGGTGTCGAAATACAGATCCATCGCAGAGCGAAATCGTTCCGTACCCAAAAGGGTATGCATCATACGGATCACCTCGGCCCCTTTTTCATAGACGGTCGCCGTATAGAAATTATTGATTTCCATGTACGAATCGGGCTTAATCGGATGGGCTGTCGGTCCTGCGTCTTCGAGAAATTGCCGTTCGCGAAGAACGCGGACATCGTCGATACGCTGCGTCAGAGGTGAATTCATGTCGGCACTGAAGGATTGATCCCGAAATACCGTCAACCCTTCTTTTAACGTGAGTTCAAACCAGTTCCGGCATGTGATACGGTTACCCGTCCAGTTGTGAAAATATTCATGGGCAATGACGCTTTCGATCCCCATGAAATCGGCATCGGTGGCGGACACCTCATCGGCAAGAACGTAATGGGAATTGAATATATTCAACCCTTTGTTCTCCATCGCCCCCATATTGAAACTGTCAACGGCCACAATATTGTAAATTTCAAGGTCGTATTCCCGGCCATACGTGTATTCGTCCCATTCCATCGCTTTTTTCAACGAACGCATCGCATGCAAACATCGGGATTCATTCCCCAGATCGCAATAAATTGCCAGATCGATCGTCCGGCCGCTTATCGTCGTGAAAGTATCGCGTACGCATCCGAGATCTCCGGCAACCAATGCAAAAAGGTAGCAGGGTTTGGGAAACGGGTCTTCCCACAACGCCAGATGCTTGCCGTTCTCCAGGGTAGCGGTTCCACGAAGATTTCCGTTCCCCAGTAAAACGGGGCATCGTTCCTGAGAAGCGATGATTTTGGTCGTAAACTTCGCCATAACGTCCGGTCGATCGATAAAATAGGTAATACGCCGGAACCCTTCGGGTTCATTTTGGGTACACCAGATTCCACCGGAACGGTACAATCCTTCAAGTGCCGTATTTTGATCGGGGTAGATACGGTTGATGATACGGATTTTGGCAGTATCGCGATCCAGCGGAATCGTCAAAAACGTTTCATTGCATTCGTAATCGCCGGGGGAAAGAAGAAGATCGTCGACCCATATCAGTTCAAGATCGAGTAGCTCTCCATCCAAGCGGAGTTCGGTTGCACTGCCATCAAGACGGCGAATTTCCATAATATTCTCAACGCGGGTGGAACCTTCTTCAATAATGAATTCAAGATAACAGGTATCGATGGTGAACGGTGGAGGGGTATAATCTTTATAATAAATTGTCGTATGCTCTGACATAGGCGGCCTTTGGAAGGAAAATCAAAGTATCATTTTCACGTATGATACTCAATTTTTCCCCTCTCTGCCGCAAAATCGGTGAGTAATCGTTAATCAGTTCAGCTTAACGCAGTGCGTTCATCGCGCCCAACACCTCTTCCATTTTATGATCGACCGAAGCAATGTATCGTGTCAGATCCATCATCTCACCCATATTTTGATTCAATGCTTCACTGTTATCGCTTATCGCCTGAATCAAAACATTGATGGTTGCCGACGTCTCAGCCAGACTTTTTTGGGTGCGCTCGGCCAGTTTACGCACTTCATCGGCAACGACGGCAAATCCGCGCCCGTGTTCTCCGGCACGTGCCGCCTCGATAGCAGCGTTAAGGGCAAGCAGATTGGTCTGGTCGGCGATGTCCCCGATCGTAACAAGAATCTCTTTGGTTTCACGTGCATTACCCGCCAACGATTGAAGATTTTCGGAAAGCTCGTGTTCCCGGTCGGCAACCGTATGAATTCGTTGTACCGTCGTATTGATCATTTGATTCAGTTCAACAAACTGGGTTGCTCTAATTTCATCAATGGTTTCACGAAGTTGTGTGGTATTGGCATTCAAAATTTCGCGTGCTTCTGAATTTTGATTTTCCATCGATTGTAATGCGGCACCGAGTTCATTAATTTTTTCGAGCATTGTTCCAATCTTTCCTTCCACATTTACATCAACACGGCTTGCAAACTTACCCTCGCCCAACGCTACCAAAACCCGGGAGGCCTGATCGACGATCGCCTCAACCGAATCGAGCATAAAGTTCATCGTATTGCGCAATACGTGTACGTGCGGTGTTTTCGAATTCGATTCCACACGACACATCAAATGACCCCGCGCTACCTTGTCGGCAAGAAGAACCATCTCTCCCGCAACCTTCGTATCCTGAAGTAAGTGTTTTTCATGCTGTCGAATCAGCGCATTGAATTTCTCTTCGATACTGCCGGGCAGTGCATCCATCGGAGCGATCTGATTTCGTTTGTAATCGATCAAATCGTTATAGGCTTCCATTTGTTTTTTCAATGCTGTAGTTTCCCCGCCCGTTTGGGTCACTATCAATACCGATGCAGCACCTGCGATTACTACGGTAAAAACAATCATAACGGCAACGCTTTGCGTCAGAAGCCCCACAATGATTCCCAACGCTCCCATGGAGGAAATCAGGACGATTTTTGTTGTATTATTCATTCTTCAAACTCCTAACGCATTGTTTTGTAGAGGGCTTCGGCGACCTCAATCTCTTCGCGTGACGCTTTTCGGCGACACGACATATATCCGCCTTCTGCGTCTCCGCATTCGATATTCGGAAATATTGTTGCGTAAACCCAGTAATATCCTCCGTCTTTCGTCGAATTTTTGACGTATCCCGTCCAGATTTTTCCCTGTTTAACGGTGTCCCATAAATCTTTGAACGCCGCTTTGGGCATATCCGGATGACGCACGATACTATGTGCCTTACCAAGTAATTCATCCAGTCTATACCCTGCTATTCGACAAAAATCAGCATTAGCAAATAAAATGATACCTTTAGAATCGGTTTGAGAGACCAAAAAATCGGTATCCTCCAATACATATTCATTCATATTACTTTTCCTTAAATATCACAATCCAAAATAATAAATGCGATTATAACCATTATGTATTAGAAAAGAATAATATTTTGTTTAAAAAATGAGCAAAAATAGAGCAGTTTCAGAAAAATGACGGGAAAAACGGGGAGGAGTCTCCCCGATTATTACATCAAACCGTTGAGCATCAGATAACGGTACATCGGCTGAAGCATGTAAAGGTCAAACAACCACCACACCCAACGCGGCTGTGCCGGATCAAGCGGGAAGGATGGAGCAAGCCCGTCGTAATTGAACTCAGCCATGATGATTTTGCCGTATTCGACTTTGAGCGGGCACACGGTATATCCATCGAATTTAAGGGTAGATTCTTTACCCTCCATAACCGATACAAGATTCCCGACGACGATTGGTCCCTGATGGCGGGCGCTTCCTCCCGTTTTTCCGATCGGAATACCGCACACGTCGCCGATACCGAATACGTTTTTATAACGGCGGTGCTGCAAGGTTTCGCGATCGACTTCAAGCCACCCTTTGGCCGTCCCTTTTTGCCATGCAAGAGGAGAATTGGCAACGGCGTC
>JBFXFU010000011.1:0-29571 GCA_050178755.1 Sulfuricurvum sp. | reverse complement strand
CGGCGTCAATGGCGATCAGATCATGGCTGAATTTGTTCGTAATGTTTCCGTATCCGTCCTGAACTTTATGAAGAGCCGCTTCGATTTCCGGTAGACTGAAGAGTTTTTCACCTGCTGTAGCGAAAGTGAATTCGGCACTCAGCTTATCTCTTCGGAGGTAATCGTCGCTGAGATAGAGAATCTTCTGCGGAGCGCCGCCGCATTTGAGCGGAGTGGAAGGCTGAGTACAAATGACGCGCGGTTTAGACGTTTTTGCCGCTTCTTTGAGAGCATTGAACCAATCGCGGGTTGCGGTTCCCCCTACTGCCGTACCGGCCGCCAGATCACTCAGATAGACGCTCGTAATCCCGTTTTGTCCGATCATGTCCGGGGTCAATCCCTGAATCTGCTCATAATGGTACTGTACTCCCGTCGCTACGACGAGATAATCGTACTCGATGCTCTTGCCCCCTTTGGTCGTCAGTTTGTTATTGTCCGGATCAAACGTTGCCGCCTCGTCTTTGATCCAGGTCACGTCGTCCCCGATGTAACCGGTATTGTCGAAAATAATGTCTTCAGGCTCGTATTCGCCGGCCGCAACAAAAATCTGACCCGGCTGATATACGTGTTTTTCATTCGGAGCGATAATCGTAATCTCCGGATTCGACAACGCACGACGCAAACGGGCCAGCACCATCAATGCTCCCGCCCCTCCGCCGACGATCACGATACGCCCTTTCGCGTCTGAAGCCGAAGCTTCTGCCGTGGCCGGCGCTCCGGCCGAAGCCAACACGGATGCGGCGACCGGAGATAGTGCCATCATTTTAAGCGCACTACGGCGGCTCATTCCACTCTTTTCGCGCAACATATTCATCGTTTCTTCATTTTTCATCGCAGACTCCTTTTGAGTATTGTAATCTTGCCTGATTACTCTTCCATTTCTAAACTCATCAAATACATCTCTTCCCCCTCTTCCACGCCTACGTCCTGCGACCCGCATGCGGGGCACAGATAGTGCGGTTTTTCAAGTTCGGTAAGGGTATCACAGCCACGGCAACGGATGACCAGCGGCTGAACGTTCATCACGAATTCAGCGCCGTCGCATACGGTAGTTTCTTTAAACGTATTGAATGCTACCTCCAAAAGGTGGGGTTCGACGCCGCTGTACTGACCGATTTTGACGACGACTTTTGTAATCTTGCGCGCTTTATTCGTTCGCGCATGGTGTTCGCATTGTTCAAGCAATGCCTGAACGACTGAATATTCATGCATTATAATCCTTTTTTACCCAATTAACAAATTCGAGGCAGCAATTCGCCGCTAGGGGTCTCTAAAAACCGCGAGGTCCCCCACGGGCTTTTCAAAATCACTTTTTGGGCGTACTTTTGGGTTACCGCTCCCACAACCGATGCCATGGCGCACACTTCGAAGCTCCCCAGAATCTCAATCGCTCTTTGGGCGTCCTCTTTTTTGACCGCCAGTACAAACGTCCCCTCGTTTGCCAACGCCGTCGCTTCGAATCCCAGCATCTCGCAGATCCCTTTGACTTCGTCACTCACGGGGATTTTTTCTTCTTCGACTTCGATACAGACATTCGACTGTCTTGCCCATTCATTCAGCACTGCCGCGACCCCTCCGCGCGTCGCGTCGCGCATCGCGGTGATCCGCACCCCCGCATCGAAGAGCGCTTTGACCTGCGGGTAGAGAGAGTTGCAGTCGGAGCGAAGCGTACTGCTCATCTCGATCCCCTCGCGCGCGGCAAAAATCGTCGCCCCGTGACATCCGATGTCGCGGTTGATGAGGATGACGTCCTCTTCGGTGATGGCGTTCGAGCTGATTCCCGCTCGGACGATCTCACCCAGTCCCGTGGTGTTGATAAATATCTTGTCCACACTCCCTTTCGGGACGACCTTCGTATCGCCGCTCACAACCACCGCACCGTTGATGGCAAGTTCGCGGCTCATGCTCTCCACGATCCGCTCCAAGCTCTCGACCTCAAATCCCTCTTCGATGATGACGCTGCACGTCAGATATTTCGGCTGTGCCCCCATCATGGCAAGATCGTTGCACGTACCGCACACGGCGAGCTTGCCGATATCCGCCCCCGCGAAAAAGAGGGGGCTGACCGTAAAACTGTCGGTCGTCATCGCCAGATTCCCGATCACCGCCGCATCTTCACTCCGCTCCAATATCTCGTTTTTAAAGGCCTTATAAAAGACTTTTTTGATCAGTTCGTTGTTTTCTTCGCCGCCGTTGCCTTGGGCGAGTGTAATGGTTTTTGTCATACCAGATTCCCATATTTGTAATACGCCGCGCACGCCCCCTCGGAGCTGACCATACAGCTTCCCACCGGAGTGCTCGGTTTGCATGCCGTGCCGAAAATAGTGCACTGCGGCGGAGTCGCTTTACCTTTGAGAATGTCGCCGCAGATGCAGAGTTTGTGATCGTTGATCTCCTCTTTGGGAAGTACGGCATCGTAAATCTTCTCGGCGTTATAGCGGTCATACTCTTCTCTCAGCCCCATTCCGCTTTGGGGGATGTCCCCCAGACCGCGCCAGCGAAAGTCCACTTTTTGAAGGTATTGATCCACCATCGCCTGTGCTTTGAGATTCCCCCCGTACGTCACGGCACGTTTGTACTCCACCTCCAAATCGCATCGCCCTTCGATAAACTGTTTGACGATCATGCTGATGGAGTGCATGACGTCCACCGGCTCGAACCCGCTGACGACGACGGGTTTGCCCCAATCGCGCGGGAACTCCTCGTAGATTTTACTGCCGCTGATGACGCTGACGTGCGATGGTCCCAAAAACGCATCGATAATGCACGCCTCGTCGCTGATAAGCGCGCGCATCGGTTCGGGCACCGTGACGTGGTTGACGTGCAGGAGGATATTTTTGACATCCTGCTTGATCACTGTATCCAGCAGTGCGGCAGTCATCGGGGTTGTCGTCTCAAACCCGATGGCGAAAAAGATCACCGTTTTGTCGGGATTCTCCCGCGCGATTTTCAGACAATCGAGCGGCGAATAGACGAAGCGGACATCGGCACCCTTGGCTCTGGCGTCTTGAAGACTCCCGTTGCTTCCGGGGACTTTGATCATATCTCCCAGCGTTACCAAAATAACATTAGGCTGCTGACTCAGGACATAAGCATGGTCGATCCGTTCTTTAGGCATGATGCATACGGGGCATCCCGGACCGTGGACAAACTTGATATTGGAGGGGAGCAGCTGCAAGATGCCGTACTTCATGATCGTATGGGTATGTCCGCCGCACACCTCCATGATATTGATCGGGTGGGGAAGTTTTAGCGCATCCTCGGCGATGATCGCGGCGTAAGCTTTGATCGTATCGGCGTTGCGAAAATCGTCGTAGAGATTTTTAAGCTCCAACCCCATATCAGGCTCCGCCGTTCGGACAATTATCACTCTCGGCTATGGCCGCAAGCTTCTCTTGTTCATCCATGACATCGAGTATTTCCCGATATACTTTGAGCGATTCGAGGGCGTCCTCTTCATCGATTTTGTTCATGATGAAACCGATGTGCAGCAGTACGTAATCACCGACCGAGACGGACCCTTCTTCCATCAGATCCAATCCGGCAGTACGCTGTACCCCCATCGTATCGACGGTAGCGGTATTGGTTTCGGCGTCGATTTTGACGACTTTTGAAGGGATCGAAAGACACATATCAGTTCCTCATGCTTTTTTTGAATTCGATCCACTGTACCACTTTGCGCAGGCTCTCTTCGTCTTTGGTCGAGACTTCGAGGATGTCGACCCCCGGTTTCAACCGGCGGGCCGCCTCTTTTGCACGGGAAATTTCAAAATCAAAATGGGGCAGAAGGTCGCATTTGGTGATCAAAATCAAATCGGCCGTGCGGAACATCACCGGATATTTTTCGATTTTATCTTCCCCCTCGGGAACGGAGACCAAAACAACGTTCAGATGCGACCCTACATCGTAACTCGCCGGGCAGACCAGATTGCCCACGTTTTCGATAAAACAGATATCCAGTTCCCCGATCGGAAGTTCGTGCAGCGCTTTGTGAACCATAAACGCATCCAGATGGCAGGCGCTTCCGGTCTGGATTTGGTAGGCGGGAATCCCTTTGGCTTTGATGCGGTCCGCATCCCGGCTGGTCTCGAGGTCCCCTTCGATCACTCCGAAACGAAACGGCGCCAGCTCGGCAAGACGCTCGAGCAACGTCGTTTTTCCGCTTCCGGGGGAACTCATCAGATTGATCGCCAACACGCCGTGCGACTCGAAATGTTCCCGGTTGTGCTGCGCTTCGCGGTCGTTTTTGTCCAGGATTTTGGTAATGACCGAAATCGTTTTGGGATCGTTTAACTGCGGATTGTGGTGCAGCGTCTCGTGTGCATGGTGGTGTTCATGAGAGTCATGGTCATGCTCGTGATGATGGTGATGATCGTGGGTATGGCCGGTAATCGAACAGCCGCAGTCTTTGCACATAAATTATTCCTTTTTTCTATTAAAGTTGAATCGAGATTTTGCGAGATTTACATCCACATGTTGGCCCCGACGAGGACCGATACGCTCCCGGCCAGGGCAAATACGCGCCGAACGTTGCGACGCGTCGTCAAAAAGTTCCGGTTCAAGGCCAGAATCGCGATCCCGAACAGGGTAAATACGAGGCTTACCCCCGCTACGAACGCCGCTACCATGATCCAATCGATGTTCTGGTGCTGGAGCATCCCAAGCGTCACCAGCATACCGCGCACTCCGCCGATCCCCATCAACGCTCCGATCGAAAACGCCGACATCGTATCGACTCCCTGCGCTGCGTGATCGTGCTCGTTGCCAAACCAGATGTGGACATGCTCTTCACCGTTGTGAACGTGGCTTTTGAGATGGATTTTATCGGCCCATACCATATACAGCAAATAGAGCCCTATTCCGATGATGACCGACGAGGAGATCGTATCGCCATACGCCGTAACCGCTTCGGGAATGGAAAAATGTTGCAGCAATTTGGCGAAAATGAACAGCATGACCCCGTGTCCCACCGCAAACGCCATCGTGATGAGCATCGTCCGTTTCATCCGTTTCCCGATCGAAAAATCGGCAATGGCCGTCAGATGGTCCGGGCCGAACGCGTGAAGAACCCCGTACCAGAATATCATTATCAATCCTGTCTCCATTGCCCCTCTTTTCTGTCGTTTTAGAATTTTATTATGAACAACTATTCAGTTTTAAAATAATTATAGGAAAACTATGTAAAATGGTGTTTAAAAAAAAAGTTTCTTAGTTAAAAATGGAACCAAATCACCTCTTTTCCCATTGCTGCTATTGTTATGCCCCGCTCTACCGTCTTAATGACGGAATGGGAAAGTGCAGCCGTTGTAAAAAAAAGTACAGTCTCCAGAAGATTGTAACCGATTTTTCGGTCATTGACGCTTTTTGCAACGGAAATAATGCTCATGCCACCGCACTGGAATTAAATCTCAACTACCTCACCGTCAAAAAACGGTATGACCTGATCCGCATCCTGATCACCGATCATCTCGAGAAACGCTACGATGGACGTTCGGAGGAAGTCGGCGAATACGAAGAGTATATTTATCTGGATGCTTCCAAACGTCATGACAGCCGCAGTATTTTCGACGCGCAGAATTTTATCACCTTCGACTACGGCGGATGGATCTACACCCTGATGATGCCCCCGCTATACCGGCATAAACACCAGTTTCTCTCCGACAACCTACAGGAAGCCTACTATGAGGAGTTCAGTAAATTCCTTCGCCTAAACCGAATCGCAAAACTCCAGAAACGCCACAATACCATTACAAAATTCTGGGACTTCTTCGAAGCGTTCATTCTCCAGTTTCGCGGTGTCCGGCCCGAATCGTTCCCGTATTATCTGAAAGAAGCCGAATTCAAATTCAACTATCCGGCCGGACGTCAGAGCGAAGTGTTGCGCCGTTTATGGCTTGAATACAAACACTGACACTCTAATCACGATTTGGCCCGTTGTGGATACCCCACCATGCCTGCCCGAGGGCAATCGATCCGTCATTGATCGGCGTCGATTGCTGGGCGTAAAACCGTTCTCCCGCAAATGCACGGTAGAGATGACTCATCAGGGCCCGGTTTTGAAACACCCCGCCTCCGACGACAATCGGCAATTCGGGATATTGGCTGGCATAGGAGCGGATAACCGCGACTATCGTGACGATAAAACGGCTTGCAATGAGCCGTTTTTGTTCGGCTTCATCTATGGAAGAGGATGAAACGATCCCGACCATCTGACGTATCGCTTCTCCTAGATCGATAATCCCTTCTTGCAGCGTAAAGGCAAAGGGCGTATTTTCCACCGGATCGACATACCCCTCCATGATCATGCCGCTTTGCCCTTCGTAATCGAGCTTCTGGATAAACCCTCCCAGCGATGCGACCCCGTCAAATAACCGTCCCAGAGAACTGCTTTGAGGAGAGTTGAGCCCTTTGACCCACATGTGATGCATCTGACGGATCTCATGATCCATAAACGATCGACGTACCGGAATGTCAAGAGCCAAAACTTCATCGAGCGAATACGATTCGAACAACAAAGAGAGTCCTATCCGCCGAGGTTCGCGGATCGCCTTGTCGCTTCCCAAAAGACGTATCGGATTGAACGAGCCTACCCGTTCGTATCCATGCGCATCGGCGAGCATCACTTCGCCCCCCCACAGCACCGAACCTTCCCCAAGCCCTGTCCCGTCAAACGCGAAACCGAGGACTCTCTCCCCTAAATCAAACTCGGCCATACAAGCCAGTATATGGGCGTAATGGTGCTGAATCCTGTCGTGTTCCCCCCGCTGCGCCGCGGCAAACCGGGTAGAAGAGTATTCCGGGTGAAGATCGCTGATTAGACGCTTTGGTTCGCAATCGTAAAAACGTTTAAACGTCTGTACCGTCCGTTCGAAATATTCGTCGGCCACAAGGCTTCCCAAATCTCCGATGTGTCCTCCCAATACCAGCGTTTTCCCGTTGGCCAGGGCAACCGAACTTTTTTGGTGGGCACCAACGGCCATCAGCGGCTCCAAGTTTGGCGTTTCGAGGGTACGCGTCCACGGAGCGTATCCCCGCCCCATCCGAAGAAGCACCGTTTTCCCTTCGGCCACCTGAACGACCGAATCGTCCAAAGCGTTGACGATCGGACGGTTATGATCCAAGATCGCATCGACGACGTTACCCAGTTTTGATACGATCTCTTCGTAGCGGATTAATATCGGTTCTTCACTCAGATTCGCACTCGTGGCGACCAGCGGAAAAGAGACTTTTTCAAAAATGAGACGGTGCAGCGGCGTATACGGAAGAAATACGCCGATTCGCCCGATTCCCGGCGCTATCCCTTTGGCCAGAGAGCTATTTTTGGCTGCATCGACGATGACAATCGGCTTTAACGCCCCCTCGATCAGACGGCGCTCTACATCGTTCAAACAGACGTATTGTTCCATCTGCTCCATCTCGGAAAACATAACGGCCAACGGCTTGGAAGGACGGCGTTTTCGCTCTCGCAAGCGCTCAACGGCCGCTTCGTCGGTAGCATCGCACATCAGATGAAATCCGCCAAGCCCTTTGAGCGCTATAATCTTCCCCTCACGCAATAGTTGCGCCGCCGCTTCGATCGGGTCATCCGTTTCGAGTTCCGCCCCGAAGGGATCGCGCAAAATGATCACCGGACCGCACGCCGGACAGCTGATCGGCTCGGCATGATAGCGTCTGGAGTAAGGATCTTCGTATTCCTGGCGGCATTCCGGGCACATCTGAAAATGTTTCATGGATGTCCGAACACGGTCGTAGGGGGGAATCTGCATAATGGTATAACGCGGACCGCAATCGGTACAGTTAATAAAAGGATAGCGGTAACGGCGGTCTGAGGGATCGTCCATCTCTTGATGGCACGAGAGACATAAAGCGGTATCGAGGGGAATGGCCGCTTCGATGGAACCTTGTGCGCTTTCGCGGATTTCAAATCCGATCGCATTGTGTTCCACCGCCGCTTCGACGTGCATCGTATCGATTCGGGAACGTTCGGGAGACTTATCGCGCAGTGTTTCGAGAAACGGCGCCAGATTCTCCCCCTGCGCGTCGATCACTACCCCCTCGGAGGTATTGACGACGTATCCGGCAATCCCGAAACGCTTGGCCTCGCGGTAAACAAACGGGCGAAACCCGACCCCCTGTACTATTCCCCGTATCGTGATGATAAGGCGTTTAGAGGTAAATCCCTCCGACGACACCATTTTCCCTCCCTATCGGAAAACTCCGCGACAAGACCGGCGGCGTATTTTTGAGGTTGCGCTGAACCCGGCTGTAAAGGCTCTGATTGGCAAAGCCGCTTCCGCACAAGGCAATATGATCGGCCTTCGAACGATTTTTCAGTTCGGTAAGTATATCACTGAAATAATCTCCCAGGGACTCAAAGATCGAATAGGACAATAAAGAAGGGGAAACATCGGCAATCGTATAGCTGATGATGCTCGCTAAAAACGCGACGCCGTCAAAACGGTTATCGCGCAGCTTCGTATCGATCTGCAATCCCCCTTTTCCGACAAATCGGAGCGATTCGCGCATCAGTGCATCCAACCCTTTCCCTTCTAAAGCGATAATTTTAGCCGCCGCATCAAAGAGCGTACTCTTCTCGCGCTCGATCGTTTCAAGAACCGCATAAAGCTTTTGATGACGTTCCCGAAGATTGACGATCAATCGGTCCGATCCTTCACGCAACGAGGCGATCTTTTCAATCAGCCCCTCGGCACAAAACTCATCGGAGGGGATAACGCGCGTGATATGCCCTTTTTTGGCATATAAAAACGTAATCGATTCGTCAAAATAGGCACATACCACGTTTGAGTGACGCAGGGCGTTTTCATGCAGTACCGCCATGCACGACAGTACATCCTGATCAATACGGTGCGTGTTACTGTGCGTAAAAGGGAGTTCTTCGCCTTCCAGCGCATTGACTTTGGTCGTCTCGGTCCCCCCAAAACGCTCGATCTGATCGACGATCATTTCATGGCCCCGTCGGATGGCCGCAAGACCGTGCGCGAAACACGCGACGTCGCTCCCCGGCTGTATCAGAGCCGGGAAACTGCCTCTCTCACCGTGTGCGACGAACCGGACTTCTTTATTGATAAACAGATGCATCGGGGTCTGGGTCCGGATTGGCAAATCAAAATCGATCGTAAAATCGGCTTCGGTCTCATCGGTACAAAAGCGGGTTGCAACGGCATCGATCCCAAGCGCTTCAAGTTCCCGACCGAGCAGAAATGCAAAACCGTCATCGCAATATTGTACGCTGACCGTCGAGCCTAAACGTGATTTGCGTGTTTCATCGGCAACCGCAACGTGCAAAACGGGTCTTTCAATCGATACCAGGGCATGAACTTCCTCATCGATCAAGGCAAACAGATGACGCAGTCGCGCAGCATTGAACGCCGTAACGATACACCCGAGCGAAAAATCTTCGAGCAGCGAAAACACTCGATATCCCGTCGTCGTTTTAACGCGAAGCGTCCCTCCGGCGGCCAACGATTGTGCCGCTTTTTCAAAGAGTGCTTTATACCCGTTTTCCCGACTCTTCAGCAGAGTTTCTCCCCGCTGCGTAAACTGAATCTCAATACCGCATTCGCCGCACGATATCTGCGGATAATCGGTCCGGTAAGGATTTGAGCGGAGCTCTTCGCCGCACGCCGGGCACGGTTCGAAGAAACGGAGTCCCGTATTGGCCCGAACGTAGGGATGGGCTGCGAACAATGCGTACTGCCCCCCACAGTGGCGGCATGCCGTAAAGGGGTAGTAGTACCGGCTGGACGTGCTCTCAAGCATCTCGGCCTGACATTTCGGACACACACCAAGCCCAAGCGGAAGCGTTTCGAAATATTCGGGAAGAGACGCAGGGTTTTCACCCTCAAATTTATGGGAGGTAGCCGACATGAAAATCGAGTAGGGGAGCATCTTCCCCATCACTTCAAGGCTCTCCTGCAAACGCGGATTTTCATCGTTCATCCGGCAGACGATCGTCTTGTCCGTCTGGACGACACTCGATTCTACTCCGTATTCCCGGAGTATCGAAACCAGATAGTTGGCAATCGTATTCTGATGCCCACCATACCCTACCGAGAGAATAAACGCCATACTTACGCCTCTGCAGCCAGAGACGTATACGCTGCCATCGTCGGATTTCCGTACGAATAGATGATTTGCTGCAACGATTTGGGCGAAGCGACCGGTTTGATTTGAATACCGATTTGTCGAAGTTCGTTCAGGGTTGTTTCGATCATCGCATCGAAACGCCCGTGCAGTGTTTCGGTCAGATCGATATCGACGCTTTCGATATCTTCGGGGATAATCCCCACGACGCTGACGTCCGCCATGGAATCCAGAAGCGAACAGATCTCCAGCATCTCGACCACTTCGACCTCATGCGCCGTCTGACGGTAACTTCCAAGCCCCATCAGCGCTTCCGCCGGAAGATGGTAGACCGATCCGGGTTCATCGTCGATGGAAACCGTATCGAGAATCAGTACTTTGTCGTAGGACTGGTAATACGTCATCAGTTTAAATCCGAGCGTTCCGCCGTCAATGATATCGATAGAGGGTTCAAACGTGTAATTTTCTTCAAGATAGCGCCCCGCATAGACGCCTACCCCCTCGTCTTTAAACAAAATATTCCCGATTCCGACGACAACGACACTCTTCATTTCAACCCTTTTGTAAAAAAACTCAGTTTAAACCATCGGTGATGATCTAAACTGAGGTGCCCTCAGGCACCCCAAAAGATTATTCGCTTTTTGGCGCTTTTTTGAATTTGGAACCGCCAAAGGCAATGGCGATATCCCCTTCCTGCCAGAAAATGGTACGCCATACCTGATAATAGATATGAAACATTACCCATGCGATGATAAACCACATTGATGTGTGGTGGGCAATACGTACCCCCATGTTTCCGCCGAATACGGCAATAGTCCAATCGGTACTGACGTGCAGAATCCACGGCCACCATGCCCCGACACTGCTTAGCCCCGATTCGAGCCCGTGTACGTAAAGCTGCAATCCGCTTAAGAGCATAAAGACCAGTAAGAGATGCATGATCGTAAAATAGACCGTATTGAAACTGTCACTGTGCGACGAATCAAAATTTTTGCGTCGGTTCAGCGTCAGCAGATTGATCACCACTTCTTTAAATTCAGTCACGTTTTTCGAATTCGGAATAAGCTTTTTATACGGCTTTTCAAAACGGCTGAAAAAATAGAGATAGGCAACGGCTACGGACGTAACGTCGAGCAAAATCGCCCCGATAAAATGGATCCATCGGTTCCACGCCATGACGTACTTGTCTACCGCCGGATCGGCGATAAAACTCTGGTAGTACGGATGGGCTATGTAGAGCCCGGTAATAACCGCCGCTACGATGGAGACAACGTTTACCCAGTGGATGATCCGCATTGCGGTGGTCATCCTTTTGATTTTTTCGTATCCGGGTTTCATGCGGTCTCCTTCTTAGATAGCGCAGACGGTGTCGATTTTATAGACGCCCAGTTCTCTGCCTTTGGTATCGACAAGGTGAACCGCACAAGCGATACACGGGTCGAAACTGTGAATCGTACGGAGAATTTCCAGCGGCTGATCCGGATCGGCGACTTTGGTACCGATCAGACTCGATTCATACGCCCCCATACGCCCTTTATAGTCACGAGGACCAGCATTCCAGGTTGAGGGAACGATCGCTTGATAGTTGGCGACTTTCCCCTCTTCAATGCGTACCCAGTGACCCAAAGCACCGCGCGGCGCTTCCGCCATCCCGTACCCTTTGGCTTCTTTGCTGACCGTCGCGAAGTCGAACTCCGTCCACGTTGACAAATCGCCTGTTGCGGCATTTTTTGCCAGTTCGTCAACCCATTCGATCATCACGTCTGCCATCAGTTCGCTTTCGATTGCACGCGCCGCGGTACGGCCGACGGTCGAGAACAGAACCGTCGTCGGCAATTTTCCGCGTGTCAGGAAGTTAGTCACGTATTTCGTAATGCGTTCGTCTTTTGCGGCTACCCCGATGACCATACGGGCCAACGGTCCCACTTCCATACGGGTATCGTCGTAAATCGGCGATTTGATCCAGCTGTATTTTTTCTCGGTGTCGAGGTAAGCGATTCCCCCCTCTTTTTTGCCGAAACCGGTATAACTCGGAATCGTCTGTCCATCATACGGGTGGAGCGGTTTTGCCCCTTCGTACCATGAATGGGTGACGTCTTCGGCAATTTTACTCTGATCCAGAGGGATCACTTTTGAAATATCACCACCCACGACGATACCGCTTGGGAACAACAGTGCGGAGTTGTAAAACCCGGTATCATCCAGACGGAAATCACCGTAACTCATGTAGTTTTTCAATCCGCCGCCGGTACCGTCAAGCGCTTCGTCGGCATACATCGTTCCGGCCATATAAACGTCCGGAAGGTACGCACGTTTGATGAAATCGCGGAATTTCAACAACAGCTCTTTGAACAATGCGATACGCGCCGGATTTTTGATATCCTGTACACACGTTACCCCACCGACGACGATGCTTTGCGGATGCGGGTTTTTACCCCCGAAAATCGCCTGCATTTTGGCTGCTTCGCGCTGAAGGTCAAGCGCTTCGAGATAGTGGGCAACCGCTACCAGGTTTTGTTCAGGAGTCAATTTATAATGTTTGTTCCCCCAATACCCTTTTCCAAACGGCCCAAGGCGTCCTTGTTTGACGAATTTGGTCAACCGTTCCTGAATCGCTTTGTATTCAGCCGCGCTGTCGCCCCATGGCAATACTCCTGCCACATCCGCCCATTTTCGTCCCTCAGCAACCGCTTTTTCCGGATCGGCTTCAAGCGCTTTGGTAATATCGACCCAGTCGAGTGCATGCAAATGGTAAAAATGGACAACGTGGTCATGCAAATACAATGCACCCTGAATCAGGTTACGGACGATACGGGCGTTTTTTGGAATCGTGATGTTAAACGCATGCTCTACCGCTTCAATCGAACGCTGATAGTGCGTACCGGTACATACACCGCAAATCCGCATTGCCAAAAGTCCGCAGTCGCGGGGATCGCGCCCTTTGAGAATCGTTTCGATACCGCGGAACATCGTTGAAGCGCTGTACGCGTCTACAACCGTATTGTTCTCATCAATGACGGCTTCGATACGAAGATGCCCTTCAATACGGGTGATCGGGTCAATTACAATATGTTTGTTGCTCATTTGGATGCTCCTTCATCACAGTCGTTCGATTTTTTTCCGGCTACCGCACTCGCCGCTGCATGGATACCGATTCCGATTGCCGTTGCGGTCACCAGTCCCATACCGAATTCATCGACGGTTTTTTCGACTCCGCCCGTCGGTGCTTTGATATGCGCATCCGCCATCGGACGTTCATACGCGTATTTATCCCAGAAATCCGGTTCCGAACAACCGATACAACCGCGTCCGACTCCGATCGGCCAGTTGACGGCTTCGTTATAACGAACGATAGAACAGTTGTTAAACGTCATCGGCCCTTTACATCCCATTTTGTAGAGACAGAAGTTGTTTTTTGCCCCTTCATCACCCCACTCTTCGACGTATTCACCCGCATCGAAATGGGCACGGCGTTCACAGTTGTCGTGAATACGGTAACCGAACGCGAATTTAGGACGCAACAAGGAATCGAGTTCAGGGATTTGTCCCGTCAACACAAAATGCAAAATGACCCCTACCATATTGGCCGGGTTTGCCGGACATGCCGGGATATTGATGATCGCTTTCCCCTTCAATACGTCCATAACACCTACCGCTTCGGTCGGATTCGGTGCAG
The DNA here is from genome assembly GCA_050178755.1 of Sulfuricurvum sp. Classification (GTDB taxonomy): domain Bacteria; phylum Campylobacterota; class Campylobacteria; order Campylobacterales; family Sulfurimonadaceae; genus Sulfuricurvum. The sequence continues at coordinate 15,752 of JBFXFU010000011.1, read as the reverse complement.
CCGCCGGAATACCGCCGTACGTTGCGCAGCTTCCTACCGCAACTACCGCAGCGGCGTCACCGGCGACACGGACTAGGTGGTCGTGGAATGTTTCTCCGCTCGCACCGACGGTTCCGTACTGTCCGTTCATTCCCATCGGTATAGCCCCCTCAACGAAGAGGAGATATTTTCCTTTGAACGTTTCCATCGCATCTTCAAGCTGCGCTTCAGCCTGATGCCCGGCCGCAGCCATCAACGTTTCATGGAATTCAAGAGAGATGATATCGAGAATAATTTCATCGATTTTCGGTCCGTCCGAGCGGAGCAATGCTTCGGAGTTACCGGCACAGTCTTGCAGTTCCAGCCAGATAACCGGTACACGGTTCATCAATTCGGCCGCTTCGGCTACCAACGGAGTAAACATAGATGGGAGCATCAGCATCGCGGTTGCCGCACTCGCCCATTTCATGAATTCACGACGATCGTACCCTTCATCGCTCAAAATTTCGTGAAAGTCGATATGCTGAATCGGCTGCATTGCCTTGAGTTCATCCAAACGCGCGCGGCACTGTTTGAACAGACGCTCATAATAGGCATCACCCTTATTCGTTTCCATTTTGGCATTGTTGGCGGTGAACATCATTTTCAACGCGTCTCTACGCTCTGCCATCTCCTCCTCCTTCTATAACTTAATGAATGGTCGTTCACCATTCTACGCCCGTATAACTTAAATGAATATTTAAAACATACAAAAATTTTAACTTTCTGATTTCTTATATATTTTCAGGACTTACTGAAAATATTTTAAAAAAAGTTTTTGTGATATTTTGAACTTTTTTGCCATGCTGAATATTTATACATATTGAATGTGGTAGAAAATAGTCTTTTTTCGGAAGAGAATTCGGCACAGCCGAATCGATGCGGTGTTTCTGAGAATTTCCCCGGCCTAATGCGTCGTGCAGACCGAACAGACGTCAAACGTACGAAACAATAAGGTTGCATGTGCGCAAGACGATGCGCCGATCATCGCTTTTTGCGCGATGCCCGGATGTTCCGAAGTGCCGTTGCCAAGATTCCATTGTGTCGGGGTAATGATGGAATAGTGAACGATTTTCCCGTTTTCGACGGTAGCACGATGGATCAAAGAACCCCGGGGGGCTTCTACGATCCCGATTCCCGAGCCGCTGATCGTCTCGATCCGTTCGGGAGCGATAAAAGACGCTTCGGATAAATCCAAAGTTTCAAGGATCGTGCGCAGTTCGACAAACAACCGTACCGATTCATCTACCCGGGCGGCGATCCGCGTGAGTGCCCCGTTTCCGGTCGTCTCCGACAATGCCTTGATGAGTGGACGTTCCATTCCCAGCGCGCGTGCCAACGGGCCCGTTTCGTAAAACTCCCCTTCGTACAAAGCCTTACGGGCATAAGTGTTGCCGCCGTGTTCAAACGTCTGCGAATCGTCTTCGCTGACCTGATCCGGATCACTGCGGCGCCGCCGATCGCTTAGGGCTATCGGAGACGCATGCGTATCGTCGGCCAGCACCAGAAAACGGTTATGACTCTGACCTTGTTCCAACAATCCGAGCTTTTCAAAATTGCGAAGGACTCTTCCCAATTCCCCTTCGAGGGAAAGCAGCTGCGAAGCTTGACGGAACGATTCAAAACGGGCGATCTCACATCCCAAAAGTTCATCGTAAATAAAGGTCCCGATCTCTTTGTGCAGACGAAGTGCCTGCATCAGCTCCAAATGGGTCGGATCGCAGGTCACTCCGCCGGGAAGCGCGTACGAGTTGTGAGGCCATTGCCCGCTGAACAATGCCGCGATCTGATTGATCCGACCGGTGATATACAATGCCTTAAGCGGGGTCTGCGGCACATTTCCCAGCAATTTCGTGCTTTCATGGCTCATGATCATATAAAGCCACTTAATATGATTTTGAATCAATTCGCACAACAACGTTATGCGCCGTATCTTTTGGGCTTTATCGCTCAACAGCAATTTTTTGCCGGCATTGACGTAGAGCGACTCCAACATCCGGACCGCCGCTTGCAAATGGGAGTGACCGCAAATTCCGCATACCCTTGGGGTGATTACCAGCGCATCGAGAGCCGGTCGCCCCTCCAAAATAGCTTCCATTCCCCGAAAATGGACGAAGCGGATCGCTGCGTCCCGGACCGATCCGTCTTGATTTGTGGCAAAATCGATAAAAGCTTCCCCTTCGATCCGTTCAATCAGTTCAGCCCTCTCCATCGATCAACCTCTCTTCCAAACGTTTGATATGAAACGATTTGGCCGCCCCGGCCAACGCCAGATAACTCCGTTTCGGCACCCCAAGAGGAACTTCCGAGGGGATCGACATATAGGTTTTCGTACGAAAAAGGTCCCGTTTGGGAAACGAAGGTTCCGTACACCCAAAACACGGCGAGCCGCTGCGGGTTTTGGAACTCACTCCGTTCCAGAGGATTTTGTTGCAGCTACCGTGCGTATAGGGCCCCTGGCACCCCTGATCGTAAAAAAGACACCCTTCTTTTAAACCAAATGATCCGCTGTCCACTTTCCATTCAAAATACTCGTTGCGCAGACAACCGTTATGCACCAGATACGCGTACAGTTCTTTAGGACGATGAAATTCGTCTTTCAAAACCGCTCTGCCCTCCCGAATCATCCCCAAGACATACGACAGCCACTCCGGATGGGCCGGACAGCCGCTGAGGGTGATGACTTTCTCTCTCATCGACCGCAAAGGACCGTTTTGGTCCTGCCGGCCAAATAGGATTCCTCTGATACCGTCGGGGTCCGATTCACTGAAAATTCCGCCGAAACTGGCACAGCTTCCCATGGAAATCACATGCCGCGTTTTGGCCGCCAACTCCCCAAGCAGCCGCTGCATCGGCATCCCGGAACGTTCGAAATCGGCTTTGTACGCCCCCTCCATGATCACTACGTCCGATTCGGGCAATCGTTCGACCAGCTCGTTTAGCGAATGGGTGCACGGAAGCAGCGGGTGATAAACCCATAGAAAGTTATCATGAAAATAGTCAAGCTGAGGATCATTTAAAAACGAGTGGGTATTGCCGTTGCAGGTGATTCCCTGCAACCAGATGAGTTTTAATTTAGCGGGCTTTGAGGGCATAATAGATGTTTTCGGCGATCGTCGCTTCGTATTCTTCAAGAGCTTTGGGTAAAATCCCCTCGCCGAACAAAAAGACCATTCCGCCGAGATATCCCATAAACAATCCGAATGCACTGAAAAAATCCTGATCGCGCAATTCGCCCGAACGGACCCCTTCTTCGAAAAAAATCATCAATTCGGTGACAAACGACGAGACGCAGATCATCCCCTCGCACCCTTCGCGAAACACTTCCCGGTTGGAAAGATAAACACGCAAAAAATACTCAATCGTCTCAGGACGTTCCTGGGCGATTTTAAAATACATATGGACGATCGCTGCAATTTTTTCCCGGGCGTCCAGAGATGATTCGTTGATGTTGCGAATCTCTTCACCCAGCATTTCGGCAATGTAGAGGATCAAATCTTTCGCCAACGACTCTTTCGACGAAAAATAGTTATAGAGGTTTCCCACGCTCATGCCGATTTTTTCGGCTATTGCGGGCATCGTGGTTTGGTAGAACCCCTCCTTTGAAAACAATTCAAGCGCGTTCCCCATAATCGAAAGTTTGCGCTCTTCTTTGCTGATCCGTGCCAATGAGTATCCTTCGTAACCGTAATTATTACGAAATGATAACACAAACGGCCTAAATCGAGTACGACGGGGTGATCTTGTACGACGAGATCTCTTTTCCTTTCGTATCGATAATATGGACGGCACATGCCAGACACGGATCGAACGAATGGACCGTCCGCAATACTTCCAGCGGTTGTGCGGTATCTTCGAGTTTCAATCCGATCAACGCCTCTTCATAAGCGCCGCGGCCGTTACGGGAGTCTTTCGGCGATGCGTTCCAGGTGGTCGGAGCGACGGCCTGATAATTGGCGATGCGCGCTTCCTCGATTCGGACGAAATGTCCCAAAACTCCTCGCGGAACTTCAAAAATCCCTGCCCCTTCGGCTGATTTTGGGAGGGCGTCAAACGTGTACTTCGTCCACGTCGTCTCATCATAATATTTGACGTTTTCGATCAAATCGCTCATCATGTCGAACAGATAGTCGCAGCAAATCTGCGCTTCGATGGCACGAGCGGCGTTCCGTCCGATCGTTGTGGAAAAATCGATAGGTTCCAGCCCTGTTTTCTCCATAAACCGTTCCACATAGGGACGGATAACCGGAGAGTTCTTCGCATATCCGACCAACATCCGCGCCAATGGACCGACTTCCATCGTCACCCCTCCGTAGCGGGGGGCTTTGAGCCAGCTGTATTTCCCCTCCGTTTTGAGCGTTCCGTCGGCATTGAGGTCGGTATAAAATACCTCATTGTCCCCCTCGTACGGAGAGACAGCCTCTTCATGAAGATACCACGAACGTGACGCCTCTTCCGTAATTTTGGAAGGATCGAACGATTCGATGGAGGCAAAATCGTGTCCGTAGACGACCCCTTCTTCAAACAGGGTCGATCGGGTTCCGAACCGGTATCCCCCGCTGCACAGGAAATTTCCGTTCGCACGTCCCTCTCCGGATCGAATCGAATCGCGGTACGCCTCGACGATCATCGCCATATCGGGAATATAGGCCCTCTCGATAAAATCACGCACGTCTTTGATGATGAACAGAAAATCGTTCAAACGCTGGGGATTGAGCATATCGGCGACCGACGTCACCCCGCCCACGACCAGATTTTGGGGATGCGGGGTTTTTCCGGCGAAAATAGCGATCGCTTTGGATATCTCTCTTTGAATTCTGAGCGCTTCGAGGTAGTGGTTCATCTGAATCAGATTCTCTTCGGGGCTGAGCCGATATGCCTTATGCCCCCAATATCCGTTTGCAAACAGTCCCAGCCGCCCCGCTTTGACGAATCCGGAGAGCTTTTCGCGGACGCTCTCCAAATGCCCCTCCGAACTGCGGTACGGGTAGTCGTGATAGCGTTCGGCGACGCTCAGCGCTTTGGTGCAATCGGCTTGCAAAGCACCGGTAATATCAACAAAATCCAGTGCATGCAGGTGATAATAATGGACGATGTGATCTTGCACAAACAGCGAAAGGGTGACAAGATTACGAATAATCTCCGCATTTTGCGGAATCTCTATGCTGTAAGCGTTTTCGACCGCACTGACCGATGCGCGATAGTGCACGTTCGTACACACCCCGCAAATCCGCTGGGCAATCAGGGGAGCGTCTCGGGGATCACGCCCCCGTAGAATCGTTTCGATGCCGCGAAAAAGCTGGCCTGACGTCCAGGCTTCGCGGACAATATTATCCTCATCCACTTCTACTTCAATCCTTAGATGCCCTTCGATCCGCGTAATCGGGTCGATCACGATTTTCTTGTTTTCCGCCATAAACCGTTCCTTTGTCCTTTCTGTCTATTCGTGCGATCGGTCCGGTAACGGACGCTGATTCGCATAATGTTCAAACGCGATTTTCCCTTCGCCGCAGGCAAAACATCCGTGACCCGATTGTACCGGCCACGACGTCCCCTCATTGAATTTCACCAGGGAACAGTTGAGATCGGCATAAGGCCCTTTGCATCCCATCTGGAACAGACACCACCCCTGTTTGGCCCCTTCATCTCCCCATTCAAGGACAAATTCGCCGAGGTCATAATGACCGCGCCGTTCGCAGTTGTCATGCACCCGGGCCCCATACGCCCAGAGAGGACGGTTTTTCGGATCGAGTTTCGGAAACTCGTCAAACATAATGTAATGCAGCATCGTTCCTACGATATTGATCGGGTTGACGGGACATCCCGGAAGATTGATCACGTCAGTTCGCCCCAGCGCTTCGGCTACCCCGACGGCCCCCGTAGGATTAGGAGAGACTGCGACCACCCCGCCATCAAGCGCACACGATCCGACCGCCATCACCGCTTTGGCTCCCGCAGCTACTCGGCGGAGCAGCTCCAGCCCCGTCTCCCCTTTCGGTCCGATCCGCAAAAATTTCCCCTCCATCGCCAGGGGAACCGCCCCTTCAACGATGAGCATGTATTCGCCCCTATCTTCACGGATAACGTGTTCCAAAGCCGATTCGGACTGGTCACCCGACCCCGCCATCAACAGTTCATGATAATCCAAAGAGACGTATTTGAGGATCAATTCATCGACCGTCGGATGAGCCGCTTTGATAAACCCTTCCGAATTGCCCGAACAATCCGCCAGTTCAAGCCAGACGATCGGTATCTTGTTCAGCTGTCGGACCCCTTCTTTCACCGAGCTCTCAAAATCGGGGTGCAGGTCCATCGACGCCGTAACCATCGAGATCCATCGGTTGAATTCCCGGCCCATCTCAAACGACTTGAGCGCTTCGTCCAGATTTTCGGCATCGAGACGGTTGGCGGCATGAAGCGCGTTGTATTTCTCGATGCGGGAGCGGACTTTTTCGACCTCAGCGGCACGTGCGGCTTCTTCCCGCTCTTCTCTAAGCCGTTTCGCCTCTTCCGGATCGACCGGAGTTTGTTCGATGAGCGTGCAGATATCCTGTTTACACCGTCCGCATACCCGTCCGGCCTGGGTAAAGGGTTTAAGTTCACCGAACGAGGTGATCGCATTCAACCGGATGATGTCGATGATTTCGAGTTCGTGCACGCTTTCGCAACTGCACACCAAACGCCCTTTTTCACTGATTTTCCGATTGGCGTACAGATAGGCGGCATCGATCGGGGCATCCGATTCCATCCACCCTTTCAGATGGAGCAGATCAATGTTGGTATTGATCCCGATAAAACGCTCCAACCGGTCCCGGCACACGATGTACTGATCGATTCGATCACCGTGTTTCATCAAAATAGTTTCGTTATCGGGGTCTTTCGGATTGTAGTTCGGGGAACGTAAATCGGCAAATAAGAACGAGCCGACCTTCAGTCCGTCGATCGATATTTCGGGTTCAAAATTCGCCTCTTCCCCCAGTACGGACGCAACCGCTACGTCCGCTTCTCTCGTACACTCTTTGACCCGTCCGGCGATAAAACCGCTGGAGCGCACCTGCGCCGCTTCCCCGACACTGTAGATATCCGCATCGGACGTACGCATCGTATCGTCCACAAGAATACCGCGAGCGCATTCGAGACTTTCCCGGGCAAAATCGATATTCGGATCGATTCCGACGCCGAAGACGACAAAAGGGTTATCGATGGTCTCAAAACGGGTAGTGACCCGTACAATCGCCCCATCTTCCACCGCATAATCGACGATCTCGTCGTTAAAACGGATATGGATGCGCGGGTCTTGCTCGAAAATGCCGCGCAACAGGGTAATCCCTTCCGGACTGAGTTCGGGGGCATAAAGATAATTTTTCCGTGCCAGCAGAGTAATCGAACGCGCTTGAGAATGGCGCATCAGCGTATCGAGAAACTCCAGTCCGATCGGCCCGGTCCCCACGATTACGACGTTTCGATCGACTATCCCCTCTGCGATCTTATCACAGTCGCTCTCGCTGCGAAACGTCGACACATTCGCTATCCCCTCGATCGGAAAGAGCTCTTTGGGTTTGGAACCGGTCGCGATGATTAGCTTGTCGTAGGAAAACAGGGCATGCTCGCTCATAATCCGTTTGGATTCGGTATCGATGCGAAGAATTTTCTGATCCAGTTCCAACCGAACGTCCGGATGCAATTCCAGACTGATAGCGTCAACGCAACGGCTTTTATCGACCAGAGAGCATAAATGGATACGGTCGTAAGGGGGATGCGTTTCGTCCGAAACGATAAGAACTTCGGTTTGAGATGACTTTTCTTTCAGAGAATTCGCCAAATAGGCCGCGGCAATCCCGCCTCCCACGATAACAACTCGCATATCGACCTTCTTTAAGTATGAATTGACGGGAAAGATTATGACGTAATTTCGGTTACAGTCAAGACGCGTGAAATGACTATTATTTAATCACATAAAATTTCGGACGGGATGATTCTTGCCCTCGGAGAAAAATGCTCAATTGTTTTTTGAGCAAGCCCTATTTTTAAAAAACTTTTTGAGAAAAATCGCCTTTTCCAAGACAAAATCATCATTTCTTTAGCGAGAAGGCATGCACTACTTGAGGGATGAATATCTCATCGATTTTCATTTTTTCTTCAAAATCCGGACACCGACAAATCCGATCCTCTTCAACGGGCCGTAAATTTAGAAGATTAAAAACCCATCCGCCGTTCCAGGAGACTTCGACAACTTCCGCCACTGTTTTCTTATTTCTATTATCCGTTATGTATTGAACGGAATTGATTTGTATATGCAGCGCATCAAGTTTACGGAGTATTTTTGGAAGCTGAACCGTATCATATGCATACGGGCTTACCGCATTTTCTTGAATTTCACTGTGCACGATGCATTTACCGTGTCGGTACAGTTGAAAATCTTCGTTGCGGAAAATTGCGGAATTGACAGGCCGGCATTGCTCCGTTGTATTGGCATCTACCCATGAATCCCTGTAATAGGTATAGTTATTATCGTGATTGTTTTTCACTTTGTAATCTATAAAATGGGCTCCCCGGTATGGCACGAGGGAGAAATCTTCCTGATTGAACCGCTGCCTTTCCCCGATATAAAATCCTTCCACCCGGTTATCGCCGGGATACACTTTTATCCCCGATTGCGTTTTGCATAGATAGAGATAAACCGGAAATCCAAGAAAAATATCCCACGTCGGAATCAATAAAAAAAGCGCGAGTAATAAACGTTTTTTTACCAGACTTTGTGTTTTTTGATAAACTTTACGGATAGTTGTTTTGGCCACCCACCAGTACGAGACGCCGATACCGACAACCCCCACCGCGTACTCTATAACTGCCGGGTAAATATCTTTTGCTTCCATACCCATCTTAATTTTATCCCTCTTTCCATCTTTTGTATTAACTCATTAAACTGATAAAATTAAGTATATATCGAAAAGACATGTATAGTGACATTTCACATGGGATGGAATTGTATTCTTCTTTAAGTTGCAGCACTCATAAACAAATTCATAAGTGTTATTTTTCACCCCAATGTCCATAAAGCTTCAAAACAGATATTGCTTATAACCCGCTGATGATTACAAACAATGGAATGTATTGTGTATCATTGATACACTTTTGTAAAAGACAAAAAATCTACTTTGACGTGCTTTAGCGAATAGAATATAATACATATAAAAGAATAATATTGGTTTTTATATCAGAAAAAGTATAACTGTTGGTCCAATAAGATTTAATCTATCTAAATCCGGTATTGGTGTCTCGGCAGGAATAAAAGGACTGAGATTTGGCGCAGGCCCAATAGACAACTATATTCACATGGGCATAGGTGTCAAACGAGCTTATAAAACGGCATTAAATAATCGATAGTAAGGATGCAATCAATTACGAAATCTTATTCTGTAGCATAACTGTGTGTTGCACTTGCTATTTGAATGGGCGTAAAAAGCTAATAAAGTGGCTATTTTGCAAAGTTTTTAAGGATTATTTGAATGAATTTGAAGTGATTAAAATGATTCGATGGTGGTGGGGGGGACTACCACTACCTACTTATTTTAGGGTTTTATATAGCTTTATTAAAAAACATACCCCTAAAAGTACCCCTAAAAACTATTGCTTATAGGGTATTTTACCACTTTTTCCGCTTCCGTTTGTCTTGATAGCGAACACCTCGAAATACGAGACTTTCACCATCAAAAAAAGTTGAGGAAGTGTAACTATTCTGCACTTAATATTCAACGCCAAGTATAAAATTCTTGAGCAGTGCATAGTTGCCTTGATCTGCTTCTCATAGATTATTTATCTCATGTTCTAATGCTTCTAGAGTCTCAAAAATCTCTTCAAAAGAGAGATGTTTTTCGAAAATCATGTTCTCCATAGCTGTATAGTCTTTCTCAAGTTCAGCATAACGAAATTCCGGTGGAAGCAATTTAAGAGTTCCAACTTTTGCTTCTTCATACTTTGCCCATGGTGAACGATAAAAACGCTGTTTAAATTGTACAACCGCTTCGAGTAAATCCAAGCGTGCAAATGCTTTGGCTTTCACACTGCTTCTTGCCATCATCGCTAAATCATAGTAATGCCTTGCATGTCTAGATGGTAAGAGTTTGTCAGCCGTTCGGTTAGCTTCTTGGTGCAAAATAGTTGCCTTTTCCCAAAATGTCCGTTCCGCTAAAATCGTATCGACACGGCAAGAAGGTTGTTCAAAAACTTGAGGAAATTTTTGTGCGGCAAAAGAACTAATTTCAAAAATATCCGAAGGAGTCCACGATGCCAATGGTCCAATTTCAAGTAAAATTTGAGGGCGTAGATACATATCATCAAATGCCGCCGGATATGTGATATTAATAGAGTGTGGATCGTCTGCATCAATAGCACATATACATATTGGAGATAATAATTGTGAGATAGAGGGAAGCAATTCGTCTCGGATGTAAATTTGTGCTGTTTCCTTTGTCTTCTCGTTAAACTCGTTCTGTTTATTGTTCGATCGCTCTTTATAGGGATCATCGGAGATCACTTCCCGCCAGTCTAGGATAAGATCGATATCTTCGGAAAATCTACCGATCAGATCGTACACTTTCGAAAGACTCGTGCCCCCTTTGAACTTTAGAATTTTACCGAGACGAGCATCGGCAAAAATCTTATCCAATGTCCAAACTACCCAAAAATCTTTTTCGACGATTGCTTCGGTTGTAGGTATCATCCGTGCGGTTTCACGAAATAGCTCATTTCGTTTTTCTATTGGCAGTAAAGCGATCTTATTCATGCGTTATCCTTTTGACAGATCACTTTAATACTCTCATAAATCCATACCGTCGAGCTTTGCGTATCTTTGAGAATCTTCTCGTATTTTTTAGGTTCAATCTGTTCACGTATCTTTTTGATAACATTATCCGTAATATGCTCTTTTCCCAAAGCATTAAGGGCTTGAACGATCAGTGAGCTTTCACTATGTTTGAACCCGATATTTTTGAGTTGGGATTTTTTAAACTTTAGGGTTGTTCCCATAATATCATAACTTTTACTTGCCCCATCACTGAGATAAATATATGTTCCCGGCACCTGAGTCGAGAGACCAAAATAATTCAGCGCACTATCACCGGAAATCTCTATACGCCAGTTAAATTTACGGGCATACGCTCGTGCGACTTGATCGATATCGGGACTAAGCTCTTTGCCTAAAAATTCACTGTATTTTGGGTAATCGTACATACCACGAGCGATCCGACGTATTTTTCCCTGAGCACATAAATCAGATAGGAGATTGTCGGCCTGTTGGCGAGTGAATTTTTGCATCAAGTCTCTTGATGAAAAGCTCCACCCCCTACCATGTCCTGCTATAAAGAAAAATCCATCTTCTACGATATTTTTCATAGGTTTTCCAAAAAAATATTTCTAGAAAAAACTATACGATTTTCTAGATAAAATAAAGCTTTTTCTTCGACTCAATGTGCTCATAGCTGTGCATTTCTTTCTAGCAAGCCAAAATTACATTCATATCTGCGATTTCGGCATTTTAGAAATCATCTTTTTGGCTTGAGCAAGCATCTTTTTTTTCGCTTCATCGCTCGGTGATTGATTTTCCAATGCGGAAGTATGGATCACACGATTGACAATCTCCTGTGCTTTTATCTCAATTGTTTGTATTTGAAGAATATTTTCAATTTGTTCAACGCACTTTAACGTATCTTTTTTGATGTCTTCGCCCCAAAAGTGAAGAATCCGCCATCCATCCGCTTGAAGCTTTTGATCTATTTCTTTATCACGTTCTATATTTCTCCGAATCTTGTCTACCCAAAACCCAGTATTCGTTTTCGGAATCGATTTGCCTTCCATCAAATACTTGCCATGCCAAAACTCGCTATCGCAGAAAATAGCAAGCTTTGCTTTGACAAAAACGATATCGGGAGTACCTGCCAATTTCTTATAGTTTACACGATATCGATATCCTTTTTTCCAAAGTGCTTTACGCAATAAAATCTCGATTTTCGTATTTTTCGATTTGACTCTGCCCATTATTTCCGAACGGCTCAAAGGCTTCTTTTTAGCAGTTTTTTTATGTAAAGACATGCTTGTATTTCATCTCCTCGACAATTGAGGTTATATTTGCTATTATTCTATAAATTATAGTTCAAGTATGCTGTTTTTACATAGATGGCACTGGTTGGCAAAAGTATAATTCAAAATTATAAATAATTATATTTAATTGAAAATTGGAACCAATGGGTATGACTGAAAAAGCGAAAGTAATCGATTTATTTTGTGGTGTTGGTGGGTTATCCCATGGCTTCGTACAAGAAGAATTCGATGTAGTAGCGGGGTTCGACATAGACGAATCATGTCAATATGCTTACGAAACCAATAATAATGCCGAATTCATTTGTAAAAGTGTTACGTCTGTCACAAAAGAAGAACTCAATGAGAAATACGGTGATGATTGTGAAGTCAAAATACTTGTCGGGTGCGCTCCTTGTCAGCCATTCTCTACTTATAACAAACGTAAACGCCAAGATGAAAAATGGGCATTGCTGAAATCATTTGAACGAATGATTTTAGATATCGAACCGGATATAGTTTCGATGGAAAATGTTCCGAACTTACAAAATCAATCCATATATCATGACTTCGTCAAAACACTTGAAAAAAAAGGCTATAAAATCGATTCGAAACTTGTTTTTTGTCCCGACTATGGAATCGCACAGACAAGAAAACGACTCGTTCTATTGGCTTCCAAATTAGGCGATATAGAACTTATTCCAAAAACGCATAGCCCGGAAGAGTATGTATCCGTCGAGAAAATCATTAAACATCTTCCCCCACTACAAGCCGGTGAAACGCATCCGTCCGATCCTTTGCACAAAGCAAGAAAACTTTCGCAATTGAATATCAAACGGCTACAAGCTACTCCAATAGGAGGTAGTTGGCAAGATTGGCCGGAAGAGCTACGTTTGAAATGCCATAGAAAAGATAGTGGGCAGAGCTTTAGCAATGTTTACGGTCGAATGAAATGGAATGAACCTGCTCCGACATTGACAACTTATTGCGTTGGGATCGGTAACGGTCGGTTCGGTCATCCCGATCCTGAACAACATAGAGCGATCTCCCTCCGAGAAGCGGCATTAATTCAATCTTTCCCGGAAGGATATGTTTTTGGTAATCGAGATGGTTCATTTGCAACAGAACATATCGCTCGACAAATTGGCAATGCCGTACCGGTTCGCTTGGGACAAGTTGTTGCACAAAGCATCAAAAAGCATTTGAAAAATATCCGCGAAGGAATGTAATATGAAATCGTTACAATTCAAAATCGAGTTGAATGTATTGAACCACCTTGGTATAGGGTTATATAGTTCTACTCCTGCCGTAATCACTGAAATGATTTCAAATGCTTGGGATGCCGATGCTCATAACGTGAATATCCAGATTGAACCCAACGCACAATTTGTTATAGTTGAAGACGATGGGCATGGTATGTCCGAATTTGATGTCGAAAACAAATTTCTGAAAGTTGGTTATAGTCGCAGGGAGCAAGAAGATACGAAACATTTCAGTCGAAGCAGAACAAGACGTGTTATGGGTCGAAAAGGGATTGGAAAACTTGCAATGTTTTCGCTTGCAAATACTATTGAAATAGTTACAAAATCAGCGGATCAAAGTCCTGTTGCTTTTATGATAGATGTACCTAAACTCAAAGAAGCCTGCAACAAAAACCTCCCTTATGATATTGTTCAAACAACAATCCCGGAAGATTTCAAATATGATCATGGCACAAGAATAACTTTAAAAGATTTAAATAGCCGTCTTCATAAAACAGCTGTATATCTTAGACCAAAATTAGCACGTAGGTTCTCCGTTATTGGAAAATCACACGATTTCAATATTAACTTGAATGACACCCCCCTTGAACGCAATGATGCTGGTTTTTACAAGGATATCCAATTCTTTTGGTCACTTGGAGAAATCGGGGACAAAGAGGTTGAACCTCTTGCGATAAATATTGCGACAGTTGAGGAAACAGGAAAAAAATGTGTAGCAAAATTCACTGAAGAAATCTCCATTGAAATCAAAACGAATAGTGATTCCGAAGACGAGAGTGATCCCAAAGAAAAAAAATATAAAAAATGTACCATTGATGGATATATCGCTACAGTTGACACACCTACAAAATTAGGTAAACATGAAGACAGCTTGAATCGGATAGCTATTTTTGCAAATGGACGAATTTTCCAAGAAGATATTTTATTGGAATTAGGCAGTGCTCGGTATGCAAATAGTTACATTGTTGGCGAAGTACATGCAAATTTTCTAGATACTGACAACATTGATAGAGCGACCGCTAGCAGAGAAGCAATTAAACATGACGATGATGAATATGAAGCCCTCCGTTCTCATTTAAAAACTTTATTAGATAAGGTAAGAAATCAATGGGATGAATGGCGACGAGCATTAGGCTATTCAAAAACCACCGAATCCATAGCCGGTGTCACGGAATGGATCGAGCATTTTCCAGACAAACGGGATCGAAAACTTGCCAATCAGCTGATGACTTCTATTGCCAATCTCCCGATAGCCGAAGATGTCGATAAAGATAAAGAAGCTAAAAAACTACTATTTCGAAGTACTATCGTCGGATTTGAAAAACTACGGATTCGCAATAAACTAGATGAATTGGAACATGTCTATGATGTTTTGAGTCCTGAATTTCAATCAATCTTTTCTACACTAAACGATGTAGAAGAAAGTTACTATTTGGAAATTGTCAAATCCCGCTTAGATGTAATAAGAAAATTTCAAAAAATCATTGATGATAAAGACTTGGAAAAGGTTGCGCAAAAATATCTCTTCAACCATCTTTGGCTTCTTGATCCTACATGGGACAGAGTAAGCGGTAGCGAAAAAATGGAACGAACGGTTACTGAACATCTAAAAAAAGTTTGCCCCGATACCGTAGATGGTGCTCGTTTAGATATTGATTTTAGAACAAATTCAGGGCGTCATATTATTGTAGAGCTGAAAAAACCGGGGCGTAAAATGGATGTAATGTCCTTAGTGACACAAGGGCGAAAATATGCAGCTGCGATGACAGAATATTTCAATCAAACTCCCGATTTACATGGCAATGCGCATGTCCCAACAATAGAAATTTACATGCTGATTTCCGAGATACCTTCTTTGGCACCGAATGACGACAAGATGTTTGAATCACACAACATGAGGCTATTGACCTATAAAACATTAATTACCAACGCCGAAAAAGCTTATGAAGAATATTTGGATGTTCATAAAGCGATAGGAAAAGTCGAAAGCTTTTTGAAAAAAATTTAACTCTAATTTTTTGATAGCAAGAAGGAAAAACTGTATGTCAACATTAACACTAACAAAAGATCAGCTGAGAGATGCAATATATCATGAAATGAATAATCCTATTGCCGAAGAAAGGATTATTCAGCTTATCAAAAATATTTTACAAGAAGGTGGCAAAGTAACTTGCACTCTTGAAAATATTGAAATCCCTGTTTATTTATCACAAAACGGTGACATCCAATTAGGTGAAGGCGTTGAAAAATAGGAGGAAAGAAATCCCTCCTATTTAGTCATGCCTGA
Source organism: Sulfuricurvum sp. (assembly GCA_050178755.1). Taxonomy (GTDB): domain Bacteria; phylum Campylobacterota; class Campylobacteria; order Campylobacterales; family Sulfurimonadaceae; genus Sulfuricurvum. Next base: position 110 of record JBFXFU010000011.1, on the reverse strand, counting down.
AAAAGGTTTAAGTGGTTCCTTCTTCAGCTTGAGCCTTGATTTTTACAGTAGCTAACTGAGATGTAAAGTTCCAACGCCCAATCAATCGATCGGCGAGTATTGTCAACGGC
>JBFXFU010000010.1:0-79350 GCA_050178755.1 Sulfuricurvum sp. | reverse complement strand
AATAGGGAGTTTTAAGTGGTGACCCCAAGGGGATTCGAACCCCTATGGCCAGAATGAAAATCTGGAATCCTAACCATTAGATGATGGGGCCACTTAGTTTGTAGTATTAAGCTTGCTTCCGCTTAATCTTGATGGAATTATAATAGTAAGTATCTTAAATATAACTTAGTCCGGAGTAAGAAGTCTCCGGAAAGATAAAATTAATTGTAGAACGATCTTAAAGCACGTATAATGACAGCATTTTTAGAAATACTTTCTGCTTTTGCATTGTCATCAACCAACTCATATACATCGAGTGGTAATGAAATTGAAAACGTTTTTGTCTCTATTTTTTTACGTTTTGAAATCAAACCGGCAATGTTCTGAAGCATTTCAAGAATTTTTTTCGTATCAATTGGCTTTTGAATAAAACTATTGACGCCGACTTGAATTGATTCAGAAATTTTTTGGATATCGTTACTTGCTGAAATAACAATAATAATTTGAGATGGATTAATTGCACGGATACGTCTAGCCAGTTCGATTCCGTCAATTTCCGGCATAATGATGTCCACAAAAACGATATCTGGATTGGTTTTTTCATACATTTTTAACGCATCGGCACCGTTATATGCAGACGTGACATCAGCAAAAAAATTCTTGAAAGTTGAGCTGAGCAGGTCGTTTGCAACCACTTCATCTTCTACAACCATTGCAGTCAATTTTTTTGTTTGCTCGGTAAGTTGGATTAGATCAACATTAGATGACATTTTAGACTCCTTCAGATTATTTCAAAGGTCTTGTAAATAGCTGGATGTGAACAACATTCAGAAACAGCCTATCTATTGGAATTATAGGAAATGAAATTTAACATATACTTAATAAATAACAGAATTTATACAATAACAGAAAATGTGATAGTTTTCTGTTATTAATTTAATGTTTTTTAAATTGTTCTAACCATTCGATGTTGTCGTCATTACATTTTTCTTGTTGATTCAAGAGTGAATGTATAATTTGTTTAAGAGTATCTGTGTCCAAAAATTCCAATAGTTTTGGATTGATGTAGGTAGGTTTTACATCTTGGTAAGTATTGAGTAAATTTTCGATATCGGTTATAAGTTGTTGTTTTGCTGATTCCATAAAAGAAATTATAACGATATCCATTGATTAACATAATATAAATTCTATTGGAATATTATTTTTAGAAGGAGCATTTTGATTTTATCAACAAGAATCAAAATAGAATTATGATTTTCTTTTTTTATATTTAATTCTCATTAGTTATTGATAGAATAATAATAAAATTTAGACTCTATGAAAAAGGTCTTATACAATGGTCTTAGGACAAGATATGAGTATTCTTTATATTGAAGATAATTCTGAAATTCGAGAGAATGTCAGTACTTTCTTAAGAAAACATAAATATAAAGTTTTTTCCGTCGACAGTGTTTCAAGCGCGCAAAATATTTTTTCAAGAGAAATTATTGATATTGTTTTAACTGATTTATATCTTGAAAACCATAATGGTATGGATTTTGTTCGATGGTTACGGGATGAAAGTAATCCTATACCGGTAATTATTACTACCGCATTTACCGATAAAAACTTCCTTTTGGATGCTATTACGTACGATGTCACTCGTTATCTTGTCAAACCGTTTAAAAAAAGCGAGTTAATCGACGCTCTTGAAATTGCAATAAAAAAACTTAGCCGTTGCATGATTCGCGCATCGCATAAACTTCATCGAGGCTATCGATACGATGCCGATAATAAAGCAATTATTGATTCGGTAGGAAACTCCATTCAACTTTCAAAAAAAGAGTTTATGCTCCTAGAACTTCTTTTAAGCCATAAAAACCAAATTGTCACTTATGACATGATTGAAAGTACGGTATGGAAAAATATGCCTATGAGTATCGATGCACTTCGAACTCTTATTCGCGGCATGAGAAAAAAAACTTATAAAGATATGATTGTCAATCTAAACGGAATGGGATACAAGATTGAACTTGAGTAATGATGTACTTATCCCTGCACGTAATGTAATATTAAACACTGAAGGTGAAATATACGCTTATGATTATACTGGTGGAACGTGGACCCTTAATCACTTAAAGACACATCTTAATCATTTAAATTCCACGGTATCACTTTTTATCCAGCTTGATATAGACATGTTTTTTTCACCAGAGCTTGATAACCTTTCTTCTGAACAGATTGTATTGGTTCTTCCTTTTGCTCTACAGTTATTACCTGAGACCATTGTTCGTATTGACGAATTACATGATAAAGGGTATCGTTTTGCCTTTGATGGTCATACTCTGGAATCTTCCCATTTTTCATCGGCATCTTCACTTTTCCCTTATATCCAATTTGTCCGAATTGATGCCAGACAACTTGAAAAACCTAGTATTATTAATGCCATTACACGTCTTCGTCCTTATGAAATGACTTTTTTGGCAACCGATATACGGGAACCGAATCATTATAAATACTGCGAATCATATGGTTTTACATTATTTGAAGGGTCTTTTTACAAAAAACCTTTGATAATAGAGAACAAAAGGGTTGATACCTTAACGTCAAAAGTTCTTGAATTGATTGAAAAAGTACAGCATAATGCTTCACTGAGTGAAATTGAACAAATTTTCAACCGTTATCCCGATCTATTGTTTAATTTATTGCGTCATATCAACAGTGCCGCATTCGGATTTACTGCCGATATTCAAAGTGTTCGACATGCTTTAACGCTGTTGGGACGTAATCGTTTACTAAGTTGGCTTAGTTTATTTTTGTATTCTGAAAAAAACTCACGACCATTTGGAACCGCATTGCTAAAAAACGCCCTATTCCGAGGTAAAGCAATGGAATTACTCAATGAGCTGATTATAATTTCTTCCAATAAAGATCTAATCTATTTTACCGGTATTTTTTCCTTAATGGACGCTTATTTACAGATTCGAATGAGTGATATACTCCAAGAAGTTCAAATAGATATAGAAGTCTGTGAAGCAGTCTTACACGGTAGTGGAAAGATAGGGATTCTTCTTGAGACGGCACGCAATCTCGAAAACGGACATTTTGATTTTCATTCAGAACATCCCTTGCTCGCTTCACTTAGTAAAGAGAAACTAATAAATATAGTATCCGATGCATACAGTTACAGTGATCAATACGGTTCATCTATCTAATCCGCATCTCAAGCTCTGTTAAATTACACATTTGATACAATTTCGCTAAAAATCAGGACTTTTTTTTATGCTTCGTTTTGCCCAAAACCCAACTGGTGATATGCACCTAGGAAATCTCCGTATTGCATTATTTAACTATATACTTTCGGTTCAGCGTGATGAACCTTTATTGATTCGTATCGAAGACACAGATCAAAAACACAATATTTCCAGTAAAGAAAAAGAAATTTTTGAAATATTGTCACTTTTCGGGATTAAACACCAGGAAGAATTATTACAAAGCAATAACCTACGGTTCCACCGCGCTATGGCTTTACAGCTCCTTCAGGATAAAAAAGCGTTCAATTGTTTTTGTAGATCGGAAACACTGGATGCCAAACGAGAAGCGGCCGAAGAAGCAAAGCTGCCTTATCGGTATGATGGTACATGCGAGAACCTCTCTGATGAAGAGACACTTGACAATCCAAACTCATTTACAATTCGCCTCAAAAAAACGCTTCATCCAATTACTATAACCGATATTGTCAAAGGTGAAAATACATTTTCACCGGAAGATATCGACAGTTTCATCCTGTTGGAAGCTAATAAACATCCCACCTACAACTTCGCATGCGCTGTTGATGACATGTTGGCCGATGTCTCACTGATTATCCGAGAGGAAAATCATTTTTCCGATACCCCAAAACAAATCGCAATCCATGAAGCACTCGGGTATACCAAGAAAATCGAATATGCACATCTTCCATTAATCCTTAACGATCAGGGTAACACAATATCAGAACATGATGATGAAACAAATATCAAATGGCTTCTTGAAGAGGGATATCTACCCGAAGCAATCAGTAACTATCTTATTGCAATGGGCAATACAACACCGACGGAAATTTTTGGTCTCAAAGAGGCAATCAAATGGTTTGATCTCAAAACCATCTCAAAAGCACCTGTCCATTTTGAGCTTGAAAAATTAAAATTTATCAATCGGGAACATCTTAAAGGTCTCGATCCAAAAGAACTCTCGCGATATGTTGGCTTTGCCGATAGCGATATTGGCAACCTTGCTAAAGTTTTTCTTGAAGAAGCCGGAACGCTCAAAGAGTTACGAACGAAAATCAAAGCAATTTTTGCACCCAAGGAAGTCCCTTTAGAATACAAAGAAACCGTTGAAAAGCTTCGTATTCTAACAATTCAGGCCCCTCATTTTGACGATTTTAATGCATATACGAATTACCTTATGCATCAGAGTACTCTATCGGGAGAAAACTTTTTTATACCACTTCGTATCTTGCTGACCGGTGCCGAATACGGCCCGGAACTGGCGAATCTCTACCCATATCTTAAAAATTACATCAAAGAGGTCGTAAAATGATAAGTGGTATTATTATGGGGTTGGGTGGAATTGTCCATTCTTTACTTAACGTGTATATTTGGGTTGTCATCATCGGTGCCCTACTCTCATGGGTACGTCCTGATCCGTACAATCCGATAGTCCAAATTATTTACCGGTTAACTGAGCCCGCGTATAGATTAATTCGTAGATCCTTTCCGACCGTTTTCAACGGTCTTGACCTTGCTCCTTTGATTTTGGTGATAGGACTGCAGATTATCGACGTCATTTTCGTCAACGTACTAACCCATTTGGCCGTTTCGTGAAAGTATCTATCCTTGCGGCTTTGGCCCTTACCGCTATAACTGGGTGGAGCATTACTCTTGAAACCATCAGTTCCAAACCTTCATCACGTGAAAAAAACTTTTTAATTTGGCAATTTTTGCATCAGGACATCAATGCATCGCAAGCCAGTGAAGCGTTTTATCAAATTGATACCGTAAATGAAAGATTTTTATCGGACTACTCTTGTAAAACGGATGAACCCGAGATTCGGTATACCGTTGATTGCATGCATAAACTTGCAGGCGATTTGTTGGGAATAGAACAGGACGATTGCCTCTATCTGGCACTTTCACCTGTCAAAGCACAGTTATTGCAAAGTTACGAAAGAGAATTGATAGCACAACGCTTGAATACGAAATTTGGTAATGTTCAATGGTTGCGAACCATGAATCTAGAGCATCAGTTTGTTCCAGAAAATGATCTACAGGCTTCTTTAAATCTTTTTGTCATCAGTAATCAATCCTATCGACGCGATCATTTTAACGAATTGCTCGATTCGAACGTTCTAAATACCCTGAGTGGATTGAAAGGTTTCGACAAACTGGTATACTGGGGCGTAACCGATCTGCAAATGACGAATCTGGATTCTTCCCTCTCAAATCTCTCCAGCGGTTCGTATGACAGTCAAACCCATTTTTATCTTGGACTAAATGCCTATCGATTTCATCAGAATGAAAATGCTCTATTCCATTTAAAAGAGGCTCGGAACAAAGCCAAATCGGTCATGGAAAAAGACAAAATCTCTTTTTGGCTCTATCGACTGAGTAATGATTCGACTTATTTAGACGATCTTGTTAATAGTCTTGATATCAATATGTATGTTCTATGGGCCCGCGAGCAAACCGGATTAGTCACGGAAAACTATTTTACGACTTTACCGACTTCGGATCAACACGGATTTAGAGGGGAGGACCCTTTTGAATGGAACCGTCTTTATCAGGAAATGGTATCGACGACGCCTGAAAAACTGTATACGCTGATTGATCGTTATGACGGTAACGATTCTCTTGCAATACAGGCATTTATGCTTGAGCGGGTCTATTATCCCTACATTCATAATTTTACAATGCCATATGATCACTATATGGAAGGTATGTCCAACGATCAAAAAGCAATTGTTTACGCACTGATGCGTCAGGAGACACAACTCATTCCCGGACTGGTCTCCAGGTCTTTTGCCCTTGGTTTAATGCAAATTATGCCGTTCAATGTCGATGCAATTGCAGCCGTTCATCCTCTGAAAATTTCTTCGTACGACGATATGTTCAATCCGGCCTATAACATCCCTTATGCACGAGAACACCTCAAACATATCGAAAAGAACCTGTTCAACCCGGTTTTGATGGCTTACGCATACAATGGAGGAATCGGTTTTACGAAGCGATTGTTATTGACACCGGGAATGTTCGGAAACGGTGAAAACGAACCCTTTTTGAGTATGGAAATGGTCAGTAATGCCGAAAGCAGGGAATACGGCAAGAGAGTTCTTGCCAATTATGTTATTTATAAGAAAATTCTTGGAGAACCCGTCTCTATTCGAGCTATTTTTGATAATTTAACTCAACCGAGCCAGTCGGATCTTTTTCGAGCTTCAACGTTAGTGCAGTCTCAGCCGTAGGGGCAAAACGGATCAGATAAAAACGGTTCCATTTATTCCGTATAGGAATAAGTAAACGGCGGGAATCGGTTTCTTTTAATTCTTCCATAGAAATGGGCAAGGAAGAATTCAGCGTAAGACGATATCCAAAATCTTCCAAACTCCATTTTTTGGCATCTACATATTGCTTTTGAAAATAAAATGCTCCGATAAAATATTCACCGTCTTTGTACTCATTGGGGTAAACGGGATTGAGATACACAGCTGAAAGAATCGCTTTTGTTTCCATTGATTCTAGAATTGTGCCCGTTCGAAGTTGTTCTACGGATTTTTCTTGATTTGCATCCATTTTAAACAGATCAAACGCACTTTTTTCGGCACATCCACCAAAAATGAGAATAGCCGAAAACATGGAAAGTAGTTGTTTCATCAACAATCCTTCTGATTTTATCACATTTAATTTTGTCATCTTAACAAAAATAAAATGATAGTTGCCTGTATTAAAGCAAGATGAAATATCTTTCTGAAAGAAAACAAGCCTACGATTACATTAGTAAACCAAAAGTTTATACAAGATATAATTTCAAAAAATTTTACCAAGGATATTGGTTTTGAGAAGTCATTTTTGTACCGATTTAAGTGAAATCAATGTCGGAGAAAACGTTACGTTGTGCGGCTGGGCCAACAGTTACCGTGACCATGGCGGTATTGTTTTCATCGACCTGCGTGATAAAAGTGGACTGATCCAGCTTGTTTGTGATCCAGCGGACAATGCTCATGCACACAAAGTTGCCAGCGATGTACGCGACGAATTTGTCCTCATCGCTAAAGGACGCGTTAGAGTACGCGGTGAAGGACTTGTTAATCCACGTCTTAAAACAGGTTCGATTGAAGTAGTTGTTGACGAATTGATTATCGAAAATCGTTCGGAACCGGTCCCTTTTGTAATCGGGGACAATAGTGTAGGGGAAGAGACCCGGTTGAAATATCGTTATTTGGATTTGCGTAATCCAAGCGCATTTCAAACGTTTCAGATGCGTTCCAAAGCAGCTATTGCAGCACGTAACGTACTTGACAGTCTTGGATTCTTGGAAGTAGAAACCCCTATTCTCACCAAGTCGACTCCGGAAGGTGCACGTGATTACCTCGTCCCTAGCCGTGTGCATGAAGGAGAATTCTATGCCCTTCCCCAATCGCCGCAATTGTTCAAACAACTTTTGATGGTTGGGGGATTTGATCGTTATTTCCAGATCGCCAAATGTTTCCGTGACGAAGACCTTCGTGCAGACCGCCAGCCTGAATTCACCCAGATCGACGTTGAGATGAGTTTTTGTAACCAGGAAGACGTTATCCGCGTTGCCGAAGATCTGATCAAAGGGATGTTCGCCGCTGCGGGTCATGAAGTCGTGATCCCGTTCAACCGCATCAAATACAATGACGCAATGGAGCTTTACGGTTCGGACAAACCCGACCTGCGTTATGACCTCCAAATGGTTGACGTCATCGACATTTTTGCACGCTGTGACAATGAAATCTTCACTTCGATCGCCGCAAATCCGAAAATGAACCGTATCAAAGCGCTACGCGTTCCGGGTGCCGATCTGGTCTTCTCTAAACGGGAGATGAAAAGCTTCGAGGATTTCGTCCGTAAATTCGGGGCAAAAGGTTTGGGATACTTCCAGATGAAAGAAGACGGCCTCAAAGGACCGCTTGAGAAATTCTTTGCTCCTGAAGATCTTCAGCTTCTCGTAGAACGTACCGGTATGGAAGTCGGTGACGTCGTCTTCTTCGGTGCCGGAGACAAGAAAACGGTATGGGATTACATGGGTCGTTTCCGTATTTTTATCGCCGAACACGAAAAAATGAATTTGATCGATAAAGATCGTTTCGAATTTGTATGGGTTGTCGATTTCCCGATGTTCGAAATCGAAGAGGGACGCGTCAAAGCGCTTCACCATCCGTTTACGATGCCGCGTGATCTGAATCACGAACATATTGATGATATTGAATCCATTGCCTATGATATTGTCCTTAACGGAACGGAACTCGGAGGCGGATCGATCCGTATCCATAAACAGGCGTTGCAAGAAGAGATTTTCAAACTTCTCGGTATCGGTGAAGAAGAAGCCCAGGAGAAATTCGGATTCCTCCTTGATGCACTCAAATTCGGTGCGCCTCCGCACGGCGGATTCGCAATCGGTTTTGACCGTTTCATGATGCTTCTCTCGAAAAAAGATAGCATCCGTGACGTCATCGCGTTCCCGAAAACACAGAAGGCATCTTGTATCATGACCGATGCACCTAGCCCGGTCGAAATCACGCAGTTACGTGAACTTCATATCCGCCTGCGCGAAAGTGCAAAATGAAAAAACTCTTTTTGATCATCGGTGCTCCTGGATCGGGTAAAACGACCGATGCCGCGATCATCGCCGAGCGCAATGCCTCATCCATCGCCCATTACTCAACGGGTGACCTGCTTCGTGCCGAAGTCTCCAGCGGCAGTGAACGGGGAAAAATTATCGACAGTTTTATCAGCAAAGGGCTTATTGTCCCCATCGAAATCGCTATCGATACGATCACGAGCGCGATCAAAGCCGCACCTGCCGATGTCATCCTCTTTGATGGTTATCCGCGTTCTCATGAACAGATGAATGAATTGGATCGTTTTTTACAAGCTGATTCGTCAATTCGACTTGTGAGTGTTATCGAAGTTGTTGTCAGTGAAACGGTTGCGAGAGATCGGGTTCTTGGACGTGCACGCGGGGCAGATGACAATGAAAAAGTTTTTAACAATCGTATGAAGGTTTATACCGATCCTCTTGCCGATATTCAAAGCTTTTATGAAAATAAAGGACTTCTGCATAAAATCAATGGTGAACGTTCAATCGATTTGATTGTTGACGATATGGAAAGTTTTATAAATTTTAAAATCTCAAGTAATAGGAATTAATATGAAAATTATTCTTCTAGGTGCTCCCGGTGCCGGAAAAGGTACACAAGCACAATTTTTGACCAAAGCGTTTGATATTCCTCAAATTTCGACGGGTGACATGCTCCGAGCGGCGATCAAAGCAGGTACAGAATTAGGAAAGCTGGCGAAATCCTTTATGGATTCAGGAAAACTGGTTACGGATGAGATTATTATCGGACTAGTCAAAGAACGTATTACTCAAGAAGACTGCAAAAACGGATTTCTTCTGGATGGATTCCCGCGTACCGTACCTCAGGCGGATGCCCTTAAAGAAGCTGGGGTTGCTATTGATGCAGTTATCGAAATCGACGTTCCTGATTCGGTTATCGTCGAACGTATGTCCGGACGGCGTGCCCATCTTGCGTCAGGCCGCACATATCACATCGTCTATAATCCGCCGAAAGTGGAAGGAAAAGACGATGAAACCGGCGAAGATCTGGTTCAGCGTGACGATGATAAAGCGGAAGTCGTCCTAGATCGTCTGCGAGTTTATCATGAACAAACAGCCCCGCTCATCGGTTATTATAAAGGGATTTCAGAAACGGATGAAACCGTCAAATATATGACGATTGATGGTACGCAACCCATTGATAGCGTAGAAAAAGAAATTCTCAGCCGTCTTCAGTAATAATTTTTAATATTAGATCTTCTTTCTGCTTCGATCTGAGGCAGAAAGAAATTACACTTCTTTAATATAAATCTTTTTTCTTTTTACTATTATTTATTATTATAACCATTTGTTTTTTTATCCATTTTATGATAAAGTGTAACATTATGATTTTTGAAAGTTTGATGGCATGGCGGCAGATAATTTTAATAATAAATACGTTGATGTAGCTGATTATTTATTCGAACGACGTGATTATATTCTCGAAGAATGGAAATGCCAGCCCGGTTTACAAACCGTATTGCAAAAAAAAGGGATTATTCCAGACTTTTTTATGAAGCATTTCGGAACGCGCATAATGGACTATTTTATAGGAATTCTACGTCATGAATATCCTGCGGACGGTTGTCCTGTTGTCATGGTAATGTTGAAGTTTTTTGCCTATCGAAAGTTGTCATTGGAAGAGATTTATTATATTTGTGCCGGACAGCGAAATGTTATTATGGAAGAATTACTAAAGCACGATTTCTACAAATCTCAAGAACTGTTTCGCGGTACGATTGATTTTTTTGATGCGAATTTTGCGAGTGTCATTCATGAATACGTCAATATGGTCATTCCAACATCGGGACAAGATACAAAGAAAATATCCAATCATGCAACAGTCATATTTGAACACGAGGCTGAAAATACAGCGATAAATCATACTTTAATTGATGAATATTTTGCGGCAGATGATGAAGAATATGGTGTGGAAAAGGTTCTCTTTCAAACGGATGATGCAGATGAACTGATTGAAAATTTCAGTGAAATCTCTGAACATATATCTTTGGCTTACATGAACTCCGATTATGAAGAGATCAATTTGGTTGCTGAACTTCTCTCAAAAACATCGTCGATATTGCTTCATTATACACCCTACCTCGATACATTGGCGGAATCCTTCAGTGAATTAGCCGGAATGATTATAATGCACAATGAAGCTTTCATGAACGCTCTTAAAGGAAGCGATGGAATGATGATCAAGTTATTTGATGCCGTTAATGCTGATATGGACCGTTATATCCAACGTTTTACGGTTGAAAATATTGCTATGAAAAATACCCATCACATTCATGATCCGACTACTTTGAGCATTCGTCAGATAATTACTTTGTTTATGCCTGATGAAGTAGAGGCCGGTGAAATAGAATTTTTTTAGAAAAAGCTGATCAACATGAGAGCATTACATTTTTACGTCGTCATCATTGGCTCAGAAATTTTAAACGGGCGCCGGATAGATAAACATTTCAGCTATATTAGAGATATGTTACTTTTACGTGGGCATGTCTTATACGCTTCGTTCACCATAAAAGACGATAGTCAATTGATTCAAAATGTTTTTGAACTTATCAAAAACGATCCACAAAGTGTTTTATTCAGTTTTGGTGGAATCGGTTCGACCCCGGATGATTTGACACGTCAGATAGCCTCAGACGTTTTTTCAGACGGAACACTGTACCCCCATCCGCGATTTATGAATGATATTCTTGAACGTTTCGGTGATCAGGCCTATCCACACCGTATTTTCATGTCTCATCTTCCTAAAAATGCTGATTTGCTACACAATGTTATCAATAATATGTCGGGATTTTATCTCAATGAACGCTATTTTTTTATGCCAGGTTTTCCTGAAATGTCTCATCCGATGGTAAATGAGGCGTTAGATCGCTTTTATCCTCAGGGAATACGCGAATTTCGTTATACGTTATTGGCCCAGACGGGAGAAAATACCTTAATCGAACAAATGAAAGCGCTGGAACCATCTATTGATTTCTCTTCTTTACCGATGATCAACGGAGGCTCGCCTCAAGTCGAAATTTCGGTAGCGTCGAGAGATGAAAGGCTCGCTCAAGAGAGCTTTAAAATTTTTACCGATTTTTTACAGAAAGAAAATATCGTTTTTGATATTCTCCAAAATGGAAGTAAAAGGTAAACTTTTACCGGTAATGGCGGTTGTAGAGTTTATTTTTTGGTTTTGAAGAAGAGTATAGATTCTGTTTGATTTCTTCTAGACGTTCAAGGCGCTGATCGGTAGTCGGATGCGTTCGAAAAAGATCGGTAAATGAGAATCCTTTACCGTCAAACGGACTGATAATGAACATATGGGCGTTTTGCGGAGTCGCTCCTTGGACTTCTCCCCGGGCATTGTAATTGGAAAGCTTAATGAGTGCGCTTTGGAGCCATTCCGGATGTCCGGTTAAGCGTGCGGAACCTTCATCGGCCATAAATTCTCGTGAGCGGCTGATGGTCATTTGAATAACGGTAGCCGCTATAGGCAATAAAACCGCCATCAAAAGCAAAATGAGAGGATTTCCGCCGCGGTTATTGCGATTACCGAACATTGCGCCAAATTGCAGCATATTAGCGATAAAAGCTACTGCACCCGCGACGGTAGCGGCTATGGTGGCTATAAGGATATCACGATGGTTGACATGTGACAACTCGTGGGCCATCACTCCTGCAATTTCATCTTCGTTTAGCAGTTCCATTAAACCGGTTGTAATTGCCACTGCCGCATGTTCGGGATTTCGTCCGGTAGCAAAAGCATTCGGAATATGATCGTGGATAATGTAAACTTTCGGCATCGGCAGATTGGCCTGCTCGATAAGATTTTCGACGATACGATACAACATAGGCGATTCTCTCGGATCCACTTCTTGTGCGTTATAATGCTTGAGAATCATCGAATCCGAATAATAATAAGCGTAAAAATTCATGCCCCCGGCAAACAGCAGGGCCATTAGCATTCCACCCTGCCCGCCCATATAACCGCCTATAAAAATCAATAAAGCGCTTAATGTACCTAACAAAATGAAAGTTTTAAATTGTTCCATTTTCAAGGGTTCCCTTCGAATAATGCGATAATTGATTTTTTATGCATTTTTCGTGCAAAATCAATGGCTGTAAAACCTTGAGAGTCTTTGGCACTTAGGTCAACTCCTTTGTCGATAAGCCGTTTGATAATTTCGTTACGTCCATAGCAGACTGCGCCCATGAGAGGGGTAAAACCACTTTTACGAGTAGCCTTATTGACATCAAAACCACTTTCAATTAACCGGTCAACGATAGTAATGTAGTTGTAGGTTACCGCAACGTCAAATACGCTCACACCTTCATTGTCCGTTTGATACAGATCAGCTCCGTTGTCGATCAAAAGCTCCAGGATATCTTCATCACATTGGTAACGCATCGCAAAACAAAGGACGGATTCACCATTCTCTTCCGTTGCATTCGGATTTGCGCCGTTTTTTAGGTGTTGTTTAATACCAAGATAGTTTTTTTGTTTCAGTAATTCGATCCATTCTTTCATTGCGTCATCTTTATGTATGATTTTTCGATTATAAACTCAAAGTATAACACGCAAGATTCAACCGTGACATAGGCTATTGTGCTAGAATTCCGTATTAATTTTATATCAAGTGAGAGAATATGGAAATTTTAGAAACAGAAGCAGCATTCAAAGCGTGCGTACAAGAGATTCAGAACTCTATTGGATACAAGAATCCGCTTGCATTCGGAATCTGCCGCGTTGATTTTGGCCAGCTCAATAGCGACAAAGTTCTCCAAGCCACTTTTCCCCATATTAACTGGAATGAAAATTTCGGCAGTGCGGCAATTTTTATCAAAAGTGCTCAGGAGCAAGGTGCTGAAATCGATTTTTCTGCGGACGAAGTCATTATCCCGGTGACCCTTAAATTTCTCGAAGGTTGTTTGAACGCATTTACTCCGTATGCTGATGAAGCTTACGGCGATGCACATAAAAATATTCAAGTTATTTCGACGCTCTATGCGATCATCAAGGAAAACGGTATGAAAGATGGGGAATTCCGTCTTGTAATCCTTTTTAACGACGTTGCTTGTAAAAGTGTTGAAGGAACTTATCTGAAACTATATGCATTGTCTCTGGCAAAAGTTCCGCTTCGTTCGATCAATCTAAATGGTGCATTCGGAGCATTGCACAACGTTGCGTGGTCTGATGGTCAACCGATCGAACTTGAATGGCTTCGTGCAAATGAGATCGAACTCAAATTTGCCAACGAATATCCGAAAATCGATTTCGTCGACAAGTTTCCACGTTTCTTACAACACATTATTCCTGCCAATAATACCCGTATATTGGATGATTCTAAAGTTCGTTTCGGCGCACAACTCCATCCGGGTACAACCATCATGCCGGGAGCAAGTTACGTCAACTTCAATGCCGGTACGACAGGGGTCAGCATGGTCGAAGGGCGTATCTCCAGCTCTGCCGTTGTCGGAGACGGTTCGGATGTAGGAGGCGGTGCATCGATTCTAGGTGTTTTAAGCGGAACGGACGGAATACCGGTAACTATCGGGAAAAATACGTTGCTGGGAGCCAACTCTGTAACCGGTATCGCACTGGGTGATGGATGTATTGTCGATGCGGGGATTGCCGTATTGGCCGGAACCAAATTCTCGGTCAGTGCCGAAGAACTTGCAAAAATCAATGAAGCGAACCCTTCTGCCGTACTCAGCGGAACATCATTTAAAGGTAAAGAACTTGTCGGCCTTAACGGTATTCACTATCGCCAAGATTCCACGACAGGTCAGCTCCTGATCCGACGTTCTACGCGGGAAGTCAAACTCAACGCGGATCTTCACTAATTTTTATATCCCCTTTCTATCTAAGCTAAGGGGGATTATAATTGATTAAGAAAGGGAGAGGGAGGTTCATTTAATCATGATAAATTCAAATGTATCTTCATTGGTATCGCAGCAGACTTATCTCAATAATAGTGCAGTTAATGTGGCAAATGTCAATACGGATGGTTATGTGCCCAGAGAAACGGTTATCAACTCGTCAGGAAACGGTACGGTAGAGGCTAAAACTTCGCTTGCCACCAACACCGGTTCGACTTTATCACAGACAAATTTGACAAAAGAAATAACCGATCAAATAACGGTACAAAAAGTTTCGGAAGCAAATGTTACCGCTATCCGAACACAAGATCAAATGCTCGGAAGTTTGCTGGATATACGCGGTTAACGTGAAAAAGAGAGCTTTTTCCCTTTTGAGAGGAGAAGAGGAGAAGCGGTAAAAATATTCATACTTTGAGCACGGGTTAAAAGGCTGTTGTCCGGATCGAAATCTTCAAGTTCAGAGCCCAAACCCAAAGTACTAATTACAGCTTTACCGACAATATTACGTCCTTTTTTACCGTTTTT
Organism: Sulfuricurvum sp.; assembly: GCA_050178755.1. GTDB lineage: Bacteria > Campylobacterota > Campylobacteria > Campylobacterales > Sulfurimonadaceae > Sulfuricurvum. Next base: position 64,104 of record JBFXFU010000010.1, on the reverse strand, counting down.
GTCAATCGTGCGGATTCCCCAGATATTATGGAATACCATAACATTGCCTTCATAGGTTCCGATATATAAAAGAACATGACCTTTTAAATAAATAATGGTTTCAAAAGGGATGGCCTGTGTTTTAATCAGATCGAGCTTTTCATCATTGGAAAACCCGTTGAAAGAGAGAATCTCCCCTTTTTTGGATTGAGCCGATGAATTTCTCGGAAGCCAGATTCCAAAAGGGGCAAACATATCCCGAAGCATGGAAGAACAATCCCGTTCGCCGTACATTCCTCCCCATCCGTAGGTATTCTTTAACAGTTCTTCTCCAACAGAAGCTAATGCATTTTTATCCATTTTACTAATACCCATGTTGGCTATCGATTTTGGAATTGTTAAAAGAATTCTGTTTTGAGGATAAAGGTATCCTGTTGCGTAATAATTTTCATCATCTTCTTTTTCTAAGGAAAGAAGCATACCGATACGGCTATAGGTAACAAAACGGTGCTGTTCGTCGTACAAAGGGATTTTATCGCGGAGTAAAAAAATTTTTTGCTTTTGTCTGTATTCTTGAATAGAAGGTTCATCCATCAGAGCGATTCCATCGGATTGTACCCATCCCGAAATACTGTTCGTAAAAATATAGGCCCAAGCCCCGTCTTTAGAATAGTGGGAGACGTAAAGAGGTTCACCATAATTGATACTGCTGTTTTGTAAAAGATCAAACGGATATCCCTCTCCGGGAAGAGTTGGATTACGGTAAAGAGGTTTTTCCGTCGGTAAGCTACGAACATTCATCCATTTGACTGCGATCCCTTTTTGATTCAATGTACCAAATGCATTAAAATTGGTTTGAATTTGCATGTCACTGATCCATTCGGACGTGACCGGTCGAAGATTGCTTCCGTATCCACCTTTAAAAGCTCGTAAAGGCCAGGCCGCATCATCCGCTTTTGTCGAAGGAATACAATCCCACGGAGAGAAAAAATAACTTTCAAAACGCTTTTGAACCTCCATAAAATCATCATGATCGATCGCATTATTTTGGGCATATAAAGAAATGGATTGCCGAAACCGTTCCAAATCCCCTATTTTTAAAGATGTCTCTGGTAATTCGATTTCGATCTCGTTTGGAACCGTTGATGGCGGACAGTACGGTGCGGATGAGGCTGTTGTTGTATTGATTTCTATAGGCGGTATCAAGGGAGAATGGACAGATGTATGAGGTTGGGAAATGCCGGTGCATCCCCCTGTCATTAAAATCATGACTGTGCTAAAAATCCAGAATTTTGATCCCATACTCATCTCATCTTTCGAGAAAATTATTCGACTGATCCGAAACGTCCTACAACACGCCCTATAACTTCTATTTCATTTTTTTGAATGGCATAGGTCGGATAGTCTTTATTGTCTGAAATAATATCGAGTTTTCCGTCAAGGCGTACTTGAATACGTTTGATAAAAAGACCATGTTCCGTCCGAATGGTAAATATTCCCCCTCTTCCGATATCTCTTTTTGAACGGTTGATGAAAATAATATCGTTGTAGCTAAAAGAAGGTTCCATGGAATCGCCTGTAACGTTAATTGCTTCGATATGACGGAGTTCATGTTCCCCGCCAAGTCCCTGTACAAAATTTTCTTCTAACACAAGAGGCTCATAGAGCAGTTCATCATTATCGGCTCCACCTCCTGCAGAAGCATTGACCGAGGAAAAATAACGAACCATATAAAAACGGTTGGTCGGTTCAATCAAACTCTCGGGCGATTGATTATAAAGGAGCCAATTGATCGAAATGGAACGTTTGGCACAAAAATCCAAAAGCTCATTAAAAGGAATTTTGTTACGTTTTTTCATGGTGGCAAAATTCATTTGGGTTATTTCAAGTATTTCGGCTACGTCTTTATCAAAAACTTTTTTATCCGGGAAATCGGATGAGACAATATCTTTGATGGTTTCAACGATCTCATTAAAGCTTTTCATTCGGATGCACCTCTTCTAATGGAATACGTAATTTTATAAATTATGCCATAAAATATTTCAAATATGACATTTTGAAATATTTTTATTGCTTCTAGTCATTTTTTTTTATGCTAACGCTATTACAGATGACAAAAGGAGAAATAAAAGATGGCAATCCTAATTCGTAAGGCTAACAGCTGGATGGAAATTATAGAAGAGAAAATGGGGGTCTGGGCAGAGAAACTGTTCTAGCCTTAACCTTACTGTGATGTATTTTTTGGATCGTGCTCGTTCGATGAAGCATTTTCCTTACGTTCTTTATCCAGCCGTGTTAAATGATATCCACGGAATATGTAGACCAAAAACAGGACGAACAATACGACCATGAGTGAGTCAAGAAGTTGCATCATATCATTAATCCTTTGTAGGTGTCAAAATTTTGTTTTATCGCTTCGTAGAGTACGATACCGGTGCTTATGGCCAGATTGAGACTTCTCCCCTCTTTAGTCATCGGAATCGTTATATTCTGATCCGGATATTGCGAAAGCAAGTCAATCGGTAAACCGGAAGTTTCGCTTCCGAAAAACAGGTAGTCTCCTTCCTGAAAAGCAATATCGAAATAAGGACGCTCCGTTTTGGTCGTTCCGAAAAAGAAACGGCTTCGATCCGGATGAGCGTTCATAAATTCTTCAAGATTTTCCCAGACTTTCAGATCAAGCTTATGCCAATAATCCATTCCCGCTCTACGAACCGCCTTTTCACTGATGTCAAATCCAATGGGTTTAATCAAATGGAGAGTTGAACCCGTATTGACACAAAGCCTTCCGATCGTTCCCGTATTATTCGGAATTTGGGGAGTTACTAAAACGATATTAAACATAGGTTAAAAAATAATCGTTTTATTGGCATGAACAAAAATCCGGTCTTCCAACGCAAGTTTGAGTGCTTTGGAGAGAACAATTTTTTCAACGTCCCGCCCGCTTCTTTGCATGTCTTCCCATCCATAAGCATGATTGACATGAATAACATCCTGCGCGATAATCGGTCCTTCATCCAGATTATTGTTAACAAAATGGGCTGTCGCCCCAATGATTTTAACACCTCTTTCGTAGGCTTGTTTGTAAGGATTAGCCCCAATAAAAGCCGGAAGGAAGGAATGGTGGATATTAATGATTTTATCTTCGTACGCCTCGACAAAACGGGGAGTTAGAATACGCATGTATTTGGCCAAAACAATATAGTCAATTTCTCCGAATTGTTTTAGTTGTTCCAGTACACGCGCTTCGTGTTCATCCCGGTCACACCCCTCATGGGAGACCGTATAAAAGGGGATATTAAATTTGGATACAAGCGGCTCAAGCATATCGTAATTGGAGACTACGCCAAGAATATCGGCGTCGAGTTCCCCGGCTTCATAGCGAATTAAAATATCACCGAGCGCATGTGATTCTTTGGTGGCCATGAGTACGATACGTTTTTTACCCGGTGCAATGATTTCCAATTCCGCATTGGCAGGCAAAACGGAGCTAAGTGCATCTCTGAGCTCTTGAGGGTCCATTTCTCCCGCAACAACGGTGCGCATGAAAAATTTGTTATGGTTTTTATCTACAAATTCATTATTGGAAACGATATTCAGATTACGATGAAAAAAGATGCTGGAAACTTTATATACAAGCCCCTTTTCGTCATTGCAGTGTATCAGTACTCGGTATTGGTCATTCATCTTTTAATCCTGTAAAGAGGGGAAATTATTCTTTGATTGTTTCGAGGCGGTTGTCAATCGTAGCCAGAAGGTATTCAAGAAAGTTAAGGGTTAAATCGACTTTGGCTTCAATACGAACATTATTCGGAGATTGGAACCCTTCGAATAATACCAAAAGGCGTTCCCGTATCCCTTCAAGCATCCGTATTTCGTCCGTCTGGATGTTGATATTCTCATGTTTATCTTTAAGCGGAGGAAGCACTTCTTCTACTACGTCTTTTTCGATAAGACTCTTAATAATATTATGATTCGCATCTGTGCGCGTATTATTCTCAGCTGCGGGAGTAGAAAGTTCTTCAATTTCAGCTAATGTAGACAAAATGACGTCTTTTAATTCCATGAACGGAGCAACCACCTTTCGAATTGGATGAATTCGGCCTCTTCATCCATCTGGACAAAAAAAGCCTTCATCTCGTTGTTGACCCCCAAAAATTTTTTTCGCATTCCCGATAAACGCCGGATAGCGATTTTGGCATCTGAATTGGTAGGGTCTTTTTTTAATATCTCTTTATAAATTTCAAGGGCATCTTCTTTCAGCCCCTGAAGTTCATAGATATTAGCAAGCGTTAAAGTTTGCATTTAGCGGCAAAGTTGGCAATAATCGAGCCCATTTCACTGGTAGAACATATCTCTTTTGCATCATATCCGGAGAGGTCTTTCGTCCGATATCCTTCTGCAAGAGCCTGTTTGATCCCAAAATCGATGCGATCGGCCGCACGGTTTTCACCTAACGCGAAGCGGAGCATCATCGATGCACTCGCGATGGTTGCGATCGGATTGGCGATACCCTGCCCTGCAATGTCGGGAGCAGAACCGTGAATAGGTTCATAGACACCTATTTTGGCTCCCACGGATGCTGATGGAAGGAGACCGATTGAACCGGAGAGCATACTGGCCTCGTCACTTAGAATATCACCGAAAATATTTCCTGTCAGGATAACGTCGAATTGGCGTGGGTCACGGATCAACTGCATCGCAGCATTATCGACGTACATATGGCTAAGTTCAACTTCCGGATACTCTTTGGCTACCTCTTCGACTACTTCGCGCCATAACTGACTGACGTCAAGAACATTGGCTTTATCGACGGAACACACTTTTTTCTTCCGTTCCATGGCAATTTTGAAAGCAACATGCGCAATGCGTTCGATTTCAGGACGACTATACACCATTGTATTCCACCCTTTGTGTTCATCACGCCCTTTCGGCTCACCGAAATAGATACCGCCGATAAGTTCACGGACGACCATCAGATCAACCCCTTTAATCACTTCGGGTTTTAATGAACTGGCATTGATAAGTTCATCGTATACGTTTGCCGGTCGCAGGTTCGCGAATACACCGAGTTCTTTTCGGAAGCGGAGTAATCCGCTTTCCGGACGTTTTTCACGCGGCAAGGAATCCCATTGTTGCCCTCCGATAGCTCCGAACAATACGGCATCGCTGGCAAGTGAAACGTCAATCGTCTCTTGCGGTAACGGATCTCCTACCGCATCGTAGGCACAACCGCCCATCAAGACTTCCCGGTAATCAAATTCAAGTTCTTCACATGCGGCAACGGCATCCAGTACCTTAACCGCTTCGTCAACGATCTCCGGACCGATTCCATCCCCTTTGATCAAGGCAATAGTATATTTTTTCATAGCGGTTATTTCTCCTGTGCTGCGATTTCGTTACTTGCGTAGTTCATAAGACCGCCTGCCGCGATCAGTTCTTGCATAAACGGTGGAATGGGGATAAAGTTATAGACTTTTCCGTTGGATGTATTGGTAATGGTTCCGGCATCCATGTCTATAGTGACATTTTCCCCTTCTTTTATCTCCATACTTTCGGGAAGTTCAAAAATCGGGAGTCCCATATTGAACGCGTTACGGTAGAAAATACGCGCAAACGTCGGGGCGATAACGGCAGCGACACCTGCTGCTTTCAGAGCGATCGGTGCGTGTTCACGCGATGAACCGCATCCGAAATTTTCATCCGCAACAATAATATCACCCGGAGTCATTTTAGCGACGAACTCGGGGTCGGCATCTTCCATAACGTGTTTGGCGAGCTCTTTTGGGTCGGATGTATTGAGATACCGGGCGGCAATAATGAGATCGGTATCGATATCCTTACCGAAATTCCATACTTTCCCTTCAATTTTCTGCATCAAAAAATCCTATATATTAAACGTAAATAATGGGAGGGATTATAGCCTATTAGAGTTGAAAGAGTTTTAAATCCCTTCCGTTTGAGATACGGAAGGGTCTTTATTTATTGATTAAACTTATCGTTTCAGCCCATTGGTTGTTGAAAGCATCTCATCACTTGTCGTAATTACTTTGGAATTCGCATCGTAGGCACGCTGTCCGGTGATCAGATCGGTCAATTCAACGACGAGTTGAACGTTGGAGAGCTCTACGAATCCCTGACGGACCGTTCCAAGGCCGTTTTCACCCGGAGTCCCTTCTACCGGTTGTCCGGAGCTGTCGGTTTCGACAAAAAGGTTATCTCCAAGCGAATGCAGTCCTGCCGGATTGATAAAGTTGGTCAGAGAAATCTGACCGATTTGCGTTGCCTGAGTCTGACCCGCCTGGATAACGCTGACGATGCCGTCCGTTCCGATACTGATATTGGTTGCATCTTCGGGGATGACGATTTCGGGAATTACCGTATAACCGTCCGAATTGACAAGTGTACCGTTTTGATCGACTTTAAAAGAACCGTTTCTCGTATAGACTTCCGTACCGTTTGGAAGCTGAAGTTTGAAAAATCCTTTACCGGAAATGGCCATATCCAGATTGTTGTCCGTTTGTTTGAGACTTCCTTCGCTGAAAATCTTATTGATTGCGGTAGGACGTACCCCAAGCCCCACTTCAATTCCGGTAGGTGATTTTGTAGTATCGCTGGTCGATGTTCCCGCATACGTCATAACCTTGTACATCAAATCGGCAAACTCCGCACGGGATTTTTTATATCCCATCGTATTAACGTTGGCGATATTATTGGCCGTCGTATCGATCTGTGTTTGCATCGCCAGCATTCCGGTCGAACTGGTATAGAGTGATTGCATCATGATTTAGGGTCCTCCTTAGCGTTTCGTAACTGCAAGTTTTTCAATTGCGTCTTTATTGAGATCGTTCATCTGCGAATCCATCGCTTTTTGGTACATTCCGACCAAGCGGTTTGCTTCAATCATGGCCACCATTTCATTGACGGCGTTGACATTGCTTTTTTCAGTAAAACCCTGCATCACGCTTCCGCTATCATCAAGCGGAACAAGAGATTCGGAAGATTCCGGAATATAGAGGTTTTCCCCCTCTTTTTTTAACATTCTCAGATTTTCGGGTTCAATGACCATCAACCGTTTATTGGCGACCATCTGAGTGGTTCCGGGAACATTGGTAGATATGAGTCCGTTTTTGTCGATCGTAACAATTTCATCCTGCGGATTGAGGGTAATGCCGGTGTTGGTTTGAAAATAATCGGCAGGGAGCACTTCAAACCCTTGTTTGTTAACCAATTTTCCTTCGTCATTGAGGGTGAACGTGCCATCACGGGTAAGCCGCACTCCCTGCGGCGTCTTGACGGCAAAAAACTGTCCCTCTTTACTTAACGCCATATCAAAAGTATTTTCAGTTTTTTGCATTGCTCCGAGTGAAAAATCGGTGTAGGAATCAGTGATTTGAGGTACACGCGACAAGGATCGATTGAGGTATTGCGCTGCCTCTTCCGTTTGATTTTTTATCGGGAGTTCGCTCTGCGCTTCTTTAAGCATCCGGACAAAATCACCTACAATAATTTTATCGCTTTTAAACCCCGCCGTATTGGCGTTTGCCAGATTGGACGCAACGGTGTCAATTCGGTTAAACTGAGCAACCATTCCCCCTGCGGCAGCATAATATCCGGTCTGCATTCTACATCCTTGTAAAAGTCGTTAAACGGATAAAGCAAGATGCGTTCCACTTGGAACAAACTATTACGAAAACATATTCCTTAATAAACATTAAGATAATTTTCGGTATAATCCACATCTTTTCTAACCGTAAAGGGAGTACTTCTCGTAATGAGCGTCAAAGATCTTAACAAACACCTTGAAACCCTATTTTCCGAGCATAAATCCAAAAATTGTCTCACTTATGAAACCGTTGTCGAAGGATTTGACAAACAACCGACCCTTGCACAAGCCAAAAACGTTTTAAAACTGGCACAGAAACATAAAGTATGCATGTTTACCTCTTCGGAACATGCCAAAATTCTTAATCAGCAAGAGGCTGCGGCAAAGCGTGCGGCACAACTAAAATACATTGAAGAAGCCAGTGGGGACGAATTCGACATCCTCAAACAGCACGAACTCTTGGAATGGTCACGCTCCGATTCTCCCGTACGTATGTATTTGCGCGAAATGGGACAAATTCCACTTCTGACTAAAGATGAAGAAGTGGAGATTTCCAAACGTATGGAGATGGGAGAAAGCATCATCATTGACGCGATCTGCTCCGTCCCGTACCTGATCGATTTTATTCTTGATTATAAAGATCCCTTGATTAATCGTGAACGTCGTGTTAAAGAGCTATTTAAAAGCTTTGAAGACGATGAAGGGGATGATGACGACGACGGTGACGATACCGATGAGGGCGATGATGAAGAAACAACCGAAAAAGCCCCTTCTGCCAAAGACAAAAAACGGGTTGAAAAAGTCGTAACCTCCTTCAAAGCGCTGGAAAAAGCGAAAAAAGAGTGGGTGAAAGCATCTGAAAAAATTCTTGAAGAGTTGCCTCTGGATGACATGGACGCGGATTATGTCCTCCATTTTCTGACCATCAGTTTCAAGAAAAAAACACTTAAAGACGCTCTTCTCGACCTTGGACCGACCTCGAAACTGATCAACGAATTGGTAAGATCGATGGAAACCGCCCTGAAAAGCGACGAAGGTTTCGAACGCGAACTCAAGCGTCTGGAATATAAACTGCCGCTTTTTAACGAGCAGCTTAAAAAGAACCATAAAGCCATTCTGGCAAAAATCTGCGATCTGACCAAAGAAGACATTGCTGCCAAAGTTCCCGAAGCGACGATGGTCAGTACCTATATGGAGATTAAAAAACTGGTTCAAACGAAAGAAGCTTCCAAAGGGGGCTTCAATATGGAGCCTGAAAAATTGGCTGATATTCTCGAGCAGATCAAACGGGGTAAAAGTATCTCCGAAACCGCCAAAACACGGATGGCGAAATCGAACCTCCGTCTGGTTGTCTCGATTGCCAAACGTTATACGAACCGAGGTCTTCCATTCCTCGATTTGATTCAGGAAGGAAACATCGGTCTGATGAAAGCAGTCGATAAATTTGAATACCAAAAAGGGTATAAATTCTCGACCTACGCGACATGGTGGATCCGTCAGGCCATCAGCCGTGCCATCGCCGATCAAGCCCGTACTATTCGTATTCCGATCCATATGATCGAAACGATAAACCGGATTAACAAGATTATGCGTAAACACCTGCAAGAGCACGGAAAAGAGCCGGATGTCGAAACGATTGCCGAAGAAGTCGGGCTCTCGGTTGAGAAAGTCAAAAACGTTATTAAAATTACAAAAGAACCTATTTCCTTGGAAGCCCCTATCGGAAATGAAGATGATGGCCGTTTCGGGGATTTTATCGAGGACAAAATGTCCATTTCCCCTTCGGATGCTATTTTGAAAGACGATTTGAAAATTCAGATCGAAGCGGTTTTGGAACAATTGAACGAGCGTGAAAAAGCGGTTATCAAAATGCGTTTCGGAATCATGGATGACGAAAGTGACCGTACACTTGAAGAGATCGGAAAAGAACTTAATGTTACCCGGGAACGTGTCCGTCAGATCGAGTCCAGTGCGATCAAAAAACTCAAGCACCCTAAAGTGGGTCGTAAATTGAAAAACTATATCGAGGATTAATGACGTTTGATCAACAGTGGATTGAATACGATTTCAATCCGTTCATTCTGTTCAATGCAAGTGGAAAAATCGTTTCGCTTAATACGGAGGCCCAGTACCTGCTGGGAGCTACAGATGCGTCGGCAATCTATAAAATTGCCACTACCTATGCCAGTTCATCGTTCGGCTTTAAAACGATGTTTTTAGAACTCGAATTCGGACGTTTCAAATTTTTCGGCATTACGGTTGGGTATGAAGATGAAGAGCAGATCGGTATCCGCCTGTATCAGCTCCCCTCATTCCAATTTACGAAACAAAAGCCTGAAGGTCAGCTCGTTAACGTCTATACCCTCATCGATCTGTGCATCAGTTCCAACTCCATCGGTTCACAGACAAAATTTTTCAAAGAACTCGACCCGACCATACCCGAAATCCGTCTGCATACGGAGTTGTTCATCAAGTTGCTCAACAAAATCTATATGGCGATGAGCGTCAATGAAAAAATTCAGACACGTCTGTATTTCCGAGTGGGTGAACACATCAAGTACGAAGGGGAAAAATATTCCCTCTTTTCGATCGAGATATCTTCCTCTTCCATCACGCGAAAATACATTTCCGAAATCCAGCATCTTGCCGAAGAGAACAATCTCTTCGCCGATATTAAAGAGCAGAAGGTTACGATCAACGTTCCGATGATCGTAAAATAAAAAGCTCTTTGGCGATGAGATACCCTAGCGGTATTCCCGCCGCCAACCCTACCATATACGGAAGAACCTGAAGGGCATGATTGTTTTCAAGAGCAACAAATCCAAGAATTAAAAAAGCATACGGAACCAAACGGTAGACCGATACCCACGCAGAAACATTTTTCGTCGTATTTTGAACGAGATTGCTCCGTTGTCGCGCTTTTTCTTCTTTAATCATCTGTTTAATATCGGTAATTTCTTCTTGACGTTCTTCTTCATACAAGTCATAAGGATCGTCCATCATATCAATGATGTCTTTGTTGTCTTCGGGATCAACGTCTTCAACACGGCGTTGAATCATATTGCGATAGGAATAAAGACTTCCGACAACGATAGCCATTGACGTTCCCATCGCTACTATAAAATTAGCATAAACCGATTGAGACAAAAATATCAGGGGAATCGATCCTACGATTGAAGCAGCTAGAATTTGCAAAGGCTTTTTAATCGTCATCATCGTCATCATCTTTGGAAGTTTTCCCCATATTGTAACGCGGGTCGCGAGCCAGTTTTTCAAATTCTTTGTACTGTTTGCTGTATGCTTTGAAAACATTCAAAAAAGCAGCGGCAATACCGATAAAAACGCCAATCCATAATAGCCATGTGATGCCGGTCAGTTTTTTTAATCCCAACCCGATTGCAATTCCGATAAGGATTGCCACGACCATCGAAATTCCCAATGAAAGAGTTTCAGCCCCTTCGATAATCGGTTTTAAACGTGGTTTTTCTTCATTTTCCATTTTTTCTCCTGGTCGCGCTGGATGAAACGCTGTTTAGATCCTTCTTAATTTAGCCGAGGCACTTCCCAAAAAGCGCCCGCATGCTTAAACTATTTTACAGTTGAGAAAAAATCTTCTCAGCAGCGGAAATCGTCTCTTCGATCATAACATCGGTCGTAGCGGTAGCGATGAAACCGGTTTCAAACTGCGAACAGGCGAAATAAAATCCCGCTTCGAGCATTGCTGCGTGGAAACGGGCAAACCGAGCCGTATCGCTGGTCAGTGCGTCTGCGAAATTTCCTACGTGTTTTTCGGCAAAGAAAAATCCAAACATTGAACCGCGGACATCCGTTTGAAGCGGAATATTATGTTTTGCCGCCGCATTCGCAAATCCTTCCATCAACCGTTTGGCCCGTGTTTCCAAAACATCAAATACGCGCGCGTTGGCCTTGAGTTTACGGATGGCTGCCAAACCGGCTGCCATGGCGACGGGATTCCCACTGAGTGTACCGGCCTGATACACGCCTCCTTCAGGTGAGAGATGGCCCATAATATCGCGTCGTCCGCCAAATGCACCGACGGGCATACCTCCACCGATCACTTTCCCCATCGTAACCAAATCAGGTTTGGTCCCCGTAATACTTTCGGCCCCATGCAAACAAGCTCGAAAACCGCTCATCACTTCGTCAAAAATCAATAAAGCCCCGTGTTGATCGCACAACGCGCGTAAGGCGGCCAAAAAGTCTTTGGTTGCCGGAACAAGCCCCATGTTTCCGGCGATTGGTTCAATAATCACACACGCGATTCCCGGACTGTCGGCAAAACATTTCTCAACACTTTCGAGATTGTTGTATTCTGCCAGCAGCGTATGCTTCGTAAAATCAGCCGGAACCCCCGGAGAGCTCGGTGTGCCAAACGTTGCGGCCCCGGAACCGGCCTGAACCAGCAACGCGTCGCTGTGACCGTGGTAACATCCGGTAAATTTGACGATATCGTCGCGTCCGGTGAAACCGCGTGCAAGACGGATGGCACTCATAACGGCTTCGGTTCCGCTGCTGACAAAACGGATTTTTTCGACCGATTCGTAAATACCGATGATTAATTCAGCCAGTTCGCTCTCCGCTTCCGTAGGGGCACCAAAACTCAGACCGTGTTTGACGGCATCGATAACGGCATTTTCGATGCTTTCGTCACGATGACCGAAAATGAGCGGTCCCCAGCTTTGGACATAATCCACATAACGGTTGCCGTCGACGTCGATCAGGTATGCACCCTCTCCGCTTGCAATAAATCGGGGAACCCCGCCTACGCTTTTGAAAGCACGAACGGGCGAATTGACCCCTCCCGGAATCAATTGTTGCGCTTTTTCAAATGCCTGGAGAGAATGTTCAATACTCATATACATATTCCTGTCATTGGTAGTTGATTTGTTATTTGTATTATAATCTTTGTATGCTTTGGAGTTGCCTAGTCGTCGAATGTACGCTAAAATAACATTAAAAAGAAGGGGTTGTATGGAATTTCGTATTGACGCTACGTGCGGTAAAGCCCGCGCGTGCACGATCAAGACCGCGCATTCGACGATTCAGACGCCGATTTTTATGCCGGTAGGTACCGTGGGGAGCGTCAAAGCACTGGATATGGCCGACATGACCGATATCCTTGGAACCAATATCATCTTGGCCAATACGTATCACATGTATCTTCGCCCCGGCGATAAAACCGTCAAACAATTCGGCGGCCTGCACGGTTATACAACCTATCCAAACAGTTTCTTGACCGATAGCGGCGGCTTTCAGGCCTTCAGCCTAAGTGATATTTCCAAACCGACCGAATCGGGAATCGAGTTTCGGTCCCATATAGACGGTTCGAAGCATTTTTTCACGCCTGAAAAAGTGATCGATATTCAAAACAACCTTAATAGCGACATTATGATGATTTTGGACGATCTTGTTGCCCTTCCCGCAACGCAGGAAAGAATTAAGACGTCGATCCAACGTACGACGCAATGGGCCGCACAATCAATCGAATATCATCGCTACAATCAGGGCAAAGGGATCGGACTGGATCAAAATATTTTTGCCATCATTCAGGGGGGGACCGATTTCCATTTTCGGACCCAATCGGCTGAAGAGCTTTGCGCAATGGATTACGACGGTTTTGCGATCGGAGGATTGTCGGTAGGAGAAACGAACCAGCTAATGTACGATACGGTAGAACATACGACCCCTCTCATGCCCATCAATAAGCCTCGTTACCTGATGGGAGTCGGGACACCTGAAGATCTGGTCGAAAACATCGAACGCGGCGTTGATATGTTCGACTGCGTCATGCCGACGCGAAATGCTCGTAACGGTACGTTGTTTACAAGTTTTGGGAAAGTGAATATCAAAGGGGCTTCTTATAAATTTGATGCCCAGCCGATTGATCCGGAATGCGACTGTTATACCTGCCGTCGTTATAGCCGTGCCTATTTGCACCATCTTTTCCGATCGAGAGAAATCACTTTTTTCCGTTTGGCTTCGCTGCACAATCTCCATTATTATCTAAGTCTGGTCGCACAGGCAAGAGCAGCGATTATCGCCGGAACCTACAGTCAATTCAAAAAGGAGTTTTATGCACGCAGATCATCTTAAAATGACCCTTGGTGTCAATATCGACCACATTGCAGTCTTGCGCGAAGCACGAAAAATCAATGATCCGGATCCTCTAATGGCATTGGCCATTTGCGCGCAAAACGGTGCAGACCAGATTACGATTCACTTACGCGAAGACCGCCGTCATATCCATGACGAAGACGTTCGCAGGATTATTGAGAGTTCTCCTCTTCCGGTTAATCTCGAATGTTCCGTCGACTCATCGATTATCGATATCGTATGTGCGTTGCGTCCTCACAGAGCAACGCTCGTACCGGAAAAACGCGAAGAGGTGACAACGGAGGGGGGATTGGACGTCGTCGGTCAAAATCAGGCCATCAGCGATGCGATAACCCGATTGAAAAAAGCCGGAATCGAAATATCTCTCTTTATCGATCCGACGCGTGAAGCAGTTGAATACTCTGAAAAGCTGGGAAGCGAATGGGTCGAACTGCATACCGGCAGCTATGCAAACCTTTATGCCATGCGTAATACTTCCCTTCCCCATACGCATCACGCCATCGATGAATTGCGTCTGAGCCGAAATGAACTCGATGAAAAGCTCCAAAAGGCGTATGCCGATATCGTAGAAGCCGCAAATCACGGTCGTTCGCTTGGTTTGAAAGTCGCTGCGGGACATGGTTTGAATTATCAGAACGTTAGTACCATCGTTCACATCGAGACGATTGAAGAGCTCAATATCGGACAAAGCATTATTGCCCGTTCCGTCTTTACCGGCTTGGCCCAAGCCGTTCAAGACATGAAGATTTTATGTCAGCGTTGAAAAAGAAAATTGCGATCAGCATCGGCGATTTGAACGGTGTCGGATTTGAAATCGCACTGAGAGCGCACGCTGAAATCCTGCAACTGTGTGACCCGGTCTACTGCATCGACACGATGATGGCCGACCAGGCATCCAAATTGCTCCAGAGTGATAGAAGCAAAGATTTTATCCTCTGCGAAGTAGACGGAGAAGAATTTACGATTCAACCGGGTATCGTCGACGCCAAAAGCGGGTTATACTCTTATAACTCTTTTGTAACGGCAGTCGATCTGGTACGTACCGGAAAAGCGGATGGAATGGTGACTCTACCCATTCATAAAGAAGCATGGATGAAAGCCGGAATACGCTATGTCGGTCATACCGATGCTCTGCGGGATATTTTCGATCGTGATGCTATAATGATGCTTGGATGCGAAGAGATGTTTGTCGCTTTGTATACGGAGCATATCCCTTTAAAAAAAGTGGCCGGATATATCCAATCGGAACGGATCGCCGATTTTCTGTACCGTTTTTACCAAAGCGTCTCTCCCGAGAAGGTCGGAGTCCTCGGATTGAATCCGCATGCCGGCGATCATGGGGTACTCGGAGATGAAGAAACGGAGATCGAAACGGCGATCTCTTTGGTCAATGAACGGATCGGAGGCGATGTTTTTGTCGGGCCATTGGTTCCCGATACCGCATTTACACCGGTCATGCGCGGCCAGTTCAAATACTACATCGCCATGTATCATGATCAGGGACTTGCTCCGCTGAAAACCCTCTATTTTGAAGAGGGGATAAACGTTTCTTTAGGACTCCCGATAATACGTACGTCCGTAGATCACGGTACGGCTTTCGATATAGCCTACCAAAATAAAGCCTCCATCATCAGTTACATCAATGCGGTAAAAGCTGCAGTCAGTATAAAGGCATAAACGAATGGCAGAAATACGATACACCTCTTTTTCAGCACTGAAAAGTCTTTTTCATCCCCGTTTTACCATACAGAATTTTGAAGGGTATTTCGTCAAAGCGGGAATAAAAGTATTTCTTGATCTGGGGAAGCGCAATGCAACCGCTGAAGAGATGCAAGAAGCTTTGACCCAACTGTTCCATGCCATGTTTTCCGGACAGAACCAAGAAATTGCCGATGCCCTGGATGGAATGCACCGTTATTTTGATTCCCCGAATGCCATTGGTGTTTTTCTATCGGACACCTTTTATCTGGTGCTCAATCAGTATGTGCGTTCGTATTACGGGTCAATAGACGGATGGGGAAAAGTAACGGAATTTGCAAGCGCCATTCACGCTTTTGTTAAACAGGCCTCTTCTCAAATTTATGACGAAGCCTTATATATTTTTGAAGATACGATCATCAACATCATGGAAGAGATGCGTCAAAATCAGCGGACCGTAACGGTTTTGAATACTTATTTGGGGATACCGATTCAATATCCGGCCCGGATTATCCATACCGATACGCATGGGGTTGTCATCAAAGCCCATGCCATGCAAGAATGGGTCGCCCTTTTTCAAAAAGGGATCTATATTCTCAAAAACGGATATGTAGCAAACGATGTATTTGCCCATGTCAAACCGGTGAAACTCAAAGGTGAACGATATCTCCGCCTAACCCGCTTTGACAAACTCGAGACATCGCTGTTCCATCGTCAGAACGTTCGTGTTCAGCCGGATTTGTCCTATACGGTCACGATCACTTATCAGTCAAACAACAGTCAGGCCAAAATGTACGATCTCTCCTTGGGGGGGATAGCGCTGATAACGGCCACCTATTTTCCTATACCGCTTGAAGCAGAAGTTGCGCTGGCTTTTCCTCAAGCCCTGATTGGTGAAAAAAAATACGTACGGGCCAAATTGGTTTACAAATCAGCGTATGAAAACGGACATAAGTTGCATTTTAAAATGGAATTGACCCCTCAGCAAGAAGGGGAACTTTCCCGTTATATTCGTCAACGCGAACAGGAGATCATCAAGGATCTACGGGAAAAAATTTCTTAGGAAAGTCGGTTTTTATACTCTTCATAGCCGAATTCATGGACCAATTGCAAGGTTCCTTCTTTGGTCCAGATTGCCAGAGACGGCAGTTTGATACCGTTAAACGTCGTATTTTTGACAAAGGTATAGTGGATTTGGTCTTCAAAAACAATCTTATCCCCTACCTGTAACGGTTCGTCAAACGAATAATCTCCCATGATGTCCCCGGCCAGACACGTATTTCCGCCAAAGCGGTAGGTGTATGGCTTTTCACCGGGTTCACCCGAACCACGGACCATCGCCCGATACGGCATAGCCAACGTATCAGGCATGTGTGCTTCCGCTGAAGTATCAAGAATTGCCACATCCATACCGTTGTGGACGATGTCGAGTACGGAAGCCACTAAAGGCCCCGTTTGCCAGCCGACGGCTTCACCGGGTTCCAGATAAACCGTGATATTGTTATGACGCTGACGAAAAGCGCGTATGACTTCGATCAAACGTTCGATATCGTAATCGACGCGTGTGATATGGTGCCCTCCTCCGAAATTGACGTACGAAAGCGAATCGATATAGGGGCCAAATTTCGTTTCAAAAGCTTCCAGAACCCCTTCAAGGGCATCAACGTTTTGTTCGCAGAGCGCATGAAAATTAAGCCCGTCGAGACGCGAGACAATGGAATCGTCAAAATTGGCCAATGTTGTACCGAGTCGGCTATAGAGGCCGCAAGGGTTGTATAAGTCAACCGGACTGGAAGAGTACTCCGGATTGACCCGTAGGGAAATTTTGATGTCGGGATTGATTGCTTTGACCCGGTCGTAATAGCGGTGAAACTGTGCGGGGGAATTGAATACGATATCGTCGCTGATACGGGCGATTTCGTCAATATCTTCATCTTTAAATGCCGGAGAATACGTGTGAACTTCTTTATTCATCGTTTCACGGGCGAGTTTGGCTTCATGAAGACCACTGGCGGTACATCCCTGAAGGTATTTCCCCACGAGACCAAACGTGGACCACATGGCGAAACCTTTTAACGCCAGAATGATTTTTGCTCCCGATTCTTGCTGAACCCGGTCAAGAAGTTTGAGATTGCGTTCAAGAAGTGTTTCTTCGCAGATATAACACGGCGTATGGGGGAGTAAAGAAAAATCGATTGATGACATTGTATCTATCCTTGGGGAATATGAGTGGCGTGATTGTAGCATACCCTGATTACGGTACGAGTGTAGAATGAAGAAAGGGGAGAACCGTCTTTTATGCGGTTTCACTCCCTTCGGTAACTTTGATGTGCCAAGGTTCGTATCGTACCCCAAAAGGGTTGTCACTGGTATAACGTATCGTGATGAATCCTCCGTCGTAGAGTTTTTTGAAGACGTCGGTTTCCTGGAAGCGTTCTGTGAAGTTAGCCTGTCCGAAACCGGTTTTTCCGATATCGAAATCACCGATACTGTGGAACGTAAATCCAGGAGGGGCGATAGAGGTCGACGTGATACGCAAATCACCGTTAGCGATCTCCATCTTTTTCAGAAACAAATAAAGCTGTTTAACCGGAGCACGAACACCGGAGGTTAAGACAACATCATCACCGATCAGTTTTTTAATCGTGGCATATTTTTCAGTTGCGGCTCCGCGGATCAACGAATGTCCGGTTCCTTTGATATATATCAGATCTTTTTTGGGAACCGAATCGGTAATACTGCTGACCGTACGTTCTCCATAAAAACCGTAACGTTTCGGATCTCCGTAGAAAATGTACTCGATGTAGCCTGTTTCAGTTCGTGAAAGCGGTTTTTTACAGTACACAGCCGTTTTGAGCATTTCATCGAAGCTCATGGTGTTAAAACGAACGTATCCTACGTAGTTTTGAACGGTTTCCAATTTATCGAGCAGACCGCTGACGATCGGATTGTCAAACCGGTCGTTCTTCGAAAAAACCATCTCTTCCGTCATACCAAATAGCGAACTTCCGGCGCACATGGCCGCCAGTGTCAGAAAAGATCGTCTTTCCATTCCCTTGTACCCTTCATATCCATAATCAGTAAAAATTTATGTATAATCGACATTCTATCATATTTCTTGATTTGACCGACCCTTCGGCATGGATATCCGTCTTGATTTCGAAAGGGATACACACGCGTTTTTGCAGAACCGGTTTGATTCCAAACTATGCAATGTGTATTCCACGATGTCCATCCTTACGATACTCTTGCCAATGTGAAGGCATTGCTTAAATCTGATGTTACGTACTTTACGGGCAAAGCCCGCAGCCCCCTAAAGCTTCCCCTATCTTTCGGATAGGGGAGAAAACTGCCCTATCCGCCCTTGATTTCATCAGGTGCGCAAGGTCAGTTAATATCTTTATAGAAGGAAAAAACAATGGATCAGAAAGGTTACGTCGCATTGGCAAAAGATGCCATACGTGCGGCATTTGAACAAACCGTGCTCGACAAAGATCACTATACTGCCAAAAATCCCCGACTTGAAGATCAGGGGGCCGCATTTGTCACCCTTACGGAACAGGGCCGTTTACGCGGATGCATCGGGTCTATTATCGCGCATCGTTCTTTATACGATGATATTGTACACAATGCCCGGTCTGCCGCATTCAGAGATCCCCGTTTTCTTCCATTGGCCCGAGAAGAGTTTCAACATGTCGATGTCGAAGTCTCTCTGCTGACTCCACCGCAAGAAGTTCTGTATGCCGATCGTCATGAACTCGAGCATCTTGTACGCCCG
The DNA here is from genome assembly GCA_050178755.1 of Sulfuricurvum sp. Taxonomy (GTDB): domain Bacteria; phylum Campylobacterota; class Campylobacteria; order Campylobacterales; family Sulfurimonadaceae; genus Sulfuricurvum. Next base: position 44,908 of record JBFXFU010000010.1, on the reverse strand, counting down.
GGAATCGACGGAGTTATATTGAAACTTAACGGTTATCAAGCCACATTCTTGCCTCAGGTATGGGAAGAGTTGAACGACTTTGATTCGTTTTTCTCCCACTTAGGGATCAAAGCAGGTATCGGCAACAACCCGTTGGACCATCATCCCCAGATATTTACCTATCAAGTGGAAAAATTCAGCTAAGGGAAGAAGGATGAATAAACGTTTTTGCAGCGTAGCCGGAAGTTTTTACCCTTCCGATGCCGCATCGATTGAGAAGATGATCTTCGATTTTAATCAAGTGATCGACGCTCATCCGGAAATTGCCGATCAACTGAAGCGTTTAGGTGCAAAAGCGGCAATCGTGCCTCACGCCGGATGGGTTTATTCCGGTTTTACGGCTAATTTTGCGTATCGTGTACTTCAATCTCTACCCTGGTCAAGCGTTGTGGTCATCGGTCCATCCCATCGGGTAGGGTTTGAAGGGAGCAGTATCAGCGATGTCGAGCAGTATGAAACTCCTCTCGGTACCATTCCGATAGACCGGGAATTGGTGGGAGAATTACGTTCGCGATTTGATCTCCCCTATTTTCCGCAGGCCCATCATGAGCACAGTACTGAGGTACAAATGCCGTTTATCCGGCATTACCTGCCAAACGTTAAAGTTGTCGAATTGGTCTACGCCTACGCACAACCGCAGCAGATTGAGCCGATCATCGATTATTTATTGGAAAAAGAGAACATGGGGGTGGTCATCAGCACCGATTTAAGCCATTTTCATACCTTAGAAAAAGCGAACCGTTTGGACAGAATATGTTTGGATGCAATTCGCACCGAAAATAGCCAATTGCTGCATGAAGGTTGTGAGGCATGCGGAGCAATCGGAGTCGAAGCGATGCTCAACGTTGCGAAACGACGGGAATTGACAAGCACCGTACTGGATTACCGCACCAGTGCCGATGCGTCCGGTGATGCATCACGCGTCGTCGGTTACGTCAGTGCCCTGTTCGAATAGTTTCTAAGAGGATGCACTTCATTCGTATTTTATTTTCGAAAGAGTATTATTAAAAATCTTGAACTAAAGAAAGGGATACCATGCCAACGACAGAAGAAAATCTCAAAACCGCTTTCAGCGGTGAAAGCCAGGCTTATCAGAAATACTCCGCTTTCGGTGAAAAAGCCGAGAAAGAGGGATTTCCAAATATCGCAAAGCTCTTTAAGACAACGGCGGAGGCGGAAAGAATTCATGCAAGCGGCCATTTAAAAGCTCTGGATGCAATCGGTTCGACACTCGACAATCTAAAAGCCGCCATCGGAGGGGAAACCTACGAATTCAACGATATGTATCCTCCGATGTACGAACAAGCCGCTGCTGAAAATCACAAAGCCAAAAAAATGTTCGGATTTGCACTGGAAGCCGAAAAAGTCCATGCCGAGTTGTATCAAAAAGCTCTGGAAGCGGTTGCAGAAGGTAAAGACCTGGATGAAGTCAATATTTATCTTTGTCCTATCTGCGGTCATATCGAACTTGGCACTCCACCGGAAAAATGTCCTATTTGCGGTGTCGCCGGCACGAAATACATCCAGCTCTAAAGCTGGACCCCCTCCTTCTCCTTCCCAATCGATGTAAGCTTTCTCCTATGTAATGTGCGATTATTTTGCGAATATTTGCCCGTACAATTTCCCCACTACGTTATTTGGGGATCGGGATGTCACTGATTGAATTATTTACGGATTATGTTATTCATCGAAAAGACCTGAATGAATATGCCGCCGTTCGGCGAAATTTGAATGAAAAAGGTGTTTTCAGCGATGCTCTACTTGCGCAAGCGCAGGATAATCTTATTCGTCTGAAACATGATGAACCCGGAATCTACAACGAGATGTATGCCACTCTTGAGAAAATTTATCTTTCTGACCGCGGTTACAGTGTCGAATATCCGATCGATTTTATCGCTCAAATCATCAATCTGTACGCTCTTTCGACACCGGCCGCAACGTTACGTAACTATCGGCAGGTTCTTGAACATTACCATCACGATGCCTGATGTAATAATCTGATCGCAAGCGAGTTTTTTGCGAGTTTTTTTCTCTATGATCGAAGCGTTCAAATCAGTACAGGAGCACCTACATGAAAGAGTATATGCCATTTATTAACGGACGCTATAAACCGTCGATGCCCGGGAAAGTGATCGACGACGTCAATCCTTCTACCGGTGAAGTATTTGCCAAAGTTCACCTCGCCAGCGTTGAGGATATCGAAGAGGCGATTGCCAGCGCTTATGCCGCATCAAAAGCATGGGCGAAAACGACGCCTAGGGAAAAAGAGGCGGTTTTATTCAAAGCCGCGCAAATTTTTGAAGAACGTTCCGATGAAATTCGCGATATCCTGATTAAAGAGAGCGGATCGGTCTATTCGAAAGCGGCATTCGAGATCAATCTGGTTGCCGACATCCTCCGTACCGCAGCCGGGGAAGCCCGCCGTGTTTCGGGGCAAACGTTCACGTCCAACGATGCAGGGGTCCTTTCGTACAGCATACGGCGTCCTCTTGGAGTAATTGCCGGGATATCGTCATTTAACGCTCCAATGATTCTAAGCTCGAAAAAATTTGCTATGGCGATTGCCGCCGGAAACGCATTTATCCTCAAACCTTCCAGTCATACTCCGATCTGCGGTCTGGTTTTCGGCGAAATATTTAAAGAAGCCGGTCTTCCGGACGGAGTTTTGAACATCATTCCCTGCTCGAGCGGCGATCTGGGCGAAACGTTCCAGAGCGATCCGCGTATCGCTATGATCACACTGACGGGGTCTACCCGGGTAGGAAAAATGGTGGCAGCTTCGGCGGCGATGAACATGAAAAAATGTACCGTCGAACTCGGTGGGAAAAGTCCGATGATCGTGTTGGGTGATGCAGACGTGGACTATGCCGTCAATACCGCAGCGTTCAGTATATTTACCCATCAGGGACAGATCTGTATGGCGGGATCACGCATTATCGTTCAAGAGAATCTCTACGAATCGTTTTGTGAGAAATTTTCGGCCAAAGTCAAGGGGCTTAAAGTCGGATCACCCGAAGATCCGACGACGATTATCGGACCATTGATCGAGGAAGCCCAATGCCGCTATATCAACGGTCTTGTTGACGATGCGATTCAAAAAGGGGCATCCTTGTTGATCGGACGGGAATATGAGGGATGCTTTTATAAACCGACGGTCGTGTCGGACGTGACCGAAGAGATGCTCATTTTTCGTGAAGAAGCATTCGGTCCGGCGGCCGCGATCATTAAAGCACGCGATTTGGACCATATTCTCGAGATCGCCAACAACAGTCATTACGGACTCAGTTCCGCCGTCATCACCAACGATTTGGGCGCAGCATTGAGACTCTCTGAAGAGATCCATTCGGGAATGGTACACATCAACGGTCCGACCATTCAAGATGAGGCCCATATCCCGTTTGGGGGTGTCAAGGAGAGCGGCATGGGACGCGAAGGGGGACATTTCTCGATTGAAGAGATGACGGAACTCAAGTGGGTAACCGTCGAAGGGCCCAATAACCGTCATTATCCATTTTAATCTATTTTTTTGGAGAGGCGGTATCGGGTCTCTCCACTTCCCCATTCCTACTCTATCAGAAAGGTCTTCATGCTTGCCAGACTCGCCAATATTCCCCTGCACAGCGAACTGAAAAATTATCTGTTGGTTTTTATCGGGGCATTATCACTTGCTTCCGGGGTTGCCTTGTTTTTGCTTCCCAGCCATATTGTTGCCGGCGGGACTCCGGGAATTTCGATTCTGCTAAACTATTTTACCGGAGTTCCTGCCGGGATGCTTATGTTTATGATCAACATTCCGCTGGTGTTGCTCAGTATGAAATTCATCAGTCGCGGATTTGCCTATCGTACCGTATTTTCGATTGCCGTGTCCGCCGCGACGGTCGATCTGCTACGTGAATATTGGCAAGTCGAAGCATGGAGCAATGATCCTATCCTCGCGAGCGTTTTCGGCGGAATCGCCATCGGTCTTGGACTTGGGTTCATGATTGCCGGTAATGCATCTGCCGGTGGGCCGTCGATCATTGCCCGTTATGTCGCCGATAGGATGCAATGGAAACAAAATACCCTGATTGTCGCTTTTGACGTCACAATCGTCATCGTGGCCGGAATCGCTTTCGCACGCGCTGAAAGTGCTCTACTAAGCCTTATGAGCGTATATGCGACGGGTAGAAGCCTCAATGCGTTGATTTCCGGCAGACCGGATCAAAAAGTGGTTCATGTCTTTTCGCAGCGTATCGATGCCTTACGCAATGAATTGGTCCGTAGCATGGGAAAAGAAGGGATAGTAATCGAAGAGACCCTCCCCTCGCGGGAAGAGCGGCAAAGCATTCTGATCTTGATACTGGAAGCAAATAAGATTCGGCTTCTCAGAGAACTGGTCAAAGAGCATGATCCGGATGGGTTCCTGGTCGTGATCGACGCCTCGGAATTGCACTGATTGTTATAACCATCCCTCCTCTTTTAGCCATGTGGCATATCGGGCGGTTTCGTCCGATAATGCCTCGATACCCATTCCGAGTGCACCGTATACTCCAAAACTTCCTCCATACTCCATCCCCGTATAACGGATGCTGCCCAATAACGGTAGCAAATACGATTCGATCGGATGAAGATTGTGTCCGGAAGACGAATAAGCCGTTTCGGGAGAGCCTGCCGAGAAGACGATTCCGCACCGTTTTCCGACCAACTTCGTCCCCCCTTCTCCATAGGCAAAGCCGTACGTCAATACCCGATCTTGCCACTCTTTGAGAAGCGCAGGAGTACTGAACCAGTATAGAGGAAACTGGATCAGTATCCGGTCGTGCGCAATGAGCTGTTTTTGTTCCTCCTCGACATCGATCCGGTTGATATCGGAATAGAGGGAATAGAGGTCACGAATGTTCATCGAAGGCTCCATCGCGATCGATTCAACCAAAGTGCGGTTGATGAGCGAATGTTTTAAATCCGGATGGGCCAGCAATAACAATGTCTTTTTCAAGGGTTCTCCTTTAAATGGTGATGGGTTCCCCGGTCACAGCCGATCTCCCTTTAGAAGGAATAATCGGCTGCAACCCTGATGTCGGTGTGATCGGTAGAGGCTTTTCCCGGAGCATCATCGTTGTCAACGCGTAAGAGCGTTACCCCTCCGTTCAGGGAACGGATGCCGAATAATGATCGGTAATCCAGCGAAGCTTCATAAGCCTGTGTATCTTCATAAGCGTTTGCTTTGTAATAAAGAAGCCCGGGATTTGCGGAATATTTATTGTCCCGATTGAAGGAGAGATAGGCGATCTCTCCCGTAAGTCCCGTAACTCCGATTCCGGTAAAATCGTACTCCGATTTAATCATGTAAGAGCGGGTTCCCCCCGTATAGCATGAAGTGTCGGTATATCCGAAATGGGGCGACTGATAGCGGGCTCGGACCCATGACGGATTACCCCCCACCGGAGAAACGAATCCGCCGCGCGCCGCATTTCCCTCTACGGCCCGGGTATCGGCGTACGCCAGCGTCAACGTCATTCCGGCATAAGTCGTCCCGGCTTTCCCCTCATAATGGTAGGCATCGATATTATCGATTCCCAATGCGACAAGCGCCCCGCCCGCTTCGGGATGGGCTAGGGTCTTTTTGGTTCCGCCGATCGCGCTTTGCATCGCCCACTGAATACCGCCGAAGTATTCGCTTTCCCCTATTTTGGCCCGATAGTCAAGTTGAAGGTGCGGCATATCCATAATGTCCCACACCCGTACAAACCACGCCTGAGCACTCAGCCCTTCGATACCGGTATAGATACCGCCGGCTACCGTAGCGCCGACAGTGTCTTTCTCGGTCGTCAGTTTTCCGTCTCCATCTGCCAGTCCCTGAAATCCGGACGCCCGTGAGATGCTGACGAAGTCGGAGGCTTGGATTCCCGGAGTCGAACCGGCAAAACTGTTGCTCTGGACCATATCCGGCCCACTCATCTTCCGAGTATGCGCCAAGACGAACGTTGTGTCCGGCACGGCGACGTTAACGATTTGTGCTGCTTCGAAGGTATTCGGAACCAGATAGATATCGTGCGACGAAGCGAACGGCGCATCGATTTCCATCCTTCCGGCTTGCAGCATGGTCTTGCCGAATGCCCCTTTCACATACGCTTCGCCCAATACTGCGTACCCTTGTGCCGATGTTCCGTAGACGCTTCCCGTCGTCATCCCTCCGGATTGGGTATTGAGAAAATAGACCGAGTCCACTTTGTTAGGGTTGTCCGAATTCGCCCCCAAGCCGCTTGCCCCGTACAAAGAAAGTTTCCCCTGCAACGAATACCAGGGTGCCGTTTCGTAAGAGAGTCTTACGCCCATACCCAATGCATAACGGTCATCGAAGGCTGCGTTATCGCTAAAATCACTTGAGGCGTACAATGCACGCACTTTGCCGCTAAAATGTCCTTGGGATATCGCATCGGATAGCGTCTCGGCACCCATGGCCGAAGCACCGCCGAAGATGAGAACGGTTCCCAGTGTTAAACGTACTGCCGCCATGGATCAATAAATTCCCGATTTGCCCGGAGAAAGGATCCCTTTGGGATCAAGCGCCCGTTTGAGTTTTTGAAATACGTTGTGGATTTCGGGACCGTACGTCTCGGCGACAACATCCATGAAACCGCTGCTCGTACGATAGACGCCATACCCTTCCTTGGCGAACTCACGAACCAGTTCGACGTAACAATCATGCGCCCGTTGCATCTCTTCAGGATCATTGCGGTTATACAGGAGATCGATAATATGGTGCATATCCCGCCACCCGACGATGAATTCCGCAACGTAATCGAAGCCGTATTTGTTCATGATCTTTTTCGCCAGAGCCGACTGATTCAGGGTGTGTTTTCCTTCCGCCGGTGAAACCGGTGCGAACCACATACTTCCCCCGCCGCCGCGCCAATTGTACAGACCGAATTCCTGAAGCGTCATATATCCGCGCATCAGGTCGGCACGGTATTTGAAGATCGGGTCGTCCCCCATCTCTTTTTGGGTCAGAAATTTGATCCCTTTGAACTTCGAAAGGGTCGCCTGAATGATTTTCCAGTTCAGCTCATTGGCTTCCTCGGTTCCATACAACGCCGCATAAACGTTCCATGTCCCCATGCCGGTATCGCTTTTGATCTTTTCGATCTCGGCATCGGTAATAGCGCGGTTGCCGTCGACGTAATCGGAACGCTTGACGACACCGGCCGCTTCATAGAGAGTACTGGCAATCGTGAACGCATTTGGAATGATATTGGCGATTCGCAACGGCCGGAGCGATTCGACGATCTCTACGACGTCTTCCACCCGATCGAAGGTGACGCAAAACGGTTTGTAGGCGGGCGGTTCAGGCATCAGCCATATTCCCATTTTCGTACAAATACCGTAGTTACTCTGGGTGAAGATACCGTCGAGAGACGGACCGTAACCCCATTTGAATACCGACCAGCTGGTCGAATTCGGAATCCCTCCCATACCGGTACGGAACGTCGAACCGTCCGCCAATACAACCTCCATACCGCACTGCATCATAAAATGTTCGCCGTAAGGGGTATAACCTACGCCGCGATCCATTGTATTTCCGACCGGGCTGGCGATTGCACTGGGTGCCGGACATGAAAGCCAGAGTTTGTACCCCTTTTCATGAATGTAGTCAAAGAGTTGCTGATAAGTGACTCCCGGTTCGAGAACGGCATAACACAAATCGGGATTGACTTCGATGATTTTGTTCATTTTGTGCAGATCAAGAATAACCGATCCTCCTTGTGCCGGTGCCGCGGTACCGTAACCGAGATTTTTCCCGGTTGAAAAAGTCCAAAGAGGAATGACGTATTTATCGCACACTTTGACGATTTCGACGACTTGTTCTTTGGTCGAAGCCTGAAGCGCGAGGGCCGGCATATGATCTTTGATATCGACGGCCATCATGATTTTACTGTATGGGGCCATTTCGTCGGTACCGATCAAGACGTTTTCGGCTCCAACGATTTTTACAAACTCTTTGATCGCTTTGTTCATCGTTTCGATCGAGACGTTTTTCGGAAGTGCGGTTAATTTACTCATGAATATATTCCTTGTTTAAGCTTTGATGACAAACGATACGAATGGATTTTTCGCAGCGTGAGAAGATAGGAAATCACCCTCTTTGGATACGGAAACGCTCGGATGGGAACCGATCGCATGATACGATGAAATAAGGTGTCCATAAGAATGATCTGCAGAAGGATCAAGATGCGAAAACGCGGTTTTCAGGCTCAAATGTGCCGATGAGGTTTCGCTATGTCGTGTTCCCCCATCAATCGGCATATGGGCCGTTTCGTTGATCCATTTTGCGTTAAACGATCCCATGACCTGGTTCAATAGAAGATAATCGCTTGGCTCGACCATACCGAATAAAACGCTCCCCCTATTTTCTTCGATCAGAGAAACGATCGTATTGAAATTTTCAAGCCGATCTGTACCCAACGCAACGACACGTTCTACGTTCTCAAATCGTTCCAATGCCTTGACGTAATCGGTTTCATCCGCTGTTTGGGAGACGATGGCTATTTTTTTTGCGTTGGCGTCCGATCCGAGAGCCGAAGCCGAAAGCGATGAAGACAATGCCGCCGTCGCACCTGCCAGGGCCGAATGTTTTAAAAAGTCTCTTCTAAGCACTTTCAACTCCTATCGCTCGGTAAACGTAATCGTTCCGTTTGCCAGTTTGGTAGCCAGATCTTTGAGCGTTGCATCATCGATTTCCGATTTCCGAAATGCCGGCATCGCATTGCTTCCATGGCGTACGGTTTGGAAAATTCCTTCCGCGCGCGCTTTTACCCCGGCTTCGTCATCCATTTTTGTAAAAATGGTGTGCGGTGCCGTTTTAAGCGTGTGACAGTGTGCACATACTTTCGAAAATGCATGTTCACCGTTTTCAAATTTGTAGTTTTTTCCCAATTCGACCGCAAAAACGGATGAAGCGGCAAAAATCAGACTGATCGTCAATGACTTCATTGAACCCCCCTTGTTTGGTTTGTACGGAGCAAATATAAAGAAAAAAACTCGCATAAAACTCGCATTGAAGAAGAGAAATTTTTCTATTGTTAACGGAGAAAATATGAGATAGAATGTCACTCATCTGCCTTCAGGATATAGTGTGTTCGAGCGATTTTCTTTTTTTAATACCAAGCGTAAATCCGAACTTCAGGCCCTTGGATTTGCCGTTGTCGGGGTTGTCGGAGTCGTCATCGTTGACCGGCTCTCCATCGACTTGATCCGTACGAAAGAGAATACCTACGGACTTCCGTTGCTGATCGGAATACTTTTTTTTCTCCTCAGCGCTTTGTTTTTGTATTCGTTATTACGCAAAACGGCCAAAGTTGCCGAAGACGCTCTAATCAGGCTTTCCGAATACCAGCGTCAGGAACAAGAACGGCTGCAATTGTTCAATTTTGCTTTGGATCACAGCGCCGATGCTATCTACTGGTTTACGTTCGATACCCGTTTTTTTTACGTTAATGATGCCGCGTGTACGATGCTGGGCTATACGAAAGAAGAGCTTCTGAACATGTCGCTTGAATCGGTTGACCGAGCGTTCCCTACCGAACAGGGACAACGTTTTTTACGGACGATCCAGGAACGTAAAAAATTGCGTTTCGAACGGATTCAGACCCGCAAAGACGGCAGTAGCTTTCCTGCCGAAATATCGGCCAACTATTTTTGCGGAACCGAACAGGAATTTATCTGCGCATTCGGCCGGGATATCACCGAACAAAAAGAGAAAGAAAAAATCATTACGGACAAAAACGCCGCATTAAAAAGTTCTTTACAGGACAAAGAAGCCCTGATAAAAGAGATTCACCACCGGGTAAAAAACAATCTAGAAGTGATCTCGTCGCTGTTGCAGATGCAAAGCCGCCGTGAAGCCGATCCTTATGTTCGCGAGGCCTTGTCCAAAAGCCAGAGTCGGATCTACTCGATCGCTCTGGTTCATGAAATGCTGTATAAAAATTCCGGTCTGGCTACGATAAATATGAAAGACCATCTTCAGCGTCTGGCCGATGCGATGATCGATCTATACGAACAAAGCCGGCCGATTCACGTGGAGATGGATGCTGAGAACGTCATGCTTTCCATGGATAATGCCGTGCTCGTCGCATTGATCGTCCATGAACTGTTTTTGAATTCGATGAAACACGCTTTTACCGGAACGGAAGGAGGAACCATCCAAATTTTTATCCGCCATTCGGATGAAGGAGCGATCGAATTCGGCGTCAGTGACGACGGTATCGGTTTCGATCCCGAACACGTCGACACCTCCAATACTCTGGGGTGCCAGCTCATCAATACGATTACCGAATTTCAACTCAACGGCACCATCACTCTGGAGGGGGAAAACGGATTTTGCTGCACCATCCGGTTCACTCCCAATGAAAAAGGAGAAGGATGAAAGCCAAAATACTGATCGTCGAAGACGAAAGCATCATCGCCTTGAATATTAAAGAGATATTGAATTCTCAGGGGTATGAAGTGATCGGAATCGCACCGGATGGAGCCAAAGCGTTTGAGCTTCTCGAACGAAAAACACCGGATTTAATATTAATGGATATTACACTTAAAAACAGGGAAGACGGAATCGATGTGGCCGAGCGTATAACGCGTCAGCTGGATCGTCCGATCGTTTTTTTAACGGCCAATGATAAAGAAAAAACGATCGACCGGGCCATCGGGATCCGCCCGTACGGCTACGTTCTCAAACCATTTAAAGAGGCTGAACTGAAAACGGCGGTCGAAATCGCATTAAAGTCGTTTGAACGGAACCGAAAACTGTTGAATCGGATCGATACGATCACCAGCGAATACTCGACACTGCAAAATTGCCTCTCTTTGGAACAACACGCCAAAAGCCGATTCGTCGCATTAAAACATGGATATGTTTTTGATAATGACGAAACGTCGTTGATGCTGGCCGGTGAAGAGATCATTTTGAACGATAAAGAGAAAAAGTTTTTGAAACTGCTGGTGAAATATCTTGGAAAAACCGTCAGCGTCGAACAGATTGAAGATTACGTCTGGAACGGTGAATTGGTCGGGGAAGGTGCCCTGAGGTCATTGATCTTTCGAATTCGCCAAAAACTTCCGAAAGATCTCATTACCTGTTATTCGAAAATCGGCTATAAACTGAATGTAGAATCTTGATACTTACAGAAGAGAAGTTCCCGCCAAAGCGGGAACGTGAGTAAAAAGGTTTTTTAGACGTCCATCTCGATAACGTTCCAAGGGAGCCCTTGGGTGTTCATTTCATCCATAAACGGATCCGGATCGAGCTGTTCCATATTGAAGACCCCCTGACCGCTCCAGATACCCTGAACCATCAGTTTTGCACCGATAACGGCCGGTACACCTGTGGTGTACGATACGCCCTGCGATTTAACTTCCGCATAACATTCTTCGTGATCTTTGACCTGATAGATGTAGATTTTGCGTTTTTGGCCGTCTTTGAGACCTTCGGCAACGATACCGATATTGGTTTTCCCTTTGGTGCGCGGACCGAGTGATGCCGGATCAGGAAGCAACGTTTTCAAAAACTCGATCGGTACGATTTTCATCCCTTGGTGCTCTACCGGTTCGATTCCGAGCATTCCAACGTTTTCAAGACATTTCATGTGGGTCAGATAGCTTTGACCGAAGGTCATGAAGAAACGGATCCGTTTGAGCCCTTTGATATGTTTGACGAGCGATTCCATCTCTTCGTGGTAAAGAAGGTAGCTGTCTTTCGGTCCCACTTCGGGATAATCCCACACCTGCATGATCTCCATCGGTGCGGTTTCGATCCATTCACCGTTTTCCCAATAGCGCCCTTTGGCACTTACTTCACGAAGGTTGATCTCAGGATTAAAGTTGGTTGCGAACGGATAGCCGTGGTCTCCGGCATTACAGTCGAGGATATCGATCGTGTGGATCTCATCGAAATAGTGTTTTTGCGCATAGGCACAGAAAACGTTGGTCGCGCCCGGATCGAATCCGCTTCCCAGAAGCCCCATGATTCCCGCTTCTTTGAATTTTTCGTCACGTGCCCACTGAAGTTTGTATTCGAATTTCGCTTCATCCGGATGTTCATAGTTTGCCGTGTCGAGATATGGAGTTTTGGTCGCGATACACGCATCCATGATTGCGAGATCCTGATACGGCAGTGCCACGTTGATGAGAATAGAAGGTTGGTATTTTTCGATCAGTGCGACAACTTCTTCGGTTTTGTCCGCATCGACGGTCGTAATTTCGATAGCACCTTCAGGAAGCTCGCTTTGAATCTCTTCACAACGTTTGAGTGTGCGACTCGCTAAAATAATACGATCGAAAATGTGGTTGTTCATGACACATTTGTGTGCCACGACGCGCCCTACTCCGCCGGCGCCGATAATGAGTGCTGTTGCCATCTCAAGACCCCTCTAATTAAAATAATAAAAATTATAGGGAAAAATCTCTTACGATTGGGTTACAGGCACCACGCGTCATAAAGCGTCATCGTCCAGATACACGCCAGAACGACAAAAGAGACGAAAACCAGTGCCGCACCGGCGTCTTTGGCCCTTTTGGCCAGTTCGTGATGTTCCAGGGTCACCAAATCGACTCCGCGTTCAATCGCACTGTTGGCGATTTCGGACATGATCGGAATGAAGAGGGAAATGAACAAAACCGCATGATGATAAAACGTGACCGGAAGAACCCAGGCAACAACGGATGCGACGGCGAACAAAAGAAGTTGCAGACGAAACGACTTTTCGTTACGCGTTACTTCAAACAGTCCGTTGAGAGCGTAGCGCGTGTTTTTAAAAAGGGTATATTCAGGCTTGTTCAATGCCATGATCGTCTTCTCCTAGAATTGTACTCCACCCCTCATAACGCCCGTGCTCGTTTAACGCGGCGTCATAGCAAAACGCGGTGATCTCTTCAATCTGTTCAGGAAGCACCGATGCATGCTGACTCAAAACGACGCCATAGGCATAATCCTCTTCGTCATTGTCAACGTATTCTTTGACTTCCAGTGAGTAGGCTTGAAGTGAGTTTACCGCCCGATCCAACGCACTGCGGGTCTGGAAAAAGAGATAATGTTCAATATCGCGCGGAATGGACAGATCATCGCCCGCGTCCAAAAGCGATTCGAGGGTATGACGGTTTTGCATTTGCAACAGAAGATAGGAATCGGGATAGAGACGATCAAGATACATTTCCCATTTTCCGTCCCGGGATATTCCCCGTTCGTAGGCAAATCCACCGTGTCGGCTCATGACTTCGGTGGTGATGTTTTCAAACCGTTTGGAAACCGCACCGTAGAAATAGATTTCGGTCCAGCCCTCTTTGGCGATTGAACCGGCATAGACCGCATCGAGAGGGCGAAGCGATTCTTGGAGATCTTGCAAAAACAGAACGAAAGACTCCGCTTCGAGCTCAGGTGCTTTGACAAAAAGCCATAACAGCCACTCCCGCTCGGCCTGAGGAGCTTCTTCAATCAAGGAAAGATTGATTTGACACCGGCAAGCTTGTTCCTCATCGTCAAGATAATCGTAATAATCGATCATTCACACCCTTTTTTGCCGTAATTGTAGCGTACGTTAGGGTAACGCGGGCTTACTCTTGATTATCGAGTGTATAACTTTGGTGAAGCCGGACTTTGTGCGAAAGTTCCTGCATATTTTTCGCATCGTGATCGTTGAGCCGCGTATGGGAATCCGATTGGGAACGCATTTCATGAATCAGTGTATCGATAGTATTTCGAAGTGCCGCATTGTCCTGCCGATCGTACGATTCGAGCATCACGATCAACTCCGTCAATTTTCCTTTGGCGCTTATAACTTCACGGGCCATCGATTCGGCCGCTTCGAACAGACGGTTCAGGGGTTTTAGCGATTCTGAGAGTTCTTTGGCCTGTGTTGTAATTTCACGCATCTGTTTGGTCGAGAGAACCATTTGCTGCATAATGAGTTCACTTTGTTCCCGGGAACCTTTGAGGATAGCATCGTTTTCGAGCAGTGCGGTTACCATGAGTTCGCTTTTGGAACCAATCCCTTGGATTTGTCGGCTGAAATCGTGAATTATTTTTTCCAATTCGCGGTTGATGATATTGACGGTATTCTGAGGGAGGGGTTTGGAAAGGGTTTGCTGAAGAAAACGGGCGATCTCCTGCAACTGGGCCTGAACGTGTTTTTGTTCGTCGCAACTGCTGCGGGTAGCCGTTTTGAGTTGATTGAAATGGTCTTGTTCGGCAATGCGGAGCAAATCGATATGGCGATGGACGATATTATCCAATCCCGGAAGTTCGGTAAGGGTAAATTCTTCGAATTTTTCCATGGCAACGTGTTGTTTTGCCAAAAGAGTTTCGATCTTGGAGACAAAAAGTTTCTGATTGCTCTGAATCACGTTAAGAGCTTCGATCTCCTCTTTGAAAATGGTTCTCAACTGTTCATGCGTTGTGTCTTCCATGAGTGTGAGATGCTCAACACGGGTTGCGAGGGCGTTTAAAGAAGTTTTGAAAAGATCGACATCATCGGCGAAGGAAGAGATTTGTTGGCGAAAATCCTCTTGATTGGACGCTTTGGCACTTTGGGTCATGACGCTCATGATGGACGAGAGCAAAACCGATACGGCGACCAGAAGAAAGGACTCTTTGATGACGAAAATTTCATTTTCCGGTGATGCATGCAATCCGAAATGGAGTAATGAACCGATTATTCCAAGTGCCAATACGATTGGAAGATAATTAATTTTGTTCGGGTCTTTGTACACCGCAACATGGCGTAAAAAAAATAAAAATATAACAATCAGTGTCGCGATCAAATCGATCCCAGTCATCTAGCCAATCCTTATCATGAAATCATTTTTAGAATATCCAATGGACGAAAGGCAAAAGGTTCATCCCCCGATTCGCTGCCGAATCCCCATCCTGCAAAGATCCCTTTGATTTTGGCCTCTCTGGCCGCTTGCATGTCTTTTGAATTGTCGCCGATCATATAAGCATTATCCGTACCTTCATTGTAGCGGTGATGTTCCAGATGACGTAACAGCATCTCCGGATGGGGTTTGGGGTATTGAACTTCATCGGCACCAATAATCTTGCCAAAGTACTCCGCAATACCCAGGTGCCCCAACATCCGTTTGGCGAAGAGGGTCGGTGCATTGGTGGCAACTCCCATCACAATTCGCCGATCATACAGCTCTCCCAACAGACTTGGAATTCCATCATACGCGGCTACGTTTTGAATACATTGCTCAAAATAGTGTTCTTCAAAAATTGCTCTGGCGTCCGCCTCGTAGGTAGGCGTTTCATAAAAGATCATTGCAAGATTTCTCACCGGCGCATTGATAGCATCGACGACGGAATGTACTTCTATGGGGGTCAGCCCGTACCGTTCACGGCGGACATGATTGATGGATTGGGTAATATCGAATCCAGAATCGATCAACGTTCCGTCCATATCGAAAATAACGATGTCGGCCATTCACCAATCCTTTAGCGCAATCTCATCGATTCGAAAAGTTCCTGAAGCGATTGAACGAATAGGGGGTGATCGTTAGGGCATCGGGCGACGCGGTACGACTCAAAACCGATCTCTTCGGCCACTTCGGCATATTCAATCGAAAGTTCGAAATCGGTCTCCGAGTTATCGATCGTAAACGCTATCGGAACGATCAGTACATTCTGTCCTTCAATCGCACGAAGAGATTCTTCAAGAGAAGGTTCCAGCCACTTCATCGGTCCGACTTTGGACTGGTAAGCCTGATGGATATTCCGAAAATGCAGTCCGTGTTGCGCCAAAAGTTTTCTCATAATATTGACGTGGGTAGTCACGTGCAATTCGTACGGATCTCCGGCATCGACGATTTTTTGAGGAAGTCCGTGGGCTGAGAACACAATATCGTATTGCGCGGGGTCCTCTCCTTGCAATGCTTCGTTGATCCGTTTGATAAGACAGAGGTTGTAAGTCGTCATTTCAAAAAAATGTTTTACTTCGGTTGCCACCACGTTCCAACCTAAACGGTAGGCGACGCTATAGAAATCATCCAGTGACGACTGGGTTGTTGTCGTCGAATATTGCGGATAAAGAGGGATCAAATAGACTTTATCAACCCCGGCATTTTGCAATCGGCTGCACACTTCCGTTGCCATCGGAGGAGTATAGCGCATGATAAAATCGACCATTATCTCCTCTCCCACCGCAGATTGGAGTTTGTCAACCAAACGTTTCGTATGGTCGACCAAAGGTGATTTTCCTCCGATTTGACGGTATATATCCTGAGATTTTTCCGTTCGCGTAAAGGTGATCATCGTAGCGATAAAGCGGCGCAACAGACTGCTTTTCATTGTGAGGATATAGGGATCGTTAAACATGTTTTTCAAAAAAAGTTCAACCTCTCCGAGATTGTTCGGTCCCCCCATATTAAGCAGAAGTATCGCTTCTTTCATAAATACCACCGTTTTCCGTTTGTTTTTTTAGAAAGTGTACCATAACGATCAATTAAATAATTCGATTATAAATAAAAATAAAGTTATTCGTTTTATAATGACATGAAGACGGGTGAAAAAGGGGGTGTAAATGGGTCGTCAATGGATAACGCTACCGCTAATCTTCATTACCATTGCCTTACATGCCGATACGAGGAAAGAGCCTTCATTGCTCCTCGAATACGAAAGAGAATTGAAAAAAAGCAACGATCAAAATAAGGAAAACGACAATCCCTTTACCCGAAACGGTCCTCTTGTCATGGTGCCGCGCCCCACTCTTCCCGCAGCTCCGATAGTCGGTCAGATCACCCCCAAAGAGCCTAGAAAAGTTCAAAGCGATCCTAATGCCATCGGCCAGGACGTTTCACCGTTTCTGGTCGTGAACAAGCCCGCTCCGGTTGCCGCGGCTGCCGCTTGTCCGGAAGAAAAAAACTCTGCGATCAGCGATAAATCGCCAACTCTCGTCAGCAATCTCCTCTCCGCAAAAAATCGTCTGATTTCCCGAGCTAGAGAATTTCTGGGCACTCCGTACGGATTTGGCAATAAATCAGGCGATCGGACCGATTGTTCCGGTTTTACCCAGCAGGTATTCAGTCAATTTGGCATCTCCTTGCCTCACAGCGCAGCTGAACAGGCTCAATTGGGTACTCCCGTCGATCTTAAAGATTTACAGGTTGGAGATCTGCTTTTCTATCGAACCTACAAATCCGATCCTTCACACGTAGCCATCTATGCCGGAGACGGTCAGATGATTCATGCCTCGTACAATGCGCGCCGTGTCCAGTTTGACTCCATCGAGAAAGGGTATTACAAAGACCGTTTTCTATACGCGAAACGGGTAGCCTTGAACGATGTCGGCGGCGAATAAGGGAGAAGATCAATGTCGGCACTCTATTCGATTTTGGACAAACATTGGCTCTGGAAAGAGATATATGCAAAACTCTCCCTCTCATCACCGGCCTATACTTACTGGAACGATAGCCGACATATCAAACTGAACCGTTATGTTTTTCTGGAAAAAAATACCCTCCCTCCCAAATACGCCTATATTGAACATGAACTGACCGATTTAAGCGGTTATCTTCCGACGCAGTATGCCGCAACCCAACTGGGCATCGACAGTCATATTTTCGGCTATAAAAAAATGCGTCTTCATCACCATTTTGAATACAAATTCGTCAACGATATCAAATTTGTCAATCTAAAACGGTTTTTTACGGAGAATGGAATCCGGTTGAACGACAAAAGTTACGTTCAGATGGGGCGACTCGATGAGCTTATCATCACACCCGATTGCCGGTTTTACCGAATTGATGAAAATTACGGAGTGGTCGTCTACGACTGACGTTTGATCGAACGAAACCAAAACCGTGCCGGCGAAAGCGCGGGGTCGAGATCAACCGCGGAGGTTAAATGTTCCGCGAGTCTTTTGGCCAGATAGGGAGCCAGAACGAACCCGTATCCTCCCGAACCGTTTACCATCCATGCGTTCGGATAATACGCACATCCATTTGCAGACGCAGTTCGTGTTGTTTCTTCGTCTACGAGAGGTCCGCAGATCGGAAAATAATCGTGGGTTCCCGATCGAAGCCCCATGTAATCGGCAAGAAACTCAATATTATTTAATTTTAATGTTTTGGATGCTTTTTCCAATAGTGTCATTCGGCCGGTTTGAATGTCGTAGGGTACTTTGTCAAACGGGTTATAATGGACATCATGGGTAGCACCGATAGCAATCGTTCCTTCCGATACGCTTGGAGAGACGGATACGTAATGATGCAGAATACACGGCACTTCAGTGGAAGTTTTTATGTCGATACGATGCCCCCATATTGCCCGTAGTTTGACCGAATCGGAAGGTAAAATCTTGGGGTACGCACCGGTTGTCACGATCAGGTTTCTCGCCTCCAAACCGTCGATCTTCCAAAGTTTTTCAGCTTCATCGTATATAGGCGTTTTAACGTCGATACAGAAAAAATCCGATCCTTTGGCCATGGCACGGCAGACTCCCTTCGCATCGATAATAGCTCCGCGGGAAAGATAAATCGATTCATTTTCAAAAGCATCCGCTACGACAGCCTGACGAACCAATTCGGGAATCTCTTCAAAAGAGAGTTCGGTCGACAATTTATAAACGGCAAGTTTTTCCGATTCGGCAGGAGAGTTGGCGATATGCAAGAGAGGCCGGAATAAAGCATGGTTGGGAAAATCGGTAGCGTAAAAATCAAGTGCTTCCGTATGAGCCTGTGCCATAATCTCTTTAAGCGGACCGCCTTTGGAAAATTTCGGTGAGATGAATGCTCCCGCGGCTCCGCTCCCGCCTGCGGCAATTCCCTCCCGATCAATCAGTGCGACACGAAGAGCGCTTTTTCCTAGAAAATAGGCACAGGCACATCCGTTGACACCCGCACCTACGATTATGACATCATAAGGTGATGGTTTTGATATCGGCAACGGCGTAAATCTCAGAATATATTATCCCGACGAGTGCTTTCCGATTGGCACGGACATCAAGATTTTCAGCATTGACCATAACGTTGTCGAAAAATGCGTCAAGAACGCCTTTGAGTCCGAACAATGCGTCCAAACGCTCTTCAATGGTGGAATATGAACCGTTGATTACCTCTTTGGTCTGTGCGTACAAAAGACGTTCCGCATCGTTTTCGAAAAGAGATTCATTGACACGAAACGCTGTATCCATCGTTTCGTCTTTGAGAATATTGCTGACCCGTTTAAAGGTAGAGAATACATCGGCAAACGCATCCGACGACGCAATTGCATGAACGGCACGGATTTTCTGATCAATTGAAAGGATATTCAAATCTACCGTCCCATTTTTGGCAACAACAGCCTGGATAATCGACGGATTGACCTGCGGATATACCCCGGCCAAACGTTCGATGATAAAGGTTTCGATATTCTTGGCGTACTCAAGTCGATCGGGATAGCAAGCAGCAATACTCTCACGACGGATAAATTCTGAAATATCCAGAGGGATATTGTGTTTCAAGGCAATCGCAATGATCCCGTTAACGGCTCGGCGCAGGGCGAACGGGTCCCGGGATCCGGTAGGTACTTCACCGATGCTGAACATACCGATCAAGGTGTCGAGTTTCATGGCAATGTTGACGACGGCACTGAACGGAGTGCTAATTTCGTCTCCGATAAAGCGGTACTGCTCTTTGATTGCTACCGCCAGCTCTTCAGAGCGATTTTCAAGCAGAGCGTAGTAATACCCCATAACCCCCTGCAATTCGGTGAATTCATACACCATTTCACTCATCAAATCAGCTTTTGCAAGGTTTACAGCAGCAATAACGTCCTCTTCCGAAAGGGTTATTCCGCAACTGTTGCAATTTCGAACCAGTTCGGCAGCGACAACTTTTTCACGCCCGATCTTATCGGCCAGCGTCCCTAGGCCGTTCATAAAGACTACTTTTTCGAGACCTGCGGTCGTGAGCCCTTTTTTCAGGTCATTGCGGTAGAAAAAGAGTGCATCGGAAAGCCGCGGACGCAATACGCGTTCGTTCCCCTCGATTACTTTACTGAAATCGTCGGTCAGCGCATTGGAAACAACGACAAAAGCATTGATCAGTTTACCCTCTTTGAACACCGGGAAATAACGCTGGTGCTCTTTCATCGACGTTATAATGACTTCCGGCGGCAATTCCAGAAAATTTTCGTCGAATTTACCGAGCAAAGGGGTCGGTTTTTCGGTGATGGCAACGACTTCGTTGAGCAAATCCTCATCGATTTCGATGGTAATCGCATGCTCATTTTCGAGCGCCGTAAAAGATTGCAGGATTTGTTCTTTCCGCTCTTCGGGGAAAAGAATGACGGAACCCTCTTTGAGTGTGGTGAAATACGAAGCGATCGAATCGACCGGCACGGAATCGAAACGGCTGATCCGATGAACGTAGGTCAGTTTTTCCGATTTGATTCCGAAAAGTTCAACGTCTACTTTGACATCGTCAAGCATGACGTTCACCCATCGTATCGGACGGATAAAGGACTCTTGATTGCTTCCCCATCGCATTGATTTACCGAAGTTGAGGCTTTTGATCCATTCATCCATCATCGCCCCCAGAATGTCCGTACTCTGACGGCCCGAAACGGTACGGGAATAATAGAGGACCTCTTTGCCGTTTTTTTCACTTCGACCGAGTTCTTCAAACGACACGCCGCATTTTTTCGCAAATCCGAGCGCGGCCGGAGTGGGCTGAGCGTCTTTTACGGCGATTTCAACGGGTGCTCCGAAAAACTCTTCAATCCGATCGTCCTGAGCCGTTTTGAATTCGCGGTGCCACAGGACCAGTCGTCTAGGTGTGTAATAAAACTCAAACGCTCCGGACAGAGCATTTTTTTCCAGTACGGCCGCCCACTTCTTTTCCATTTCAGGGAGTTCTTTGAGCAGTGGAATCGCCGGAAGTTCTTCCACACCGATTTCGATCAAAAGAGGTTTTAGCATCGATAACATCCAATCATGACTTAATTCAAAAATTTTGGACCCGATTTTACTAGCAGGATGGTTAAAAACCGCTGTTGCTTTGGAAAAAATTAATTAAGAGATAAAGTGTCCTCTTTAGGGATGAATAAAAGATTTCGGTTGTACAATGTCCTTATCATTCTAAAATTACATCCGAAGGAAAGTATATGCCAACTATCAATCGTTATGTCGACATCAGCACTGTTGACCGTGAAGCCAAAAAAGATTACATCGACCGTCACTCTCCGTTTATCCACTGTGAAAGTTCTGCAAAAGCAGGTGAGCCTTTTGCCGTTACCGTCAAAATGGGGAATGAATACTCTCATCCGGACGATTTCGACCACTTCATCGAAGGGATCCAATTGTATAATGGCGAATCATTGATCGCAAAAGCCGATTTCGTTGCCGGTATGCTCGGTGGACAAGGTGCAAAAGGTCACGCAACCGTGACATTCAACATCGTTCCGAGTGGTAAAAAACTCAAACTGGTTGCACAAAGCTACTGCACCAAACACGGTATCTGGGAATCTACCCCGGTAGAAGTTGACGTCGCTGAATAACTTCTTTGGAGGGGGAGAATCCCCCTTTATCTCGGTTTAACCCTCTTTATCCTAAACTCTCCGACAATAAATAGTTATCGAATTATCTACAACAAATCGTCCTTCAGTTATTTCGATTTACCCAAAGAGGAATGTGTGGATTCATATCAAAATCTTGCTTTATTGCAAAATCTTTACCGACTCCGGATATTGGGGTATCATTATATCGATCCGATTACACCCAATGCGGTATCCGGCTCCCATAAAGCGTCGGAGGGATTGCCTTCGTCCCTGTCGATGCTTGAACAGAGCATACGCGATTGCTATTTGTGTGATCTGAGTAAATCCAGACGCCAAAGCATGAGTGGCTACGGGAATCCCCATGCCAAAATCGTGTTTGTTGACGCCTACGTTTCGGCTGCCGAAGATGAGAGTAATGGGTACTACGTCGGTCGGTCGGGAAATATGCTTAAAGACATGATCGAAAAAGTATTAAATCTTTCGGTTCACGATGTTTACCTTACCCATGCCGTCAAATGCAAACCGTTTGGATTTCAAACCCCTTCTCCAAGCGAGTGTTCCAGTTGTGCACCGTTTTTATCCCGTCAGCTTGACGTGATTTCCCCCAGCGTGATCGTTCCGCTGGGTCCCGATGCGCTGCGTCTGGTTTTGGGAGAAGCGAACGACTTCGAACGTCTTCGGGGGGAAGTAGTGCCCTTTGGGCGTTCCGTGGTCATAGCAACCTATAATCCCGTTTTTTTATTACGCAACCCTTCCCTGAAAAAAGACGCTATGCGCGATTTATTGACGATTAAGGCTCAGCTGTCATGAAATTTTTTCGACTTTTTATCCTTTTTGCCCTCTTGGCTGCCGGTTTATTCGGATACGAAGCCGGTTCATCCAAGCCAACGCTTCCCGTCGTCAAAATCGCCGTATTGGGTTCTCCCAGCGTTATAGGGCGCTATTCACAATCGGTCTATAACGTTGCTCTTGCCACGCTCATAGGATTAAATCCAAACGGCGGATACACGCTCAAACGGTTCGATATTACGGATGAAAAACCCGAATCGATCGATACCGCACTGCAATCAATCCGCAACGAAGGATTTACTGCCATTCTCGCGCCGCTGACGATGAACGGGGTCACCCATCTCGTTTCGGTGGAAAGCCGTTTGCCTATTTTTATCCCTACCGTCCATAAACGGGAATTTCCGGATGCTCCGTCCAATATCATTTTCGGCTCGATTGATTACGAAATGCAGATCAAAGCACTGTTGCCGTATATGTCCGATTCGGTAGCGGTTTTTTACGATAATTCTTCCATCGGGACTCTGTTAAAAGAGAAAACCGAATCCCTCTATCTCTCTGCTGACGCATCGAAGAAAAAATTTGCTTCCTATCCCGTCGATCTTAAAGGGGATAAAATTGTCGCATACCTTGAGAAACCCTCCTTGTTCAACCGTTCCAGCATCGTAATGCATATACCGGTTGTTAAAAGTTCGGTATTGGCTGCCCACCTCACCTTCAAAGGGATCAAAAAACGGAATATCCTTTCGACGCAAATCAATGTCGATCCCACACTGCTCACGTTAACCCAGTACAATGATCGAAAGAGTATGATCTTGGCCAATTCTCTGGTTGAATTTTCTACGGCCATCTACCAGTCAAACGAATTAATGGGGAATGATATCCGGTTTGACTGGGTCAACTATACCAGCAGTGTCGGTATCGATTATCTGGTAGCGCTTCTGACGCATACGGAACGGACCTATCCGATGCGTCTCCTTAATGCCCAGGTTATCTATCCGGTAGAGCTTCTGCATGCAAAAGAGTACGGCTTTGAGCCCCTCTGATTCGCGCCTGTCCGAGGTACTCGGAATATCTGACGTTTTTGCTCACCTGTCGCCTCTTCAACTCCACAATATCGAGAACATCAGTATCATTCGGGAATACGAAGCGGATCAGTATCTTTTTTTTGAAGGTGAAGAGAGCCACTATTTTCATTTTTTGCTTGCTGGGGAAGTTGCAATTATCAAGTCGGCTTCCGAATCGGGTACGATTGCCCTGCACCGTTTCCGTGCCCCATCCATGATCGCAGAAATGGCTAACCTGCGAAAAATCCCCTATCCCGCAACGGCACAATGTACGACACATTCAACGGTCTTGAAACTGCAGCGAGATCCGTTTCTAGCTTTATTGGCCGATGACCCTACGTTGGGAATCACCATCATCTCCTCACTTGCTTCCAAAATATCGGTTCTCGAACAATCGCTGCAACGCCTGAGTGCGCCGAATGCGGTTGCTAAAGTCGCCCGACTCCTGCATGACGATGCCGATATCTTTGTACGTTCCAAAGCTTTTGATATTGCACACCATTTGGGGATTACCCCCGAAACCCTTTCCCGCACTTTAAAACGGTTAAAACAAAGCAGCATCATTATGCCGATCAAACCGCGAGGGTTTGCGATAAACGATTCTGTCGCATTAAATTCACTTATGGAAAATAATTATCCTTTAAGAGATTGAGTGTTACAGTGTGAGCGTTACACAACCATCAGAGCACCGCTCACGAAAGGGGACATCATGGCCAAAAGAGGTATTTCCCTGTTAAAAGGGATTGAAGCGCAAACCGTTTATGAACAGCTCAATAAAGCCTATTGCGATGAATGGCTGGCATACTATCAATATTTTATCGAAGCCAAAGTCGTCAAGGGGTTAATGAAAGATGCCGCAATCGCCGAGCTGACCCAACACGCGGCCGACGAACTCCGTCATGCGACGATGGTCTGCGATCGTATTATCCAGCTTGGAGGAACACCTGCCCTGCACCCCTCCGAATGGCTTGTCAACGGAAACTGCGGATACGATGCACCGGAAGACCCGGATGTTCGTAATGTCCTTAAACAGGCGATCAAAGGGGAACAATGCGCGATTAGCGTATATTCCAATATCCTTGATTTGACACGGGAAAAAGATATTATCACGTACGACATGGTCTCTCAGATACTGGCCGATGAAGTCGAACATGAAGAGGACCTTCAAGCGCTTTACGATGATATCCAAGAGTTCATCGCGGAATTCAAAAGCTGATTTCTCGATGAAAAAAACGTTTTTAATCTCATTTTTTCTACTGTGCGGCGTACAGGCGGCAGAAATTTTAAATCTTGTCGGTTTGCTGGACCGGAATGATATGTCCGGCTTTGAGCAAAACGTACAGAACACGGTCGACGCCAATGCGATGCGGGACGACAACAACAAAACGATTCTGATGTACGCCAGCTGGATCGGAAACGAAGAAGCGGTCCGGTATTTGGTTGACAAAGGTGCTGACGTCAACGCCGTCGATAGCGGCGGTGCTACGGCACTGCATCTGGCAATATGGAAGGGGCACAATCCGATCGCACTTTATTTGCTTGATCACGGTGCTTCCGCAACGCGCTTAAGCAATGACGGTATGTCGCCAACCGATATTGCTCTCTTGCGCCAGAATCAACCTATCCTTGAAGCGATCGAACACACCCAAAGCAAACTCAAATCCCTTTTTTAATCTCCGGTCCCTGCCGGACCGATTGTCTCAAAAAACACTTTCTCGGAATTTCCTATTTTTTTCATTTTTCCGTCAAATCCCAAATGAACCAGAACGATACTTTGCCGATAGATCAGTTCCGTATCCCGATAAATCTCCTGAAGCAGTGTAAAAGAGACGCTTTTCATCTCTACCAGCGTAGTCCGCACGTCCAAAACATCGCCCAAACGCGCACTTTTAAAATAATCGGCGTCGATATGTTTGGCAACAAAATGTCCCTCCTCCGATACGGGAGAGAGTCCCCTCGAAAAAAACAGTTCGCTTCGCGCCCGCTCGCAAAAATTGAGATAATTGGAGTGATAGACGACTCCGCCTAGATCAGTATCTTCGTAATAGACTCGTATTTTCAACTTGGAACCCCGTATTTACCGGCATTTGCGCCGTTATTGTTTAGACAGCATCAAAGAAATGTATTTTCTCCATGAATTATGATTTTCTTATTTTTCACTATTCATTTGTAAAATACCGTATAACCTGAATAATATTTATTATTGTACTATAAGGGATATAATTGAATAAAAAAGTAACAAAAGTGAAACTTAAACAATATTCAAATTTTAGTGCACTATTTATTGCCGGAACCTATTTTTTGATTGGGATAGCATGGATCTATTTTTCAGATTTTGCCGTTTCACAAATTGCTCAAAATAATAGTGAACTTAATGTTTTTCAAACCTATAAAGGCTTTTTTTACGTTGTTTCAACTTCAATTCTCCTCTACATGCTGATTTTACGATTTTTACATTCTCAATACCGTGTGTATATGCAACAAATTGAGATCATTGAAGAAAAAAGTAAACTTGAAAAGAGACTGCAAAAAACTAATTTAATGTATCAGGATCTATTTGACAACATGCTTGATTCTGTCGCTCATTGTCGTATGATTTATGAGAATAGCATTCCGATCGATTATGAATATATCAGTGTCAATAAAATATTTGAATCAATGACAGGATTACATAATGTCATCGGTCGAAAAATCAGTGAATTTATTCCTCAATACGCTCATGAAAATCCTGAATCTCTACAAATTTTTAGTGAAGTGGCTTCTAGTGGAAAACCACGTAAATGGGAACATTATTTAAAATCATTCGACCAATGGTACAACTTTTCCGTTTACTGTCCTAAAGAGGGAGAGTTCATTGTCATCGCCGCCAATATTACGCGGGAAAAAATGGCCCTTCAAATGCTTCAAGAAAAAGAAAAACTACTGGAACGTACCAATAAGATTGCGAAAATAGGAGGATGGAGTTTTGATGTTGATACCTTAAAAGGTGAATGGACTGATGAAATCATCCGCATTCATGACCTTCCGGAGGGTGAACCGATCGATGTTAAGAAAGGGATAGAGTTTTATGCTCCAAATTCACGTCCCATAATTCAACAGGCCGTAGAAGAACTGATCCATTTTGGAAAACCTTACGATCTGGAACTGGAAATTATTTCGGCTAAAGGTATCAACAAATGGCTAAGAGTAGCAGGAGAACCCGTGATTGTTGGGGGTAAAGTGGTTAGTGCTCATGGAGTAATGCAAGATATCACGGATCGAAAAATTGATGAAATTGAACGTAATCGGTCCAATACTTTATTGGATACGATTGTCAATAGTACGCCTGATGCTATTTTTATCAAAGACAAAGAAGGAAAATATCTCTTATTCAATCGGGGTGCAGCCGAAATAACGGGCAAGAATCCGGAAGAAGTGATTGGAAAGACGGATGAAGCATTGTTTACACAGGAAGGGGCAAAAAAACTTCAAGATTTTGATCAAAATATTTTACAAGAAGGGATCATAAGAAGTCAGGAAGAATGCGCCACTACCCTAACGGGTAAAGAAAAAATCTTTTGGGCAACAAAAGGTCCAATTTATAATGAAGATGGATCGTTGCTCGGAGTGTTTGGTGTATCGAGAGACATCACCGAACGAAAACAAAATGAAATCCAGCTTCTCAAGCACCAAACGATGTTTGAAAATATTGCCGAAGGAATATATACCGTTGATCAGAACGATTGCTGCACGTATATGAATAAGGCCGGTTTAAAGCTTTTAGGTCTTGCAGAAAATGACATAATCGGTCAATTCCCGCATACTGTTTTTCACTATCATCCGATAGACGGGAATGATGCGGTTAGTGACGAATGTACGATTAAACTTGCCGTATTGAATGGTAAAACCATCCATATTCAGCACCGTTTCATTCGTAAGAATGGAACGCATTTTCCAGTTCATGTGACGGTTGCTCCCGTATTAATGGAGAAGAAGCAAATCGGATCGGTTATAACTTTTGAAGATATCACACAACAAGAAGTAGATCAAAATCGTATTCTTGAAGAAAAAAACCGTTTTGATCATATGGCGCATCACGATTCCCTTACCGGACTCCCCAACCGTTTGGCTTTGCTTAAAATGCTGGAAACCAAAACACTTTACAAAACTTCTGCTTCTTTTGCATTGATGTTCATTGATGTGGACGGGTTTAAAGATATTAATGATTCATACGGCCATCGTTTTGGTGACCAGATACTGATTATGTTTGCAGAGCTTTTACGCATTAGTATGCCGGAAGATTCTTTCGTCGTTCGTACGGGAGGGGACGAATTTGTTGTACTTGCATCCTGCAACAATGATCGAGAATTACTGAATCGTTACATTCAAACACTTATGAAGAATCTTGAAAATCCTTTTAAAATAACAGATATTGATGTCTATATCACTGTGAGTACCGGAATCGCATTTTATCCTATTGATGCTACCAATACAGAAGAACTTCTTCAAAATGCAGACGCTGCCATGCATAATGCAAAACAAAACGGCAAAAATACCTATAGTTTTTTTACTTCCGAATTTACTGATAATGCACTTTCTCATATCACTATTGCAAGCAATCTAAAGAAAGCTCTTCAGAACCGGGAATTGACCCTTAATTTTCAACCGCAAATCGATCCAAACAGCAATGAAATTATCGGTTTTGAAAGTTTAATACGGTGGTTTGCGATATCTCCGTCCGTTTTTATTCCAATTGCCGAAGAGAGTCGACTGATTATCGATATCGGAAATTACGTTTTGCGAGAATGTTTTCAAACGGCAAAAGAGTGGGCGGATTCAAACATCAGATTCGGTCGTATAGCGGTGAATATAGCCGCTCGACAAATGATGCATTCAGATTTTATATCGACGATTGACAAACTTCTGGACGAAACGGATAGTGATCCACGATGGATTGAACTGGAGATTACCGAGAGGTCTATCATCTCTAATCCTGAAAAAGTCATTTTGATACTGGAAGAACTACGTTTAAAAGGATTTCATATCTCTATTGATGATTTTGGTACCGGATACTCATCATTATCGTATCTCAAAAATCTTCCGATCGATAAACTTAAAATTGATATTAGTTTTATTCGTAACATTATGCATGAATATAAGAACCAGACGATTGTTAAAACGATTATCGCGTTAGCCAAAGGTCTTAATTTGGAAGTTTTGGCTGAAGGGGTGGAAACGGAAGAAGAGATGGAATTTTTACGAAGCAATGGAATTAATTCTATCCAAGGGTACTATTATTATAAACCGATCACCAAAGAGGCTTGTGAAAAATTACTGCACTAAGTGACTTCGAGCCACTTAAGAATTTGAAACCATGCATATAGATTTATATCATAGTAATTTACTATGTTTACTTGACAATATCTGCGTTTCAACGTTACGATGACGAAAATCAAAGGAGGACGCAACCTATGTCCCAACAATGCCCGCTTCTTTTCCGTCAGGTCGATGCGACGGTCGTCCGCATCAATACCTTTTTCGTTACGGCCGGAGTCGTAACCTATCTCGTCACGCACGCGTCGGCGATACTTGTCTTTTTGATGGCCGATTTCGCTTTGCGTTTGTACGGATTCAAACATCTCAGCCCGATACAGCGCATTTCGTCGATCGCCCAAAAAGCCCTCTACCTTCCGGTCCGGATGGAAGATGCCGGAGCCAAACGGCTGGCGGCATTTTTCGGACTGGGATTCATTGCCGTGCTGGAAGTAGCGCACGTCGCCGGATTGGAAGTGTTGGGATTGGTCGTCGCGGCCATCTATCTTGCCTGTGCCGTCCCCTATCTGCTTTTTGGCTATTGCGTCGGGTGCCAGGTCTATTACGTCATCAAAAAAATCTATCCAAAAGCATTTTCTTAAAAAAAGCGCCCTTCGGCGCACAAAACTGCGTATACTTTCATCCATTGATATCGCACACATTCACATAAGGAGTCACGGTTGGCTGGAATCACGACAAAAGGTTCGTACGGTCTGGCGGCGATGTACGAGCTCGCGCGCCACTATGGACAAGGACAACTCAAAATCCACGAAATCGCCGAAAAAGGCTCCATTCCCCAAAACTATCTCGAACAAATCCTCGCGGCATTGCGTAACGGCGGCCTGATCCAGAGCGTTCGGGGAGCTCACGGCGGCTACAGGTTGCTCAAAGCCCCTTGTGACATCACGGTATACGACGTCATCGCCACGATGGAGGGTGAACTGTGCCAGGCACTTCAAAGCGACAATGCGGTACTCGACCGACTGTGGGAGCGGACCCGGACGGGGATGCGGGAGCTCTTTTCCCAGACCCTGCAGGAACTGGTCGACGAGGGGGAACGTCTGAGCCAGAAAACAATGTATTTTATCTGAATAACTAATGTTACGCATTTTACGGGCAAAGCCCGCAAAATGGCAGGTCAGGTAACTACACTCTCGGAGCGGTATCCAGTACAGTACCGTACACGTAATAAAATGCGGATGGATCGGCTTATACACTTTGTAGCGGCTTCTTCCCATTTCAGGTATTTCTTACTGATAAGCTTTTATATGCATTCCCAAGCTGGAGCTTGGGAACGAGGGAAAAAATACATATTCATTATTTTTCATCAATGTAGATGTTTTGTTTTTTATCAAAAATCATTTTTTTGTATTTTTCTTTTTTATCATCAATGATTTTGTATATTTGAATCGGATAATGTTCACTTCCATCATTAATAAAGTCTAATGTACGGATAGTTTGATCATCTTCTAATTGTTCATCAATAATGGCAATACGTGGATAATGTGAATTAATAGGCGCATATATTTCATAATTTGAAATATTAATACCTTGATACGTTACGCCATTTCTAAAAATCCACGCATATTGCTGTTTACCAATCTGCTGAAATTTTGCGGCATAAGAACCGGTATAACCACTTGATCCAGTCATTATTACTTTATTTTTACTTATGATTTTTCCATTTTCATCAAGAACAAAAAGACCCATCATGCCTGGTGTATTACGACTGCTCTCTTCAGGTGAGTTACTATCGCTATTTGCCAAAAGAAATGTTAAAGGTTTACCGTTTATAGTTTGAATAACATATTTTTTGGGTTCTATGCAGTAGGTTAAATCTTCTGGCATTCCAGATATACCTGTGTCATGATAATGGTATTTCCAACAGTGCTTGCTTTTACTGTAATTTTTTGCCCCATACTGCGATGACATCAGATCAGTTATACCCTTGGGTATTTCACCCTGTGCAATATTTTTCACTAATGACACATTCGTCTCTTCTGCTGTTGCCCCCACTACGCCTATGGCTAAAGCAAACACCATAACTAAACTCTTAATCTTCCACATCGTGTACCTCTTCTTTCATTGATTTTTTCATTATCTTTCTCGTTCCCAACGTCCTCATTGGGAATGCATACTAATCTCTAAAACCTTTTTATTCTTACCATATCCGTTCAACATCGATAAGTCCCTCCTTGCCTTCATAGTTTCGTGCGCTGCTATAACGCCAATGGATTGCTTCATCCACATAGCCCCGTTTGAGTGGATTGTTATGGATGTAGTTGATACGTTCAATCATCATTGCTTCGCTTTGTATCCGTTTGAATGCTGATCCTTCTTGCCATAGCTGATAGGTTGTCTCGGTTTTATGAGCTTTTTTATAAAAAGCAAGTTGATCGAGGATGGTCTGGACGCGGTTTAGCTGTAAGAGTTCGAGCAGTGCTATAGCGGTATAGCTTTTGAACTTTTTGATACTTTGGGAGATATCGTCACTAGCGGCTATCATGTGCAGATGATTTTCCAATATGACGTAGGCAAAGAGTTTGAAATTGTCGTTTTTTTGTAAATATCTGAAACTCTCAAAAAGGATATTCACACTCTCTGGGCGTGTGAACAGCGGTATCCAATGTAATACGGTACACGTGATGAAATGCGGATGGGTCGGCTCATACACTTTATAGCGGCTTCTTCCCATTTTAGGCACTTACGGATAAGCTTTCATATGCATTCCCAAGCTGGAGCTTGGGAACGAGGGAAGCATCCATCGTTTTTTCCTTATTTTATTTCTATTTTTTCAAAACCATAAATCAATTTATGGAAAACTGGAAGAGTATTGATAGCTATACCATGTACACCAAAATATTCTTCAACTTTTATGTAATCATTGTCATTAAGCAGTGAAATTCCTATGACTTCATCATCATGAAACACTAAAACAGCATGAAAAAATCGATAACCGTTTTTACTTAGTATCCATTTTGTGATTTGAAAAGCAATCATTATTATGCTAAATACTATAAGAAATATTAATGAGTTAAGTAATAATGATTTGGTAATTAACCAACCCATTAAAAACACTGCAATTAGATGCCAGAAAGTTAATCTGTCTTGTGATTTATGATAAAAATTTTGAAATGAACGAAAGAATCTTGGGTTTTGTTCCAAGAATATTTCAGAAATTTTTTGATCATTATGTTTGTAACAAATTCTATCTTTGTATAAAAATATTTTTCTTTTTCCTTTACTATTTCGATATATGTAATATTCAGGTAGAATTGAAATCAACAACATCCATAACTTATGTGGTTCAATGATGATTGCTATAATAAGCGAAGGGAATAAAAGATATTTAAAACTTAACCATCCAAATAAAGGATTATAATCCTCTATCACTATCGGGTCTTTATCATAATCCCTCGGTGTAAAGGAATTGATACCTTGTGATTTAAGTAACCTTTCTTTTTCTCGTTCCCAAGCTCCAGCTTGGGAATGCATACTGATATCTAAAACCTTTTTATCCTTACCGCATCCGTTCGACATCGATAAGTCCCTCTTTACCTTCATAGTTTAGTTCAGTCCCAACGCTGCGGAGTGTTTGTAGGGGATGGTGGAGTTGATCGTTACCCCACCGACGGAGAGATATCCCGAAGCCGAAGGATCGAGATTGTGGTTATACTCGCCATTGTAATTCAATGAGAGCTGCGGATACAAACCGGCATAGAGTTCTTTGAGCCTTGACGTTTCGATCATGGTATCGAGTCGGTGCATCCGTATTCTCTGCGAATGCTCATAGGCAGAGGTCTGTAGTTCCTCCAGAGCGACGTCACGCCCATAGACGCTCATCGCCCCCAAGAAAACAAATAGTAAACATTTTTTCATAAATTAAATTTCGATTTAATATCTTAAGCAGAAATATTAATGAAAAGCAACTTAGTATTGTGATGTTTAAAATTAACGCTTTAAAATATTGATAAATTGTTTACTGAAAGTAACAGGGACAAATATTCCTGCAATCCCCTAAAGCTTCTTCTATTTTTCGGATATGGAAACAAACTGCCCTATATGCACTTGGTTTCATCAAGTGCATTAGGTCAGTGAATAAAGTTCCGGAAGGGTGCCGTAGAGTTCGACCACGTTGCCGAATACGATGATGGCGGGGCTTTGGGCTTCGCGCGCCGCGATCGGCAAATCGTTGAGCGTCGTTACGCGGGTCGTCTGCTGCGGGCGTGAGGCATTGGAGACGATGGCGGCCTGAAGCGCAGGCGAAATCCCCTCCCTCAGCGCTGCGTCCCGTATCTGTTCCACGACGCTCAACCCCATCAACACAATGGTGGTATGGTTGGGAAGTTTGAGCAGACCGATCCACTCATCGTGAAAACGCGAATCTTGCAAATGGGCCGAGACGACCGAGAATCCGGCCGCATATCCTCGCGCCGTAGGGGGGATCCCCGCACACTCGGAGGCGGCGACCGAGGATGAAATCCCCGGAATCACTTCAACCGAATATCCCAATCCCAGCAGATACAGCGCCTCTTCCGTTCCGCGCCCGAAAATGTAGGGATCTCCGCTTTTGAGACGGGCGACGCTGAGTCCTCGGGAGGCGTAAGCGTCGATGAGACGATTGATCTCCTCTTGTGGGATACTGTGTTTGCCGTTTTGTTTTCCGACGTAGACTTTTTCCCTCGATGGGGGAATCAGATCCAAAATCGCTTCGGAAATGAGATGGTCGTACAAAATGACGTCGGCTTCGCGGATGATCCGATACGCCTTGAGGGTGAGCAAATCGACATCCCCCAGTCCGCATCCGACGAGGTAAATTTTTCCACGGTTCATTTGAGCCTCCCTATGGAACGTTTGATTGCCTCGACGAGATCGTCGATATCGTCCGCGGAATGGGAATAATGGACGCTGATCCGCAGCCAGCCCGGACGGTTTTCAAACGGTTCGTCGTCGGCCATATCCAGCAGGTCATGTCCGTACGGACCCGCGCAGGAGCATCCGGCCCGGGTCTGAATCCCCTCACAATCGGAGAGATCGGCGCACAGCGTATACGGATCGACGCTTCGGACGTTAAACGAGAGTATACCGATATTTTCAGCCTCCCTGCATCCGTAACACTCGACCTCCTCCAGCGCTTTCATTTTCAAAACGAGATGGCGGTAGAGACCCGATTTGCGCCGTTTGATCCATTCAAGACCCAGTTCGTTGCGCAACTGGTACGCCAGCGCCGCACGGATCAGCTGCAAGATGGCGGGGGTTCCCGCGTCTTCGCGCTCTTCGGCGTCGCTGATAAAATAGTGGCTGGATCGGCTGACGTATTGAACCGTCCCCCCTCCGGCAAACGTCGGCGACCCCTCGGTAGGGATAAAACGTTTCCGAATCGCCAGCAACCCGCACGATCCCGGTCCCCCCAAAAGTTTATGGGGAGAATAGACCATCGCGTCAAAGAGGTTGCTCGGGACGTTCATGTAGGGCGACGACGAAGCCGCATCGAAGCAGACCATCGCACCGTAACGCCGCAGCAATGCCGAAATCGCTTCAAACGGTGTTATCGTACCCGAGACGTTTGACGCGATGCAAAAGCACCCGATCATCTCCCGATTCCGGTTCGCTTCGAGCACCGTTTCGAGCTCGGTTAAGTCGACAAGCCCGCGGTCGTCCAGACCGATGCGGACCGTGTCGCATATCCCCTCCCGGTAGCTGATGTCGTTGGAATGGTGCTCATAAGGACCGATGATGACCAGAGGACGCTCCTCCGGGACGATCGACGGGTAACGGCGTCGGGTTGAGGGGGGAATGTAGATCCCCAGCAACTCCTGCAACCGTTTGAGCGCCGCCGTCGCGCCGGAGCCGCATCCCAACAGGGCGAATTCATCGTCCAGTTCCAGAAGCGATTTGAGGTGCGAACGCGCCTCGCGGTAATAACGGTCGGTTGTTTCGGCCATTGCCGCCTCTTTGGAATGGGTGTTGGCGTAGGTTTCGAGTACTTCGCGGAGGCGCTCTTCTATCGGCGCATACGCGAGTCCCGAAGCGGTATAGTCAAAATAGCGCCGTTTATGGACGCCGATCGTACTGCGTACGATCTGTTCAAGATTATCCCCCTTCTCCAGCAGGGGGCGAAAGAGCCGGTTCATGATTAAATTTCTCCAATAAATAGCTTCTAAAACGTTCATGTCCCCCCTCTCGATACTCATTAATCAGCGTTTCGAGGTAAGGGGCGATTTCATTCGGCGCCAGTTTGATTCCGGTACGGATACCAAAACGGCTGCGTTCTCCTTCGAGCCACCCGCCGACGAGCAGTTCGAAACCGGCAATCCGTTCGGTGCTTTTTTTCACCATGGCCCCTACAAACCCCAGATCGACGATGTGGGGATGGGCACAGGCGTTGGGGCATCCGTTGATACTGATGCTGATCGGTTCGTCGAAATCGGCGAACGTACGGTTCAAATACCCTACGACGCTGATCGCGAGGGATTTGGTCTCACTCAGGGCGAATTTGCAGTACTCAAGACCGGTACACGCAAGCGTCCGGGCTTCAAACGCCCCCGGATGGGGACGAAATCCCGCCGCGTTGAGCGATTCGAGCAAGGCTTCGACGGTATCGCTGTGGACGCCGAGCAGGACGAAATTCTGCGTCGGCGTCAGAGCGATCTCCCCGATGCCGTACAACTCCATCATCCGCCCGAGGCGGATCAGCATCTCGCCGCCGAAACGGCCGCTGTACAACGCGCATCCGACGGTGTGCATTCCGTACACGATCGTCGGCGAGACCCCGAAATGGTTCCGTTGTGGATACGGAGTGAACGGTTGAGCTTCGTACGGCTCCAGAGTGATCTGCGAGAGGGTTTCGAGTTCGCGTACGAACCGTTCAACGCCCCATGCCTCGATCAAATGCCCCAAACGGGCTTTGGAACGGTTGTCCCGACGGCCGTGGTCGCGGTAGATACGGGCTACGGCTTCGGCCAGCGGAATTACCTCCTCACGCCGGACGTATCCGATCATGTCGGCAATACGGCGGTTGCTCGCCTGACCTCCCCCGACGCTGACGCAGAAACGGACGCCGCCATCGTCTGTTTTCGATGCGGTGAAGGCCAAATCCTGCACTTCATGCCCGATACAGTAGCGTGAACATCCGCACAACCCTACCTTGAACTTCCGCGGCAGATTCGAAAACTCCCGGTTGGAAAGATACAGGGCATTCAGCTGCGCCAAAAGGTCCCGTACGTCGTCGATCTGGTTTACGTCCAGACCGTTGAGTGGACAGGTGACGATGTTGCGCGGGCAGTCTCCCGATGCCTGAACGACGCTCAATCCCGCTGATTCCAAACGATGGAATATTTCGGGCAGGTCCTTGAAACGGATCCAGTGGAACTGGATATCCTGCCGGGTCGTCGCATCCGCGCTGTGCCGGGCGTACTGCACCGAGATTTCCCCCAGTACGATCGCCTGATACGATGATAGGTGGCCGTTTGGCAACCGTACGCGAAGCATGTAATACTGCGTCGGGTCATTGTCGTCCTGGGCAACGCGGTTTTGCGTATAGAGTCCGTACCATTTCAGACGATCCAGGTCTTCGGGGTCGATCTCTTCTCCCGTACTCGCGTAGCGGTAGATCGAATCGAGTACGTCAAAGCCGTCTTTTTCCCGCTTGATACGTTCGATCCGCTGGGCTTTGGTTTCTTGGTTCATGGGTCCTCCTAGGCGATCACTGCGGCGTTCCAATGCGGAAAATGTTTCCTCACCAGCGCGTTCAGCTCGATTTCAAACGCCGATGCCGTCGTGGCGCGAAGGTTTTGCTCCCCGCCGTGCGTCCCGACGATCATGCCGGCGGCGACGGTCTGGTTGGTCAGTTTGTCGATCAACAAAAAACCGCCCAGATCACGGTTGTTCTCATACGTATCGAACGCGACCGTATCGCCTAAAACCAGACGCACCAGAGCAATGTCGTTGAGTTTAAGTACCCCGGCGGGATGTTTGGCCTGCGTGTTGACGTCGATACGGTATTCGATCGAGTCGGCAAAAGCGGTCGTCGTGGAGGTCGATCGTTTGAAACAATAGCTTTTTCCGGGCGAGAACGTCTCCTCGTCCATCCAGACCAGATACGCATCGACGGTGTCGGCGCACGCAATCGTCTCATGGGAGCGGACGATGATGCTGCCTCTTCCTACGTCGATTTCGTCGTTTAGGGTAATCGTGACCGCCTCGCCCCGGCGTGCCGAAGGGAGTGCGCCGTCATAGGTTACGATCGATTTGACCGATGAGCGTTTTTTTGACGGATAGACCGTAATCTCCTCTCCGATCCGGATCGATCCCGACACCACCGTTCCGGCAAAACCGCGAAAATCAAGATTCGGCCGGTTGACGTACTGTACCGGGAAACGAAACGGCTCATCCGGCGTATCCCGGGCCAGCGGAATCTCTTCGAGTATGTTGATCAGACTCAGCCCCTCGTACCAGGGGGTATTTGGGCTTTCAACCACGACGTTATCCCCCTCCAGTGCCGAGACGGGAACCGATACGACCCGTCTTATCCCGAGATTTTCGGCAAACTCGCGGTATTGGGTATCGATACTCTCAAATACCGCCCGGTCAAATCCGACCAGATCCATTTTATTGACCGCCAGAACCACGTTGCGTATCCCCAGCAGACTCACGATGTACGAGTGTCTCCGGGTTTGAGTGACGATTCCGTAGCGGGCGTCGACGAGTATGATCGCCAAGTCTGCGGTAGAGGCCCCGGTCGCCATATTCCGGGTATATTGTTCATGCCCGGGCGTATCGGCGATAATGAACTTTCGCTTATCGGTCGTAAAATAGCGGTAGGCGACGTCGATCGTAATCCCCTGTTCCCGTTCGCTCTGCAATCCGTCCACCAGTAATGCCAGATCGATCTTCTCACCGGTCGTACCGCTGCGCCGGCTGTCGGCTTCAAGCGATGCGAGCTGATCGTCGAAAATCGTTTTGGAATCGTGCAGCAGCCGTCCGATGAGGGTACTTTTGCCGTCATCGACGCTTCCGCAGGCGATAAAACGAAGCAGCTCTTTGTGTTCGTGTTCTTTGAGATACCCCTCGATATCCGAGAGGTTCTCAGGGTTTTCGTGCTTCATCAGAAATATCCTTCTATTTTTTTCTTCTCCATCGAGGCGGCCTGATCGCCGTCGATCAGCCGTCCGTTGCGTTCGCTCGTCCGGGCAACGAGCGTCTCTTTGATAATCTCGTTGAGGCTTGAGGCTTCGCTCTCCACCGCCCCCGTCAGCGGATAACATCCCAGCGTCCGGAAACGGACGTTCTTGATGAGCGGTTTTTCATCCGCTTCAAGCGGAAAACGCTCGTCGTCGACCATGATCGTCACCCCTTTGCGTTCGATCACCGGGCGCGGTGCCGAAAAATAGAGCGGAACGATCGGAATCTTCTCCAAACGGATGTATTGCCAGATATCCAGTTCGGTCCAGTTGGAGAGGGGAAACACCCGCATGCTCTCCCCTTTGTGGATACGGCAGTTGTAGACGTTCCACAGCTCCGGACGCTGGTTTTTCGGGTCCCAGCGGTTTTTCCGGTCGCGAAACGAAAACACCCTCTCTTTGGCACGGCTTTTCTCCTCGTCACGGCGCGCTCCTCCGAAAAGGACGTCGAATTCGTAATAGCGAAGCGCCTGTTTGAGCCCTTCGGTTTTCATGACGTCGGTGTAGACCGAACTTCCGTGGGTAAAGGGGGTGATCCCCTGCGATATCCCCTCCTGGTTGACGTGGGTCAAGAGGGTCAGCCCCAGCTCTTTGACCCGACGGTCCCGAAATTCGATCATCTCTTTGAACTTCCACGTCGTATCGACGTGAAGCAGCGGAAACGGCAGTTTCGCCGGAAAAAACGCTTTGATGGCCAGATGGAGCAATACCGACGAATCCTTTCCGATCGAATAGAGCATTGCGGGATTCTGAAACTCGGCTACCGCTTCGCGCAGTATGTAAATCGCTTCGGCTTCCAGCGCTTTGAGATGACTGATACGTTCATCGCTCATGTAATTCTCCTTAATATTGTTTCATATAAATAATTTCCACTCGTCCAGTTCCGGACGGTTTTCGCATTCATCGCACAAAAGATGGTGTACGATCCGTTGCCACAGGTTCATCTTTTCCTCCTTTAAAATGGAGTCCGCACTCTTTGTGTTCGGGGTTTTCCCACCACCACCGTCCGTCGCGTACCCCTTCGCCCTCACGGACGGCTCGCGTGCAGGGGGCGCATCCGATGCTCGGATATCCCCGGTCGTGCAGCGCGTTATACGGGACTCTGTGTTGTTTGATGTAGTCCCAAACGCTTGTTTCATCCCATTCTATCAGTGGGTTGAGCTTGATCAATTGGTGTCGCTCGTCCCACTCGATCATCCGCATCGTTTCGCGCGTCGGCGACTGGCTCCGGCGCAGACCGGTAATCCAGACGTCCAGACCTTCGAGCGCGCGGCGCAGCGGATTGAGCTTGCGTACCCGACAGCACTCTTTGCGGTATTCGACGCTTTCGCGAAATCCGTTGACCCCCTGAACCCGGTAGAGATTCTCGATTTCGAACGGATGGGGAAAAAACACCTGCGGCTCGATGCCGTAGCGTTTTCGCGTCCGTTCCATGACGTCGTACGTCTCTTCGTTCAACCGACCGGTATCGAGGGTAAAGATCCGCGTCGTTTTGTCCAGTGCCGCGATCATGTCGGTCACAACCTGATCCTCGGCTCCGAAACTGGTAGCCAGGGCGATCCGCCCCCGGTACGCTTTGAGAAAATCATCCAGCAGCGTACGGGCATCCGCTCTTGTATAATGCGCGTTCAGCGCGTCAATATCCGCCTTCATCGTGGCTCCTAAATCTGATAATCGTGTTCGGAAGGGGCGTATCGGCCGAAATTGCTCCGGTCCCATCCCCTCTCGTGCAGGTAATACAAAATCATTTTGGTCACCACCTCGATCGATCCGATCGAAACCGCCATCAAGACGTTTCCGGTCACGACAAACGAGATGACCATCGTATCGATCGTCCCAAGAACTCTCCAGGAGATCGTTTTGACGATGCTTCGGTAATGTTTTTCGTACATCATCCCTCCTGTTCGATCACGTGTTCATAGAGTTCGGTACTCAGATAGCGTTCGCCCGTATCGCACAATACGGTGACGATCATTTTGCCCCGATTCTCCGGTCGTTGCGCGATCTTGCGTGCCGCGGCGACGTTCGCTCCCGAGGATATCCCGACCAGCAACCCTTCGGTTCGGGCAAAATCGCGCGCCGTCTCAATCGCTTCGGCATTGGTGATCCGGACGATTTCATCGATCACCGACCGGTTCAGTACCCCGGGGACGAATCCCGCCCCGATCCCCTGAATCTTATGTGGTCCGGGCGCTTCTCCCGACAAAACGGCGGATGAATCGGGCTCCACGGCGATCACACGGATGGCGGGGTTGTAGCGTTTGAGGACCTCTCCGATCCCCGTGATCGTTCCGCCCGTCCCTACGGCAGCGACGAGAATGTCGATTTTGCCGTCGGTATCCCGCCATATCTCTTCAGCCGTATTGGCCCGGTGGGCGGCAGGGTTGTCCGGATTGTTAAACTGCTGCAGCAATACCGCCCCTTCGATCGTTTGGGCAAGTTCGGCCGCTTTCACCACCGCGCCCCCCATCCCTTTTTCCGGTTCGGTCAAAACGATCTGCGCTCCCAGCGCGGACAACAGGCGGCGCCGTTCGAGACTCATCGAACTGGGCATCGTTAGAATCAGCCTCAATCCAAGATTCGCCGCGACACTGGCCAGAGCGATTCCGGTATTGCCGCTGGTCGGCTCGATCAGAACGCTCTTTTCGCCGATCTCGCCCCGTTCCAGCGCGCGCAGAATCATATTCGATCCTATCCGGTCTTTGACCGATCCGGACGGATTCATAAATTCGCATTTCCCCAACAGGGTGGTGTCGTTGTCCGCATGTTTCAATCGTACGATCGGCGTGTTGCCGATCAACTCGGTGATGTTGTCTGCTATCTTCATGTTTCCCTCCTTCACGGGACCGATATCCTCTTGCCTTTTTCTTATCAAAAGACAGGGTAAACGATATAACTGAATATTCATTCATTGAAATCTGCGAAAGTGTAATGGGTTTTGAAAATATAATCAAGTTAACATAGTTATTTACTATGGATTAAATTTGCTGGGGTGCAAAAAAAGGCTAAAAGCCCGCCCGCACGGGCTTGAGTGGAGAAGGGTTTAAAACCCTGAAGAGAGGGAATGTAATTTTCGGTAATGCCGCAACACCGCGATCTTGACAAAATCGTTGAAAAAAAGCCAAATCATCGCATACACCCAGATGATCCCCGCCCAGCCCCATCCGATCGGTTCCATGATCCCGAAACCGTATACGGCGATCAGCGTCCCGATGACGCGGCTGGAGAAGGTCGCTCCAAACAGGGTCCACGACGGATACGGGCGCTGCCAGAATCGTCCGGAGGTGCGGGTGTTGTAGATCGTACCGTGCCCCGCGACGACCATCTTGGCAAAAAAGATCGATTGCACAAGTGCTACCGGAAGGACGAGAACTTTCATAACGATCCAGAACATTAAAAACGATTCGATGACCCCGGCGAGTCCGAGCCACGTCGCCATCACGACGATTTCACCCATCTCCCATCGCACCGGAGTTGGTGAAGGATCGGTATTGTCGTACGCGATCGAGAGAATCGGTATGTCGTTGAGCAGTGCGAGTACGATGATCATCAGCGCCGTCACCGGGTAAAACTGGAACAAGACGATTGATAGGGCCATGAACACGACGATACGGATCGTCTCGGCGATCCGGAATACCGTATAGCTCTTCATCCGCGCGAAGGTGATCCGCGCGTGGATCACCGCTTCATTGATGACGCCAAGACCCGGAGAGGTGAGGACGATATCGGCCGCCGCCCGCGCCGCGTCGGTCGCTCCGCTGACGGCGATCCCGGCATCGGCTTTTTTGAGTGCGGGGGCGTCGTTGACGCCATCACCCGTCATACCGACGATGTGATCGGCTTTTTGAAGCTGTTCGACGATGAAATATTTGTCTTCGGGGAAGACCTGGGCAAATCCCCCCGCCCCCTCGATGAGGGCGATGATCTCCGATTCGTGCCGTTTGAGTGATCCTTTGGGGATCGGCAGCGACGCGTAGGTTTTGGCCACTTCCGATACGATGGTCTCAACCGCGCCGTTGCGCTCCTGCTCGGAGAGTTCCGGATGGAGGGTGGATACGATGGAGTGTGAGAGAATCTGTGCCAGCTGGAGGTATTCTCCGCTCCCCTCCCCCTTGAGCTCACGGACATCTTCGATCGATTCTCCCAGTCCGAGGAGCAAACCGATGTAGCGCGCTACGGCGAGATTGTCCCCCGTCAGCATTTTGACGTCGACACCCTGCGATTGTAGTTTGGAGAGCGTTTGGGCCGAATCGTCGCGCGGGGGATCGTACAGAGGGATCAATCCCAGCAGACGGTACGTTGTTTCACTCTCCGTGCGGCGCGCTACCGCCAGGGTCCGGAAACCTTTGGACGCATAGTCGGCCACCTGTTTGTAAACCTCCAGCCGCATCTGCTCCTCCAGCTCGCACAGTTCCAAAACGACCTGCACCGCCCCTTTGGTGACGAAAAATGAGCCGGTTTCCCCTACGACCTTGGCTTCGCTGCGTTTGCTGATCGGATCGAACGGCGTAAACGCGCTGCGATTCCATGAGATCGGGGGGACAACCGCGTTCTGACGTAAATAATCCAGTATGGGCTGCTCGATCGGGTCGTTGTTCTCCGGTTCGCTGGCGGCAGCGGCATAGAGATAGAGTTCCTCACGCGTTTGCGCCGCGACGCAATACGGTTCGGAGAGGCTCATGACGTTTTTGGTCAGCGTTCCGGTCTTATCACTGCACAATATGTCCATTCCGGCCAGCTCTTCGATCGCACTGAGGCGACTGACAATCGCCCCGCCGCGTGCCAAGACCCCGGCTCCGATGGACATCGTGACCGTCAGGACCGCGGGCATCGCCACCGGAATCGCCGACACGGTCAGGACGAGCGAAAAC
The DNA here is from genome assembly GCA_050178755.1 of Sulfuricurvum sp. Lineage (GTDB taxonomy): Bacteria > Campylobacterota > Campylobacteria > Campylobacterales > Sulfurimonadaceae > Sulfuricurvum. The sequence goes on along the minus strand of JBFXFU010000010.1, from coordinate 2,169 downwards.
AGGAGCAACTCGCTGATCGGTTCGTGCCGGAAGATGCCGACGGCAAAAATGACGACAATGATCGCAATCGTCATAGTGATGAGAAAACGCCCTACGGAGAGAACCATTTTTTGCAGATGGCTGTGCGACTCCTGATCGGCTTTGGCGACGAGTCCGACGGTTTTGCCGAAATAGGTGTTTTCCCCCGTCGCGTCGACGATTCCGATCATCTCCCCTTGTTTGACGATCGTATTGGCGTAGAGGCTATCAAGCCCTTTTTTCCGTACCGGCAGCGACTCCCCCGTCAACGACGACTGGTCGCACAGCAAAAATCCCTCTTGATCGGCCAGCGTCACGTCGGCCGGGACGATGTCGCCGATTTTGATCTTGACGACGTCGCCGGGGACCACCTGCGAAGCCGGAACGGTTTTCCATATCCCACCGCGCAAAACGACGCTGTTGAGGGCGAGTTTTTGTTTCAGTACGTCGATGGCGCTGAGAGCTTTAAACTCCTGATAATAATCGACGAACGCATTGACCAGCAGCATTACGACGATGATCGCACAGTCGTCCCACCGCCCGATGGAAGCCGAAATCAATGCCGAAATTTCGATCATCCACGGAATCGGCCCCCAAAAACGGCGCAGAAGCCTCCGTAGCGGAGATTCGCGCGTCTCTTTGATCGTATTCGCTCCATAGCGCTGTAATCTCTCCGCGGCCTCGGTTTCGTCCAAACCCGAATGGATATCGGTATCGAAATGCGCGTCCATGTCTCACCTCCCGGATATTGGCGTCATCAGACAATGTTCCAAACATTATATCCCTCTACGGTAACGAAGCGCACCGCACCAAGCCTGCCCAAATTTTTTTACCGAATTCATGTTTATAAGGGCCTACTTTAAGCCTCCTGAAATATCCAGAAAGGCATAATCAAATTGCACTTGAAAGAGGTGTATACCGTACAAAAAGGTTTGGCATGAAGTCCAATCAATCTACCACGATTTTGGCTGTTGATGATCACGAATACAACGTGGACGTTATCGAAGGTTTCTTGATGGAGGATGGGTACAATCTTCTAAAAGCCTACAATGGCGCCGATGCGCTGAAAATGGTGGAACGTCACGAAATCGATCTGATACTGCTGGATGTCAATATGCCGCAAATGGACGGGTTTGAAGTGTGTAAAATTCTTAAAGCCAATCCATCGACCAAAGACATACCGGTGATCTTTCTCACCGCATTGACCGATATCGACAGCATCGCCCAGGCGTTTCAGATGGGAGGTTCCGATTATCTGCAAAAGCCTTATTGCGGTTTGGAACTCAAAATTCGTATCCGGACCCATCTGAATAATAAATTCTATCTCGAAGAGATCAAATCCAAACAGGCCAAGCTGGCACAACTCGCAGCGACCGACAATTTAACCAAACTCTACAATTCGATCTATTTCGATTCGAAAATCAAGCTCGCCCAGCAGGAAGAAAAACGCTTTGCGATCATTTACGTCAAAGTAAACAATCTCGAACAAGTCAATCGCGTCTACGGGTTCGACAGTTCCAACAAGATCATCAAACATTATGCAAAAGTGCTGAAAAACATCATACCGCCGGAGATGGTCCTCGCACGCTTGTACGGAGCGAGTTTCGGTATTTTACTGAACGATTACGATGAAAACGATCTGCGGGTGATGTCCAAAAAAATACGTTCGGAATTGACCCAGATTGATGATCTCAAAGATACCGTTCACTTCAACATGGTCATTTACCGCAATGTCTCGAAATTGCTGATCCCGGAAATCTATAAAAAAATCATTGCCGCCGTCGAATCGCTTTGAGAATTGTTTAATTTTTATCCCTTCGTAACGTTCGCGTAATCATACAAATTCATTCTTTTTGTTATAGTATACTTCCAATGCATTGCGCTACATTTAACAAGCGAGGCTCCCATGAAGCAACCCGACTTTATAACCCTCGACGGTAACGAAGCTGTCGCTCTCGTCGCCCATAAAATCAATGAAGTAATCGCCATTTACCCCATTACCCCTTCTTCGCCGATGGGAGAATTCAGCGATATGTACACCGCCCGAGGCGAAAAAAACATCTTCGGTACGGTTCCGACGGTCTACGAGATGCAAAGCGAGGGGGGAGCCAGCGGCGCCGTCCACGGAGCCTTGCAAAACGGAGCGCTGAC
>JBFXFU010000009.1:0-84565 GCA_050178755.1 Sulfuricurvum sp. | reverse complement strand
CTCATAAAACTTAAACAATCAATTCTCTTCTCTTATCCGAGACTCACGTTAACATAGCTTTAGACCTATGTTAATTTTTCTGAGTTTTTTTAACATAGCTTTTTTAATTAGCTATTTCCTTTAGTAGTATAACCAACCGGTGTATCGTTGTAGAGGGATTGTCATTTTCTGGATTATGATTTTTACCATAACTATTTAGTAATCTATTAGCGTTATTTATTGCTGTAGGTTGGTTGTTTTGAAGAGTTTCAAATATCAATTTTGCGTAATTTGCTTGTTTTATATTATCTTTGTCTAAACTAGCAAATTTATGAGGTTCAACCTCTTTTAGTTTCTTTACAACTTGTTGCACTATATCATCTCTGATTATCGCTGTCGTTCTATATTCAAAATGCAAGAGATACCAAAGTTCAAAAGAATCATTAGCATACGCAACATCAACATTTAAATCTTTTCTTTTATGTTTTGCATTTTGAATAGCATTATTGAAATCTTGTGCCGTATGACCACAGGCATTCACTATTGCGATATCTCTGTCGATTACTATCCATTTATGTTCAAAATCTTTATAAGTTTTTCCATGTTGATTTTTATAATTTTTAAGATTTTTCAAAACTCCCGTAGGATGGGTAGACCCATCATGCGGAACAATGACAATAGAGTCTTGTGTAATTTTTTTGGCTTTGATAAGTTGATCTATTATCATCCGAAAGTAAGTAGGAGACGAAACACTATCCTCACAGGCAATAAGTACATCATTAACCATATTTCTATCATTGATTGCTCTTTTGAAGTCTGTTTTAACTTTTTCCTTATTTTTTTGAAAAAGCTTATCGCCACCGCTTCTTCGTGCCATAGTAATCCCTAAAATTCAAATTTACCAAGATAAGGGATTGCTCCATATTTACCTTGGATATATTGCTTTTCAAAGTCCTCTTGCTTTCTCACGTTTTTAAATTGTGCTAACGAATAGATAGTCGTTGCACCGTATTGATCTTTTTCGGTCAACCAAATTTGATCTCTTCTAAACAATTCAGGCTTTAAAAGATTGGTATCATGTGTTACAAAGATGAGTTGTGCATTATTTTTATTAATGTCTTTATCATGAAAAAGTTTAATCAAATGCTGAGTCAAAATTGGATGCAAACTTGCATCAAGTTCATCGATCATTAAAATTTTTCCATTTTGTAAAGTATCCAAGATTGGTGCCGACATAGCAAAAAACTTTTTTGTACCTTTTGATTCATCTTCATTTAACTCAAAAACAACACTGCCAATAATTTCACCATCTTGATTAAATTTTTGATGTACCGTATTAAGTAGAGGGATTTTAAAACCACCTTCATTTAAAATTTTATTTTTTTCATCATCAGATAAAGGAAATTGAGCGATGATTTCAGAAGGAATATCTTCTTCTTCCATATGAATATCATTAATACCAATATCCGCTGTTTTAACAAGCTTGACAATTTCTTCCCTAAAATTTTCGACTTTCATTTGCTTCATCGTAAAATTAATATAACCTTTATGATCTATTCCATCAATCATATTAAATTGATTAAACCATTTCAATATACTTTTCGAAATAATTGCATCATCTTCCCGGTCACATTTCCAGATAAAAAGTTGATTTTTTGCAATTTTTATTTTTTCTTCTTTTTTATTAAAAAAATCGTACCCTTCTTTAAATTTGTTAGGATTTACATAATCGGGTTCTTCCGTGTCTCTAAAAAAGAGTTTTGCCTCTTTTCCTTTTTCATCGGCAAAAAGCCACTCGCTATAGACAACTTCACTGTCAATTTCAAATCCGTATCTATATTTGGTTTCGCCTACAAAAAAAACAATTTCAAAAGTACTCGATTCATCTTCTGTTTCAGTAGATAAAAGATAAGGATCATGCGGCAATTGATCCGTTGATTGTATAATCTTATAGTGATTCAATACCAACCGGCTCATAAAAGCCATTGCTTTCAAAAGATTACTCTTACCACTAGCATTTGCACCATAGATGATAGAGCTTCTTAATAAACTATAGTTTCGAAATTCAAAACTATTACCTTCATCTTTTGAGGAAGTCAGCATACTAAATGTTGCAGTATCTTTGATAGAGCGAAAATTATTAACTTTAAATTCTACTAACATCTCTTCCACCTCCCTACTTATCAGGAATAATATCATAATAACATTACTTTTTGTATTTTTTTTACAAAAATAGCATTTATTATTTTAATTTTTCTAATAATACGCTATAATTATGGCAATGTTACACAAATAAAGTAGCAGAGGAAATATTGCGATTATATTTTGTGATTGCAGTAAATGAGGTGGAGTAATTTCTACGCCAATAGAAATTACTCTCGTTGAGCAATTAACAGGCAGTGTTAATGTGACCATTACAGTAGCAAAAAAATACTATATTCTTTATGATATTGTGTTTTCTCTCTTTAATTGATCACATTTAATGTTACAGAATTGCTCATATTTTTACCATATCCAAAGGAGTAAATATGGGTTTAATTTCAAAAAATGATTTGTTTTATAAAGACTACAGTTGGACTGCCATTTCAGGTGATAATCCGAAAGTTACAGGTGAACCAGATAGCACGCTATTCAATCGACATGAAGGCTATGAAGTTTTATATCTGATTAATAAGCTATCAGAAATGTGGGATTTCAAACAAAAAGCTTCTGCAGAAAAAATGGAAAAAATGATTCGAAATCATTTACCATCTGATATTAGAAGTCAAATCAATGTAAAACATTGGTTATACGATAATTGGAATAATTATTAACCTTGTTTTCGATTCAATTCTCTCTACAATGTGGAGAGAATTACATACTAAATTGTTGAATTTTCTGCAACCAACTCAATTGGTCACACACTGTATAGCGAATTGAAAAAAATCCCTTAACCACCCAATCTTTCACCCTTTGGGATATAATTCAATAATTATATCACTATATCAGGTTACTCTATGATTATCATCCCTGCCCGTCTCGCTTCCACCCGCTTTCCCGAAAAAGTGCTCGCCGACATCGGCGGTTTGCCGATGGTGATCCGCACCGCCAAAAGAGTCGAATCGATCGATCGTGTCGTCGTCGCCTGTGACGATGAAAAAATCCTCAAAATCTGCGCCGCATACGGCGTCGAAGCGCGCCTCACCTCCACCACGCACAAAAGCGGTACCGACCGGATCAACGAATGTGCCCAAATCATCGATGTACCCGACGACGAACTTATCATCAATGTCCAGGCCGACGAACCGTTTATCGAAACCGAAGTGCTCAACCTGCTGATCGAACGCCTTAATGAACTCAAAGTCAAAGGGGAACCTTTCGTCATGGGCAGCTGCTACAACGCTATCAATACCGAAGCGGCCGCCGATCCCAATCTGGTCAAAGTCATTACCGACGCCGACCACAATGCCATCTATTTTTCCCGTTCTCCGATCCCGTTTAACCGCAGCGGAGAAGCCTCCTATTTCGGTCATATCGGAATTTACGGATTTACCAAAAAATCGCTCCACGATTTCTGTGCGCTCGGAGAAGCCCCGTTAGAGGATATCGAAAAACTGGAACAACTCCGCGCCCTCTACCACGGTAAAAAGATTTCGATGGTTAAAGTGGCCAGCAGCGGATTCGGGATCGATACCGTAGAAGATTTGGAAAGAGCGAAGAAAATTTTCGGATTATAAAAATATTTTATTGACATGCGTATTACCAAACTGTAAAATCGGAAATAAGAAAAATATAATTTATTGATCTGAAATTCAGAAAAAGGTACCGGCATGCTCTCACAATTCAGTATCCGAACAAAGCTGATGATCGTCATCACCGTGGTAGGGCTAATGAGCCTTATTCAAATTACGCAGAGTATTCAGACCCATGCGCAAAGAAGCTCCATGCTCACTGAAGTCGGAGGACTGGTCGAACTCTCCGGTCTGATCAGCAAAGCAGTGCATGAAACCCAAAAAGAGCGCGGGATGAGTGCAGGATACCTCGGTAGCGGTGGTGAAAAGTTTTCAACCGAACTTCCCGTTCAACGGACCAAAAGCGACGATGCCCTGAAAAACCTGCAGGGGTATCTGGATCGGTTCGATTTTTCTCCCTATCCTAAATCTCTCGAAAACAGTATTAATGACATTCGCCGGCAAACAGGAGAATTATCATCCAAACGCGAAGCCATAACCGCACTTTCAATACCCCTGAGCGATGCAATCGGCTACTACACCTCACTGAATGCCAAGCTGCTCGACATCGTTCCGATGGCCGGGAAACTGAGCGAAGACGATATTCTAGCCAAAATGCTGATTTCGTATGCCAACTTTCTCTACGCCAAAGAGCGTTCAGGGATAGAAAGAGCCGTATTGTCCAATACCTTTGCCAAACACGAATTTGCCCCGGGCATGGAGAACAAAGCCATTTCCCTGATTTCGGCACAGGACACCTATCTCTCCTCGTTTCTGGCCACCGCCGACGACGAAAGCAAAGCCGCTTATGAAAAAGCATTGAACGATCCGGTATTCGGTGAAGTGAATCAGATGCGTACCAAAGCGTTGAATCACGATTTTAGTATCGATGCCAAACTATGGTTTGACACTATCACCAAAAAAATCGACATTCTGAAATCCATCGACGATGCCCTTTCCCAAACCATTCAAAATAAACTTGATCAGTTAGACCGGGAAGCCTCAACTTCCTTATACTTCGCCGTTGGCATCAATATTTCCATTACTTTCCTTGTCCTGGCCCTGATCTATCTCTCCACCAAGAGTATTAACTTCGGAGTCAATAACGCCAATCGTCAGATTCAAGAAATCGTCCAGACCAAAAATCTGGCTCGGAACGTTCATTGCGAAAGTGCCGGAGAACTGGCTGAAATTACCTACGCCGTCAATTCGCTGATCGAAGCTTTTCGGCACGCCGTCACCCAGATGCAAGCGTCATCGGGAGCGACCAACAGCGCCAGTCAGTCGCTACGTTCCACATCGACCAAGCTCTCTGACAATACCAAAAAGGAAGAGACGATTGTTTCGTCCATCGATCTCTTGTCCAACGACATCAGTCAATCTTTGCAATTAACCTCCGAAAAAGTGTCCATAACCGAAAATGATCTTCAAACGACTAAATCGACAATGAATATCTTCATCCACAATCTCGACAATGCCATTGCCCTCATTAACCAGAGTAACGGACATCGTGAGATTATTCGAGAAAAAATGAGAGAACTCACCTCTCAGGCCGCAGAGATCAAAAATATCCTTACGATCATCAGCGATATTGCCGATCAAACCAATCTGCTTGCCCTGAACGCCGCCATAGAAGCCGCCCGGGCGGGAGAACACGGACGCGGCTTTGCCGTCGTCGCCGATGAAGTACGCAAACTCGCCGAACGAACCCAGAAAAGCCTGAGTGAAATCGACGTCACCACGAACATCATTACCCAAAGTATTAACGACATCAGCGAAGAGATCACGACGATTGCCGAGGACAGCCGTCACATTTCCGATAATGCTTCCCAGCTGATCGATGATGCCAAAATAACGGCCAATAAACTCGACATTACGATTGACAGCGCGGCTGAAGCGCAGCAGCATCTCACCATGGTTGGCGGCAACGTCAAAAAGATGGCTGAACGGATGGATGAAGTCGTTGCTAAATTCAAAGACAACTCCCTTATCGCGACGCACGTCGATACGGTGGCCGGGGAACTGGTCCAAAAATCAAACGATCTCAATCAATACCTGGCCAAGTTTTCCGTATAAGAGGAGTAAACGAAACATCAGCGGCACTACGTTCGGATTTTTGAAAAAATCAGAATATATGCTATGCTGTTGCTACGTTTGAAGAGTAGAATAATTTTATAAGTTATAATTAAGGAGTCTAGCAATGTCTCTTATCGAAATATTTACCGACTACATTTTGAATCGAAAAAACCTCAAAGAGTACGTCCAAGTGCGAAAAACGATTGATGCCCGTGGTGAGTTCAACGATTCAAAACTGATTCGTGCCCAGGAAAATCTCGATCGTCTTAAAGCGGAAGAACCGGAAATCTACGAAGGGATGTACGAAACATTGGCCAAAATCTATGCGCGCAATGCCGGATTGACGATCGAATATCCGCTCGATTTCGTACGTCAGATTCTACGAATGTACGGAGGAGCACAAACGCCGGGTCAAGTTTATGAAGAATACAAACGGATGCTTGAACATTATCATCACGATATTTGATACGTTTACATTGTGTATTGAAAGATAATGAGGGTTACAGAAGAGGGAAAAGGCAGAAAAATTTCTGCCTCTCTAACCACGGGGAGTTAGATGTTGTCGCGGATTCCCAGAGTGGCAATCAGTTGGTTGTAGCTTTCGCGGTTAGTGCGTTTGAGGTAACGCATCAAACGGCGGCGCTGACCGACAAGTTTCAAAAGACCAAGACGTGAGCTGTGATCTTTTTTGAATGTTTTAAGGTGTTCAGTCAAATCGTTGATACGTGTTGTCAAAAGAGCGATTTGTACTTCGCTTGAACCGGTATCACCTTCTGCTTTTTGGAACTGTTTGATAATCTGCGTTTTTTTCGCCGTATCCAAAGCCATAATAGCCTCCTGATGGGTATATTAAATTTCAGCTTGAAAGACCTCTTACAAGCAGGGACGGAATTATACCAAAAAAATCTGAATTTTATGCCAAATCAACCTCTGCGATATTTTTAGCTATAATATCCCCCTAAACTAAACTTAACTACAACGTCGGAGACTATCCATGCTGATGACCCGTGCGAGCGAATACGCTCTCTTATCGCTGATCGTTCTAGCCCGTGCCGAGCGGGCGCTCGATACCGATTTTCTCGCACGCGAATTGAATATCTCCAAAAGTTTTTTGGCAAAAATCCTGCAGGCGATGGCACGAAAAGGGATACTGAACTCCTACAAAGGGGTCAACGGCGGATTCGCGCTGGCACGAAAAACCTCCGACATCACCGTACTCGAAGTAATGGAAGCGGCGGAAGGAAAAAGCCCGGCTGTTTTCAGCTGTTCCCCCTCGCAAGACGACTGCCCCTCCAACAAAGCGCCCAGCTGTGGATTATGGCCGTTTCTAAATCGCTTGCAGGGCAAAGTCGATACGTTTTTAGGAACCCTCACCCTCGAAGCCATTTTGGAAGAGTAATCGTTGGCCAAAGCAAAAAACAATACGTCGGGCGTCAAAACCATTCTTTCCGCCCTGCTGGCGTCACGCGATCTCAGCGTCGTCTTTTTCGTTATGGCGATCATGGCGATCATTATCGTCCCGTTGCCGAGCGCTCTGCTGGATTTGCTGCTGGCCGTCGTCATCGCCATTGCGGTTCTTATTATTCTGATTTCTCTGTATATCCCCAAACCGACCGATCTGACGACCTTTCCGACCCTGCTGCTGATCATCACCCTGTTTCGTCTCTCGCTGAATATTGCGACGACCCGGATGATCCTCAGTCACGGGAACGAAGGTCCCCAGGCCGTCAGTGATATCATCAGCAGTTTCGGAAATTTCGTCGTCGGCGGAAACTACGTTATCGGGGTAATCGTTTTCAGTATCCTCGTTTTGATCAATTTCATGGTTATCACCAAAGGTTCCGGTCGGGTTGCAGAGGTCGCGGCCCGCTTCACCCTCGACGCGATGCCCGGGAAACAGATGGCTATCGACGCCGATCTCAACAGCGGCCTGATCAATGAATCCGAGGCCAAAAAGCGCCGTGCCGAAATTTTGCAACACGCCAACTTTTACGGGGCCATGGACGGTTCGAGCAAGTTTATCAAAGGGGATGCGATCGCGGGGATCATCATCACCCTGATCAATATCATCGGGGGCTTCCTGATCGGTATTTTTCAATTCGATCTCGACGTCGGTGCCAGCGCGCAAACCTATACGATCCTCACGATCGGGGACGGTCTGGTCTCCCAGATTCCGGCACTCATTATCTCAACCGCAACCGGTATCATGATCACGCGGGCGTCCAACGACGACGAAGGAAACTTTGCCGAAGGCAGTATCAAACAGCTCATGGGCAATGCAAAAGTCATGATGATCGTCGGTTTTATCATGATCCTTTTTGCCGCCGTTCCGGGACTTCCGACGATTTCCATGGGATTTGTCGGAATCATTTTTGCGGCGCTCGGGTATGCGCTGCACAAATACGAAAAAGGGGAGCTTGTCCTTACGACGGCACCTAAAAAAGCATCCGCCGCACAGGGAGGAGCCGGCGGCGATACGGAGGGTGCACCGTCCACACCGCGCAAGAAAAGCAACGAAGAGATCGCCAAAGAAGAGGAAGCCGCTCTGCAGGATATTCTCAAAATCGAAATGCTCGAGCTTACTCTCGGATATCAGCTTATCCGTCTTGCCGACAATTCTCAGGGGGGAGATTTGCTCGAACGCATCCGCTCGATGCGCCGTAAAATCGCTTCGGATTTCGGTTTTTTGATGCCGCAGGTCCGTATTCGCGACAATCTCCACCTCAAACCCAATCAGTATGAAATCCTCCTCAAGGGTGTAAGTATCGGGGACGGAACCATCCAACCGGACAAATTCCTCGCCATGGACAGTGGAATGGTTGTCGGCGAGGTGAAGGGAGAACCGACCAAAGAGCCCGCATTCGGTCTTGACGCACTCTGGATTGCCCCCGATTTGAAAGAAGACGCGATCATCAACGGCTATACCGTCGTCGATCCGGCTACCGTCATCTCTACCCACATGAGCGAACTGGTCAAAAAATACGCCGAAGAGCTGCTGACCCGTCAGGAGACCCAGGCCCTGATCGAAAAAATCAAAAACGATTATCCGGTCGTGGTCGACGACCTTCTCAAAGTCGCGAACATCGGTCTGATACAACGGGTATTCAAAGGGTTGCTGCATGAGCGGGTTCCGCTCAAAGACATGATTACGGTCCTTGAGACGATCGCCGATATCGCCGAATATACCAAAAATGTCGATATCATTACCGAACACGTCCGCGCCAAACTGGCCCGTATCATCACCCAGACCTACACCAGTCCGGACGGGGTAATTCGGCTGCTGACGTTTGATGCGATGAGCGAACAAAAACTGCTGGAAAAATCGAGTGAACGCGACGGCGTCAAACAGCTCATGCTCAACGTCGGGGAGATCAACGGCCTGATTCAGGCAACCAGCCAGAAAGCCACCGAACTGCTCCAAAAAGGGATTTCCCCGATTATCGTCATCGTCGATCCGAAGCTCCGGCGCCCGCTGGCGGAGATATTTGAGCGCTTCAGCCTCGAAATCGTCACCCTCTCCCACGCAGAGATCGATTCGAACGCGAAATTTGAAGTACTCGGCTCAATTACATTAGACAAATAGGAAACCGTATGAACAAAACCATTTACCACCTCTCCCACACCGACTTGGATGGCTACAGCTGCCAGCTGGTGATGGCGCAGACTCCCCACACGATGATCAGTTTCAATGCCAATTACGGTGCCGAAGTGATGGACCGTCTCGAAGAGATCGTCGAACGGATCAAAAAGAGCAAATGTACCGCGACCATCCTCATCACCGATCTCAACCTCTACCCTGAAGAGGCCAAATGGCTCAATGCCGAAATCAACCGTCTCAACGACAGCGGATGGGATGTCACGATCACTCTGCTCGACCACCACGGCAGCGGAAAAGAGACGGCGGCCCAATACCCGTGGTATTTTCTCGATACGGAACGGTGTGCAACGAAGATCACCTACGATTATGCACGCGAGCATTACGGCCTGATCGATAACGACTGGATCGATGCTTACGTCAACGTCGTCAATGCCGTCGATTTGTGGAAACAAGAAGAACAAGATGATTTCGAATACGGCAAAGTGTGCATGAGAATCGTTTCCGAAGCGCGGGAACTCAACCGCGTCATGTTCGCCAACGAAGACCGTGCCTACAAGCTCGCCCTGCTCGAAGAGGCGGCAGCCATGCGCAACCTCCCCAACGCCAATATCGTGTTGGACGAAGCGCTCCATAAAATGAAAAAAGGGTTTTTCAAAGACGGTGTCGACGACACTCTGGACAATCTCTCGACCAAACATATCGTCGCCCTGCTGGGTACCAAACGCTCCACCATGACGATCTATTATAAAGGATGGCGCGGATTCCTCAGTTACGGATTGGGCAATACCTCCATTATCGGCAACGGGTTTTTGACCTCATTCCCCGATTTTGATTTCATCGTCGATGTCAGTACGCGCGGAACCATGAGCCTGCGCGGTCACAACAAAGTCGATGTAGCCATGATTGCGGGCGAATGGGCCGGAGGCGGCGGACATCCGAATGCTGCCGGAGGACGTATCAATGGATTCAAAGAGCAGTTTCGATACGACAAAGTCAAACGCCAGATCGATGATCTCCTCGCCAACAAAGAGGCAATGCCCGGAAAACTTCCCCATAAAATAGAGGAATAACCCGTTTTTGGACGCCAATGGAACAAAACAAGGGAACCTCTTTTTGCAAAAAGCAAAAATGTTTCTTGAAAGCCCCATTCGCTACGCGAGCCGCTATGGCACAAAACAAGTGAAGTGTTTGGCTCTGCCAATGTTTCTCTGAAAAGCTTGCCTCTAACGAGGTATATGGAAACCTAAGTTTATGATACAAATTAACAACCTCACCAAAAGCTACGGAACACGGGTCCTGTTCGACAACCTCTCGCTGCGCCTCAATGCCGGGGATAAAGTCGGATTCGTCGGACGTAACGGAACCGGAAAATCGACCCTGTTTAAAATCATTCTCGGCGAAGAAGCCTATGATGACGGGGATGTCATCATTCCGAAAAACTATCGCATCGGCGCACTGCGCCAGCATCTGCATTTCACCCACAAAACGGTGCGTGACGAATGCGCCTCGGCACTCACGGGAGATGCCGTACACGAAGTCTACCGCGTCGAAAAGATTCTTTTCGGTCTGGGATTTACGCAAGAAGATCTGGACAAAGATCCGCTCAGTTTTTCCGGTGGATACCAGATCCGTCTCAACCTCGTCAAACTCCTTGTCACCGAACCGAATCTGCTGCTCCTCGATGAACCGACCAACTACCTCGACATCGTCTCTCTGCGCTGGCTCGCCAGCTTTATCCGCAGTTTCGAGGGGGAAGTGATCCTCATTACCCACGACCGCGATTTCATGGATTCGGTCACGACCCATACGATGGGGCTACGCCGCCGCAATATCAGCATCATCCGCGGCGGCACCCGCAAATATTACGAACTGATGGACAGCGAAGACGAGCTCTACCTCAAGACCAAAGCCAACCACGACAAAAAACGTGCCGAACTCGAGGACTTCGTTGCCCGAAACAAAGCCCGTGCTTCGACCGCGACACTGGCGCAGTCCAAACAAAAAGAGCTCGACAAAATGGGGATCATGGAGGATCTGGAGGGGGAAAAGAGCCTCGCGTTTTCGTTCAGCTACGCCCCTACCCCCGCCAAACTCGTCCTTCAGGCCAAAGAACTCAGCTTCGGCTACACCGAAAATGAGCCGCTTTTTCAAAACCTCTCGTTCGCGCTGGAAAAGGGCAAACGTCTCGCCATCATCGGAAAAAACGGAAAAGGGAAATCGACGCTCCTCAACGCTCTGGCCGGAGTACTGAATCCGCACGGCGAGATCACGATGCACCCTTCCACCGCCATCGCCCATTTCGGTCAGACGAACATCGACCGACTGGACAAAAACCATACCGTGACGCAGGAGATCCAGAGCGCCGATACGAGCATCAATAACGTCCGCATCCGCTCCATCTGCGGGACGATGATGTTCAGCGGCGACGACGCCGATAAAAAAATCTCCGTCCTCAGCGGGGGAGAGCGGAGCCGCGTCATGCTGGGCAAGATCATCGCCACCCCCGCCAACCTGCTGTTTCTGGATGAGCCGACCAACCACCTCGATATGTACTCGATCGACGCTCTCGTGGAAGCGATCAAACGTTTCGAAGGCTCTCTCGTCCTCGTCACCCACTCCGAGATGATGCTCCGAGCCCTTGCCGATGCGCTGATCGTATTTCGCGAAGGGAATGCGGAGTTTTTCAACGGCACCTATGATGAATTTCTGGAAAAAATCGGCTGGGATGATGGGATCGTGGATGAGCCCAAAGCGATCAAACCCGTATCCAATACCAATAAAAAAGAGAACAAACAGCAGCGTGCCGCCCTGATACAGGAACGTTCAAAACTTCTCAATCCATTGCGCAAAGAGGTCGAAAAGTGCGAGAATACGATCATGGAGCTGGAAGAGAAACTCAAAACCTCCCATGAACTTCTGAACACCTACTCCAATCAGGGAGAGACCTCCAAACTCCTCGACCTTTCGAAAAGCGTCGCCGCAGACGAGCAGAAGATCGAAGAGCTCTTCGAAAAACTCTCAACCGCCAGCGACGAGATCGAGCGTATCGAAGCCGAATACGAGGCAAAGATTGAAGCGCTCTAACATCCGTCTGGACAAACTCCTCTCTTCACTGGGGTATTGCAGTCGCAAAGAAGTTTCATACCTCATCCGCGAGGGCATTATCACCCACACCCTCAATCTCCCTCTCAAAAGCGATACCAAGGTTCTGCACGAAGAGATTCTCTTTGATAATGAACCTCTCGATCCGCCACAGGGGGTCGTGATCCTGATGCACAAGCCGCTCGGATACGTGTGCAGCCACGACGACGGCGAAGGTCGCATCGTCTACGATCTGCTCCCGCCGCGCTGGCGGCTACGCGATCCGAAAATCTCCACCGTCGGACGGCTGGACAAAGAGACAAGCGGACTGTTGCTCCTCACCGATGATGGGGCACTGCTCCACCGCTTCACCTCCCCCAAGCACAAAGTACCCAAAGTGTACGAAGCGACGCTGGATCGACCTCTAAAAGGAGACGAAGCGGAGATTTTCGCTTCGGGAACCCTCATGCTCAACGGCGAAAAGACCCCGTGCCTCCCTGCAAAGCTCACGATTATCGACGATACACACGTTACTTTGGAAATCATCGAGGGGCGATATCATCAGGTACGGCGGATGTTCGCGGCAGTCGGTAATCATGTCACTGCACTGCACCGCTCCAGTTTTGGAGAATTGGCACTGGGGGATTTAAAATCTGGGGAATACCGCCTCATCGGTAAAGAGGCTTTTTGGACCAGCACGATCCCCATCGATTCGAGTAGAAAAAGTGCTTCGTAGCGGTTGAAGATAGCTCCCTTGAGGTGGTTGGAGCGAAGATCGATAAAGGTGTTGGAGGCATCGGTAAAATTAGCCTCTTCGAGGTGGGTGTTGCCGAACAGCGCTCCCTTGAAATCACTTCCGGTAAAATCGGCTTTTTGAAACGTCCCATTGCGAAAATCGACCTCTTTGGCACGACACTCCCGCATCACCAGCCCCTCCAGATTCAGACCGAAAAAGTTGCTGTCATTGAGGATGCATTCGCGAAAGCGGATCGGATCGGCATTGAGGAGGCTCTTCCAGTCCGCCATCGTCCAGTCGATCCCGATCATCTTGCACGAGACGAAATCGACGTCGCTCATTTTGGTATTGGTGAGCTTCATCAGGCTCAGGTTGCAGTTTTCGAAACGGCATTCGGTGAATTTGCTAGCAGAAAAAAAGGTCTCGCTGAAATCGCAGGAGACGAAGGTGCAGTCATCGAATTCGGCTTTGGTAATCTTCTTGCCGTGCAGATCGATCCCCTCGAACTTCTCGGCGAATACGTCCATGTTGTCGGTGATGGAGTTAGGGATCATTGTAGAACCTTGATTGAAATAATTATCAGTTTTAAGCGGAAAGAATTTTTAAAAAAAGATATCAAGTTTTCTACTAATCCGTTGCAAATAATTCTTTAATATACTTACTTGCATTTTCCATTTCAGGATAGACTCTATCTTTTGTAATACCTAAGATACCTAAAGCTTTTTTTAGATGTTTCAAATCTTCATCAGATAGATCTGTTGTATTTCCAACACATTCAGATAATGTAAATTTTTTCAGTTTAAAGTGATTATCTCCATTAGCAATACTATTTTCAAAATCTTCCAAAGAATAACTTTCTTTTTTACCATTTTTAAGTCCGAAGAGTGCAAACAACCCTGCTTGATTGATAATACGTTGTGAATTATGTTTTGGTTTAACAAAAAGAACATTAGTATCGAAATGTTCGATCCAAATCATATCTTTAAAATATGGCTTTTCATCTTTGATGAGATGAAGTAAAAAATGTGTATATCCTACAGCATAATTAAATCCCTCCGCAAGAGCATATTTTGGATCATTTTGCTGAAGATGTATACTAATCTCTGCCAATTTGTTTACTTCAACAGTAGCATTATCAGCATTATAAATCTGTTTCAATTCTCCAAAAAGCTTTTGTAATGCTTCATCATCTTTAATTTTTTCCATTTTTTCGTCAAATTTATTTTGTATAATTTTTTTATTTTCATCAGTTAAACCTTCATATCCTATCTCATAATTTTCGAGTATGGTTTCTATCATCCATAGTATTTCTTTTTTTGTAATTTCTATTTTTGGTGGTTTAGATTTTGCAAAATTTGCAAAAATTGAGACAGTATCACTGTCGTAATATTTGATTGCATCTTTTTTTACGAATATTATTTTAATTGTTGGAAGACTGGGATTGTTATCAAGTGCCATATATAATGCAAGTAACGGATTTGTTGTAAAATCAAGCAGTCTTGTTGATAGTCCATAATGTTGCATAATTGCAAGTTTGTCTATAGTACTTTTAGCCCCACCAAATATATTTGGATATCGAAGTTCAAGTTCTCTAAAAAGCTTATGCTCGTTTTCTAATTGAATCCCCTCGTTATGAAAAATTCCTGGTAGTGTTTCCTTATAGTTAGAACCTTCACCTCTGTAAAAAATTTCAAATTCTTCATTTATACCACTATCTTCAATTGTCTGTTTTATTTTTGTCAAATAGGCATTTATTGTATCAAATCCTGATAAGTTCACTTTTTTTCCTCATTCATTATTTTTAAGTCTCAATATAATCCAAATTTATCGCACGCTTATGTTTTGATTCAAATAACCATGGGCTAAATCCATCATGTTTATAATTTAAAATATTTGCCCCTCTAATCTCATCATGATAAGAATAAAATCGATTAAATTCTTCTCCAAGTGACCAATGTATATTTGCCAATAACTTTGAGATAGTAGAATCACCATCTGCATAAGGTTGATTAACATCGTTATATCTAACAAATTTTCCTATACTTGTTCCCCATCCTTGTAAAATTTCATTATTATATTTTTCATTTATCCACACCATATTTTCAACTTTAAAATTATTGTAAACATAAAGAGCTTCAAGTATTGGAAAGCCTGTTAAATCTTCTTTATCAACATTTTCATCATAATATTTAGTAATTTGTTCTCTAACTTTTGTACCATTGGTAGTTTCTTTACCATTTTTATTTTTTGAAATACCCCAACACATTGCAAAAAGTCTTGGCTTTTTTATTAATTGTTGATGTTTTTTATAAAACTTCTGAGATTGTTGCCACTTTTTCCCAAAATCTATAAAACCTTCCAAAATATTATCTATCTCATGTTTATTCGCATTACTTTTTACTTCAAGAACTGCTTTAACACTTTCAGGTCGTAAAATGACAAAATCATCATCTTTAAATACGACGGGGATGGTTGATGCATCGTATATTAATATGTCACATTGTTTTGAAACAGTATACGATCCCATGTTTAAATAATCAAATCCCTTTTTTAATGCTCTTTCTTCTGTAGCATCATGAACAAAAAGGACAAAACCTGTACCGACTTTATATTTGTCTGGAAGATATTCTCTAATAATTTTGATAAGTAAATTTTCTTTGTATCTTCCAATTGAAGGATAATGAGCATTTTGTAAAATTTTTGATAAAAGGTCAATTTTTGATGCAAAACTATTCCCCAACAAAGACGCAAAACTTGTCAAATCAGAGTTCTGAATATTCATAAAACCTTACCACCTTCATCAATTTACCTCTTCAATGCCTCATTCTCCACCAGATCATAAAACACACCCGTCGATACGCTCAGGGCAAAAAATCATCAGCTACGAAGCTTTAAGCGGTGTAATCTGAATATACAATCCTAAAGATTTTACCACTTTCGCAATGGTATCAAAACGGGGTTTTGAACCGGGGAAAAATGTTTTATAGAGACTTTCGCGCCCAAGACCGCTCTCTTATGCGATTTGGCTCATACCGCGAGCTTTGGCGATATGACCGATGGCACGGATCAGCTCATCGATATCACCCTCTTCGAGAACTTGCGTGAGGTATTCGGCAATTGCTTCTTCGAGGTCTAAATACTGTGTCATATCAAATGGAGTCAATGGCGTTTCCATCATTTTCCTTTTTCCACCCGATTATACATCACACTCTTCGACAGGCTCAGGACGAACGGGATACTCAAAAATTTATTTATAAATCCCTTCGTATTCTTTCGGAACTTTCGAGGTGATTTCACCGTCTGGCATTTGAAAATATGGAACTCCGTCACGGCTGTAGACATTCGGTACGCCGTTGGCGAGACTCCGTTCTTGTGCCTCTTTGATCGCTTTTTTTCCAATTTTTAGGATCATGTCACGGAATTTGTAATTTTCGATGGTCTTCATTGTAATCCTCCCACAAAAGTATTGTAATACGGCTCATGCAGTACGGTCAGTTCACCATCAGCGAAGTTGGCAACCTCTTCGAACTCATCATCGGCGTTAAAAAATAAAAACCACCGATCCGCCATTGCTTTGTATTGTTCAAAAAATAGTTTTCTGCTGCGGTAATATCGGCGGATTATATCCTCTTTGGGAATGTCATGACCCCCGTTATAAACCCGATTTTGAACCCGTGCGATATTGTTCACGACATTATCGAGATAGAGATAAAAAATATCGATGAAATAACCACTTTTTTTGGCTTTTTGGATAATTTTGATCAGGTATTTACCGCTCATCGTCGTTTCGAGAATCAAATCCTGCTTTTGGTTGAGCAGTTCTTCGATCCGACGAAGAAAAATTTTTCCTGCATTGAACTTTTCATGCTCCATCGCCGCTGGATTTAACTCTTTGGCGATTTCATCGGCATTGATAAATTCCAAACCGCTAAACTCTGCATAGGAGAGGGCAAAAGTGGTTTTACCGCTACCGTTTGCACCGGCGATTATCGTTAATCTCACGCCTCTCTCCTTGAAAATATTTTATTTAAGTATTCTATCTCAAATGTTATTTAAAGACGATGGAACGTATATTTCTCACTCCTACTCTCCTGAGCTGGAGCGTTACGAAGCTTTAAGCGGCGTAATCTGAAAGTGCAATCCCAACGATTTTACCACTTTAGCTATGGTATCAAACCGGGGCTTGGAACCGGGGGCAAATGTTTTATAGAGGCTTTCGCGCCCTAATCCGCTCTCTTGTGCGATTTGGCTCATACCGCGAGCTTTGGCGATATGACCAATGGCACGGATCAGCTCATCGGTATCACCCTCTGCGAGGACTTGCGTGAGGTATTCGGCAATCGCTTCTTCACTGTCTAAATACTGTGTTATATCAAAAGGGCTCAATTGTGTTTCGATTGTTATATCTCCTTTGCCATCTCTATGGCTTTTTCAATATCGCGCTGTTACGTCGATTTATCACCGCCAACGAGCAAAATAATCAATTCATTCCCGCGCATCGTATAATAGAGCCGATAACACGCCCCCATATCAACACGCATTTCGTAAACACGTTCACCAACGCTCTTTACATCTCCGAGATTACCGCCTTGAGCACGTCAAACATCGAGCGATTGCGATACGGGCACGCATATCTTTGAGTTTAGTAGGCTATTGCGAAAATTTATGGGTTTACTGAATGGTACACATAGACAAACTGTATCCACGTAGATACATGGTGTCAATAGGTCAAATACTCTTTCGTTGATGCTTTATACTGAGCAGATATCCGCTTCAAGAGCAGCAAGAGCCTCCGCTGCAACAAGAGTCCTTTTTTTTGAACAGACCTTTGAGCAAATGCCATCCGATCAGTCCAAGCAAGACGACCGCGGCCCCCTGCTCCACGATCCCGTGATGTTCGTGCAGGTCCATACTGAGCGTAACGTGCATCGAATCAAATCCAAGATCGATCAATGTCCCAAACAGCATACTCCCCCCTATGATGACGGAGAGGTAGATCATCAGGGCTCTTGTTCCCAACATCGATTTGACCACGCCCATCGTCACCGTATTGGTCGCAGGTCCGGCACTCAAAAAGATAAAAGCGGCCCCCGGCGATATTCCGGCAACGATCAACGATGCGGCTATCGGGAGCGACGCCGTCGCGCAAACGTACATGGGGGTCGCGATGCCTACCGCGATCAGGTATCCCCAGAATCGGTGTTCACCGATAAGGGTGTTTAGATTCGAGGGGATTGCGGCACTGATGAGTGCTCCGATGACCAGCCCCCAGAAAAGCGGCTTCGTAAAACTTCCGAGCAGCGTGATAAAACCGTACCGAAAAATCTCCAGGAAAGAAAACGGAGGCTTTGGCGTAACAGCGGCCTGTTTGGGCACGGAGAAAACCGACATGGGAGCCGTGGAAGAAAAAGAAAACTTCGGTTTCGGCACGTCCGGTTCGAAAAGATTGATCAAGATTCCCGCCGCGACCGCCATTGCGACCGAACTGATCAGACGGTACAGCGTAAACGCCCACCCGAACATCCCGAAGGTCGCCATGATCGAATCAATCCCCGTGATCGGCGTCGAAATCAAAAACGAGAGGGTGGAGCCTTTTGACGCGCCGTGCTGACGCAAGGAAGCGGTAAAAGGGATCACGCTGCACGAGCATAGTGGAAGGGGCGTACCGTACATCGCCGCTTTGAACACCGCCCTGCTATCGGAGGTACCCAGATGTTTTTTGATCCACTCCTCGCGGACTAGCTGATGTAAAATCCCCGCCCCGAAGAGTCCCAAAAGGATATAGATCCCCATATCCACGCTTAATCCCCAAAATGCCTGCGCTAATGCTTCCATCCTCTGTTCTTTTCCTCACGATACCCTAGCGGCCGTATCGATCATGCCCGGGTATCGTTTTCTTGTTTACTGTTTTACGCACTTTACGTAAGGCAGTTATGAATCGATTTTTGTAAATTCTTCTTTGGATGCGCCACAATCGGGGCATACCCAGTCATCCGGAAGGTTTTCGAACGGCGTACCCGGTTCGATACCGTTTTCAGGGTCCCCCAATTCGGGATCGTAGACATAACCGCACTGATCGCATTCGTATTTGTTCATCGCCTGTCCTTTATGTGGAAATCAGATAATGCTAACCCAAACCGGCTGATGGGCGTCTGCAGTTTTTGGATTAATGTCAGAGGCTGGGTTACGTTATAATTCCCCACTTTTTCCGACGAAGGGGGCTATTGCCATGATCTTGTTTGAGCATCCCTCCTTCCTCGTCGTTTCCAAACCCTCCGGCGAAAATTTCCATTCCGAAGAGGAAGCGGGTTTCGTCGTACGAATGTCGGAACTCTCCAAAATTCCCCTTTACAGCGTTCATCGCCTCGATAAAATGACCTCCGGCCTCCTCATCCTCGCCAAATCCAGCGAAGCGGCAGCGGAATTTACCCGGATGTTCGAAGAGCGGAACATCGAGAAATACTACCTCGCCATCAGCACCCGGAAACCGAAGAAAAAACAAGGATGGATCAAGGGGGACATGGCCAAGGCCCGACGCGGCGATTACAAACTCCTCTCTACGCTGGAAAATCCCGCGATCACCCAGTTCGTCAGCGCTTCTCTACGCCCCAACGAACGGGTCTTTCTGGTCAAACCCCATACGGGCAAGACCCACCAGATCCGCGTCGCGCTCAAAGCGATCGGTTCTCCCTGTTCCGGAGACGAGCGCTACGCCGCGTCCGATGAGGCGAAAAAAGAGGATCGGGGATATCTGCACGCGTATGCGCTGCGTTTTACGTTTAGGGACGAGGAGTTTTCGTTTGTCCTACCCCCGGAGGAAGGGGAACGTTTTACAAGCGAAGCGATGACAAAGCAGTTGGAAGTCTGGAACCGTCCGTGGGAGATGTTTTAGGGCGTAGCGCTTTGCTCGCCGCTCATCACGCCAATACGGCGTGGGCCAGCGAAACGTGAGAGGGGAGACTTAATGACGAATTGATCAGCAATACCGTGCTCCAAACCCCCGCGTCCAACGCAGTCGGGGCTACGATACTGATCTGCCGGTATTCGGAAACGGACGCAGCGTCGGGCGGGATGATGTGCGAACGCTCCTGCGAGCCGACCCTGATTTTCCGTTTGGAATGGCCTGACGTACATAAAGCGCTGTCGGTCAATTCGACCGTCTCGATCAGACAGCACGGATTGTCCGGGTGTTCGATCCCCACTTTCCACGGTTTGCCGTAATACGATCCGAACGCATAGACATCCCCTCCAAAGTTGATCAGAGCTGAACGGATACCCAATGAACGGAGCATTTGGGCCGAAATATCGACGGCATACTCCTTGACCAATCCGCCCAGATCGATTTTGATCCGATCGTCCGATACGATCAGACGGTTACCCGTAATCTCGATCTGTTCCGACAATCCGACAAAACCGTTTGGCGTCAAAGCGTCATCCTGCCACCCGACGTGTTTGGCACTCCCTGCCGCAGCCACATCAAACGTCCGCTCCGTCATTTGATAATAAAACAACGCCAGCTTCATCAACCCCGCCAGCTCATCGCTCATAAGGTGTTCCGCTCCGTTACGGGTATTCACGCGGGAGAGTTCCGAGCGGTCCGAATAGAAGTTATAGCACTCTTCCAAGCGTTTCGCGTTTGCATAGACGGCGTTGAAGCTCGCTTCGGCCTCCTCCGGAGACGAGGCGAATATCAGCAGTTCGCAGGGAGTCGTAAACGCGTCAAAGGTATAGCGCTTGTAGGACTCCATCATGCGGTTAACAAAGTAGAAGAGCCGGTACTAATCGAATCGGCACTGTTCTGATAGGCGGACAAGATGCGTTGCAAAAGGACGTCTTGCATGTTCGAAGCGGTATTATTGCTGTTTTGGGTGTTTTGTCCGCGCGATTGCTGAAGAGCGTCCAAGAGTTCGCCCGAGGTCACCGAACCGTTTCCGTTTGAATCGAGAATTTTAAACGCGCTCTGGGCATCGTACGAGGTCGACGTATTTTGGGACAACGATTGCAGCCCCTGAGCCAGTTCAGACTGACTGATCGTCGAATCGTTGTTCGTATCCAGCGCCGACATCAGTCCGCTCACCGCCTGCTGCAGGACCTGTGTGTAATCGGGAGACGATGCCTGGCCGCTCGCACCGCTACTGCTTTGGGCGCCGCCCATTCCGCTCGCACCGCTGCTGCTTTGCACCGAACCGTTTGAGTAATTACTCGAATACAGGCTTGAAAGCCATGAACTGGAATCTATCGTCATTTTCTATCTCCATTCTCCGATTTTTCCAATCGCAAGAAGATTGAGATCTACGCTTCATCCTTCTCAGCACATGAAGTGTGATCTTCTTATTTAAACTATAAGTCCAAACGAGTAAACGAATTGTAATAACGGATCAAGAACCCGTTAAGATTGTGACGTTAAATCGCAATTCCCAGTGATCGGATAAACGCTTCCACCGCGTGGGTGTATTCACTCTCCAATCCCAAATCTTCATTGATCTCTTTGTGGCTCATCGCTTCGGGCTGAACCAGTGGATGGAGTCCGAGCGAAAGCGCTTTTTGAACATACCCTTCCGCCTCGCTGCACGGTTTGTCCGGGCGTTGCGTCGAGCACACCAGCATCATCGGTACGGCACTCGCACTGAGACGGTGATACGGCGAAGCCGCTTCCCAGTACGCCGGGTCCGAACCAAACGCATCGTCGTAAAAATCAAAATGGTTTCGATTCATCACTCCGGGGATATTCATCGCCGCCGTATCCAGCGATACCGTTCCCAGCCAAGGCTTGAGCATGCCGTAGCGTGTGGGATCGGAACTGATCAGCGATACCAGATGGGCTCCCGCCGAGTGCCCCATCAGGATAATTTTTTTCGGATCGCCGCCCCATTCTCCGGCATGCTTCTGGACGTAGGCCAATGCCGCAGCGATATCATCGGCCTGTTTGAGCGGCCCGGCATCGGGAAGCAGCCGATAGTTGACCGAGACGAAGATAATCCCTTTTGGATTCCAGCGCTCCGATTTGTTCTCTACTACGCGGTCCATCCTCTTGTCCCCTTTGCTCCACGCTCCGCCGTGGACCATCAAGATCACCGGAGCATCGTGCACTTTGGCGGCGGGGAGATAGACGTCCAGACGCTGCTTGCGGTCGCTTCCGTATGCGACGTCCATAATCGTGTCGGCTTTCGGCAGTGCCGATTCTGCCCGGGCTTCGATCCGTTTTTGAACCATATCGCGTAAAACGCCTGCCTGAAGTTCCATCATGCCGCCCGATATCAGCACCGATACCAGTGAAATCGCTACGCTTCTGTATTGCATGGTCTCTCCCTTTAAAAAAGTGGACCTATTATAGAAGATATTTTTGAATCTCTCTGCCCAAAGCACTGCCCGGGGGTGTCTAATATTTAGACGCACCCTTTCTCTCCTACTTCCGGCATCCTATCGCAATATCGTAATCGCGTGCGTAATCCTGCCCCCACTCGATCATCTGCTCAAGAACCGGACGTAACGCTTCTCCGTGAGGGGTGAGGCTGTATTCGACTTTGGGTGGCACCTGTTCGTAAACGGTGCGGTTGACGAGGCCGCGTTCTTCCATCTCGCGCAATTGCTGGGTCAGCATTTTTTGGGTTATTCGGGGCATGAGGCGGAGCATTTCACCGTTTCGGAGCACTTTTTTATCGTGCAGATGCCATAAAATAAGCCCCTTCCATTTCCCGCCGATGATCTCGATCGTCACCTCAAACGGGCAGTTAAAGCGGATATCTTCGTGTTTCATGGTTACCTTTTGGTAGGTACGGTACTTTTTCGTACGTTCTTGATTAATTTAACCGCATCCTATACAATCTCGCCTGATGCAATTCTAAAAGGAGCCTCTACTATGCGCAACGATTTTGAAACTGCCCTGCACTTTCGCCACGCCTGCAAACTTTTCGATGATACCCGATCCATTTCCCCGGATGATCTTGATTTTATCCTCGAAGCCGGTCGTCTCAGCCCCAGCTCTTTCGGAATGGAACAGTGGCATTTTTTCCTCATCCGTGATCCTAAAATGCGTGGAGAGATTCGCACCGTCGCATGGAATCAGCCCCAAATCACCACTGCTTCGGAGCTGATCGCCGTAGCCTACCGAAAAACGGTACGCAGCAGCGATGCGTATATCCAGAGCGAATTTGACAAGTTTAATTATCCCGAAATGGTGCGAAAACTGTATGCGAATTTTATGGACGGGCGCAGCGACGAAGCACTGGAGTGCTGGTCGTCCCGTCAGGTTTACATTGCAGGTGGAAATATGATGACCGCCGCCGCGTCGATCGGGATCGATTCGTGTCCGATCGAAGGATTCGACCGCGACGCCGTCGAAAAAATCATGGGGATCGATACGGCCCTTTTTGGCGTTCCGATGCTCATCCCATTTGGCTATCGCGTCAAAGAGCAGCAACCGCGGCACCGATCGGCACTGGACGAAATCGTCACCTATCTTTGAACTATTTTTTACTATGTTTTATTACGCAAAAAGAGGAACCAATAATGGTTTTCTCTTTTAAAGAATAATAACTGATATAAAAAAGTCATATTCCATGACAACTTAAGAGGGGAACTATGTACCCTACTAGATGTTATTGTCCCTTAATCATTCATTAAATGAAGTATGGATGATCTCTTTTAATACCGTTCTTGAATGCTCAAGTTTTTGCGCACTGAGTTCTTCGGCATTATCCAGCTGTATTTTTAAATCTTGGATCATTTTTGCATTTTCCGCTATCATGTTGACACGCTGCTCTGCTAAATCACCTAACAAACTTGTAGCACGTAAGGCCGTTTCTGCCCGTACATTTTGTGCTCTTTTATTGAGTGCATTGTTGAGTTCGAGTTGTGTTTCAAGAAAATCGATTGCGGAACGGTTAGAATACGAACTGACAAGGGAGATAACAGCTTTTTGAATATCCAGAATAATTTTGTTGCCATTGTTTTGAAAAATTATAATGGTTTTGACCTTCGTGTCTTCATCGATGAACAGCTCCTCAAAACGCGTAGGAGCTTCGGCTAATTCGCTTTCCAAAGGTAGAAGGCGTGCTTCAAACGAGCGTATTTTTGTCTCGATGAGCCTTTTTTCCGTTTCGTCGGTATTTGTGTCGTATTCGCGTCTGGCATTTTCCAAGATTGTGTACCCGGAAGCGACCAATACCGCGTATTTCAGTGTAAATTCGCGGTGCTTTTGGATCATTTGCTGATTGATGGACAAATCGTTGATCAAAGATGATGTTTCGGTTTTGAACCGCTTATCGATATCCGTCATAAATGTTTGAATTTTTTCCCTTTCGTTTTTAAAGGCGTTTTCTAAAAATGAATCACCGTTTCGTTTACGGTTTTCGATCATTCTTTTAGCAATACTTTTTGAAAAAAGTCCGATTAGCTTGATCCACCACGGTGATTCGTAATATTCGGCGGCATCTTTTTCAATTTCCAATAATTTTTCGTTTGTGGCATCGTGATTGTTTTGCAGTTCGTTGATGACGGCTCTGACTTGGGCAATCCCTTTAGGTTGCAGTGCCTGAAGAACGGAGTTGTAGTATGCTTTGAGCTGATTTTCTACATCCAAACCGAAATTGACGATGGCATCATCGATATTTTGAGCGAGAAAAGTAACGGGAAAGGTTTTTACCGTTCTCTCAATTTCTTGTTTGAGTTCAGGAGATAATTCGACTTTAGCGTGTTCAATTTTTTGGATAATGATTGCTGGCAGATTCAGCGTTTGTGCCGTCGAATACGTAGAAGTATCCGATGTGATCTCATCGGTTACAGCGGTAAATAAACTCATTATCAGGTCCCTTTGATATTATTTTTCTTTTAACCAATTGAGTAATTCGTCGGTAAAAATCAGTTCTTCGAAGTTATTATTTGCAAGTGATTTACGGAGACCTTTTATTGTCACTAATCCGCAATTCGGATATTCTTCTCCCAAATAATGTAAAAATTCAAAAGGCTGTGTACCGTCATTATCGATACCGATCAGCATGAAGTAGATATTTTGATTGTTGTCATGGGCGTTTTTGATCAATTTTTCGGTATCGGAGCGGTCAGCATTTTCACCATCGGTTACCAGATAACATAAAACGGGATAGCCGTCATTGGAGTTTTGGTGAGTGATCACCTCTTTTTTGCCGAATATTCCTAAAATACCGCCCGCTTTTTTTGACTCAAGAAAGCCGTATTTTTCGAGTGCTTCTTGCATGGGCTTAGCATAATAGGTTCCTCCCCAGTCACCGTCGGAATCGAGTTTTTGTTTTTTGATGTAGTTTTCCCAATTTTGGAGAGTCACGCTCGGTCTCTCTTGTGAGCGATGATGAAACGTAAAGAGATCGAGGGACTTATCAGGGTCAAAAACCAGCGCAAAAGGGAAGATATTTTGCAGTACTTCCTGGACCAGACCGTTTTGGTATTCATCTTCGAAACTGCCGCTTTTGTCGAGCAATAGACATACTTGTGCCGGGATGAGACGACCGATTTTCTTCTCAATTGTAAATTTGATTCCTTCGACCTTTTTATCTATGGAAAATTTCAGTTCAGCCATTTAAAAATCCTTTCAATGTTGTGATGAGGTGCTCTTTATTTCCATTTGGAGAATGGAGCGCGTCGTTTGCCAAATCGATCAAATACGAACCGTTTTGGATTATGATATTTTCGACGACTAAAGAAAAATGGATCAAATAGTTACGGAGTGTATGCAGTTCGCTTCCTGAATCGATTTGACGTAGCCTGTCTTCCATATTGGCGATTTTATTTAATAAAATAGCTTTGATTTGCTCTGGAGAATCGAGGATTTCATAGTTACCTTTTTCCAGTAAAAAAGTGGTGATTTTTTTATAGCGCACAAGCTCATTTTTTAGCGTCTCAAAGCGTGCAAGATAGTGGTTTAGTTCGGATCGCGAATGGACGATTTTGCTTTCATATTGCTGTAGTGAATCCAAAATAGTTTGAATTTCGAGGGTAAGTTTTTTGGAGTTGGGTGAACTTTTAAAAAAAAGGAAACTCTTTTTTTCTTTGGATTCGAGTATTTCCAACAGCCGGACGATGAGTTGCCGCGATTTTGAAAATTCGTCGCGAAAGAGCAGCGTTGTCAGTGCATTGAATTCATTTTGGAACGTCTTGATAAGTTTTTGATCATAGGATAAAAACTTTTCGATGTCATCAGGTCCGAACTTTAGCTGATCGATCAGTTTTTTTTCGGCATTGTCAAAAAGATCAACCTCGCTAATATCGGGGAAAAACGAGCGCAGTCGAAAAATCTTTTGTGTTTTCGGCCCTTTTTTAATCTCAATGTGAGTAAAAATTGTCGGTACGTTTGGAAAAGATTCAGAAACCATGGCATCGTCAAAAAGATTTTTTTTAGGCAGTTTATCCGTTTCTGGATCCATTTCAAATATGCTCTTTCGTTCGGAAGGAGCTGTCGAGAAAATACTTTTTTTAGGTTGCATTCGGTTACATCGGTACGCCGTAAGCACGTAGAGCAGCGTCCAAGCTGGCTTCGGCATGAGAATCGCCGATCGGTTGAAATTCCCATAAACCCGATTTTATAATCAGTTCTCCCAATAAAATGATTTTGGAAGTACTAAAATCTTTGGTTAAGTTATATTCTTGGATCACAATATTGCTATCGGCATCTTCGATTGAAAAAATCGTATTTTCCACATTCCCAAACGTAGCATTATTATGAATACTGGCAACAATGGCAAGTTTTTCAATTGAGGAGGCGATTTTGGCCGGAGTAAATACGACCCATTCATCATCTTGTTGTATTGAGCCGTTTTTGATATCCGATGAATGAATTAATGCACCGTCTAATGTCTCATACGATTTATCATCATTGATTTTAATCATGGAAGAGACATCGACACCCGCTTTTTGCTGTTCGAGCCAAAAGTAGAAAAGGACATATCCAAAATGATTTTCGTCAATTTTTCCGTCGGATTTGAGACCAAAAACCGACAAGTCTACATCACTTTTCCCTTCCCAGTTCAATTTCATGCGGAAAGAAGAGACCCCTTTGATCGTTGAAAACTGAAACGCTTTGGTGGATGAACTGAGTTTAGCCGTTGAAAATTGCATTTAAAATCCTTTGTTTTTTTAGTAGGCGAATGATTTCCCGTCGACATCTTTTTTGTTTGCTTTGATGGAGCTCAATAGAGCCAAAACGATCATAAACGCACCTAAAAGACCTGTAAACCATTCAGGAATCTCTATGAGCAATCCGATCAGCATGATAAAGGCCAGAGCAAAGATCGCCCAAAATGCACCGTGTTCGAGATAGCGGTAGGTCGACATCGTCCCTTTGTCTACTAGCATGATCGTGATGGATCGTACTGCAAACGCACCGATTCCAAGCCCCAGCATAATAATAAAGATATTGTTCGAGAGGGCAAACGCACCGATGACGCCGTCAAATGAAAACGAGGCATCAAGCACTTCAAGATAGATAAATCCGCCGATACCTTGTTTAATGATATGCTCGCCTGCATCGTCCCCTTCTTCCCCGGAACTCATCAATGAAGCAAATCCTTTGACTGCGATATAGGTGATCAATCCGAAAATTCCGGCTTTTAGAACCGCCAATTGTTGTTCGATTTCCATTTGGTTGGAAATAAGATAGAGGGTGACGAGTACGAGAGCCATTTCGATGGCTTCGATCTGTCCTAATTTCGTCATCGGTTTTTCGAACCATGAGAGCCAGTGTTCATCTTTATGCTGGTTCAGGAAAAAGCTAAGTGCTACCATCATCAAAAAAGCCCCTCCGAAAGCGAGTACTTCGTGATGTACGGCTTGGAGTGCAGCGGCGTATTGATCAGGATGGGATGCCGCCATGGAGAGAACATCTACCGGAGAGAGAGCGGTCGTGACCGAGACAATCAGGATAGGAAATACTAGACGCATTCCGAATACAGCAATGATCATCCCCCATAGAATGAAGCGTTGCCGCCATTTATGATCCCAACTACTGAGAATTTTAGCATTTACGACAGCATTGTCAACACTTAGACTCACTTCGAGAATGGCGAGGATAGCCATCGAATACATCCCCATAAAACCACCAATCCAATATCCGATTGGAAGAGCCATTAGGGCAAATAGGAGAGAACTTTGAAAATAACTCAAGATGCTTTTTTTACTCATATAAAAAACCTTTTAAAAAATACGAGTCCATTATATATAAAAAATTATTTATTAACAATATAAAATGCATTGAATTATTATTTACTTATCATAAATTATATATATTAAATTATGGGAACATTTGCCAGTTATCTAATGAATTAGAATCAATCATTATTTTTCATTGCGTCTAAAAGACAAATGTGCAATAGGCAGTTTTGTTAAATCAATACCGGTCTACAAGGACCGGTATCGTCGAGTGCGAAAGCACCTTGTAGGTTTCACTTCCCAAAAGAAAATGTTCAACCCCCTGTCGCCCGTGCGACGCCATGAAAATCAAATCGCACCCCTCGGTTTTAACCGCTTCCAAAATCGCCTCGTACGGGGAATCGCTGATCAGTATTTTCCCTTTTGCCTCGACCTCTTCCCGGGTTGTTTCCGCAAGAGCTTTATCCAATACCGTGTTGTAAAAAGCGTTCAGCTCCTCTTTGAGCCGTATCGCTACATGCGAATCGAATATTTCACCGACTCCGTAATAAAACGGCATCGTCTGCTGAACGACGCACAAAAACGTTATTTGCGCCCGAAGCTCTTTGGCAAAGGCAATCGCTTTTGCCACGGTTTTTTCCGAGAGCTCCGATCCGTCCGTCGGCACCATGATATGTTTGAACATTTTTACCTCCTCTTGAATACCTGATATTCCCTGCTTTTTGGGCAGAGCCCGTACACGGGAAAAGTGATCCTAAAACGCTTCGCCTGTCCGTCAATGTCCCGAAGCCGACGGGTCGACCACCCGCATCGGTTTTGGTGCAAGCCAGATGACGAAAGCGGCGAATATGAACGCGATTCCGAGCAATAACGTCAACTGGTTGGTCGCCAGCATCACGCTTTGTGTCGTAATCAGATAATCGACGACCTGACTGGCGGCATCCGAAGAAGCCCCCGAATCGATCAGCGACGTGCGGAGCGTTTGATCCATGTCCGATATCCCCACCAGTTCCGCATGGTTGTAAATGGTTTTATCGTTCCACGCCGTCGCCACGTACGAGGTCGCGAACGCGCCCGAGAGGGTTCTCAAAAAATTCATCAACCCCGCAGCCGAATCCATCTCCCTCTCTTCGACGCTGGCCAATGCCAGCCCGGTGGAGGGGATAAAAAAGAACGGCAGCGCCAATCCCATGAAGATCAAAGGGACGGAAACGTCCCAAAATCCCATATCGGTATTGGCGTCTATTCGGTACAGCGTGACGATTCCAAGCCAGAGGACTCCGACAAAAACGAGTTTTCGCGGGTCCACCTTCATGCTCATCTGGGCCACGATCGGGGCAAGAAACAGTGCCGTCACCCCGGTCCACGCCGTCGCCAGTCCGGCCTGCGTAGCCGTATACCCCATCAGATTTTGCAGCCAGAGCGGGATGAGGACGCTGACGCCGAAAAATGCGGCGAACGCGAGGCTGATGGTCAACACGCTGATCGAGAATCCCCGATGACGAAAAACCCTGAGATCGACAATGGGATGGCGTTCGTACCATTCCCAAATGATAAACGTCACAAACGCCAAGGCCGAAACGATCGATAAAATCACGATTTTGGCTGAAGAGAACCAATCGAGGTCTTTCCCCTCGTCCAAAACCAGTTGCAGCGCCGCGACCCAGATCACCAACAAGATCAGCCCGACGATATCGATAGGGTTTTTGAATACCGGTTCTTTAAACCCTTTCAACAGTTTCCAGGCAAAGATCCCGCAGATCACGGCAATCGGAAAATTAATGTAAAAGACCCACGGCCAGCTGTATTCGTCGCACAGGTATCCGCCTAAAATCGGTCCGACGACCGGAGCGATCAACGTCGTCATCGACCAAAGGCCTATTGCCGCACCCACTTTTTCTTTCGGAAAAATACGGATCAGCAACGTTTGCGACAGCGGCATCAGCGGCCCACCCGAAAATCCCTGAAAAATCCGTGCCAGTACAATCAGGCCGAGCGAATCGGCAATACCGCAAATCACCGAAAACGTCCCGAAGAGGATCATCGCCCCCACAAAAACCTTTATCGCGCCGAAGCGTGCCGCCAGCCAGCCGGTCAACGGAACGGTAATGGCCTCTCCTACCGCGTAGGAAGTGATGACCCACGTCCCCTGACTCGTCGTTGCGCCGAGGCTCCCCGCGATATTGGGAACCGATACGTTGGCGATCGTCATATTCAGTACGGCGATGAAATTGGCAGTCGCCAGCATGAATGCCGCCAGCCAAAGCATCCCCGACGAGAGTTGAAACTCCTCGGTTTTCGGATCGCTTTTTGAAAGTTCACCCGGGTTCATTCGATCATCCCCGCGTTATTTGGAGGTGCGGGTATCAATCTCCGCATCCATGGAAAGCCCGACTTTTAGCGGATGAACTTTCAATTCTTCGGGATTGAGTTTGATCCGTACCGGAAGTCTTTGCACGACTTTGATCCAGTTCCCCGTAGCGTTTTGTGCCGGTATAGCCGAAAACGCCGCACCCGAACCGCCGGAAAAACCTTCGACGCTCCCGTGATACGTCACCGATTTCCCGTAAATGTCGGCGTGAAGCACGACCGGCTGTCCGACTTTGACTTTTTCGAGCTGTACTTCTTTGTAATTCGCATCAACGTGCATGTTCTGAATCGGTACGATCGAAAGGAGCGGCATACCTATCTGAACCCGTTGTCCCAGCTGAACTATCCGTTTGGCGACGATCCCCTCTTCGGGCGCCGTAATGACCGTCCGGTTCAGGTCTACGAGCGCCTGATCCAGACGTGCTTTTGCAAATACCACTTCCGGGTTTTCCTCAAGATTCGGTTCGGAGATCAGAACCGTATTGGCCTCTTTGGAGCCGAGGGCCGTTTTGAAATTGGCTCTGGTTTGTTCCAAAGCCGCCTGAGCCGCTTCGTACGCTGCTTTTGCCGTTTCATACGCATTTTGGGCTTTTGTCAATTCGTCGCCGGAAACCGCACCCGACGTTGCCAGGCTTTTTCGCCGTTTCAAATCCGTCTGCGCCCGCTCGAAATCCGACTTTGCGGCATCCATTTGTGCCAGGGCATGAATCTCGTCCGCTTTTCTGGCGTCGATCTGGGCGCTTAGGCTTTTGTCATTGGCCTGAAACCCTTTTACCTTGCGGATCGCGCGCTGCAAATCGGCCCGGGCCTGCGCGACGGCCAGTTTGGCATCCGTCGGATCGATCCGTACCAGAACATCCCCTTGGTGAACGGTTTGCGTATCGGTGACGCACACTTCGCTGACGATTCCCCCTACCGCTGAACTCACCTGCGCCGTTTCGACGGCGGCATAAGCATTATCGGTCGATACGAAATTGGAACGGTACAGATACCAATAGGTTGCGGATACCGCACCGATTGCGCCGACGGCGATAAAAAAACCTATCAACATTTTCTTGCGGCTTTTTTCCTTATGTTCCATCATCTCTACGGCAACATTATTTTCTGACATCGGTTTCTCCTACTGTGTTATTCATTTTAGTCGGGTTGTATCCGCCACCCAAAGCGTATTTCAAGGCAATATCCAACGTCAGCCTCTTATTGCGCAGCGTGCTCAGGGAACGTTCCGCGACAATGAGGTTCTCCTGAGCGTATAAAACTTCAAGGTAGTTGCTTAAACCGCCTCGATAACGGACAAGCAGCGTCTCATAGGCTTTAGCCGCGGAATCGACGGCTTCACGGCTTTGGCCGATTTGTACGTTCAGTAACCGTTGGCTTGAAACGGCATCCGCGACCTGCTGCAGCGCATTGGAAACCGTCTTGTTATACCCGGCCACCGCCTCGTCGTACTGCGATGCACTGGCTTTCAATTCGTTTTGCAAACGCCCGGCGGTAAAAATCGGCAGAGAAACGGCAGGACCTACCCCTCCGAAATCCGACCCGTTTTTGCCCAGCATGTTGATTCCAAGCGATTGGACTCCGATAAAAGCGGACAGGTTGACATTCGGATAGAACTCGGCTTTTTTGCGGTCGATACGGTGCAGACACGCATAGACCTCCATTTTCGCCGCCGTAACGTCCGGACGTCTCCCCAAAAGGTCCAGTTCCATCGATTCGGGCAGCGCGACGGCCGTTTGCGATACACTCAGTGACGGTCTGCGTATCGCATCCCCCCGGTCCGGTCCGGCCCCCATCAGCGCCGCGATACGGTGACGCTGTAATACCATGAGCTCTTCGCAAAGAAGCAACGATTCCTTCGCTTTGGCGACTTTGCTTTTGGCGGCTTCGATTGCACCTTCGTTTTCCAGTCCGTTATTCATCCTCTCCTGAAGCAGGGTTTTGATGTTGGTGCAGTTGTTCAGGGCGTGTTCGAGCTGATCGTGGTCGGCATACAGACGATCGAGCTCGGCATAAGCCGAAGCCACGGCCGAAACGATCATGAGACGGCTAAACGCCAGTTCCGCCCGGCGCGCTTCGAGCGTCGACGTGGCTTCCGCCAGCGCCGCACGGTTTTTCCCCCAGAAATCAATTTCCCAATTGACGTTCAGCGTCGCCTGTCCGTAATCGTTCCAGCCGTTTGGCAACATATTGCGCGGCATCAGATTGTTGTAACTCAGTTTTTGTTCCGACACGGATCCATTCGCATAGAGCTGAGGATACAGCGCTGAATCGGCAATCCCGGCATACGATCGGGCGGTTCGAAAACGCCCCGAGGCCGCTTGTATGTCCGGAGAATCTTTCAACGCCTCGGCTATCAATCCGTCCAGCTGAGGGTCGTCGTAACTTTTCCACCAGGCATCGTCTGGCCACTGCGTGTGGGTGGAGACGCTCAACGAATCTTTGGAAGCGTATCGGTCAACCGATTTCATGTCGCTGTGATATTCCAGTTCGGGCATCGCAGCGCATCCTCCAAACACGAACAGCCCTAGAGCCGTACAACTCAATATTCCGATTCGCCGCAGGGAGACGATGCGCGGGGTCAATAATTCCATAATGAACCTCTTTATAAATGTACTGTACAGTACGGTTTATAGAAGTCTACCATGTTTTATGATAAAATGTACTTACCAGTACACTTTTTATAGAGGTAAATTTTTGAAAAAAAAGACAGAAGCCAAACGCCAGGCCATCTTGAACGTTGCGGCACAGACATTTCGCGAACTGGGATTTGAAAAAACGTCCATGTCGGAAATCTGTACGCGCGTGGGTGGTTCGAAGGCGACGATCTATAACTATTTTTCGTCCAAAGACGAACTTTTTTTTGAAGTGATGTTTTTGTCCCTGGAAGCCGAATTCGATGTCGTGCACCGTTTTTTGCAAGAGGCCCCCGAGGACATCGAAACGGCGTTAAGGGATTTCGGGAAAAAACTGCTGAAATTTTTGTATTCGGAAGAGTTGCAGGCGCAAAGGCATCTGGCCATCGAACAATCGGGAAAAACCGAACTGGGGAAAATTGCCTACGAACGCGGAGCCCTGCGAAGCCAGAATATCGTAGCGGATTATCTGAAAGAGGCGGCCGCTCAGGAAAAATTGAGGCCCGAAGACCCTTTTATCATGACCAAACACCTGTACGCTTTATTGGAGGCCGAATTTATGGACCGGGTCATGTTCCGGGTTCATCATCTGATCACCCAAGACGAAATCGACGTCGCCGTAGAACGCTCGATCAGGGTCTTTATGGCTGCGTACGGGACCTCATCGAAAGCCTAACGCTCCCGGCGTTCATCCATCACCTTGTGCAAGGACCGTATACCTCTCACCTCTTCGGATCACTTCCAGCGCCATCCCGAACGTCTCGCTCAGATTCTTGGCGTTCAATACGTCGTGCTTGCTCCCCTGGGCGACGATGGAGCCCTCTTTGAGCAATACCGCTTTGGATATCTCTTCGAACACCTCTTCGATGTGGTGGGTGACGAGGATCACCGTCGTCCCCTCGCGGGACAATGCGCGCATCATCTCGATGAATTCGCTCTGCGCTTTGATATCGAGTCCTACGGTCGGTTCGTCAAGCAAAATCGCCCGGACCGGATGGACCAGAGCACGGGCGACAAGGCAGCGCCGAAGTTCTCCCGTCGACATCTCTCCGAGCCGTTTACGGATCAGATGCGCAATGCCGACCCGTTCCATCGCCGTTTTCACGGCAGGATCAAACGCAGGATCGATCTGCTGATGCTCAAAAAGACCGAGGGTTCCGAAAAATCCGCTCATCACCGCTTCGTAAGCGCTAAGATGCCCCCCCTCAAACGCGAAACGGTTATGCAGGTCGTTGGTCACGATACCGAAATTCCGGCGAAGCTGCGCCACTTCCCACCGCTCATTTCCCATGATTTCGCGCACGTGCGGTTCGGGTGTGACGGAGGGATAGAGTTCGCAGGAGATGAGTTTGATCAGGCTCGATTTACCCGAACCGTTCGGCCCTAAAAGGACGCAATGCTCCCCTTCTGCGATGCTCAGGGAAATGCGTTTGAGGACGTCCGTCTCATCGTAGCGGAGGGTGACGTTTTCAAATCGGAGGATCGGGTTCATCGGCTTTTCCCAAGACAGCCGTTCTCATGGTCGTCGATCATCCCGCACGCTTGCATAAACGCATAGATGGTCGTGGAACCGACGAATTTGAAACCCCGTTTTTTCAGCTCTTTGGTCATCCGGTCCGAAATCTCCGAATGGCATGCCGCATTGCGGTAATCGTCTACGTCGTTGACGATCGGCTTCCCGTCCACTTTGCTCCAGAAATAGTTGTCCAGCGAACCGAATTCCTGACGCAGGATAACAAATCCCCGCGCATTGGCGACGATCGCTTCGATTTTCGGGCGGCTCTTGATCACCAGACCGCTCTTGACGATCGCATCGATACGTTCCTCATCGAACGCCGCGACCTTGTCCAGATCGAAATTCTCAAACGCCTCGCGGTATCCCTCGCGCTTTTTGAGAACGCTCAGCCAGCTTAGCCCTGCCGACTGCGTTTCGAGGGAAAACAGCTCAAACAGCGCACGATCGTCGTGCAGCGCTCTTCCCCACTCCTCATCGTGATACGCAACGTATACCGGATCGCTTAGTTTGACCCAGCCGCACCGTCTCTCTTCCATCGTTTACCTCGCATTGCTTTGCGCCAATCATAGCATAAATCGTTCATGCGTCACGTTTACTTTTCACAGCCGATCCGTTCTATAATCCCGGTATGAAACCCATCCAATGCCATATTTCAACCCCTATCGGAATCATGATCGCCCGGACCGACGGGAACGCCATCGTGTCACTCGATTTTACGGAAGAGACGGAACGCTCCGAATTCTCACAACACCCTCTGCTGCTGGAACTCGAATCGCAGCTGCATGAGTATTTTGCCCGTCAACGCTCGGTATTCACCCTCCCCCTCGCACCGCAGGGGACGCCGTTTCAGCAAAAAGTGTGGAATACGCTGATCGCTATCCCTTATGGACAAACGATTGCCTACGCCGAAGAGGCGATCCGTATCGGCAATCCGAAAGCGACCCGCGCGGTCGCCGGTGCCAACGGAAAAAATCCGATCGCCATTGTGATCCCCTGCCATCGCGTCATCGCCAGCGGCGGCGGATTGGGGGGATACAGCGGCGGATTGTGGCGCAAAGAATTTTTGTTGGAATTGGAACATACCCCTTCAGCTCAAAACGCAAAAGATACCCTCAGTATTGTTACACCGTTCAATAGGTCGGTTGAAACGTGCTGAAGAGATAATCGTTGGGAGCGACGGACGCATGGCAGGCGATGCATTCGGCCGAGCCGTTTGCGTAGGGAACGTAGCCGTCTTCTTTTTTGACAAATCGCGCATACCCCCAATGGTCCCCGTTTTCATTAAAGCGTTTCGAGTCTTTTACCATGTATTCGACCCGTTGAAGCTTATCTGCCTCCAGCGCGGAAGGAAAACTTTCCATCGGCTTGACCGACCACCCGATCTTCACAATTTTAGACCCTTCCGGAAGTGGAAGAGTTTTGGATTTCAGCGCATCGTACGCGACGGAATTCGCCAGTACGTAGCGCAATTCGTTTTTGTCGGTACGCCAGTGCGTCGCGACGATCTTATACTCTGTGTACCCTTCAATCAGTCCAAACGGCAGGCCGTTGTCGGGCATTTTGATGTCGGGTAAGGTTTGCGCGCTTGTCTGTAAGACCATCATACATGTCAGGATCGATACTATTTTAAACCGTAACATTGTCATTCCTTCAGAGATTTTCCATCACGATTTCGGGCCGAGCGCGAAACTTGCGTAACGTCAAATGGTAATCAATTCTTTTCAAGATCCTCTGAAGAATTCGAAGTACCTTCTCAACAGCACTGGTATTCGCAATTTTTCATCAATTCAAGCCCGCGTTCATGATTCCCCTCTTCAAACAGCTCTTCGATGTAAAAAACCGACGAGCACACCAGATAGAGCACCTTTTCATCCGATTTTTGTTCAAAATAGCATGTCGGGATTTTCGATTTGAACCGTTCCCAAAACGGGTTGCAATAGCGTTCATCCGCGATCACTTCGAGTATGCATTCAATAACGTCCGAAGCGTGTTGATAACAGTCGATATTGATAAAGGATACGTATCGGTCTACGTTTTCCGCCTCTTTTTTGTACATCTGTCTCCTCCTCCACTCTTTTTGGGTATTGTATAATGAAGCCTTTCGTCGTCACATGACATTCAATGATAAAGGACTGACATTATGCGAACACCGGAAGGGAGCGATCACCGGCGGACCGTCCGGGCCCAAATGGTCTGGCCGATTTTAATGTTCTTGCGCAAGGAGTACGGATTTAACGCCGAACCGTTCCTGCAAGCGCGACGCCTCAATGCATCATTGATGCAAAATCCCGAAACCCTAATCGATGCTTCGTACCTATCGGAGCTTTTTGACGAAGCGTCCGCTTTTACCGGTGATGCCGACCTCTCCTTTAAACTGGGAGAATGGGCAAATCCCCATTCGATGGGGATCATGGGGTATCTGATGCTCCATTCGGGAACCGTCGAAGAGGCCATCCAAAAAATGTGCCGCTACAACGCGCTCATCGGCAAAACGCTCAAACCGGTACTCAACGAGACCAAATCCCTCTACAAACTCAGCTTCATGCTCCATACCGGCGATACCTTCGAGCATCTTGGAAAATATCAGTCCGAAATTCACCTCTCGGCCACGCTGAGCCTTATCAATAAAATCGCTTCGGAGACGATTATCCCCGATTACGCGACGTTTTGCCACGACAAACCCAAAGATTTGAGCGGTTACCACCGTATTTTCGGGAAAAAACTCTATTTCAACGAGTCGGAAAACGCCCTGATCTTTTCGAAAAAATCGCTTCAGATCAAAACGCTCTACGAAAACAAAACGCTTTTAAAAATGTTTGAAGACGAAGCCAAAAAATTCGTCGGGATAGAGATGCAGGGGGGATTCAAGGAGGAGGTTTCCGGATACATCCTCATCGCGGCGGGGGAACTCGATTTTTCCCTGAACACGGTGGCGAAAAAAGCGTCGCTTCACCCCAGAATTTTGCAAAAAAAGCTTCAGGCCGAAGGGAGCAGTTTTCATCTGCTTTTGACCGATATCCGTCAAAAACTTGCCAAACGCTACCTCAAAGAGGGAATCGACGTCGCTACCGTCTCGGTCTATCTGGGATACTCCGAACCCAGCGCTTTTTACAGAGCCTTCAAACGTTGGTACCGACGCTCTCCGAAAGAGTGGCTGGAAGAACAAACCCACGACACAAGATCACATCATCCCCGGTAGAGTCTCAAACATGCTACACTACCGCAACCTCAATCACACAGGAGCCAAAATGCGTCTCATCTCCCTCTTTTATGCGACCGCTCTCGCAACGACTCTGACGTATGCCGGTGAATTCACGCTTCACAGCAACGACCTCTCCGGCCAGCTGACGATGAAGCAGGTCTATTCCGGCTTCGGATGCACCGGGCAAAACATCTCACCCGAACTGCACTGGAACGACACCCCCAAAGGGGCCAAGAGTCTGGCCGTAACGGTTTATGACCCCGACGCCCCGACGGGAAGCGGATGGTGGCACTGGGTCGTTTTCAATATCCCCGCATCGGTCACCTCGCTGCCCTCCGATTTTGGCAATACGGCCAAAAAACAGCCGATCAATGCGATGCAGAGCATCACGGACTTCGGTAAAACGGGATTCGGCGGTGCCTGCCCTCCGGTCGGCGACAAACCGCACCGCTATGTGTTCACGGTCCATGCGCTCAACGTCGATCATCTCGATCTGGATGAAAAGGCTTCGGCCGCCCTCGTCGGATACATGATCAATGCCCACTCCATCGGCAAAGCGACGTTGATGTCGTATTACGGGAGATAACCGCTTTCACAAGGAGATGCGCCCTCATCCCCCTGCGTTAGAGACTATTGCCTCGAATGCAGACCGACCAGATTGCCCTCCGTGTCGATAATGAGGGCGATAAATCCGTTTTCTCCGATCGGAAACTTTTCGCGAAAGAGGGTTCCACCCTGCTGTAGTGCTCGGGCCGATTCGATCATACAATCGTCGCACGAAAAATAGACGATCGTGCTGTTGCCTCCGGCGCGGACCCCATCCATCTTGACCAACGCACCGTGGGCTCCATACGATTGCGCACTTCGCAGCGGAAACATCCACATCTCGAATGAGGGATTTTCCAGTTTTTCCAGCCCGATTTCAAAGACCGCTTCGTAAAACGCTCTGGCCCGTTCCATATCGTCCACGTAAATTTCAAACCACACGCATGGATTTACCCTCATGTTCAGCCTCTCCGGTTATTGGCGTTTATGCAACACATCCTATCCTACTTTCTTTAACCCGGTTCTTAGCCGATCCTAGCGTTACCGTTTTGTTACCCTTTTGGGAAGACAATCAATCATAGCACTTTATTCCAAGGAAATGTTCGATGTCCACCATTTCAACCGATTACGAAAATATGAGCAGTATCGTCACGCTCCACACTACTACATCGTCGCAATCGTCCGAAAGCGAAAGCAATCCGTCTACGCAAAGTTCGACTTCCGGAGAGAGCGATTCGGTCAGTATCTCCTCAGAGGGGCAAAAACTCTCGGCTTCAGGTACCTCTTCTACCCAAAGCAGCAGCGATACGGAGATCGAAACGGTCAAAAAACAGATCGAAAAACTTGAACAACAGATCGCCAAACTCAAACAAAAAGACGATGAAGAGTCCCAAAAAGCCATCGCTGCCCTGCAGGGACAACTGGTCTATCTCGAAACCCGGCTGGCCGAACTCGAAAACGAACAGCAGCAATAACCCCGCAGCGTGTAAAGGCTCAGGAACCTTTCTTGGCCTTTTTCATATTGAAAATCAAAACCGCGGCAAACGCCAGCGCACATCCTGTGAACGTCGAGAAGGCCAGACGCTCATCGTAAACGATCATGCTTGATAAAAGAGCGGAGCCGTTCGGCGGTGAACAGGTCCGTCACAAAGCCGCTCTTTGTATCCTCTTCACGGATCGAATTGATCCAGCAGGAATCGTGGAAAACTAAAACGTTTTCGATATCTGCATCTGTCGCAATTTTGTACTCTATCTATTCTCCTTGCGCCTGAAAATACGTATCGACAGAAGTGTTTGATCGGTAGAGCCGTTTTACGCTTCGATATGTTTGATCCGAGTAGCGTACCGCTCTTTCGGTAAATTTTTCTACACAACTATTCTATGCCGGAAAAGGATGTATGCTCTATCCTGAGGACGATCAGCCTATAAATAATATTAAATACTATTTCATTTATAATATTAAGAAGTGACTTAAGCCTTCATCGTATAAAATGTGTACTAATAATGCGTTAGCATATAAAAGGAATTAAATGCGTCATATAGAGGGCAGAATTTCAGAAGAAATGAAAAATTATGTTGATGAAAGTAATGTTTCTGGAAGTGATGGTCTTTATGTGGAAAGTTTTGGAAAACTTGTTGAACATACAGCATCTTTAGCATATTTAAATAAAGATTATTTACTTTTTTATCGTGGTCAAAATAACGACTATAGAAATAAGAGCAATAAATCAACGTTTTATCCATCAATTTATCGTGGTGATTATCTATCAAAACGTGAAATAGCACATAGATTTGACATTTTGAATCAATCAGCAAATAAACTTGTTGACATACTTAGTACTCGTGTAAAAGATGGGAAAAAAGAACTAAAACAAAAAAAATATATTCAGTGGAGTATCTTACAACACTATGAAGTATGCGGTACACCATTAGTTGATTTCACACATTCTCTCAGAGTCGCTTGTTCTTTTGCTCAACTTGACAATACAAATGAATTTGCATATATTTATGTTTTTGGATTGCCGTATATTACCAATAGAATCAGTATTAACTCAGAACATGATTTAGTAAATATAAGACTTCTCAGCATTTGTCCACCTGATGCTCTTCGTCCATACTATCAAGAAGGTTATTTAGCTGCAACTTCAGATGTAGAAACAGAATATGATTCAAAATCAGAATTAGATTTCAACAGAAGATTAATTATGAAATTTAGAATCCCCAATGATACAAAATTTTGGGGAAAAGATTTTTCGATTATTCCAAAAACAGCTTTATAT
This sequence comes from Sulfuricurvum sp., assembly GCA_050178755.1. Lineage (GTDB taxonomy): Bacteria > Campylobacterota > Campylobacteria > Campylobacterales > Sulfurimonadaceae > Sulfuricurvum. The sequence goes on along the minus strand of JBFXFU010000009.1, from coordinate 43,722 downwards.
CCCCAAAATGATTTATTTCTAGATATCTGTAAAGAAATAGAAATTGATGCTAAACGTAAGCTAATGCCAGGTGAGATAGGAGAATTCTTATCTGCATGGTCTGAAATAGAAAATAAAATCTCACATTATAATCATCAAGATACTAAAGATATGCCGTTTATGTATACTTTGAATAAACTAAAAGAAAACAATAGAGTAAATCCAAGCTTAATAAACAATATTGATAAATTACGAAGATTTAGAAATGAAATAGTACATAAACCAACACAAATCAAATCAAGTGAAATTCTAGAATGGATTAATTTACTTGATTCAGTAAAAAATGAATTAAAATGAAAAGTTGACCATACCAACAAACCAGAGGAAACCAATCAAAAACCTACTATTCCTCCTTCTCAATGTCCTTGTTGAGAATGTAAACTAACATACAAACTCCCAAGCAAGAGTTCCAATTCATCCCCGCATAAAGCCATTCCACCTCGCTTTAAAAAACATTTTCCTCTCTGGATGCCGATACCGGTTCAGCCGATGTAAGAATCTGCGACAAAAATCCCAAATCGGACGTTCCCGATACCTGTGTTTTGGATTTGAGTGCCTGATTTTGTGCCAGAATATCCTGACTCGTCAAAAGAGCGCTCGGATCGAAGGGATTGTTGTTATCGTCCTTCTGTCCCGCCTGTATCATCTCTTCGAGAAGCTGTTTGCGAAAAGCGCTCACCATCTGATCGATATCCATCGACCGGTCGGGATTCTTTTTCTGTTCTTCGAGGAGTTTTTGGCGGTATTCTTCCACCAGCGCATCGATCTTCTCTTTGTTCAGATCGGCTAAAAACTGCACGGCCCCTTTGGTCGACAGGTTTTCTTTGAATTGCTGCAAAGCACCGTCGGAAGCATTGACCTCGTCGCGCGATTGATAGGCCTCGACGTTATAAAACTGCTTGATAAAATCCGCGTAATCTTGTGAAACGCTCGTATCGCTATACGATGCCGTTGGCACGGAAATAGCATTATTGGATACAGACGATACGTTCATACCTTCCTCCTCCACAAAAGATACCCATTACAAGCAAAAAACGTTCTCTTCCAAAAGCATCAATAATCTAAAGATATTAGCACGTTCTTCAGATTCGAGACCTATTTTCCGCCTTTCAACAAAGAAGCGATGAGGATCGAGCAGGTGGAGAGGTATTTGAAGGAAAAAATTGAAATTAATGCCGCAATATGGTATGATGAATCTATAGAGAGTAGTACTCCCAGCAAATGAAAAATAAGGAGCATGCAATGGTCGGAATGAACACAAACACAGCGAGTCTGGCAAGCCAAATGAGTGCGTATACCGCCAACAGTGCAGAATCGAGCAAGTCGACGCAGTCTAATACTCTGAGCCAAGTAGCGGATGCGTCTAGCAGTCGGCGCACAGACACCGTCCAGATCTCCGAAGAAGCAAAAAGATTACAGGCGGATCAAAACCGTATCACGAATACAAATATTGAGCAGGAAACGGGACGACAAAGTCAAAATCAAGTTCAAATGCAAGCAAGTACAGGTGCGCTCTCACAAGCAAATCAATCGCAGATGCAGAGTTTGTCTCTGCTCGCGTAAGCTGAAGTTCGGAACGGGGGTTATCCCGTAGTGTTGATCGTTTTAACGTACTCTTAAATCGCTGCGGAGTGAAGTAAACTCCACTTCCTCTTTTGGATACGTAAGGCTATCAACGCTTATAGGCGCCACATAACTGTTAGAAGAGTGTCATTATAAAAATTTTTCCCCGCTCATATCAATCTCCCTTTGAAAAGCCTCATTTTCCACCCGGTCATAAATCACGATATCAAAAAAATACGGCAGATTGGTCTCTTCTTCGAGGATATAACGAAGTTTCGCAAGTTCTACAATGTTCACATTGGGAATAGAAAAAACCTGTATCATTCTTCTAATTTGTGTAAAGGCAATCAAGAGCGCTCTATTAAATAACGATCTTACCTTCCAAAAACTTCACGGCATATCCCGCAATCTCAACGCGTTCGCCCTGAAGTGTGCACAAGACTTCTCCGCCCCGCTTTGAAATCTGTTTGGCTGAAAAATGCTCTTTTCCGGTTGTACGGTTCCAATACGGTATTAGCTGCGTAAATGCCGAACCCGTTACGGGGTCTTCATCAATACCGTATTTTGGGGCAAAGAAGCGGCAGACAAAATCATACCTGCTGCTTTTGGCGGTGATGATCACGCCCCGCGCATCAATGTTTCGGAGTTTTTCCAAAACGGGTTCGGCATAAATGATATCCGATTCGTTCTCGAACACGAGCAGGTAATCCATCGAGCAGTAGCACTCGACGGGAACTGCCACAAACGCTTCGGCAATTTCACAAGGTAGTTCGCACGGTTCTATAGGCTGTACCGGAAAATCCATCACATACCACTCGTCCTCTCTGCGGACATGCAGATCGCCGCTGCGGGAGGCGAAAACCACTTCTTCTTTCGGATAATCCAGACATTCAAAAAGGACATAAGCGCTTGCCAGCGTCGCATGGCCGCACATATCGACTTCGGCCGTCGGCGTAAACCAGCGGATTTGCCATTTTTTCCCTTCGGGGATAAAAAACGCCGTTTCGGAAAGATTGTTTTCCATTGCAATACGCTGCATCAGCGCATCGTCAAGCCATTCGTCCAAAGGGATGACCGCGGCGGGATTGCCTTCGAAAACATTCCGAGCAAACGCATCGATCTGATAAATCGTAAAAGAGAGTTTATCCGGCATCTCGGTGATCCCTTCTGAAATGCCGGACTCAACCCTTCATTCCAGTAGTTTTTGATTTTATCTTCTATGATACTCCATCTTACTAAAAAAAATTCCTCAACACCCCTTGACATTATTACTAATTAGTAGTATATTTCTCCGTATGAAGAAGTTACCTGAATTTGAAAACGAAACCGCACTTGCCCTCTCGACCTGGGTCGAGCTCATGAAAGCGTTCAACCGTATACGCTCTCTCGAACTCACTCTGATCGAGGCGAACGGCCTCACGATCGGGCAATTCTCTTTGCTGGAACTGCTCTATCACCGGGGTGAGCAGAGCATCGGCGCGGCGACCAGACTCTCGATGAGTACGCCGGGAAACATGACCGTCGTGGTCAAAAACCTCGTCAAAAGAGGCCTGATCACGACCCATAAAAACCCTTCGGACAAACGCAGTTCCGATCTGCGGATCACCGAGGAAGGAAAAGCGATCATGGATTCGCTCTTCCCCGAACACTCCGTGCGGATCAAAGGATTTTTGTCCGGTCTGAGTTCCGAAGAACAAGAAGAGGCGAAAACGCTGCTGCGCAAGCTCAATAAATCGCTGCGGTAGTTTTTTTAATCATATATTACTAATTAGTAATAGGAGAGGCCCGATGAGACGAAGAGAACTTTTACAATGGTTCCTTTTCCTGATTCCCGCGAGTCTCGCAGCACATACCAAGGAGGAGTCCATGTCCTATTCCATCCATCGCGCTTCCATGCGCGGCACGTCCGAACTCGGCTGGCTCTCCAGCCGGTTCAGTTTTTCGTTCGCCGAATACCATAACCGCCATCGGATGGGGTTCGGTGCCCTGCGCGTCATCAACGACGACACCATCAAGGCGGGAACCGGGTTCGGAATGCATCCGCACCGTGACATGGAGATCGTCACCATCGTGACCAAGGGCGCCATCGAACACCGTGACTCCGAAGGGCACCACGGCATCACCCGCGAGGGCGAGATCCAGTACATGTGCGCCGGAAGCGGAGTCTACCACTCCGAATACGCGACCGCGGAGGCCGATACCGAGCTGTTTCAAATCTGGATATTTCCCGATCAGCACGGCTATATGCCCCACTACGAGCAACGTGATTTTCGCACGATCACCGAGTCAAAAGGGTGGCATACCCTCGTCTCCGGGAACGGCTCGGAGAACTCGATCCGAATCCATCAGGAGGCGTCCATCAAGATGATACGCCTAAGCCCGGACGAGACCGTCCCTCTCCCGGATGCCGCAGAGGGTCACGGACGGCTGCTCCTGGTCATCGAAGGAAGTATCGCCCTCGCCGGAGAGACGCTGCATCCCAGAGACGAAATACAAATCACATCCAAGGAGGAGTTCGATATTCGTGCACTGTCTGCCGCCCGTCTTTTATTGTTCGATGTACCCATGCACCGATAAGCGTTGCAAACGCTCCGAAATTGTCGGAGCCGTTTTGCCCTCCGCAGCCGCCAGAAAGTTCAGACGGCTTATTAAACCAAAAGGATAACTCATGAAACCGTTTCTCTCTTCCATCATTGCCCTTGGGCTTCTTGGTTCCGTGTCGGCGTTCGCCGGAACCTATACCATCGATCCCGAACACTCGAACGTCGGGTTCAAAGTCAAACACATGATGATTTCCGAAGTCAGCGGGAAATTCGATACCTTCAGCGGCAGTGCCGAGTACGATGAAAAAACCAAAACCCTCAAAGCCCTGAGCGGAAAAATCGACGTCAATTCGATCGATACCTCCAATGAAAAACGCGATGCCCATCTCAAATCGCCCGATCTGTTCGACGCACAGCGGTTTCCGGAGATGACGTTCGTCCTCGATCATGCCAAAGGGGAAAAAGCGTACGGTAAACTTACGATGCACGGCGTGACCAAAACGATCGTTCTTAATCTGGAAAACAACGGAATCGTCAAAGACCCGTGGGGAAATCAGCGTCTGGGCATGGAACTCACCGGAAAGCTCAACCGCAAGGATTACGGCATTACGTGGAATAAAGCGCTCGAAGCGGGCGGAATCGCCGTCGGAGAAGAGGTCAAACTCGATATCATACTTGAAGGCATTCTCAACAAATAACGTCTGAGAGGTGGACGATGACCCGAAAACATTTTTTGAAACTGATCGCATTAGCACTCGGAGGTGCCCTCATGCCGCTAGAAGCAATCCAAACCCATAGAGGCCGTGCTCCCGCCTTTTTTGTCGGGCACGGCAGCCCGATGATCGGGATCGAAGAGAACGATTTTACCCATTCGCTCAATACGCTGGGCAAGGCCCTGGGCACCCCCAAAGCGATCCTGGTCATCTCCGCCCACTGGACGCCGCCGTTTTACGGCGTATCGGTACACCACAGCCCCGCGCTGATGTACGATTTTTTCGGATTTCCCGAACCGCTCTACCGTGTGGAGTACCCGGCTCCGAATGCCGAATTTCTGACGCCGCAGATACAGGAGCTTTTTCCGGCCCTTTCGGTCAAGGAACGCTCCCTCGATCACGGTGCGTGGACGGTCCTCAAACACCTCTATCCCGAGGCAAACGTCCCGGTGATGCAGCTGGGGATCAACCGCGATCTGAATCTGCGGGAACACTACGAAATCGGCCGTAAGCTGGGAAGTCTGCGCGATCACGGAGTCATGATCCTCGGCAGCGGCAACGTCACCCACAACCTCGGGCGCGTCGATCCCGATCCGGATGCCCCCGTCCGCGAATGGGCCGAAGCGTTCGATGCCTACGTCAAAGAAGCGATCGAAGCCAAAAACGCCGACGCCCTGATCGGTTTTCGCGAAGCAGCCCCCTATGCCGAAATCGCCCATCCGACGCTGGAGCACTATATCCCCCTGCTCTACGTGGCCGGAGCGATGGGAGAGGAGGATCAGAGTACCTTCCCCTATGAAGGATTTTCCCACGGGACGCTCAGCATGCGCAACTGGCTTTTGAGCGACTCTCGCCTCAGGTAAAACTCTCGAGGTAGTCAATCAGACTTTCGACGCAATCGACGTAGTCCTGAGGATTCCCGGAGGCTTTGGCCGCCAACAGCGCCCCTTCCAGAGCCGAAGTGGCAAAAAGGGCCAGTTTCGTACTATCGCCCCGTTTCAACTCCCCTTCCTTCGCCGCACGCTCAAAGATCGCTTTGAGACTGAGGCGGAACTTCCCGTAAATCTCTTTCATCGTCGCATTGAAATCGTCGTCGATGTTGGACATCTCCTGCACCAGATTGGCGATCGGGCAGCCCCGTTTGAAATCGCGGCGCCCCGTGTCGCGCATCAACGCATACAATCGCGGCAAAACGGGAGGTGCTTCGCCGGCAATCGAGCGGTAAAGATTCTCGAAACGTTCGTCCGTTTTTTCGCGGATCGCCTGTAGCGACATCTCTTTTTTATTGGCGAAAAAATGGTACATGGAGCCTTTGTGAACGCCTGCCTTCGAGAGGATATCGGCCAGCGCAGCCCCCTGAAATCCGTTGGAGTAAACCTCTTCATAGGTGGCGTCGATCAGTTTTTGTCGCGTATTTTCTTTCATCTGTTTTACAACACGTTAGGAATCGAGTTCCTAATGCGGCAGGGACAAGATTGTCCCTCGCACCCCCCTAAAGTTTTCTGCATCGATGCAGAAGATATATAAACGTTATTGTAGCATATGCCACTTGACTAAACGGTCAAATCGTTTTATAATGCTTCTTGACCAAACAGTCAACTTTTCTCGCAAGGAGTTTTTATGCCACTCATACAAACCATTGACCCCTCAGAAGCGACCGGCGAATTAGCGAATCTCTACGCCATGATTGAAAAAATGGGAAGAACCGTCGGCAACAATGCCAAACTCTTCAGCATCAGCCCGGAGATATTGCGCCAGCAGTTGGATTTCATCAAACACTACATGAACCATCCAACCCTCTCGATGCCACTGCTCGCCGCGATCCGTATCATGGTCTCGGGCGCTGAAGAGTGTCAGTTTTGCGTCGATTACAATACGGCGATGTTGATCAACCTGGCAGGATGGAGGGAAGATCAGGTGAGCGCGATGCGCAAAGACCCGGCTTCCGCCAATCTCCCCAAACGTGAGAAAGCCATGCTGCTGCTCGTGATCAAAGCGATACGAAACGCTCACGGCGTCAGCGCGAACGATTTGGACGTTTTACGGGAAATGGGATGGGAAGACCGCGACATTTTCGATGCGGTCAATCATGCGGCGCGGATGCTCTCGACCGATATTCTCTTCAACGCATTTAGGATCGAAGACTATCGCGGATAAACCCGGATACAAGAATGGGTCGCTACAATAGCGTCAATTGAAACAGGAGAGCGCTATGGGTAGCCAGCACAGCAAACTCAGCCAATACGACCGCGACTTCATCGCCGGGCAGAAGATGTTTTTCATCGCCAGTGCCAGCGGAAAAGAGGTGAATCTCAGTCCCCGCGGATACGACTGCTTTCGGGTAATTGGAGAGAACGAAGCACTCTTTCTCGATTACGCCGGAAGCGGAAACCGCACCGCGCGCGACATCATCAATGACGGCGACGTGACGGTGATGTTTTGCTCTTTTGGCCCAAAACCGCAGATTCTGCGCCTGTTTTGCAAGGGAGAGCTGATCGATGCCAACGATACGGGGTCGCAGGAGCTGTTTTCCTTTGCCGATTTGAAAGGGATGCGCCGTTTTGTCCGTCTGCGCATCTACTGCGTCGAACACAGCTGCGGCATGAGCGTCCCCAGATACGATTTTCTCGGTGAACGCCATGAACTCAAAGAGTGGTGCCATGACGAAGATCGCTCGGGACGGCTCGAAGAATACATGAAACGCCACGACGCGCCGCCCGATCTGAGCGAATTTCGGTTTTTTGGTTCATGAAACGTTTTACGACCGAACCGCTGGATGAAATCCTCGGCTGGATGCACCATACCCTCGCCGAAGCGGACATATTCTCCTTCGACGTCCTCAATCCCGATGCCGCCCGGGGTTCTTATGCGGGCGAATCGGTGGAGGTCGGCGGACATCTCTATCTCTATCGGAGCTACAAAGCGTGGAACGATCTGGCCGAAATCCTCTTTTGCCGTATGCTGACGCCGCAAAAAATTGACGATCCCTGCGTACGTCTGACGTTTGAAAAACTCGATCTTTCCGATTCGTTCCACCGTTCAAGCGAGAAGGAGGAAAAATACGGTTCGGCGTCCCGGTTCGCACGGCTCCACAAAAACGAGGAACCCGCGTATCTCAGAGCCTATCTCCGATCACTTGAACAGGTCCGTATCGGCGGCCGAAACCGTATCCTCGATCTGGGCGTCAATAGCGCAGACGAATTCGACCTGATCCGCCGCATCCTTCCCAAAGATCGGTTCGACACCCTCGAACTCGTCGGAATCGACCATTCCAAAACGGCGATTGATACCGCCAAAGAGCGTTTCAGCGATACCAATGCCCGTTTTTTCGTCCACGACATCAACGACCTCGATTCCCTCGGGCTCGGACGTTTCGACCTCATCGTGACGGTCGGGACCCTCCAAAGCCCCGGAGTCGATTTCAAAAACCTCTTCGCCAAACTCGTGCAACACTACCTGAGCGAAAACGGTGCGCTGATTTTAGGATTTCCGAACTGCCGATGGATGGGGGGAGAGATGATTTACGGGGCCAAAGCGCCCAATTACGCCGAATCGGAAATGTCGCTGGTCATCAAAGACGTCTACTACTGCAAAAAATACCTTCAGCAGAAAAAATTCCGGGTTACGGTCCAGGGACGCGACTATCTCTTTTTGACGGCCACGCGGATCGGAACGGCTAACGCATAAAATCGACGCACAGAACGTGCAGTTCTCCGCGCAGATCGATTTTTCGCGCGTAGGTACAGCAGATATTTCCCGAGGCCAAAGAGACGTAGTTCCCGGTCAGATGCGATCCCCGGATCGATTCGCGTGCCTGGGTGTAGTAATCTTTGTACGACAGGTCGCTCCCCTCTTCGGTCGGTTCGAAAAAGACCCTTGTCGTGCAGCGCATCAGGGTCTGTCCCACCTGTCGGGCGTGGGCATTGATCAGGTAGATCGCTTCGATGTCCGAATATTTTTCAATCACGTCATCGACGTGAGCATTCCATTCCGAAAGATTTTCGATATTATCCAAAGCCTCTTTCAAATCGTTGCACAGATTATCCGCTTCCAGCCGGAGATGCTCGCGCTGACGGTGTTTTTCGATCACGATCTGGTGGCTTCGCGACATCACCTGCTCGACTTTTTTGGCGTATTCGTGACTGAGCGGCTCCTGCGAAGGGCGTGCAAACCAGAATCCCTGAACCAGGGTTGCCCCAAGATAGGTCGAATGGACCGCTTCATCAAGGGTCTCTACCCCTTCCGCCAGAGCAAGCGCCCCGATATTGGCGCTCATTTTGCAAATTGTCCGGACAATCTCCTGATGGATATAGTCGTGCTCGATTCCGCTCACCAGCGAACGGTCGATTTTGATGATGTCGGGCCGGACAATGGAGAGACGGTCAAAACTCGACCGTCCGATACCGAAATCGTCCAGAGCGATCCCAAATCCCAACCCCCGGTAATGGGTGCAAAACTCCTGAAGCCGCCGGGTATTTTCTACCTCGTCTTCTTTGATCTCCAAGACGATATTTCCGTACGGTATCCCAAGACGCCGCAACAATCCGTCAAAGAGGTAATTCTCCGCACCGAATCCCTCGATCATCTGCGATTCGATGTTGACGAACAGCAACAGCTTCGGGTTTTCCCGCCATAACACATAAAACGCTTCAATTGCAAGCTGTCTGGCTCTCGCGTCCAGCAGCGCTTCAGCCCCTTCTTCCGCAGCCTGGGCAAAAAGTCGTATGGGAGGGATCGTCGAGCCCTCCCGGTCGCTGCCGCGAAGCAATGCTTCGACCCCGAACATGACCCGCCCCCGCATCGAAAGGATCGGCTGAAAATGGATATAGAGACGATTCTCCTCGATAATGGTGCGGATGGTTTCCAACGGAGTGGGCCCTTTAATGAATTTTTTCGGAATTATACCGTTTCATTGCCCGTTCAAAGAGGATAATGAGATTAAAATATAATCATAATGATCTCAGACAAAGGGAAAGTTGCCGATTAAACGATCACTCCCACCGTACAGGTTGAACAACCACGTCTCCGTCTTCGGAGTGAATGGAGAGTTCGGCGTCGCTGATCATGCACTGCAGCTTCATGCTCCGGCGGCACAAACCCTCAATCCCTTCGGCATTCAAATGGATAAGATCGAGATTTTTGAACCGTGCGAACGTTCCGCCGTTCTGACGCCACCAGGCGCTTGCGGCTTTTTGATTATACGTATAGACGATGACCCGTTCGCTCCGTCCGCACGCCTTTCGCAGCCGTTTTTCGTCTACCTGTCCCAGATCGATCCATAGCGTCACGTCGCCGCCGTAATCCTTTTCCCATAGATCGGGTTCGTCGTCCGATCCGATCCCCGGCGTAATCACCAGACGTTCCGAAGCATTGAGGGCAAATGCCGCCACCCGCATCATCAGCCGTTCGTCCGTTTCCGACGGATGCTGCGCCAGCGTCAGATCGTACGTCTCGTAATGGTTTCGGTCCAAATCCGACAGGTTCATCTGTACTTTGTAGATCGTCGATCCTGCTGCCATTGTCTCTCCTTCATCCAGTGCGTATCCGATTAAAACCGCACTATGCCACAGGGTTGCTGTGGTTTTCGTTTATCGCTACCCGTAGCGATTTATGCTATACTCGCCCTACACTACTCAAAAGGCCCATAACGTCGTATGCCCATCCAAGAAGGTCTGGCCCGGTTTGATGCTCCGGTCGTTTCACTCACTCCGTTAGCGTCGGGGGACATCGGTATCGTTACCGAAAACAACCATATCTATCTGTACCGAGATCAAACCCGCTCTGCTGACAAACGGATGACGCTCAACGTCCCGATCGAAAAAGAGCGGTTTTTTGTTTTTGATCCCCTCCATCCCCGGCTTCTGTACGGTTCAAGAACCCACGATTCACTGATCCTGATCGATCTGGAACGCAAAGAAAAACTCGTACGCTACCGCCTTGAGGGACAAAAACCGACCTCAATCGCCTTTTCCCCCGACGGCAACCATTTTGCCTGCGGTACCGATCACGGGAGAGTTTTTTTGTGGCGAAACGATTCGGACGCCTTGATCAGCCGCCTCCACTCCCACCCCGAGTACACCTCTTTGCACACCCGGCCCAAAACCAATTTCGTCTCGGCCATTACCTTTAACGGATCCGAAGTGGCGACTTCGGGATACGGCGGCGGAGTGGCACTGACCAATTATGCCACCCATACCCGTTCACGGTGGTACAAACCCTCGCAGATTCCGGCCTTATCCTTGCAACTCTATCCCGACCGGATCATTTCGGGAAATCAAGACGGCGTGCTGCTCAACATCGACCGCCACGGGAAACGGCCCAATCTCCGTTTCGCCATCGCCGGCGCGCCCATCCGTTTTCTCCTCAAAATCGAACCCGATCCCTACCTTCTCCTCTCGACCGGTGACAAAATTATCCGCCTGATCGATTCAAAAACGATGCGTGACGTCCACGAAAACTACATCGTCCTCGAGCATCCGATCACGGCGATGGGGTATCGGGACGGAAAACTCTACGTCGCTACCGCGGAAGGGGGGGTGCACCGTTTCGACCTTTTCCCGCTCAGACATCTCGAATCGTTACTCCAGCTCAAAAGCTATCCCGAAGCCTACCGTTATTGCCAGCAGGAACCGCTATTGCGTCAAAGTTCCCACTTCCAGACCCTCGAATCGATCTTTGAGCGAATCTACGAAAAAGCCCGGGGTCTGCTGGATCAAGGAGAGATCGTCAATGCCAAAAATCTTCTCCTCCCCTATTCCTCGGCAAAATCAGATGAAATCAACGTTTTGTTAAACGCTTTCTCCCAGAAAGACCGGCTGCTCTACCTCTACAACAATCATAAATGGGCCCCGTTTTACGGTCTGATCGAACGTTTCGAACTGCTAAAATCCACCCGGTTTTACCAAAACGTCGAGCGCCACTGGTCCGAACAGTTTGAAAAAGCGCAGCGGTTAATGCTGACCGGCAAAGAGAAAGAGGCTCAGACGCTCCTGATCCCCTTTGCCTCCGTTGCTTCCAAACGTCCGCTGATCCAGCTTCTGCTGCACCATATCGATACGTTCAAACACTATTCCAAAGCGGTGCACGAACGCGATTTTGAGCGCCTGCACCAGCTGACCCGGAAACATCCGATCCTCCGGCAGCTCTCCTCTTACGCCCAGATTATCGGCAGTACAAAAGATCTTCCCGAAAAAGTTCTCGAAGCGCTCCGAACGGAAAATTTCGACGAAGCTTCGTTCTGGATTCGTGAAATGGAACGGATCGATCCGGAAAATCCCGACAGCGGACGTTTGAACCGGTTTTCGGAAGAAGCCGCCCTCTTGCATCACGCACTCGTCAACAAACAATGGAGAAGCGTCTACCAGCAACTCGATGCCCGGCCCGATCTGCTGATACTGCCGTGGGTCAACGCCATCGAAGAGCACTGGCAAACGTTGATCGCCCGTTGCGAAGAGTACGCGATTCTCGGCGACATCGCCTCGATCAAACACGATATGGGTCCTTTGATAACCCTGAGCGGACGTAATGACCGGATCGGCGATCTTCTGCGAACCGCCTACCAGATCCAGATCCGTGCTCTCATTGCCCAAAACTCCGCCGAGATCACCGTCGCTTTTGCGCGTTATTGCGAATTTTTCGGAGCCGATACCGAATTTAATGCCTTGTTCAAACAGGCATTGGATCGGAATCTTCCTCTTCCGGAACTCCCGCTAATCCCCAGAAAAAGGGACTTCTGGGTACAAAGCGCCCGCAGACTACCCGAGCGGTTGGAGAAACGTTAACCTAAATAATGGTATAATTTCAGCAAGATTGAAGGAGGTGGGATGATACGAATCGTTATGATGATTGCGATATGGTGTTCGCTCAGCCTCTGGGGAAAAGTGAGCGACGATGCGCTCAATGCGTCACTGCAGTCCCTCGAAAGCCAAGAATCGATTGAAACTAACTCTCCGCTTGTCTCCATCCTCGGCAAATACGAAAACCTCCTTCCCGAACTCTCACGACGCTACGAAAAGACCCATGAACTCCGAAATTCGGTAGAAGAGAAATTCAAAGAGGCCGGCATACCGGTCATTTTTGCCCTGATTCCCTATTGCGAATCAAAATACAACCCTTCGGCCAAAGGAAACGGAACGGCCGGCTTGTGGCAGTTCAACCGTAACAGCGCCAAAAACTTCGGCCTCAGCGTCAAAAAGCACAACGATCAGCGGCTTGATCCCAATCACTCGACCTATGCCGCCATACGCTATCTCAAAAGCCTCAAAAACGAATTCGGAAGCTGGTACCTTGCCGATTTCGCCTATACGATGGGAGCGGGGAAACTCAAAAAGATTATTGAGAAAAATCACAGTACCGATATCGCGATTTTGCTTAAAGACCCCTCTTTCAGCACCGGGGCCAAAGCCCATTTCGCCCAGGTACTTCTATTAAGCGCTCATCTTAAACACGACGCAGCGACCCCGCAGGAGGGATGAATCCTCTCGTAGACCGTCGCGATTCACGCTATAAAGCGGTAGCCCACGGCTTTTTCCTCTCGATTACGACCACGATTGCCGAACCCTCGATTATCCTCCCCCTGATCCTCCACTACTTCGGTGCCGGATCGCTTAGCGTCGGATTTCTCTCATCCCTGCTCAAAGGGGGAGCCATCGTCGTTCAGTTGTTTGCCGCTTTCTGGGCACAAAGCTATGCGAGGGTGATGCCCTATCTGCGGTTCGTCTTTGCCGCCCGTTTTCTCTCGTGGTTTGGAATCGGGGCCGGAATCTGGTTTTTTGGCCCCCTCGATCCGACAATGGCCCTGTGGAGCATCGGGATCGGGCTTTTCGTCTTTTCGTTTTCGGCCGGATTCGGCGCAATCTATTTCAACGAAATTCTGGGTAAAGTCTTCTCTCACAAAATGCGTTCACAGGTCTTCGCCCAACGCCAATTCGCCGCAGGGGCCGGAGCTTTGATTAGCGGATTCGGCGCGGGGATGATTCTGGAACATTTCCCCGCGCCTTACTCGTACGCATCGCTGTTTCTGATCAGCTCTCTCATCATGCTCGCCGGCGTCGTCCCCTACGCCCTCATCCGCGAACCGATCAAAACCAATCTACAGGTGCGGGAAGAAAAGTTTTTCCATTTTGTCCGAAACGCCTTTTCGCTACTCAAAAGCGATCCCCGGCTCAGACGCCAGATCCGCACCTATCTACTCTCATACGGCCATCTCCTCTCCCTTCCGTTCATCATCCTCGATGCCGAGCATAAACTCAGCCTGAGCGGAATCCAGATCGGATACCTCCTAAGCGCCCAAATCGCCGGGGGGATGCTTAGCAATCTCGTATGGGGGTCTATGGCGTCGCGAGGATCGATCCGGATCATCATTTACGCATCGTTTCTCGGATACATTGCCGCCAATACGGGGGCCCACTTCGCCACCGAGACGATCCATTTTGCCCTGGTCTTTTTTTGTTTGGGAGCCTCGATGGACGGGATGCGGCTGGCCTTTTCCAATAACATCCTGATCATTGCACCGGAGCATCTGCGTCCGGTCTACATCGCATTGCAATCGAACCTTACCTCGATCGGACTCTTTTTTGCCGTTCCGGGGGCATTGATCCTGGAGCGTTTCGGCTACGACTGGCTGCTTACCTCGACCATTGCCGTATTGATGATAGGGCTTGTCACCGCCCGTCGTCTCGATTAAATACGGTTGTCTCTCATTTAGAATACATGAAATTCCACACTCTGACATGTTGCGGGTTTAATCCAAAAATCCGTTATATCCGTTGAAAAAAACAATAGTGCCTTAGCGGCAAGCGTAGCCGGATCGGGGCTTTGCTCCAATGGCGTTCTAAAATAGAGTTATGAAAGAACTCTAATGTTTGACGTGTAGATAAAAAGATAGGATTTCCCCGTTACGGAGAAATAATGAGGGGAGTTTAAATCAGCCGATGTTGGTATAGACGGCCTGAACGTCGTCGTCTTCTTCGATGCGATCGATCAGCTTTTCGATGTCAACCATCTGTTCGTCGGTATATTCGACCGTCGTATTGGGGATCCGTTCCAAAGCCGCTTTGCTTGGAGCGACGTTCAATTCCTCCAGTGCGGCAGAAAGGCTACCGAACGCCGTGTAATCGCCGGTAACGCTTACTTCGCCCTCATCCTCTTCGAGTTCTTCGAGCCCGGCATCGATCAGCGCCATTTCGAGCTCTTCCATATCGATCTCGGGTTTTGGAAAACTGAACACCGCTTTGCGGGTAAACATGAATTCCAACGCGCCGTTATTCAGCATCTCCCCTTTGGCTTTGGAGAAATAGCTGCGAATATTTCCGACCGTACGGGTATTGTTATCCGTCGCACACTCGACGAAAATCAAAACGCCGTGCGGCCCTTTTCCCTCGATCGTCGTTTCCATAATGTTGGCCGCATCTTTACCGGTTGCCCGTTTGATTGCCGCTTCAATGTTGTCTTTGGGCATATTTTGCGCTTTTGCCGTCAAAATAGCCGTACGGAGTTTCGGGTTCATGTCAGGATCCGTGCCGCCCTCTTTGGCCGCCATCGTAATGACTTTACCGAGTTTTGGGAAAATTCTCGACATATTTCCCCAGCGTTTCATTTTGGCCGCTTTGCGGTACTCAAACGCTCTTCCCATACCTGTTCTCCTCGAAAAATAATTGGCGAATTATAGCGGCTTGAGCCGAAAAACTCAACCTTTAACACAGGTTTGACAAACTCTGAATGGATAATATGTTAGCATTAAGTGAAAATGTACACAAGAAGGAAACGGGCATGGCTGTCAATGCACTCCTGTCTCCGTTTTTACGGCGACTAAGCGAAAGCTTCTTATTGATCATCCTAGTCGGGATAACCTTTTACAATTACGTCTTAGCCGAAAAAGAGATTGGCCGAGCCAATGAAATTCGGCTCACGTCCCACATCCTCTCCAACCAGCTTCGTCAATCTTCGGATGACCTGACGCGCATGGTGCGAACCTACGTCGTCACAGGAAATCCGTTGTATAAACAACACTATCAGGAAATTCTTGATATCCGTAACGGCAAAACGGCTCGTCCCCAAAACTACGAAAACGTTTACTGGGATCTGGTCTTGAGTGATGATAAACGTCCCTCCCCATCCACAGGCACCGGAAAACCGTTACTGGAGCTTATGCGTGAAGCCGGTTTTGCCTCCGAGGAACTAAACCTGCTAAGTCAGGCCAAAGCCAATTCCGATCACTTGACGCAAACGGAATACGCGGCAATGCGTCTCATCGAAGCCAGGCCACATGACGAATCGGTCAAAAAAGAGGCAGTTAACATGCTTCATGATCTTGCGTATCATCAGGCCAAAGCCTCTATTATGAAACCGATTCGTGATTTTGAACAAATGGTCTTTATACGCACGACGAATGCCGTCCATCAGGCGGAACAAAAAGCCATGTATCTGCGATTTGTCTTCGTTACCATCGGATTACTGATGTTTGCGATGCTCTATCGCTTATACCGTTCGATCAATGATATGCTGGGTGGAACAATCGACGACCTTGAAAAAACGATCGCCCAAATATCATCGGATGAATATGCCCCTTCGTCGCTTCATCCCCAAGAGGGTACGGTCCTTTCCTGGATTCTCCAGGCGCAAAAAAACCTCTTCAATTTATTGCGCCAAAACCGCAGTCTAAACCAGTTGTATGAGACCCAAAGTTACATTGCCAAAGCGATTATCTCCTGTGAGGAACACGACTGTTTGTTCAAAGCGCTCACCCAGAATATCGTACGGCACGGGGGAATGGCATTTGCGTCAATCGCCATTCCGGATAAATCATCCAACCGCTTTGTTATGACCCATTCGTACGGCGCAGGGCATGAATACTTCGATGGGATCGTTATCAGCTTCAATCCCGATGATCCCGAAGCCCACGGACCGACCGGGCAAGCCTATCTCAAAGCCTCCAGTATCTGGTGCCAAAACTTCTTTGAAGACCCCATGACAGCCCCATGGCATGAACGGGGTCGACAATACGGATGGGGTTCTTCGGCGGCATTGCCGCTCATGGAAAATGGAGACGTTGTCGCTGTTTTCACCCTTTATTCTCCTAATGTCAACGCCTTTGAACCGGCAATTCAAAAACTCCTCGAAGATATAACCTCTCAGACCGAATTTGCCTTTGACACACTGGGGGCCAAAGCACGCCGGCGGGAAACCGAAAATACGCTAGTCGAAACCAACCGTCTGTTGCAGACCATCATCAATACCGTACCGATCCGAATCTTCTGGAAAGATAGACAGCTTCACTATATTGGGTGCAACGATCTTTTTGCACAGGATGCCGGATTGCAAGAGGCTGCCGATTTAATCGGAAAAGACGATTACCAAATGGGATGGAAGGAACAGGCCAATCTTTACCGTGCCGACGATCAGCATGTCATTGATACGCGTATCCGCAAACTCTTTTATGAAGAGCCCCAAACAACTCCGGACGGTGAACGCATCTGGCTAAGTACCTCCAAAGTTCCTTTAATCGACGGATTCGATAACGTTATCGGAGTTCTTGGAATGTATCAGGATATCACCGAAAGCAAAAGAGCCGTCGAAGCGCTCAAAGAGGAGCGTAACAAAGCCCAAAGCTATCTCGATATCGTCGGAGTCATGATTCTTGTTCTCGATCGTGAAATGAATGTCGTTTTGATCAACCAGACCGGTGCCCGTCTCGTCGGATACGAACCGCATGAGATTATCGGCAAGAATTGGATCGACCATTTCATACCGGAACGATTCCGCACGACCGTATATAAAATCGGTGAGGCCCTGAGTAACGAAGGGGAATCGGAAATCACCTATTTTGAAAACCCCGTTATCACCCGCTCGGGCACGGAACGGCTTATCGCATGGCGGAACCGTTCTTTGTTCAACGGCGAGGGGGAACGGATTGGACTCATTACTTCCGGAGAAGACATCACCGAACTGCGTGATTCCGAACATGCACTTCGTGACAGCGAAACAAGACTCCGCGCCGTCATTGACAATGAGCCTGAATGCGTCAAACTCGTCGATCTGGATGGAAAACTCATCGATATGAATCCAGCCGGAATCGCATTGCTCGAAGCAGACTCTTTAGATGAAGTCCAAACATCCAATCTCGCCGATTTCGTACTTCCGAAATGGAAAACGCCATATTCCGAGTTGTTAACCAAAGCAATGAACGGTGAAAACGGCCGACTTGAATATGAAATTTTGGGATTGAAAGGAGGATACCGATGGGTAGAAACCAATACGGTTCCTTTACGTAACCGTGACGGTACGGTCACGATGATGCTGGGAATTACGCGTGACATCACCGAACGGAAAATTTCCGAAGAGCAGATCCATTACCTGGCCAATTTCGACATGCTGACGGGATTACCAAACCGCCTTCAGCTCGATAATGCGGTCAAAGACCTCCTTAGTCTTTCAAAACGTAATCAATCGAATCTGGCCATTATGTTCCTTGATCTTGACCGCTTTAAAGAGATCAACGATTCCCTCGGCCACGCTGTCGGGGATACGCTTCTCGTCGAAACGGCCAAACGGATTCAATCAATCCTTCGGGAAGAAGACATGGTCGCCCGGCTGGGAGGGGACGAATTTATCTTTTTATTACAGAACACATCGATGCGCGGAGCCGCAAGCGTCGCGTCCAAAGTTCTCAAAGCGTTCGAAAGTCCCTATTTCATCGAACACCATGAACTCAATATCAGCGGTTCGATCGGTATCGCGCTGTATCCGAACGACGGAGAAGATTTCGGAACCTTATACAAAAATGCCGATACGGCGATGTATCGTTCCAAACAAGCGGGACGTAACGGTTTTTGTTTCTTTACCGAAGAGATGCAGCGCCATTCACTCCGAAATCTTGAACTGATCAATGCGATGCGTCATTCCCTTGAACGCAACGAATTTAGCCTCTATTATCAGCCTCAGTACAGTTCCGATACCCATACGATTATCGGTGCCGAAGCGTTACTACGATGGAACCATCCGAAACTCGGGGCAATTTCTCCGGCCGAATTTATCCCGGTTGCCGAAGAGAGCAATTTTATCCTCACACTAGGAGAATGGGTCATACGCACAGCTGCGGCACAGGCCAAAATCTGGCTGAAAAAAGGGTACGGCCCGTTGATCATGGCCGTCAATCTCTCGGCAGTTCAGTTCAAATCGTCGAATCTTCTCAGTATAATCGAATCAACGATTCAAGAGACGGCTCTTCCCCCTGAATATCTCGAACTCGAATTGACCGAAAGCGTTGCGATGAACGATCCGGAGCAGGCTATTCGGGTCATGAATGAACTGCACAAACGCGGTATTCGGATGTCCATCGACGACTTTGGAACCGGGTACTCCAGTCTCAGTTATCTGAAAAAATTTCAGGTTTACAAATTAAAAATCGATCAATCGTTCGTCCGCGATCTCAATATCGACCCCGAAGACAGAGCCATCATCCAAGCGATCATCAGTATGGCAAAAAGTCTCGGTTTGCAAACAATAGCGGAAGGGGTCGAAACCATCGGCCAAGCTGAGTTTTTGAAACAGCACGGATGTGACGAATTTCAGGGATATTATTTCTCGCGCCCTTTACCGGCAGACGAGTTTGAAAAACTGTTTCAGCCGTGAGCGCTCTTTTTTTTGAAGCGGGCATTGATCAGATAGACGGCCGACATACTGATCAAACCGCCCCATACAAGATAGGATGAAGGGACTTCGCCCAGCAAAATATGGCTTAATGCCAGTGCAAAAAGAGGAACGAGAAACATATACGAACTCGCATGGCCCGATCCCATTTTCCCCGAAGCGATGAAATAGATCGTTGAGGCTACGGTTTGGCCGAGAACCGCGAGGTAAATCAACGCCGCCCAGAACCGTGTGTCTTGTTCAAATACTTTTTCGATGCCGTTGGGATACGCCAGCGGAAACATGATAAACGTCGCGATAAGCCCCAGAAAAAACGTATAGTGAAGAGGGTCGGCATGCAGGTGGGAACGTTGTGCCGATAACGTCAGCATCGCCCAAACGAAAGCGCTCAGGACGAAAATAAGATTTCCCCCTTCCATCAAGAGTTCGCTGTTCCAGATTTCCACCATGACAAGACCTCCCGCAAGCCCGATGGCAAGCCCCGCAATATGGTTCCAGGCGGGTTTCATCCGAAACAGCACCATCGCGATGATGACGGTCAGTACCGGGCTGAGGGTCGTGATGATCACTCCCCCCGCACCGGCCGTGCCCGCTTCGACGCCCCAGAACGACAGCATCATAAACAGTGCATTGAGCACCGCGCTGATGCTGACCCATCCGAGCCCTTTTGGCGACAGCCCAAGCGGCTTTTTGTACCACCACAGAATCGGCAAAAAGGCGATGCTCATCAATGCAAAACGCCAAAAAGTGACCACTTCCCACGGTACGTCGTGCGTCAGGATTTTAAGAGCGGGCCATCCGCCGCCCCACAGCATCATCGCCAGTACCATCAATATCGCAAGCCGGTTCATGATCGTTTCAATTCGTAAGGGATTATCGATTTAAGGGAGGATCGACGCTTACGCGTCGATGTAGACAACATCGCTCTGGATATTGTTAAACAGCAGCGACCGGTTGTCCGCACGGTACTGGTACAAAAAGGTATTGGATTTCATATTGCGCAAGAGCGTAGTGTTGTAATAATAGGCATTGGTACAGCGCCCGACGAACAAGAACGAAAACAGCAGCTTGATACGCGGGTTTTCAAAAATCTCATGCGGCTGTGCCAAAAACGTAAGACCGAATTTTTTGAGATTTACCAGGTCGAAAATGTAGAAAATGAAATCCTCGAACTTGGTGTAAAAACCTTCCAGACTCGCGATCTCCTGGAGAATGTAGTAATAGTTGTCCAACAATTCCGGTTTTTGGATCGTTTGGGAAAGTTTGCTTTTGATTTCGCGTTTGCTGGCAAAAAACGAGGGGTTTACCGCCATATAAATGTTTTTACGCCGCGCAACCGCATCGTCGAATTCAGCGGTAAACGCATCGCTCTCTTCAAACCGCATGTAATAAAAATCGGTACTGACTTTGAATTTTTCTTCGACCGAATCGGGGGTCGGATCGGAGAAATCGAGATACAGCGTCGGGATTCCCGAATCGATGACGAACTCCCGGATTTTATTGGCGAGATGGGTTTTTCCCGATCCCGGTTCTGCAAGAATCAGGGTGTTTTCGCTTAATACGCGGTCTTGAAGTTCGAGATTGGCGATAGAACTTTTGTATTGGCCGATTTTTCGTTTCATAGCCACTCCTCCGTTACGGGTAATAAATTTCGGATTAAGTATAGCCTAGAAATCGCCCAAACGGGTTAACGACGCCATTGCGGCGGGCGATTCGTGCTTAAAGTGTTTCGATTGTCGCCCCGAAGGAGATTCGCGGGGTGATACGTTCCCGCACCCGAGTTTTTTTAATCTTGGGGAGATCACTCGCACATACAGGGTTTACCGATACGCCGATGTCGTTATTTAAGGATTATCGTAGCCCAATCCCATATTGGCGCACCCTTGTTGATTTCCCAGTGTACAGGCGCGAGCGTACAGAGCCGACGCGGCGTATTTGTTTTGTGCCGTTCCGGTCCCTTCCTGATTCAAAGCGGCCAGATCGAAACAGCCCGATGCGTTGTTTTGATTGCACGCAAGGGTGAATTGTTCGACCGCGCGTACGTAATCGTGATGTTCCAGTGCATTTTTCCCTTCATTCAGAGCATCGGCAGAGGAAACAGAAGCAACGATCCCTAAAGACAACAAACTAATAAACAATGATTTCACGGTATATCCTTTTTTGGTTGATTGAACTTGCCGTTGTAAACGGCCAAAACCAGTCCCGCACACGGTTGCGTTTTCGGGACGTTCCTTTGCATCAGTCACGGTACGTTAAGCGTTTCAAAGGTATTGGGCGTATGGGCACTCCTCGATCATGGGTTTGGCTTCTTCACGATGACCGAACAGGTCATACCGGCGGAGAGTTCCAGCCCTTTGGGGACCTCATCGATGTGTATCCGGACCGGAATACGCTGGGCCAGACGTATCCAGGTAAAGATCGGGTTGACGTTCGCCAGAAGCCGTCCGTCGGTTACGTTGTCGCGGTCTGAAATCCCCCGGGCGATGCTCTCAACATGCCCTTTGAGACTGAATTTCGTCCCCAATACCTTCATCTCGACGGGATCTCCGATGGCGATCATCGAGAGTTTGTGCTCTTCGAAATAGCCGTACACCCAGAAGGAACCTTCGGTGACCAGTGCCATCCGTTTGTCCCCCTGAGCCACGTAATCACCCTTGCGCAGCAAGAGATTCGATACCCATCCATCGCTCGGTGCGCGGACGATAGAGCGTTCCAGATCGAGTTTGGCCGTCTCGACCCGGGTCATCGCCTCGTCGTATCGGGCACGGGAAACGTCCGCATCCAGACGCGAATCGTCCCGTTCTTCCCCGGAGACGGTCTCGTCGTCGGCTGCGGCGCGACGGAGTGAGCGATGACGTTTCATCTCGTACTCGGCGCGCAGGGTCATCGCCTGTGCCTGCGCTTCGTGGAGCGCGTGTTCAAACCGAACCGGATCGATCCGGTAAAGGATATCGCCCCGTTTGACGTGCTGGTTATCGGTAACGTCGACCTGAGTCACCAGCCCTCCGACGTCCGGTGCGACCATGACAACGTCGGCACGTACCCGGCCATCGCGCGTCCACGGCGAATTCATATAGTTGTCCCACAGCATCAGCCCTAAAAACAAGGCTACGCCCAAGACCGCAAACGTTATGGCAAAACGGAAGAAACTCGCTAATTTGGCGTTATTCATCCTTGTCTCCTCAATGGTAGATAAACAGGCACGGAACGGTAAACAGACAAACGAATACCGATGTTCGAAACAATCCCGGGTGCCAGACGTGATTGTAGATTCCGAAATCGGACATGATCCGATCCAGAAGGATCATAAACCCCGACGTCGCGATGAATATGGGGAGGAGCGTCGGCATCTGAATCCCCAATAGTGTGATATCTAACGGCATATATCCTCCGTCAAAAGCGGAAAGTTTTTTGAATTCATCACCACGGTCCGAACCAGTGCGATCTCGGTACGCAGTGCCCTCTGGCGACGGTGCTGCGCCTTTTCCGCCGGACAGGAGAGCTTGTCGAATTCGTCATAGCAATCCCGAAAGACCGTCAGCATTTTTTCGCGCCGCTCCAGCGAAGGAGCTTCGAAATAATCGACGATCGTCGGCAGTAGCATGTGCGCCAGAGCCGGATGGTACTCTTCGTGCAGCCGTACAAGGCTTTTACGGATCACGAGAATCGAACGTCCGATTTCCAACGTCGAGAGCAACCAGTCAAAGACCATTTTGCTCGAACGCATGTTGAGCCGCCCCTGCGTCGAAAACTGCTGCACCAGATCACGTCCCGTACTCTCCAGAGCCGTCCGCTCGACATTGAGAGGCCCTTCGCACAGCTCGACGATCTGGCGGCGCAGGATTTTGGAAACCCGTTTTTGGGTGAGGGAGCACGACCAGAAGTTGACCAGCAAATAGGCCAATCCCCCGAACGCGATCCCCGTCAGCGACGCCAGAGCGCTCTCCAGAAACTTCGTCGGCTCGATCTTATAGTACGGGTCCAGCGCACACTGGGTCATAAACATAAAGACGAATCCGAAGGCAAATAGCCCCAGTTTCGGCCGCATCGTCATCCACCCCACAAAGGCGAAGACGGGTGAGAGAACCAGCGCCAGCGTCAGAAAATCGGACGTGTACGACGGAATGATGTAAAAATCGTACGCGGCGGCAAACAACAGAGCCAGAACCGACCCTTTAAAAAAGTTTTTCACACCGTCCAACGGACTGGGGAGGGTTCCGAGCAGCAGCCCGATCACCACGGCCATCGTGATCGTCACCGTCGCAAAAGGCCATGCGGTCCAGATCCAAAACGCGATCGTAAGCAGCAGTACCCCGCTTCCGCGCAGCGCCGCCAAAGCGACGAGGACGTTGTCCGTATGGGTCGTGAAACGGATGCTCCGACTGAGTTCCTGGGAAGTTTTCCCCGATTCGCGGTGACGCAGGAGCGACGCGTAGGTCACGCAGTGGGTATGGAGTTCATTGACCATCCGCATCATCAGATGCCCCGCTGCGAGAAGCTCTTCGAGATCGTTTTCCCCATCAGGGCGCATCGCTTCCAGTCGTCCCGCAAGAGACTCTTTCTCTTCGAGGAGCCATTCGTTCATGATGCCGAGCGTCTCAGGGGTCGCGACGTAACCCGTAAAACGTTCCAAAACCTGTGAAATCGGCTCATACGTCTCATAAAGCCGGTCGATCAGGTCGATCCGTCTGCGTTCGCGCATTGATGCGATGACGTTTCGCAATGAATGGTACGTCGTCGAAAGATTCATGTACTCCTGATTAAGCTGCTGATAATGCTGTCGTTCTTTGCGGTCCGCACCGCTTTCAAACGTACTGTTGATCCGCACCGCATTCAAACCGACCGCACCCGAAGCAAACCGCCCGGCCGAAACGTCAGCCGCATCGGCGGGATCGAAGATCGCCCGGGGTTTGGAGAGGGTCGAGACGATGTCACGAAACCGTTCCTGTTCCCCCGCGATCAGCGAATCAAGGAGGCGTCTTGGAAAAATCACATCGCTGACGATCGTCGCACTCATGATTCCGACGATCACCTCGGAAAAGCGCGAAATGGCGATCTCGAACGCATCGAGCGGCGTTTCAATGACCGGCAGTGCGACGATGCAGAGCGTATACCCGGCCAATACGAATCCATACGACTGGAAATTTCGGTATTTGAACCCTGCCGCCGTCGCCATCCCGATCCACAGCGCAAACGCGCCGATGTACCAGATCGGGGCCTGAGAAAACATCCCCGTAATCAGCAGCGATATCCCTACTCCCGCGACGGTACCCAAAACCCGGTAATAGCTTTTCGAGAACACCATCCCGCTCTGGGGCTGCATGACGATAAACGTCGAAAAGACCGCCGTCCGCGAATCGGGAAGATTGAGCTTCATTGAAATCCACAGTGCCATCACCGCCGCAATCGTCGTTTTGACCATGTAAATCAATACGGGTGCGTCCAGCGTCACCCAGTCTTTGGCCACCTGGCGCCACGGAAACGTCCGCCAGTCGGGAGTCTCCAGATTAAAGGCGATCATTTCGGATCCTTTTGGCGATAACCGCCGCCGAGCGAACGGATCAACGATACCTGCAACAGCGATTGATCCCGTTCCAGATCGATCGCTTCTCCGAGCGTTTCGTATTCATTCCGGCGCGCCGCAAGATAGGGAAGTTTGTTGACCAGCGCCAGTTTGTACTTATGCTGGGCAATCGCGGTTTCGGAACGTTTGGCCTCCATCTGCCGTGCATGGATCTGCACCTGGCTTTGGACAATGTGCGACTGTTTGAGCACAACTACCACCTCATTGGCGGCGGATATCACGGCCTGGTTGTATTCGTATACCGACGCGTTGTAATCCCCGACGCTTCCGTTCAGGACCGCTTCACGTTCTCCCCAGTCCAGCAGCGGCAACGATGCCGCAATCCCGCCGGAGGGCTGGTAGGACGAATGGTCCAGAAACTTCGCCCAGTCGAACGAAATGAATCCGATCAATCCCGAGAGGCTTATGTCGGGATAAAACCGGGCCTTCGCCTCTTCGATTGTATGGCTTTTGCTCAGTGCCGTATGTTTGGCCACCGCAACGTCGGGACGATGGGAGAGCAAATGGAGCATCACCTCTTTGGGCAGAGGGAGCGGCGAAGCCTCCGCGATGTCGGGTTTTTTCAGCGTCTGGGCATACGAAGGCAAAAAACCGCCCAAAACGCAAATCGACTCTTTTTCCCCCTCGATTTTCTTATCGACGGCCGCAATCCGTTCGCCAATCGAGGCAAGTACGGCTTTGGCACGGTACGTTGCCGTTGCGTCGCTGAGTCCGAGACGGCGGCGCTTATCGGTAATGGAAAGCTCTTCGGAAGCCGTCTGTTCGATCGAACGGAGTACGTCGCGCTGACGTTCGTCGTAGTTCCACGACAGATACGTCTGCACGATCGCCGTCGAGAGGGCGACTTTGGAGGCTTCGATCGAAGCCATCTGCGCCATCGCCTGCTCTTTGGCCGAAAGAATGCGCGATTTTCGTTTATCCCAGAAATCGAAATCGTAATCGAGTGAAATTCCCGCCTGATACTCGGTATTGGTGCTTCCCCCCAAAAAAGTTTTCGGGAAAATATGGTTGGCGCTGAAGCGCTCTTTGACCAGACTCGTGTTTGCCGATACATGGGGAAGGTTATACGCCTCGACCGATTCGATCAGTGCTCCCGCCTGCGCATAACGGGCACGGACGGTCTGAATCGCCGGTGCCGATGCGAGCGCTTCGCCTAGAATCGAATCGAGCTGCGCATCGTGATAGCGTTTCCACCACTCCCGCTCGAGCGTTCCGTCGGAAAATTCGGCCGAGAGGGCATCAAGTTCTCCATCGATCCGGCTTTCGGGGACCGGAGAGGCTTTTTCGACTTTGGGGACGCATCCGCTCGATAAGACGAGAACGAGAGAAAGTGAAAGGAAGTTGAACGTTTTCATGATGTCAGCTTTGAAGATTTTCGTAGAGCGTTTGCAGCAAATGCTCAAGTTCCTCTTTTTGTTTTCGATCGACTCCGCGGAACGCTTTTTCAATAATTTTTTCTCCTAATTCGGCCAACGGTTCTTTGAGTTGCAATCCTTCAGGAGTAATGCGGACCATATAGGCACGGCGGTCGTTCTCTTTGGGTTCCCGGCGAATCAGCCCTTTGCGCTCGAGTTTGTCGAGCATCAGCGTCAGATTGGATTGCTCGAAATAGGTATCCTGCGCCAGCTCTTTTTGGGTCAGACCGTCTTTTTCACTCAAACGAATGAGGATGACGCGCTGCGCATACGAGATGCCGTAAGGCTTCAGTTCCTTCTCCATCTCATTTTTCAGTACGTTGCGGGTTTTAGCGATCAGAAAGGCAATCGACTTGTCCGATTCAAAACTCATTCAGCACCTCCGTAAAAATTTCGGCGGAAGTGTAATCCGATAGAGCTTAAATACTTATTATAATAACTATTATGTTAATAAATTTTTATTCCGCTGCCGAAACTCCTTTGGTATACATATCTGAAATCCCGTCAATACGGGCTTGACAGAGAAAAATCGAATAAATAAATGGGCTTAAGAGAGGGTTACGGGAAGATAAAAATCGAGGTCAAATTCCCCCGATTCATCCAAAAAATGGTTTTTTCGATAGATTGCATACGCCGGAAGGGTTTTGGCCTCGAAGCCGCTTTGAGGAAGCCACGTATGGTAAACGTACGCCATGAAGCGCAAAACGTCACCGAATTTTCCCTGTACGCGAAAGACCGCGCACAACGATGCGGGAATTTCAAAATACGCGACCTTGCCAAGTCCCTCTTTGAGCCGATAGGGGACCTCGATGGCGGCGATGTAGGCGCATTCATCCAGCGGCGTTACGGTGGGATTGTCGTGGTGGAACCCGATTTGACGGGCCGATTCGGGGATATCGTTTTCGATGCTCCACCCCCGCAAACGGTTCCACGCATCGGCAATCGAGGCATCGTACCCGCGATGACGTATATAAGCGGCCCGAATCGGCGGGGCTTTGAGCATCCGGGGCACCTGCCCTTCAAAGTCTTTGTCCCCTTCCGGAGTTCCCGTACTTCCGACGATGGCCCGGGAATACTCCAGATATCCCCCTTTTTTCCACGCTTTGGGCGTCATGGAAAATCGTTCCCGAAACGCTTTGATAAACGACGTTTGCGAACTGTATCCGCACATCGAAGCGACTTCGGAAACCGTCGCATAACGGTTTGTCAGTAGCAGACTGGAGGCTTTTTGCAATCGAATCGATTTGATCGTTTCGTACAGGTTCTTCCGCGTCTCCTCTTTGAAAAGGCGGTGCAGGTGGTGAACGCTGATCTCTTGCATGGTCGCGAGCTCTTCGGCATGCAGATCGGTATCGATGTTTAAATAGATATAGGAGAGGACCGCATTGACGATATCCGCATGATGATGCTTGGTTTCACGTTTCATATCTGCATATTAGCACAAATGGATAATTTTCTTGTCAATTTTGGATAATTTTCTTGATTATTCGGATAAAGAATATTTTTTCTGTTTTTTTTACAATGGCATAAAAAAAAGGGTTATCCATGAAACGCTCTTTCATCCGTGAAATTCTTGAAGTTATCGGCAGCGATACCGTCTCTTTTGCCGGGGGGCTCCCCGATGAGAGCCTCTTCCCCGTAGAGGGGTTTCAAAAAGCGGCGGTCGAAGCTTTGGCCAGCGGAAAAGCACTTCAATATTCACTTTCACAGGGGTTGCCTTCGCTGCGCGAAAAAATCGCCTCATATTATACGGGCATGGGACTTGAGACCAAAGCCGAAAACATCCTGATCACGACCGGGGCCCAACAGGCACTCGATCTGATCAGCCGGGTCTATTTTCGGTTCGGCACCATCACCGAGGCTCCGGCCTATCTTGGAGCACTCAATGCGTTCAGCGCCAACGGATGTACGATCCATACCGTCGCCCTGGAGGGGAAAATCGATCTTAGCGAATTTCGCAGACGCTTTGCGATTACCAAACGGGCCTATATCATGAGCGATTTCCAAAATCCTACCGGGCTTCGTTACAGCGACGAAGAACGACACGATCTCGCCGAAATCGCCATCGCCCACGATGGGATCATTGTCGAAGACGCCGCCTATATGGAGCTGTTTTTTGATGAACGTTCAGCCCCTCTTGCCCTGTACGCACCGCATAACACCCTCCACGTCGGGTCGTTTTCGAAAACCCTCGCACCGGGCTTACGGCTCGGATGGATCCGTGGGGAGGTCAATTTGCTTCAGCCGGTTCTGGCGCTTAAGGAGCGCTCCGACCTGCATACCTCGACTCTGTCGCAGCAATTGGCCGACCGCTACTGGCAAAGCGGAGAATTCGGACGCCATCTGCGCCGTATCCGCTTGACCTATCGTGCCAAATGCGACGCTATGGCGGAAGAACTCGCCCGTACCCTGCCCGATTTTCATTTCATGAAACCCGATGGCGGGATGTTCATCTACGGTGCGTTTCCCGAAGGGATCGATTCACGGGAATTGGCCCTGGCCTGTCTTGAAGAAGGGGCCGTTTTTGTCCCGGGAGGGGAATTTTATCCCGGTACTCCGATCACCTCGGAAGCCCGTTTCAACTTCACCAACGCGACCGAAGAGGAGATGAAACGGGGAATCGCGATCATTGCCCGTACCTATGAACGTTTTCGTCGCCAACAGGAGAGACGCTATGCATGAAATCAAATTCCCCTTTCTCGAACACATCGGGGCCAAACTGCTCGACTGCGATTCGGGCCGGGCGCGGATCGAACTCGTCACGATGCCCTACCATCTTCAGCACCTTGGCTTCGTTCACGGAGGGGTCATATCGACGCTGATGGACAATACCGGATGGTACGCCGCCGTCTCCAATCTCCCCGAAGGGCTAACCGCCGTGACGATGGAGATCAAGATCAACTACCTCAAACCCGCCTCGGGACAACACCTCATCGCGACGGGAAGAATCCTCCGTCAGGGGAGAAAAACGTCGTTCGTCACGGTCGAACTGCACGACGGGAACAACCTCGTCGCGTTTGCGACCGGGACGTACGCGGTTTTGGAAAACTGATTTTCATCCTTCCGGGTGGAAATACTTCACGACGGCGCATGCGTTTTCCAACTTGACCGATTTCTCTACTTATACGATACCTACCAATATCAAACGCCATATCTCAGAATAACGCCTCTTTTCCTCCTCTTCGCAGGAGTTCTATAGGCAAAGCCGCCAAAAATAAAAAATTCAGCTCGATGACTTTGTTTCCGAATAAAACGGTATCATTGTGGCAAAGAGCTTTTTTATCATCTATTCTTAATCGATACCTTACCACCGACACAGCCGTGCGAGAGGAGCAGAATCATGCATTATCATCTTAATTTCCGGGAAGTGACCTATTCTCTCTCCGAAGCGCTCGATTTCGTCGGAATCGACGATACGATGCACGGCAAACGGGTAGCCTACATGTGTGCGGAAATGGGGAAAAAAATGGGCTGGGAGATTGAGCAGATCGATGAAATCATCACCATGGGGATGCTCCACGATTGCGGTGTATCATCGACCGACGTCCACTCCCATCTGGTCAATGAACTCGATTGGAACGATTCGCATCTGCATTGCGTCCGCGGAGCGTCGCTCCTCCAAAAAGTTCCGCTCTATCAGAGCTATTCCCCGGTCATCCTCTATCACCACACCCACTGGGACGCTTTTGACGAAACCGTAGATCCTCTGGTCAAAGAGATGGCCAACCTGATTTACACGACCGATCGGATCGATGCCCTTCGGGCGCAGTACGGATGGGAATCGCACGCGCAACGCGAACAGATTCGCACAACGGTGCAAAAATACAGCGGTACCATGTTCAAAAGCGACTTCATCGACCTTTTTATCCAGCTTTCCTACTCGGATTCGTTCTGGTACTACATGGAAAACGAATCGGTACACGACTATTTTGACGAATGGATCAAACGCGGCAGATCCGAAGAGACCGATTTCGACATGCTCAAAAACCTGGCCATGATGTACGCCGACATCGTCGATGCCAAAAGCCCTTTTACCTCCGAACACACCTACGGCGTCGCAGCCGTAGCCCGATATCTCGCAGAACTTCATGGAATCGGTAAAAAACGTCAGGAACTCGTCGAACTCTCCGCCTATTTTCATGATTTGGGCAAATTGCGGGTATCCGATGCCATATTACAAAAAAATGCCCCATTAAACGCGTCCGAACGGCTTCAGATGAACCGTCACGGGTTTGATTCCAGTATCATTCTCAAAAAAATCAAAGGATTCCAGGAGATCGCCAAAATCGCTTCAATGCACCATGAAACCCTGGATGGCAAAGGGTATCCCTATCACATATCGGCAGAGGAAATCCCTCTCGAAGCGCGTATATTAACCATCTCGGATATTTTTCAGGCCCTAGTTCAAAACCGCCCGTACCGAGGTGGACTGAGTTCCGATGAAGCGTACGCCATCTTACATCAAATGGCACAAATGCATAAAATCGATACGACCATACTTGCCCATCTGGAAGAGCATTTGGAAGAGTGTTACCATAAAGCGATGCATCCATTCGCATAACACAGCCATAACTAACCGTTTCCGTCAACGGATACAAAAGCGAAAAAACGATTTTTTTATTGGAAAATGAAGAAAGCCGGAGTGAAGCAGGAAATTTTCTCGAACGGTAGAATATTCTAGAACTCCCGCCGAAGCGGGAAGAGAAAAGACAAAGGAATTACCCTTTGACTTTTGTTTCGATCGTAGCAACGATTGAAGGATCTTCGAGAGTCGAGATATCCTGAGTAATCGCATCGCCTTTCGCGATAGAGCGGAGAATACGGCGCATAATTTTTCCTGAACGGGTTTTTGGAAGTCCTGGCACGAACACGATGTCGTCACAAACGGCAATGTTACCGATCTCTTTCATAATGACCTTGTTGATCTCTTTTGCCATTTCGATCTCTTCACCGATCGTGTCTTCGCTTTTGAGAACGATGTAGGCGAAAATACCTTCACCTTTGATATCGTGCGGTTTACCGACGACCGCTACTTCGGCGACGTTCGGGTGTTTTTTACACGCCGCTTCGACTTCAGCCGTTCCCATACGGTGTCCCGATACGTTGATAACGTCGTCGGTACGTCCGGTGATGGTAATATACCCTTCTTCGTCGTAGATCGCGCCGTCACCGGTGAAGTATACCGGCTGTCCGTCTTTCTTGACGTCACCGAAGTACGATTTCACGAAACGCTCCGGATCGCCCCAGATACCGCGAATCATTGACGGCCAAGGACGGGTGACACACATATAACCGCCCTCGCCCGCTGCAACTTTGATACCCGTTTGCGGATCAAGGATTTCTGCCATGATACCCGGAAGCGGGAACGTCGCGCATGCCGGTTTGATCGGGGTCGCACCCGGCAATGGAGAGACGATATGTCCGCCGGTCTCGGTTTGCCAGTAGGTATCGACGATCGCGCATTTGCTTCCGCCAACCGCTTCATAGTACCATTTCCATGCCGGCGGATCGATCGGTTCACCGACGGTTCCCAGAACTTTCAGGCTGCTGAGATTGTATTTTTCCGGTTCGTGTTCACCTGTTTTGTGCAATACGCGGATCGCGGTAGGAGCCGTATAAAATTGATTGATTTTGTACTCTTCGACCATTTTCCACGGACGTCCCGCATCCGGATAGGTCGGAACCCCTTCGAACATTACCGTCGTCGCACCCATCGCAAGCGGTCCGTAAACGATGTACGTGTGTCCGGTAATCCAGCCTACGTCCGCCGTACACCAGTAAGTATCGTTTTCTTTGACGTCGAAAACCCATTCCATCGTCATTTGAGCCCAGAGGATATATCCGGCCTGATTGTGCTGAACCCCTTTTGGTTTTCCAGTAGAACCCGACGTATAGAGAAGGAACAACGGATCTTCCGCATCCATCACTTCGCATTCGCACTCAGGAGCCTGGTTTTTGATCATTTCGTTGTACGAATAGTCGCGTCCCGCTACCCAGTTGATGTCTTCACCGTTACGCTCGACGATGAGGACTTTTTCAACCGGAGAACCTTCGGTAATTGCCTGATCGACAACCGGTTTGAGCATGTACGGTTTGTCTTTACGGAACGCACCGTCAGCGGTAATGACGACTTTGGCTTCAGCATCAATGATACGGTCTTTAAACGCCTCGGCTGAGAATCCGCCGAAAACGATCGAGTGGATGGCACCGATACGGGCACACGCAAGCATCGCGTAGGCCGCTTCGGGAATCATCGGCATATAAATGACGACGCGATCACCTTTTTTAACGTGGAATTCGTTTTTAAGGAGGTTGGCGAAACGGTTGACGTTGTAGTAGAGTTCAAGATACGTAATGATTTGTTTATCACCGCGGTCACCTTCGAAGATGATCGCCGCTTTGTTTTTACGTGTAGAGAGATGGCGGTCCACACACTGATACGCTACGTTCAGTTTTCCGTCGACAAACCATTTGTAAAACGGTGCATTGCTCTCATCAAGAACTTTGGTATACGGTTCGAACCAGTCGATTTTCTCGTTTGCAAAATGCCCCCAATACCCTTCGTAATCCTCTGCTGCCCATTCTTGCAATTCTTTATATTCACACATATTTTTGATGCGTGCGTTTTTGGCAAACTCGCGGTTCGGATGGAAAATCGGTTTTACAGTTTCGCTCATAGCGTTTTACTCCTTAACTTAGTTTAGTGGTATGTTGTAGTTTTATATAGACCATTGCGGTCATGATCGCATCATTCAATGCGTTATGCTGTCCCATCTTCGGAATTCTTAAATCACGTAAGATTGTATCAAAGCGTAAATCAATATTCCCTTGTGGGATCAGCTCGATTTTCTTGTCAAAATAGAGACCGGAAATCTCGATTTGTTTATTAGGGAGGCTTACTCCCAGCCATGGCTTGATCAATCGATTCATCATCGCCATATCAAACTCCAAATAGTACCCTATCAAAGGTCGATTTCCAATAAAATCGAGAAATGTTTTGGCACCTTCCAACGGTTCTACCGCATGTTCCAAATCACAAGGACGTATATGATGTACTTTGATGCTTTCGGCACTGATTTCACGTGAGGGTTTTAAAAAAATTTCGAAACTCTGCGAGGTCAAAATTTTATCCCCTTTGATCTTTACCGCACCGATACTGAGTACCGCATCGCGTTTGGGATCGAGACCCGTCGTTTCGGTATCGAATACGACCGCTTCATCCCCATCATAAGGTTCGAACAGATGCGCGTAACTCTCTTCTTTGAGACGGCTTTTACACCATCTGCGTCTTAACGATTCAAACATCAAACGACCATCCCGAGATGGAAATGGTAGGTCAGAAATTTTTTAAACGTGTTGACGATTTTAAAGGCGTCTTTGAGCAAATCGCGATCCGCTTTGCTCAGGAGTTTCGGATTCACGTAATTGCGTTCCGCTTCCCCCTCTTTTTGGGCCAGCATCGTCCGTAAACGGATGGAGAGAAGCGTATCGTACGCTTCGATCAATTCGCTGGCAAAGCGTTTATCGAATAAACCGAGGTTGTTCAGTTCTTTGATCCGTTCAATCGTATTGGTCGAATCGATTTTGTGTTCGAGTGCGAGGATTCTGCTTCCGTGTACGATAGCAAAAATTCCCCCTTTTTTGATGTCCAATTCGCTTTCGTGTTCATTGCGTCCCAGTACGAATCCCGAAAAAAGAGAAAGCGGCGTATCAAATGCCAATGCGGCTTTTGCCACATGGGCCAACACGTCGCTTCTCCCTTCGAAATTTTCGTGTAAATGTTCTCTGCATTCATTTAACAACGCTTCGTTACCGGCTACGCAACGGGCATCCAGAAAAATCGACATCGACTGAAGGGTCTCTTCATTAAACGTCCCGAGCCAGTCGGAAATCTTTTTTTTGTATTCCGACACGCTCTGACGCCAGTAGGGATTGCTCACCATGACGTTGCCCGGGCATTTGGGGTATCCCAATTGCAACAGGCTTTCATTAAAACGTTCCATGTACGGAACGAACTCCGCCGTATCTTCTCCGTCTTGGATGATGAGGGCATTGTCCTGATCGGTCCGCAAAACCTGTTCGCCTCGCCCTTCCGAGCCCATGATGATCAAGGCACACCGCTCTTGCAATCGGGCCGGAACGACCATTTCAAATACTTTTTTGTACATTTTGGCATTTAGTTCGCTGACCAATTTCGAGACATACCGGACCCGTACCCCTTTCGAGGTCAGGGAACGGACGACCTGCGTCAGCGATCTTTCGACGCTTTTGAGTTCGTCGATCGTCGCGGCACGGTCAATCGATGCCGCGATCAAATGGGTGTGGTTGGCAAAATGGCTTAAGAGGTCAAGCTGTTCCAAAATGCCGATAATCTTCTCTCCGTTGACAACCACCAACCGTTTGACGCCATGTTTCGTAAACAGCAGCAACGCGTTGAAGAGAAAATCGTTCCATTCGATCGTGATCAATCCGTAATTGGCAATATCGCCGATCGGGTCACCGATATTTTTTTCCGCCATCAACACCTGTTCGCGAAGATTCGTATCGGTCACGATCCCCATCGCCTCCTCACGCTTCACCAAAATCACTTTGGCCCCCTGAGAGGTCATGCCCCTCAACGCTGCTCGAATCGACGTCCCGGCATCAACGATGCAGGGAGTATGCAGATAGATTTCATCGACACGGGCTACCATGAACGGCGTCAGCTCGTTTTGATGCTGGCGCTCTTTCAGGCGCTGATGTTTCGTGATGAAATCCTGCATAAAATAATTCTGGAAAGATTCGACGTCTTGAAGGAGATTGAGAAAAGATTCTTTGGGGAGTTCGTAACAGATGAGATCTTCGGCTACGGTGAAAGTGCTTTGGGTATTTCCGTAAATCAGGGAGTTGGCGTCAAAGCTGTCGCGCTCCCCGTATACGTTTTGAAGTTCGCCGTCAATGGTTTCGTTGACAATACCGCGTATGATTATGTAAAGAGACTCCGCCCGAACCCGAGGTCCGATCAGAACCGTTTCCTTGGGATAGTAGGCGATGTCCATCTGCGTCATCAGTTTTTCAATCATCCGTTCGTTCAAAAGATCGAAAGGATGGATCGACATCAATAGCGCTTTCTGGTCAAAGAGACTCAAAGCTAACTCCTAATTTCATTGAAAAAAATCTGCCTCGAAAGAGGCAAGCGTAGTCCAAGGGATTTTATTCCCTGGACGTTCCAATTAGTGTTCAACCGCACCTTCGGCACCGATGCCCGTTTGAGACCGGATGTTTTGCGCTTCAAACGCTTCACGCTCTTTTTGAGCCGATTCGCTGTTGTCCGTGATCGAGAAGAACCAGATCGCGATAAACGCCGCACTTACCGAGAAGAGAGCCGGGTATTTGTTCGGGAAAATCGGTTCCGCATTTTTAAGAACGTCAACCCATACCGTCGGTCCGAGAATAACCAGAACCGCTGCCGTAATCAAACCGATCATACCGCCCAGCAATGCACCGCGAGTCGTCAATTTCGACCAGAACATAGAGAGGAACAGGATCGGGAAGTTAGCACTTGCAGCTACCGCAAACGCAAGACCGACCATGAACGCGATGTTTTGATCTTCGAAGATGATTCCAAGGAAGATCGCTACGATCCCCAGAATAACGGTTGCGATTTTAGAAACTTTCATCTCCATCATTCCATCCGTTTTACCCGCTTTGATAACGCTTGCATAAAGGTCATGCGAAATCGCCGATGCACCGGCCAATGTCAGACCCGAAACAACCGCAAGGATCGTTGCAAACGCTACCGCCGAGATAAACCCAAGGAAGAAATCTCCGCCAACCGCATGCGAAAGGTGGATAGCCGCCATGTTGTCACCGCCGAGGATCGGGAATCCGCCATCAACTGCCTGTTTAGCTACGTCAAGATACTGAGGGTTTTGGAAAACCAATACGATAGCACCGAAACCGATAATAAACGTCAGGATATAGAAATACCCGATGAAACCGGTTGCATAGAAAACCGATTTACGTGCCTCTTTAGCATCCGCAACGGTAAAGAAACGCATAAGGATGTGCGGAAGACCCGCCGTACCGAACATGAGTGCAATACCCAGTGAAATTGCCGAGATCGGATCGCTGACCAGTTTACCCGGAGCCATGATCGAGCTGTCTTTCATGCTTACCGCCGTGCTGAACAATGACTCGAAGTTGAAATCATAATGTGCCATAACGGCAATTGCCATAAACGTCGCACCCGAGAGGAGCAAGAACGCCTTGATGATCTGAACCCATGTCGTCGCAAGCATACCGCCGAACGTAACGTAGAGGATCATCAATACACCGACGAGAATAACCGCAACTTCATAATCCAGACCGAAAAGAAGCTGAATCAATTTACCCGCACCGACCATTTGTGCGATCAGGTACAAAATAACCGTTACGATAGAACCGAATGCTGCCAATGTACGGATCGGTGTCTGACGCAAACGGTACGATGCAACGTCCGCAAACGTATATTTTCCAAGGTTACGAAGTTGTTCTGCTACCAGGAACAGGATAATCGGCCATCCGACAAGGAAACCGATCGAATAGATCAGACCGTCGTACCCTTTACCGTAAACAAGAGCCGAAATCCCAAGGAACGATGCCGCCGACATATAGTCACCCGCGATCGCCATACCGTTTTGAAAACCGGTGATTCCTCCACCCGCAGTGTAGAAATCTTTTGCGGTTTTCGTCCGTTTGGCAGCCCAGTAAGTAATACCAAGAGTTGCCGCAACGAAGATGATGAACATCGTAATCGCAGACATATTCAATGCCTGTTTTTCCACTTCGCCCTGAAGGGCTTCCCCTGCAAATGCCGCTGCCGAAAGAATCAAAGACAACAATACCGTTTTCATTATTCCCCCTTCGCTTTGGCTTTGATACGGTTATTGATTTCATCGAATTCCGTATTGGCACGTCTGACGTAAATCCCGGTCAGGATAAACGCACTCAAAATGACCCCGATTCCGATGGGGATTCCAATGGTCGTTACTTTACCTTCGCTTAGCGGTGTACCGAGCAATGCAGGATCAAATGCGATCGTCAGAACGAATCCGAAATAAATAATGAGCATTACAGCGCTCAATGTCCATCCGAAACGGCTGCGCTCGCTAATCAAATGAATATAATCCGGATCATTTTTGATCTGGTCAACTAGCTCTTTTTTCATACTTCAACCTCCTTAAAAGTTGTAATTGGCAATTAGGCGGTATTCGTCCCACGTGTACCCCGTATTGTTCGAAAAATCGTTCGGAAAGTTTCCGCGGAAACGGAGCTGAAGATTTTTGACCGCTTCAGGGTTCCAAATGATGTCAAATCCGGGTTCAGTAGTTGTACCTTTAGTGTAAGTACTCAAATTTCCTACATCAAAACTGGTGTAATAAACACTTGCGCTCACATTTGCACCCATGTCTTTAAAGTTGTACGTTCCGGCAACTTTCCACGCATCGGTTCCGCTCAAAAACTGGTGACGCGTAACCATTCCCTGCGTATATGCCGGCATTCCGCCCCAAGGTGAAATTGTACCGCCTGAAACAGCTGCATTTTTATCTTCACTGTTATGAGAAATCGCACCGTAAATATCAAAGTTGCCAATTTTAGCACCCAATTTTCCAGCAATGAAATCACTGTTTACCTTTGTGATTACATTATTACTTCCAACATCATCCTCTTTGATGTACTGTACACCGACATATGGAGAAATTGTTCCGAGAGAAACTCCGTAATTGGCTTCCGCATAAATCGCATTAAGAATGTCATGCGCATAATAATCCCACAATTGAAGTTTCAAACCTGGAATACCGCTATACAATGCGGCTAATGTAGTTACACCTGCCGTATTATCACCGATTGCCGCCATTCCCATATTCTGGAATTGTCCGCTATCGTATGGTGTCAGCCGACCGTAACCCGATGTAAGTGCCAGTTCTCCCCCCGGATATGCATTGGCAAAAGTACCATAGTTAATGCGCGTCACGTGTGCTGCGATCAGCGTCGTGTCTTTAACGTCGGTATTGCTTAAAACAACGGCTTCAAAGGTATTGGGAAGCATACGTGCATCATCGCCTCCGGCCAATGGAGTATTAAGTTCCTGACGTCCCAGTTTTACAGAAGTATTTCCATTTTTATATTGCAAATACGCTTCACCTAAATAACTGTATCCGTTACTGGTAGAACTATCAAAAAGGGTCGCATCATTTTTCTTGGCTATACTACTTTTATTATCGATTTTATTGGTAGTATAAAACGTAGCACCCATGCTCAGGCCATTAAATGAACCGGTTTGGTAATTGAGTTTTCCGCCAACCGA
Organism: Sulfuricurvum sp.; assembly: GCA_050178755.1. Classification (GTDB taxonomy): domain Bacteria; phylum Campylobacterota; class Campylobacteria; order Campylobacterales; family Sulfurimonadaceae; genus Sulfuricurvum. The sequence continues at coordinate 4,888 of JBFXFU010000009.1, read as the reverse complement.
CAATGCATCACGTGAATAATCATTTGCAGAATTATTAAAAGAAATATCACGATTGATGTAAAACGTCCGGAATTGTCCGCTTACCTTACCTTCTTTGAACATGCCTGCTAAATCATCCGCACCTGATGCGCTAAGTGCGATGATTGAGGCCAATAATGAAAGACGTACTGTATGTCTCATTCCTGCTCCTTTAAGTTTTTGACACTGTCATCTTAAAAAGTAAACGTAGCATGAACGTAGCAAAGCGGCTATAAAAGAAAATTTCCGACAAAAAGAGGGGGATTTATTTCAATATGAGTATTTTCGTTACACTATCCGATGCGTGGAATATCGATCATGTAACCCAAAGAGCGTATGTTTTGAATGAAATCTTCTTTGAGACTTTTCTTCAAACGGCTCACTTCAGCCCGTATTGTGGCGTTGTCAACGTATTCATCATCCCAGATATAGGCTCTAAACTGATCAAAATCAACGATGCGTCCACGGTTCTTGGCCAACAGATCAATGATCTGAAGCTGCCGTTTCGTCAACGCTTGTGTTACGTTATCACACAAAAGTGTTGACGCCGCGGCATCGTAACTGTAACTTTTTGAAAGACGAAGATGACTCTGCGGCGGAGTGGAGGTTTGAATCACTTTGTCGATCCGCAAAGCGAGTTCCTTGAGATGAAACGGTTTTTTCAGATAATCGTAACATCCGAGGTCGTAGGCCCGACTGATCTCTTCGATATCGACCAGTGCGCTGATATAGATGGCCGGCGTGCGTATTTTGGTAGCGTGCAGTTTTTCGAGCAGATCCAATCCGTCCATTCCGGGGACGTTGATATCGAGTACCAAAAGATCGAAGGGGTCCGATCCGGCTTTTTCCAATGCGTCCAGACCGTCATGACAGACGCTGACTTTATGGCCGACCGAGGTCAAATATTCGCTGATTGCTTCGCACAGCATCATTTCATCTTCAAGAAGCAATATCTTCATTCGGTTCCCTTTTGATAAAACGGTATTCAAATCGTGTCCGGTCGCTATTCGAATCGATCAAAATTTCCACCCCCTCTTCATCGCAGATCGATTTGACAAGGCTCAGCCCCAGACCGAATCCGTCATTTTTTTTCCGTTCCCGATAATAGGCCTCGAAAATCTTCTGTTCGTCGTGAATCTTATGAGACTTGCTTTCCACCCAGAAAACGCATTCGTCGATCGATGAAGCGACACCGACGTAAATGATTTCCCCGCTCAGCGTGTACTTAATCGCGTTGGTCAGATTATTGTCGATAACCCGTTGCAATTTCGTTTCGTTGAAATGGATCCACGCTGGATAGGTAGGTTTTTGACATTCAAACGAAAGTTTGGAAAATTGGGCCACCTCATCGAAAAACTCCAACCGCATGGCAACGTATTCAGCCAGATCGATCGTCTTTTTCGGATAATCGATCTGGTCTTTTTTGACCAGATAGCTCAAATCATCGTAAATACTGAAAATGTTTTTGACGGCGGCTTCCACTTTGGCAAGGTATCGGTTCCGGCCGTTTTGCATCGTAAAAAGTTCGATATTGGCCATAATCACCGATAAAGGGGTATTGGTTTCATGGATCGCATACCGTATAAACTGTTTGTGCGATTCGAGCAGCCCTTGCGAAAATTTTTGTTCTTCTTCCAACGCTTCGTTTTTGCGTTGCAACGCTTCGGTTTTCTGACGTACCCGTTCTTCGAGACCGGCATTAAGCTGTTGAAGCGATTCACGCTGCTGCTGAAGCGTTACCGCCATTTCGTTTGCGTATTCGGCCATCCGTTTGGATTCGACGAAATTGAGTTCATCGACATTGATCAGTTTCATTTGGGTTTGCGCCGATTCGAAAAAGGCCAAAAAGGCATCCACTTCCCTCGAAATCATCGCATTGACGATTTTGGACACCCCCACGACGAATCCGAACAGTATCAATGCCAACGTCGAAATTTCCAGAACGATTTTGATCAGCCGCGCTTTGAACGCCGTATGGGAAGCATCCTGCGGGGTTGCGAGAACGCTCTTGCCCTGCGCTGCCGCCGTCTCCAGATGGACGCTTTTTTCAAACCCTCTGTATTCGTCATAAATCAGTAATGATGAGAAAATGACCGTAATCACCAGAGTCACGACGACCAGATAAAAATTCAGATCGCTTAAACGAAGTTTGGAATAGCGTTGCTGTAACCAGGATTCCATCCACCCTCCGTTGAATAAATTTCGTTTATTATAACCCATTCGGAACGATTGGTTAAGATTGTTCCATTATAATTCCAAAAATTCCCGCAAAAGGACCGTCAATTATGTTCGGACGTAAAGAACTCAAAAACTATAACGCTACCGCTGAAGAGCTGGCACAATTCCAATGGGCGAAAATCACGACTGCAAAAGGTGTCATGTGGATTAAACTCTACAATGACGAAACCCCTAACACCGTAGCCAATTTTGCCCACTTGGTCAACGAAGGTTTCTACAACGGCCTTAATTTCCACCGCGTTATCCCGGGATTCATGGCGCAAGGCGGATGTCCGCACGGTACTGGTACCGGCGGACCGGGCTGGGCCATTCCGTGTGAAACGGCGCTTAACAAACACCGTCACGTCAAGGGGACACTCTCGATGGCACACGCGGGACCAAATACCGGCGGAAGCCAGTTCTTTATCTGTTTCGTCAGCTGCCCGCACCTCGATGGCGTACACACCGTATTCGGCGGAATCGAAGCGGATGATAAAGAATCGATGAGCGTTCTTGATGCTATCGCGATGCGCGACACGATTGAATCGGTAGAAATTCTCGCAGAGCGATAATTTCTTTAACACGATACCCGAGCAAAGCCCGAGCATCTACGCTAACGCTGAGTTTTCCTCGGCGAAAAGCCCACGTGCAGTAAACCGCACTTTTTAAACTTTTCAAAGGCTTTTAATTATGTTGGTGCACATCTGTTGTAGCGTCGATTCTCACTTCTTTGTCGAAAAGCTCCAGCAAGAATACCCGGACGAAAAACTCGTCGGATTCTTCTATGACCCGAATATCCACCCCTACAGCGAATACCGCCTCCGGCTTCTCGATGTTGAACGCAGTTGTAAAAAACTGGGAATTGAGCTTATCGAAGGACCTTACGATTTTGACAATTGGCTCGATGCCGTCCGTGGACTCGAATATGAGCCCGAAAAAGGGGCCCGTTGCGAGGTCTGCTTCGACAAACGGTTCGAGGTGAGCGCCCACAAAGCCATTGAACTTGGCGAAACATCAATGACCACTACCCTTCTCGTCAGCCCTAAAAAATCCCAAGAGCAGCTCATCCGCAGCGGCAAAGCGTTTGAAGCGACTCATGGCGTCCGCTTCGTCGCATTCGACTATCGCAAAAATAACGGAACCGCCGATCAGGGAAGAGTAAGCAAAGAACAGCAGCTTTACCGTCAGGATTACTGCGGATGCCTTTTCGGCCTTTCAATGCAGCGCGATCAGCAACACCGGCTGATGGATGAGATGTTTTCACCCATCACCCGCCAAATCCTCCCCGCGTCCATCGAAGAACGGCTCACAATGTATGAGTATCGGATGAACCTCGACGAGGCGGAAATTCCTTATCGTATTATCAAAGAACGGTTTTTGAATTACCGTCTGATCCGTTCGTGGATGAAAGTTTCTACCGAGACACTCCCCTGCTATCCCCTCTTTTACTCGACGATCAGCCGTCCGACTACCGAGGGAAAAATCGAATTCGAGATCGCATCCCAACACTTTCTAAACCGCGAAGAAGTACGATTGATCACCCTCGATACGTTTAACCGGCTCAGCGGTCTAGCTTACGATACGACCAAATCCCTGATGTTCAATGCACCCGATATCGACACCGAGATTGCCGTCCGTAACGAACTTACAAGAAGCCCTTACAACACCTCGGCGATCATCGTGGTCGATACCGTCCCAACCCAGAAAATCTCTCTTCTCCTAGAGACAAAAACCTATGAAGATACGAGAGAAAAGCTGATCCTCCTCTAAAGGAGAGATTTTCTTTACTGTTCCGGTTCTTTGGGTTTGAGTGATTTAACGTCAATCCGTTTCCCGGTCCGTTTTACCGAAGCTTCCGGTTTTTTCGGCTCACTTTTTGCATAGCTTTTTTTATCCCCTTGCGGTTTCTTCCCTCCGTAAGGTTTTTTTCCGCCGTTCTCTTTTTGATCGGAATATCCTCTTTTTTCTCCGGATTCTTTCGGATCGCCAAAAGATTTTTTACCGTCGTAACTTTTTTGCTTATTGCCGGATTTTTTGGCGGAATTTTCCTTTACTTCCCCTTTTTCCCCATAAAACTTCGGTTTGTTTTGATACCGGGAACGCGTAGCTTTCTCCTCTTCGGTTCGAGGAGTACCGTCGATATAATGATTCCGGTCGCGGGTTTTTCCCTCAAACATCGCTTTACCGCTTTCATCCTTTCCGGTGAATTTCGGCTTGGAACCGTACGAAGATCGTTTTTGAGCGTTTTCTTCTTTTTTAGCCCCTTCTTTGCGTGGAGGACGAGGCTGTTTTTCGCCCTCTCTCTTTTTGGATGCTGAACGCTCCCGTCGACCCGACATTGCTTCCGTTTCAGACTCCGGTTCGAATCCCTTCACGATCTCCCGGACGATGGTACGGCCCAACTGAAGTTCGATCGGATAAAGCCGCTTTTCATCTTCCGCATCCATCACCACAAAAGCGAATTCTCTAGAATGGGTCAGACGTGACAAATAGACCGCTACGTCTTCGGGTAAATCATAGCTAATGACCACATCGAATTGCGTCCCTTCTTTCAATCCACTGTCCGAAAAGACCTCGGCACCGCTCGTATCGAGTCCATCCGCCACCTCGGACACTCCGTCCGAAGTAATGACGAGAACCGATTTGCCGGCGT
>JBFXFU010000008.1:0-92889 GCA_050178755.1 Sulfuricurvum sp. | reverse complement strand
CAAAACAGATAAATTATGGATTGAGTAATAATGCATTATCTAAAATGCTTGGTTATATGCAACAATCGGGGATTAATATCCCAAACAATGTTATTACATATCCTACGGATGATTCGTATATCCATACTGATCGAATCGGTCAAAGAGCTGAGCGAGAAATATCCCCGATTCGGATATCGGCGTATTGCAGTGATTCTGGGATGGAAGATCGATGATACCATCAACATATTTTCTTCTTGAAGAGACAGGGTAAGTGGTATCAAGATTTTTAGTTGCGATCAAAAATGATTGATTCAACCTCTAAGATAAATGCATAGCTTTAGAGCCATATCTAAAAAAGCTTAGAGACCATTTCCTGTGCTTCGCTCAAAATCTCTTTGAGGTGGGCTTCTCCCAGAAAACTCTCCGCATAGATTTTATAGATAGGTTCGGTACCCGATGGACGGAGTGCGAACCATCCGTTTTGGGTCACGATTTTCAATCCTCCGATAGAGGCGCCGTTCCCGGGCGCTTTGGTGAGAATGGCCTCGATCGGCTCACCGGCCAGGGTGGATTCTTTTACATCTTCGGGAGAGAGTTTCTTCAGAATCGAGCGCTCTCTCGCATCCGCCGGAGAATCGATTCGTGTATATACCGGAGCTCCGAACTGCTGTGTCAGTTCCTGATAGTGGATACCGGGATCTTTACCGGTCACTGAGAGGATTTCGGCCGCGAGAAGAGTGAGGATCATACCGTCTTTGTCGGTGCTCCATACCTGCCCGTTTTTACGGAGAAAACTCGCCCCGGCGCTCTCTTCGCCTCCGAAAAAGATTTTCCCTTCGGTGAGCCCGTCAACAAACCATTTAAACCCGACAGGTACTTCGATGACTTCTCTGCCGAGCGCTTTGCCGACACGGTCGATCATCGAACTGCTTACGAGCGTTTTCCCGATCCCAAGGTCACTTCGCCACTGGGGGCGGTGCGAGGAGAGGTAGTGTATCGCGACACTGAGATAGTGGTTAGGATTCATAAGACCGACGCTTTTGGTGACGATGCCGTGACGGTCGAAATCGGTATCGTTTCCGAATGCGATATCAAAATCCTCTTTCATGGCTACCAATCCTGCCATAGCATAAGGGGAGGAGCAGTCCATCCGGACTTTTCCGTCTTTATCGCAGTGCATGAACGAAAATGTCGAATCGAGCGTGTCGTTGAACACTTCCATATTCAGGCCGTAGCGTTCTTTGATCGCACGGTAATAGGCCATACCGCTGCCGCCCATCGCGTCAGCGCCGATTCTGATTCCGGATTTGGCAATGGCATCCATATCGATAACATTTGCGAGGTCTTCGACGTAGGGGGTGATATAGTCGTATGCCATGATGTTTTCACATTGGATGGCTTCTGCATAAGGAAGACGTTTAACCGCTTCAAGGCCGTTTTCCATAATCGCATTGGCCCGTTTTTCGATCCAGTCTGTGACATCAGTATCGGCTGGTCCGCCATGCGGCGGATTGTATTTGAACCCTCCGTCGGATGGAGGATTGTGGGATGGAGTGATGACGATCCCGTCACATAGTGCCCCGCCTTCGGCATTGTGGGTCAAAATGGCGTGGGAGATGACGGGTGTGGGCGTATAGCCGCCCTCTTTGGCAATCCGTACATCGATATCGTTGGCCGCGAGCACTTCGATGGCACTGATCTGCGCAGGATACGAGAGAGGATGGGTATCCATCCCCATGAATAAGACACCTGTAATCCCGGCCTGTTTTCGGTAGTCGCATACCGCCTGCGTCACCGCGAGGATATGCGTCTGGTTAAAACTGCCCAAAGACGATGAACCGCGGTGTCCCGAAGTGCCGAAGCTGATCCGCATGTCATTGTTTTGCGTGTCGGGAATAAGGGTGTAATAATCACTGATGAGTGCGGGAACATTGACGAGTTTTGATTTGGGGACCTGTTTGCCTGCTAGGGGGTGGATACTCATAATCACTCTTTTGATGGAATTTATTCAATTTTAGCCACTCGGTAATAAAAATGTCTTGAGTTTATAGAAGAAAAGGGTTGATTTTTGAACAGTTTTCTAATACATTACATGACCTGTGTATGTACAAACTCAATAAAGGGCACCTCCAATACCATTACAGAGTCATAAAAATTTACCCACTTGATTTTTTACCCTCAAGGGGCACAATATTTGACTTTCTTTGATTTTGAATTGGAAATCTCAGCCAATTTGCCTCTTTTGGTGTTTTGTTACACCATTTTTACTTTCTGAAGTTGCACAAGCTATTCGTATCGGAACAGGTTGTAGGTCAGGTTGAGCAGAGCAATCAGCGAATCGATTCGCTGATTGCCGATGGCTTTGAGATTAAGGCCATTGTTCATCGAGTTGGTCATCGAAGCCGAAGAACGGAAAAAAGAGTTGATGCTGATCCAGCAATCGAAGCTCGCCTCTTTAGGGGAAATGATAGGTGCCATTTCGCATCAATGGCGTCAGCCTTTGAACTCGATCGGTCTGATAATGCAAGATATCAGTTCCGCCTATACGTACGGGGAGCTTGATAACGAGTATTTTAAACGATCAAAATCGGAAGTCATGGAACAACTACAATTCATGTCCAATACAATCGATGAATTTCGTAATTTTTTCCGTTCTGCGTCTCCTTCGACTGTCGTTAATGTCATTGAACTTATTGAACAGATCCGACATCTCTATTGGCCTCAGCTAAAAGCACATGGAATCGAAATGGTTCTCGAATGCATGATCGCAGGAGAAGAACCGGTTTTATGCTCGAATATACGAGTGAAAAATTTCCAGAAGTTTATAATAGAGAGTTTTCCCAGCGAACTGAAGCAATTATTACTGAATTTGATTTCCAATGCAAAAGAGGCCATTCAAGTACATGAGGATGCACAGAAGATCATCTATATTCGTATAACGTCATTGGATGACTCCATTACCATAGACGTAACCGACTACGCCGGCGGTATTGACCCTGTAAATGCGAACCGAATCTTTGAACCGTTTTTCACGACCAAGGAAGAGGGGACCGGGCTTGGTCTTTTCATTGCCAATACATTGGCAACCCATAATCTCGGAGGAAAATTAAGTTATCATACCGTTGAATCCGACGGTATCAAGGGGAGTTGCTTTAGCCTTGTCGTACCGAAAACAAAATAATAAAAAATGCTATATAACTATATAGGATACTTATAACTAATCAATCTATAAAAATAACATAAAAAAATGTATTCATGATTCCAAAAGCCATGAACTTAAATGAAAGTTAAAGATATTTTTTATAGTATTCCTGACTATAAAATTGACCGTTCCGATAATATGAATCAAAATACATATATTGGAAGGATTGAAGATTGGATTATGAACGGTGGAGATTTACGTTGAACGTGAATGAAACGGTCCGTTTATTTATAAATACGTCAAATATCAAGTGATACTAATTAGGAGAAATTATTTTGTTCTTTTCAAAAAAACACGAAGACATACAGCCCTACCTCGAGAGAATTAAAAATCTCGAAGAGAAAAACAAACTATTGGAAGAAGAGAACGGACGACTCAAACAAAAAAACATTCAGCATAAAAACAATGAAGTAATGTTTGAACTGATCCATAATCTGACCGATAATCTTACACGCTCGTGTCAGCAAGATTTAACTATCTTACAAAAAGATTTACAGGCAAATGTCGTAGATCTGGAAGAAATTGAATCATTAAACATCAGCAATAGGGCAAACTTTGCGACGATCAATACGGATATTAATGAATTACTCAGCATTCAAGAAGCCTTGGTCGGCAACATTACTGAAAATTACGGATCGGTAGCGCAGTTAAGCGACAGTGTTGTGTCGATTTCACAAGTCATAAACCTGATCAAAGATATTTCAGACCAAACCAATCTGTTGGCACTGAATGCCGCCATCGAAGCGGCCAGAGCCGGTGAGCATGGACGTGGATTTGCCGTTGTTGCGGACGAAGTACGTAAATTGGCCGAAAGAACGCAAAAAGCGACGGCGGAAGTAGCCATCAGTGTACATAGTTTGAAACAGAATGCGGAAGAGATTCATGACCGTTCTAATAAAATGGAAGAGATATCTACGGAATCATCGCATAAATTGCACACCTTCAAACAAACACTGGCCGAACTCAACGTCAGAACGGAAAGCATCGATACCGATTCTACAAATGTGCTCTATTCGGTATTTATGGTGCTCGTCAAACTGGATCATTTGTTGTTTAAAGCAAAAGGATACAAAAGTGTCTTTAAATTGAAAGTCGATGATGAATTTGTTGATCATCGTAATTGTCGTTTGGGCAAATGGGCTGACGGCGGAAAAGGCAAAGAGATTTTCGGCGGAGTTCAAAGTTTCAGAAAACTGGAAACTCCGCACAAAGCGGTTCATGACAATATTCGTGCAGCGATTGATTGTGTTGAACGAAATACATGTTCAGAAGAGTCCGAAAATGTCATCACGTACTTTAAACGTGCCGAAGAAGCCAGCCGTAGTGTTATTGAAGTTTTAGGCGAGATGTTGATCGAGGAAAAACAAAACCGATCTAAAAAAAGGTAAAAATAGTAACGACCAAGTGTAAAGAAGCGGTTTAGGGAATCCTTTTGGTTCTGTTTCTACCCGCATTTTTAGCTTCATACAAAGCCTGGTCGGCACGCAGAATGATTTTATCAATCTCATCATCCTTAGAAGGATGAAGGTGCGATAGTCCAATGCTGACCGTAATGTGTATGAGGGTCCCATTCTCATATTCAACCGGAATCGACTCTACCTCATGTCGTATTCTTTCGGCCACATCGTACGCCTCATCTACATCCGTTGCGGGTAACAAGACGATAAACTCTTCACCGCCATAACGGGCCGTAAGATCGGAATCTCGCGTGTTTTCGCGAATTGAATCAGCTACGGAAGCGATTACGCGGTCACCGAATACATGTCCGTAGGTATCATTGATTGTTTTGAAAGAATCGATATCAATCATCATAATGGAAAGTGGTTGATGCTGACGCAAGGCAATTTGAAAATATTTTTGCGAAATTTCGACGAAATGTCTCCGATTGTACAACCCCGTCAAAAAATCAGTGATGGATTGTTCAAGAAAAAGTTTTTTCATTTCCTCAAGCTGATTAGTTCTATGAATCAGAAGATGATTGAGATTGTTAACGTGTTTATACCGATTCGTGAGTAATAGGGTAAATAAAAACATCTCCAGATACGCCCCAAGTAAAAAAGAGTAGCGCGTAAGATCGGTATTGGGCAGGAGCGTATTGAAATCCAACGCCATCATGGTCATTGAAGGTAGATAGAACATCAAAGCCAACAAATAGTATTTTGCATTCTCGAATCCACGGTTCAAGACGGTAATCGCGACGTAGATAATCATCAATAGGACAGATGAAAAATAGAGATTGCTTGCTACACTGGAAAAGGGAAGATCCTCTGCAAGGAGGAAAGCAAATACCAGGGCTATTCCGGCAAGGATCAAAAAAATTCTTTCCATTTTAGGATAGGTTTTTTCCAGTTCCAGAAATTCTTTGGAAAAAAGCAAGAGTGAGACTAGGGTAAGTTGTCCTAGCGTATGTAAACCTTCATTCCAGCCGGGAAATCCCATGCGGAGATAGACGCCACTGTGCATAAAACTGAAAACGATATAAACAAGAATGTACAGAACGTAATAGCCGTATATCGGTTCTTTCGTCATCATTAGATTATAGAGGTTAAGTAGCGCAAAGGATAAGAGCAGAAAGGCATAAATGATATACCATTCGGTAATGCTCATGCGGTCAGGCCGATAAAATTCCTGTGCGGTAAAAATCTGAAATTCACCGATCTGACTGGCAATTGTCTTTCCACGGATGTAGAGGGAGATTTTTTCTCCCGGGTCAAGACTAAATGAAAATGCGGGGGAACTGTCCTGAATCGCACGATCTGATAAAGGGACGTTGAGGCCGTTGTGCTGAATGCTCCACGCCGATCCCTGCGGAATATAAAGGTCAAGAGAAGACCATATCGGTTCGGTAAAATAGAGAATAAAATCTTTGGAACGGCTTTTATTTTCAACATCTATTTTAAACCATCCGGCACCATAGCGGTAACCTTTATTAAACTGGCTGGGTATCGATTCGTTGAAATCGATATGAGAAACGTCGTTAATGGTCAGTTTAGAGGAATCGTCATAGTAATAACGGATCGTAAAATGATCGTTTTTAGAGGTTTGATTAGTCAGGACGGTGTTTGCGTGTACAATTTGCAAGAGAAACAAAATCCCGATAATGACTCTTTTTAACATATACGCTACGACCTCATTTTAATAAAATCCAGAATAGGAAATTATTATACACTATTAAAAAATCTCTCATTGTTATGCCATGAATTGATACCCTTTTCCGTAAACACTTTTAAGATATTTCGGAGCGGAGGCATCATCCCCTATTTTTTTGCGGATATTTTTAATATGAAAATCGATAGAACTCCGTTTTTGCGTGACGGTCTGCATTGTATCGATCAATTCGCTGCGGGTAATGACACGGTTTTTATGGGTATACAGGTACAAAAGAATCATGCGCTCCATGGCGGTGAGATTTAATATTTTTCCGTCAAATTCGAGTTGAGAGGTATCGGGATTGATGATTAATGATTTGGATTTTTTCATCTCAAGCGGTCGCAACAGCCCGGTGGGAGACATGCGACGTAAAAAAACCCACATACGGTCGACCAGTTCTTCCAAATCCGCCGGTTTCACAATATAGTCGTCTGCCCCAAACCTAAAAGCCTGTCGTTTGAATTCACGCTCATTGTGTGCAGATATGATAATAATCGGTATCGCGGAATCGAGTCGAATTTTTTTGCATAAATCGAGTCCGTTATAATCGGGTAAACTGATATCCAGCAATACGAGATCGAACGTTTTGGAGTAAAGAACCTGAACCGCTTCGAGAGCGCTTTCGACGATTGTAACGTTAAATCCTTCATCTTGTAGAAAATCCTTCATTGCAGACGATGCATAAAAATCATCTTCAACAATCAGTACGGAAGAATTTGCCATATTCACGACGGCCGCCTTGATACATAATTAATTCAAATTGTTGTGCAATAGTGTACCCAAGTATAACGCTTGTTTTTTTTAATATAAAAACATATAAAATGATATTTATTCTAATTATAAGGAATCATTAGATTTAAAGAGAAGGGATCTTCATATAAAGAAAAACAGTAAAGAATCGTCAAAACTTACAAAGCTTACATTTATACTCAAAATTACTCATAATTGAAGTGTATGATAATTTAATGATATCAGTCCGCAAAGAGGTGAGAGGATGGTTGATGATTCAGTAATCCGTATGCTTAAAACATTTAGTCTCTTGTACGTAGAAGATAACGAAAGTGTTCGAAATGCGACGATGGAAACTTTAAACCAGTTATTTTCGACCGTCACCGATGCGATTGATGGGCGCGACGGATTGGAAAAATATGAACGGTATCGACCGGATATGATTTTCACCGACCTTAATATGCCAAACGTCAATGGTCTGATCATGATCGAAGAGATTCGAAAAAAAGATCGTGAAACTCCTATTATAGTCTGTTCTGCCAGCGATGACGCATCGTATTTTATCCGAAGTATCTCTTTGGAAGTGAACGGATATCTTCAAAAACCTCTGGAAATTTCCCCTTTGCTCAGAACATTCGAAAAAGCGGGAAATATACTTGTGATGCGTCGTGAACTCGCCTTAAAAACATCACTAATGCGTCAATATCAAGAGATCACCGATCAAAGTTCGATTGTTTCAAAAGCTAATATACAGGGGATAATCACCTATGTAAACGATGGGTTTTGCGAATTGACAGGATATTCGAGGGAGGAGCTTGTCGGACGCTCTCACCGTCTTGTAAGCGATTTGGATACTCCTGGAGAAGTGTATGCTCAAATGTGGAAGAGTATTCGGGACGAAAAGAAACTGTACCAGGGAATACTGAAAAACCGAAAAAAGACGGGAAGCCCTTACTATAGCAAAACAACCATCATGCCGCTTTTGAATGAGGTAAATGAAATTACGGAATATATTGCCATCCATACTGATGTCAGCGATATGATGCAGCCGATACGGCAGTTGTACGATTATCTTGAACAGATCGTATTTGCCACTGTTATTCTTTTCAAGATCGAGGGTTACACCCATCTAGAGCATTTTTTCGGAGAAAAAGTTGCTGAAGGGATCGGAAAACAATTCGTCAAAAAATTCGATACGCAATTGCGCTCGTTGTTTGAAGAAGGGAATGTATACCCGCTTGACCAAGGTTACATTGCATTGATTTCCCCGTTGATAACCGAGGATAATACCGTGGTATTCATTGAAAAAATCAAAAAATTTCAGCAAATGGTTTACAAAAACCGTTTGGATATTGATGGTATGGAGTATGACGTCGCCGTCATTGCGGCAATGGCACAAGGAAAATATGCGTTTGAAAATGCCCGTTCGGCCATTAGCGAGATGGAGATCAAAGGGGAACAATTTCTTATCGCCAGAGATTACCGCGAAGAGGTCAAACAAAAGGCAAAACGGAACATTGATATTCTCCAGCAACTCAAAAGGGCAATCGACAGCGGGCGAATACAAAGTTTTTTTCAACCGATCGTTGATAATCGAACCAAGGAAATTGTCAAATACGAGTCCTTGGTGCGCATGATTGACGAAGAGGGACGGATCATACCGCCCGGTGTGTTTTTGGAAGTGGCCAAACAGGCAAAATTTTATTTTAGGATAACCGAAGAGGTATTAAAACACTCCTTCGAAGCTTTGTATCATACGTCCAAATCCATTTCCATCAATCTATCGGTGCTTGACGTGGAACGCACTGAAACGCGTGAATCGATTATCGGGTTACTTCACCGGTACAAAAACGATTCCCATCGAATTGTTTTCGAGCTGCTAGAAGAAGAGGCGGTCAACGATATGGGGTTATTGGAGTCATTTATATCGTATGTCAAAACATTCGGCGTTCAAATCGCCATCGACGATTTCGGAAGCGGCTATTCAAATTACCAACGATTGATGCAATATCAGCCGGACATCCTGAAAATAGACGGATCACTGATCAAAACGGTTCATACCGATATTTACGTACATTCCGTAGTCAGAAGTTTAGTTTCTCTGGCAAAAGAAAATGGAATCCGTACGTTGGCAGAGTTCGTCGAAAATGACGATATTTACCGTTGCGTATGCGATTTGGGGATCGAATTTTCGCAAGGGTATTTGTTTGGTAAACCCGAAAGCACGTTTAGATGATAGATACAAAAACCGATATCTACAAACGATTTTGTCTGTTCTATCCGATCGCGGCGTTCGTTGTTACCTTGATCATCGGAACGTTTATGCAACTTTATTTTCAGCAGAAGCAAAACGATCAAAAGCAAGCGGTTACGGAGCAGATGAATCTGCGTATCGGGACTACGTTACAACAACGTATCGAAGAGAGTATCACGGCTACGGGTATACTGGAAACATTAGTCGAACATTCGAATTACGATACCGCCAAATTTGATAAATGGGCTGAGAATATTCTTCAAAAAAGTACCCATATCGATGTTTTGGCTTTGGCCCCGGAGGGCGTTATACGCGATTCGTATTCTAGGAGTAGTGAAAAAAATCTCCTCGGATTCAACCTTCTTCAAAATCATGACATTCAACAAGGGGCGCAGATCGCTCTTAAGACGCGACAACTTACTTTTATCGGTCCTATAACGCTCGGACAGAATGGAAAAAGAGCATTTATAGCCTGTAAAACGATCCACAAAAATGACGGGGAAAAGCGGTCATTCTGGGGATGTGCACTGGCGGTGATCTATGCGGACACCTTAACCCAAGGGGTGTTTGACGCACAAGAGTTTGCCGGTGCGCGATATGCATTATACGGATACGATCCCACTATACGTCATGCTCTGCTGATTCTCTCCTCAAAGCTCCCGCCGGATTCGGAAACAAAACGCCATACGGTAATTGTTCCAAACGGAAAATTATTTTTTCAACTTCAGTTGAAAAATCCGAACGAATCATGGAACATTGCAATCACGCTGTTCAATATCGCTGCCGCATTTCTGGTTGCATTATACGTATGGCGGAATGAAAAACATTATGAATCGCTGATGATGATTATGCTCGATTATGCCAAAAATGTCGATCTAAAACATTCGCGTCTCAATGCAATTATGAATGCCGCAACCGACGGTATCCATATTCTTGACCGGGAGGGAAGACTCATTGAATGGAGCCCAAGTTTTGCACGGATGCTGGGGTATGAGGAAAAAGAGATGAATACGTTACGTATGAAGGACTGGGATGCGATGACGTCAGATGAGGATATGATTCCGAAAATTCGTAGTCTCATGGAAAATCCCCGTACGTTCGAGTCCCGACACCGCCGAAAAGACGGAACGTTTTATGACGTGCAAATACATTCTACGGTTGTCGATATTGATCATAAAACCTATCTCTATGCTTCGGCCCGCAACATTACCGAATCCAAAACCCTACAAAAAGCACTTGATGAGGAACGCAAGTTCAGTACGACGATTCTCGATTCTGCCGCTGCAATCATCGCAACGATACAGCCCAACGGAATCATGAATTCCCTCAACCATTACGGGGAGGAATTGACCGGTTACGATGCGAAAACGGTTTCTTGTGAACCTTATTTCTGGTTTGACCGCTTTATTCCCAAAGGAGTTCGTCCTGACATTCAAACGATTCTGGACTCTATGGTCGGTGATGGGGTTGTTGTCGCTAAAAAAGAGAATGCCTGGATCGATCGAAACGGTGAAGAACGGATGTTTGAGTGGTCTAATTCTATTGTTGTCGACGAGTTAGGGAAGCCCCTCTATCTCACGACGGTGGGAATCGATATAACGGAAAAAATGGAGGCTCAACGTGCACTGAAAGAGCTTAATTCCGAGCTTGAAGAGCGAATACATAAAGCTACGGCTGAGCTTCTCGATCTCTACAACCTTCTCCAACATACCCAGCAAATCGCCAAGATCGGAAGTTTTCACGACAAACATAGTGACGCGGTTGTGTGGTGTTCACAGCAGATTTACGAGATTTATGGCTTCAACCGTAATTTTCCGATTACCCATGAAATGTTACTCGGGAGTATAATCGACGAGGATCGGCTTGGCTTTGCCGATATGAACGTACGTATGCGTTACAAACAAGGCCCGCATAGTATTGATTACCGTATTCTGACGGGTTCTCAAGAGACGAAATACCTACGGATTGTGTGGGAAAACTATTTTGATTCTCAAGGCGAACCGGTCGAATCGGTCGGAACGATTCAGGACATTACCGACAAGGCCCTCCTGGAACTGCAGGAGAGGAGAATATTTGAGGAAAAGGAGCGTGCGCTTGAATTGCTGGAACATACTCAGAAAATTGCAAAAATCTATAGTTTCCGCCAAGAATTGTCGGACGAGGAATTAACGGTTTCGAGCAACTTGTTCAATCTATATGAGATCGAACCGAGCGAAAAGATAAGTGTTGAAGATGCGGGAAAATTTTGGACTGAAGAGACGTTGGAACGGTGGAAATCGTCGAAATTCGATCCCAATGTGAAAACTTTTGACGGTACGCTCCTAACGGCACGGGGGAACCGACGCCATTTTCACATGGAACTCAATAAAACGTTTGACGATGCGGGAAATCTTACTCTAATCGAAGGGACCGTGCAAGACATCACCGCACGGGTCGAAGCCGAATCCAAAGCCAAAGAACAGGAGATACTCCTGCTGCATCAGAACCGTCTGGCACTTCAGGGCGAAATGCTTCAAATGATCGCTCACCAGTGGAGACAGCCGCTCAATGCGATCGACCTGACCCTTCAGGTATTGTTTCGGGGGATTGAACGCAATACGATCAGCGAGGAAAAACTGAATGAGTACAAACATAATTTGAGAAATCAGGTACACCACCTTTCCCAGACCATTGACGATTTCAGGAATTTTTATTCGATCAACAAAGCGTTTGAAGTTTTTGACCTGACCGGTATCCAGAGCAGTATCGATTCGATTATGGACAATACACTCAGAACGAAAAAAATCTCCATTCTCTATCGGATACCCGAGGGGATTATGCTTAATTCGCACTTCAGCGAGCTTTCCCAGGTCTTTATTTCCATCGTCAACAACGCAGTAGATGCTTTTGAAGGGATCGGTCAAGAGGATAAATTGATCCGATTCGATGCGTATGACGAAGGAGATACTGTACGCATTGCGATAACCGACAATGCAGGCGGAATTTCCCATGACGTTATCGGGAAAATCTTTGATCCCTATTTTTCAACCAAAATGGAAAAAAACGGGACGGGGCTTGGACTGTACATGTCCAAAATGATTGTGGAACGCTCTTTGGGTGGAACGCTACGTGCCCTAAACCGTGACGAAGGTGCCTTATTTGAAATTATCCTGCCAAAGGAGAGGATCGATGCTGCTTAATAATTATAGACTCCTTTACGTAGAGGACGAAGCGTATATCCGTTCATTAATGCGCGAACTGATGGAAGATGAAGTCGTTGGATATTTTGAAGCGTCCAACGGTTTGGAAGCTATGGCGATACTGGAAAATGAGAATATCGACATTCTCATCAGCGACATCGAGATGCCGGAAATGGGTGGATTGGAACTAGCAGGAAAGGCAAAGTCTCTTTTTCCGTATTTGACGGTTTTTTTGCTGAGTGCGCATGAATACATACACTATCTAAAAGAGGCCATTGCTCTCAAAGTGGATCATTATGAATGTAAACCGATCCGCAGGATCAACACACTAATGGATAAAGTAAAACAGAGTGCCGACCACTATTTGCAGAAGCGTCAATCGGATTCCAATTATCTTAAAGCCATCGAGGAAAATCAGCACCTGAAAAATTTGGCTTTGAACGATCCCTTGACCGGTTTATTAAACCGCCGTGGGTTCAATCAGTGTTTTGAGCAACTTTTTGCCCTGGCGATACGTGAGTCCAAACCTATAACCCTTGCATTGTTCGATATCGATAATTTTAAAGGGATCAACGATACACACGGGCACTCTACGGGTGATGACGTTTTGGTTCAGGCTGCTTTGAGTATCCAGGGACAAATACGGGGTAACGATATAACGGGGCGATGGGGAGGAGAAGAATTTGTACTCCTTATTTACGGTGTTAGCAACGAGGAGGCGGATAAAGCCGTTGAGAGAATTCGTCGCCAGGTTATGAACGGACCGGATCTTCGTCGTCTGAACGTTACGCTAAGTGCAGGAGTCTCTTCCATAGTTTGTATCGGCTTGTGTGAATCGTACACACAATGTTATGAAAAACTTCTTCGCGAAGCGGATCAAGCACTTTATCACGCGAAATCGACCGGGAAAGACCGTCTTACCCGTTTTACCGAATTGAGAGTCCATACCCAGAATATAGAAGTGACGCTATGAATACTCTGAAACATCCTGAAAACGAATCGGGCAAAAATATTCTCGCCAGCTTGACACGCTCACATAAAATCGCGATTGGGGTTCTTGCACTTTTTTTTCTGGCAACTCTTATTCCGACGGCGAGGATGTTGAGCAGTGGAAGTTATTTTGGGGAATTAATTAACAAAAGCGGTAAGCAGCGGATGCTCTCACAACGACTTTTAGTAGAAGCGGAAGACTATTATCACAATCCGCTCAGCCGTAATCCGCAACGTTATGCAATCTATTTGAAGATGATGGATGAGGACCATAGAAGGATTGATCAATTGATAGAAGGAGAAGAGTCGTGGCAATATTACCGGCACGAACCGGGATTGGACAGGTATGTCAATGCGTATCTTGCTCAACACCGGTCCTTTATTGATCAACCGAATGAAATCAAATTTATCAGACTCAAAGAAGATGCGCATGCTCTTCTGGGCTACCTCGACGGCGCCGTAGTACTTCATCAACAGCAATACGAAAGGAATACCGCCAATATCATCAACGGAATCTATCTCCAAATTGCTTTAAATTTGTTTCTTCTGGGATTGATATGGTATTTTGTATTTAAACGGAGCGAAAAAGAGCTCCATAAAGCTTATGAAAAAATCAGCCGCAAGAATGCATCAAACATGGCGATGATTGACCGTTACGTCATCACCTCTTCTACGGATTTGCACGGTATTATCACTCAGGCTTCCGAAGCATTCTGTACGATCAGCGGTTACACTAAAGGAGAATTGATCGGTAAGAGCCATAGAATCGTACGTCATCCGGACATGGACGACGCGGTCTACAAAACGTTGTGGGAAACGATTAAAAGCGGCGAAATATGGACGGGAGAACTCAAAAATCTGACGAAAAATGGATCGTTTTACTGGGTTCATGCCTCGATTGGTCCCGAGTTCAACGAAGAGGGGGATCAGATAGGCTACATTGCGATACGTCATGACATCACCAACGCCAAGCTGATCGAAGAATCGATAGGATTGCTTGAAGCGCGGACCTCGAATATTTATAATAATTCGTTAAGTGCGATGTACGTTTACGATTTCAGGAGTTGTTCGTATACCTTTATCAATCGCAAATATACTGACATTACAGGGTATACGCTGGAAGATTTACAACAATTAAGCAAAGAAAAACTCTCTTGTCTAATTCATCCCGACGATTTGCTCCGTGTACAGATCCATCGTCAGGAATTGGGCCGATCGGTGCTCACCCAGTCCGAAGAGATTCAATACCGTTTTTTAGACAAAGGTGGGAATTGGGTATGGATTTATTCAAACGATATCCTTCTGGAGCATGACGGGCAGGGACGGCCTTTACGTATGTTGGGTTCATTTATCGACATCACCCAGGTCAAATCCCTCGAAAATGAACTGGCTGAAGAGAATCTCAGGACTCATCTGGCGTTGAAAGGGGCTACGATCGGTATTTGGGAATGGGATTTGAGCAGCGGATCGTTGAAATGCGATGAAACGATGTCCCGCATTTACGGAGTCGATCTCAACGGTGATGAGGCACTTGGTATTTGGGAAAAAACGCTTGTGGATGAAGATCGTGACAGGGTTAAAGCCGCACTAGAGCATTCGGTAGAAACCGGAGACGATTACGACGAGTTTTTCTCGATTCTAACTCCTGCGGGTATCCGAAAACGGATCATGGCGTATGGACAAATTGTTTACGACGATCGTGATCGGGCTGTGAAAATCGTTGGTATCAATACGGATATTACCGAATCCGAGAATGCCAAAGAAGATTTAATGAAAGCCAAGAACGAGGCAGACCAAGCCAATAAAGCAAAAAGCGAATTTTTGGCCAATATGTCTCACGAAATTCGCACACCGCTCAATGCTATTATCGGCTTGAGTGATTTAAGCCTTGGAATCGGAGACAGTATCCAAATCCGTGAAAATCTCAAACGGGTTCTCAACGCTTCAAAATCCCTTTTGAACATTATCAATGACATATTGGACTATTCCAAAATAGAAGCCGGGAAACTTTCTCTGGAGGAAAGAGCGTTCAATCTTGAGGAGATGCTGCTGGAAACAGCGACCCTATGGAATTATTCCGCCGGTTCCAAAGGGCTGGCATTAATCTTGAAAATCGATCCGAAAATTCCTGTGAACGTAGTCGGAGACTCGTTCCGGATCGCTCAGGTCCTGAACAATTTTTTGGGCAATGCCGTCAAATTCACGCAGGAAGGGGAGATCCGACTGGAAGTACGCTCTATCGATCTTCAAGAACGGATATGTCATATTGCTTTTAGCGTTACGGATACGGGAATAGGGATTGAAGAATCCCGTTTGGACGCACTGTTTGAAGCGTTTACGCAAGCGGACCTTTCAATTACCCGAAAATTTGGGGGAACCGGTCTTGGATTGTCGATCAGTCAACGTCTGGTCAAACTAATGAACGGTCAAATCCGCGTTCATAGTACACCCGGACAAGGAAGTACATTTTCTTTTGAGATTCCGTTGATCCTTCAACATGATCAACCGATCCATCTGTACGATACCCTGAAGGGCAAAAAAGCTTTAGTCGTTGACGACCACGGCACGGAGCTGGAAATTATCGGAGCTATTCTTGAATCGTGGGGAATATATTCCGTTTTGGAATCCGATCCCTATCAGGCGCTCCAACGTGCCGCAGAGGAAAAATTTGACTGGATAATTTCTGATTGGAAAATGCCCGACATGAGCGGTACGGAATTTGCGATCGCACTCAATCAGACGTTGGGAAGGCAGACTCCTCCGATTATCATGGTATCCGCACATAATGAAAAGATGCTCAGAGAAGAGGTTAACACCGCCAATCTGACGGTTCATGCATTGCTTCACAAACCTTTTGTCTCTTCTACGCTGCTCGAAGCGATGATGGGTACATTTTCCATTTCTCCCCGTGAGGATATGAATAGCTTGCCTCATGGTTGCTTTAAAGGAGAAGTGCTTCTAGCCGAAGACAATGACATCAATCAAATGGTTTCAAAAGGATATCTGACCCGTTTCGGATGCAGTGTCGATATAGCGGTCAATGGAGCAATAGCGCTGGAAATGAGCGCGGCGAAACGTTATGATTTGATTCTGATGGATTTGCATATGCCGGTTATGGATGGATACGAATCAGCCCAAAAAATTCTGCAGAGTCAACCGGATATTCCCATCATCGCTCTCAGTGCGGCCGTGATGGAAGATGATCGCAATCGTGCAATCGATGTCGGTATAAGAGGGCATCTTTCCAAGCCGATCGATGTCGATGCTTTGCAAAATATTCTTTCCGAGTATCTTGAACCTTGCTCCCAAATACCCCAACAAGCCAATGCGGTACAAACGACGATCGTCCCTATCGAGGGAATTGACACGTTGGCTCTGGACGCGCAGTTTAATGATCCTGAGATGATCTATAAAATGCTCCGGAGTTACGTTTCTCGATACAAAGATGAAACGCTTTTCGACGTTTCTCATCCGATCGATGAATTATATGACCGCATCCATGCTCTAAAAGGGGTAAGCGGATCTTTACACATGACACGTGTATTCAACCTTGCCACAGCACTTAACGATGCCCCATATGATTCGGGCACTTTCATGAAGGATATCGCTCAGTTGCAAACCGCGGTGGCCGAATCAATCCGATCGATAATCGCGGTAATCCCTTCGCAACGTATCGCTCCCGTATCCCAAAATATATTGGCTTCGGCAGACACGGTTCTAAACGAGCTCGCATCCCATCTTCGCAACGGTGAATATATCTCCGAATCTTTTTTGGAATTATCGTGCAACATTATTACCGCATTGGATACACGTGAGCTTGCCGAACGGATTTATGAAAAAATACTCCAATTTGAATTTGACGACGCAATGGTTCTGCTCGCACCTTTGCTGGGGAGAGAACCGTGAACAGCTACCGAATTATGATTGTCGACGACGAACCGGTTAATTTGACGGCGATCGCAAGCCATTTAAAAGATATGTATTCTATTTCGATTGCCAAAAACGGCGAAGAGGCCTTAAAACGAATGGAAGCAAATCCGGCAGACCTTATTTTACTGGATATCAATATGCCCGGAATGGATGGTTTTGAGGTGGCCGAAAGACTTAAAAAAGAGTCGTCAACTTCGTCGATACCAATCATATTTTTAACTTCCGATACGCGTCGGGAATCGGTAATTCGTGCCATACGGGTAAAAGGGAGTGATTTTATCACCAAACCTGTGGATAAAGAAGAACTGATCCGCAGAATCGAGAACCAGCTCATTATGGTTGAATTACGTCGTTCCAATGCCCAAAAAGATGCTATGCTGATTCAGCAGGCCAAACTAGCTGCAATGGGGGAAATGATCGCGAATATCGCGCATCAATGGCGGCAACCGCTGATGATGCTCTCAATGGGGACGCTGGCTTTGGATAAAAAGTTTAACAAAGGGGAACTCGACACCGAATATATGGGCAAATACATTGAAAAAACGACGGGTATTATTGATAAAATGAATCAAACCATCCTTGATTTTTCTGATTTTTTCAAACCTAACAAACTCCCGGAACCTTTTTCTCCTGAATTCACCGTACGTAAAAGTCTCGATTTTCTTATGCCCATGATGAAACGTTATGAAATTGATATAAATTTTGATTCAGACATACACAGCACCATGACCGGATATCCCAATGAACTCTCGCAGGTCATTTTCAATCTCCTGAAAAACAGTATCGACGCACTAAAAGAACGTTCTGATATCAAAAGAATCATTACCGTACATGCAGTAGAAGACGATAAAGAGTGGAAAATTAAGGTCTCTGATAACGGAGGGGGAATTCCTCAAACGATTATAGAACGTATTTTCGAGCCATACTTCACCACCAAATTTAAAAGTGATGGCACCGGAATCGGTTTGTATATGAGCAAAATGATTATCGATTCAATGCACGGAAGTCTAACTGTTGAAAACATCGATAACGGTGCATGTTTCACGATTTCAATTCCTAGGAGAAACAATCATGCTTGAAAAACTTAAATTGCTGTATGTTGAAGATGAAAAGGAGTTGATCGTCCTGATGAAAGAGTTGCTTGAAGATGAAGTAGCTTCACTCTATACCGCTTCCAACGGTGAAGAAGGTCTCGAAATGATTGAGCAGTACGAACCCGATATTATTATGAGTGATATCTACATGCCTAAACTAGACGGCTTAAGCATGAGCGAACGGATAAAAGAACGCTATCCTGAAAAACCCATCATACTTCTCACCGCTTTTACTGATGCCAACGATCTCAAACGTGCTATTGAGATCGGTATCGACCGGTACATCAATAAACCGGTCAGTACGTATACGCAGATTTCTAAACCGCTCAACGCAATAGCCAAAAAAATTCATGATGAAAGAGAATTGGCCGCACTGGGTCAGCAAATCGCATCCCAAAGCAAATACGCTGCGATCGGGGAGGTAATCGGCCATATAACCCATCAGTGGAAACAACCCTTAAGCGTGATCAATGCCAAATTACTCTCACTACAATTAAAACAAGAACTCTCCACTCTCGAGGATGCCGCGATTGAGGTGTGTATTAGCGAGACATTGACTCAGGTCAGTCATTTGACTCAAACCATTAGTGATTTCAAAGATTTTTTAAAACCAAAAGAAGAGCCAAAATCGTTTTTTTGTTCATCTGTTTTTCATAAAATCGATTCGCTTATCGGAACTTTGATCCAAAATGAAAAAATCACTCTCCGTTACGTATACGAGGATTTCAATATTAGCGGATATGAAAATAAACTTGTTCATGTCCTCTTGAATTTAATCAATAATGCCCATGATGCGATTGTTGAGCGTGCCCCTGCCATACGATTGATTGAAATTTGTGCCCGTCCGCTGGACAATCGATGTGTTTTTGAAATTCTAGATTCTGGAGGCGGAATTGAGAAAGACTTATTGCAAGATATCTTCAACCCCTATTTCACAACGAAAAGTGAAGATAAAGGGACCGGATTGGGACTTTATATGGCACGAGAATTCATATCGGGTCACATGAACGGAACCCTGAGTGTGGAGAATGTAAGCCGAAAATTTGATGAAGGCGATATCACCGGGGCGCGATTTGAAATCATTATTCCACTTACAATGGAGCAATTATGAATGCCGTTCAACTAAAGCCTCTATTGGAAGTGACAAAAGAGCTTCATGTGTTGTATGTAGAAGACAATGATGCATTGCGTATGGGAATGATTGAACTCCTTCAAACTTTTTTTGCCAGTATCGATTCTGCATCAGACGGACAAGAGGGACTGGACAAATGTTGCAATCCTAATAATCGCTATGATCTCATTATCTCTGACATCGACATGCCACGTCTGAGAGGAACCGACATGCTCAAAAAAATTCGTCAGTACGGTAACGACATCCCTTTGTTATTTATCAGTGCCCACAACGAAGCCATGTTTCTTTTTGATGCCATCGAATTTGATGCCGATGGGTTTATCATCAAACCAATCATCCGAGAACAGCTGATGAACGTCCTATTCAAAATATGCCGCCGTATCAATGAACGTAAACTGCTAGAATCTTACGTTACTCAAATTGAAACGCAAAATCTTGATCTTTCTGAAACCATACGGAAATTGACACAGAAAGACCGTATGCTCGACACCATGAGCTATCAGTCCGTAAAATATTCAGAGCCCGATATACAGTATGATAATAGCAGCGATGAATCCAACCGTAAAATTGAGCAGATCAAGACGCTCGTAAACGATGATCTTTACGAATTACGGGAATTACTGGTGGACATTGATTACAGATTCATCGATATGTTTGACAATACCAATCCTCCGTCGCTTCAAATGGTTGGCAATGTTGCCCAACTCTTCCAACGGTACGGCTCGGTTCTGGGATACTACTCATTTTTCAACGAATTGAGTACACTGACTCTTCATCTCAGCACCATATTAAAAGAACTGCTTCCTTTGGAATGTCGGGCAGAGGAGTATTTTCCGTTTAAACTCATCGAAACATTTTGTTATGTTCTTGGAAAATGGCATGATAATATCGCATCAGGTGATCCACAAACAATCAATCAATATGACGCATCTTTAATCAGTGATTTAATGACGATCATTTCACTACTGGAAGGCAAAGAACAGTTAAGTTCTCAAAGTGAGGATGATATTTTCGATTTTTGATGGCGTTTAAGGGCCATATTTTACAACGATCTTTCCGAAAATGAGAGAATGATACTTGCAGTATATTGCAGCAAATAATGGTCAAATTACCGGAGTGAGCGTTCAGAATTACGTGTCAGCGTGCGATAGTTCGAGAAATTGTATCATAGCTTGAGGGCCTTATCGATTCTACCTTCGAAAAATATAGCCAGTTGCGAGAGCGTTAGGCTCCAGTTTTGCATTGGCATCGTCCACTTGATTTGAGCGTTTTGAATTCCCAGATAAAGCAGCTTTAACAAGCTGTTTTCATTGGGGAATTCCCCCTTGGTTTTCGTCAGTTTCCTAAATTGTCGGTGTACCGATTCGATGATATTGGTTGTTATAGTATACTGCCACTAAAAAGTTGGACAGCGGTTTGAGATGGGGTCTTCCTAAATGGTACAATTGACGAGACATTTAGGCAAAGCCTGCTCAAAAAATACAACATTATCCCAATGAGCCGACGGGGAAACTGCTATAACAATAATGAATCGTCTACCAAATGGGTGGCATTCCACTATGAAATTCAACAATGGATTCATGAAGCGTTCGAATGGCGAAATAAGATCACACTGGACAATTCGCTTCTAATGTTCAAAAGAAATAGATACATTTCTTGTGATGCGCGATAAAAAATCCAAGAAAAATTCGAAGGATTAGAAGCTCCAAATCAATCTTCCAAAAATGTCTATTTGGCATTTAACTTCTAAATCGAACTTCAATGACATTTTTTCTATCTATTTACACGAAGCCATCGAGGAATCTGAACTGAACTGCATTATCGTCAACCAGAACAACACCAAACACGACAAATCAATTACCGACGAGACCATCGGCAGACTCAAATCCTCCCGTATCGTCATCGCGGATTTTACAAATCATCGAAATAGCGTTTATTTTGAGGCGGGATTTGCGATGGGGATGAAAATCACCATCATATGGACAGTAAGAAATAGAATATATCTTATGTTAATCAATAAATGTCGTTATAATTTCTTTTTATGACTTTTCTATTTTGAATTATACAAATGTAAGAAATAAAATGGTGTAATCGATATTCAAAACAAACCTTCTTTATATGAAAGCAATGGATTTAGTCGATGGTGGAATTAAAGAGAGGTGGTATTTTGATCGCCAATCCTTTTAGCGTCCGACAATCTCACTACTTTTGTAATGATTTAAACAACAAACGATCCAAGAAAGGGACGCAATGCCCATTGTTTACAGGTTGATTTTTTCTTTTTTGATAACTTTTCCTCTCTTAGCCGATAGTGTAAAAGCATTTGATGCAAATCTCTCAGATTACGATTACCCTTATAAAGTTGAATATTACCCCTTCCAGTCGCAGCAAAAAACGTTGCAAATGGCGTACATGTATCTCAAAGGTGAGAAAGAAAAACCGGTTATCACGTTGCTTCATGGCAAAAACTTCAATGGTGCCTATTGGAAAGAGACCGCCGATTTTTTGCATCAACAAGGTTTCAGTGTTTTGATACCCGATCAGCTAGGATTCGGGAAATCGTCCAAGCCTACAGATTATCAATACTCTTTCGGTGCATTGGCTCATAATACGAAAGCCTTAATGGAATCGCTTGGAATTATGCGCAGTATTATCGTGGGTCATTC
Source organism: Sulfuricurvum sp. (assembly GCA_050178755.1). Taxonomy (GTDB): domain Bacteria; phylum Campylobacterota; class Campylobacteria; order Campylobacterales; family Sulfurimonadaceae; genus Sulfuricurvum. Next base: position 70,581 of record JBFXFU010000008.1, on the reverse strand, counting down.
CATGGGGGGCATGGTTGCCACCCGTTTTACCCTCAATTATCCGAAGATGAGCCAAAAACTGATCCTCATCAATCCAATAGGTCTGGAAAACTATCTCCATTACGTGGAGTATAAAGATATTGATTTTTTCTACAAAACAGAGCTAGCCTCTACCCCTGAAAAGATACGTGCCTATCAGCAGAAGAATTACTACGACGGAAAATGGAATGAACGCTATGAAGCCTTGACGCTTCCACTTGCAGGCTGGAGCATCGGGCCGGATAGAGAAATATTAGCCTACGTTGGTGCACTCACGTATGACATGATTTTTACCCAACCCGTTATTGAAGAGTTCAAGGAATTGCAAGTTCCTACCGTTTTAATTATTGGTACCCGTGATCGGACCGGTCCGGGTAAAAACTGGATGAAAGAGGGAGTATCATACGAATTGGGACATTATGAAGTACTTGGAAAAAAGGTCCAGAAACAAAACAATTTAATTGAATTGTATGAATTAGAAGGGCTCGGACACTTGCCTCAGATAGAAGATTTTAACCGATTCAAAACAGTCTTTGACAAAATTGTTAAAGAATAATTGTAATCTAAATGAATATGAAAAAAGTTTAGAGGATTAAGTGAGCAGTATTAATCAACTTGGAATGACCCCCATTTGGTAGACGATTTTTTAATCCGTCAACACCTCATGGTTTCTTGATTCCGAGAAGTATCTTACCTCAAATTCGTTTGGAGATAAATACCCAAGATAACTGTGCCGTCTTTTTGGGTTGTAGAACATCTCGATATAGTGAAATATTTTGCTTCTTTCTTCCTCTCTGGTCACGAAAATTTCCTTTCTGACGCATTCTTTCTTCAAGGTTTTAAAAAAGCTTTCTACCACTGCATTGTCATAGCAGTTACCCCGTCGGCTCATGCTGGGAATGATGTTGTAATTTTTAAGAAGGCTTTGCCATTCATAGGAACTAAACTGCGATCCTAGGACCGACTACACCAGCCGAAACGCACGGGAGGTGATCCGCAGCGGATGGGGGGATTGCGACGACAAAAGCAACCTCTTCGCCTCGCTCCTCAACGAACGGGGAATCGACTATTGGTTTATCTACGTCCCCAAACATGTTTTTGTCGCGGTTCACCTCAAAGACGATTCAGCCCTACCCTTCATGAGAGCCTCATTGGACGAAGGCGGCAAAAGATACTATTATGCGGAAACCACGGCTACCGGGGCGAAAATCGGGGAGTTCAACGGCCAGTTCCCCTCCGCGTTCGAAGGGATTTACGATCTTGAACACCACCGGGAAATCGATCCGCACGACCTGCACTTTCGGATGTTTTAACGCTGCGCGCAATCTTCGCCGGTCTCTTGATTAATCGGCTTGGAACGTCCATTCCCATCCCAATCGGTTCATGCAGCGGGTAAACTCTTTTTTTCTGGCCTCTTTATAGTAATCCTTGGGTTGCGATTCCACCCTTCTCCCCTTGAACAGACGATACGACGAATCGTTGTATTGGCTGAGTGCCGGATAGAGGGGACCGGCCTGAAACGGGGTATAGAGGAACAGCGGCGGATAGAGTTTCTCGGATTCCTCTTTGCAAAAGTTCTGATCTTTGGCAAGGTCGTTCTCGTTTTTGAGGGCTTGTTGCCAACCCGAAGCGCATCCGTGAAACACCATGGCCATGACCATTGCCGCTAATAAACCAAACCGCATCGATTACTCCCAAAAACATTTTCTCTATCGTAGCACACTGCCTTTTAAACTATCTATCATCACATTTGGGCGATATTGACGGTAAAAGCACGCTATCCATAAACAAAAATGGTTATTTTAAGCGTTGAGATATTAATCTACATCTACTAAACTTATCGACAAAGGGCCAAGGTGAGAATTCTCCATTTCTCCGATACCCATCTGGGGTTCAACGATCTTGAAATACTGAGCGAACAAGGGATCAATCAACGCGAGGCGGACTTTTACGACGCGTTCACGCGGGTGATCGATGCGGCGATAGAGTACCGGCCCGATTACGTCATCCACACCGGAGACCTCTTTCACCGCCCACACCCCTCCAACCGCGCCATCAGTTTCGCCCTCTCACAGCTCAAACGCCTTAGCGTCGCCCGGATTCCCACCATCATCATCGCGGGGAACCATTCGACCCCCCGCACCCGAACCGCCTCACCGATCCTCGCGGCACTTCGTACCCTTGATGATGTATATCCCGTATTCGACGAGCGGTATGAAAAAGTGATATTTGATAATATAAATTTTCACTGCATCCCCCATATCCACGAGGATGCCGGGTTTCTCGCCGCGATCGATGCGTGTGAAACCTCGCTGGATGAGGGGAAACGAAATCTCCTGTTGATGCACTGCTCCGTGGGAGCGCACTATCTGATGGAGGAGTACGGCGAGCGGGTTTACCCGAAGGAAAAAGAACCCCTGTTTGGGCGAATGGATTACGTCGCCCTCGGACACTGGCACGGATACGGGAGCGTCGGCAAACACCCGAATGTCTACTATAGCGGTTCGACCGAACGGACCGGCAGCGGCGATCTGCGCAACGATAAAGGATATCTCCTCGTCACCCTCGGTGAAGCTCTTGAGGTGACTTTCCATACGATTCTGCTGCGAGCGTCTCTGCGTCTCAACGTCGATGCTTCGCAAACACCCGATCTGTTGGAAGAACTCTCGATTCTCGCTTCAAAAGAGCCTTACGAGGGTGCGATGATCACCGTCGTCCTCGATCAGCTCAGCGCCACGCAGTCCATCGATCTCTCCAACCGTGATATCGAAGCCCTCTTTCCCGCAGCCCTGAATGTACAGATTCAGCGCCGTTTTCGCCGAAGCGTCACAAACACCTCGTCCGAATCGATCAGCGCCGCATCGTTGCAGGAGGTGTTCGCCGCCTTTTTGGACGAGCAGACCTCCGATTCGCTCGAAGCCGCCCGCCTGAATTCCAAGGTGTCGGCCCTGTTTGCCCGCTACGAGGAGGCAGCCCGTGATTCTTGAATCGCTTCGTCTCCAAAACTTCAAACGCTACGCCTCTTATGAGATCACGTTCGAGAGCGGCCTCTACGGCATCCTTGGGCGCAACGGGCGCGGGAAATCGACGATCTTCGAGGGGATATTTTTCGCCCTCTACGGCGAGAGCCGCACCGACAAAAAACTGATCCCCACCGCCGGAAGCGAAGGAAGCGTGAAGGTAGAGCTAAACTTCGAACTAGAGGGCAAAAACTATACCGCGATCCGCGAGTTCCGTGGCAAAGCCCTTACCGCCTACGCCGCCCTCAAAGAATCCGACGAGACGATCGTCACCGGAGCGCGCGAAGTAAGCGCCGCCATCACCAAGCTGCTGGGAATGGGCAAAGAGGCTTTTATGCACACCGTATTCGCTTCCCAAAAAGAGCTGACCGCACTGAGTTCCATGAAAAACGATGAGCGCAAGGGGATGATGCGCCGCCTGCTGGGTCTGGAGAAGATCGATAAAATCGAAGAGATGATCCGCGACGAACTGCGCGAACTTAACCGTGATCTCAAAAACGCGAGTGCGTATCTCCTCAGCGACGAGGCCCGCCAAAAACATACCGATAACAAAAAAAGCAAATCCGAATTCCTCCAAACGATGAGCACCAAAATCGCGGCCCAAAACACCCGCGCCGAAACGCTCAAATCATCTCACGATGCCGCCAAAGCTCTCGTCGATTCCCACCAAAAAGCCAAAGAAGAGCGGAATAAAAAACAACATTCCCTCGATCAGGCCCGCCAAACCCTCGATCTGCACACGAAGCAGTCGATGCTTCTGGACACCGAGCTGCAATCGCTACAGGCCGACCAAACCCGCTACACTGCCCAACTGCCGCTCAAATCCCTGCTCGAAGAGGTGGACAAATCGCTCCTTGCCCAAGAAGAGCTCAAAACCCGCTTCCTCAAAAAAGAGGGGCTGGAGAAGGAGCAAGAAGAGCTGCGCAAAGCGTTCGTCACCGCCAAAGAAGAGGTCGCCCGCCTCTCGAACGAGATCATACCGCTCGAATCCCTCCGGCAGCAACTTTTGGCCGAGCAGGGGGAATTGGCCGAGCACAAAAAGCTCCTCGGCGCTTTTGAGAGCCGGATAAGCGATCTCACCTCCCAGATCGCCGCCGACCGATCCGCCATCGGAAAAATCTCCCATCAGGTGGAGACGATCACCGCTCTGGGGCGCGAATCGGCCTGCCCTACCTGCACCCGACCCCTTCTGGAGCACTACGATAGCGTCCTCTCGTCGCTTCACACCGAGATAGCCGACGTATATCAAAAGAGGATCGAAACACTCAGCCGCGATCTCTCAACGCTCAATGCGCAGCGCAACGATCGGCTCAAACTCCACGACGCGCTCTTCGAACGTATCCGCGTAACCGACACCCGGATCGCCCTCCTCCAGACCCGCACCGGCGACCTGATCAAATCCCGCGAACGTTTCAAAGAGATCGAAACGCGCGGCATGAGCAACAAAGCCGCCCTCGCCGAACTGGGGAGCGTCACCTACGACGAAGGTGCCCATAACGCCCTGCGCGAACAACATCGCACCCTCAAACCTCAGGTAGACGAGCTGATCCGCCTCGAAGCGCTGCTCGCCACCATCCCCGCCAAGAGCGAAGCGCTTCAAGCGCTGAAGCTACAGGTACACCACGACGAAGCCACCCTCGCCGCCCATCAGAGCGCCCTCAGCGCCGATACCTACAGCGACGCGGCACACATCGACGCGATCGCCAAGGCCAAAGAGGCCGAAACCCTCCGCGAAACCCACGCCGCCGAACTGCATCGACTGAACCTGGAGCATCTCAACCTCCGCCGCGATATCGAAGCGATCGACAAGGAACTCGCTACCGACGACGAACGCCGATCCGCCCTGAAGACCAAAGAGAACGACCAGGCCGACTACGAGAAGCTCAAAGCCCTCATGCAGGAGTTCAAAACCCATATCAACGCCCGCGTCGCCCCCCGCATCGGCGAAGTCGCCAGCGAGATGTACAGCCGCATCACCCGTGGGCGGTATCAGCACATCGAGGTCTCTCCCGAGTTCGACTTCTACATCTACGACAACGGTGAACGCTATCCCATCGAGCGGTTCAGCGGCGGCGAGATCGACCTCGCCAACCTCGTCCTGCGCATCTCCATCTCCAAAACGCTGGGGGAACTCAGCGGCGGCAGCAATATCGGGTTTCTGGCATTTGACGAGGTATTCGGTTCACAGGATGAGGAACGACGCATCCAGATCATGGAAGCGTTCCACACGATCAGCGAATCGTATCGGCAGATATTTCTGATCTCTCATGAAACGGAGATCAAGGAGATGTTTGAGAGAGTGGTGGAGTTGTAAAAAAGATGATAGGAAGCCCTGATGCCTAATATAACCGTTCTGGACCATACCGTCACGGTCAATAAAGAAGACTATATTTCCCTGACTGATATCGCAAAATATAAAGACGGCAGCGAGGCCAACGATATCATCCGAAACTGGCTGCGTAATCGGAACACCATCGAATTTCTGGGCATCTGGGAACAACTCTACAATTCGGATTTCAAACCCGTCGAATTCGACGGGTTTAGAAAAGAGGCAGGGTTGAACAGCTTTACACTAAGCCCTGCAAAGTGGGTCGAAACAACCAACGCCATCGGTATCATCTCAAAATCGGGCCGTTACGGAGGGAGATGTTTGAATGAGTGGTGGAGTTATGAAATGAGCGATAACTTAATGTTTTAGGAAGTTTAGATTTTATAATAGCCACTTCACAATTATCACAAAATACAAAAAAGGATATTTTTATGGATGATTCCCAAAATAAAAAACTTCTTGCATTTACTCAAGAATTAAAAAAGATGGATTTATACCCAGGTCAATTTGAGGCAGTTATTAAAGCTTATCAACATTTAGAAGTCAGTGAAAACAATCAAACTTCTTCAAAGAATCAAGGAAATGATAGCTGGGAAATTGACCAAATGATTGGTAGTAGTTTGATCATTCTCAGTTTAATATTATTCACATTCTATTTAATGAGTTTACTACCGAACAATAAACTTTTAATTGGAAGCATCGCATCATTAATTGTGGGAATAATATTTCTTTTTGGAAAAAATTTAGTAAAAATACTTCTAGTTAAGTTGAGATCATGAAAATTAATTTTTTTAAAAGAAATTTTACTGATCAAAATTTTTTATCTTTAACGATTTTCCAATTATTAAATAGTCATATTAATCCACTTGAAAATAATACAAATATCACTCTTGATTTTAGTGAATGTAACTTTTTATTTGATGTAAATTTTGTTGAATTATTTAGTAAAAATTCTACTGGATATGAATATGCTTATAAATATTCAAAAAAATTTTTGTTTATTGATGAGATTGTATCTACTATTCAGTTAGAAGAAAACAAGTCTATTGATACAGAATCTCCTTACAATTTAATCTTTATTTTTAACAATGCAGTTTTTCATGGATATCCAAAATTTGATTTTCTACGTTGTTCAGAATTACATTTTAAAAATACTATTTTTCATAAAGGAGCTTTATTTAGGCATTTAGACGTTCATTACGTTCTTTACGAACCCCGTCTATTAGGAGCTGATGCCACATTTTATCACCGTAAAAAAGCCGATTTGTCAGCTGGAATCTTACGAGGCAAAGAACTTGGAGAAATAGCCACCTTTCATTATCGACATGCATTGGAAGGATCCGGATCGACTTTTTTTATCGGAGTAAAATTTACGAAAGAAGCCCGGTTTACAGATGCCGTATTGGATAAAGTACAATTTTCCCATCTGAATGAAGAAACATTAGGTAAATGTTTTTTTGCAAACTCTATGATTGAAGAAACAAAATTTTATAATTGCCACTTCCCCTATCAGTCAAATTTTTTGACTGTATTAGATAAAAATTCTTACTACAAAAAGCTTTATATGATATTAATTTTAGAAATTTTAATTATTATGCTTTTATATTTATTCTACAAACAAGATATTTCTATTGCTATTATGTTATTTATTACAATTTTTGCAGGAATTATTAATGCTTATTTTTTTATGCCAGGTATGTGGTGGTTATCAAAAATTCCCTTTTTAAATATCAATAAGCATATTGCTGTTGGTGATGATATCAAAATTTCTAAAATACAAAAATCTGCTGATGCAGAAGATAACTATCATGCTATACGTGAAATTTATAGGCAATTACGTGTTAATTTTGAAAAACATGGTGATTATCAACTGGCTGGAGAGTTTTATTATTCTCAACGCTATACGGAATTATTGACCTTTGGAAATCAATATTATCATTTCTGGCAATGGAATCTATTAGGAATTCACCATATTGTAAATGGTTTTGGAGAACGCTGGATTCGAGCTTTAGGCTGGTTTTTTGCAACATGGATAGGGTTCGCAATGATTGCCCAACCTAATATTCATTTTACGAGTTCGAAATCAACTCCTGAATATTTTTTATATGCTTATGATGATACAAATAGTAGCTCTATATCAAATCTGAATTTTAATAAACATAACCTCACGAATAATATCCATCATCCTGCACATTTTATGCTATTGGCAACAACATATTATGAAGATGGAAATAGCACTTATTACGACAAATCACCCAAATTGATCGAAGAAAAAAACTCGACAAAAACAGTTTACGCCTTTGACAATCGGTTTGATTATGCATTTACGAAACAGTACATTCCTATGTTAAAAAATGAGTATACGACTCAATTAGGATATTCCCTTACCAAAATGGTTTCACCTTTTGTATCAGAGGAAAAGAACTGGTTCTCTACGCGTTCAAAAGATGCTCATATTCTTGGTATTATCGAATCTATATTACTCTGGTTTTTCTTTGGTGCTTTTGTATTAGCAGTCAAAAATAGAATTAAGCGATAAACCAATAATGACCCTCTCCAAATCCCTCTACACCCGTGGAATCCAGTGCCCAAAATCCCTCTGGCTGAAAAAATATCATCCCGAGGTGCTAACCCCTCCCGATGCGTCGGCACAGGCCCGGTTCGAGACGGGAAACATCATCGGTGATCTGGCATGCTCCCTCTTTCCGAACGGTCGTGAAATCCCCTATCTGGAGAAAAACTTCGCAGGGATGGCGGAGCTGACACGGGAGTGGATGGATGAGGGGTTAAAGACCATCTACGAGGCGACGTTTATCCATGATGGGATCGTCGTCATGGTCGATATCCTCCGCGTAACTGCTGATGGTGTGGAGATATACGAGGTCAAAAGTTCTACCGAGGTCAAGGATATCTATCTGCATGACGTCTCGATCCAGCGCTACGTCTTGGAGTGCTGCGGGTTTTGCGTCCATCGTTGCTGCGTCGTCCATATCAACGGCGATTACGTCCGGAGCAAAGAGCTGGATATCTCGGAGTTGTTTAAGATCGTCGACGTGAGCGAGGCCATTGAAACATTGATGAGCGGCGTCCCTAAGCATCTCGCGCAATTCGAAGATGCCCTCTCCGACCGTGACAACGAACCCGCCATAGAGATCGGTAAGCAGTGCAAAAACCCTTACGAATGCAACGCAATGCACTACTGCTGGAAAGTACAGCGAAACATCCCCGATTACTCGATTTTCAATATCTTCAATCTCGGGAGCAAAAATCAGATCGAGCTGTACGATCAGGGGATCGTCCGAATCGAGGATATCCCCGATGCATACAAAATGACCCCCACCCAGAGCCAGAAAGTCGAGAACTGGAAAGCGCAGCGCACCCACATTGACCGTCATGCAATCCGTGAGTTTCTCTCCACCCTCACCTATCCGATCTATCACCTCGATTTCGAGACGTTTCAGCAGGTGATTCCGCAGTGGAGCGGGATCAAACCCTATCAGCAGATACCATTTCAGTATTCGCTCCATATCGAGTACGCTGACGGGACGCTGGAACATCGGGAGTTTCTGGCGCCGGAAGGCGAAGACCCCCGCCATCTCCTCGCGCTACAGCTCATCAGGGATATCCCGACCGACGTCACCGTATTGGCGTATAATATGAGTTTTGAAAAAGGGGTGATCGAGAAACTCGCCCAAAGTTTCCCCGATCTCGCCGAGCCGCTTCGAGCGGTCCATGCCAATCTACGTGATTTGATGGTGCCGTTTCAGAAGGGGTACTATTCCGCCCCCGCGATGATGGGGAGCTACTCGATCAAATACGTCCTCCCCGCTCTGGTGCCCCAGATGGAGGAGGCTTACCGGAAGCTCGAAGGGGTCCACAACGGCGGCGAAGCGATGAACGCCTACGCGAATCTCTCCTCGCTGGAGCCGCAGGAGCGGGAAAACATCCGCCGCGCTTTGCGCGCCTACTGCCGACTTGACACGCTGGCGATGGTCAAAGTGCATCAAAAACTAAGAGAGGTCACCGAATGATCGACTACCGTACCAAACTCACCACCCATCGTCAGCTCTATCCGTTTGACGATCTGGAATACTCGATCGAAAGCGACCGCGGGCGTATCCTCTCGTCTCCCGCGTTTCGACGTCTCCAGAAACGGACGCAGGTGTTCGCCCTAGAGCTCAATGCTTCGATCCGCACAAGGCTGACCCATTCGCTCGAAGTTTCCCAGACGGCCCGGTTTATCGCCAAGACGATCCTCTCCAAACTCTCCGGCCGGGGACTCGATACCTACGGTCTGGAGGGGATGGACAACGCGTTCGTCTCGACGGCCGAAATGACTAGTCTGCTGCACGACATCGGCAATCCTCCGTTCGGCCATTTTGCCGAAGAGACGATCAACAAATGGATGAGACGCCATGCCGTGCCGCTACTCGATGCATTCCCCATCGCCAGCGAAGAATCCGAAAAGCTCCGCGAAATCCTCAAAACCGATATCGTCAATTACGACGGCAACGCGCAGGCGATCCGGCTCATCGTAAAACTCCAGCGGCTCAATCTCTCCTATACCCAGACCCTCTCCGTCCTCAAATACACGCGCGGGGCGTACGAGCCCAAACCCTCTTCCGGCGATCCGCTGGGATACCTCCGGAAAAAACCGGGATTTTACTACAGCGAGGAAGGATTCATCCGCAGTGTGCAAGAAGCGCTCGGGGTGGAACCTTCACACCGGTTTCCCCTCACCTACATCATGGAGGCGGCGGACGATATCTCCTATCTCACCGCCGATCTGGAAGACTCGGTCGAAAAAGGGATTCTAACCCTCGATCAGGTGTACGATCTGATCCGAACGGCATGCGAAGAGGGCGGTGAGCACTACCTACTCGATCTCATTCAGGACAAATACGAAAAGGCCAAACGCAACGACGCCCCTTACCGCTTCAACCTCTTTTTTACCCTTACCCGCGCGCAGCTGGTCCGGGAACTGGTCGGCCACGTATCGGATATCTACGTCACCCATCACGAAGCGATCTTCGAGGGGCGCTTCAATTCGGCGCTGCTCGAATTCGACCGCGAAAGCCCCTACTATCAGGCGGTCCGGATTCTCAAAAAACTCTCCGCAAAACATATCTACCAGCACCGGGAGGTTCAGACGCGCGAGATGCAGGGGTATGCGATCCTCAATACGCTGCTCGATATCTACAAACCGCTGCTGGAACTCAGCGGCGAAGCGTTTGCCAAACTCATGAAGGATGAACCGATCACATGTTTCATCTCAATGCGGCTGATCCGTAGAATATCCTCCAAACAGATCGTCGCGTATCAAACCGACGTCGCCGCCCTCGATCCCCAAGCGCCGGAGCGGTACGCGCTGATGGAACTCTACTACCGTATCCGACTCGTCACCGACTATATCAGCGGAATGACCGACGATTTCGCGCTGAACGAATACCAGACGCTCATCGCCCTCAAATAAGCTCTATGACGGTACGGGTATCAACTCGCATCGCCTGAAGGGGGCGCAGGATTGAACCACGCCGCATAAAGGGCCGGGACAAATACCAGCGTCAAGGCGGTGGCAACGCACAACCCTCCCATGATCGCGATCGCCATCGGCCCCCAGAAGACGCTGCCGCTCAACGGAATCATCGCCAAAATCGCGGCGGCGGCGGTGAGCGCGACCGGACGGGCCCTGCGTACGGTTGATCCGATGATCGCCTCCCATCCGTTTATCCCTCGCTCGATATCCTGTTCGATCTGATCGACGAGGATCAATGAATTGCGCATAATCATCCCCCCAAGGGCGATCACCCCCAGCAATGCCACAAATCCGAACGGAGCATTGAAGATCAACAATGCCGGAACGACGCCGATGAGACCGAGCGGAGCGGTCATAAACACTATAAACATCAACGAAAAACGCTGCAACTGTATCATCAAGATCAGCAGCATCAGCGCAAACATCGCCGGAAAGACGGCGAACAATGCCCGGTTCGACTTGTCGCTCTCCTCGATGGCACCTCCGGCTTCGATGCGATAACCCTCTGGCAGGGAATCGATGATCGGCCGCAATGAAGGGAGAATCCTGCCGGTGGCATAAGGTCCCTGCACCCCTTCGGCGAGATCGCTGCGCACGCTCAGTGCCATATTTCGGTCCCGTCTCCACAATACCGGCTCTTCAAACGTAGGCTCGATCGTCGCGACCTGCGAAAGTGGAATCGCAGCTCCCGCAGGGGAAAAGAGGACGATGTCCCCAAGCCCCGCGGCACTTAGACGCTCCTGCGGCGTAGAGCGCATCACGACGTCTACGAGTTCTTCATGGCGGGGAATCTGCGTTATCGTCACGCCGTTGGTGGCCGTTTGGAGGGTATTTTGGATATCCTCTCGCCCAAGCCCCGCCAAACGGGCCTTGTCGGGATCGACATGGACGCTAAACGAACGGACCTGTTCGTTCCAATCGAGCTGCGTATCCCGCACCAGCGGGCTTTTTCGGACGGCATCCCGAACGCGATAGGCGATCTCGCGCACCGTGTCCCTGTCCGGACCGATCACCCTAAACTGCACCGGAAAACCTACGGGAGGGCCGAATTCGAGTCGCAAAACCCGTACCCGACACTCCGGGAACACGCTGTTTTTCTCCGAGAGTGCCATCAACCGCTCTCTAACCCTCTCCCGCGAGGGCAAATCACGGGTATTGACGACAAACTGCGCGTATGCGGGGCTGGGCAGTTCCGGGGAGAGCGACAGGTAAAACCGCGGCGTACCGCTTCCGGTATAGGCGCTAAACCCCTCGATATCGTTATCGGATTTGAGGATACGTTCCAGCTTTTTGACCTCTGTTTGCGTCGCTTCAAACGAGGATCCTTCCCGAAGTCTCAGCTCGATCAGCAATTCCGAGCGCGACGCGGTGGGAAAAAACTGCTGCTGCACCAGCGTCATCCCCGCCCCCGCCGATACGAAGAGGGCTAGCGTCGAACCAAGCACCCACTTCCGGTGCCGGACGCTCCACGCGACGACGCGGCGCAGTCTTAGATAGAGCGGAGACCCGTAAATGTCGTGCGCATCTGAGGCGACTGAGGCAGAAGGGAGCAGCAGCGTCCCAAGATAGGGGGTGAACAATACCGCGACGATCCACGATGCGATCAACGCCGTACCGACGACCCAGAATATCCCCCCGGCGTACTCCCCCGCGATCGATTTGGCAAAACCGACCGGCATAAATCCCGCTACCGTCACCAGCGTACCTGTCAGCATCGGAAAGGCGGTCGACGAATAGGCGTAGGTGGCGGCGCGGAAACGGTCCCACCCCTCTTCGAGTTTGACCACCATCATCTCTACGGCGATGATCGCATCATCGACCAGCAACCCCAACGCGATGATCAGCGCCCCCAGCGATATCCGGTCCAAATTCCACCCCATCATCAGCATGACGATGGCTACCATCCCGAGCACCAGCGGAACCGAAACCGCAACGACAACCCCGCTGCGCCATCCCAAAAAGAGAAAGGAGACCCCCAAGACGATCACCAGCGCTTCGAGAAACGAGCGCTCGAATTCCCATACCGATTCCTCGACGATTTTAGGCTGATCGGAGTATTTCTCGATCTCGACCCCTGCGGGCAGCGCGGTTCGAATCTGTTTCATCCGTTCTTCAAGCGCTTCTCCCAGTTCCAGGATGTTTCCGTTTCGTTTCATCGTCACGCCGATGGCCAAAACCTCCTCGCCGTTGCGGCGGATCGTAAAACGCTGCGGATCTTCACTTCCGGTATACACCGTAGCGATGTCGGAAAGTCTAAGGATTTTATCCCCCAGAGGAATCCGGACGTTGCGTACGTCCCCGGCACTCTTCAGTTCCCCGTCAATCCGGACGAATACGCGGTCATTTTTCGTCTCGAGCGCTCCGGCGGGAGTAAAGGCGTTCTGGTGCGCCAGCGCATCGATAATCGTATTCGGAGCGATCCCAAGAGCGGCAAGTCTCCGGGTCGAAATCTCGACGTAGATCCTCTCGCTCTGGTTGCCGAGGATATCGACTTTGTTGACCCCTTCGACGCTTTGGAGGCGGCGTTTGAGCGATTCAGCCGCGTCATTGCGTTCGGCGATCGTCAGCTCCGGGGCGTGAAGCGCGTAGAGTACGCTGTAGACGTCAGTGTATTCATCGTTATAAACCGGTCCGATAACCCCTTTGGGAAAGGCATGGCGGATATCGGATATCTTTTTTCTCGCCTGATACCACGATTCTTCGAGTTCAGCTTTGCTGCTTCCCCCCTTCATCCACAACGTGATCGCACCGTATCCCTGACGCGAATAGGAGCGGACGTTGTCGAGGTGTTCGAGTTCTTGCATCTTTTGCTCGATACGGTTGATCACCTGATTTTGAACCTGCTCGGCACTCGCTCCGGGCCACATGACGACCATCGTCATGGCCGGTACGTTGAAATTCGGATCTTCCGAGCGTCCGAGCTTGTTGAACGCGACGATTCCCGAAACAACGACGGCAATAATCATAAAAAGGACCAGCGGCTTGTGCTTAAGCGCCCATTCGGACAGGTTGAACCCTCTCACGCTCGGCCCCTCTCAGCCAACGTCTCCATCGCATCCCGGTCGCGCTCGATCGGCGTCACCCTCATCGATCCATCCAGCTTTTGCGCCCCTACGGTGACGACACGCGTATGCTCCGCCACCCCCTCGACCCGGACCGTATTATTTTCATAACCCAGTACGCGGACCTTGATCCATATCAGCCCTTTTCCATCCGGACGAATCGCCCATACCCCCGGCTCATGTGCCGTTTGAATCAAGGCGCTTGCGGGCAAATCGACTCCGTCGCGATCTAGTCGCGATAACCGCAGTTGCAACGTCGACCCCAGAGGCATCCGCTCCAGTTTGCCCCGAGCCGATGGAACAGGGTCAAAACGGGCACGGTAGGTGAGCCCCGGCGTCCGTGCCATCGGGGAAAGCTCTCGCAGCTTCAGCACCATCGAGTCCGCTGCGCCGTTCCAGCGAACTCCTTCGGCCCGGTAGCGTGCAACCGACTGTGCAGCCTCCTCGGTCAGGTCTGCCACCACTTCGCGTTCTCCCTCTTTGACGATGGAGACGACCGGCTCCCCTTCTGCGACCGTCTGTGCGATTTCCAGACTGAGCGTACGGATGATTCCCTCATACGGGGCTTTGAGTACCGTGTAGTCACAGCGTTTTTGCGACAGTTCCCAGGCGCTGCGCGCTTCGTTCATCGCCGCTTCGGCGGCATCGGAGCGGCTGTTTTGCCGCTCATCCTCTGCCTTCGGGATCGATCCCTCTTGGCTGAGTCGCCCAAACCGCCGCGCATCCGATAGCGACTGCCGATACGCCGTCTGTGCCGCATTGTACCGCTCCTGCGCCCCCTCGACACCTAGACGGTAATCGGTCGGATCAAGCATCGCCAGCGGCTGACCTTCCCTCACCCGATCCCCGACGCTCACCAGACGCTTGACGACCTTCCCCCCTACTCTAAACCCGATATCGCTTTCGATCCGCGATCCTACGCGCGCACTGAACCATTCTTCTCTCACCCCTTCGCTCATGGCAACCGTCGTCACGTACACCGGTACCGACACCTCCGGAACTTTCCGGCTCTCTTCGCATCCCGTCATGGCAATCACCGCCATGCACCCTGCACTCCAGCAAATGAATTTACTCATCACCTTTGTCATCGAATCTCCTTTTCGTCTCCGCCCAATGAGGTTTTCGGGACGTTCCATCCCCCTCCCAGCGCTTTATACAGTTCTACGTCGGCCAGCAGCCGCTGCGTCTCATGATCGGCCAGATCAATTTCACCGCCCAGAACCGAACGCTTCGCATCATAGAATGCGGGTTTGCCGATCTCCCCTTCACGGTAAAGCGATTCGGAGCGAAGCAGCGCATTTCGCAGATTCCCGACGTAACCCCGTAGCACCTCTCCCCTCCGCATCTCGCCCGAACGGCGGCTTAGGGAATCTTCCACCTCTTTGACCGCGACGACCACCCCTTTTTGCCAGGAGAGCAACGCTTCGCGTTCCCGCGCACTCTCCGCATCAATTCCGGCGCGTATCCGTCCCGCGTTGAATACCGGCAGGGCAAACATCAATCCCACGTTGGAAAGGGCGATCGGTGCCAGATTGGCCCCATTGATCCGCAAATCTTCGCTCCCGATCAAAGCATTCAGAAAAATTTTCGGCCACCTTTGCGAAGCCGCCTCCGCTACCCGCAGCGTCTGCGCGCGGTAATGCGCTTCCGCAGCCATCAGATCGGGACGGCGGCGCAGCAGATCGATGGGCTGACCCGTGCCGATTTCCGGAGACTTCGGCCAGACATACTGCGGATCGTTCCTCACCGCTTCGAGAGAGGGATTTTCTCCGGTTAGGATCGCCAGACGGCTTTGCGTGACGTCCAGCAGCGTTTGCATCGTAGGTATTTGTGCCTCGAGCGCATCCGCTTCCGCCTCGGCCAGATCGAGTTCGATTCGGCTCCCCTCCCCCTCATCGAACCGCCGCTTGATGAGCGATGCACGCCGATGACGGTTATCCGCCAACTCCCGAAGCAGATCGATCCGCCGCTGCGCCCCGCGCAGGATGAAATACTCCCTCGCCGTTTCGCTCGCGATCAGCAGCCGCGTCCCCTCTGCGGCATACTCGCTGACAAGCGCCTCGGAATGCGCGGCATCGGCGGCGGCCCGTACCCCTCCGCCAAGATCGATTTCCCACGCCACCCCTATCCCAGCCTGTGCTGCCTGTACGTCGGGCATCCCCTGTTTGTATCTTGTCGGCAGCGTCGTGCGTTCAGAAGAGAGCGAGCTTTTCAGATCGATCGTCGGCCACAGTCGCGAATTATGAGCATCCGCTCCGGCGCGAGCGGCCCGGATACGCGTCAGGGCGATTTTGACGTCATGGTTGGACCCAAGCGCTTTGTCGATCAGTGCGCTCAATGCGGGATCGTTAAACGTACTCCACCATTGAAGATACTCAGCATCGCGGCGAGTCATATCCGCATGATGATAAGACGATGACAAAACGGTATCAAGTCGAGGAGGGGCGGCTTCGGGTATCGCGGTGCAACCCGACCACAATACCGACGCCATCGGCAGCCATAAACGTACAAAATACGGAGGAAATAGTGTTTTCACGAACGCTCTCCCATGCAAAACATGGGGACATTCTAGTGGAGGATTAAACGGTTGTCATTCGCATAGATTCATTTTTTTCAGTCTGCTCAGATGCTGGGGGGTAATCCCCAGAAACGACGCGATATGGTACTGGGGAACTTTCTCCAGCAGATGGGGGGTCTCTTGCAAAAACTTCGCAAACCGCGCTTCGGCGTTGCAGACAAGCTGGGCAAAGTATTTTTCATGCACCAGCGAATAGGCCTGATTGCTCGCTTCGCGCATAAACTCCGACCAGCGCACATCCTGCTGACACAGATGCTCGATCAGCGCTTTTGGGACAACCTGAAACGTACAATCGCTGATGGCTTCGAAATGGAGATTGGAGGGGAGCGCATTGAGATAGCTGAAATAATCGAAAACGACCAGATTCGTCAGATGGGCGTTCTCATCGTTGAAATAGATGTACCAGGTCGTATCCTTGCCGTTTTCGTCAATGTAATACCCCCGCGCAATCCCCGATTCGATAAAGTAGATACTGTCGTGGACATGCTCGACATGATGAATCATCGATCCTTTGTCAAATCTCTTTGGATGAAATTCCCGTGCCAACGTCTCGGTATCCCCATCGCCAAGATCAACATTCCGGCACAAAAACTCGAGTAACGTATTCATCCTGATCGGCTCCCGTCTAACGATTCATATAGTTACGTTATCATAAATGAAATATCATTAATCGAGCCTATTTCAAAAGAGGCTTTTGGCGATGCTGCCTGTGCGGCAGTTCACTTAAAACTGGTTCTCGTTGTACTTTTGATACTTTTCTAAGCTCCCTGTGCGGCAGTTTACAAGTAACGACAGGATCAGTCACAGAATATAGATTTTCTAAGCTGCCTGTGCGGCAGTTTACGGAGCGAGATAGATTTTATTCGATCAACGTATTTTCTAAGCTGCCTGTGCGGCAGTTTACTGATGAATAAACACCGTGCATTGTGATCGCCCTTTCTAAGCTGCCTGTGCGGCAGTTTACCATATGGACTTGATAATGAGACTAAAGGGACTTTTCTAAGCTGCCTGTGCGGCAGTTTACGAATAGCCCTAAGTTTTATCAGGTCGTATGTATTTCTAAGCTGCCTGTGCGGCAGTTTACATGATACATACGCCATCCGTATAGGAGTATTATTTCTAAGCTGCCTGTGCGGCAGTTTACGAAACCATCGGTGGAGACTGGGGAGAACATTATTTCTAAGCTGCCTGTGCGGCAGTTTACATAGCCTCACAACTTCAGTGCTCAGCTATCTATTTCTAAGCTGCCTGTGCGGCAGTTTACGTTTTACCCTACTCCTTTAGCGAGAGACTGGATTTCTAAGCTGCCTGTGCGGCAGTTTACTGATTGAAGCATAATGAGCAAGTGTCGTTTTATTTCTAAGCTGCCTGTGCGGCAGTTTACCACATAAGGATTCGTATTTTCATCAACAGGAATTTCTAAGCTGCCTGTGCGGCAGTTTACATAAATTCCGATACGATTGAAGCCGACTTGGATTTCTAAGCTGCCTGTGCGGCAGTTTACATGAGATCAGCGAAGAGGATGCGAAAGATGAATTTCTAAGCTGCCTGTGCGGCAGTTTACAAAGCGAAAGCGGAACCGACAACGCAACATCCTTTCTAAGCTGCCTGTGCGGCAGTTTACACTCGCCATTGACGAGAGATACCCCTGTGATCTTTCTAAGCTGCCTGTGCGGCAGTTTACTGTTTCAGATTATCGGAAGTATCAAAAATGATTTTCTAAGCTGCCTGTGCGGCAGTTTACGCGTTCCGTTTACGAACCAAATTACGGGCTATTTTCTAAGCTGCCTGTGCGGCAGTTTACAAATGTACCACTTTTTTTAGGAGATTATTTGTTTTCTAAGCTGCCTGTGCGGCAGTTTACACTTGCCTTTCTCACCACGTCGATACTTTCAATTTCTAAGCTGCCTGTGCGGCAGTTTACCGCCAAGCTAACCAAGAATACATGCTTCTTTGTTTCTAAGCTGCCTGTGCGGCAGTTTACTTTCGGCAACGGTATCGAGATTGAAACCATCATTTCTAAGCTGCCTGTGCGGCAGTTTACACCGACTATGGCAAAAACCGCTCTCGGTGCATTTTCTAAGCTGCCTGTGCGGCAGTTTACATCGAACGAAGGAGACCACTCCAAATTTCCAATTTCTAAGCTGCCTGTGCGGCAGTTTACTGACAATCCCCGACAGCCTCGCAAGTCTTGACTTTCTAAGCTGCCTGTGCGGCAGTTTACTTCCGCTGCCAAAAGTTGTTTGTGTCTCGTCATTTCTAAGCTGCCTGTGCGGCAGTTTACTAGAGATGGTTGGCGGTGGTGCCGAGCTGTTCTTTCTAAGCTGCCTGTGCGGCAGTTTACCAGGCTGAAGACATTACTGCGCGCCAGCTGATTTTCTAAGCTGCCTGTGCGGCAGTTTACCGGAAGCGGCGATCGTCACTTATTCCGCTTTCTTTCTAAGCTGCCTGTGCGGCAGTTTACGTGGTGTTCTTGCTTCCATTAAGCTCACTAAATTTCTAAGCTGCCTGTGCGGCAGTTTACTGGTGTCAATGTTGCGGACGCTACTGATAACTTTTCTAAGCTGCCTGTGCGGCAGTTTACGGTCGCTACATGCTACGGCCACGCTCCGGTATTTTCTAAGCTGCCTGTGCGGCAGTTTACATGAAATCTACGTTTTCAAGATAGATTGCAAATTTCTAAGCTGCCTGTGCGGCAGTTTACATTGTTTGGTATCCATAGAAGAACATGGAAATTTTCTAAGCTGCCTGTGCGGCAGTTTACATATGTATCGTTAATCCGCCATAAGTGATGTTTTTCTAAGCTGCCTGTGCGGCAGTTTACGCCCGGTTATAATCACAAAAAAAGGAGGTTCCTTTCTAAGCTGCCTGTGCGGCAGTTTACAGTTGCTCCTGATCAAGTTGTAGATGGACAGTTTTCTAAGCTGCCTGTGCGGCAGTTTACTAGCCGCTGAATTTTATAAAGGGGGTAAAAATTTTCTAAGCTGCCTGTGCGGCAGTTTACCACAAGGGGCTTCGGCCTAACCAAAATAAGTATTTCTAAGCTGCCTGTGCGGCAGTTTACCTCCTTGTATGGGCGATGCACAATATTAATGATTTCTAAGCTGCCTGTGCGGCAGTTTACTAGCACCTTTTTGTCGTTCACGTACATGGTCATTTCTAAGCTGCCTGTGCGGCAGTTTACTTATAAATGAAGGCCGCGAATTACAATCACAATTTCTAAGCTGCCTGTGCGGCAGTTTACACTAAAACCGGATCGATAAAAACAGTTGACACTTTCTAAGCTGCCTGTGCGGCAGTTTACCGGAATTAAGCGCGTATCGGCTTATAAATGAATTTCTAAGCTGCCTGTGCGGCAGTTTACAGAAAATCCCGTATAAAATCACCGCTTCGATTTTTCTAAGCTGCCTGTGCGGCAGTTTACGTTGACACGGCTTATATCATATCCGCGTATGTTTTCTAAGCTGCCTGTGCGGCAGTTTACTATTATGTAGTATAATTTAATCCGGTCTCATATTTCTAAGCTGCCTGTGCGGCAGTTTACGAAAAGGGCGAAAACATACGTTTAAGGTTGAATTTCTAAGCTGCCTGTGCGGCAGTTTACACAGGAGTTCATGGAAACGTTTTTGTTCATGTTTTCTAAGCTGCCTGTGCGGCAGTTTACATGATATTTGAAATAAGGTCGAAGAAGCTTATATTTCTAAGCTGCCTGTGCGGCAGTTTACTGTATCGCCTGTTCGACATCCCCGACTTTGTATTTCTAAGCTGCCTGTGCGGCAGTTTACTGTGTTCATCTTTGGACGAGCTTCGTGCACTTTTTCTAAGCTGCCTGTGCGGCAGTTTACCCTGATGCAGTTGTCCGATTGCGTACTGATAATTTCTAAGCTGCCTGTGCGGCAGTTTACTGAGAGCATATCTTATGATCGCGTTCCATACCTTTCTAAGCTGCCTGTGCGGCAGTTTACACGGCGAGCATGAAGCGTTATAAAACCATAATTTTCTAAGCTGCCTGTGCGGCAGTTTACCGTAGTGTTCGACCCGCTCACCGGAGCTGTATTTTCTAAGCTGCCTGTGCGGCAGTTTACCGGATACATGATCATTGCCGGAGAGCGACGGTTTTCTAAGCTGCCTGTGCGGCAGTTTACCCCAGACCGAGTGACCGAGGTGCTCGGATTCATTTCTAAGCTGCCTGTGCGGCAGTTTACGTATGCAAACAGCTCCGATCACTCGCATGGGTTTTCTAAGCTGCCTGTGCGGCAGTTTACGAACAAGATGACGCTTATGACAAAGCCCTCAATTTCTAAGCTGCCTGTGCGGCAGTTTACTTGTCACAGCTTAGCTATAAATGCCTATTTTATTTCTAAGCTGCCTGTGCGGCAGTTTACAGCTGCAAGAGATGGTCACTCAATTTTATCAATTTCTAAGCTGCCTGTGCGGCAGTTTACCAAAGGAATCTCCCGCGATAAATTCCCCGCTTTTTCTAAGCTGCCTGTGCGGCAGTTTACGGAAAGAGCTTGACAATATGATTGTATTGCTTTTTCTAAGCTGCCTGTGCGGCAGTTTACTTGGCAGGGTTGGAAGATCATTGATCGATATTTTTCTAAGCTGCCTGTGCGGCAGTTTACAGCAATTTTATTCATAAAAAACAGCGTACTGAGCAACAATACATCCGTCAAAAATCAATTTTACCAAATTTTATAAGGAATATTCAAAAGCCCCTAAATCAGGGACTTTTGTAGCAGAACAAAAAAGAATGGTATTTTTTTAAAACCAAGGAACAGTAGCACTTTTACTCAAGCCAAACGTATTGAACGGACCAGCACTACCAACGTTTTTCATTTCTTTTTGAATAAATAACTTCAATCTTTGAGCACTTGAGAGACTGTTCAAAACGATAAACGGTAAATCCGAAGTCTCTTTTTCCATCGTTTCGTAATGTTTCATCGCATCTTCAAAACTGATTCCCTTACGCTTGGCCTGTCTGCGGGCCAAACGTTCTGGATTGGATTTGAACTGACGACGAAAAAAGCTCGCATAAAGGTCTACTCCGTTTGGGACGTTCTTAATATCACTGACACTGAGATAATCCAATAAGCGGTTCAACCATTGGTCCAATCGTAGTTTTTCCAAGTTGTCCGATGTTGTGGCAAAAAGACGAAGCGAATTGCCTAAAGGAAACGTTCGATCACCATATTTCGGGAAGGAAATACCGACATTTACCGTCTCCTTTTCATCTTTGATTTCCACCAGTGCAAGATGTATCTGCTGAAACACCTTTTGCCAAAGGAAACCCAGACTGACCTCGGCGTCTGGACGTAACGTGATTTCAACGTAATACTGCATCATGGCTACTTGTCACTTTCACCGAATACACCGCCACGTACCAAGACAGCCATAACGTAATGTTCATCCTCGACTCGATCGAGTCTTTCTCCTCGGGCAAACTTGTCAAAGTACGTATAAAAATCGGTCTTGTTCGCCCGAAACGCTTTCCCCATATTCGTCACGGCACCGTACGGCTCGATTGCAATCGGTCCGCCGCTATGGGCTGCATCGTCAAATTCCGGATACCATGTGTCGATGCTTCGCAGGGCATTACCGATTTTCTGCGAATGCATAGCAGCGATACCGTTTACTTCATAGAGAATTTTGCTTTTATTCCCTTTGCCTTTATCGAGTACCAACTCTTCACTCGGATAGATTTCCTGCGCTTTGCCGACTTTCGCATAACAGTCGATTTCAAGCAAGAGATAATCGTCTTCGCTCGCGAGCGCATTTGCAATCTGCTCTCCCAGTGCAGCGACTTGAGTATCGCTACATTCCATTGAACGTGTAGGGTATACTTTGGCATCAAACGTCCAGAACAAATTGTCCCGCTCCGATTTGACGAGTACTTCGATGGCTTCGACGCCGACCCGATTACGCCACAGGTAGCGTGCATTGGCGATGTTCAGTGCATATCGGCGTCCGAGTTCTCTAAACCCTTCTTGGGAAATATACTCTCGGACCGCTTTGGCATAGGTTTGTGCAAACGCGCTGCTGTTACAGGCGGAAGGTTTATGGATACCTCCCAAAACTTTGAGAGTATAATGCAGATGCAGCGTATCCTGATCGGGTTCAAGGGCACAGCTGTCAACGGTTTGGAGATTGGCTTTTTCAACTTCGGCATTGAGTTTGGCCGGGTCGTTTTTGACGGTATCTTTCAGTCGGTTCGAAATCGTCCCTCGCACCGATTTTTCGGCCAGTTTCAACGGTGTTTCCACATTGCGGTTTTCCCAGTTCGTACCGTACATATACCCATCGGAAGGTACCAGTTTTTTTTCGAATGCCAATACAGAGACTACGTTTTTATCTTTTGCCATGATGATTTCCTTTTTTACTATTTTTGATTTAATGAGCCGTTGCAGGCACCGTTTGCTGACACAAGTACAAGGAGTTCTCAGAATCGGCGTTATAACGCCATAACAAATCATCCACAGAAGCTATTTTGTACGCCATTTTAAATTCTCCAAGGGTTACGACGCTTTCCGCAAAACGGTGAAGGGTGTCGGGATCGCGCTGGTTTTTGGCCGTACCCAGTTCCGATATCCCCTGAAAACCGACGGCGATCGGCACGATCCAGCCCGGCGTTCTACGGGCACTTTTCCACGATACTACATCGCCGTCAATCTCACAGCTGTAATGCACCGCCAGAAAATCCAAAAGCGCATCGATGGCATCGGCACCGTTTTCCATCGCCTCTTTCATCAGTTCTCGCCGCTCGACGATCGCATAGCCGGGCATCAATTTTCGACGGATTTCACTCCACGCCCGTTCATTATCTTCCGATATCCTTGTTAGTTCGGGATTTTTAAACCCAAAGATATCGCCGCCCGCCATTTTCATGCCGCCGCGTAAATGATGCGTAACCCTCTCTATCAGACGATCTTCGTCATCTTTGGAAACTCCGTCGTATTCAGCCACAATAGAGACATCCAGATGGATACGGGCTTCTTCGATAAATGCCGCTCTGCTACCGTCTTTGTCCAGAGGATTGGCCGTACCCACGATGGAGTGGACATAATCCCCCGGCCCCTGATAGGTCTGTAAATCGGCGGAATGAGCGACGATACCGACACCTTTGAAAACGAGCGAGGTGAATCCGTCGGATTTAAGTTTGCGTTCCAGTGCATGCATTGCCCCAAGCCATGCCGTCATCGCCGGAAATCCGACCGTAAACGGACTGGAGAGGGCGTTGGCATTATGGACTTTGAGGTGTGGGATCAATAAGAGTTTTTTCATCGTAATCCCTCCTTGTTCTCCAGAACAACGCGACGGATATCCTCCAGCTCTGCCGGGCCGAATAATTCAGACTTTTTCAGCCCTTTCTCGCAGCCGCGCACGATCCATCGGGAAATCTCATCGATCAGCTCATCCAGCCACCCTTCTTCTGCTTCCCGTTGATCGGAGAAGGACTCCAACAGCCAGATTTTTTGATAGTTTTCAAGCTGTGAACTTGCTTCGAAATACTGGGTATTCGCTACCGAGCGAACCGCCCACATTTTGACAATGATACGATCGACCAATTGTTCATACCAATAGCGTCTAGCCTCGCGCATTTTCACATTGTTGTAATCGGTTTTAAAAATGGTATGCAACGATCGAAAGATTTCTACGGTCTCAAACGGTCTCATCGATTCTTTAAAAAAATCACGTTTCGGAAAACGGATCGAACGTCTCTCGATCTCGGGGGGCATCGAATGCAATAGATACGCTTTACCCCCGTTTTGGTTATTAAGGACGCTGATATTCTGCGGTTTCGTTCCGCCGTAACCGATCACTGTTAGATTGTACACTTCACTGTAGCCTTCATCGCTCGGATCGTTTTTACGCTTTTTCTCCCGCGCTTCTTTGACTTTATTGTCAAATCGAATGGTATCGATCCGATGTTTGAGATGATAGATCAATCCGGAATTACTCAGAATGGAGAGTTGATGGTAGTCATCATTGACCGGAAAATAAACCTGTTTGATTTTTGAACTGGTAATAATTTCCTGAGAATTTCCCCCCAGCATTGCCAAAAAACCATTACGAAGCGTTGTGTAATCGTTTCCCTGCACACTCAATAATTTCTTTGCCAAATCGCTTTCTTGCTCGATATGCATCATAAGCGTTTTTCCATCAGCCATTTGAAGACTAAGGAACTTATGCACATCAAGTACCGCCGCATTTCCAAGTGCATCGAGTTCGACAACAACGTTTCCGCTTCGCAATAAACCGTCACACGCAAAAGCATTGTCGGCTATAATGGATGTCACATACCCATTCTGATTTTTACGGGCACTCGGGTGTGAAAAGGTACACGGATGCGTTGCCATTGACATTTGGCCAGCTCGTTTTGCCGCATTGGACAGCCATTCTCCTAGAGAAAAAAGCTCGTTACATTGTTCCTGTAAAACAAGCACCTCGTCATCGGGCATCGATGACTTCTGATTTTTTTTCATCCAGGCTTCTTTACGTTCATCGAAGAAGTCGGATATTGCCTGATCGATCACAATTGTCTCTCCTTTTTAAAATTTATGTCTGTTTTGTGATTACTCACACCTACTCTCTATTTGTCCTGTAAGTTTTTAGTATCGAGCCAGCCCGAACTGATCGTTGTATTCGTATTTTGCACCTTCATCACAGACAAACCCCAATTCCCCGAACAACAATGACACCTCCCTTTTGGTTTTATCTCTTTTTATCGATTCTCTCTCAAGCGCGGCATCATAGTCCCGTTCCATCCACAACCGTCCTTTCCATACTGGGTTCAGCTCACTCTTTACAATTCGCAATATTGCTTCACGGTTTACCGGTTCGCCATATCCATTCATCTCGGCAAAATAACAAGATTCCTTTCGTTCGTCATAGGTCAAAAAGATTTTATTCGTCGGTTCTCCCCGTCGAAACGGATGCACATACTGCGGGTGCGCCGTCAAAAACCACGTTTCATCCAGATACCCCTGTAAACTCGAAGCCCCCTTCCCGCCGTACGCCGTCAGAGAGTTTTGCAATGAAAAATGTTCCAGATCCGCTAACGACTCATTCGGACGGAGCACGTTCGGTTTTTGTATTCTCGGCGTTGCGTCCAGCGTATCCGCAATCTTCTGCATATCGACCAGCTTTGCTAAATCGTGGGTTTTCATGACCGTTTTTGTCGACTCATATCCAGGCCGGTAAAAATATTTATTTCCCGGGATATCCCCCTCTTTGAACGCTTTAAAGTTATATTGCATCAGGGCGACGTTCGGCTCCTCAATCGAACCGTTTCGATGACGTCGCACACGACCGGAGAGCTGAATAATAGAACGATACGACGACGGTTCCACGACCGCCCAATCAAAATCGTGATCCCGTCCCACTTCTTCCACCGGGGTAGCAACCAGAATAAAAATGACGTTGCGCGCCGAACTACGGTCAAGATGTCGGCGAATAACGGAATTATCAAACACACGTGCCGTTTCGCCCTTTTTTTCTTTCCGTTTTAACACCTCGTCCAAATGTTTTTCCTGTATATGACGCAATAGAAGTACCTGCTGCGAATGGTACGCCATTACCCGTACGTCAATCTCTTCAGGATATTCGGCATCCAAAAGAAATTTGCTCAAGGCGACGCACGGGGAAATATTCGCCATCCGCACTACCCCGAAAGAAACCTTTTTATCGGTTTGAGGGTCAATCGTATGATGCCGTTCATGTCCGCGCACTATGGCCTCTTTTATTGTCGTAAAGTAGACGGTTTCTCTTGTACTTTTTTCGATTCCGTCCACGGAGCATTCAACGATCATCCCTTTTCGTTTGGAAGGCTGTTCTTGCAAATGGTGAACACGTTTGCGAATGAATTTCGTATGATGATGGCGATAATGATTTAGCGCATCGGAAGTATTGAAGACATTGAGAGTATCAACATCCGTTTTGAATTCGTCGATCCAGGCACAATCCACCTCGTTTTTGACTTCGCGGGCCGAGGCGTACAGCTGCCAACCTTTCATATAAACGTTGAAATACCCCTCTGCCAGATCCGGCGGTATCGTCGCCGACGAAATCATCACCTTGCGACCCAGCATCGCTGCCAGATGGATCAATCTACCGATAGCGATCAAATCCGAACCGCTGAAGTCATCAATTTCATCGATGACCAAATCCGATGACATCAACCGAAGGCTCGGCAGGATATACCGCCCGCCCCGTTTGGTTTCCACTGCACCCATCAGATGGTCAATAGTACATACGAGGACCGGCGCATACAAAAACTTTTTGTCTTTGTACGTGTTTAGTAGAGTAGACAGCCCCTCTTCTGGAATGGGACTGTCATAATCCACCTCTTCGTCCAAAAGGCTTTCAAGTGATTCGGACCCTTCTGTTTCATGCGTTGGTAACTCTTCGGATAGAGTTTCATTATGGAGCTGCATCACCGCTTTTGAACCGATCAAAACCGCCAGTTCCGTATCATCCAGCCCGATTCGTTGGCGATACTCATCGCCGGTCTGTAACGTCAGCGTTCTCAATCCAAGTGCGAGGACGTAGCGTAAACTTTGTGTTTCGTCCGAAATAGCCTGCATGATTTTGGCGTTGGCCAACGTTTTACCGCTACCGGTGCTGGCCATATTGACGGCAAAAAATCCGGATCGCTCTTTTTTTACCAGATACTCACCTATTTTGGAAACCGCTTTGTCTTGCCAGACAAACTCGGCAGGAGAAGCTTTTTTGAGTTTTGTAACGTCATGGGCACGCGGGAGGTCTCTTTCAAACGCGGGCAAAAAATGGGAGATATTCAGTGCGGCATGGGCAACTCCCACCAGATGTTCATCCAGTTTTTGTTTAAACTGTTTTGTTCGTCGATCCGTATTGGCGTATAGCCCTGTATCTTCTTTCCAGCCTGATAGAGTATCTTTCGAAGAATAGAGGTGATCTCCGAGCATCAAACTCAATCGCGTATGATGTAAGACAACCCGATAGCTTCCGTCTTCCAGCGCCGCCTTCGCTATCGGTAGTGCTATATGAAGCCTTGTAGCCCATTTCTTTACCTCTTTTATCCATGGCTGAGATTGGCTTAAAAGACCTTTCGGAAACGCAAAACAGTGTTTGAACCGTCGCTGATACTCTTTTTCGTCAAAACGGTTTTCATATCCCCACGATTGGGTAATGTATTTCAGCACTTCATCGATTGTGTTGGCTTCCTCTCCCTCCCATTCTTTCAATATCTCGTTCCCTACCGTCGAAAAACTGGGCAAACGATGATGCGACACCATTAACCATAACAAAAGCTTCGCAACGGGCGGAATATCGCGCAAAGGTTTTTGGACATCATTAAGGCTTCGGATGATCTTTTTCTCATCCAAGGTAGCTTGTGCCAGCGCTTCCAGCCATGCTTCATCGCTTGTCACATCGTATTGCGCTACATACGCATGCAGCAGCAGGACGGAAATCCATTCGTGCCGGATGGGATCGCCAAAATATGACGTTTTAGCCTCCGGATCAAGTTTCTCCTGAAACAACCGGCTTGCTTTCCCCCAATCGTGAAACAATGCTGCCAAAGCGCTCAATGCTTTGATCAGCGGAAGATATTTCCAATCGTTTTCATAATAATTATTCAGTATGTTTTTGTAAGTATAGTGCACCGGCACAATCCCCCGTTCATTGAACTTGTCCCGGTTCCCCACGATCCACATCAGTTCGGTACGGCTGCGGCTGCGAATCCAGTGGCAGCTGACGGCCGTGCTCTTCGAAGCGGTTTTCCGCAGCAGCTTTTTGACCGCATCGAGCCCTTCTGCGGTAATGATCGTCTGCCAGGTATTGTCGCCGATGCGGTCGGCGAAGCTATCAAGCACCCGACGGGTCCGTTTGAGCGCTTTTTTCTCGCATTGAGAGACGAACGTGACCATCATAGGGGCTCGTCCGACGTATCCAGATGCGATAGAGCGATCTCTTTAACCCGGTTGAACATAAAGTCCATCGCCCCGTGTTCGACGAATGCCTGAAGGCATTGCGCGCGAAAACCGTTTTCATCCATCCGCTCTTTGGCGGCGATGAAGGCCCACGGCAGCACCAGCGCGTCTTTGATCAGATCGGCGACGTCAAACACGAGCGCCCCCCGCCGCGTCTTGCCGTGCATCACGGCAAACCCGTGCGGGATCCCCAATACCCACAGCGTCGTTGCGGCAAGGCCGTAGGCCAGATAGTTACCGTGGTCGAGAAATTCGTTAGCAAGATCGGATGAGCGGTGTTCCCGTACAAATCCCGATTGCCCGGTCGCCGTTGCGGCGTGTTTGTAGAGCCGTTTGGTCAGGTCCGCTTCGATTTGCAGCAGTTTCCCGACGTTGGGAGCTTGTTCGATGCTCTGTTTTGCATGATCAAGCATCCGTTTGATCTCTTCGTTCCCCGCATCAAACCCCTCAAAGCGCAATTCCCGATCTTTGGACCACACTTTTTCGAGAAAACCGATACGCTCATTCTGAAAACGTTTGGCCGCTTCCAGCCGTTTGGACTCATCGAACCAGAAACGTAGCCACCCCTGAATGTACTCGGTAGGGCGGTATTCGCTCTGCGGGGTGAGCCATTCGATCTCGTTACCCATCAATAACGGAGTGCCGCCGCTGCCGCAAAATCCTACCAATACACCGGCCTGAGCCAGCATCCGCATCGCCGCCTGGGTGATCGACGTCCCCGTCCCCAGCAGCAGACAGGTCGTATTGGCAATCGGGATGTTCCAATACCGATTTTCCTGACTCGCCTCGCTAAGATACAAGACCCGACCGTCTTTTTGCATGACGCGGCATTTTTCGAGATAGTAGATATTGGCCCGTTTGGAATGCAATATCGCTTTTAAATCGCTAAGCTGTTCCATCTTTTTTCCATACTTATTGATCCAGACGAATATGTCATCATGGATTACAACCAAATAGAACTACATTGTGTCAGAAAATAACTTTTTTTTTCTTTTTTGAGTGTAAATTATTTTCAAAACGCGAAAAAAATCCACTGATTCCAGGAACGTTTGGCTTTTTCCATCCATGACATGTTTTCGGAGTTATTGGGTTTCATCGATACATCCTTACATAGTGATGCCGACAGTGTAGAAAGAAAGGTGGACAGCATTGTGTCCGTTATCGGATCAAATGCTCAATCTGGCGATTTAAAAAAATGTCCGCGATGCTTTTGGCTTTGAGGGCGAGCGGTTTGGGAGAAGTGATGATAAGATCGGGAAGCCATTTTTTGACCTCCTGCAGGATTTCACGCTCCGAAGTGGCCAGTACTTCAATCTCTATGCTGCCATCCTCATAAACCTTGAGGATACGCTGGGTACTGGCCAGAGGGCGGCGATGAAAATATTTGGCGATTTCGCCGGAAGCTCTGAGGGTCACTTCAAACGGTTGTTTGTCCGGTTCGAACCAGGCGTTGATTGCCCGTTCGAGTATCCGGTAGGTAGCCTCGTTCGGAATGAAGGTCTCACCCGTCGGTTCGAGATGATCGATCCCTTTGAAATAGTAGGTTTTGAGCTTGTTTTCCAAAAACTCTTCGCCGTAAAGATACCAGTACCCCTCGAACGAGACAATCTTATAGGGGTGGACGTGGCGAAGTTTGTTGTTGTAATGAAACCGTACCATCGTGTTTTCCAATATGGCCTGTTCGATGATATGGAAATGCCCCAGTTTGTCGGAAATGTCTTCGATGATTGTTTTGGAGTATATGGGGTTTTTCGTATGGTTCTGAAGCTTGGAGAAGAGTGATTTGGCCTTGATGCCGAATTCGCTTCCGATCCCCTCGGCGATATTGCCCAGCATCTCCAGTACCAGCGCCTCTTCGGGGGTGCGTTCCTTGGTCAGAGCATGGCCGCTTTGCATACGCCACTTCGTCCCCTGTTTCTCGATCGGAAAACGGATCAGACGCTGATTGAAATCGCGCTGGATCGTTTTGGTCGACACGTTGAATTCTTCGGCCAAATCGGTAACGGACAGAATTTCCCCTTCGTATAGTCTCTGGAGGATAATCGTCAATCGGGTGAGGATTTTATCGTAATCGTGAATTTGTCCCATAACGAACCTTTTTCGGACACAATGCTGTCCGTCGTTACACGGATAATACTCCAAAAGTTATTAAACCGACAAAGGGACCTCCATGAATACCCTATCAACCGCCCCATCGGATAAGCGTTATCCCCCATCGCATCAGACCAAAACCCTCTCCAAAATAACTTCCTCGATTTATCTCCATCAGGGAGATCAGGTCTACCTGCTCGATACCTATACCAAGATGGGACGACGCATTGCACTGGTTATGGAAGTCGAACACGAAGATGCGATGTACGAAGTCTTTTACGATCAGCTCGACGCATCGTAAAGATATCCAACGTGTCTGTTAGACGTCGTATTCCATCCCCAAATCTATATTGGCTTTGTGCAGTCTCTCGGCCAATTCGGATGCGAGGTTTTGCATAAACCAAAATGCCGCATTATGGTGATTCTGGGAAAAAACGTCGAAATCACGGCGGTTGATGACGTATACTTCCGTATAGGTCAATGCGGTTGCGTCCGTATATTGCGGCAGGTTTTCAAGAAAAGAGTATTCTCCGAAAAAACTGTTTTCCCCCAACGTACTCAAATGGATGTGTTTTCGCTCATTGACTGGGTAGGTGATTCTCACCAGCCCTTTTCGGATGAGATAAAGCGCACTCCATTCGTCGTCTTTGCGGTAAATCGTCTCCCCTTTTTGATATGATCGGCTCACCAGAACACTCTCTATCTCTTTGAGCGTATCGTCTTTGCGCCCTTCAAACAAGTTAAACTCGTTCAAATTCAGAAGATGATCGCTCCGTTTGAGCCGTTTTTCTTTGATGATCGATTTTTCGACCCATTCCAGTGCGTCTTCGAGATCGTCGAATACGGTAATCGGACTCAAATGCCGGAACAATCCGACGTGATGGAAGTAGTTTTCCAGATCGTCGCCCGTCGGGAGTTTGTGCGGCAGTCTGGACAAGAAAAGATACCCCCCTTTTTCATGGAGGACGTCTTTGAGTTGCAGCAACACGTGAGCTGCGGAAATATCGACGTTTTGGACCCTTTTCATGTCGAGTATGATGAACCTTCTGGTTTCCATATCGTTTTTCAATACGGCGATGAGCTGGTTTGCCGTTCCGAAAAACAGGCTCCCCTGCAATTCGTACACGCTGTACTGGTTCCGGTACTCATTGAGGACATTGGTCTCTTCGTTACTGCGGACCATCTTGCTGCTGATGTCACTGCCGGGGAAATAGCGATAGACGACCGACGTTCTGATTTGCTGGATGATGAACAATACGATCGCCAATGCCAGCCCTATTCCCGCTGCGGCGATCAAACTGATCGTCACGGCACTGATCGCTACGATCACGACGATCATAAAATCGAGGATGGTTTTATGCGATTTCAACAGCTGGAAATTATTGAAATCGATCATCCTGAATCCGATGACGATCAACACGGCCGACAAGGCCGCCACCGGTATCCACTGCAAATACTGTGCAAATACGCCAAACGCCAGAATAGCCGACAATCCGACGACGATCCCCGATTTGTAAGAGACGGCTCCGCTGGAGATATTGACCATCGTCGGTCCCATCGTCCCCGAACCGGGCATTCCGCCGATGCACGCCGAAGAGATATTGGCTACCCCCTGCGCGATAAGTTCACGGTTGGGATTATGGTACGAATGGGTTACCGAATCGACGACGATACAGGTTTTCAACGTATCGATCGACAACAGCGTCGCGAGCGTCAGCGCCGGAAAAAAAAGAGAGAGCCATTGATCGGAATGCACCGACGTCAGTGAAACGAAACGTTCCCGTATCATCGAGATAAAATCGACGTTGACCCCTTCTCCCAACTGGCCGATGACAAACGGGTTGTTATGAATCCACATCGACGAATCGTACATCCCCAAAATAAAAAAGACAATGACTCCGGAGAGGATGGCCGTGATCGTAATCGGTATCAGTTTAAGCTGTTTGGAGGCAAAAACCATGACCAGAATCGTGACCGACCCGATAAGAATGCTCTGCCACTGCCACATCGGTAATTGGACGATACTCTCCCAAAAATGGGCATCTTTGGACATTCCAAGAAACTTCGGCACCTGAGAGGAGATAATGTAGAGCCCTACCCCGCTCAAATATCCGCTGACGACCGGATAAGGCATGTATTTGATCAGGTTCCCTACCTTCGCGGCTCCAAAAAGTATTTGGATCGCGCCGGAAAACAAAGCGATCAAAAAAAGAAAAATCAAAATGGATGACGGAGTATCGGAACGGGATAAAAATTCAAGCGCAAAGGCCGAGAGCAATGCAGCGGCGGGAGCGCTCGGGGCGGAAATGAGACGCTCGGTCCCGCTGAAAATAGAAGCGACGATTCCCAGCGCCATGACGCCCAGTATCCCGCTCATCGCCCCCAAACCGCCGTAATTTCGATCTACGGTCGCATATACCGTCATCCCAAAAGCGATCGCGGCCGGCATTGCCACGAGCATTGCGGCAACGCCTCCCCATATATCTCCCGATTTTGCCCGTAAATCGCTCATTTATTGCCGTTCTCCTTTGTTTCATCCGCTTCTGTTGTACAGAACGTTCATTTATTTCTCTAGGCCTGACTACTCATATATTTTCCGTATCGCGTACAATCATACACCATTCGCCGATCAAAACATCATTAAATTTATCCTTTTGATATTCTGTCCCGTTAGGCATCCGTGCAAACATCGAAACATTCTAATCATGTTTTATGTTCCGCGTTGATCGCTCTAGCCTGGTTTTTCGTAAACAGCAAATATAGTATTTTAATAGCAATCATCAAAAAGATTCCACTACCCATACTCGAAACGATAAACGAAAAATATTCGTTATGAGTAATGGCACCGGCATCGTAACCCAGCGTAGCAATAGCCACCAAAAAGGTAAGCGGCATCGAATCACTCAAAGAAAACAACAGCGTATTTTTAAAACCGAGATAACTGCTATAGGCAACAATGGAACTAATCAAACGTATCGTAATCATCGCTCCGGAGATAAACAGCGCCGTTTTCAAAATGGACAGATCGGTAAAAGCGTTCAAATCAAGGGTGGAACCGACATGAATGAAAAATATGGGAACCAAAAAGCCGAATCCGAAGGAGGAAAGTTTTTCCGGAAGTTCGGTTTTATGTTTGAAATAGGTCGAAATCAACACTCCCGCCAAAAATGCACCCAGCACGACGTCGATTTTGAGATATAGCATCATCCCGATCATGATAAACATCAACGCCATAGCAAACCGCACATCCTGATCTTTACTGTCTTCGTGAGGCATTATAAGGGTTTTAAGTTCGGGATACCACCAAAAAACGATACGGATTCCTTTAAAAAACAGCACGAAAGCGATTAAGAATAAAATCAATCCTCCCAAAACGAACATAAATTCGTGGTTGTACCCATACTCCAGGCCCCCGCTGAGGATCGTCAAAGACATGATGCTCGTCAGTTCTCCAATAATACCGATATTCAACGCCAAAGAGAGCCAGTTTTTATCTTTGCCGTACTCTTTGACCAATGCCATCAGCATACCCAAGGAAAAAATCGGCAATGCCACCAGATACACGCTGCTGAGTTTGAGATAGTAATAAACCGAAAACGAGCAGGCGTACAGCATGACGAAATAGATTACCGTACGCCGTAAGAGAGATTTTTTCTCGAATCCGAACGCTTTTAGATTAACTTCCATTCCGGCCAGAAACATCAAATACAAAAAGCCGACTTTAGCGATGATCTTAAATGTATCGTTCTCGGCCAATAGTCCAAAATAGGCGGCAAAACTTCCTAAAAGTATTTCGACAACCACCACCGGAATTTTTGATAGACGGGATAAAAACGGTGATAAAAGCACCAAAATAGACAAATTGATGATGACGGCGGAATTACTCATATTTTCACTCTACAAACTACTGTGCCGTTCTTTTTGCGCCGTACACTGCATAAATGATCATTCCAAGCAACGACCATCCAATAAAACGGACCCACGTCGCAAACGGCAGACCGGCCATCATAAACACGATTAAAATGAAGTTCAAAGGGATCAGCACTTTGAATGCCGGAACTCTAAACGTCGGTTGGACAAGATTTTGTCTTCGCAATACGACAATGGCAACGGCCACCATCAAATAGGCGAACAGGGTACCGATGTTAACCAGTTCGGCCAAAGTTTTAAGCGGAACGAATCCGGCCATAAAACTAAGTAAAACCCCTCCCAGAAGCGTCGCTTTGTAGGGGGTGCCGTAGCGGGGATGGATGGTACTGAGACTTTTAGGCAGCAAACCGTCTCGTGCCAACGCAAAAACGATACGGGTGAATCCCAGTCCCATCACCAGCATAACGGTTGTAATGGTAATGACCGCACCGATTGCGATGATATTGGCGCCAACCGGCTCATTGACCTGATAGAGGGCAAAAGCCAATGCATCAGGAACGTTCAGCTGCGAATACGGTACGATAGCCGTCAACGTGAAACTGACAATAATGAAAAATACGACCGATAGTGCGAGTGACAGGATAAGGCCCCACGGGATGTTCTTTTGGGGTTCTTTGGTCTCTTCGGCAACGGTACTTATGGCGTCGAATCCGAGATACGCGAATAAAATCAGTGCCGCGGCGTGCCAGACTCCTTCAAAACCAAACGGCATAAAATGGGTGATGTTATCCAAATTGATATGCGGCAATCCGAAGAAGACAAAAGCGATCAAAACCGTCAATTTGACGATCACTATGCCGGTATTGACCCGTGCGCTCTCTTTGATACCGATCGCAAGTAGAAAAAATATGGCCAAAATTATCACGAAGGCACTGAGATCGATAAACGTCCCCGCCGAAACATCGTACGCTCCGCTGAACGCTTTTGGAATCGTGATACCAAGACTCTCTTCCAAAAACCTTCTCAGATATCCCGACCACCCCGTTGCTACGGCCGCCGTGGCAACTCCGTATTCCAAGAGAAGATTCCATCCCACGAACCATGCAAAAATTTCTCCGAGTGAAGCGTATGTAAAACTGTAGGCGCTTCCGGCTACCGGATAGGCGGAACTGAGCTCGGCGTATATCAAAGCCGTAATGCCGATCATTACCGCGCCGAGTAAAAATGAGATAACGATAGCAGGACCGGCCATCGTCGCCGCAGCCTGTCCTGTAATCACAAAAATTCCCGCCCCGATAATGGCACCGACACCGATAAACGTTACATCCAATAAACCCAGCCGCCGAGTAAATTCTCCCTCTTTAGCCGACATGTCTTTTTTACGCAAATAATTGCCCATCTTCAATCCTCTTTTCATAACCGGGCTCTACGGGAGACGCCAATCAATTTTTCATTCGGAAAATTGTAAAAACTGACGAATTTTGGAGACAGCTCTTTGATCATCGCATACAGTTTCCAGAAAAGATTGTCCGATACGATCTCCTCATCTCCGTAAAAGATGGTCCTTTCATTGATACTCTGTCCTTTTAAAATCTGTTCCATATTGAGTTTTTCCATATATCCCGAAGAAATGACCAGCAAATCGAGCGCTTCGCCAAGCGGAACAAGTGTGCTGGAAACGCCGTGAGGTTCGTGCGTCGTCTTGATCATGACGATAATGTTGTAATCGTAAATTATCCCGTTACTAAACATCGTTTTGGCAATATATGCGGGAATGGCATCAAACTGCCGGGCAAAAAAGAGAGCGGTGCCGTCAATATGATCCGCATTTTTATAACGTTTGGCATATTCATCCAAAAATTCGTTTCTGGGAATTGGAAAAAGGGCTGAATAGAGTTTTTTTTGCCCTTTGGTATACAAAACAATGATAAACAGGGGAATCGACGCAATAATCACCGACCAATACCCTCCATGAGGTATCTTGAGCCAACTGGAGATAAAAAATACAATACTCATCCCTCCGGTCAATATAGCTATTCCCATTTTCACATACTCTCGGCGGTAATAAAAAATCAGGCTCATCAACATTCCGGTAATACTCATCGCCCCGGCTACGGAAAGTCCATACGCAGCTGCAAGACGGGCAGATTCTTTAAAATCGAACAAAATCAACACGACACAGACAAACAAAAACCAGTTGACCGCACCGATATAAATCTGGCTGCGCATTTCATCCGAGGTATAATCGATATGAAAATGGGGAAATATCCGGGTGGTCATTGCCTGATAGAGAACCGAAAATATCCCGCTTATCATCGCCTGTGACGCGATAACCGTCGCGAAAATCGCCAGGATGACCAGCGGAACGTACATCGTAGGCCAATAGGTATGATACATCTCAAAAAACGGACTTTGTACCGTACCCGGATGCGAAAGCAAAAATGCACCTTGTCCGAAATAATTCAATATCAGCATCAAGGCGGCAAAAAGCCATCCTTTTAAAATCGGCAGCCGTCCCAGATGTCCCATATCCGCATAGAGAGCTTCCCCTCCTGTAGCGCACAATAAAACGTCTGCTAAAATAATGAATGCCAGATAGGGATGTTCAACAATGAATGAGATTGCATAGGCCGGGGATAAGGCTTCCAAAATCGCGGTGTTCTGCACGACAAATATCCCCCCTACGATTCCTAAAACAAAAAACCAAACCACCATGATCGGACCAAAAGCGCTGGCAACTCTCTCCACCCCTTTTTTCTGTACCAAAAACAATACATAGGCAATTACCGCTGCAATCGCCAATAACGTCATACGGGAGACATTTTCATAGCCGGGAATCAGATTGATCCCCTCCACCGCACTTAAAATACTGATAGCCGGCGTAATGACGCCGTCGCCGATCATCAACGAAATACCGGCATACCCCAATACGGTAACCAACGCCGCAAGCCGCGTCCCTTTCAGATACGGCAGTAACAGTTGAACCAATACAACTGTTCCCCCCTCTCCCCGTTTGGAAAGGCTAGTTGCCAGCCATGCGTATTGAATCGTAACCAGCATCGTCAGCGTCCAGACGATCATGGAGAGAATTTGATAGATTGACTCCTGCGTAGGATGAACCAGTAGCAATATAACGGCAAACGTATATATCGGGCTGGTTCCGATATCGCCGTATACGACACCGAGCGACTTGATTACCATCATCTCGTTTTTAACACGCTCGCTTATCGTCATTCATCACCTTAATAATAAATTCGTGCGTGAATTCTATTCGTTAGCGAATCAATATGGGATCAAATTTGCAGTAATGACACCCTTGTTACGTTTAATTTGATACATTTTTAATAAACATGCGGAGGGGAAGAGAAAACAGGGGGAAATTCAGATAAAACGCAAAGTGTCCATGAGTTTTAGTACAAAACTCATGTAACGTACGACGATTATTATGTTAAATAGACGTTTGATCCGTCAATTTCGAAACGATATCGTTAACACTGTCGGTGAAAATCGTATCCAATAACGGCTCAATATCTTTAGAAGTGTACGACGGTTGTATCCATTTTCCCTGCGCTTGGGTAAACGTTTGTACCAGCGTCTTATCCCCTTTTTTCAGGGTCACTTCTACGACCACTTTTCCGTGAAGGTTTTCATCAAATTTTTTCGTATCGTTATAAATCAGCTGAATATCTTTGATTTTGACACTGATGGTTTCAACAGCATCTGCCGGGTTCTGAACCAGATTGAATTTTGCCATACCCAGTGCCGTAGTCAGCGCATCTTTGTAACGGTCTGCAAAATTGACGTAACTGTAAAGTTTATCGGTCTCGACATCGTTCGCCAAAACGTAACCGACCGATGTTTTATTCTCTCGCGCATCCGTTACGGATACCAACGTAACAGGGCGTTGATCCTGCGTCGTTTTACCTAGATACTGCCCCTTATAAGACGATAATTCAATCGCTTCGTTTTTGTACGAACACCCTGTCAATAGGATCATTGCAACCGCTCCCAAAGTGTACAGCTTTTTCATCTTCGCTCCTTTAAAATTTCGTGAATTATACAAACAAATAATTAACGCCTTTGGCTCCCTGATCCAGGGTTAGCCTGATAATTTGATATGTTTTGATATTACTAAAACCGGATTGGATTTTTTTCAAAAAAGGATTTTATTTATTCTCCGTTACGTCCGTCATATCAAGACAAATCAGCTCTTCTTCATTGTCTTTGGCAGGAAAAACGGTATCAGGCATTTGCTTGGATTTTTTGGTGGGTACCCGTAAAACATGTACCCGTTTTTTGGCGACCTTAAGCGCCGGATAAATCGGATACTTCTTCTCACGTATTAACTGCAACATATTTCTCTGGATCCCGCCTCGTGGCAATACTTACCTTTAATCTACGAGAAAGTATAAAGAATTCGCTGTCAGGATCACATCAAATAAATCTGTTTTCATTATGATTACAATCAAAAAAGCATTAAAAAAATTTGTTCTTCGGGATCATTCCGAAAACCAGTGTCAAAGTTTCAAAAGAGTCTATTGAATATATACTTCGGGTACTTTTTGCAAAACATCTCAGAACATATTTTGGATTGGATCAAACCACCGATGAAAGCATTCCTGTTTCTCTTTGTACTCTTCAACCTGATAACCTTTCTGGTATTCGGTTACGATAAATTCATGGCCCGAACCAATCAAAAACGGATTAGTGAAAAAACCCTTTTTACTCTTGCCTTATTTGGGGGAAGCGTTGGCGCCGTTTTCGCTCAGAAATTTTTTCGCCATAAAAGTCAAAAATACCGGAAAAGCTTTTGGATTATTCTCATTATCCAGTTTGTAACCATCGAAGCGCTCTGGCTCTATTCACAATGGTCGTTATTACCATTTTAAGTATTAATTTCCCAAAAGAGTAAAAAATGGCTTATCCGCGTAACGAATTTGCTCTAACGAATGAAGAAGGTTTTCATCTAACCCTTTTTTAGAGAGTATGATGTAAAAACGTGCCTGAACCGGATTATGCCGTAGGATCGTCACCATCGCCCTCCCCTCGTATTCTTTGTCAAAATAGGCTTTTTTCTCTTCCATTTGTTCTGTATGTTTTTTCAGCCGATTGAAATGTTGATAAATGATGAGATGCTGCACCGAATCGATTAGAAAAAAATTCTCGATTTCATTCAGAGTCGCGTATTTTCCCTGTTTACTCCGGGATAACCGTCTCATTGACCCAGTTTTTATCCCGTTATCCGGGTCCAGACAAACCACGGAAGCTTGCTTTTCTCGAACGAAGTGGATTGCCCTTTCAAGCCATTGGATTCGGTATCGATCCCCCTCCCCCAGAATCCCCTCTCCAAAATAACTTCCATTCTCTAATATCTTAACTTCTTCAAAACGTCGGACATCTCTTTTAGGGTTACGGTGTATTTGATGAAACAACTCACTCATAGCAGAATCGATGGCATAACAATGGGAATAAAGAGGTATATTGTTCTCTTCTACCGTATGACTGCCGTCATTGTTGTGCGTTTCATCCGGATAAAGATACCAGACGGTCGTAATCGCTTTAGCGGGAAACAGATGTTTGAGTAGTAGAAACTTTCCAAAATCTCCTATATCTCCCGTATAGCGGTTTTGCATATAAAGTGTGCTGTTTCTGATATTAAAGCGCAGAATGGGAAAAACAACAATCGTTGATCCCCAAAATCGATCCGGCTACGATGTGTGGACTGATGCGGTGTTTGTGTCCGTATTCGATATCAACGGATTTTTCTTCTACGATCCGGGCAGCGCACTCTTCCGAGCACCCTTCCAGATCGCATACCATTTCAATGACCTCTTCACGATACGTTTGCAATGAATGTTTCATCCCTTTCCCTTTTTTGCATTCTAAAGCGTTGTTGCTGGTACGGTAATTTTTGGAATTTTACGACGACATTTGAACGGATAATTGAATAGAGACATTATGCCAGAAGATAGGCATCGATAGATTGGTTTTTCAGTTTTTCCCCATACGAAAAACATACTGTGATTACAAGCCTCAAGCGGATTTGATCAGGCGAAATGAACTCATTCCCCGAGCAACTGGGCAATAAATTCATTCAATCGTTTTTCCTGATCGTCCGTCAATGCTTTCATCTTGACGCTACACCCGCTTTTGGCGTTTTTGATTGTATAGGCAGGACGTTGTTCCTTCCCCTCTTCCTCGTTTTTGATTCTCTGTATAAAATCGTGTCGGCTCGGTCGATCTTCTACATACCAGTCATAAAGATCACGGCATCTCTCTTCATCCCTGATACGACGTAAAGTGTCGATGACTACGCGATCCGTAATCGTTTTAAATTTTTGGATATCTTCGATTATCTCGTTCGGCAAGGTCAATATTTTGATATATTTTGATACCTGCGATTTATCAATACCGATTTTTTTACCGATTTCTTGTTGTTCTAACCCAAATTCTGCCATTTTTTGCATCGCTAATGCCGTATCGATGATATTCATATCATCACGTTGAAGATTCTCGACGATCGCTTCGGACAACAGCGTTACATTATCTACCGGACGATCCGAAACGATTGCTTTGATCGTCTCATGACCCAGAGTTTTTACCGCTTCGACACGTTGGTGGCCGAAACGTATCATATAACGCCCCCCGTCGATCGGTGAAACGGTAATCGGTTGCAGTAGCCCCTGCTCTTTTATGGATAATGCCAATTCTAAAATTTTTTCACTGTCCATATCCAAACGCGGTTGATGTGGATTTTTATCGAGCTTGGCTATCTCGATTTCGACAATCCCCTGCTCTGTCCCTTTTTCAACATCTTGACGTGATGTCGGCGACATACCCATTTTTTTTCGCAGAACATCGGCCGTTTTGGTCTTTTTCGGTTCGCTGTTTAAATGCGTATCAAATGACATATCCATAATTATTCCTCCGCCAGTCCAAAATGTTCTTCAATCTGGCTGCATAGAGCCGCCAGTTTTTTCGCCGCCATACCGTAAGCAAGTTTATTTTCCTGTACCAACTGAAAAATCGATTTACCGGTCTCTTCAGAAGTTGCAATCGCATTGGAAGCATCCAAGGCACCAAGCTTCGGTTTTATCTTTATATTTTCGGACGGTTTAAATGCCGCATACGCCTCTTTAAACAAAACGGCCGCTTCATCACGTTTCTTCTTATCG
The DNA here is from genome assembly GCA_050178755.1 of Sulfuricurvum sp. Classification (GTDB taxonomy): domain Bacteria; phylum Campylobacterota; class Campylobacteria; order Campylobacterales; family Sulfurimonadaceae; genus Sulfuricurvum. The sequence continues at coordinate 28,933 of JBFXFU010000008.1, read as the reverse complement.
GTATAGGCATTCAAAAAGAAAAATACCTCATATAGACCGTTTAACGGTGTAGCCTCACCAAAGAAAGTTTCCAGTGTTGATTCCGTCGCTTGTCGTGTACGTTTCCCCACGGTCATCGGAATAATCAGTTTTGTTGCATGGCGTAATGCATCGAATACTTCTTGCGTTGGATCACCCGGAGTATCGATAATAACAAACTTATACTCTTTTGCAAGTGATTCGATCATCTCATCAACGCTATGTTCTTCAATATAATCAACATAATCAATCGTTGTACACGAATTCACCTGGGATGCCGATTGCGCGAGATCGAGGTTGAGAATAACAACCGAATCATCCAAATAATTTGCCAAAGCAGAAGCAATGGTCGATTTTCCTACTCCGCCTTTCAAACTTACGGCCGCCATAACCGTAGCCGGTAGCGTATCCGTTTGCCCATCCTGACAAGTCGTGCTCTTCTCATATTCTGCTAGCATCAATTCAAATTTTTCAGGTTTTTCAATTTCCCATCGTCTTAAAGTGCGCTCACTTTTGAGGAAATATTCCGACATCCCTTTATAATCGACCGCCATATTTCAACCTTTTTATTCACTAGCACATGTGCTATTCTAAAATTTTCTTCTACGCATTTTGACTAAAAAAATATTTTTTGTCAATTTTAATCCATTCTTCGAATGCGATAGCACATGTGCTATTGGATTATGATTTAACCCTATTGATATCAACTCTATTCTATACGCAAGCACAATGCATACCAACCCTCCCAAAAGCTCTGTAAGTTCACTTTTCAAGTCTCTCCTTACACAAAGAAGGAAGTTATTTTGGAGGGTTATAAGTTTCAATTCGATAAAATCGATCTTATGAAAAAAGAAGTCACCAAAAAGAGATCTCAACAACCGGTTCTTTTCGACGTCGTTACGAAAATCGAACAGTCGACGGCATCCGTAACGGAACTTCGCGTACCGATTTTTGCCCCGGTACAAAAACTCTCCGGAAATTCGACAACCGCACAAGCATTCAAAAAAAGCGGAGGAATCCGCGTGATTGAAACTTCTTGGGGAAAAGTGGAGATACGGGGACGTAAATTACTGACGCAAGTTCACCGCGATTTGTTGGACTGTATCTATACCCATGCGTCGAATATCAACTACAAAGAAGACGGTGACGTAGCCATATTGTTTTCCCAAGGGAAAATTTTACGGGAATACTCCGCAGACAAAAGCGAATCGTACGAGACAAATACCAAATGGCTTCGTGAAAAAATCGAAGAGATTCGTGACGTAACGGTTAAATTTGAAGACGGTTCCAAACGTTCTGCCGACTTTAATCTAATCAAATACCTGGACTACGATGATGAAGCGTCCTCGTACTGTATTACCCTCGATAAACGGTATTTGCGATTTTACGAGCAAGAGCTCTCAATCGGATACAAACGTGAACTTCCGAAATTATTAAAAGTCGATTCTGCGCTGATTCGTGCCATCGTTAGATGGTTTTTTACCCACAAAGAGGAATCCAAATACAAACTTTTGACGGTGTTTGAAGCCCTCGGCTTCCCTATAGACTCTCCTAAAACATTGCAAGTTTCAAAAAGGGAGATGAAGCTGCGCCGCGAAGAGCTTCTCTCATTTGGGATTGATTACGACCCTGAAGATGGCGAACACGGTTCTTTCTATTACCGTGGGAATGAAAACGTATCGTTTATCCCTTCCTTGCTTCGAAATCAGAAAAATGTGTTGATAGAAGCTCAGCCCGATTTTTCACTTTTTGTCGGAAAAAGTTTTACCGCTCCAGATGGTAACGCATTTACAATCGCCGGGGTCGATATGAGTGAAAATCCACTCGAAGCATGCGTTCGGGGAGAAGAGGGGGGATCATTTTTAATTCAACCCCATTCTGCAAAAACACCGGTAGAGCTTGTTCAGGAAATTTCGGTTTATCTTTCTTCTTTATTTCAAGAAGGGAGTGCATCACCTCTAAAGTGATGCCTCTCTTTTAATTCTTAATATTAAAAGTCTTATATATCTTAGAAACACTCCAAAATAACTTCTTTTAGACTCCAAAATAACTTCTTTTAGACTCTAAAATAACTTCCTTGGACTCCAAGATTACTTCCAAATCCCTCTAAAATAACTTCCACCGGAGGTAAAACCCCCTCCAAAATAACTTCCAGTCCACGTTAAAATGGGATTTATAAAAGCAATAAGCATTCCAAAAATCCCTCTAAAATAACTTCCGGAATGAAAAGCCACCCTCCAAAATAACTTCCATTTTCCAATACCAGGCTAAGAGAAAAGCTTTAGCCTCTAATATTACTTCCGATAAGAACCCCTCCAAAATAACTTCCTTTAGAGGTATGACCCTCTAAAATAACTTCCATGATTTTGTTCATCCCTCCAAGATTGCTTCCACCCCCCTCCAAGATTACTTCCGTCTCTTGGATATAGCGGATTAAATGCGTACAATGTTCGGGTTAAAACCAAGCAGGGTAGGGAAGATGCAGCATAATCTCGCGTTTGAACGCAGTGTTTTATCGACGTTGATCTATAAACCCGAATCAATCGCCGAAGCACTCAAAGAAGGGCTGACTGCCGATGATTTTCATCTGGCGTTTCATCAAAAGGTCTTTCGGGTCATCGATGAGTTAAACCGGGACGGGTTTGTCGAAGAGGGGATGATTGCCGCCTCGCTGGGAAGCGAGATGGACGAACGGTTGATGATTGATATCCTGACGGCCAACCCGATCGCCAATGTTATCCCTTATGTGCGTGAATTGATCAGTCTGGCGGCATTGACGCGTATGCGTACGGGTGCGGCCAAGTTGGTTGCGATGATCGACGAGGGGGCATCCTACGGCGACGCTCTGGATTATATGCATCGTAACGGTGAAATCGAGAGTAGGGGAGGGGGCCTTAAAATCCGCCGTTTGAGCGAGATAGAAGGAAAAGATGCCGAGTTTATAGGAAAATCCTTTCTTCCCTTTCCCAAAAATTCCGTGTCGATGATTGTCGCCGGGGGAGGGGTCGGGAAAACTTTTTTGCTGATTCAAACCGCTATGCGAATTATTGACGAGGACCGGTTGAAAGTATTTATGTGGCTTACCGAAGATCGGCTTGAAATTTGTAAAAAGAGGGTAGAAATCATTTCCGAGCGCATTTTGCTCAATGGGTATAACCGGTACGAAAATTATCTCTATATAGCCGGTTCGGACAGTGAACCGGCCCATTTCCTCGAAGAGACGAAAGAGGGGATGAAGGTATCGAGCGAGTTTTACCGTTTTCAAAAGCTGATGGAAGGTTTTGACGTCATTATCATCGATCCGCTGATCGGGGTATTCGGGGGGGATGAAAACTCCAATCCGCAGGCGAAACAGTTTATCAGCCTTTTTACCAGTTGGGCGGCGAATGCGGGTAAAACGATCCTCTTCATCCATCATGCCACCAAAGGGACGTCGACTCAGCGCGGAGCATCGGCGTTTGCGGATGCGGTGCGGATGATTTATCAGGTGGAAATTCCCAAGCCCAAAGAAGGACAGGCCCCTTTTGAAGACGGAAAGCGCAATATCGTCATTGCCAAAGACAATTACGGAGCGCAGAAGATTTTAGGGGGAGCGACGGTGCTGCGTCAGGTATTTCCGGCGGCTGAAGTCAAAATGCCCAAAGTACTCTGGCAAAACTGATATGAAACGATCGAGGGGCATACGTCTGCATTCCCCTCCAAAATAACTTCCGCACTCTATTGCGATGAGAAAATTGATGTAGGATGATGGATGCATCCACGTAACACTTTCAGCGCAAACGGTTTACAATCGCGCAAATCGTTTACAGGAGCTTCATGACACCGTTAGTCAAACTGCTTAGCCAAAAAACCCGCATCCGCCCGGAACATGTGGAAAATATTCTTAAATTGCTTGAAGGAGGGGCGACGATTCCTTTTATCGCCCGTTACCGCAAAGAGATGACCGGAGGGGCGAGCGATGAGCAGCTCCGTGAGTTTGAAACAGTGTACCTCTATTCCAAAAAACTGCTGGAACGCAAAGAGGAGATCAAACGACTCATTCATGAACGAGCCGTTTTGACTCCCCAGCTTGTATCTCGATTGGACGGGGCAGAAACCCTTCAAGAACTCGAAGACCTGTACCGTCCGTATAAAGAGAAGAAAAATACCCGTGCCGCACTTGCCGTAGCGGCCGGAGTTGAACCGTTGGCCGAACTGCTTTGGTCGGGAAAATTTGAAACTGCCGAGTTGATGGCTAAAGCCAAAGGGTTTGTCAACGGGGAGATAGCAAACGTGAATGAAGCCGTTAAAGGGGCACAGGATATTCTGGCCGAACGCTACAGCGACGATCCCAACGAACGCGAGTACTGGCGAAAGCAGCTATTGGAATATTCGTCTTTTGAGATAAAAGGGGCCAAGGCTCTCAAACACGACGGTCTGTATGCCAAACTTGCAAACAAAAGTGAACGGATCAATGCGATCCCCTCTCACCGTTATCTGGCGATGATGCGCGGGGTTGAAGAAAAAGAGCTTACCGTCAAAATCGCCATCGATCTTGAACGGGTAGAAAACGCGATTTTCAAATCCAAGATTTCACGGGATGCTAAAAGCAGCCGACTTTTGATTCTTGAAGCCTACATGGACGGTTTTAAGCGGTTGTTGTTCCCGTCGCTGGAACGGGAGATTCATGCGCTTGTAAAAGAGCGTTCCGATACGCAGGCGATAGGAACGTTCGGTAAAAATCTTACGCAGCTGCTGAGTGCGCCGCCGGTCACCGGGCGGGTAATTCTGGGAGTCGATCCGGCGTACCGTACGGGGTGTAAACTGGCGGTCGTGGATGAGAACGGCACCTACATCGATCATGCGCTCATCTACCCAACGCCGCCGCAAAGCGATTACGATAAGAGTCTTAAAACGATTAAAGGGCTGGTAAGTCAATACGCTGTTACCGCCGTGGCGATCGGAAACGGAACCGCTTCGCGTGAAACGCAGGAATTTTTTGCTCGGCTGAACCGGGAAGAGGGGATGAATCTAAGTTATACCGTTGTATCGGAAGCGGGGGCATCGGTCTATTCCGCATCGAAAACGGCCCAGGAAGAGTATCCCGCCCTTGACGTTACGATTCGCGGAGCCATATCGATTGCCCAGCGTTTGCGCGATCCGATGGCCGCTTTGGTCAAAATCGATCCCAAATCGCTCGGGGTAGGGCAGTACCAGCATGACGTCAACCAAAAACAGCTTGAGAAAAAACTTCACGAAGTGACCGAGGATCTGGTCAACCGGATCGGGGTCGATCCTAACAGCGCTTCGGCTTCGCTGCTGTCGTACGTAGCGGGGGTGGGGCCGAAATTGGCCCGTTCGATCATTGGACACCGTGAGGAGAACGGAGCGTTTGCCGCCAAACACGATTTGATGAGCGTCAAAGGGTTGGGGGCCAAAGCCTACGAACAGTGTGCGGGATTTTTTCGTATTCGAAATGCCAAAAATATTCTGGACAATACCGGTATCCATCCCGAAAGCTATCGCGCTGTCGAGCAACTTTCACGCCGCTATACGCTCTCATCGATTACGTCGGCACAAATCCCCGAAATAGCCGAAGAACTTGGGATTGGGGCAGCGACGCTTGCCGATATCGTCGCCGAGCTGCGCAAACCGGGATTCGACCCGCGCGAAGAGTTGCCGCCGATCGTATTTCGAGAAGGGTTGAGCGATATCAAAGAGCTCAAACCCGGCAGTATCGTTTCGGGTGTCGTGCGCAACATTGCCGATTTCGGAGCCTTCGTCGACATCGGGCTTAAAAACGACGGTTTGATTCATATCTCCCAAATGTCGGACAAACGGATTTCCCACCCCCTTGAGGTGCTTAGCGTCAATCAGCAGCTTACCCACATCCGCGTACTGGAAGTCGATGCCGATAAAGGGAAAGTATCGTTGAGTCTAAAAGAAGTACATTAAGAATCAGGAGAAAAGATGAAAGAACATTTGACGAAAACACTTCGCCGGGGAGCCTTGGTCAAACTCGATGATGAAACGCTTGCCGTGATACGCGATAACGAAGCGTCCGTGAAGCGAAAGGCGGAAATCTCATCAGAGGGGAAACTTCAGATCGTTGAGATCGAATCGTACCGCATCGTTGCCGTAATGATCAAAGGAAAAGGGTGGGTGAACATTACCCTCAGCGACAAAGAGCGTAAGCGTAAAGAGATGCACGAAACGGGAGACAACCCGGTAGCGCAGAGTTAAAAACACCTTATATACGAAAATAGTCCTCGAAAATCCGTCAACAGTTTTTAGGACAAAACGTTAGGATGCGAAAGATAAATACAAAGGTTTGTACAATGGTTAGATTATGGGTCGCATGCATGGTGTGCGCCGGGATGTTATCGGCCGGAACGATTCAAAAAGATGATTCCTTCGTATCGGCGCTCTCCTCTATCGGAAAGTCGGACAAAATGGTTTTGATGATCTATACCGCCGACGATTGTCCCGAGTGTGCCTATATGAAGAAAAAAGTCTTTCACGATCCTCTGGTCGAAGAGTATCTGAATAAGAATTTTTACCTCATTGAAAAGAACGTCCATCGCGACAAACTTCCCGACGGATTCGATTATTTCGGAATTCCGACCATGTTTTTTATTGATAAAAACGGGATGAAAAAAGAGACGCTGATCGGCAGTAAAAGAGCGGCAGAATTTGCCAAAGAACTCCACCGCATCCGGGGAATACAATGATCCGTTTGATGGGAATCCTACTTCTTGGCGCGACGTTGAGCGCATACGATGCGGTACATTTGAAAAAAGCGCTTGAGGAGAAGGAGTGCGTCGGCTGCGATTTGCGCGGTGCCGATTTGAACAATACCGATTTCAGCGGAGGGGATTTGAGTCACAGCGATCTGTCCGGCGCGAATGTGCGCAACAGCATCTTCATGATGTGTTCGCTTGATGATGCGAATCTAAGCGGTGCGAAGGCAGAGGGGAGCATCTTCTGGAAAAGTTCGCTGGAACGATCCGATCTTCGAGGGATTCAGGCAAAAGGGGCCAATTTCAAAGGGGCGCATCTCGTCCACAGTAATCTCGACCATGCCGATCTGCGCGGGACGAAAAGTTGGAAAGCCGATTTTACCGAAGCGCATTTGGACCACACCGATTTTACCGACGCGGAATTGGGAGATGCGAAATTTATCCGTACCGATCTGCGCGCCGCTACGATGGAGAACACGCTGCTTTGGCAGAGTCACTTTAGCGATACGGCGATGACGGCCCGTCAATGTGACTGGGCCAGGAAAGAAGAAGCGCTTTTGGATGCGGATAGTACGTGCCACTGATATGATGGCATTGGTGTAATGATTGAAGCGTGGTTAGGTATTTGATTGATTATTTTCACACCTATTTATCATAATGCAGCATGATAAATTTGTTACGTCCTTCTTTTTTGGCTGAATACAAGGCATCATCCGCGGTTTTTAAGAATTGTTCCAAGCTTTGATTTTCCCGGGGGATCACAACCGCTATTCCAAAGCTCATCGTGACATAGCCATATTCTGAAAGGGAATGGGGAATAGCAAGATCACGAAAATCGATGATCATTTTCTCCACCATACTTGCCGCCTGTTCTCCACTGGTAATCGGTAAGATAAGTGCAAATTCCTCACCGCCATATCGCGCCACCAAATCAGATACCCGTTTGGCGTTTCTTGTTAATAATCGGGCAACGGACTGAAGACAGTTGTCTCCCGCCTGATGACCGTAATTATCATTGTATTTCTTGAACCAATCAACGTCTCCGATGATCAAACACAATGAACAGTGTGAACGGAGTGCTCTTCCCCATTCCGTCAATAATACAGTATCGAAACGTCTCCGGTTGGCGATTCCGGTCAATTTATCGGTAAAGCTCAATTCCAACAATTCCCGGTTCAGATCTGCTAATTTTGCCTCAGCATCTTTTCGAATTTTTATCTCTTGTTCAAGCTGGATATTCAAGTTGACTAAATTGGCCGTGCGTTCTTCTACTTTTTGCTCCAATGTCAGAGAATACTGTTCGATCTTATCTTTGGCCTGTTGCAATTCAATCGTTCTCTGGTCGACCAAAGCGGTCAGTTCACGTTCTTTTTCCATCATCCGTTTATGCCGCAATGTTTTTAATTCATCCATGATCGTCACGGCAGATTGAAATATGCTTATTTCAACGTAAGGCGTTTCCGTATCGAAATAACATGTATCACTGGCCCAGCAGGGAACTTTGAATGCATGCGTGAATATTCCGATTAATTTCCCTTGCAAAAAGGGAGCCCCCCATCTCTTTTCTGGTGGAAGATTCTTCTGCGTGCTTAATTCCCATGGATTTTTAACGATAACAACCGACTGTCGGTCTGTCGGATTGTACTCGCGTATCTCAAAGGAGCCCCATCCTGCCACCGATACCGCTTTACCCCAGGCTAAGAAGCCGTCTTGAAAATTAGTTGCCAAGGTTGAAATCATGGCATGGTAGTCTGCTTCGGTCCCAAGGCTGGAAGAGTGTGCGACAAGGAGACGGAACAAATCAATCCCCACTTCCTCCACGATCGGGGCTAACATATTCGATAGAGACGGATCGGTCCAGAAAAGAGCGGAATCCATTCCAAAAAATGTCAAGTTGCCTTTCTCTAAATCCCACTGAATAGAGGCATTATTGAGTTCAATATGAATTTCGGAGTTTTCTTGGATGTTTTTCACGCTGAGCTCTCGGTCGTTCTCTGATGTACCATCATCTTATCCTATAGTTTACTATGAAACTAGCAATCTTTTGTCAATCGGTCATAGATATCATGATTTATGAGGCGCTGGAAATAGATATAGTTTTCCCGTATGGTATAGATGATCCGGTATCCAGTACCGCCGACACGCACGGAGTGTTTAAACTTGTCTTTTGAACAAATGATTGGCTTATTGTGAAGCGACGGATGAGAGGGATCGGTTTCGAAAAGCTTTTCCGTTTTTTCGACGATGGCTTCGCCAATCGATCTGATTGCTCGTTCCCGATCTTTTACGTATTGCTTTTCAAGCTCGATGGGCATGCTTGAAATCGATCAATTTATCACTGATCTCCATTTGGAGTTTTACCATTTGAGTCATTAACTGATCGATAATTGATTTGAGTTCAAGATCATTGACGATGGCGTATTCAGTTGCAACGACTTCATAATTATCATCAAGATCAAAGAGTAGCTTTTCGAATATATCATAATCGAACGTCAGATCATCGAGAATATCTCTCATCCCTTGGGTAAAAACGAGAGCCGTGCGGGCATGCGTTTTGATGATGTTATTATCGGCAGGTTCTAAATCTGAATCGATCTGTAAAAGAGGCATCATAAGCTGATGATAGAGTTCAAACTGCTGAAGCGGTAATCGTGACATCATCTCCACCTTTTTACTTTTGAAAATTGTATCACATCTTCATAAAATCTATTCCTGTTTGCGGGTTTCCATAAGCTTGATCAACGGTTCTACCAGTGCGATGATTTTTCGTATTTTTCGCATCTATTTTATCCAGCACCCTCACTCTGAAAATACTGTATGATAGACGAGAAACATTTTGGCATTCAGGTGATGACTCCCAAAGAATTTTATCCCTTATTAGGAGGTGGACAATGAATTTTGCACTACGTATTCCCGATTATTACCGACAAGAGATCGAAGCGCTAAAGGGTGATGTATCGATCAATCAGTTTATTGTTTCGGCATTGAGTGAAAAGATTGCTTCATTGCGAACCGAAGAATATCTGCAAGAGCGTGCAAATCGCGGTTCACGTACTCATGCGCTTTCATTGCTCAAAAATGCCCCTGATGTGAAGCCTGTCGAGGGAGATGGGGTTTAGTGACAGTGGTTATAGGTATAATCTGACACCTATAAATTATCTCATTTCCATACTCTCTAGCTTGGGAGTGTATATGTTAGTCTGCATTCCCAACGAGGACGTTGGGAACGAGGGAGGTTAGGAACGAGGGAACATAGCGTCTGTAGGTATCACGGGCTATAATCTTCAAGATTTTCACTGAGACTCTTTTTATTGCCCTTGATAAAAATAATCGTATTATCACTAGTTGCTACAATCGCAAACGGCCACCATCCATTGGCTCTCAATAGGCTATAGTATAAAGGATGGAGATAATTGTTGTTATGTGCAAAATGAGGATCGTAAGGGATTTCGGCATAGAATACAGGAAGTTTCTTGTTATTACAGAGGCTCACTTTTTTAAGTTTTATCCCTCTCTCAATTAATACCTGTTTTGTTGGATGACTCCATGTTTGTATGTTGACATCTTGGCACCCCAAAGCTGTTTTTGTAAAAAATTCCGTATCCGTAAGTCGTGGCAAATCTGCCGCAAGAACAGATGTCACTATCAGGAAAAATATTACTGTAATCAACTTAATCATATATTTACTTTTTTCAAACATTTTACACCGTTTTTCTTAAAAAGATTTCCGCAAACGCTTTCACCGCAGGTTCGATCTCTTCCATCTTGAAACCCCCGAATCCCATCCGCAAAGCGTCCCATTCTCCTCCTGAGTAATCTTTTGCAAAATAGAGTTTGATCCCTGCTTCTTCGGCATATTTACGCAAGAGATCGTAATCGATGTCGGAAGTAGGGCGGATGTTGATCGAGAGACCGCCCCCCTCGCTGACGATCACGATCGAATCGCCCAGATATTTCGTGAGCATCTGTCTCATCAGATCGTGCTTTTTGCGGTTGAGATTGCGTACCCGTCGCAAATGGCGTTCCCAATGCCCCTCTCGCATAAAAAGTTCCAAAGTCTTTTGGCTCAAGAGGCAGACCCGTGCGAATGCGCCGTGAAAGGAGCGGTAACGATCCATGAGGTGATGCGGCAGTACGATGTATCCGATCCGCAAAGCGGGGGAGAGGGCTTTGGCGAACGTCCCCGTATAGATGACACGCTCGGCATCGTCAAGCCCTTGGAGTGAGGGGACTGGGCGGGAGCGGTAGGTGAGTTCGCTGTCGTAGTCGTCTTCGATGATGTAGCCGTCGTTCTCTTTTGCCCATGCGAGGAGTTTCAGACGGTTGGCGATAGGCATCGCCGCACCTGTGGGGTACTGGTGCGAGGGGGTGATGTAGACCACGCGTGCATCGGACGCGGATAGCTCATCGATGAGGAGTCCGTTTTCATCGACCCCTATGGGGGTAATATCGTAGAGACGGTGGGCGAAAACCTTGCGGGCGATATGGTAGCCGGGATGTTCGATAGCAAAATGCTGATGCGTTGGGCGGAGAATATCGGCGACCATACTCATCGCGTCGATAAATGCCCCCGTAACGATGATTTGGGATACGTCGCACCGCACGCCGCGCAGTTCAGTCAAATAACGTGCTATTTCAGCTCTCAAGCCATATTCCCCTTGCGGGTCGGGATAGGTGCCCATATCGAGGGTGTCGTCTATGGCACGGTTATAGAGCCGTTTCCAGAGTTTGAGGGGGAACACCTCTTTGGAGTGGCGGACGGGGTAAAAGTTGTAGCGGTAGGTGATGGCGGGTGTGTCGGCACTTTCTATAACGTCAGGTTTCCCGAGCGGATTAAAATCGGCATCCGCGACGTAATAACCGCTTTTGGGACGGCTCTCGATGTAGCCCTCCGCGTAGAGCTGGCTATAGGCCGATTCGACGGTATTTTTACTGATGCGGTACTCTTGGGAAATCTTGCGAATCGAGGGGAGTTTACTCCCGATCGCAAGTGTGGTTGTGATGTCGTGTTTGAGTGCCTCGTAAAGCTGGATATGCAGAGGTATTTCCGAAGTTGCGTCGAGGAGATACATAAACTGACCTCATAGTTTGTAAATATTTTGTCACTTGTAAAGAGTACAATTTGGCAGTATAGTATCACAAAAAATAAAGGAGACACATGAGACGCTCCGAATTTGAAGTGACCGACTCTCATGAGATTGAAACATTTTTAGGAGAGTGTGACTACGGTGTTCTCTCCCTTATCAGCGGCGGAGAACCCTACGGCGTAGCGGTTAATTTTGCCTACCGTGACGGGAAGTTTTATTTCCACGGTGCATTAGAGGGACGAAAAGCCGAAGCGATCGGCGAGGGTGCCAAATGTTCATTTACCGTCGTCAAGCCTTACGCCTTTATCCCCTCATATTTCAGCGATACCCGATCGGCATGCCCGGCGACGCAGTTTTTTGCTTCGGTGATAGCAGGGGGAGAGGTAACTCGTATTGATTCTGCTGCGGAAAAAGCGTTTGCGCTTATGGCATTGATGGAAAAAATGCAGCCCGAGGGTGGATATGAGACGATCACGCACGAGAATCCAATCTATACCAAGATGCTCGAAAAGACGGGGGTTTATAAGATCATTCCCGATTTCATTACCCTCAAAGTCAAAGCAGGGCAGAATCTACCCAAAGAACGTCATGATGCCCTTATGCAACGGATGAGAGAACGTGATTCGGCTGCCGATTATGAAACCCTATCGATTATGCAAGAATTAGAAAGAAAGGAACCCTTATGACCGCCTCGAATTTTAATCTCTCCGATTATCTTTCCCGTATCGCTTATGTGGGGGAGGTACGCCCCGATATCGCGACGTTGACCCGCCTTATGCAGCAGCAGCTTTGGAGTATTCCGTTCGAAAATACCGAGGTGCAGGCAGGCCGAATCCCCTCTATGGTTCCCGAAGATATCGTAGAGAAGGTTATCAACCGTCGGCGCGGCGGATACTGCTATGAGGTTAACGGCGTATTTGCGATGGCGTTGACCGCTATCGGTTTCGAGTGGTATTTCGCGGGGGCGCGTTCGATGCTCTATCCGACGCGCCGTCCCAAAACGCACATGGTGCTTATCGTCCGCATCGATGGACGCGATTATCTGTGCGATTGCGGATTCGGCGGGTACGCATTGCGCTCTCCAATGGAAATTGGCGTAGGGGAAGCGGTTCAGGATGGTGACCGCTATCGATTGGAACGGATCGATGGTGAATACGTCCTCGGTGCTTTGGTGCAGGGGGAGTGGCAGCGCCTTTACGGTTTTGCTCTCCAGAATCAGGAGTGGATCGAATTTACGCTGGCGAATTATTTCAATGCCACGAGTCCCGATACGGTGTTTACCCAAAAGAGACTCGCCATCATGCAGACACCGAACGGACGTAAAATCCTCGTCGATAACGAACTGAAGCTGATCGAGGACGGGAAGCTGGAAAAACTCGAAGTCGATTATGAGACTGCGCTCAAAGAGTATTTCGGATTAGTCCCTTTTACGAAGTAACACTATGGAAGAGTTCTTAGCTTCCTCAGAAATTATCAATTTCACTCACCCGAATGTCGCCGAAAAAGCGCGTGAACTGGCAAGTGGATGTGTCAGCGACGTAGAGATCGCGAAACGGTGTTTTGAGTTTGTCCGTGACAAGATATGCCATACGGGCGATGCGGGCGAGGGGATAACGACGCTTAAAGCCAGCGAAGTGCTCGAAGAGGCTCAGGGATGGTGCTATGCAAAAAGTATTTTACTGGCGGCATTGTTACGGGCAAACGGCATCCCCACTGCGTTATGTTATCAGCGGCTTAGCTGCGGCGAGTATATCGAGGGGAAACACTGTCTCCATGGGCTGAATGCCGTATATCTCAAAGAGTACGGATGGTATCGGATCGATGCGCGGGGAAACAAGGCGGGTGTGGATGCGCAGTTCAATCCGCCGCATGAGAAGCTGGCGTTTACATTAGGGGATGGGGAATACGATCTTCCCGAACGGTATGCCGAACCTATGGAAGAGGTCGTATCGGCGCTCAAAACCCGGAAAAATTATACTGAAATGGTTCACCATTTTCCGGATATCGGGTGAGAGTATTACGATAAAGATTCTTGGCGTTGTTTGATATCTTTACTCGGCGGTAGTCCAAAATAGCGGGCATATTCTCGGCTAAACTGCGAAGGGCTTTCGTATCCGACCTGAAATGCTGCTTCGGATGCTTCCATACCCTCGAGAAGCATCAAACGTTTTGCCTCCTGTAAACGGCTCGATTTTCGATATTGCATCGGGCTCATCGCGGTGAGTGACTTGAAATGTTTATGAAACGATGCAACGCTCATTTTAGCCTCGTCGGCCAACTGCCGGATACTGAGCGGCTCGGATAGATCGTTATGCAGTTTAGGGATGATTTTGGAGAGTCGGGCGGCATTGCTTTCAGGAACGGCAAACTGACGGAGGGAATTGAGATTTTCGCTTTGCAAAAGACGATAGAGAATTTCTTGTTGATAAAGCGGGGCCAAGACATCGATCTCATATGGTTTTTGGAGGAGTTTCCCTAACCGTATAATAACCTCCGATAGCTCTTCATCCATCGTTTGTGATGCAATGGCTAACGTCGTATTCGGGTTAGGGGTTTGTTTGGGAAGAGTAACCTTTTCGACCATGGAACAGATGTGAAGCGGGTCAAATACGATTTGAAGCGATAAAAACGGTTTTTCGGGAGATGCGTCGAGAATCTGACCCGAAACCGGGAGACGGACCGATGAGATCAGATACGAATTTCGATCGTACACATAGGTTTGATTCCCGACAAGAACGCTTTTTGATCCCTGTAGGATGATGAATAATGACGGCTCGTAAACGGTGTGGAGCGGTTGTGAAATACTATCCGCTCTGAATAGACGCAGATAGGGGATAGGTGTGTAGTTTATCCCTTCACTCGTGGTCAATCGTTCAACCGTTTCGATCAGTGAAAATTCCATCTCTATCGTCCCTCCAAGATCATTTGCGTCATTATAAACGCATACCTCCCGAAATTTCAATCCTTTGTCCATTGATCCAATGGCAATCATCCGATGCGATTGCGGCGACGGCGGCACCGATATCTTCGGGCAGACCTGCTCTACCGAGCGCTATTTGAGAAGCGATAAAGGAATTTAGGTCGGGGTTGTCCCGAACGGCTCCGCCTCCGAAATCGGTTTCAATAGCGCCCGGTGCGATAACATTGACCGTAATGTTGCGAGAGCCCAATTCAAGAGCCATGTATTTGCTCAATATTTCAATCGCCCCTTTCATAGCCGCATAGGCACCGTAACCGGGTAATGCAAACCGCGTGAGGCCGCTTGAGAGGTTGAGAATTCGTCCCCCGTCATTGAGATACGGTAAAAGTGTTTGTGTCAAGAAAAATGGCCCCTTGAGATGGGCAAGCATCAATGAGTCGAATTCAGCTTCGGTCGTTTCATGAATCGGTTTATAGATACCGAATCCGGCATTGTTGATCAAGAGATCGAGTTTCGACGAGGTTTTGAAATTCGTCTCCAATACTGCTGCAAGGGTGAGGATAAAACCGGTAAATGTGTCGATTTGGGTAACATCGAGTTGGAGTGCGACGGCTTTACCCCCTTTTGCTTCAATCATAGTGATAAGATTTTCCGCTTCCGTTTGTCCGTTTTTGTAAGTAAAGATGACGCCATACCCTTTTTGGGCCAGATGTAGACACATGCTTTTTCCTAAACCTCTGCTTCCCCCTGTGATAAGTGCGATTTTCATAGTAACCTCCGTTCGAAAAATAGTAGAGGCATTGTAAAAACTTTTTGCGGCGTAACGTTAGAACAATCGTCTCGTATACTTGCCTAAAACTCTTTTACCTATGCGTATGAGGTCATAATGATCCGCCGAAGGGCAGAGGTAAGGCTTGCAGCACATGTGCTACCGGTACTTATTTCATTGGTATATCGGTATTGACGATCAGCGTGCGGTGGAAGGTATAGGTGAAGCGGGAGCCTTGTAGATGGGCGGATTGGATACCAAGCGTGATATCGCTTTTATCGATGATTGACTTGACGATGCTCATACCGATGCCGAATCCCGTTTTGTGCTTATGTTCGCGATAATAGGGTTGGGTGATTTTTTCGGGATGTTTGATCCCCTGACCGTAATCCTGGATCGCCAGCGTGATTTCGCCCTCGGCATCGGTATCGATATAGACGTCGATTGTGCCGTTTTTATGGGAAAACTTGATGGCGTTCGAGAGGGTGTTGTCTACGATTCGCTGCAGTTTGGTCGGATTAAAGAGGATTTGAGTCCCTTCGGTCGTTACGAAGAGATTCAGTGTGATATTGTTGAGCTGACAGATCAGTTCGAAATACTCTACCCGTTCCGTGACGAACGGCTCAAAATCGATGATTTCGTCTTTGTAGTCGATACGGTTCTGTTTGATCAGATAATCCATATCGTTGTAGATCGTCGCCAGAGATTTGGTAGCCGATTTGATGCGATTCAAATATTTATTCGATTCGTACATAGTGTTGAAAAGATCGACGTTGACGTTAATAATACTCAGCGGCGTATTCATTTCGTGCATCGATTCTTTGATGAATTCGTCAAGTTTTTCATTGACCCGTTTGAAAGGGACGGAAAAACTGTTGAGAAAAAAGACGGAGAGCAGGAGGATCAGGATAATAATGCCAAAGGCGATTACGCTCGCTTCGAGAAAGATATCGGTGTAGGAAATCGTCGTTTTCGTGATGATATAGTCGGCAAGAAAATACTTTTGTGAGGGGAGAGGGGTGATCAGAAAGCGGGTAAAACCGTCGCTATGATATCCCGGCATATACGAGGGGAAGGGCGTCTTAATCTGCGAATAGATGATCGAGAACGTGTTGGTATATAGACCTGATTCGTACATCGCGAATTTCGGAAATTCGAATGTCCCCTCGGGATTGTTTCCGAAAGTGTCCATGGCGGTGATGATGTGCGACTGGATCGATTTGAGTTCAACCTCGGTCCGCACCTCTTGCAGATTGATTTTATGGTCGACGTAAAAGTACAGAGGTGCCAGCAGAATCAACGAGACGATGCACGTATAGATCAGGCTGTAACGGCGGACGAAATGCTGTTCATCGACAATCAAGGCGGTACCCCAATCCATAGATGTTTTTGATGATGTCTTTGGGAAGCTTTCTTCGGAGGTTATTGATCTGAACACGGGCATTTGCCGCATCCACGTTATTGTCCCAGATTTTTTCGTACAGCATTTCAAGTGTGAGGACCCGGTTCCGGTTCATTAGGAAAAGATTCAATATTTCGCTTTCGGTTTTACTGAGCGAAATAGGGAGGCCATTACAGGAGAGCTCAAACGTTGTGACGTTGTAACGGTAGTTGTCCGGCAGCATGAGAACATCGTCTTGGGTCTTGAAGCAGTTGGATTTGAGTGCATGCCGGACCCGAAGCATGAGTTCGGTCAGATCAAACGGTTTTTTGATGTAGTCGCAGCATCCGTGCGCATAGCCTTGTATCAGCGCATCGGCACTGGACATGGAGGTGACGAAAATGGTCGGGATGTTTTTATTTTCATCCGCCAAGGCTTTGCGCAGAGAAAACCCGTTGAACGTTCCGGGGACGTTCACGTCAAGTAACAGCAGATCGTAATCGACCGAGAAAACGGCGTCGTACGCCTCTTCGCTGTTGTCAAAACTGTCTACGGTATAGTTTTGAGCACTCAAAAATTCTTCCATGCTCTCTTTTAAGATCATATCGTCTTCGAGCAAAAGCAGTCTCATTTTATGTGTCCTCTGGATTTTTGGTTGGAATTGGTATCGAGCAGCAAAGAGATCAGTTCATCTTTGCTGTAGGTGTCAAGATCGGTTCGCAGTTTCTCTTCAAGCGCGCTCTTGTCTTCGGGGTGGACGCATTTTTTGAGCGAAAGAAGCTCCTCGGTTGTATAGCTGTTCCAAAGATTGGTGGAGGGGGAACGGTTGAGTGCGGAGAAATAGAGATCTTTTCGAGAATAGGTTAAAAACGTATCGAGCTCTTCTTCAAAGGCGTTGAAGAGTTTCATCTTATCTTTTGACAGGACCAGAATAAAGGAACCGATATTCTGTCCGTCGGCATTAAGGATCGCCCTGGAAAAATAGACGTAGCGGTCTCCTTCAAGGATGCCGTGTGTCAACAGCCGGTTCAGGCCGGCACGTTTGAGGTAGGCGATATGGTGGATGTTTGCGTTGTCGTTGGCGACAATCGTATTGCCGATACGGGGATTGTTTCTTAGTAAAACGGCCTGATTTTGGTATTTGACGTCCATTAAAACCAGAAGGTCGATATCGTAATTGGCGAAGTAGTTTTTCAGAGTATCGAAGTTCTGGATCACTTCGACAAAACCGATTAGCCGTTTTTCTTTGACGACGGGGATCGAGGCGATCAGCACCATGCGCCGTGCGGCTTCGAAGGAGAGATGGGGTTTATGAGTCCGGACGATATCTTCTAAATCCGGGCGATTGGCCTTGATGCTAAGACCGGTACTGGTGCTTTCCCAATTGCGCGCAAAAATGATGAAATCTTTGGTGACGATCTGGGCATGAACTTTGGCACCGCTGAACACCTCGAGCGTCGAGGTGTAACGCTTGAGGATTTCGGTCGCTTTGGCCGTGTCGTTGTGTTCAATGGCCGTTTGCAGCGTCTCGTTCTGTGCCAGAGCAAACGAGAAGGCAAAGCTTTCGGCTTTCTCCTGCTCGATCTGTTTGTCGAGGAGGTTCATCAGGACGATATCGATCCGATTGACGAATTCCTCTTTTTTTTGCAGGTAAAAATAGACGATCATCGCAAAAAGCATCAACAGCGACAATACCAAATATTTCTGATAGATTCTCATGACAACCTTTTGGCCTTAATTATAAATTTTTAAAATAAAATTTCGATATTTTCACTTCGTAGATCATTTGACTTTGATATAGGCATAACCGTTGCGCTGCAAATCGATGATTTTGACGATTCCTGCCGGTGTCGTCAGGGCATAGCTTTCGATCTGCTGATCGGAGACGTGGTTTTTGTCCATCGTGTTTTTACAGGCGTAGATTTTGATATTGTCTCCGCCGTCCACCTGAAGCGCTTTGAGACGTGAGCGTGTACCTGCACCTGTCGGACCGCCCTGCGTGATATAGGGTTTTTCTTCGAATCCGGTATTGTTGAAATCTTTCATCACGTATTGAAGACACGGTCCGAGCGCCACGATGTCGATTTCGTACTGGATAAAGTTCTTGGTGTAATACTCGACGGCGTTATTGATCGTATTAAGCATCAGATGGACACGGTCCGCTTCAGGAAAGTCGCATTGATAGACCACCTTGACGGTGTCGTCGTCTTTGTCGTTGGCTAAAAGGTGAAGCGGGCTCATCGTCATCGCGATGAACAAAAATTTTATGAATTTCATGGGTTTCTCCTGGTTAAAAAGCATAGGTGATTTGGACTTCGGCACGGTTGCCCATGTGATCGAGAATCGTTTGAGCGCTTGCATTTCCCGGCGCCTTAGCATCCCGGATCAGATAGTTGAAATCGATACGGGTAGGACCTTTGAACCGGTACGATGCACCGAGCGTCGTGGTCTTAAAGTCCCGTTCCCCTTTGACATCGTTGGTTAACCGGTTCATAAAATCGTAACGGCCGAAAACCTCGAATTTATTCGGGATCAGTTCGTATTGCAGATTGACGTAACCACCGTTAGCTTTGTTTTCGTTTCCGGTGGCAAATTGCAGTTCCCAGTCTTGTGATAGTGCGTTCGTATCGACGTCTTTGGCACCCACATAAATCATCCCTTTAGCCATCATGTATTCGGCTTCGAAGCGTAATCCGTGGTTATAGTAGGTTATACCTGCTCCGTAGCGCTGACGGTCGGCTTCGACGGGTGCCGTGTTGTTAGAGACAAATTTCCGCTTCCCTTCCTGACCCCAAACGTAAAATTTCATCGCGTTGGTGTAGTAACCCTTGCCACCGCCGAAATTTTTCTCCAGAGCCAAATATCCGTAATGAGTTCCCTGCGTATCGGTATCACTGTTCGAGATACCGGTTCCGTTCCCGTACATATAGGCATAGCTGAACGCCCAAGCGTCCTGTAGAGGAATGGTGTCGAAAATCTCCGCTCCGGTATCCCGGAATGCTCCGATAGGATTATCGACGGAGGTCGTCGTGTAGTGAACGCTCGAAGCACCCCCTGCGGCTGATCCGGTTTGAGGTGCCGTGGCATTGATGAGTCGGCGTTCTTGCATCTCCTGATCGGTCATCGTCGTAAAATCGATGTATGGGGAGAAGTAGACCCCTTGCATCCCTTCTTCACTTCCGGGATATTTGAACCGACCGGCCCGTAGTTTGGCAAAAGGAACGTATTTTAGAGTGACCGAAGCGTCGGTCAGGTAGGTTCCGGTATCGTGGTTGGCAAGATGATTGACACCGTTGTTGCCGAAGTCGGTCATGACGAAATAGTTGACCATATTATCATCGTCCGCCATTCCCCGTACCGCCAAACGTGCCCGAAACAGATTAAATCCGGACTGATCCTCCAGATCTGGGGCTAGAAGTGAAAATGGAGTTGTATTCTTTCCTCCCGATGTGGCTACGCTCCCGTAATCGTTTTTGTAATTGATTTGGGCAAATCCCCAGAGTTTTGGTGTTTTATTGCGGTTCGGGACAATCATCCCCTGCGGGGCTACGGTTTCGGGTTCCGATCCTTGCAGCATAAGCCAGTCCGCCGCACCAAGCTCGATGGAGGAGCCGAGCAATATCAAACTGACTACGGTAGATCTCGAGAGATTTTTCATACGTTTTCCTTATATCAGATGGGGAAATTGTAAAAAAACAATGAAAAGAAAATGAAAAGAGATTCAGGACGGAATAGAGAGAAATTTATGTAGCTTTTGTTCCAGAGCCATCTTATGTTGTGAAACTTGAAACGGCTTATAAAAAATATGAGCATCGTTGCTAAACCTATAGGACAGATACAGAAAACACCATCGACATTGCTATATAATGATGCCATGAAACACGATTCACCGATACACCGTCTGAAAGATAGAGAATGACCCCCGCCGTCAATACTGCTAAAAAAGCCAAAGTCGCTTTTGAACTCCATTCGTATTTTCACGATCCCGCAAATCAGTCGTATGGTTTGGAAGCTTCTGAAAAAATGGGGGTTGCTCCGGATAGGGTTTTTAAAACGCTTGTCGTCACGATCGATGCGAAACAGATGGTGGTCGCGGTGATTCCGGTATCGGCGATGCTGTCGATGAAACAGATTGCCAAAGCGGCCGGAGGGAAGAAGGCAGAAATGGCCGAGGGAACGGCTGTGGAACGTTCAACCGGTTATCTTCTAGGCGGGGTAAGTCCCCTCGGACAGAAAAAAAGGCTCAAAACCTTTATCGATACGACGGCGCAAAATTTTTCTACGGTTTTCGTCAGTGCCGGGCGCAGAGGATTGGAAATCGAGTTGTCTCCGGAGGATCTTAAAACGGTTTGTTCGGCAATGTTTTACGATTTGAGAGCCTGATAAAGGATAAAGATTGGCAGTAGTATGGATCGGATCGGTTGTGATATTTTTGATCGCGTGTTTGCACGTTTACTGGGCTTTGGGTGGAAGAGTCTGGAGTGATAGGGTTATACCGACGGATGAAACAGGGGCAATGCTCTTTGTTCCGGGAAAAATCGCTACGTTTGCCGTAGCGGCTGTTTTGTGTATCCTCTCCTATGCACTTATATCAAGCGGCACCGTTGCCAAGAGCATCAGTGCTCTTTTTACGTTTGTCTTTTTTGTCCGTTTTATGGGTGACTTTAACTATGTCGGGATATTCAAAAAGCAAAAAAACACCCTTTTTGCCCGTATGGACACTCTCCTCTATTCGCCACTGTGTCTGTTGTTGGCAATCTGCTGCGCAACCGCCACGTTTTTTTAGGATTTCAATGCAGCAGGGAAAAAAATCGGGTGTATCGTCTGACAATACTATGTTTGAGTGCGTTCTTGAACGCCTCCGAACCTGATTTCGGACACTACGACGGCACGGCATCCATGCCGATGATCAGGTCAATCCCTGCTGAACGTTGAAAATTTTAAATTTCATGATTGCACTTGAGAGGGGTAGGGTGCGGGATAAGAGCAAAACGATTAATGTGGGACGAAGTGATTCGGGAGTAGCCGTTTTGGAGGCGGGACCATACAATGTATAGTTCGATCCACCGTATGAGAAGCCGGCATGTACATTAGGTGATGGGGAATACGATCTTCCTAAACGGTATGCCCAACCTCTCGATGTCGTTGTCGAAGCGTTAAAAACATGCAAAAATTACAATGATATCGTCGAAAATTTTTTGGACGTTGGTTAAAATCAGCACGCATTTAGAACGTATAGATGCTTTATACTGAACAATAAAAAGGAAGTGAGCCTGGAAGTTCAAAAGAGATTTTTTTTACTTAGTACATTCACTTTTTTTTTGCTTTTATCTGCATACGCGGAAGATGATCTGTTTCAGATATTGAAAAAAAGCCAGATATCGGGTTATGCGAAGATGATGTATATCAATAATGACCGCATCGCTCCAAAACTCGATCAGTCAACGTTTGGCATAGGGGGAAAAATAGAACTCGATACTGCATATTGGAATAGTTTTAAAGCCAAAGTGGCCTATTATCAAACAAGTGATCTAGGGTTGAGAAGCTCCGATCCGAAAAAGACCGATGCCTATATGTTCGACGTGAATAAAGTTCCCTATCGAACGTTGGGAGAAGCGGTACTGGAATACAAAGATGACCGTTTTGTCTTACTGTTTGGACGTCAGCCGATCGATACTCCTATCGTTTCTACCTACGATTACCGAATTATCCCAAATCTGTTTGAAGCCTATACATTGACAGTTGCGGCAACTCCTTATACACAGATAACCCTTTCATATATTTCGAAAATGTCGGGATTGGATGGTCTGGTTAGTTTCAAAAATTTTAAAAGTATGTCGCAACAGACCTATACCTCTTTGGCCATGGTTGATATGCAGAAGGTTGATTCTAATGATGGCGATACTATTGATATTTCCCGACTCTCTGGAAATGAGGGGGTCATTATGAGCGGCATTGTCTATGACAATGATATTAAGATACAAGGGTGGAATTACTATTGCCAGGATGTAGTGGATGAATTTTATACGGATATTGCCTTCCCTTCTACAATGACTACGGGCATTGTCTCCACGTTTGGAGTTCAAGCGTATGGCGTGCGTGATGTCGGGCACTTCAAAGATTTTCTCCATACCCTCGGACTGAATGGTTCGTACGAACTTTATGGGATAAAACTTTCACTGGAAAATAAAAAAATTGGAGTAGCGACTTATGTTGCGTACAATTTCTTTACCGGTGATTCGCAAACCGTAACGGCATTTGGAAACTGGGGAGGGTACCCTGAATATGTTACAGTGCCCTATATGTTTGCACAGGATGACGCAGTATCTGCGATTGCCAAAAGCCAAATGGGGAAAATCAATTTTAAATTTGATCTCTCGTATGTCGGACTGCCGCAGCAAACATTAATTACCGGATATTCGTATATCGATCTGCATGAAACAATTATGCCAAACAGTGACATTGCCGTCGTCAATTTAGTTTACAAAGTGAACATAAGTGATGCATTATGGTTCAAAGCGCAGTATGAATGGAGAGATTCGAATAATTACCGATATGCGAATGATATGTTGACCCTTTCGGCTACCTACACATTTTAAAGAAGAATAGTTGTTTACGCTACAATACCCTTATTCCGATGTCAGAAGGTAAGGTATGCGTCCAGCGTTTGTTTTAGCATGGCTTATGATCTTTGCATCTTCAATGACAGGGACGAATGTAAATACTGTCCATCTCAGCGCTAAAGAGCAAGTTTATCTGAATCAGAAGAAAGTGGTTACGATGTGCGTTGATCCGGACTGGGAGCCATTTGAAATTATTAATGCCGACAGGAAGCATGAAGGGATTGCAGCGGATCTGATCTCATTAGCAGCAAGGCGCGCAGGAGTCAATATCAAATTGTTGCCGACAGCAACATGGGAAGAGACTCTCGAAAAATCCAAAAGTGGCCAATGTGATATTCTCAGTTTTGTCAACCAGACTCCGGATCGGGAAAAATGGCTTATTTTTACTGAACCGCTTCTTTCTGATCCAAATATACTTATCACCAGAGAAGAACACCCTTTTATCGGAGACATAAGAGCGTTGGATGGTGAACGGATTGCAATTCCTGCAGGAACGGCTATGTTGGAGCGCTTTAGCAAGGATTTCCCAAATCTCATTTTCATCCCTGTCGAGACGGAAGCTCATGCAGTGGAGTTAGTATCGGAGCGAAAAGCTGATCTTACGGTCCGTTCTCTGATTGTTGCGGCTTATACAATCAAAAAAGAGGGGTTGTTCAACCTAAAAATTTCTGGACAGCCATTGGGTTATGAAAATAATCTAAAAATAGGCGTCCTAAAAAATGAACCTATCCTGCGTGATATTTTGGACAAAGGGATCGCCACCATCACTCCTATTGAACGTGAAGCGATTGTCAATAAGCATGTTGGGGTAATCGTTCATGAAGGACTTGACCGTAAAACGGTGATGGAACTGGTTGGATTAGTGCTTTTCATCGCGGCATTTTTTCTGTGGCGTTACTACGAGTTAAAGCGCTATAACGCCAAACTTTTTGAACTTTCCATGACCGATAAATTGACCGGTTTATTCAATCGGATGAAAATAGATGAGAAATTAGAAGAAGAGAGAAAAAGAGTCAGCCGATACCAAAAATATCCGTGTAGTGTTATGATGGTCGATATCGATTTTTTTAAATCGATCAACGATACTTACGGACATCTGGAAGGGGATAGAATTCTAAAAGAGATTGCTTTGTTGATGCGTTCGAGTTTTCGCGAAACAGATGCTATAGGACGTTGGGGTGGTGAAGAGTTTATAATTATCTTTCCCAATACTGACGCAGAAGAGGCTCGAATCGCTGCCGAAAACTTCCGTATTAATGTTCAAAAAAATCTGAGCACCCCTGAGAGATCGGTAACTGTCAGTATCGGCGTAGGAATGTTTAGATCGGATGATAGTGTCGATGAATTAATTCAGCGTATTGACAACGGTTTGTATGATGCCAAAGAAAACGGACGTAATGCAGTAGTGCTGACATGAAAAAAAGCAACTGAATTATTACAACTGATAAATTAATCTTACATAACATTTTTTTGCATGGAGACCGCTCCTTTACGATGCTTTTTGATCACTGGTTCGTAATCTCTTTGTAGAGGAGCTTGAAATATTAATATGTAATAATATAAGATTATTTCAGCACATGTGCTACGGATACAAATTTCAAAAGAGATCGTAGGTTGAAAACAGGAGTGACGAAAATCAACCTAACGATTTGAAGGCAGTTACTTTAAGGAGAGTCAAGGACGTCGGGATTGCATCGAGTGCTGCTTATGCAATCGCCATAAACATTATTCACTATTCAGGTTAACGCAAACACAATCAACGTATAACAAAAAGTTAACAGAAGAAGATTTTAGTGGATTTTGCTTGCCGGATTTTGTTTAAAGATAAAAATCAATACGATAATCGATGTGAGTAGCACCATGGATGCGCTGTACCGACTTAATTCCAAACCACCGTGGGCGATCGGTTTGTCAAGAAAATCTCCGACAACGGCACCCAGAGGTCTTGTTAATATGAACGCTCCCCAAAAAAGCAATGTGCGCGATACAGAGGTGAAAAAATAAAATGCCGCGATTAATATCAAAAAACCGCTAAATACCGCTCCGGCTCCAAGATAACCCATACCGGCGGTGTCGGCCAACCAATCGCCAAAAGCAGTCCCGAGTGTTTGAGAGAGCATTATGGTCGTCCAGTAAAAAATTTCCGACCGGGTCGATTGGATATTATTGACCGAAATCGTACCGAGTGTTTTATACCATAAGACAAGCGACATCCCCAATAACACGATCAATATAGAAGATCCTCCGGCATAACCGATGCCTAATGACCTGTCACAGTAATCGGCCAATGTCGTACCGACCGTCGTCGTTGCGATGATTGTCGTCCAATAAAGATAGGGATTAAACCGGGACGCTTTGATTTGAAAAATAACGGCCAAAGCAAACAAAGCGGCAAATATAAACGTACTGGTCAGATATCCAAGCCCCAAAGACATCGATAGAGCATCACCTCCCGTTTCGCCGAGCGTCGTTGCCAGTATTTTGATAATCCAGAAAATTAAAACAACCTCGGGGACTTTACTTTTTGAAATATCAGGCATGCTTTTTCCCTTACATAGATTACAATATGAGGTTATCTACGTAAAATAAACGGTTGCAAAATGAGGGACATTGATCGTCTCACTGTCTAAAAATTTTAAGGCATTTAATTGGGTTAAGCATGCATTACAACAAACAAGGAAAAAGGAATCGGATGTATCGTCTGGCAGTACTATGTTTGAGTGCGTTTTTGAATGCCTCTGAACCTGATTTCGGACACTACGACGGCACGGCGGTTATCATCGATCTTAACACCTCCTCTAAAACGGTGTACGGTACGCATGCCGATGAAAGGGTCAATCCCTGCTCGACGTTTAAAATCCTTAACTCCATGATCGCACTGGATAACGGTGCGGTGCAGGATGAGAACGAAACGATAGTGTGGGACGGAGTGATTCGGAAATACCCTGCGTGGAACCGCGATCACACGATGCGCAGTGCGATAGGAGTTTCAGCGGTATGGTTTTATCAGGAATTGGCCAGACGTGTCGGGGCGGAACAAATGGCACAGATGGTTTCACGGGCACATTACGGAAACGGCGATACTTCCCATACTCTCACCGATTTTTGGCTTGGGGGCGGGAGTCTTAAAATCTCTCCGGAAGAAGAGGCGGCATTTCTCAAAGCGCTCGTCAAAGAGAATCTTCCCTTTAGCGCGCGTGCCCAGCACACGGCAAAAGAGATCATCACCTTCGAACCAAAAGACGGTTCGACTTTCGGAGGGAAGACGGGAAGCTGCGGAGGAATAGGGTGGTTTGTCGGTTTTACGGAATCGGGGGATGCCGTACGTACGTTTGCCTTCCAGATTCGGGGTGAGGGAGCCAACGGGGCCGAAGCCAAGAGAATCGCACTGGATTATTTCGGCAAAGGAAACTAAAATTATGTTTGTTATTTCACTCACCTACATTAGACCACTGGATGACGTCGATTCGTATCTGGCAGAACACGTCGAATATCTCACAAAGCACTACGGGTCAGGTCATTTTTTAGCGTCGGGGCGTAAGGTTCCCCGTACGGGTGGCATCATTTTGGCACAAGCCTCTTCACGCGAAGAGATAGAGGCGGTCATTGCGCTCGATCCGTTTTACCGCCACGGCCTTGCACAATACGACATTACCGAATTTACCCCGACGATGACGTCGGAAGCGTTGGGATTTTTAGGCGAACATCTCACGATCTCCTGAGAGGGTGATCGATTCAGTGTTAGGATAGTGTTGAAGGAGGAGTAGAGCATGAACCTTGAAAAACTCAAAGAGGCCGAGGCCAATTTTTTTGCCTTTTACCCCAAAGGTTTTGAAGACGAAGGGCTTTTGCCGATCATCAAGCGGCACAACACGGCGGGAATCGGCAAGAGCGTCCGGGAACTCTTCGCCCCGGAGCGGTTTCGACATCCTGATGAGATCGGGGAGAGTTTTACCAAAATCGTCTCCAAATCGACCCTTGTCTCATTGTTTGAAAAGCCGAAAGTACGTGATATGGTTAAGCACATGCGTATGGAGCAAAAAGATATACTCTCAATCGCTCTTTATGAGTTGTTGCACGGCAACCAAGAGCGGGGATTTTCGATGATGGTGGACCTGCTTGCCCTTTTTGGGCTGGCAAAATGGTCGATCGTGACGTTGATCCCTTATTATTACGACCGGGAAAACAATTTTTTTATCAAGCCCAGTACGACCAAAGAGATCATCAAATTTTTCGAGATCGGCGGAATCGTGTATAAGCCCCGTCCGGCGTACGAATTTTATACGCGATATACCCGTGAATTGGCGCAGATGAGAGCGCAGGTGAGTCCGCTCATCGGAAGCGACAATGCGGGATTTACCGGGTTTTTGATGATGGCGATGGGAAAGTAACTCTATTTTTACGTCATATACATGAAAGATGACGAAACGTCTACAAGCACAGAATGAATCAACGGAGTATTTATGGAATCCAAAACGATTATTATCACCGGCGGGAACAAAGGGATCGGACGGGAAACGACCCGGCGTTTGATCGATCTGGGGCATCGGGTCATCGTCATCGCCCGCGATTTTACGGAGTTTGAAGGATGCGGGCATCCAAACGTCCGATGTGTGGAATTCGATCTTTCCCGAATCGGAGAAATCCCTTCGCTGATCGAGGATATCGGTCCGGTGGATGTATTGATCAATAATGCGGGGGTGATGTATTCGATCCCTTATGACCGATATCCGGATGAGAAGGTGGCGTCGATGCTGCGGCTGAATCTCGAAGTCCCGATAAAACTGATCGAAGCGGTAGCCGCGAAGATGCTTCCAAAAGGGGGACGCATCGTCAACAATGCCTCCATCGCAGGACAGATCGGACATCCCGACCTGTGGTACGGAATCACCAAAGCGGGGTTGATCAACGCGACCAAGAGTTTTGCGAAGATTTTTGAGGGGAAGATCATCATCAATGCCGTAGCCCCCAGTCCGGTCGAGACCGATATGCTCCAGACGATCCCCATCGAACGGCGCGAAGCGTTTCTCAAAAACGTGACGGCAAAACGGTTTGCCTATGCCGACGAAGTCGCCAAAACGATGGTCTGGCTGGCGTTGGAATCGCCCGAATACATCAACGGCACGTGCATCGATATCAACAGCGCTTCGTATTTACGCTAAATTTTTAGACTTTTTCCAAAGCGTTACAGGGGAGAAAAGGCTCGAACGGATAGATGGTCAATACCCCAGCATCATATAGACGACGTCCGAGCTGTTTTCGATGGTGGTGCCCAGCATATCACCGCGGACGTATTTAACGTGAGTCTCGTTTAAGCCATCAACAAATTTCTTTCATTTGTCGAGAAATTAATGGAAGGTTTTTTCTCCTGATAGGAGTAAGCGACTAAAGCCGATATCCAGTTGACCATGGCGTT